>NZ_JBFAIF010000009.1:0-342155 GCF_040654555.1 Nonomuraea sp. NPDC050680 | reverse complement strand
ATCGGGAACGCGCGGAAGGTCCTGGCACAAGCCGAGGAGATCGCGCGCGAACGCCAGCCTACCGTCGAGGTGAGTACCGAGGTGATGACGGGAACACCGGCGGCCGTCCTTCGCGAGCAGGCCGGCGACGCGACCGAACTGGTGGTCGGCAGTAGAGGGTTGGGTGGCTTCGCCGGGGCTGTGCTTGGCTCGGTCAGCATGAACGTCGCGGGCCAGGTGCCGGTTCCGGTGGTCGTCGTCCGGCCAAGGACCGCCGTGGCGCACGGTGAGATCGTCGTCGGTCTCGATGGCTCCCCCACGTGCGAGCCCGCCCTGGCCTATGCCTTCGGGCAGGCCGAACTGCGCGGAAGCACATTGCGGGCGGTGTACGCCTGGGCGCTGCCGTTCGCCTTGGCTGCCGGCTTCTCCTGCGACTTTGAAGCGTTGCGTGAGGCCCAACAGCGTGTCGCCGAGGAACAACTCGCGTCGTGGCGGGAGAGATACCCGCGGGTCAAGGTGATCGCGGACGTGCGGTGTGCCCATCCCGTCAATGCGCTGGCCGCCGCCGGTGACCGGGCCGACCTGCTGGTCGTCGGCTCGCATGGCAGGAGCGCGATCGGGTCGATCGTCCTTGGCTCGGTCAGCCGAGGCGTCCTGCACCACGCACACTGCACGGTGACGGTGGTGCGCGCCAAGGACGCACCTACTCCGGCATGACTTGGTCGCCGACGCCAGGATGGCAGCGACCTTGATCGGGAGACAACGCTGCGTCGAATGGCGGATACGGCCGCAAGGGTGACCGACGTGCCCCTATGGCGCACACTTCCACGGGATCGGCGAGCCACCGGCTGAGTGACGACCGTCAGCGCCGACCACGATCCGTGCCTTGTCCTCCCACGCTGGTAATACGACAGGAACTCCACGCGACGGGACACCCGTAGCGTGGACGCAAGCGCAGGTGCTGTGTGGGTGAGGCCGACCACCCCGGTCACCATAGCTCCGGCCAGCCGGGCCTGCTGGGCCACCATGGCGCCTACCGCGCCGGCCGCGCCGGTCACGATGACCTCCTCGCCCGGCTCCAGGCGGGCGACGTTGTGCAGGGCGACGTACGCCGTGGTGGTCGGTACGAAGAACGACGCCGCGACCTCGGGAGGAAGCGGCCGCGCCAGCGGGGTGACGGCCTTGGGAGAGACGCTGAGGCGTTCGCGCCAGCAGCCGTCGCGCAGCAGGCCGAGCGCGGCACCGCGAAGGAGCACCTGCGTGCCCGGAGCCAGGGTCTCGGAGTCCAGGACCACGCCGGCGGCCTCGACGCCGCCCACGTACGGAAGCGGGGGCTTCATGCCGAAAGATCCGCCGGCGACGGTCAGGTGGGCCGCCAGGTGGCAGATATGTTCGCCGGTCAGGCGTCCATCCCCTTGCGCAACAGCGCCCACGCCCGTGCTGCGGCGACTCGCCGGGCAGGTGCCGGCCGCTGGACGAGGGCCGCCGCGAGCATGCCGACGGCCATGACCAGGTCATCGGGGGTGAGGTCCGGACGGATCCGCCCGGCGCGCTGGGCCTCGGCGAGCTTGCCCGTCAGCAGTTCCGCCACGCGGTCGCGTACCGCGATGACGCGGGGGTCCGCGGGGGGCACGCTCACCATGTCGATGAACGCGGTCGAGGCGATGGCCTGCTCGGTGATCAGGGCCAGTACGTCGTCGAGAGTGGCACCCGGTTCGGCGGCCAATGCCTCCAGCGCGGTCACTCCATCCTCGAACACGGCGAGCGCGAGGCTGACCCGGTCGGGGAAGTGCCGGTAGAGGCTGCCCTGGCCGACGCCGGCCGTGCGGGCGACCATGCTGAGCGGCGCGTCGTAGCCCGCGGTGGCGAACACGTCACGGGCCGCCGCGATCAGCGCCGCGCGGTTCTCGGCCGCGGCACCGGGCCCTCTGTTCATCCGGCGTACGTCAGGCATAGCGGCAACGATAGCAACCGGACATCAAAGTCCGATTCTTCGAGCTCAGTGCTCCCCCTACTCGACATATATCAGGTCCAACGGTTACGGTTTCACCGGACATGGTTGTCCGGTTCAATGCGTGCCGGTCGCCCGATCGAAAGGACCACCTCTTTGAGCACCTTTGACGACAAGGTCGCCCTGGTCACCGGAGCGGGATCCGGAATCGGCCAGGCCATGGCGGTCGCCTTCGCCAAGGCCGGCGCCCGCGTCGTGGCCTGCGACATCGACTCCGGCAGCGCCGAACGGACCGCCGCCGACCTCGGTGACGCGGCGATCGGCGTGGCGGCCGACATCTCCGACGAGGCTTCGGTGGCCGCGCTGGTCGAGACCGCGATCAGCGCGTACGGACGCATCGACGTGCTGTGCAACAACGCCGGGATCATGGACACCATGGCCTTGCCCGCCGACATCCCGCTCTCTCTGTGGGAGCGGGTGCTGAGGGTCAACCTGACCGGCACGTTCCTGGTCACGCACGCGGTGCTGCCGTACATGCTGAGCCAGAGCAGCGGCGCGATCGTCAACACCGCTTCGGAGGCGGGCATCCGCGGCGGCACGGCCGGGGCCGCCTACACCGCCTCCAAGCATGGCGTGGTCGGCCTGACCAAGAGCGTGGCCTGGGCGTACGCCAAGGACGGCATCCGCTGCAACGCCATCCTGCCCGGCCCCACCATGACCGGCATCGCCACGAACACCACCTTCGACCCGGCCGGCGCCGCCCGCCTCGCCCCCGTGCTCGCCCTCGGCGAGAGCATGGCCAAGCCGGAGCAGATGGCCGACGCCGCTCTCTTCCTCGCCTCGGACGCCGCCTCGTTCATCAATGGCGCGATCGTCCCGGTGGACGGCGGCTGGTCGGCCGGCTGACCGAGTCGCCTGAGACGTCGTGGACCCACGCCCCATGCGCCCCGGTGTGGGCTGATTTCGGTATCTTGCGTAGTTCAGGACCGACCGAAACCACCCGCTACAGAAGGGACGGCACGTGCTCGACGATGCCGGTCTCCAGGCGCTCCGCGAGGCGGCCCGCCTATCCCCGGACAACCTTCCCCTGCGGCAGCACCTGGCCGGTCAGCTCCTGGCCAAGGGGTATCTCGGCGAGGCCGAGGCCGAATACCGCGCCGCGCTCGTGCTCGCGCCCAAGGACGCGGGCATCATGGCCGGGCTGGCGGAGGCGTTCGTCCGGCAGAGTGCCTTCGGCGCCGCGCTGGCCGCTCTGGAGCCGTTGCTGGCCGCTCCTGGCTACCCGCCCAAGGTGGGCGTGCTGGCGGCTCGGGCACTGCTCGGCGAGGGGGACACCGCGCGGGCGGGCTACCGCTACCACGAGGCGATCTCCCGCGATCCGTCCGTGGGGGACGCCGACCTGGCCGCCCGGCTGTCGGCCCCGCCGGCCCCACCGTATGGGGCGCCGGCCCCGGCCGCCTCGCCGTACGGGGCGCCGGCACCTCCCGGACAGCCCTACGCCGCGCCGGCGCCTCCCGCCGGGCAGGCTTACGCCGCACCGGCCCCTACGCCGGTGGATGGGGCCACCGCCGAGATCGAGCGTTCCCGGCTCAACTTCGCCGATGTGGCCGGCATGGAGGCGGTCAAGGAGTCGCTGCGGGTCAAGCTCCTGCTGCCGATCCAGCAGCCGGACCTGTTCGCCGCGTACGGCAAGCGCGCTGGAGGCGGGGTGCTGCTGTACGGCCCGCCGGGAGCGGGCAAGACGCACCTGGCCAGAGCCGCCGCCGGAGAGCTCGGCGCGTCGTTCGTCAACGTGGGCCTGGCCGACATCCTGGACATGTACATCGGCTCCAGCGAGCGCAACCTGCGGGCCACCTTCGAGCTGGCCCGGCGCAACCGGCCGTGCGTGCTGTTCTTCGACGAGGTCGACGCGCTGGCCGCCCGCCGCTCGGACATGCGCCAGGCGCACACACGGCAGCTGGTCAACCAGTTCCTGGCCGAGCTCGACGGCGTGGACCAGAACGCCAACGAGGGGGTCCTGGTGCTGGCGGCCACGAACGCCCCCTGGTACGTGGACGTGGCCTTCCGCCGTCCCGGCCGGTTGGACCAGCCGGTGTTCGTACCGCCGCCCGACCCGGCGGCCCGCGCGGCCATCCTGCGCCTGCTGTGCCGTGACAAGCCCCTGGCCGAGATGGACTTCGACGCGGTCGCGCGGGTCACCGACCATTTCGTCGGCGCGGATCTGAAGGGTGTGGTGGACCGGGCGGTGGAGGTCAAGCTCCAGCAGTCGATCAGCGCGGGCCGCCCCATTCCGCTCTCGACGCCCGACCTGCTGGCCGCGGCCCAGAGCGTACGGCCGACCGCGGTGCGCGAATGGATGGCCACCGCGCGAAACTACGTGATGCACTCCAACGACTCCGGCGCCTGGGACGAGCTGATGCCGTGGGTCAAAGGCAAGTGGTGACCGCCGCCGACCCGGTACAGCGGGCGCGGACGCTGCTTGGGATGCGCCGGCCGGCCGAGGCCGAGCGGGAGCTGCGCGGCGCGCTCGCCCAGGAACCGCAGCACATCACCGCGCACTCCTTCCTGGCCCTCGCCCTCGCCCAGCAGGGCGTCGTGGCCGAGGCGGTCGCGCAGGCGCATGAGGCGATCCGGCTGGCGCCCGACCAATGGCTCACGCACTACGTGGCCGGTCAGGTGCATCAGCTCGCCCGCCGGCCCGACGAGGCGATGGCCGCCCTCCACGTGGCCCTCGAACTCGAGCCCGAGTACGCCCCGATCTGGGAGCTGCTGGCCCGCGTCCACGTGTCCAAGGAGCAGTGGCTCCAGGCCGCCGAGGCGGCGCGGCGCGGGCTGGCCATCGACCCGCAGGAGTCCGACCTGGTGAGCCTGCTGGCGGTGGCGCTCACCGAGCTCGGGCAGGCGGAGCCGGCCACGGCCGCCGCCGCGCACGCCGTGGGGCTGGACCCGGAGAGCGCCATCGCGCACCTGGCGTACGGCCGGGCGGCGCTGACCTTCGGCGATCCCCGGCGGGCGGCGGACGCCTTCCGCGAGGTGCTCCGCCTCGACCCCGGCTTCGACCAGGCCAGGGATCTCCTCGTGGCGGCGCTGAAGCAGCGCAATCCGCTCTACCGGCGGCTCACGCGGCTGCGGGACGGGCTCCGTGGCGGCCGGCTGGTGTTCCTGCTGCCCGCCGTCCCGCCGCTCATCGTGGTCTTCATCCTCATCGCGGTCCTGCACTGGGCGGCGTGGGTAGCCGAGGCGTGGACCACGCTGCGGCTGGCCCGTGCCAAGGCCACCCAGCTGCTCTTCGAGGGCGCCGAGGCCCGCGTGGCCGTGCTGTGCTGCGGCCTGGTGGCCGTGGGCGCGGCGGTGCTCGTGCTGGGCGTGGCGCTCGGCCAGGACGCGGTCGGCACCGCGGGCGTGGCCGTCATGGCCCTGGTCACCGCGGTCCAGGAAGCCGTGCACACCGGCTCGGCGCGCGGCCGGGCGATCCTGTACGGCTGGACGGTCCTGCTCGTTGTGGCCATCGTCACGGCGACGATCCTGGCCTCGACGGGCGTGGTGCTGCTGAGCGTGTACGCCGGGCTGGCCACGATCTGGGTCGCGGCAGGTGTACGGCGCGCATTCGGCCACCGCGGCTAGCCATCCCCGCCGCCTCGGCCACCACGGCTGACGGTTCGGACGCCTACTCCCGCAGGGCGGAGGTGAGCCCGGTGATGGCCGTGATCAGGTTGGTCCCCAGCCACCGCCAGGACCGCTCGGCGGTGCCGGGGTCGGCCCGGCGGTCGGCCAGGTCGGCTTCCAGCTCGGCGCTCATGTGCACGATGAGCTGCCGGATCATCGCCCCACGCTGCGCGGAGAGCTCAGGCTCGGCGGTCCGCCCGTGCGGCTGGCCGAGCTCTTCCAGGCGGCGGAACGACGGCATGTTCAGATGTGCCTGGATCGTGTACTCGCGCAGGCTGGGCTCCACGACGGCCTGCGCCAGGAACCGGGCGTACCAGGACGGCGTGCCCACGTCGATATGATGCTCGATGCTCGGCAGGACGAGGCAGGTGGCCCAGTCCCGCAGGGACATCTCGCCCGACTCGCCCAGCGCGGCCACCATCGCGACGCGGTGCTTCTCGATCGCGGCCATGTGCCGGGCCAGGATCGCGCGGATGAGCTCGTCACGGGTGCTGAAGTGATATTGCACGACCGACTTGTTGCGCTGGCCCGCCGCCTCGCCGATCTTCCTGATCGACACGTTCGCGAACCCGTGCTCCGCGTAGAGCCGCTCCGCGGTGTGCATCAGCTTGTCCCTGGCGACTGCGGAGCGGGGCGAGATCGTGGCGGCCGTCTCGGAGAGCGTCATCTCGTAGTGACCTTCATGACCGTTGCCCGACCTCGCTCTGGTTCACCGCGCGCTGGTCGCGGTCCCTGCTTCCACCGGGGCCAGGTTACCCGCATCGCGGCCGCTCGGGATGAAGGCGGCGATCAGGAACGCGGCCAGCGCCGCGCCGCCGCCGATGAGGATGGCGACCCGGAAGCCGGCGAGGGAGGGCAGTTCGGCGGGGCCGAAGCGGGTGACCATGTTGGCCAGGACGACCGAGATCACCGCGCTGGAGGTGGAGGTGCCGATCGAGCGCATGAGGGCGTTGAGCCCGTTGGCCGCGCCGGTCTCCGACGCCGGCACGGCCGACATGATCAGCGCGGGCATCGCGGCGTACGCGATGCCGACCCCGGCGCTGATGACGCAGGTGAACACGACGATCTGCCAGACCCCGCCCATGAGCACGATGCCCAGGAAGTAGCCGACGGCGATCACGAGCGAGCCCGTCATCAGCGACACCTTCGGGCCCCGCGCGGCCGACAGGCGCGCAGCGAGCGGCGAGGTGGCCATCATCACCAGGCCGCCCGGCGCCATGCACAGGCCGATCACCAGCAACGACTGGCCGAGGCCGTATCCCGTGGCCGCCGGTATCCCCAGCACCTGCGGCAGCACCAGCGACATCGCGAACATCGAGAAGCCGACCATGATGGAGGCCAGATTCGTCACCAGCACCCGGCGGCGGGCGGTGATCCGCAGGTCCACCAGCGGCCGCCGCGTGCGCAGCTCCCACACCCCCCACAGCAGCAGGATGACCGCGGCGGCGGCGAACAGCCCGAGAATCGTGCCGCTCGTCCAGCCCCAGTCGCCGCCCTTGGAGATCGCCAGCAGCAGGCACACCAGTCCGGCCGTTAGCCCGACCGCGCCGAGCACGTCGAAGCGGCCGCCGGTGCGCAGCGGCGACTCCGGCACGACGGCCAGCACCAGTCCGGCCACCACGGCGCCGAGTGCCGCCGAGACCCAGAACAGCACGTGCCAGCCGATGTGCTCGGCGAGCAGCGCGGCGCTCGGCAGACCCAGCGCGCCGCCCACGCCCAGCGAGGAGCTCATCAGCCCGATCGCCGAGCCGAGCTTCTCGGGGGGCAGTTCGTCCCGCATGATGCTGATGCCCAGCGGGATGACACCGGCGGCCGCGCCCTGGAGTGCCCGGCCCACGATCATCGGGGCCAGCGAGTCGCTGAGCGCGCAGACGACCGACCCGGTCACCAGCAGCCCGAGGCAGAGCACGAGGATCAGCCGCTTGCCGTACATGTCCCCCAGGCCCCCGAACACCGGGGTGGCCACGGCGCCGGCCAGCAGGGTGGCGGTGATGGCCCAGGAGGTGTTCGACGGAGTGGCGTGCAGCAGGGCAGGCAGCTGCGGGACCAGCGGGATGACCAAGGTCTGCATGAGCGCGACCACGATGCCGGCGAACGCCAGCACCGCCACCGTCAGGCCGCCGCGTGGCGCCCGCACCTCGGTCCCAGGGACCAGCGTCGTCATCGACGTCCTGTCTCGATCGTTGCGAAATGGGGCTCTATGACCAGTCCCCCTTGTGCGCCGCCCTCACGCCCGCGTCCTGTTTGCGGGTACGCGAAGATCACGCGGCGGCCATCATAACCGTAAGGCGATCGCCTCAATAGAGTCAAGCAGTTGACTTAATCAAGGCGATCCCTCTACGGTGCTCCCACGACCGTGCGGAGGTAAGGGTGACCACGACCAAGCCCGAGCGTGGCGGCGAGACCCGTGAGCTGCTCGTGACGACGGCCGAGCGGCTGTTCGCCGAGCACGGGGTGGCGGCGGTGTCCAACCGCCAGGTCAGCGAGGCGGCGGGGCAGGCCAACAACTCCGCGGTCGGCTACCACATCGGCACGAAGGCCGATCTCGTGCTCGCGATCGTCAGCCGGCACGCCGCGCCGATGGAGCGGCGACGCGCCGAGATGCTCACGACGGTCACGGATTCGGCCGGCCTGCACGAATGGATCGCCTGCCTCGTACGCCCCATCACCGAACACCTCGCCGACCTGGGCACCCCGACCTGGTACGCCCGGTTCGCCGCCCAGGTCACCACCGACCCGGCCTTCCGCAAGCTCGTCACCGACGACACGATCACGTCCTCGTCGCTGCGGCGGACCCTCGACGGGGTCTCCCGGCTCGTCCCCGACCTGCCCGAACAGGTACGGCAGGAGCGCAAGGACATGATCCGGCACCTGCTGGTGCACATGTGCGCCGAGCGGGAACGCGCGCTGCACGAGGGCACGGCCACCCCGCACGCGACCTGGGACGCCGCCGCGACGGGGCTGATCGACGCGATCACCGGCCTGTGGCTGGCCCCGGTCAGCGGCGCTCCCTGATCTCACGGTGATGGGAGGATGTCACTCCACGAGCCGGATGGCCGAGGCGGGGCACCCAGCGGCCGCGACGCGCACCGCCTCATGCTGGTCCAGTGGGGGCGCCTCGTCCAGCACGACGACGACACCGTCCTCCTCGCGCTGGTCGAAGACCTGGTCGGCCGTCATCACGCACATCCCGCTGGCGCAACACAGGTCCTGGTCGGCGATGACCTTCATGACGGGCCCTCCAGTTACCACGTGACCCAGACGTCCTGCAGCCCGCCGGACATCCCTCCGGTACGGAGCTTGAGGTCGTCGGGGATGTCCCGCAGGCCCAGGCTCGGCAGCCGCCGGGCCAGCGTGCCCAGCACGACCTGAAGCTCCATCCTGGCCAGGGGCTGGCCGATGCAGAAGTGCGGCCCGGCGCCGAAGGTGAGGTGCTGGTTGGCCTGCCGGCGCGGGTCGAACCGCTCGGGCTCGGGGAACTTGCGCGGGTCCCGGTTGGCGGAGGGCGCGCTGGGGATCAGCGTCGTCCCCGCCGGCACCGTCACGCCGCTCAACTCGACGTCCTCGGTGATGAACCTGGGCACGCCGATCGCCGAGAGCGTGCTGTCCAGGCGGAGGACCTCCTCGACCGTGCCCTGGATCAGCTCGGGGTCGTCGATCACCGCCTCGAAGCGCTCCCGCTCGGCGAGCACCATCGCCGTCATGATCGCGATCATGTTCGACGTGGTCTCGTGCCCGGCCAGCAGCAGCCCGCGCACGGTGGCGATCAGCTCGGCGTGGCTGAGGCGGCCGTCCTCGCTGTCGGTGATCTGCGTCAGCTCGCTGAGCAGGTCGTCACCCGGGTTCGCGCGGTTGCGGTCGATCAGGTCGGAGACGTAGGCGTTGAACTCCTCGTACGCCTGGTCGACCTCCTCCTGGGTGTTACGCGTCAGGGTCAGCATGGTGCTCGACCAGTGGGCGAACTTGTCCTGGTCCTCGCTGGGCGCACCGACCAGCGCGCAGATGACGCGCACCGGAAGCGGCAGTCCCAGCCCGGCCGACAGGTTCGCCGGGGAGCCCTTGGCCACGAGGCCGTCGACCAGGTCGTCGGCCATCGCCTGGATCCTGGGGCGCCACACCTCCATCCGCCGGACCGTGAACCAGCGGCTGAGCAGCCGCCGCCAGCGCAGGTGCCCCTCGCCCTCGCTGATGTTCTCGCTGCCCATCTTGCGCCGGCTGAACAGGCCGCCGTCCTTCGTGGTGGACATCCGGGCGGCGCCCTCGCGGGCGAGGTTGCGGCTGAACCGCGGGTCCGAGATCACCGCACGGGCGTCGTCGTAGCGGGTCACCAGCCCGGCCACGTCACCGCTGGGCAGCCGGACGTGCGCGACAGGGCACTGCTCGCGCAGCTCCGCCAGCTTCGCGGGAGGCTCCAGAGCCGTGGCCCGGTCGAAGGGATAATCGGGGATCGCCTCAGCAGTCATCGTGCCCTCCAGATCGGGAACCTGATCGAACTCACCTTAAGTCGCCTGCTTTATTAAGGCAACCTCCTTGAAATGGCCCTCGGATGCCCTTCCGGGCCGCCTTTGGTGCATAACGGGCTTCGCAGTCGGCGGGCGGTGCGGCAGACCGGCGATGGGCGACCGTCGGGCGCGGGGCCGTCGCGCAGCGTCGCGTGGGAGCTAGGCTCAATAGATCGGAAATGTGGGAGAGAAAGGACCCGATCATCGTCAACGACTACTTTCCCTCGTCCGAGGGCCCGCGACGATCGGCGCGCCGACGCGTGACTGAGGCGGCGATCCTCAGCAGCCACGACCAGAGCCGGGCCGACATCGCCCAGTGGACCTGCCCGCACGGGCAGCACGCCGGGCACGGCTGCGTCACCTGCTACGAGGTCTCGGCCGACGCCGATCCGGCGTTGCCGTTGTGGGAGGTCGCGGTGTGGTTCACCTCGGCGCGGCCGATCCCGATCAGGACCCTGCACGACGTGCACCGCCACGGCCGCCGCTTCGCGCTGGACCAGCCGTCGACCCCCCTGGTCTACCTGCTGAGCGGGCAGATACGCGCCGAACTGGGCGCGGAGGCGGTGGCGGGCATGGTCGGGTTCCTGCTGCAGAACCAGCACATCGTCGACGAATTCATCGTTACGGAGATTCGCGCCGTCCACTCCTGACGCCCGAATGGGTAGGGGACTACTCATGTGCGGCCCCCCAATCCACCTCACTCTTGGCTGAAAGGCACCACCAAGAGAGAGGGGGCGCGATGGCTGTCACGCGAATCGACTGGCATTGGTTCTCCGCCTGGGGTAACGGTTACCACACGGTCGATCTCAACCTTCCCCCGGCGCTGGTCGGCACGTCCGTCTCGCTGTACGGCGCGACCGGGGGCGGGACGCAGTACGCGGGGATCAAGCACTTCCGGCGCAGGCTCGACTCCGGCGCCGATCAGGACGTGGACTTCGGCGAGTGGCCCTCGTGGCCGCCGCTGGTCTTCGACCGCATCAGCGGCATCACCCTGGCGATCGCCACGGGCACGGATCAGACCGGCTGGCTGCTCGCGCGGCTCGACTTCTGGGGGTGAGAGATGGAATTCAGGTCAACGGGCGGCGGTCGTGTCGCCCACGTCAAGAGCTGCGTCCTGTATGACGCCGACGGCGTGATCCAGCATGTCCATCACGTCGTGGACATGGAGGGCGTCGAGGAGACGCCGGAGAGCGTGGTCGCCGAGCGGGCGCTCGCGCTGGCCAGGGATCGGGGGCTCGACTACGCCGCGCTGCGGACGCTGCACGTCGACCCTTCGCACATCAGCGGCCCGGTGCGCATGCGGGTCGACACCTCCAGCGGGGCCCTGGTGACGGAGGAGTCTTCCACCCTCTAGCCGCGGTCCCGGCCGACCGGCGGCGCCTCGCCTGGCTCTGCGGCCAAGCCGGTGTCAATCTCCGTGCAAGCGGGTGTCGTTAGCGTCGCCGGTATGTCACAACGATGGTTATTCGGTGCCGGCGCGGCGACCGCGGTCGCCGCGCTGCTGCTCACATCCTCTCCGGCGGCGGCCGGCACCGCCGCCCCGAACATGGCGGCACCGGCGGCCACTCCGGCGAGGGTGTCCAACAAGCTGTTCCATGCGTGGCTGCGCCGCGACCGCGCGGCGGCCGCGAAGGTGGCCACCCCCGCGGCGGTCAGTTCGATCTTCTCCTACGCCTACCGCGCGCCCGACGAGTTCGCGGGCTGCGCCGGTAACGCGTGCCGGTTCCTCCACACCAGCGTGCGGGTACCGGGCGGGCTCAACGGCCTGCTCATGATCGTCTCAGGCTCGAAGGTCACCCGGGTCTACCAGTCGCGCCACGTGACCAAGCCGGCGGTGGCCGCCAAGCGACTGCTCACGGCCTGGCACCAGGGCGACCGTGACCTCGGCCTCGAGGTGGCCTCTCAGGGGGCGGTCGCCAGACTCTTCCGCGTCAGGTACGACCCCAAGGGCGTCGCCTACTACTTCCAGGGCTGCACCAAGGAGCCGAAGGGCTACAGCTGCGCCTGGTCCTACGACGGCGGCGCCCTGCTGATGCACCTCAAGGGCTCGATCACCCGCGGGTACGACGTCCAGTCGATCGGCTACATCGCCGACTGACCGTTCCGATTTCCGATTTCCGAGGACGCGGGGACGGGGTCACATCACGATCGGCAGGCTGCGGTCCAGCCCGGACATGTGCAGGAGACTGACCATGAACGGGCGGGGTCCGGCCAGGGCGAGCGTGATGCCCTGAGCACGGGCGCGGTGCTGGATGCCGACCAGGATGCCCAGGCCGGTGGCGTCGCAGAACGACACCCCCGACAGGTCGATGATGAGCGTGCTGGTGCACGTCGCCAGGGCCGCCACCAGGCCCTGACGGAGCTCCTTGCTGGTGAAGATGTCGATCTCACCGCTCACCTGGATCGTGGTCGGAGCGGATGTTCCGCCGGCCCTGGGAAGCGGTATGGCGTGCGTGATGGTCATGATGATCCCCCATCGAGGTCCGAGCTCAGCGTGCCTTGTCCAGGCCTCTGGAGAAACCCGTGAGCGGCCCATCGCCGTCTGAAGTACCAACGCGCGATATGTCCTCGGTGGGATGAGTTTATCGCATTTCGCCGGTCAGCATTCGGAATACTGCATTGAGGGATTCATTAACTAAAAAGGGATATTTCACGCGATTATTTACTGAAGCCCGCCATCAAGCCGCTGAGGAGTTGACGCCGGCCCACCACGTACAGGGTCAGGATCGGCAGCGTGGTCAGGACGACCGAGGCGAGCACCGCCGGCACGTTGATGCTGTACTGGCCCTGAAAGGTCCACAGAGCCAGCGGCAGGGTCCGTTTGTCCGGGCTCTGCGTGAGGATCAGCGGCAGCAGGAAGTTGTTCCAGATCGTCAGCGCGTTGTAGATCGTCACCGTCACCACGGCCGGCCGGGACAGGGGGAAGGCCAGGCGCCAGAGCGTCCCCCACTCGGTGGCGCCGTCCATCCGCATGGACTCGAACAGCTCCTTCGGGACGTCGCGGATGAAGTTGGACAGGACCAGCACCGACAGCGGGATCGCGAAGGCGATCGACGGCAGGATCATCGCCAGCAGGGTGTCGTAGAGGTGCAGCCGGATGATGATCAGGTAGATCGGGATGACCGTCGCCTGCAGCGGGATTGCCAGGCCCATGAGGAACAGGGAGTTGACCGACCGGATGAACCGACCGGCGGAGCCCCGCACGATCGCGTAGGCCGCCATGAAGGAGACGGTGACCGCGGGGATCACCGCGCCGACGGTGACGATGAGGCTGTTGATGAAATACAGCACGAAGTCGGACTCGATGACCATGCGGTAGTTGGCCAGGGTCGGCTGGGTCGGCGGCGCCAGCGGGTTCATCGCGTAGTAGTTGCTCTGCGTCTTGAAGCTGGTGATGACGATCCAGTAGATGGGCACCACCACGACGGCCATCCAGAGCCACCCGGTCGCGCCGC
The DNA here is from genome assembly GCF_040654555.1 of Nonomuraea sp. NPDC050680. Lineage (NCBI taxonomy): Bacteria > Bacillati > Actinomycetota > Actinomycetes > Streptosporangiales > Streptosporangiaceae > Nonomuraea > Nonomuraea sp. NPDC050680. The sequence goes on along the minus strand of NZ_JBFAIF010000009.1, from coordinate 328,602 downwards.
CCAGCCAGTTCCAGTGACGGGCGGGCGCGTCGCGTTGGTGCCGGGGCCGCTGGGCCCCCGTCCGCTGAGGGCGAGTTGTCAGGGTCGTCCCCATGTCAGGCCCCTTCCATCTGGCTGTGGTCGGCCTTGCCGCCGCCGAGCCGGCGCAGCAACAGCGACAGGGCGAGGCCCACGAAGACGAGAATGAGGGCGATCGCGCTGGCCGGGCCCATGAGGTTGGCCTGGAAGCCCCGCTTGTACATGTCCAGAGCGAGCACCCGGGTGGCGTCGCCCGGACCCCCGGCGGTCAGCACGAAGATCAGGTCGAAGAAGGTCAGCGAGCCGACGAGCACGAGGGTCGTGGACGTGATCATCGTGTACTTCAGCTGCGGCAGGGTGATGCTGAAGAACTTGCGGACCCGCCCGGCGCCGTCCAGCTCCGCGGCCTCATACATCGACTGCGGGATCTGCCGTACGCCGCCCTGGTAGATCAGCGAGTGGAACGGGATGAACTGCCAGGACACCACGAAGACCACGACGCCGAGGGCGAGGCCGGGCCGGCCGAGCCAGTCCTGGCTGAGCAGCTCGATCTTCAGTCCGGCGCCGAGGCCGAAGTTCGGGTCGAGCAGCGCCTTGTAGGTGATGGCGATGGCCGCCGAGCTGAGCAGGAGCGGGATGAAGTACAGCACCGACAGCACCGCGCGGTAGCGCTGGGCCCCGGCCAGGAACACCCCGAGCAGGATGCTCGTCGGCGTCTGCACCAGCCAGGACAGCGCCATGATCAGGAACGTCACCCACAGCGCGTGCGGCAGGCCTGGGTCGGCGAGGACGGCCTGCCAGCTGGTGAAGCCCGAGAAGTGGATGTCGCCGATGCCGTCCCAGGTGGTGAAGCTGAGCGCGAGGACCCCGACCAGCGGGATCACCCCGAAGCCCACGAAGAACACCAGCGCCGGAACGGTCAGCCACGCGAGGGAGCCGTTGCGTCCCCCTCGCGCCCGGGCCGACGGCCTCCCTGATCCGGCGGAGGTCGGAATGGTGGTCACTTGCCGATGACCGCGTTCATGTTGGTGGTGAACTGCTGCGGTGAGATCGACAGCTGGAACAGCTTGGCGATGTTGTCGAGCAGCACCTCCGCCGCCGTGGGGCTGAGCGCCTGGTCCCAGGACTGGGCGAACGTCTTGGCGTTGCTGGCGATGCCGTAGACGAACTTCAGCCACTCCGCGTCCTTGGAGGAGGCGAACGCGCTGTCAGCGCCCTTGACGATCGGCACCGAGCCGGCCCCGACCCACCCCTTGACCTCCTCGTCCGAGAGCAACGAGGCGAAGAACTTCTTGGCGATCTCCTTCTGCTCCGGGCTCGCCTTGGACGAGATCGACATGTACTGGCCGGGGTTGCCGACCGTGTCGCTGGGGTCGCCCTTACCGCCGTCGACCGGCGGGAAGTTCATGTAGCCGAGGCTGCCACCGGAGACGAAGTCGCCGCCGTCGGTGGACATGCTCCCGTACGTCCAGCCGCCGTGGAGCATCATCGCGGCCTTGCCGGTGTACAGCAGCGCCTGGTCGGCGTTGGAGTCCGCGGTGATCGAGGAGAAGCCCTTGATGAACCCCTTGGCCTTGATCAGGTCCTGCATCTTGGTCAGGGCGTCGATGGCGGCCGGGTTGGACCAGGCGTCCTTCTGACCGTCGAACACCGCCTGGAACACCTCAGAGCCGCCGATACGGTCGAACAGGAACTCCAGCCACATCATGTTCGTCCAGCGAGACTGCCCGCCGAGGGAGAACGGCGCGATGCCCTTGGCGTTGAACTTGGGCACCAGGTCCATGATGTCGCCCCAGGACTGCGGCGGCTGGGCCCCGATCTGCTCGAAGAGCTTCTTGTTGTAGTACAGGACGATCGGCTGCACGGTCTCGCACGGCATCGCGTAGATCTTGCCGTCCACGGTCGCGGCCCCGAACGAGGACGGGAACAGCCGGTCCTTGACCGCGGCGTTCTGCCCGAACCACGAGGTGAGGTCCTCGACCTGGCCGGCCTGTACGTAGCTGCGCAGCGAGCCGCCGCCCCAGCCCCAGATGATGGTGGGCGCCTGGCCGGCCCCGATCGCCGTCTTGATCTTCGTCTTGAAGGCGTCGTTCTGGAAGGTCGTCCCGGCGATCTGACCGTTGGGGTTGGCCTTGTTGAACCGCTCCATGGCGGCGGTGCGGATGCCTTCCTGCGGCTGCGTGGACAGGTACCAGTAGGTGGCCTTGGTGCCGCCACCACCCCCGCTACCGGGTTTGGTGGGGCCGGAGCTGCCGCAGGCGGCGAGCGCGGCGCCTAGGGGCAGGCCCATCGAGAGGCTGAGGAAGGTGCGGCGAGAGGTTGCACTGGACTCCACGCTGATCTCCGTACTCGAATGCCGGGGGCGGGCCGCGGCTCGTTGATCATCGGATGCGGTGGCCGGCGGTCGCGGAGCAGCACCCCGATGCCTCTCCCCAAGCCGCCTGTTTAAGTAGGTTCACGAAACATTTGCGAAATGACCGCGCGGCCGTCAATCTAGATTTCGGCTGTTGACGTGTCAAGACCCAGGAACGCCCCGGCAATCGCTGCCCGTACGATCACTTGACGGCGCCGAAACATTGCGAAACATTGCGGCACGAAGGAGAGCAGCAGATGACGGCTGTAGATCGGCCCCTCGCGGCGGAGCGGGTTCTCCGCCCGTGGCAGGACCAGACGCTCCCCGTGGCCGAACGGGTCGACGCCCTTCTTGCCGAGATGACCCTGGAGGAGAAGGTCGGCCAGCTCGGCAGCCGGTGGGTGGGCAACGACATGCAGCCCACCGACCAGCCCGACCCGGACCCGGACCCGGACGTGACCCTCAATGTGGCGCCGATGCAGGACGTGTTCGCCGCGTCCGGGACCATCCCGGTGGAGGAGGCGAGCCGCCACGGGCTCGGGCACCTGACCCGCGTCTTCGGCAGCGGACCGGTCACCGCGGCCGAGGGCGCGGCGGAGGTGGTCCGCCTGCAGCGCACGGTCGTCGAACGGTCCCGGCTCGGCATTCCGGCGCTCGTCCACGAGGAGTGCCTCACCGGGTTCACGACGTACGGCGCGACCGTCTACCCCGCGGCCATCGCGTGGGGCGCGACCTTCGACCCCGGCCTCGTGGAGCGGATGGCCGCCGCCATCGGGCGGGACATGCGGGCCGTGGGCGCGCACCAGGGCCTGTCCCCCGTGCTGGACGTCGTGCGCGACTACCGCTGGGGCAGGGTCGAGGAGACGATGGGCGAGGATCCCTACCTCGTCTCGATGCTCGGCGCCGCCTATGTCCGCGGCCTGGAGAGCGCCGGGATCATCGCCACCCTCAAGCACTTCGCCGGCTACTCCGCCTCGCGGGCGGCCCGCAACCACGGTCCCGTCCCGATGGGCCGCCGCGAACTGATGGACATGATCCTGCCGCCCTTCGAGACGGCCATCGTCGAGGGCGGCGCGCGCTCGGTGATGAACTCTTACTCCGACGTGGACGGCGTCCCGGCCGCGGCCGACTCCTGGCTGCTGACCGATCTGCTGCGCGAGGAGTGGGGATTCACCGGTACGGTCGTCTCGGACTACTGGGCCGTGCCGTTTCTGGCGACCATGCACGAGGTCGCCGCAGACACCGATGAGGCCGGCGTCCTGGCGCTCACCGCGGGCATCGACGTCGAACTGCCCGACACCCTCGGCTTCGGCCCGCACCTGGTCGAGCGGGTACGCCGCGGCGAGCTGCCCGAAGCCCTGGTCGAGCGGGCCGCGCGCCGCCTGCTCACCCAGAAGATCCAGCTGGGGCTGCTCGACCAGGACTGGACGCCCGAGGGCTCAGTGTCCGCGGCGGCCACTGTGGACCTGGACTCGCCGGCCAACCGGGCGCTGGCCCGCGAGATGGCCGAGCGGTCCGTCGTCCTGCTCGACGGCGGCACCGCGCTGCCCCTGCGCGCGGCGGAGCTGCGCCGCGTCGCGGTCGTCGGGCCCGCCGCGGCCGAGCCGCGCGCCTTCATGGGCTGCTACGCCTTCCCCAACCACGTCCTGCCCCGCCACCCTGGTCTCGGGCTCGGCCTCGAGGCGCCCAGCGTCCTGGACGCCCTGCGGAGCGAGCTGCCGGACACCGAGATCGTCCACGAACGCGGCTGCGACGTGCGGGGCGAGGACCGCTCGGGCTTCGCCGTCGCGACGGCCGCGGCCCGCGAGGCGGACCTGTGCGTGGCCGTCGTGGGCGACCTCGCGGGCCTGTTCGGGCAGGGGACCTCGGGCGAGGGCTGCGACGCCGAGGACCTCCGGCTGCCCGGGGTGCAGGAGGATCTGCTGGCCGAGCTCGCCGCCACGGGGACGCCGGTCGTCGTGGTCGTCGTCTCGGGCCGCCCGTACGCGCTGGGCGAGGTGCACGCCGGGGCCGCCGCGCTCGTCCAGGCGTTCATGCCCGGTGAGGAGGGCGCGGCGGCGATCGCCGGCGTGCTGTCCGGCCGGATCCAGCCCGGCGGCCGGCTGCCCGTCCAGATCCCCCGCCGGCCGGGCGGGCAGCCGGGCACCTACCTGCAGCCGCCGCTGGGCGTCAACAGCCACGGCATCAGCAACCTCGATCCCACTCCGCTGTTCCCCTTCGGCTACGGCACCTCCTACACCTCCTTCGAGGTCGACGACCTGCTCATCAGCGACGCCGAGGTGCCCACGGACGGCGAGTTCACGGTGTCGGTCCGCGTCCGCAACACCGGTGGCCGGGCGGGCGAGGAGGTCGTCCAGCTGTATCTGCACGACGTGCTCGCCCAGGTGACCCGGCCGGTGCGGCAGCTGGCCGGGTTCGCGCGGGTCCGGTTGGAGCCCGGGACGAGTACGTGCGTGCGCTTTCACGTACACGCTGACCGGACCGCCTTCACCGGCCGTGACCTACGGCGGATCGTCGAGCCCGGGGACGTCGAGGTGCTCGTCGGCACCTCCGCCGCCGACCTGCCGTGCCGCGGCGTCGTCCGGCTGACCGGTCCGCTGCGGGTCGTCGGCCGCGGGCGGCGGCTCGTCACGCCTGTGGATGTGGACGTGGATGTGGACCCCGCGGCAGGGAAACAGGAGGGCAGAGATGCCGGTCAGTCCTAGGCGGGCCACGCTGGCCACCGTGGCGGCCTCGGCCGGCGTGTCCGTCGCGACCGTCTCCAAGGTGCTCAACGGGCGCAGCGACGTCGCGCCCGCGACCCGCTCCCTGGTGCAGGCCCTGCTGCAGCAGCACGACTACGTCGCCCCGGCGCCGCGTCGCGTCGAGGCCACCGGGGTCGCCACGATCGAGGTGCAGTTCGACACGGATTTCACCGCGTACTCCACCGAGATCATCCAAGGCGCGGTCGACGCCGGGGCCGCGGTGGACGTCGGGGTCGTCATCAGCGTCCGGAGAGGTCAGGACCGTACCGCCGCGTGGGCCCGCGACCTGATCTCCGCCGGGCGGCGGGCCCTGATCGCCGTGACCAGCGAACTGACCTCCGCGCAGCTGGCCGCCCTGTCCCGGGCACGCCTGCCGCTGGTTCTGATCGACCCGCTGAATCTGCCGCGTGCCCGCGTGACCAGCATCGGCTCCACCAACTTCGCCGGTGGCCTCGCCGCGACCCAGCACCTGCTCTCCCTCGGGCACCGGCGCATCGCCTACGTCGGCGGTCCGGCGGTCGCGGCCTGCAACCAGGCCCGGCTGCACGGCTACCGCGCCGCCATGGAGGCCGAGGCGGTGCCCGTGCTCCCCGGCTACGTACAGAGCGGGCTTTTCCGCTACCGCGACGGCGTCATCACCGGCGCCGCTCTGCTGGACCTGGCCCACGCTCCGACGGCGATCTTCGCGGGGTGCGACGAGATGGCCCTCGGGGTCATGGAGGCCGCCCGGGCGCGGGGCCTGCGCATCCCGGAGGACCTCAGCATCGTGGGCTTCGATGACACCCAGCTCGCCCGGATGGCCTCGCCACCGCTGACCACCGTCCGCCAGCCGCTGCGCGAGATGGGCGGCGTCGCCCTGCGTACGGCGCTGCGCCTGGCGGCCGGCGAGAAGATCGACTCCCACCACGTGGAACTCGCCACCGAACTGATCATCCGGGGCTCGACCGCTCCGTCCGGCGGACCGGCATAATTAGCTGGCGTCCCCCCTGTGCTCCGGCAGAGACTCGCCAGATGCCCGAGATATTGAGATTGTCCGACGGCACGGTCACCCTCTCCCCCCTGGGCCTGAATGACGTCGACGCCCACCTGGCCGGAGAAGACGACCAGCTGGTGCGCTGGCTCAACGGAGGACCGGGAACCCGGGCCGCGGTCGAGGCGCACGTACGCCGGACCCTGGAACACTGGGCGACCGGCGGGCCCGTGCACACGTTCGGCGTGCGTACGGAGGGGATCCTCGCGGGGACGATCGATGTGCAGTTCGACCAGCCGTATCTGGTCCCCGGGCAGGTCAATCTCGCCTACGGGCTCTATCCCGCCTGGCGCGGCCGCGGCCTCGCCACCCGCGCGGTGCGGCTGGCTTGCCTGCACGCGGCGGCCGTCGGCGCGAACCAGGCGATCATCAGGGTGGACCCGGACAATACCCCCTCTGCGGCAGTGGCCAGGAGATCAGGCTTCACCTACGTCAAGCGGAGCCGCGACGAGGACGGCGACCGGCTCGACTGGTACGTGCGGCACCTGACCGCCTCCATTCGGCAAAGGCCGCAAAGTTAGCGCTCGACGGCATCACCCCGCTGAGGGCGGAGGGCGGTGTGGCAGGTATGAGGAGGGAGCAGCAGGGAACGAAGAGGTCAGAGGGGCCGCGGACGGCGAGGGGACGTCGATGGCGCGCTGCCTGGTCACAGGGGCGACCGGTTACATCGGGGGACGGCTGGTTCCCGAGTTGCTGGTCGCTGGTCACGACGTCCGGTGCATGGTCCGGTCGGCGGCGAAGCTGCGCGACCTGCCCTGGGCCGGGCGGGTCGAGGTCGTCGAGGCGGACGCCACCGACCCCGAGCGAACGTTCCAGGCTCTGCGAGGGGTCGAGATCGCCTATTACCTGATCCACGCCATGGGCACCGCCGACCGGTTCGTCGACCGGGATCGCCTGGCCGCGCGCACGTTCGCGGCGGCGGCCGAGCGGGCGGGAGTGCGGCGGATCGTCTACCTCGGCGGGCTCACCGGTGACCTCACCGCCGATCCCACCGCTCACGGGAAGCTCTCCCCGCACATGCGCTCGCGTACCGAGGTGGGCGAGATCTTCCTGCGGGCGGGTGTACCCGCGGTGGTGCTGCGCGCCGCTGTGATCATCGGTGCCGGTTCCGCGTCGTTCGAGATGCTGCGCCATCTCACCGAACGGCTGCCGGTCATGACGACGCCGCGCTGGGTACGCAGCCCCACGCAGCCCATCGCCGTATCCGACGTGCTGCGCTACCTCGTGGCCTGGGCGACGGTCCCCGGCACCGTGAACAGGGGTTTCGACATAGGCGGCCCCGACGTGCTGAGCTATGCCGGCATGATGCACGGCTACGCGTCCGTGGCCGGCCTGCCCCCTCGGGTGATCATCCCGGTCCCGGTGCTCACCCCCAAGCTGTCCAGCCACTGGGTCGGCCTGGTCACTCCGGTGCCCGCGGGCATCGCCCGGCCGCTGGTCGAGTCGGTACGGAACGCGGCCGTCTGCCACGAGCACGACATCGCCCGTTACGTGCCCGACCCGGACGACGGGCTGATCGGGTTCCGCCAAGCCGTCTCCATGGCGCTCATGAAGATCAAGGAAGCCGACGTAGCCACCCGCTGGTCCTCGGCGTCCACACCGGGTGCGCCAAGCGATCCGCTGCCGACCGACCCCGGCTGGGCCGGCGGCACCCTTTACATCGACCGCCGCAGTAGCCCGGTGGACGCGAGTCCCGAGGCACTGTGGCGGGTCATCGAGGCCATCGGCGGCGAGAACGGCTGGTACTCCCTGCCTGTCGCGTGGCGCCTGCGGGGCCTGCTCGACCGGCTCGCCGGCGGCGTGGGGCTGCGACGCGGACGGCGCGACCCCGACCGGCTGCGCGTGGGCGACTCGGTCGACTTCTGGCGGGTGGAGGAGTTGCTGCCGGGCCGGCTGCTGCGCCTGCGCGCCGAGATGCGGCTGCCCGGCCTCGCCTGGCTGGAGATGGGCGTCGACGTGGCGCACGGCCGCACGTTCTACACCCAGCGGGCGATCTTCCATCCGCGCGGGCTGCTCGGCCACCTGTACTGGTGGGCGATCTCGCCGTTCCACGGGCTGATCTTCGGGCGGATCCCGGTCAACATCGCCCGCGCGGCGGCGCGATCGCCTATGACCACTGGCCGCATTCGCGGATGATTCGCCTAGGCGAGCCGACTGAGCGGAACATTTGTCCAAGATGCCGGCGCGCACCGGCGGCGACAGTAGGCCCATGATTATTTCCCCGGGGCTCGATGACCCCGCTGTTTCGACGACACCGACCTGCGGTTTCCGCACCGGCAGGCTGGTGTGAGCAGCACGGTACGGCGCCGGCGGCGCCTCTTGATCGCCTCGGCCGTCCTTGTCGTCGTCGTCGGATCGCTTCTCGTGAACGCGGAGGTGGTGGCACGGCAGAGCGCCGAGGCCAGTGGGAATCCGACCCTGCCCCTCGACGGCGGGAACATCTACGTGCGCCAGGACGGCCCGCCCGATGCCCCGGCACTCGTACTGATCCACGGGCTCGCCGCGTCGACCCGCTCGTGGGACGCTCTCGTTCCGCTGCTGACCAAGTCCCATCGCGTCATCCGGATCGACCTGCTCGGGCACGGCCGGTCGGCCAAACCGGCCGGCGACGGCTACGGAATGCCGGAGCAGGGACGCCGGGTCGGTGAGGCAATGGACCGGCTCGGAGTCAAGCACGCCACAGTGGTCGGCCATTCCACCGGTGGCGCGGTCGCCACCGCTCTCGCCGAGCAACGCCCCGACCTGGTGACCTCGCTCGTGCTCATCGACACCGCGCCCCGTTTGGCCGCGGCCGTCTCAAGCGGCGGCGTCGGCGAGCTCTTGTACACCCCCGTCATCGGGCAACTGCTGTGGCGGCTTCGGACCGACAGCCTGATCCGCAACGCCGCGAGCACCGCCTTCAGCCGCCGCGGCTATCAGGTCCCGCAGGCGGTCGTGGACGACGCGCGCGGCATGACCTACCACGCCCTCATCGCGACAACGCAGACCGGCGACGACTATGTGAATCAGCGCGCGCTCCCCGATCGGCTGATTCCCCTCGGCAAGCCGCTGCTTGTGATCTTCGGCGAGGAAGACCGCAGATGGCGATCCTCCTCCGCCGCCGAATACCGCGCCGTCCCGGGCGCGAAAGTCGAGTTGCTGCCCGGTGTCGGGCACTCGCCCATCATGGAGGATCCGCCGCGGACCGCCGCGCTTCTTCTGGCCTTCACCGCGAGCCACACCACCCAGGCGCACTGAGCGAGATGATGCGCCCCTGACGGGACCCGCTGCTGCCGGCGCAGCGGGACCGGCCTGTGGTGCGGGTGGATCTGGCCGATGTGCTCAAGCCGTACGTGTATGCCCGACAACTTCGCCGAGACCAGGGAGATCGCGATGCCACACACCAGTTCAGACATTTACTGGGAAGAACACGGCCAGGGCCCTTTGACACTTGTCATGTTGCCGGGATTCGGCGCCTCGGCTGACTCCATGACCGGAATCGCGCGACACCTCAGCGGATTCCGTGTCCTGATCTTCGACCTGCCCGGACATGGCCGATCCGTACGCGCGCCGGCGGACGGGAGACTGTCCACGCTGGCCGCGACCCTGCACGACGCGATCAACGACGCGGGCGCGGACGCTTACTGCCTGGTCGGCTACTCCCTCGGCGGTGCGATCGCGGTGCGTATCGCCCTTGATCACCCAGACGAGGTGCGGGCGCTGGTCGGTGTCGTGCCGTGGAACGCCGCGGGGACGACCGCCGGGGACGCGGTGATCGCCGGCTTCGATGCCGTCTACGGCAATGTCGAGGCCCTCACGCGAGCAGTGGCGGCAATCTCCCTGGACCCGTCGAAGACCTCGACTCTGACGAGCAGCATGCTGACCGTCACCGAACAGATGTGGCACGGCTGGCTGGCCGGCGGTGCGCTGACAAGCCAGGCCGACGAGTTGTCCGAGATTCGCATACCGACCTGCTACATACTCGGCGGAAAGGACGTCGTCGTCGATCAAACCAAGCAGCTTGACGACGTGCGGCGCATCCCTGGAGGCCGCGCGGTCCTGCTGAGCGAGCTCGGCCACCTGTGCGGTCTCGAGACCCCCGACGTCGTCGCGTACGAGATCTCGAACTTCCTGGAGACGGAGATACGCGCCGATCCAGCCGAAAGTCGTTGAGAGGCCATGACGCCGTGGGAGCGCTCCGGATTTCGAGTCGCCGGGCACACCGGAGACGTGCTACCTCTCGGGGAAGCCCAACAAAGATGATCTTTACATCGGGCCAGAGGAGCACGGAGAGGAGCGCACCGCTTCGATCCACCCTGCGGCTTGGTTGTCCGGCACCATGCATTAGCGTGTCCCGACGGCGTACCGCCGCAAGCCTGTCGGGAAAGAGGTCGATCGTGGACAGCCGAGGTGTGCTCGTAACCGGATCGTCGCGTGGGATCGGCCGCGAGATCGCCAAGATCTTCGCCGCCGGCGGCGACCGGGTCGCGATCCACCACCGGGACTCCCCCCGCGAGGCGGAGGAGGTCAGATCGGCGCTCGACGGCGATGGCCACGCCGTCGTCCAGGGAGACATAGCGGATCCGGAGGCCGTCGCCGCGTTCGTCTCGGCGGCGATCGACGCCCTCGACGGCATCGACGTGCTCGTGAACAACGCCGCCGTCTACCTCTTCCACGATCCGCTGACCGTGGACTACGCCTCCTGGCAACGCATCTGGCGCCGGACCGTCGACGTGGACCTGCTCGGCGCCGCGAACGTCTCCTGGTGCGTGGCCCGGCACATGGTGGAGCGCGGCCGCGGCGGACGCATCGTCAACGTCGCCTCCCGCGGTGCCTACCGGGGCGAGCCTGAGGCTCCGGGATACGCCGCCGCCAAGGCCGGCCTGACCGCGATGGGTCAGTCGCTGGCCATCGCGCTCGCTCCGCACCGCATCGCCGTCTCCTCAGTGGCGCCGGGTTTCGTCGAGACCGACATGGCGGCCGCCATCCTGACCGAGGAGAACCGGGCCGGCGTCGAGGCACAGAGTCCCTTCGGCCGGATCGCCCAGCCGCAGGAGGTCGCGGCGGCGGTGCGCTATCTCGCCTCGGCCGAGGCGGAGTTCGTCAGCGGCACGGTGCTCGACCTCAACGGCGCCTCTTACCTGCGCTGAAACTTGCCTGCGCTGAAACTTGCCTGCGCTGAAACGCGGATCGGTGATTCGGTCCGGCACGGACGGCTGAGGCGAGCACAGCCTGTCGTCACAGTAAGTGTCGCATCGACTACTTTCCGTACATGATGGAGGGCGTCCTACGGCGAGCCACGCTCGCCCAGCGGAAACTTGCACCAAGGAGCAGTGTGAAGAGAATTCTCCTCGTACCCGCCCTGACCGCCGGAATCATCGCCCTCACCGCCAGTGCCGCCTACGCCTCGCAGTACGTCGCCTACGAAGGCCGGGGCTTCACCGGCAGGTCCGTCGTCCTCGACGCGTGCGGGATGTCCAACATCCCCTTCCACGGGTCCTACAAGTGGTACGGCGACGGCCAGTCCGGGCGCATGTACAACCAGCCCAACGCGCAGGGCGTGATGCATTTCGAGCTGGCCTCCAACCGGAACGCGGAGCAGCGGACACCGGTCGGCTGGCAGAGCATCTTCATCGTGTGCTGACCTGAGCGACCACGGGGGGCGTCCGCCGAGCACCACTCGGCGGGCGCCCCCCGCGGCGTCAGCGCTCCACGAGGATCCGCACGTCCCAGGGGCCGAGCGTCAGCTCCCCGCCGGCCTCGTGGTCGCTCTCGTTGACCAGCCCACGTGCTCAATGTGCTCAGCGTGCTCAGCGCGTGAGGCCGAACCGCCCGCGCGCCAGGGCACGCGATCACGACGAGACGTCGAGATCCTGGGCGCGGTGCAACCCTATGGCCCGGTTCACGCGCCCGGTCAACCGCGCGACCGTGGTGCGGGGCAACGCGCGGGGGAACCAGGTCGCGGGCCTGTTGATCGCCCGGCCGGGGTAGGAGTTGACGGCGCCTTTGGCGAAGGCGTCGAGGGTCTTGACCGCGACATCCTCCGGCGCGTCGGTGAAGGCCGGGTTCATGGTGGCGGAGGTGCCATCGAAGAACCCGGTGGCGGTGGCTCCGGGGTGGGCCGCCATGACCCGCACTCCGGTGCCGCGCAGCTCCTCGGCCAGCGCCTCGGTGAACGACAGCACGAACGCTTTCGTCGCCGCATAACTGGCCTGGTACGGCATCGGCTGGAAGGCGGCCGTGGACGCCACGTTGATGATTCCGCCGTGCCCCCGCTCGGCCATGCGGTTGCCGAGCACATGGGTCAGGCTCATCAGGGCGGTGACGTTCAGTTCGACGGAGTCGACGTTCCGGCGCAGTGAGGAGCTGAGGAACGGGCCGACGGCGCCCGCGCCCGCGTTGTTGACCAGAAGATCGACGGTGCGGCCCCGCCGGTCGAGTTCCGCGATCAGGCGCGCCACCCCGTCGGGATCGGCGAGATCGGCCACTTCGGCCTTGACGTCGACCTGGCGCTCCTGATGGATCTCGTCGGCGACCCGGCGCAGCGCGTCGCCGGAGCGGGCCACGAGCACGAGATCAGCCCCTCGTCGCGCCAGTTCATGGGCGTACGCCACGCCGAGGCCCTTCGAGGCGCCGGTGACCAGCGCGGTGATGCCGGTGAATCTGTACATAGGTGTGCCCTTTTTCCTCAGCGTTTTGGTACTCGGCGTCGCCATTTACTTCGAGTCTCGAATCAATGACAAGGTAACAGCTTCGAGCCTCGAAGCAAACTGCTAAGCTCGGGGCATGACGGATCAGCCGCTCGAGCTGGTGGTGCGGGCCAGCCACGAGATCTCCCTGCTGACCAGCGATCGCATCACCAAGGCACTTGAGGAGCTCAGGCTCACGCTCGCGACGGCGCACGCCTTGTGGGCCATCGACCCCGGGGAGCCCGCGCCCTCGATGAAAGCGCTGGCCGACCGGCTGTTCTGCAACGCGCCCAATCTCAGCTTCCTCGTCAACCAGCTGGTCGAGCGCGGGTACGTCGCGCGTGACGTGGACGCCAACGACCGGCGTTCGCGGGTGGTCGTGCTGACCGAGGAGGGCCGGCGCGCCCGCGAGCGCGTCATGCGTGTGACGCTTGAGCAGAGCCCGTTCGCCGGCTGCGAGCCGGAGGAGCTGAGCCGGCTCGCCGCCATCCTCCAGCGGGTGCTCGACCGTACGGGGCCACGGCCGTCCACCCGTCCGGCCCGCGGCGGCGGCGGCCGGACAGGCTAGGACGGGCTGGTTGAGGTCCGGTCAGATGCTCGCTCGGGCGGGCGAGTCTGTGCCGGTCGCCATACGTGGGCGAGTCCTTGCCGGTCGTTACACGTGGGCGAGTCCTTGCCGGTCGTTACGTGAGCGAGTCTGTGCCGGTCGTTACACGTGGGCGAGCAGGATCGCGGGGTTCTCCACACAGTCGGCCACGTAGCGCAGGAAGCCGCCGGCGGCGCCGCCGTCGCAGACGCGGTGGTCGAAGGTCAGTGACAGCTGGGTGACCTTGCGGGGCACGACCGCGCCGCCGGTCACCCAGGGCCGGTCGATGATGCGGCCGACGCCGAGGAGCGCGGCCTCGGGATGGTTGATGATCGGGGTGGATCCGTCCACGCCGAAGACTCCGTAGTTGTTGAGCGTGAACGTACCCCCGGTCAGCGCCGTGGGAGGCAGTCCGCCTGAGCGGGCGAGGCCGGTGAGGCGGGTCAGCTCCGCGGCGAGTTCCGCGGTCGTCATCAGGTGCGCGTCCCGGACCACCGGCACGACGAGGCCGCGATCGGTCTGCGCGGCGAAGCCAAGGTGGATGTGACCGTGCCGGACGATCTCAGCGCGGGCGGTGTCGACCGAGGAGTTCAGCTCGGGGAAGCGCCGCAGGCCGGCCACGCAGATCCGGGCCAGGAGCGCGAGCAGGCCGATGCCGAGCTCCGGGCGGTCCTGTCGCAGCGCGTCCTTCACCGCCAGCAGGCCGGTGGCGTCGACGTCCACCCAGGTGGTGGCATCGGGAATCTCGCTGCGGCTGCGGGTCAGCTTGTCGGCCACCACCCGGCGCAGCCCGCGCAGGGGTATGCGCTCCGCCGTCAACGCCGTCCCGGCCGGGCCGAGCGGAGACGCGGGCGGCACCACGGGGTTCTCTGGCGCCTTGCCGATGTCGGCGATGGCCTGCTCGACGTCGCGGCGCAGGATCACACCGCGAGGTCCGGTGGGGGTGATGGCGGCGAGATCCAGTCCGCGCTCGCGGGCGATCCGGCGGACGAGCGGAGAGACCACGCGCGGCGCCTGTCCCGGTACGTGCGGCGCCTGTTCCGGTACGTGCTGCGCCTGTTCCAGTACGTGCTGCGACGCGCGCTCCGGTGCGAGCCCGGGTTCGGCCGCGAGGAGGGAGGCGGACGCTTCCGGTGCGGCTTCGGGGGTCTGCTGGTCGGTGCGCCGGGAGCCGCCCCGGCGCCGCCGCGTGCCGGACGTGCGGCCGGTGCCGTACCCGATCAGGATGTTGCCTGAGCCGGCCTGTTCCTCCTCGCGGTAGCGGGCTGCCGCAGGGTCCGTGTCCTGGTCGACGGCGGGGCCGACCTCGATGAGCGGTTCGCCCACCGTCAGGACGGTACCCGCCTGCGCGTGGAGCCTCAGGACGGTCCCGGCGAAGGGGACCGGCACCTCCACGGCCGCCTTGGCGGTCTCGACCTCCACCACGATCTCGTCGATCTCGACCGTGTCGCCGACGGCGACCTTCCAGACGACGATCTCGGCTTCCGTCAGGCCCTCGCCGAGGTCGGGCAGGCGGAACACCTGCCGCGCGGCAGTGGTCGTCATGACGCCTCCCGTGCCAGGTGGAGGAGGTCGGGCTCGTCACCGAACTGGAGCCGGTCGACCGTGTCCAGGATCCGGTCGACGTCGGGCAGATGCGCGTGCTCGAGTATGGGAGGCGGGTACGGGATGTCGAATCCCGCCACGCGGAGCACGGGCGCGGCCAGGGAGTGGAAGCAGCGTTCCTGTACGCGGGCCGCGATCTCCGCGCCCACCCCGGCGAACCCCTGCGCTTCCTGGACCACCACGCAGCGGCCCGTCTTACGTACCGAGGCCACGACGGTCTCGTCGTCGAACGGGACGATCGTCCGCAGGTCCACCACCTCCAGGGAGATGCCGTCCTGGGCAGCGGCCTCGGCGGCCTGGAGGGCCACGGGAACGCTCGGCCCATAGGCGACCAGCGTCGCGTCGCGTCCCGCGCGCCGCACCACCGCCTGTCCGAACCCCCCGGCCCGCCGGTCGGCGGGTGTGATCTCGCCCTTGGACCAGTACAGCCGCTTGGGCTCCATGAAGATCACCGGGTCGGGGTCGGCGATGGCGTCACGCAGCAACCAGTACGCGTCGTCCGGGGTCGCGGGGGTCACGACCTTCAGCCCCGGGGTGTGGGCGTAGTAGGCCTCGCTGGAGTCGCAGTGGTGCTCGACACCGCCGATGCCGCCCGCGTACGGAATCCGGATCACCATCGGCAGCGACAGCCGCCCGCGCGTGCGGTTGCGCAGCTTGGCCACGTGGGAGGCGATCTGTTCGAAGGCGGGGTAGGCGAAGGCGTCGAACTGCATCTCGACCGCCGGGCGGAACCCGCCCATGGCCATGCCCACGGCGAGGCCCACGATCCCCGCCTCGGCCAGCGGGGTGTCGAAGCACCGATCCTCGCCGAACTCCTTGGTCAGCCCGTCGGTGACGCGGAAGACGCCGCCCAGCGGGCCCACGTCCTCGCCGAAGACGAGCACCCGCTCGTCTTCGCGCAGCGCGTCCCGAAGCGCGGTGTTCAGCGCCTGCGCCATCGTCATCGTGGTCATGTCAGTCCTCCTGGGCGGTCAGCTCGGCCGCCAGCAGTGCCCGCTGCTCGCGCAGCTGGGGTGTGGGCTCGGCGAAGACGTGGTCGAACAGCTCGAACGGGTCCGTCTCCGGGTCGGCGTTCATCTCCTCGCGCAGGCGGGCGGCGTACTCCTCGGCGGCCGCGTGCGCCGCGGCGACGGCCTCGGCGTCCAGGAGGCCGCGGCCGCGC
This sequence comes from Nonomuraea sp. NPDC050680, assembly GCF_040654555.1. Taxonomy (NCBI): domain Bacteria; kingdom Bacillati; phylum Actinomycetota; class Actinomycetes; order Streptosporangiales; family Streptosporangiaceae; genus Nonomuraea; species Nonomuraea sp. NPDC050680. The sequence goes on along the minus strand of NZ_JBFAIF010000009.1, from coordinate 312,436 downwards.
AGATAGGTCTCCAGGCGGGCGAGGGGATCGGCCGACTCCCAGCGCTCGACTTCTTCCGTCGCCCGGTACCGGGTGGCGTCGTCGGCGTTGGTGTGGGCGTCCATGCGGTAGGTGTGCGCCTCCACCAGGAAGGGGCCGCCGCCGGTCCGCGCCCGCCCTACGGCCTCGGTCAGGACGGACAGCACCGCGACGAGGTCGTTGCCGTCCACCTGCTCGGATGGGATGCCGTAGCCGATCCCCTTGTACGCGAGAGCGGGAGCCGCGGTCTGCCGGGCCAGGGGTACCGAGATCGCGTACTTGTTGTTCTGCACGAAGAACACGACGGGGGCGCGTAGGACCGCGGCGTAGTTGAGTGCCTCGTGGAAGTCGCCCTCGCTGGTGCCGCCGTCGCCGATGAAGGCCATGACGACGCCGTCCTCGCCCTTGCGTCGCAGGGCCTCGGCCATGCCGACCGCGTGCACGGTCTGGGTGGCCAGCGGCGTGCACTGCGGGGCGACCCGCGTGGCGGCGGGGTCGTACCCGCAGTGCCAGCCGCCCCGCAGCAGGGTGAGCACCTCGACGGGATCCATGCCGCGGGAGACCAGGGCCACGCAGTCGCGGTAGGTGGGGAACAGCCAGTCGTCCTCGCGCAGCGCGAGCACGCCGGCGATCTGGCAGGCCTCCTGCCCGCGGCTGGACGGGTAGACGGCGAGCCGGCCCTGCTTGGTCAGCGCGGTGGCCTGGCGGTCGAAGCGGCGGCCCAGGACCATCCGGCGGTACGCCTCCAGCAGCTGCTCGTCCGCGGGAGCCGGATAACCGGCGGGCGCCGGCACGGCCGTGCCGTCCTCGGCGATGAAGCGCACCGGCTCTGGCGAGGGGAGAAGGCCGTCGACCGCGTGGCGGCTCGTCCGCAGAGACATCGCGACGCTCACTTTCTCTGGACGTTTGACAAGGAAAGCGTCGGCCTCCAGGACCATCTGTTCAAGACATCGGGCATGATGAGCGACAAATGGATTTAATGAGGACGCGGGGAGGGCCAAATGTCAGCCGACGAGGGCGTTGAGGGGGGCTGGCCGGGACATTCGGCCAGCAAGCTAGACGGAGTGGACCGCGCGATCATCGCTGAGCTGCTGCGCGATGGCCGGATGTCGATGCGGACGCTCGCCGAGCGCGTCCACATCTCCCGCGCCAACGCCTACGCCCGCCTCACGCGGCTGATGGACGACGGGGTGATCACCGGCTTCACGGCCGAACTCGCCCCGCACAAGGCGGGCCTGGGCACCAGCGCGTACGTCTCGGTCACCATCGAGCAGAACTCCTGGCGTACGGTGTCGGCCAGGCTCCGGGGCATCCCGTACGTCGAGCACTTCGCGATGGTCGGCGGCGACTACGACGTCTTGGCCCTGGTCAGGACTCCGGACAATGCGGCGCTCAGGCAGGTGGTGCTGGAACGCATCCAGGACATCCCCGGCGTCCGGGCCACGCGCACCTGGCTGGTGTTCGACGAGGCCCGTGGCCGGGGCGCGGACTGGGGGGCGCGGGAGGGCTGAGGATCGGAGCTACGTGGCGGACTCGCGCGTGTCCCGGGCGGCCTCGTACTCCTCCAGGAGCGCGTCGAGGCTGCGCACCATGAAGGTGTAGTACTCGTGCATCTCCCGCAGGCGCGCGCCCTGCCGCTCGGGCAGGTCGGCGGCGCGCCGCCGCGCGCTCTCGGCCAGGGTCAGCAGCTCGGTCGTCTGCTCCAGCTGGTGCTGCAGGCAGCCGCTCCAGGCGTCGTCGCGCCATTCGTAGACGTACTGCCGGGAACCCGGCTCCTTGAAGCGCCGGACGGTTCCGCTGACCACCAGCAGGCGCGTCGTCTCCGACACCGAGCCCTTGCTCGCGTTCAGCGCGTCCTGCAGCTCCGCCATCGTCATGGGTGCCTCCCTGAGCATGAGGACACCCGCGGCCCGGCCGGCCATCGGCGGCCAGCCCATCGCCCGGCCGATGTGCAGGCCGAAGTCGTCGATCAGGGGATTCACAGCGCCGAGACCATCGTCGCCGACGGGGCTGGACACCACCGGACTCCCATCGCTCAGAAAAAAATGAACTTTCACTATTGACTGAACTTTCCGCTGGGGGGCAGTCTACCGGCTAACAGCGGTTCGGGCATGACTGGAGCCGCGCTGCCTGAATGCTGGAGGTTCGCCGTGACAGGCACGGGCTGGGACATCATCGTCGTGGGAGCCGGTTCGGCCGGCGCGGCACTCGCCGTCCGCTCCGCCGAGCGGGGCAAGCGCGTCCTGCTTCTGGAGGCCGGGCCCGACTACCGGTCGGCGCAGATGCATGAGGCGTGGCGGTCGCCGAACCCCGTCCGCGCGCTGCTGGACCCCAGCGCCACCGAGGGTCTGGTCTGGATGGGCGTCAACTCCTCCCGGACCGAGAAGCAGGCGCAGGCGCCGTACTGGCGCGGGCGCGGGGTGGGCGGCAGCTCGTCGATCAACGGGCAGATCGCGATCCGCCCGCCGATGGAGGACTTCGACGACTGGGCCGCGGCGGGGTGCGCCGGGTGGTCGTGGCGGGACGTGCTGCCCTACTTCGCGAAGCTGGAGGACGACGCGGAGTTCGGAGACGAGCCGTACCACGGGCGTGGCGGGCCGACACCGATCTTCCGGATGCCTCGGGAGCGGTGGGGGGCGGTGGACTCCGCCCTGTCGGCCGCCGCCCTGGCCGCCGGACACCCGTGGGCGCCGGACGTGAACGCGCCCGGGGCGAGTGGGGTCTCTCCTTACCCGATCAACTCGCGCGCCGGGCGCAGGGTCACGGTCAACGACGGCTACCTCGAACCGGGCCGGTCCCTGCCCGGCCTCACCGTACGCGGCGGAGCCCTGGTGGACCGGGTCGTCTTCGCCGGCGACCGCGCCGCCGGCGTCCGGGTGATCGTGGACGGGACGGCGACGACCGAGTACGCGGACGAGATCGTGCTCAGCGCGGGCGTCATCCACTCCCCCGCGATCCTGCTGCGGTCGGGGATCGGCCCGGCCGCCGACCTGCGGCGGCTGGGAATCACGGTACGGCGGGACCTGCCGGTCGGCCTCGGCATGCAGGACCATCCGATGATCGTCGTCGAGCTGCCGCTGACCGCGTCGGCCGCCATCAAGACGGCCGACGACCGCCACACCAATGTCTGTGTCCGTTACACCAGCGGTCCCGGGAGTCCGCCGCACGACATGATGTTCGTCTCGCTGAACCAGAACGTGCTGTCCATGGAGGCCGCCGACACCCGGTTCCCGGCGGGCGGCTTCGGCGTGTGGCTGAACCAGAACCATTCGCGCGGCGTACTGACGCTGACCTCCGCCGACCCCGAGGCCCAGCCCGAGGTACGGGAGCGGATGCTGTCGGACGCCCGCGACCTGGAGCGGCTGCGCCAGGGGGTCCGCGCCCTGGTCGAGATGGCGCGCGGTCCCGAGGTCGCCTCGATCCTCGACGGCTCGGTCGAGGGCCGGAACAGCCGCCTGTTCGCGGTGCTGGACAACGACAGCGAACTCGACGACCACCTCCTGGCCACCGCGGTGGACGCCCAGCACGGCACCAGCACCTGCCGGATGGGCGCGGCCGGCGACGCCGCCACGGTGGTCGATCCGTCGTGCCGCGTGCTCGGCGTCGACGGGCTGCGCGTGGTCGACGCGTCGATCTTCCCCTCCGTCCCACGGGCCAACACCAACCTGGCGGCGATCATGGCCGGCGAGCTCATGGCCGACCGCCTCGGCTGAGCCCGCCCCTACTTACTCGGCAAGGAGCACCATTTCGTGAAGACCCTGCAGAACCTGATCGGCGGCATATGGGAGGACTCCCGTGGTGACGCGTTCCACGACGTGATCGATCCGGCGACCGAAGAGGTCGTCGGCCGCTCCCCCGCCGGCTCACCGGAGGACGTCCGCCTGGCCGTCGACGCGGCCGTCCAAGCGCAGCCGGCCTGGGCGGCGCTGCCGGTCGCCGAACGCGTGGAGCGCCTGTCCCGGTGGGCGGACACGATCGCCGAGCACGCCGAGGAGCTGGCGGAGCTCGAATGCCGGGAGATGGGCAAGCCCGTCGCGCTCGGCCGGACCTTCATCGGGGGCGCGGCGCACGGATTCAAGGCGGCGGTGGCCGAGGCCCTGGACTATCCGTTCGAGGAGACCGTCGCCGGTCCGGGCGGGAGCACCACCACGATCCTGCGCAAGCCGCTCGGCGCCACGGCGGTCATCGTGCCGTGGAACTTCCCGGTGCCCATGGCGCTGGGAGCGCTCGGCCCGCTGCTGGCGGCGGGCAACACCGTCGTGTTCAAGCCGTCCGAGCGCTCCCCGATGTCGGCGGTACGGCTGCTGGAGCTGATGGACCTGCCGGCCGGCGTGGTGAACCTGGTCCTCGGCGACTCCCGGGCCGGTGCGCCGCTGGTCGCGGAGGAACGGATCGGGCTCGTCCACTTCACCGGCTCGGTCGAGGCCGGACGCCGGGTCGGCGCGGAGAGCGGGGCCCTGCTGCACCGGGCGATCCTCGAACTCGGCGGCAAGGACCCCGTGGTCGTCGACGCGGGAGTCGACCCGGCCGCGACCGCCGCGGCGGTCGCGTTCGGCGCGTTCGCCAACTCGGGCCAGATCTGTACGTCCATGGAACGCCTCTACGTGCACCACGACATCGCCGAGGCGTTCGTCGACGCCCTCGTCGACGCGGCCGGCGGTTACACCCTGGGAGACGGGCACGACGAGAGTACGGTGCTGGGCCCGCTGGTCGACCGGCGTCAGCGCGACATCGTGGACCGGCACGTCACCGACGCCGTCGAACGCGGCGCCACCGTCCGCACCGGCGGGACCGTGCCCGAGGGCAAGGGCTTCTTCTACCCCGCCACCGTGCTCACCGGCGTGGACGACTCCATGCTGGTCATGACCGAGGAGACCTTCGGCCCGCTCGCCCCGGTCATGGTCGTCTCCTCCTTCGAGGAGGGGCTGGAGAAGGCCGCCGGAACGCGCTTCGGCCTCGCGGCCACCGTGTACACCAATGACCCGGCGCACATGGCCGCGGCTCGCGACATCCCCGCCGGAGTCGTGTGGGTCAACCAGTGGCAGGGCGGCGGGCCCGAGCGTCTGTACGAGCCGGCCGGTGACAGCGGCATGGGGGCGACCGGGTCCCGGGCCGCCTACGACGCGGCCACCCGCCCCGTCTCGATCCACACCGCCCCAGCCGCGTGACGGCCGGCGCCAAGCGGCATGCGGCGGACGCGGTCGGCACCTGGAGCAGCCGCCTGATCGAGCTGTCCCATCGCATCCACTCCCACCCCGAGCCGGCCTTCGAGGAGACGCGGGCCAGCGCGTGGGTGGCGGACGCGCTGAGCGCCGCCGGTTTCGACGTCCAGCACGGCTGCTACGACCTGCCCACCGCCGTCCGGGCGAGCGTGGGAACGGGTCCGCTGCACATCGGGATCTGCGCCGAATACGATGCCCTGCCCCAGATCGGGCACGCCTGCGGGCACAACATCATCGCCGCCGCCGCGGTCGGCGCCGCGGCGGGGCTGGCCGGGCTGGCCGACGATCTCGGGCTGACGGTGACCGTCCTCGGCACTCCGGCGGAAGAAGGCGGCGGCGGCAAGATCCTCATGCTGGAGCGCGGCGCGTTCGCGGAGCTCGACGCGGCGATGATGGTCCATCCCGCCGCCGTCGAGATGGAGGCGATGCCCGGCTCGGCCGTCGCCCAGTTCGACCTCTCCTACCGCGGGAAGCCCGCCCATGCCGGCGCGTACCCTGAGCTGGGCGTCAACGCGGCCGACGCGATGACCGTCGCGCAGGTGGCGATCGGGCTGCTACGCCAGCAGACGAGCGCCGGTGACCGCGTCCACGGCATCGTCACCCAGGCCGGCACCGCGCCGAACATGATCCCCGACGCCAGCCACGGGCGGTGGATCGTCCGGGCCGCCACGCTGGAGGCCCTGGCCGAGCTCAAGCCACGCGTACGGCGCTGCTTCGACGCGGGAGCGCTGGCCACCGGGTGCGAGCTGACGATCACTCCCCTGGCTCCCGACTACGCCGATCTGCGGCCCGACGCGGGGATGCTGCGGCTCTACCGGGCCAACGCCGAGGCGCTCGGGCGCGTCTTCCCGGTACTGCCCGGCGGCGCCCCGGCCGGCGCGGCCACGGACATGGGCAACGTCTCCCATGCCGTCCCCAGCATCCACCCCATGCTGGGGCTGGACTGCCTGCCCGCGGTCAACCATCAGCCCGAGTTCACCGCGGCCTGCGCCACTCCGGCCGCCGACAGAGCGGTCCTGGACGGCGCCACCGCCATGGCGTGGACCGCCATCGATCTCGCCTGCGCCGCCTCCGCTCAGCGGGTCTCCCACGGCTGAGCCCCAGTCCGGGAGCCCGCGTTCGCCCCGGTCACCTCACTGGTGACCGGGGCGAACGCCGTACCGGAGAGGCGCGAGCTCAGCGCCCCTCGAAGACGGGCTCGCGCTTGGCGAGGAACGCCTCCACCGCTCCGGCGTGGTCGGCGGTCCGGCCCAGCCGTGCCTGGGCGCGCGCCTCGGCCGTGAACACCGTCCCGAGGTCGCCGTCCCAGGACTGCGCGATCAGCCGCTTGGACGCGGCGTAGGCGGCGGTCGGCCCGGCCGCGAGCCGGGCCAGGAGCTCACGGCCCGCCGTAGCGACGTCCGCGCGTGGGAGCACGCGGCCCGCGATCCCCCACGCGACGGCCTGCTGAGCGGTGAAGGACTCGCCGAGCAGGACGAGCTCCTTGGCCCGGGCCTCGCCGACCGCCCGGGTGAGCGTCGTGGACAGCCCGGAGTCGCACGTCAGCCCGATCCCGGTGAACGCCGTCGCGAAGACGGCCTCCTCGGCGAGAAGGCGCAGGTCGCAGGCCAGCGCGAGGGCCAGCCCCGCGCCGACGCACGTACCGTTGACGGCCGCGACCACCGGCTTGCCCATCGTGGCCACGAGCCGGACGATCGGCGCGTAGTCCTCCTCGACCGTGTCGAACGCGTGCGCCGCGTCAGCACGGAGGGCGGCCGCGTGCTCGGCGAGGTCCTGACCGACGCAGAAGGCGCTGCCCGCGCCGGTCAGCAGTACGGCGCGGACGGCGTCGTCGGACGCGGCCTCCTCGAGTGTCCGGCGCAGCGCCGTCTTCATCCCGGCGTCCAGCGCGTTGCGGCGATCCGGGCGGTTCAGGGTGAGAACGGCCACGGCGCCGTCACGCTCGAAGGTGACCGGGGTCTCGTCACGGTCGAGGGTGACCGGGGTCTCGTCACGCTCAAGGGTGGCCGGGGTCTCATCACGCTCACGGGTGGCCGGGGCCGCGTCCTGGCTCGGTCCGGACATGTCAGGCCTCCGGCGCGGACGTCGCCGGCCAGGTCTTGGCCACGAGGGTCAGCACGTCGTAGGTGGCGACCGCCTGGCCGTCCTGATTGGTCACGACGGCGTCCCAGCGGACCTCGCCGTAGTCCGCGCCACCGCGCGGGGTGATCTGCTTGACGGTCAGCGCCACGTCGATCGCGTCGCCGGGCTTGACCGGGGTGAGGAAGCGCAGTCCGTCGACGCCGAAGTTCGCCAGGACCGGTCCGGGCGCCGGGTCGACGAAGAGCCCGGCGGCCAGGGACACGACGAGGTACCCGTGGGCGACGATGCCGCCGAACAGCGGGTTCCGCGCGGCGGCCGCGGCGTCGGTGTGCGCGTAGAAGGTGTCCCCGGTGAACTCGGCGAAGTGCTCGACGTCCGCGAGCGACACCGTCCGCGGCGCGGAGGCGATCGTGTCGCCCACGCGCAGCTCCGCCAGCGACTTCCGGAAGGGGTGCACGCCGGACTCGACGCGTGCGGAACCCGTCGTCCAGCGTCCGGTGATCGCGGTGAGCCGGTCCGGGGAAGCCTGTACGGCCGTGCGCTGCATGTGGTGCAGAACCCCGCGGACGCCGCCGAGCTCCTCACCGCCGCCGGCCCGCCCGGGACCGCCGTGGACGAGGACGGGCAGCGGCGAACCGTGCCCGGTGGACTCCCCGGCGTCGTCCCTGTCCAGAACCAGGACGCGGCCATGCCACGGCGCCAGCCCGAGTACGACGGACCGCGCGACCTCCGGGTCGTGGGTGACGACGGAGGCGACGAGGCTCCCCTTGCCCCGGGCGGCGAGGGCGATCGCCGCCTCGACGCCGTCGTAGGTGAGCACGGTGCTCACCGGGCCGAACGGCTCCACGTCGTGCGGCTCGCCGGCACCGGGACGCGCGCGCAGCACGAGCGGGGTCATGAAGGCGCCGCGCTCGGGGTCGCCGTCGAGCAGTGCCCCGCCCTCGAGGTCGCCGAAGACGACTTCGGCACCCGCCCTGAGCGCCTCGACGGCCTTGCGCACTTCGTCGCGCTGGGCGAGACCGGCCAGCGGGCCCATCCGCACGTCCGGGTTGCGCGGGTCGCCGACGCTCACCTTCGCCAGGCGGGCGGCGAGCGCGTCGAGCACCTGGTCGGCCATCGCCTCGGGGACGAGCACCCGGCGGATGGCCGTGCACTTCTGCCCCGCCTTGACCGTCATCTCGGTGACGACGCCCTTGACGAACAGGTCGAATTCCGGATCGTCCGGCAGTACATCCGGTCCGAGGATCGAGCAGTTGAGCGAGTCCGCCTCGACGCCGAGCAGGACGCCGCCGTCGAGCACGTTCGGGTGGCGGCGCAGGAGGCCCGCCGTGTGCGCCGAGCCGGTGAAGGCGACGGAGTCCTGGACCGTCAGCTCGTCGAGCAGCCCGCCCGCGCCACCGGCGACGAGCTGGAGCGTCCCCTCGGGCAGGATCCCCGACTCGATGATCAGCCGGACGGCGAGTTCGGTGAGGTACGCGGTCTGGCTCCCGGGCTTGACGATCGACGGCAGCCCGGCGAGGAAGGCCGGGGCCAGCTTCTCGAGCATGCCCCAGACCGGGAAGTTGAAGGCGTTGATCTGCACCGCGACACCCGGCCGCGAGGTGTAGAGGTGCTGGCCGACGAAGGTGCCGCCCTTGCCCAGGCGTTCGAGGCCGCCGTCGAGGAACACCGTGTCGTTCGGCAGCTCGCGGACCCCCTTGCTCGCGTAGCTGAACAGGGTGCCGATGCCGCCGTCCACGTCGACCATCGTGTCCCGCGAGGTGGCTCCGGTGCGTACGGACAGTGCGTAGAGCTCCTCCTTCCGCGCGATCAGGTGCTTGGCCAGGGCCTTCAGCAGAGCCGCCCGCTCGTGGAAGGTCAGGGATCGCAGCGCGGGGCCGCCGATGTCGCGGGCGTGCCGGACCATCGCGGCGACGTCCAGCCCACGGCTCGAGATTCGCCCGACCTCCTCACCCGTGGCGGCGTCGAGCAGGGGTTGCCCGTCGTCCGCCGCCCGGAACCATCGTCCGGCGGCGTAGCTCTCCAGCAGCGCGCTCACGCTGTCTCCTCTCTGCGGTTCTGCGGTTCCGCGGTTGGCGGGGGGCGTCGGTCCTCTAGAACATTCCCCATCACCGCGGACTGTTGCGCGGGACCCCCGACGCATGCGATGGTATTACTGACCGAGCGATAAGTAAATAAGACCGATGTCCCCGATGCCTCGGAGGAAAGATGACCACGACTCCGGCGGAGCCGGAACTGGAGGAGCGGCTGCAGGCCGGGTTCGACGCGACCATCGCGCGTAACGACCGGATCGAGCCCCGCGACTGGATGCCGGACGACTACCGCAGGACGCTCGTCCGCCAGATCGCCCAGCACGCGCACTCCGAGATCATCGGCATGCAGCCCGAGGGTGCCTGGATCGGACGCGCTCCATCCCTGCGCCGCAAGGCCATCCTCCTGGCCAAGGTGCAGGACGAGGCCGGGCACGGCCTCTACCTGTACTCGGCGTGCGAGACCCTCGGCGTCTCCCGCCTCGAGCTGACCGAGCTGCTGCTGGCCGGCCGGCAGAAGTACTCCTCGATCTTCAACTACCCGACACTGTCCTACGCCGATGTCGGCACGATCGGCTGGCTCGTCGACGGAGCCGCGATCTGCAACCAGGTGCCGCTCTGCCGTACGTCTTACGGACCGTACGGCCGCGCCATGATCCGCATCTGCAAGGAGGAGTCCTTCCATCAGCGGCAGGGCTACGAGCTGCTCATGACGATGATGCGCGGCACCGACGCCCAGCGCGCCATGGTCCAGGAGTCGGTCGATCGGTTCTGGTGGCCGTCGCTCATGATGTTCGGGCCGCCGGACGGCGAGTCCCCCAACAGCGCGCGGTCGATGGCGTGGGGCGTCAAGCGCAACTCCAACGACGAGCTGCGCCAGCGGTTCGTCGACATGACGGTCCCGCAGGCCGACGCGCTCGGGGTGCGGCTGCCCGACCCCGACCTACGCTGGAACGAGGAGCGCGGGCACCACGACTTCGGCGACCCGGACTGGGCGGAGCTCGCCGCGGTCATCCGCGGGGACGGGCCGTGCAACGCCGAACGTCTACGCCACCGCCGCACCGCCCACGAGGACGGCGCCTGGGTACGCGAGGCGGCCTCGGCGTTCGCGAGCCGATCCGCCGAGGCGAGCGGCTCGATGCCGGCGTCTCCGGGCCGATCCCCCGAGGTCGCCGCCTCGCCGTCGGCGGGCCCATCTGACGAGGCCGGTGCCCGATGAGCGCCGACCGGCGGGAATGGCCGCTCTACGAGGTGTTCGTCCGGGGCAAGCGCGGGCTCAACCACGTCCACGTCGGATCGCTGCACGCTCCGGACGACGCGATGGCCCTGCGGCACGCGCGCGACGTCTACACGCGGCGCAATGAGGGCGTGAGCATCTGGGTCGTACGGGCCGACGCCATCACGGCCTCCAGCCCGGACGAGAAGGACCCTCTGTTCGCGCCGAACGGCGACAAGGTCTACCGGCACCCGACGTTCTACGAGATCCCTGACAACGTGCCGCACATGTGACCCGGCCGACCGCTCCCTCGCCCATCCAGCCCGCCCTGATCCATTCAGTCCACTCCAGTCCAGTCCACTCCAGTCCACTCCAGTCCACTCCAGTCCACTCCAGTCCACTCCAGTCCACCGACACGTCCGGAAGGCGGACCACCATGAGCGACGAGCACGGCAGCGTCTTCGACGGCCTGATCGGCGGGGATTCCGCGCAGTGGGCGTTCGGCACCGATTTCGAGGACCCGCTGGCCGGCGTCGACACGACGGTGCCCGACGGCGTCGACCACGCCGAACTCGCCGCGTACTGCCTCATGCTCGGCGACGACGCGCTGATCATGTCGCACCGCCTGTCCGAGTGGTGCAGCCGGGCGCCGGACCTCGAAGAGGACATCGCGCTGGCGAACATCGCCCTCGACCTCCTCGGGCAGGCACGCCTGCTCCTTGCGCGGGCGGCCGCCGCCGACCCCGGCGTCGTACCGGCCCTCCCGGAGGGCTCGCCGGTGCCCGCGGAGGACGCGCTGGCGTTCTTCCGCGACGCCGGGCGGTTCGGCAACGTGCGCCTCGCCGAGGTGGCCAACGGCGACTTCGCGCACGTCGTCGTCCGTCTGCTGCTGTTCTCGGTGGCCCGGCTCGCGCTGCTGGAACGGCTGCGCGCGAGCACCGACACGGTGCTGGCCCACGTGGCGACCAAAGGCGTCAAGGAGCTCACCTACCACCGGGACTGGGCGGCCCGCTGGTTCCTCACCCTGGCGCGAGGCACCGAGGAGTCGCGCCGCAGGCTTGTCACCGCCCTCGGCGACCTGTGGCCGTACCAGCCCGAGCTGGTCACCGCGCACCCCGTCGAACTCTCACTCGCGCGAGCCGGGGTCGGCGTCGACCCCGCTGCCCTCCGCGGCGAGGTGGACGGGGTCCTCGACCAGGTGCTCGCCATGAGCGGCGTCGCCCGCCCCGACCTTCCGCCCCTGGCGGGCGACGGCGGACGGACAGGTCGGCACGGCACGCACACCGAGGCCCTCAGCGACTTGCTCGCCGAGATGCAGGTGGTCGCCCGCGCACACCCGAGCGGGCGCTGGTGAGCGCCCGAGACCGCGCCGTCGAGATCACCGGGGCTGAGCGGGTACGGGCAAGTGGGCGCGAGCGGGCAGTCGAGGTCGCCGGGCAGGTGCGTGACCCTGAGATGCCGATGCTGACCCTCGCCGACCTCGGGGTGCTGCGCGGGGTCGACGTCGAGCGGACGACGGACGGCGACGAGATCGTCGTCGCCTCGATCACCCCTACCTACACCGGCTGCCCGGCCATGGGCACCATGCGCGACGACCTGGTCCACCGGTTGAACGACGCGGGATTCCCCCACGTCGAGGTACGCGTCGTGCTCGACCCGCCCTGGTCGAGCGACTGGATCTCCGAGCGGGGCCGGGCCGCCCTGCGCGAGGCCGGGCTGTCGGCCCCCGGCGCCGCCCGCCGGCCGGCCGGGCCGGTGGCGCTCACGCTCGGACCGCCGCGGCTCGCCCCGGCCTGTCCGCGCTGCGGTTCGACGGCCACCCGCCTGGTCTCCGAATTCGGCGCCACCGCCTGCAAGGCCCTCTACAGCTGTACCGACTGCCTTGAGCCGTTCGAGCATGTCAAGGAGATATGAGATGAGCACGCTCGCGCCCGGCCGCGCGACGACCCGGGCATCCGCCGCTTTCCACGCGCTGACCGTGGCGGCGGTCGACCACCTGTGCGAGGACGCCGTGGCGATCACGTTCGCGGTGCCCGAGGAACTGCGCGAGGTGTACGACTTCCGGGCCGGGCAGTCGCTCACCCTCCGCCGCTTCGTGGACGGCCAGGAGCACCGGCGGACCTACTCGATCTGCGCACCGGCCGGGTCCCCGCCGCGTATCGGGGTCCGCGAGATACCGGACGGGCTCTTCTCCTCCTGGCTCGTCCACGAGGTGGTGCCGGGAACGCTGATCGAGGTGCAGGCTCCGACCGGCTCCTGGCGGGCCGACCCGGCGCTGGGAGAGCGGCACCTGTGCGTCGCCGCCGGGTCGGGCATCACCCCGATGCTGTCGGTCGCCTCGACGGTGCTGGCCCATCCCGGCGCCCAGGTCTCGCTCTTGTACGGCAACCGGACGAGTCGTACCGTGATGTTCGCGGAGGAACTCGGCGACTTGAAGAACCGGTACGGTCCCCGGCTCCAGGTCGTCCACGTGCTGTCGCGCGAGCCACGCGAGGTCGAGCTGTTCTCTGGGCGGCTCGACGGCGACCGGCTGCGTCGCCTGCTGACCCAGCTGCTTCCGGTTGAGGCCTTCGATCACGTCTGGTTGTGCGGACCGCTGCGCATGGTCGAGGACGCGCGGGCCGTACTCACCGAACTCGCCGTCCCCGCACGGAACGTCCACGTCGAGCTCTTCTACGTCGACGCGCCCCCGCCGGCGCCGCGGCGAGACGACAGGATGATGACCGGCGCGAGCAGCGTGCTGACGACGGTGCTCGACGGCCTGCGTACGACATCGACCGTCTCCCGGGAGGCGACGCTCCTCGACGGCGCCCAGGCGACGCGGGCCGACCTGCCGTTCGCCTGCAAGGGCGGTGTCTGCGGGACGTGCCGCGCCGTCGTCCGCGAGGGTGAGGTGGACATGCGCCGTAACTACGCCCTCGAAGAGTCCGAGGTGGCGGCCGGGTTCGTCCTGACCTGCCAGACGTTTCCCGTCAGTGGGAACGTCACGGTCGACTACGACGCCTGACCATGTTTCGCTGCCCGACGTCGCTGTCACAGCCTGACGTTCCTTTCGCTGCCCGCTGTTCCATTCGCTAGCCGATGTTCTCTTCGTTTCCCGATCACAGGAGCTCTTCGTGACCGAAGCCTTCGTCGTCTCCGGCGTACGGACACCGACAGGCCGCTACGGCGGCGCGCCGGCCCACGTCCGCCCCGACGACCTCGCCGCCCTCGTCGTGGGAGAGGCCGTCGGCCGGGCGGGGATAGATCCCGGTCTCGTCGATTCCGGAGGCCGGCGCGGGCCGGCGACCATGTGCGCCGGTGTCGGGCAGGGCAGCGCTGTCCTGGTGGAGCGGTCATGACGCTGATCGTCGAAGAAGGCGCCGACCGGGTCGTGTGGCGGCTCAACAGACCCGAGGTCCGCAACGCGATCGACCGCGAGCTGGTCACCGCGCTCCACCAGGCGTGCGCCGCTGTCGAGGAGGAGCCGCGCGTCGTACTCCTGACCGGCGAGGGGCCGGCCTTCGCCGCCGGAGCCGACATCGCCCAGCTCCGCGAGCGGAACCGGGACGACGCGCTGCGGGGCATCAACTCGAAGATCTTCGACCGGATCCACCGGCTGCCGATGCCGACCGTGGCCCTCATCGACGGGTACGCCCTGGGCGGCGGGGCCGAGCTCGCCTACGCCTGCGACTTCCGCATCGGCACACCGCGGGCGCGGATCGGCAACCCGGAGACGGACCTCGGCATCGTCGCGGCGGCCGGCGCGGCCTGGCGCCTCGCCGAGCTCGTCGGGGAACCCCTGGCCAAGGAGATCCTCCTCGCGGGGCGTGTTCTCACGGCTGAGGAGGCGCGGGCGGTGTACCTGCTCAACGACGTCGTGGAGCCCGAAGACCTGCTGGCCGCGGGACATCGGCTCGCCGACCGCATCACCGCGCGGGCACCGTTGGCGACGCGGCTGACCAAGGCCGTCTTCCACGCCCCGCGGGCCGCGCACCCGTTCGTCGACGACGTCGCACAGGCGGTCCTGTTCGAGACGGAGGAGAAACACACTCGTATGACGGCATTCCTGAACCGGCGACAGGAGCGCAGCTCATGACCGGCGACGCCCTGCCACGGACGGTGGGTGTCTTCGGCGGTGGGCGGATGGGGTCCGGGATCGCGCACGCCTTTCTGGCCTCGGGCAGCCACGTGATCGTCGTGGAGAACGGCCCCGAGGCGGCTGACCAGGCCAAAGCCCGGGTGGACGACAGCCTGGCCAAGGCCCACGCGAAAGGCAGGCTCGGTGTCCCGCTCCCGGACGCCCTGGCCCGGCTGCGGACGACGACCGATCCGGGCGAGCTGGCCCCGTGCGAGCTCGTCGTCGAGGCGGTTCCGGAGGACGCGGCGCTCAAGGCCGAGGTGCTCGCCCTGGTCGAGCGGCGGGCGCCGGAGGCGGTGCTCGCCTCGAACACCAGCAGCCTGTCGATCGGCGGGCTCGCCGCCGGGCTGGCCTCGCCGGGCCGCTTTCTCGGGCTGCACTTCTTCAACCCCGTCCCGGTGAGCGACCTCGTCGAGATCGTCACCGGGCCCCGCACCGAGCCGGCGCTCGTGACGCGGGCACAGGAGTGGGTGACGGCCCTCGGCAAGACACCGATCACCGTCGCGGACTCGCCGGGTTTCGCGAGCAGCCGCCTCGGCGTCTGCCTGGCGCTCGAGGCGATGCGGATGCTGGAGGAGGGCGTCGCGAGCGCGGCCGACATCGACACGGCGATGACCCTCGGCTACCGCCACCCGATGGGCCCGCTGCGGACGACCGACGTGGTCGGACTCGACGTGCGGCTCGCGATCGCCGAACACCTGGCGCGCGAGCTGGGACCCCGTTTCGAGCCGCCGCGGATCCTGCGCGACCTCGTCACCGCCGGGCACCTGGGCCGCAAGACGGGCCAGGGCTTCTACACGTGGTGAGCAGGCAGGCGCGCTCGCGCGGGGTCAGGCCTGGTGGCGGGCCAAGCCGTCGAAGGCGATGACGGTGATGGCGTCGGCGACCGTCGCCGCATCGTACACACCGTCCGGGCGATACCACTCGACCAGCGAGTTCACCATGCCGAACAGCAGCCGGCTCACGAGCGTCGGCGGCACGTCGTCGCGCAGGGAGCCCTCCGCGACGGCCTCTGCGACGAGCGCGGCGAGGCGGTCGTCGAGCCAGCGCCGCCGCTCCAGGGCGGCCAGCTCGATCCCGCTGTTGCCGCGCACCCGAAGCAGGAGCGTGACGGAGGGCTGGTGTGCCACGAGTACCTCGACGCTGCGCCGCACCACCTCACGCAGGCGTTCGTAGGCCGTCGCCCCGGCCCGGTCGCCAGAGGCCGCGGTCACGACGGCGGTGAGCTCGTCGAGAGCGTCGTCCAAAGCCTGGCTGAGCAGTTGCTCCTTGCTCGTGACGTGGTGGTAGATGGCCGGCTTCGTCAGTCCGAGCTCCTTGGCCAAATCTCCCATGCTCGTGGCGTCGTACCCCTTGCGGTTGAACAGCTCCACGGCGGTACGCAGGATCGCGGCCTGGTCGTAGCCGGGACGGCCACGACCACGACGCGGGGTCGGCTCGGCGGGCTCGGTCGTCGTCACGCATGAAGGATCTCACGGCAGATCAGGCGCCCTGATGGTTGCCTTGTCCCCTGACGGCCGGCCGCGCGCTCATACCGGGAAGTCCTTGGGGTTGATCGAGGTGGTCCGCGCGTTGCCGCCCCTGATCGGGTTGAGGGTCAGGGTCCAGACGCTCCTCGAGGTGGCGGTCGTGGTGAACCTCAGCCGATCGTTGAATCGCTGGTACACGGCGCTCTGGCTGAACCTGCCCTTCGACGTCCTGAACCGGGAGCCGGTGGTGAAGTAGACCCGGTACGTCCCGTCCCTGACGTCCCTGACGCTGGCGCTGGATCTGGCGCGGACGTAGATGCTGATCGCCTTCGTCCTGCCCTTGACGAGAGTGACGACGCCGTCCCTCGAGGTGCCGTTCTTGATCTTGAGAGTGCCCTGGCCGCCGCTGACGCGGTCGTAGAGGATCTTGCCATTGCCGGGACGCGCCGCGGCCGAGCCGGCCGCCTGAGAAACCGAAGCGACGGTACGCTCGCCGACCGCCGTGGCGGCGGCCGGGGAAGCGGTCAGCAGGCCACCGGCCAGCGCGACGGCCGCGACGACACCGGTGCGTAATGGGGTTCCTTCGAGAAGTCTCTTCACCGTGAATCTCCTTGAGGGTCGCACGATCAGACCAAACATAGATCGCCTATCCGTTATTCACCAGGACGCAGGAATTTGTG
This sequence comes from Nonomuraea sp. NPDC050680, assembly GCF_040654555.1. Taxonomy (NCBI): domain Bacteria; kingdom Bacillati; phylum Actinomycetota; class Actinomycetes; order Streptosporangiales; family Streptosporangiaceae; genus Nonomuraea; species Nonomuraea sp. NPDC050680. Next base: position 295,599 of record NZ_JBFAIF010000009.1, on the reverse strand, counting down.
ACGGTAGATACGCGTGGGCCAGCAGTCGTACAGCGATGAGACAACCACCTTTGCGATAGTTGCGCATGGCGCTTGATTCCGTATCGTCCCCACCAGCGGCCCCGACGACCACGTAAGGATGATCGGCATGTCCGACGATGCGGTACGACGCGTTTTCCAGGTGGTCGACTCATTCGACCCCGACAAGTTCGCCCAGTTGCTGGCCGAGGACGCCACGTTGGTGTTCGGCAACGCCGAGCCGACGGTGGGACGCGAGGCCATCGCCGCCGGGCTGCGGACGTTCTTCTCCACCATCGGCGGCCTGCGGCACCGGATCGTCAGGAGCTGGCAGGTGGACGCCGACACCATCGCCGAGACCGAGGTCACCTACCGGCGGCTGGACGGCAAGGACGTCGGCGTCGCGGCCGTGTCCGTCTGGCACACCCGCGACGACGGCCTGATCTCGGACTACCGCATCTTCATCGACCTCGCACCCGTCTACGCGGCTTAGTCAGGTCGGATCTCTCGCCGTGCGAGATCGCTATAAGCGGCGTGCTCCTTTACGACGTAAATCAATATCATCGGTGCTTTTCCTATGCGTATTTCTCCACATTCCGTCGTTGAACCCGGCTGCTGCCGCACCCCGTACAACCGTGCGTCAACACCGCTATGAGCCTCACCCTCGAGGCGCCCGAAAGGTTCATCATGACGAAGCGCATCCTCACCGTCCCCGGCCTGGTTCTCGCCACCGCTCTGGTCGCGGGTGGCCTCGCGCCCGCCGCGGCGCAGGCGAGTACGAGCTCCGATGTCTACCTGGCCGCCTCGCTGCTGGGCAAGAACGAGGTGCCCGCGGCGGGCGCGAAGGTCGGCGACAAGAACGGCAGCGCGATCGCCGTCTTCCATATCCACGGTAACCAGGTCGATTACGCCATTCGCTGGCAGAACATCGCCGCCCCGACCGCGTTCCACATCCACCAGGGCAAGGCGGGCAAGAACGGCGACGTCAAGATCCCGTTCTTCGGCCAGGCGCTGCCCGGCAGCCTGAGCGCCGTGAAGGGGACCGTCAAGGTCAGCGACTCCGGCCTGCTCGACCGGATCAAGAACAACCCCAAGAAGTGGTACGCCAACCTGCACACCGGCGAGTTCCCCGGCGGTGCCGTCCGCGGCCAGCTCTACAAGATCCGCCCGGTGGCGCTCGAGTCGGTGCTGGCGAACGGCTCGCACTCCACACTCACCGCCTCGGCCGACGGCCGCCAGGAGGTCCCGGCGCCCGGTACGAAGGTCGGCGACAAGGACGGGCGGGCCGCCTGGCTCGTCTGGGTCAAGGGCGCCCAGGTGCACTTCGCCACCGCCTGGAAGAAGATCGTCGCGCCGTCGAACGGGCACATCCACCGCGGCAAGAAGGGCAAGAACGGCCCCGTGGTCGTGAACTTCTTCAGCGACGCCAACGGCCTGCCCGCCGGGATCAACGGCATCGCCGGCGCGGCGAGCACCTCCGCCAAGGTCGCCGGCGGGATCAGGCACAACCCGAAGAACTGGTACGTCAACCTGCACACCGGTGAGTTCCCCGGCGGCGCGGTGCGCGGCCAGCTCCACGGCGGCGGCTGGTAAGACCTCCGATACCGCGCGGGCCGGCCGACCAGGGCCGGCCCGCGCGGTGCGTCTCTGTCGACCGCGCCGCTGACCAGGACTCTCCAGGACTACCCGCCCTCGGCGCGCGGTCCGGCGATGGGTACGGTGTGTCCAATGCTTACGGTAGTGACGGCGTTCACCCCCATCTGGATCATCGGCGCTCTCGGGTGGCTGACCGGGCGTTTCCGGGTGGCGAGCGGACAGTTCCAGCAGGCGCTCACGGGGTTCACCTTCACCATCGCGATGCCCGCAGTCCTGTTCACCACGCTGAGCCGTACGCCGCTCAGCCAGATCCAGCCACGCCCACTGCTCGCCTTCGCGATCAGCACCGTCGTCGTCGGCGTGCTCGCGCTCGTGACGCTCCGTGGCAAGCTGCCCGACCGGGTGATCGGGGCGATGTCGTCGGCCTACGTCAACGCCGGCAACCTCGGCATCCCCATCGGCCTGTACGTCCTGCACGACGCGACCTTCGTGGTGTCGGTGCTGATCTTCCAGGTGCTGGTGATGTCTCCGCTGATCTTCCTGGGCTTGGGCGTCGAACGCTCCTCCCTGCTGGCCCCGCTGCGGATGCCGATCGTGGTGGCCTCGGTGCTCGGCCTGGGCATGTCCGCCCTCGGCTGGCGCCTGCCCGAACCCGTGATGCGACCGCTGGACCTGCTGGGTGGCGCGGCGGTGCCGCTGGCGCTGTTCGCGCTGGGCATGTCGCTGAACGGCTCGACCGTCGCCTGGCGCCGGGTCGCTCCGGTGGTGACGCTCAAGCTGCTGGTCCAGCCGCTGGTGGCCTTCCTGGCCGGACGGTTCCTGCTCCATCTCGACGGCCATGCGCTGTTCGCGGCCGTCCTGTTCGCCGGGCTGCCCACCGCGCAGAATACTTACGTCTACGCCGCCGAGTACGGGCGGCCCACCGAACTCCCCCGCGACACCATCCTGGTCTCGAGCGTCCTGTCGCTGGCCACCCTCTCGGTGATCGCCGTGCTGGCCGAAAGCGCGGGCGCGCTCGCTCCCAAGTGATCGCTATCCGGCGATCTTTGCGGTAGAAGGTACTCGTATCATCGAACTCAGCTCCATGAGGTACCTGTGTCGAGACTTCTGCGCCTGTTAACCGCCCCGCTGCTCATCGTGACCCTCGTCCTGACCGGCACCCCGGCCCGCGCCGACAGCGACCCACTGCTCGCCACCCAGTGGCAGCTCGCCTGGGACACCTACCGGTTCTACGAGCACCTGACCGGCCCCCTCCCCGTGGACGGCCGGACCGCGGTCACCCGTGACCTCCCGATCGACATCGACGCCCCCCTCGACCACGTCTTCGCGGCCTACTCCGACATCAACCACCACCTCGGCCTGCACCCCTTCTTGAAGCGCGTCGCCACCCACGCCGACTACGTCCAGGACGGCCTGCGCTACGTCAACTTCACGGCCGTCGAGGACGTCCCGGTCACCGACGGAGTGCCCGTCACCGCCAACACGCACGCCCAGCAGCGCCTCCACCCCGCGGAGTACTTCTACGAGACCGACACTTGGACCATGCCCAACGTCGTCACCCACCAGCGGATCGACTTCACCGACCTGGGCGGCGGCCAGACCCGGGTGACCGAGCACCTCACGTTCGAGGCGAACATCCTGCTCATCGACTTCACCGTGACCAACGGCGTCTCCTCCCACCAGCAGACCCAGGTAGCGCTGAAGGAGGCCATCGAGAGCGGCCGGCTGTGACGGGCCGGACGGTCACCAGGGCGACTGTGGAACCCGCGACGGCCCTCATCGCCGCCCAGGCAGCCCACGAACAGCGACTGAGCCGACTCCTCCTCATCGAGCGCCCACGACCGGCTTCGCGGGCGACATTACGCTCGTGCGCGGGCCGAAAGGGCTCCACCTGCCGTTAATCCCTAGTGCCTGGACCGATAACCAAATTTCGGGCATGCTTGTCGAGATCATCAGTCAAGTGGCCTATGAAGGGACAATCAGGTGAGAATGCCGACAAAGGCGGCAATCTTTACGGCGGCACTCTGCCTCAGCGGTGTCATAGCCAGCCCAGCGAACGCCGCCGCGGCGGCGAGCCCGGAGAGCATCTGCGGCTCCGGTTACGCGCGCATCGCCGGCGGCACGCAGCCGGTCAAGACCTCGAGCGGCCGCCGCTACGGCACGGTCTACCTGCTCTACAACCGCGGCAACGGCTACAACTGCGTGGTCACGGTCAAGTCGAGCTTCGTCGGCACGAAGACCCCGGTCACCGCCGAGCTCACGATCATGGCCAAGCCGATCAAGGACACGAAGCAAGACCCGATCGTGCGCTCTGACCGCGGCAACTTCAAGTCCTACGCGGGACCGGTGAAGTACTGGGCCCAGGGCAGGTGCGTGAAGTTCTGGGGCACGATCAAGCCGCTCGGCCACGACCCGGCCGTCGCCCGCGGGGGCCGTCAGGGATGGGGCAACTGCGGATAAGACCGCGATGGCGCCTCCGTCTTACCGAAGGCCTGTCGAGGTTCCATACTGACTCCCTGACATGATCGTCGGGAGGCCGGATGTTGTACGGACGTGGGGCCGAGCAGGCTGAGATCGACGCGCTGCTCGAAGCCGCAGAGGCCGGACGCAGCGGCGCGGTCCTCGTCAAGGGCGAGACCGGCATCGGCAAGTCGGCGCTCCTCGGCTACGCGGCCGGGCGGGCCGCCGGCTGGCCGGTGCTGCGCACGCTGGGAGTGGAGTCGGAGACCGAGCTGCCGTTCGCCGCTCTCCATCTGCTCCTGCGGCCGGTGCTCGGGCATGCCGAGCGGTTGCCGCCCGGCCAGGCGGCGGCGTTGCGCGGCGCGATCGGGGCGGCGCCCTCTGAGGTGGCCGACCGGTTCCTCGTCGGGCTGGCCGCGCTCACGCTGCTGTCCGATCTGGCGGGCGACGGGCCGATCCTGTGCCTGGTCGACGACGCGCAGTGGCTCGACGACGCCTCCGCCGACGCGCTGCTGTTCGCGGCCAGGCGGCTCGACGCCGAGCGGGTGGTCATGCTGTTCGCCCTCCGGGACGGCGCCGCCACCCCGCGCCCTGGGGCGATGGCCGCGCCCGGACTGGCCGAGCTGCGGCTGGGCAGGCTGGAGGCGGCGGTCGCCGAGGAGTTTCTGGCCGATCGGGCTCGCGACCTGGCACCACAGGTGCGGCGCCGGGTCCTCGACGAGGCGGCGGGCAACCCGCTGGCACTGATCGAGTTCGTCGCCGTACTGACTCCTGAGCAGCGGGCGGGCCGGTTGAGCCCGCTGCCGTTCGCGGGCGAGTCGGGGCCGCTGTCGCACCGGGTGCGGGCCACGTTCGAGGCTTATATCGACCGTTTTCCCGAGCCGGCCAGGGCGGCGCTGCTCGTCGCGGCGGCCGACGACACCGGGGACCTGGACCTGATCCTGCGGGCCGCCGCCCGTCTCGGCGCGACGGTCGCGGACCTGGCGCTCGCCGAACGCGAGGAGCTGATCGAGCTCTCGGCGGCCGGGCTGTCGTTCCGGCACCCGCTGATCAGGAGCGCGGCCTACCGTGGCGCGCCGTACTTCCGCCGGGTCGCGGCCCACCTGGCGCTGGCGGAGTCGCTGAGCGACCAGACGGGCAAGTGTCTGGGTGACCCCATGGGCAGACCCCTGAACAACTGGACGGCCGCGTCTCTGGACGATCAGGCGGCCGAATCGCTCGATGGCCAGGCGCGGGCCGATCGGCGGGCCTGGCATCGGGCCGCCGCCGCGACCGGCCCGGACGAGAAAGTCGCCGGGGAGCTGGAACGCGCCGCCTTACGGGCGCGCGACCGGCAGGGGACGGCCGCCGCGTCCGTGGCGTACGAGCGGGCCGCCGACCTCACCGCCGACACCGCCCGCACGGCGCGCAGACTGATCTCGGCGGCGGAGCTGGCGGTCCAGGCGGGTCAGCTGAAGCGGGCCGCCAGGCTGGCCGACCGGGCGGCGCCGCTCGCCACGACGCTCGCCACGACCCCGGCCGAGCTCGCCTGCCTCGCCCAGGTACGTGCCTGCGTGGAGATGGAGCAGGGCTCGCCGAGCGCGGCGGGCCGGATCCTGGCCGAGGGCGCGGATCACGTACTGACCGCCGACCCCGCGCTCGCGGCCCGCATGCTGGCCGAGGCGATCCGTTACGCCTCCGTCGCCGCCGACCCCAAGCTCGCCCGCGACGCCGACCGCCGACTCAGCGCACTCGCGCTGCCGGTGTCACCTCCGCTGCCGGCTCCCCTGCCGGCAAGGCCGCAACCGCCGCAACCGGAAGAGCCGCGACCACCGCAGGCAGAAGGATCGCAGCCGCCGCAGCGACAAGAGCTCCCATCACCGCAACCGGAAGAACCGCGACCACCACAGCCCCCAAGGCCCGGCGTGCTCGCGGCCGGGATGGCGGTGATGGCGCGGCTCGTGGAGGGGCGGGTCGTGGCGGACCTCTCCCCCATCCGCGCGGCCGCCCGGCTCGCGCGCGACTCCCCCGACCTGCTGCCCCTCGCCGCGTCGCTGAGCATCGTCGCGGGCGACGAGGTGACGGCCCACGGACTGGCCGAGTCGCTGGTCGCCCGCTGTCGCGAGCACGGACTGATCGGCGTGCTCCCCCAGGCGCTGGCGCTGCTCGCGCAGGCCCAGATGCTGCGCGGCAGGCACCGCGAGGCGTCGGCCGCCGCGTCGGAGGCGCTGACCGTCGTCGCCGACATCCACCAGGCGCACCGGTCCGGGCACCTGCACGGCCTGCTGGCCTGGCTGGCCGCGGTCGGCGGTGAGGAGGAGCGCTGCCTGGAGCTGGCCGCGAAGGCGGAGGGCGACGTCGAGGCCACCCGGGCGCTCGCCGCCTGGGCGCTCGGTCTGTCCCAGCTGGGCCAAGGCAGGGCCGGGGCCGCTCTCGACCATCTCCATGCGGCGGGCGACCGCCATCCCGTGGTCGCGCTCTGCGCGGCGCCCGACCTGGTCGAGGCGGCGGTCCGCGCCGGACGGGCGGACCTGGCGGAGGGGGCGGCGGCCAGGTTCGAGGGTTGGGCGGCCCTTGTGGAGCGCCCGTGGGCGGACGCGATCGCCGCCCGGCTCAGGGGGCTGCTGGCCGAGGGTGACGAGGCGGGCGGGCACTTCGCGCGGGCTGTGGCCGTACCCGCCGACCAGCCGTTCCAGCAGGCGCGCAACGAGCTGCTGTACGGCGAGTGGCTCCGGCGCGCGCACCGCCGTTCGGACGCGCGGCGGTGGCTGCGCGCCGCCTTCGACGCGTTCGACGCGCTCGGCGCCGCACCGTGGGCCCGCCGCGCCCACGGCGAGCTGGAGGCGGCCGGCGCGGCCGCCGTGTCCAGGAGCGGCGGCCGGCTCGACCGGCTGACGCCGCAAGAGCGTCAGGTGGTACGGCTGGCGGCGACCGGGCTGTCCAATCGGCAGATCGGCGCGCGGCTGTTCCTCAGCCCGCGTACGGTGGGACATCATCTGTACAAAGCGTTTCCCAAGCTCGGTGTGGCTTCCCGAGCCCAGCTCGGCGACCTCGACCTAAGTGAGTGACCGCGGCTACTTAGTCGCGAGCCCGCATGACCGGCCAGGCGCCGCGCGCCGACCGATTCGCGGATGATCGCCCGCGCTTTACCGTGCTTCCGACCTCACGGAAACGGAGCGCGTGGATGCACAGATTCATCAGATCCGGCTTATCCCTGCCCCTGGTCGGAGTCCTGGTCGCGGCCGCCCTCATCGCCACGGCGCCGGCGGCCGCCGCCGCGCCGGCGCGCGAGGACGGGCACCGGGTCACCCTCCTGGTCCACGGCTTCGACCGTGAGGCCGACACCAACTGCGCCAGCAGCTGGAAGGACGCCAAGAACCTGCTGAACGCCAACGGCTGGGGCGAGGCCCGCACGTTCGGCTACTACAACAAGGCTACCAACTGCGACATCAGATATCAGGGCACCACCGACTCCCGCATCCAGGAGATCGGCCGCCAGTTCGCGTGGACCGTCTACTACTTCTACTCCAGCCATGACACGGCGATCGACGTCGTGGCGCACTCCATGGGCGGCCTGGTCGCGAAGGCCGCGATCGAGGGCGTCAACAGGTACGGCGTGGGCAAGACGCCGCCCGATCTGAGCGGGCTGACCGTCGATCTGAACAACATCGGCGCGGCCGGGTGGCCCAGCGGCTGGCCCCCGTACCTGTACATCGAGGACATGGTCACGCTCTCCACGCCGCACCAGGGCATCGGCAGCGCGCTGGTGACCGCGTGCGCCCTCACCCACGAGCAGTGCAGCGACATGCGCCCCGGCAGCGGCTTCCTGAGCTGGCTGTCGAAGCAGCCACTCTCCCAGATGGGCACGGACTACACCTTCCTCGCCTCGAACCACGACGACACGGTCAGCGTCGATTCGGCGACCAACAAGCGCACTGCCCATCATTGGGCGGTCTATGACAAGAACGCGGAAGGCGGGACGCTGAGCCACACCGCCATGCGGACGACCTCGACCGGCGCGTGGCAGGCCTCGTGGGGCGGGCAGCGGAGCGAGGCGGGGTCGGGTTCGTACCCCGCGCCGCTCCTGCAGACCATGGACGGCCTGTACAACCAGCAGAGCCATTGACCTCCTCCCCGGCTTGAAGGCCGGGGATTCTTCCCATCGCACCACTTACGCGGCGTGTGGGGGTTGACGCTTCGCAGACCGGGCAGTCCCGAGGTCTCCACGTCCTGACACCGCTGGTCCAGCGGCGTTGCCGATGTTGATGGCAGCGTTGATGTCGGCGTGGCCGACCCATCCGCATGTGGGACTGGTGCACGCGAACACGGTTTTGGCGCGGGCTGCCGGGTCGCGGTGCCCGCACCGATGGCAGGTCTGTGATGTGCCGGGCGCGGGAACCCTCACCACCTGACCACCCCGATCGCGGGTTTTGTACTCCAGCAGGGTGACGGTCCGGCCCCATGCCTGTCCGGCGATCGCCCGGTTCAATCCGGCTTTCTGCGCGACGTTCTTGCCGGGTGCTTCGATGGTGCCTTTCGCGGAGGCGAGCATGTTGGTGATCTTCAGGTCTTCCACCGCGATCATGCCGAAGGTATCGGCGAGGTGCGTGGTGATCTGATGCTGCCAGTCGGTGGCCCGGCGCTTGGCTTTCGCGCGCAGTCCCGCGATCTGGTCGTAGGTATGGTTCTCCCGGTTGGAAGGGCGGGTCTTCTTCGGCCGGGTCACGCGTTGGCGGGCGCTCTTGTTCTCCAGGCGGCGCAAACGCTTCCGTTCGCCGCTGGTGAGCCAGGGGCCGTGTTCACGTGTAGTGCCGTCCGACAGGGCCAGGGCGACGTTGACACCCCGGTCGATTCCCACGCTGGGGCCCGGGTGCGGAGCGGGGGCCGTGACCTGAGTTTCGGTGCGGAACACCAGGTGCCAGCCGTCGGCCTCCTTGACCAGTCGTGCCCCCGTGAGCCTGCCGGTGGGAGCGTTCTTCCCGATGCCGGGAAGGTTCTTGGTCCACCGGAACTTGATCCTTCCGATCATCGGGATGGTGGCCGCGCCCCATCCGGCAGACAGGCGGCAGATCCGCATGTTCCGGACCTGCGGCACGTCAACCGCCAGCCGTGCCCGTCTCTTCGACTTGAACGTTGGCCGGTCGGCGGGGTGGTCAGGGTTGAAGAAGTTCTCCCACGCTTGGCGGTAGGTCTTCAGAACCGCCTGGGCGGCCTGAGCGGGGAGCACGGCCAGGAACGGGAAGTCGGCGCGGGCTTGGCGGATCGCTTGATCGGCCTGGGCCAGGCGCGGGCGCCGGCCGGGGAAATGCGTCCAGTAGGCGTGCAGGCAGTTCCACACGGTGATCGCGGCCGACGCCTGCTGGTCCAGCAGCGTGGACTGGGCGCGGGTCAGGTCCAGGCGGGTTTTATGCCCACGCCGCCGCTTGACCACCTCTTGGCCGACCATGACCGCCACCATACCCGATCTAGAATTGGGTTATGGCCGAATACAGCGATATCAGGACCGGCAGACACTGTGTTTTCCTCCTCCACGCCCATTTGGTTTTCGTGACGAAGTTCCGGCACCGAGTGTTCACCGACACTCACCTGACCCGTATGGAAGAGATCATGAGGGACGTGTGCGCCGACTTCGAAACCCAGCTGACCGAGTTCAACGGCGACAACAACCACGTCCATCTCCTGGTCAACTTCCCGCCCAAGGTCGCCCTATCGAAACTGGTCAACAGCCTCAAAGGCGTCTCCTCGCGGCGGATGCGCCAGGAGTTTCCCGAGCTGGCCGCCCACTACTACCGGGCCAACAAGCTATGGTCGGGCTCGTACTTCGCCGGGAGTGTCGGTGGCGCACCACTCTCGACCGTGCACCAGTACATCGAGCAGCAGAACCAGCCGGTCTGACCGTGGTGACGCCGCTCCGCCTGGCGGCGAATCGACTGTTCTTGCCCCGCTACGCGGGAGAGTCCGTTTCACCCCCAGCCTGAAGGCCGGAGCACTACGGACGAATCCGGTAGCCAGAACACGCGAAACGGATCGGCACGCCGGGCGTGCCGATCCGTTTTCGCGTTACTTCAGGCCGTAGGCCCGGGTGATCGTCTGGTCGATGGTGTTGCCCTCGGCGTCCACACCCTGGGCGCGGATGCCCACGGTGCCGTTGGTGGCCGACAGGGCGGGGTGGGCGATGGTCGCGGTGTAGGAGTTGGCGTTCTTCTTGGTGGTGGTGACGGGCTTCCAGTGGGCGCCGTCGTCGTAGGTGACCGAGAGCTTCAGGCTGCCGAGGCGCGCCTCGGGCACGTCGTAGGAGCCCTGGTAGCCGGTGACCGTGATCTTGTGCGGCCGGGCCGCCGCGGTCGTGTTGTCGAGGTCGAGGTCGAGGTCGTAGCGGAGGTTGAGCCGGCGGACCGGCTCGCACGGGGCGAGGGTGCCGGCGAAGAACCAGCCGACGCACAGGCCGTCGTTGAGCGTCTTCATCCCGCCGGTCGGGCGCTTGGAGCGGAACGTCCACTCCGTCGCCACGTCGGTCGCGTACTTCTGCAGCGGCTGCGGGGTGTGGAACTTGTCGGTGAGGCGATAGCGGGCCTCGCCCTCCGGCAGGTCGTACCTCGGCATCTGGATCAAAACCGGGCCGCTGGTGCCCGATTCGACCATGGGGATCTCCTGGCCGTCACGGTAGAGACGCAGCTCGTCCTTGCCGCCGCGTTCCTCGTCGAAGCGCGCGTTCCAGGTGAACGCCTCCTGATGGTTCGGCTCCGGGCCCAGGATCGGCAGGGCGGCCACGAAGCTGTCGCCCGTCCGGCAGGGGAAGCACGCTGTGGTCCCGGTGGAGCGGGTCAGGTCGGAGAACACCGGGGTGCCGGGCACGCGCGGCTGGGCGCCCCACTCCTCGGTCTTCCCACCGGCCGTCGGGTAGACGTCCGCGGCGGTCGCCCACATTCCGGAGGTCTGGCGGTAGTCGGTGCCTTCGGGGTAGGTCAGCTGGGTCTCGCGCGCCCACGACACGTCTCGCGAGACCGGCCCGACGTACTCGGTCACGGTGCTCTGCGCGGGCCACGAGTAGCCGAGCCGAGGACCGAGCAGCCAGCCGGGGTGGGTCACTACGGTCGCCGACCAGAAGATGGAGGCGCGGGCGAGCCGGTCGGCGTGCAGGCGGTTCTTGATCTCGTAGAGGTCGCGCTTGCCGAGCTCGTAGTCGAGCTTGGCCGGGACGCGGCCGCGCTCGTGAAGGAGCAGCGAGTAGATGTACGGCGTGGCGGTGATGCCCTCAGCCTGGATGCTCACCGGCCGCCTGGCGAGCAGCGCGGCCAGGGCGCGGCCTTCATCGGCGGGCAGGCTCATCGTCGGGATGGGGTAGATCGGCCAGTTCTTCGTCAGTTCGAGGAAGGGCCGGTTGACCGCCCCGTAGCCGAGCACCCCGGCGGCGCCGGCGTCGGCCGCGGCCTTGACCCGGTCGAGCGCGTCGCCCGTGCAGGCGGTGGCCGGACACAGATCGGACAGGTCGAGCAGGACGAGCTTGCCGCGTACGCCGGCGCCGGCGAGGTCGGCCGCCTGCCCGCGGCCCCCGGACACCAGGGTGAGCGTGCTGCGGCCATTCAGCTTGGGAACGTCCTCCGCCAGGCTCTGGTAGCGGGGACTCAGGGTGAGCCGGTCGGCCATCATGCTGATCACGGGGGCGCCGCGCAGGATCTGTCCCGCGACGTCGAAGGTGCCCTGGGTGATCGAGCGGGTGGGCAGCAGCCAGTAGTTGTGCAGCCCGTAGGTGGGGGACGCGGACTCGAAGCGGGTGTACCCGATGCCGTTGGCCGCCTCGCGCTCGGAGGCGTACTGCGAGTTGTAGACCTCGGTGGGGTTCGGGGTCTTCTGGGTGGCCTGGCGGGCCTTGCGCATGTCGAGGGTGATCGTGGTGTCCTTGGTGGCCTCGAACTCCGGCTGTGACGGCAGGCCGATGTTCCACTGCCCGTCGCGCCCACGCCAGCTGATGCCGGCGTTCGCGCTGTAGGTGCCGGCGTACACCCGCGTCTCGGTCTCGGTGCCGCTGCCGGGGTAGTAGACGAAGTCGAGGTCGTCGCGGTCATCGGTGCGCAGGATCTGCCAGGGGATCTCCTGCACGTCGGTCGCGCCGTCGGGCAGCACCATCCGGGTCTTGATGGTGACCTTCTTGGGCTCCACGAACGCGCCGACGGCCGTGCTGACGCTCACGCCGCTCGCGTCGGTGGCGTGCACGAAGCCCTCGTACCAGGTGGCCGGTCCCGACGGGTCGAAGGTGACGGCGACGGGCGCGGTGCCGTGCGCGGGGACGGTGACCGTGTCGTGGTCCAGGGTGAGCGTACGCGCGGGCGCGTCGCCGCCCTTGTGGGCCGTGACGCCGGACTTCAGGCTCAGCGTCACCGGCTGGTCGCCGTCGTTGGTGTAGGTGAGCGTCTTGGTGACGGGAGCGGGGTGGGGGTAGGCCATGAGGCCGAAGTCGATGCTGCCCGAGGCGGTGACCGCCTGCTTCACGGCGCGCGCCACGTCCACCCGGCCCGCGCCCTGCTCGTACGAGCCGTAGCCGTCGTCGCGGGCGGTGCTGGTGAGCGCGTTCTTGAGCTGGGCGCCGCTCCAGTCGGGGTGCTTCTGAGCCAGGAGCACGGCCGCGCCCGCGACGTGCGGGGTGGCCATCGAGGTGCCCGACGCGCCGGTGTAGCGGTCGTTCACGGGCGTGCCCATCGTGGTGCCCGCGGCCCGCGCGGCCACGATGCCGACGCCGGGGGCGGTGATGTCCGGCTTGAGGCTGTAGTCGGCCAGCACCGGGCCCCTGCTGGAGAACTCGGCGAGCTTCTCCGACCCGTCCACCGCGGCGACGGTCAGCGCCGACGGCGCCGAGCCCGGTGAGGCGATCTTCCGGTTGAGGTAGTCGTTGCCCGCCGCGATGACGAACAGCGACGACGACTGGGCGCTGAGGTTGTCCACCGCCTGGCTCATCGGGTCGGGCCCGGTGTAGCAGCAGCCGCCGAGGCTCATGCTGATCACTCTGGCCTGCTGACCGACGGCCCACTCCATCCCGGCGATGATGTCCGACTCCTCGCCGTTGCCGCTCTTGTCGATGACCTTGCCGACGAGCAGCGACGCCTTGGGCGCGACGCCGGTGTACTTGCCGTCGGAGGCGGCGCCGTTGCCCGCGATCGTGGAGGCGACGTGGGTGCCGTGCCCGTGGCCGTCCTGGACGTCGGCCTCGTCGGTGAAGTTCGCGCTCGCCGCCACGCGCCCGGCGACGTCGGGGTGACCGAGGTCGATGCCGGTGTCGAGGACCGCGACCTTGACGCCCTCGCCCTTCAGCCCGGCGGCCCACGCCTCCGGCGCGCCGATCTGCGGCACGCTCTTGTCGAGTACGGCCCGCACCTTGCGGTCGAGCCAGATGGCCGAGACGCCCCGGTCAAGCTTGGCCGTGGCGTTCTTGTCCGTGGCGTTCTTGTCCGTGGCTGGGGGATCGATGGCGCTCCAGAACTGCTGAACCGCCTTCTTGTCCACCCGGATCGCCGCGCCGCCCACGCTGGGCAGCCCGCGCGGCGCGGAGGTGGCGGGCAGGGCGTCGGCCTGCGCTGACAGGGTGTTGGCCGGCTGCTTGGCCTGACCGTACTGGACGATCAGCGGCAGGCCGGCGCTCTCCTTGTCGGTGTAGCCGTTCTTGGCCAGGTAGGCGACGTCGAACAGGCCCTTGTCCATGCGGCCCGACGACACCAGGTCCATCACGTCGGAGGGGAAGACGTAGTAGGAGTCCCGATCGCGGACGGAGATGAAGTTCACCGGAGCGCCGTCGGGCCGCTTGGCCGGGGTGACCTGGTGCCGCGGAGTGCCGCCGGGGCCGGTGTCGTAGGCGACCACGTCACCGGTGATCAGCGTGATCTTCGGCGCGTCCTTGGCCGGTGTTCCGGACGACTCGACGGCGGCGGCGGTCTGGCCGGAAAGGGCGGGTGCGGGGGTGGCCGAAGCCGGCGGCTCTACGGCCATACCGGTCGTCAGCACCAGCCCCAGCGCTAAAAGCCCGATGGACGGGTTGCGCCATCGTGGACGAGTCATGGTTCTCCTCGCGGGATAGCAGGCATGATCGACTCTCCCGAACCATGACATGTCAAGAAATATCCTGAAAAGGTGACTTGACGTCCTTTTCCCGCCAATGACGGGAAAAGGACGACTGGGGAGTGGGGTTTTGGGTGATCATGTTGGGATGCTGCGCATCCTCGGCCTGTCAGCGGCGGAGCAGGCCCTCTACGAGGCTCTGGTCGAGCACTCCCCCGTCACCCTCGACGAGCTGGACCGGCTCGCCGGCACCCCCGGCCTGGGCGTCGGACTGGAGGAGCTGGGGCTGATCGCCCGCCTGCCCGAGGACCCGCCCCGGTTCGTCGTCGTACCGCCGGAGATGGGGCTGGACGCGCTCATCCGCGAGCGGTCCCGCGCCCTGGCCGACGCCCGGCTGCGGGTGGCCCAGCTGTCCACGCGCTATCACCTCACCACGCCCACCCAGGAGTCGGGCGGCCTGGTGGAGGTGGTGATCGGGCGGGAAGCGGTGCTGCGCCGGTTCGAGCAGCTGCAGCGCGGCACCCGGCGCGAGATCCGGATGTTCGACGCGCCGCCGTACGCGGGCGTCGTGGGCGGCAACACCCAGGAGTTCGACCTGCTCAGCCGCGGCGTGGACTACCGGGTGGTCTACGATCGGCGGGCCATCGAGATGCGCGGCACGCTGAAGACCATCGTGGACTACATCGCCGCGGGCGAGCAGGTGCGCGTCGGCGACGTGCCGATGAAGCTGGTTCTCAGCGACTACCCCATGGCCCTCGTACCGCTTCGGCATGATCTGCAGATGGTCGAGTCGGCCCTGGTCGTGCACGACTCGACGCTGCTCGACGCCCTGGCGGCGCTGTTCGAGATGTACTGGGAGCGCGCCGTGCCCCTGCATGTCAGTCACGGGCGTGCCCGGCTGCCGGAGACCCGGAGCCCGACCGACGCGCAGCGCGATCTGCTGGCCCGGCTGGTGGCGGGCCAGACGGACAAGGCCATCGCGGCCCACCTCGGCTGGAGCGACCGCACGGTACGCCGTCACGTGCACGCCATGATGATCCAGCTGGACGCCCAGACTCGCTTCCAGGCCGGCTACCAGGCCGTCCTGCGCGGCTGGCTGGCCGACGAGAAGGGCGTACACGATGACCCGGAGTGACGATGACCCGGAGTGACAGGGACGGCGCGGGCGCGCTCGGCGCGGCCGGGCTCACCCCGGACGAGGAGGCGGTGTACGAGCTGCTCATCGACGGCTCGCCGGCCACCACCGCCCGGATCGCCTCGCTGGGCGCGCCGGCCGGGCTCCGCGCCGACCAGCTGCCCGCCGTGCTCGCCGCGCTGGAGGCCAAGGGGCTGGTCACCCGATCCGGCGCCCACTACGCCGCCGTCGCCCCGGAGGCCGCGCTCGACGTGCTCCTGGTCACCGCGGAGCGGGAGCTGCTGCGCGCCCGCGAGCGCGCGGGCGAACTCGACCAGGCCTTCCAGCGCCGCCGGGCGGCCGGGGAGACGCCGCCGGCGGTCGTCGAGGTGGTGACCGGGCAGCGGGCGGTCCAGCAGCGGCACGCCCAGATCCAGCGGGCCGCCTGGCACCAGCTGCGCTGCTTCTCCAAGCCGCCCTACTTCGACCCGCCGGGCAGCGTGGCGGCCCAGCGCGAGCTGCTCGACCGGGGCGTCACGAGCCGCATGATCTACGAGCGGGGGTTCGTCGACCGGATCGGGGCGCTGCGCCAGATCGAGACGATGGTCGGGGCGGGCCAGCAGGCGCGGGTGCTGCCCAGCCTGCCCATGAAGCTCTACCTCATGGACGACCGCTTCGCCCTGCTGCTGTTGCGGCACCACCCGGACGATCCCGACGCCGACGCCGCCCTGGTGGTCCACCCGTCCGGGCTGCTGGAGGCGCTGAGCCGGCTGTTCGAGGGGCTGTGGCAGCGGGCGCTGCCACTGCGCCTGCGGCCTCCGGCTCCGGGCGCGGCCCCGCCCGTACGAGCGCGTGCCTCCGCGCATGACGACGAGCGGCTGATCGCGCTCCTGGTGGCCGGGCTGACCGACGAGGCCATCGCCCGGCAGCTCGGCGTCGGCTACCGTACGGCGGAGCGGCGCATCGCGAACCTGATGAGCAGGCTCGGCGCCCACACCCGCTTCCAGGCGGGCGTCCAGGCCGCCTTCCGCCACCCGCCGCCGCCGGAGGAGTGACGCTCAGCGGTCCAGGCACTCGGCCGAGAGGGCGAGGCGGGCGGACATGTTGCGCTCCATCATCCGCAGGGCCGCCTCGCCGAGGTCGTGGTGGATGGAGGCCACGCAGTCGGGCGGCACCCTCAGGGCGTAGTGACGTACGTAGGCGTCCAGCGCGCTGTAGAGCACGCACTGCTCGGTCACCTGGCCGGCCAGGACGACGGTGTCGACGTCGGTGCGGCCCAGCAGATACTCCAGCGAGGTGCCGTAGAAGGCGCTGTGGCGGACCTTGGGCAGGAAGGCGCAGTCCGGCGGCGGCAGGATCGGCTCCACCAGGTCCGGGCGGCGGCCGTTGAGGGCCTGCGTCTCGATCTCCCGCCGATCTCGGGTGAAGTCGCCGTAGTTGTCGTTGACGTACACCAGCTCGACCTCTTCGCGGGTACGCGCCCGCGCCACCAGCTTCGCCATCGGTTCGATGATCTTCGCTACGTTGCGGCGCAGGGGTTCGGCGTCCTCGTGCTCATACGGATTCAGCATGTCGATGATGACCAGCGCGGTTCTTGCCATTCCCTCTTACTGTCCACGACGTGCGGTTTTAGCCGAACGGCCCCGGGCAGACGGCCTGCACCCCGGACGAGGGACGAAGGAGAATCGATGGACGCCATCGTGCTGCTGAAGGACGACCACAAGACGGTCGAGGGGCTGTTCAAGAAGTTCGAGCAGGCCGGAGAGCGGGCCTACACCGAGAAGCGCCGCCTCGTGGACCAGATCACCAAGGAGCTGGTCACGCACGCCTACATCGAGGAGGAGTACTTCTACCCGGCCGCTCGCGCCAAGGTGCCGGAGACGAGCGACCACGTGCTGGAGAGCGTCGAGGAGCACCACGTCGTGGTGTGGCTGCTGTCCGAGCTGAAGGACCTTGACCCGAAGGACGAGCACTTCAACGCGAAGGTCACGGTGCTGATCGAGAACGTCCGGCACCACGTCGAGGAGGAGGAGAAGGACTGGTTCCCGCAGGTCCGCGCCGCGATGGGGCGCAAGGAGCTGCAGGAGCTCGGCGAGCGCATGGAAGCCGCCAAGGCGGAGGCCCCCGCCGAGCCGCTCGCCGTCAAGAGCGCCTCGCAGTAGTCGTCACGTGTTCGACGAACAGGGCCGCGGCGGCGGTCGGGGTGGGCACCGGGTTCCAGGCCAGGCCGATGGGGCGGTGCTGGGCCGGGACGAGCGGGCGGTAGGTGGGGTCGTCGTGTTCCAGCGAGGCGGGCAGCGGCAGGACGCCCACACCGAGCCCGGCACCGATGAGGCCGCGTACGGTGGCGATCTCCTCGCTCTCGAACGCGATGACCGGCTCGAACCCGGCCTCCACGCACAGCCGGTCGATCACCCGGCGCAGGTCCGTCGTCGGGGCGAAAGCGACGAACGGCTCGTCGCGCACGTCGGCGAGCGTCAGTCCCGGGACGGCGGCGAGCGGGTGCTCGACGGGCAGGGCGAGGCAGAGCCGCTGCTCACGTAGCGGGTGCCAGCGCGCGGGGTTGCCTTCCGGCGGCGGAGTGACCAGGGCGGCGTCGATGTCGCCCTGGTCCAGCCAGGTGAACAGCTCCCTGGCGAAGCCCTGGTGCAGCTCGAAACGGATGCCGGGCGTGCCCGCCCGCAGGTCGCGCAGGATCTCCGGCACCAGCCAGCGGCCCACCGAGTGCAGGAAACCCAGCCGGATCAGACCGGTGTCCGGGTTGGTCAGGGCGTCGATGCGGCGGCGGGCGCCCTGAAGCTCGGCCACGGCGCGGGCGGCGTGCTCGCGGAACAGCAGGCCGAACCGGTTGAGCGCGAGCCGGCGCCCGTGCCGATGGAACAACTCGACCCCCAGGTCGGCCTCCAGCCGGGCCAGCGCCCGCGACAGCGTGGACTGGTTGATCCCCTCCATCGCCGCGGTGTCGCGCATGTTCTCCGTGTCACACAGCGTCAGGAACCAGCGCAGGGTCTGCAGCTCCATCCTGCGATGATGCTCTTTGCGCATCAGCTCCGTCAAATTCTGCATTTTGCGCATCAAGGCTGATCGGTCACGCTCGACGGGTGCTCTCGACTCTGGTGTCAGGGGATCGCGCCTCCCTCCGGATCAGGTACGGGCTGATGTTCGGCGGCCTGGCCAACTTCCTGGCGCTCTACTACGTCCAGCCGTTGCTGCCCGGCGTCGCCGACCACTTCGGGGTTTCCGCCGCGGCGTCGACGGCGGTGCTGTCCCTGGCCACGATCACGATGGCGGTCGCGCTGCTGTTCGTCGGCCCGATCTCCGATGTGGTGGGCCGGGTGGTGATCATGCGGTGGTCCCTGACCGGCTGCGCGGTCCTGGGCATCGCCGCGGCGTTCGCGCCCACCTGGCACTCGCTGCTGGTCCTGCGCGGGCTGCAGGGCGTCGCGCTGGCCGGGCTGCCCGCCGTGGCGCTCGCCTACCTGCGTGAGGAGATGCCCGAAGGGACCCACGTACGGGCCAACGCCACCTACATCACCGGCACGGCCCTCGGCGGGGCGGCGGGGCGGTTGCTGCCCGGCCCGGTCCAGGCGGTGTGGGGCTGGAGCGGCGCCAGCGCCGTCGTGGGGGTCGTCACGCTGCTCTGCGCGATCGGCCTGTGGGTCCTGCTGCCGCCGTCGCGGCACTTCGAACGGTCCAGCCCGCGGCTGGGCGACCTGCTGCGCAACACCGCGCTCACGCTGCGGGACCCGTCTCTGATGGCGCTGTGCCTGGTCGGCGCGGCGACGATGGGGGCGTTCGTCGGGCTGTGCAACGCGCTGACCTTCCGTCTGGAGGCGGCGCCCTATCTGCTGGGCGGCGCGGGCGCGCTGGTGTTCCTGGCCTACCCGGTGGGCGTGCCGGGGCCGCTGGCCGCCGGGCGGCTGGCGCTGCGGCGCGGGCTCGGCCTGGCCGCCCTGCTCGGTGTCGCGCTTCTGGTGACCGGGACGCTGCTCACCGCCGCGCCCCAGCTGCCGGCCATCGTGATCGGGCTGGCCATGGTCACCTTCGCCTTCCTCGGTACGCACTCCCTGGTCAGCGGCTGGGTCTCCGACCGCGCTCACCGGGTGGGCGTCGGTGTGGGCCAGGCCGCGGGGCTGTACCTGCTGGCCTACTACGCCGGCAGCTCGGTCTTCGGCTCGCTGGCCGCCTACCGGTGGGAGACGGGCGGCTGGTCGAGCGTGATCACCGTCTCCGTCGGGCTGCTCGTCGGCGCCGGGTTCCTGCTGGACCTGGCCCGCCGCTTCGACACGCGATCATGCCGGTAGCCGTCACCGGGGACGGCGTCGCCGTCTCCTACCAGATCCGCGGCCGGGGCGAGCCCCTCGTCCTGCTGGCCGGGCAGGCCAACGGGCATGCCAGAATCGAGCTGCCGAGACGTACCCGAGAGGACGATGACCATCCCCGCCGACCGAAACGCCGACCGAAACGCCGAGCCCGCCGAGGGACGGACGGCCGTGGTGAGCCGGACGGGCCCCAAGCGCAGCGAGAGCATCCGGCTCGCGGTCCTCAACGCCGCCGACGATCTCCTGGTCGAGCGGGGGTTCAACGGGGTGACCATCGAGGGCATCGCAGCCCGGGCCGGGGTCGCCAAGCAGACCGTCTACCGCTGGTGGAAGTCCAAGGTCGACATCCTTCTCGACACCCTCGCCGACGACGCCCGCGAGGCCCTGGCCTGGCCGGGCGGCGAGGGGGAGGCCGAGGAGGAGCTGAAAGCCCAGCTCCGCCGGATCGCCGGGTTCTTCGAGGAGCCGTCGGGCCAGGTCCTGCGGGCGCTGCTCGGCCACGCCCAGACCGACCAGGCCACCGCCCTGGCGCTGCGCGAGGGGTTCCTGCGCGAGCAGCGCGAACGCGATCTGCTGGGGCTGCGCGCCGTGCTCGAACGCCACACCGGCCGCCCGGTGCCCGAGCCCGCCGCCGACACCCTGCTGAGCGTGCTGCTCGGCCCGCTCTACTACCAGGCGCTGGTCCACGGCGGCCCGCCCGCTCCCGAGTTGCTGGATGCCACCGCCCGGCACGTCCTCGACCTGGCCGCCCACGCCTGACCACGCACCCTTCCCCGGCGGCTGACGAGCACAGCGGCGCACCCCTGCCCAGCGGCGGGCGTAGCGGCATACCCCTGCCCGGTGGGTGGCGAGCGCGGCATGCGAATCTCTTACACGGAAGCGGCGGGCGAGACGGCCCGGCGCCGGTCCGAATGTGAGGAGCCCCCCGACGTGTCACCCGTCATCCTGTCCGCCGCTGGCGCCTGTCTCGTTCTCGACGTCGCGGGCCCCGGCCTGCCGCGCGTGCGCTACTTCGGCGCCGACCTGGGCGCGGTCGCCGAGCCGCACCTGCTGCCCGCGCTGGCGTCGCTGACTCCCGCGCCGCCGCTGGTGCCGCTCCAGGGCGACAGCTGGTACGGCCGGCCGGGCCTGTCAGGAGCCCGTACGTCCGCGCATCGGCCGGTCAGGTGGAGTCTCTACGGCCCGGTCGAGACGCGGGCCGTGCCCGGTGCGGGTGGCAGCGTGACCATCACCGCGACCGACGAACAGGCCGGGCTCCGGCTGGTGAGCGAGCTGGCCATGGACGCCCACGGCGTGGTCACGATGCGGCACGCGCTGACCAACACCGCCGCCGACCCGTACCGCGTGGAGGAGCTGACCTGCGCGTTGCCGCTGCCCGCGCGGGCGGATGAGCTGCTCGACTTCACCGGGCGGTGGGCGCTGGAGAAGGTGCCGCAGCGCCGGCCGCTGGCCTACGGCGTCTGGTCGCGGGAGAACCGGCGCGGGCGCACCGGGCACGACGGCACGGGTCTGCTGGTGGCGGGAACGGGCGGGTTCGGGTTCCGGCACGGCGAGGTGTGGGCGGCGCACGCCGGATGGAGCGGCGACCACGTCCACTACGTCGAGCGGTTGACGGAAGGCGTGACGCTGCTGGCGGCCGGCGAACTGCTCGCGCCCGGCGAGATCACCCTGGGCGAGGGCGAGACGTACGAGACCCCGCTGGTCTATTTCACCTGGTCGGACTCCGGGCTGGACACGGCGGCCGGGCGGCTGCACGACCACCTGCGCTCGCGCGGACAGCGCCCGGCCCGCCCGGTCACCCTGAACAACTGGGAGGCCACCTACTTCGACCACGGCCTCGACCGGCTGCTGGCGCTGGCCGACCGGGCCGCGGAGGTGGGGATCGAGCGGTTCGTCCTGGACGACGGCTGGTTCCGGCACCGCCGCGATGACAAGGCCGGGCTCGGCGACTGGTATGTGGACGAGGGGGTGTGGCCCGACGGCCTGCACCCGCTGGCGAAGCACGTGCGCAAGCTCGGCATGCAGTTCGGGCTCTGGTTCGAGCCGGAGATGATCAATCTCGACTCCGACCTCGCCCGCGAGCACCCCGAATGGGTGCTCGGCCGCGCCGACCGGCTCCCGCCGCCGCAGCGCAACCAGCACGTGCTCGACCTGGCCCGGCCGGAGGTCTTCGACTACCTGCTGGAACGGATCGGCACGCTGGTGAACGAGTACGAGCTGGACTACATCAAGTGGGACCACAACCGCGACATCGCCGAGCCCGTCCACGACGGCGTGGCGGGTGTGCACGCGCAGACCGTGGCCGCCTACCGGCTGATCGACGAGCTGCGCCGCCGCCATCCCGGGCTGGAGATCGAGTCGTGCTCGTCCGGCGGCGCGCGGATCGACTACGGCATCCTGGCCCGCACCGACCGGGTCTGGACCTCTGACTGCAACGACGCGCTCGACCGGCAGGCGATCCAGCGCTGGACCGGCCTGCTCGTGCCGCCGGAGCTGATGGGCAGCCACGTCGGCGCGCCCCGCGACCACAGCACCGGCCGGTCGCTGGCGCTGTCGTTCCGGTGCACCACCGCGCTGTTCGGCCACATGGGCGTCGAGTGGGACCTTACGTCGGCGAGCGAGGCCGAACGCGAGGAGCTCGCGGAATGGATCGCCCTGCACAAGCGGCTGCGGCCGACGCTGCACGGCGGGACCGTGGTCCGCGCCGACCATCCCGACCCGGCGGTGCTGCTGCACGGCGTGGTCCGGGACGGGCACGCGGTGTTCGCCTGCGTCCAGCTCGCCTCCCGGGTGGCCACCGGCCCGGCCCCGCTGCGCCTGCCAGGACTGGACCCCGAGACCGTCTACGAGGTACGGGTGGCGGGCCGCCTGCCCACGGGTGTCGGGCTGCCGGAGTGGACGGCCGCCCCGGTACGCCTGCGGGGCTCGGTCCTGGCCGGGCTCGGCCTGCCGTCCCCCGCGCTGAAGCCCGCCACCGCGCTGGTCATCGAGCTGGAGGCCGTCCAGGGGTGACAGGTGCGCTGAACCTGGCCCGGTAACCGGACGGGCTCATCGCGAAGAACTGCCGGAAGCGGCGGCTGGCGTAGTTGGGATCGCTCCACCCCACCTGCCTGCCGATCGCCGCGACCGGCAGGTCCGTCTCGATGAGCAACGCCGCCGCCCGCTCGGCCCGCAGCCGGTTCAGGTAGGCCATCGGCGAGATGCCGAGCTGGGCGGTGAACGTCCTGGCCAGGTGCGCGGCCGAGACACGCGCGAGCGCCGCCAGGTCGTCCACCGACCAGTCCCGCCGCGGGTCGCCCTCCAGCTCCCGTACGGCCAGCAGCACCGCGGGGTGCGTCCCCGCGCTCCCGGCGGCGGGTTCGCCGAGCGAGGCCGCGGCCCCGCCCAGCAGGCACAGCAGCGCTCCCACCTGCGTGATGTGCCCGCCCACCGCCGCCGGAAGCGCGGCCTCCACCACCGCGAGTGCCCCGTCATCCAGCCGCGACACGTGCCCCGAGCGGTGCAGCAGCCTGCCGATGTGCGGTTCGGCCCGCAGCCAGGCCAGCTCCCGCTGGAACATCTCCGGACCGACGTACACGTTGTGCACCACCAGCCCGCGGCAGTCGCGGTAACCGTGCCAGTCACCCGGCCGCAGCAGTGCGACCGAGCCGCGGCTCAGCCCCTGCTCCCCGCTGGCGGAGACGTGCGTGGCCGTGCCTCTGGTGACCACGGCCAGCTCCAGGAAGTCGTGGCTGTGCGCGCTGTTGTCGGCGGCCAGCTCGTGCCGCTCCGCCACCACGGGCGGCCGGTCGGGGGTGAAGACGTCGTCGCGTCGTACACGGTGCACATCAGGATTGTGCTACATGCGAGCAACCCCCGTCCTAGCCCGTCTCGGGCCCGTCCGGCAAGAGTAGAGGCACCACCGACAAGGGAGAAGCACATGCTTGACGACGCTCAGGTGTCCGCCTACCGGCGTGACGGTTTCATCCACCTGCCCCAGGTGATCTCGCGCGAGGAGGCCGCCCGGTACGCCAAGGCGGCGCTGGCCGCGCAGGAGACCGTGCGGGACAACCGGGAGGGCGACATCTTCGTCCAGTTGCTGCAGCTCTGGCAGCAGGACGAGACGCTGCGCGAGCTCACCCTGCACCCGGGGCTCGCCGCGCTCGCGACCCGCCTGGCGGGCGTGCCGCTGCGGCTCTGGCACGACCAGCTGCTGATCAAGAGACCGCACAACGGCGCGGCCACCGAGTTCCACCAGGACCAGCCGTACTGGCCGCACACCGGCTCGCGGCACGCCCTGTCGGCCTGGATCGCGCTGGTCGACGTGCCCGTCGAGCGGGGCTGCATGACGTTCGTGCCCGGCTCGCAGGACCTCCAGGACCTGCGCGCCCAGGACTTGACGGACGGCCAGGACCTCTTCCGGGTCGCGCCCGAGCTGCGCTGGCGGCAGCGGGTGACCGTCCCGTTGAAGGCGGGAGACTGCACCTTCCACAACTCGTACCTGGCGCACTGCGCCACGCCGAACTTCACCGACGACCCGCGCATCGCGCACGTGGTCATCTACATGGACGCCGACGCGGTCTTCGCCGCAGAACCGGCGCACGTGCTGACCGATCCCCTCGGCCTCACCCCCGGCCTGCCCCTGCCCGACGAGCACTTCCCGAGCTTCGCTCGCTGATCGGCCCCGCCGTCACCCGGGTGGGCTCGGCCGCCAGACCGCTGACGCCCGCGCCCGGCCTCACCCGGGTGGGCGCGTCGTGCTGCCTCTGACGATGAGGGTCGTGGCGAGCTCGATCCGGGTGCCGGCCGAGCCCCTGCGGTGGGTCAGCTCTTCGGTGATCAGCCGGACCGCCTCGTTGGCCATGTCGTCGAGCGGCTGGCGGACCGTGGTGAGCGGCGGGGACAGCATCTCGCACAGCGGAGAGTCGTCGAAGCCGACCACCGACACCTCTTCGGGGATGCGGATGCCGCGCTCGGTCGCCGCCTGGTAGACGCCCGCGGCCTGTAGGTCTGAGCCCGCGAAGATGGCCGTGGGCCGGTCGGGATGGTCGAGCAGCTCGGCGCCGAACGTCTTGCCGCCGGAGACCTGGAAGTCGGCGAAGCGCGTGAGGTGCGCCTGCGGCTCGACGCCGAAGGTGCGGTGCGCTGCCAGGTAGCCCTCGTAGCGGTCCAGGGTGCACTGCGTGTCGAGCGGGCCGCCGATGAAGCCGATCCGCTCGTGCCCCAGCTCCAGGAGATGGGTCGTCGCCATCACCCCGCCCGACCAGTTCGTCGCGCCCACGGTTGAGAGCCGGGGGTCGCGCTTGCCGACCGGATCCAGGAGCACCAGCGGGACCCGCAGCAGCTCTTCGACGGCCGCGATCTCCTCCTGGTTGGCGCGCGAGAGCACCAGGACGATGCCGTCGGTGCCGCGCTTGCGCACCATCCCGATCCAGCGCCGCAGGTCGAAGTCGGCGCGCGCGGAGGAGGTCACGACGAGGGAGAATCCCCAGCGCGCGGCCGCCTGCTCCGCGCCCTTGACCAGCACCTCCGCCCAGGGCGAGCCGAGTCCGTCGATGAGCAGGTCGACGAGGCCGACTTGCGGGGCGCTGGGCGGGCGCGGGGCTTCGTATCCGGAGGTCCGGACCGCTTCGAGCACCTTGCCGCGGGTGGCGGCGGAGACGTGCTTCTTGCCGCTCAGCACTTTCGAGACGGTCGGAACCGACACCCCGGCCACCGCCGCGACGTCGGAGAGCGTGGGTCGGGGCACAGCACCTCCCGTTTGCCGACTTTCGGAAAATCGTTCGTCCCGCAGCCGCTTATCTACCTGGGCTGATGAGGCGCTATGACAAGTGTTGACACGGCTACAGGCCGGAATCTACCGTAACGGAACGGCAATGTCACGATAGCTTTTCGGAAAACTATCCGGAAACTTTCCGACGCGATGACGGACGCCCGGCGCCGAACCGGGCGCATCGAGTGCCAGATCGACAGTGAGGGTGCGTGCATGACGATCGATGAGCGTCGAGCGCGACGCGTCGGCGACCTGCTGGCCGATATGTCACTCGACGAGAAGCTCGCGCAGCTCGTGGGCGTGTGGCTGAACGTCAATCGCGAAGAGGGTGTCGTCGCGCCGCTGCAGGATGCGATGCAGGGAGAGGACGTCGCGTTCGAGGAGTTCGCCCGCGACGGACTCGGGCAGATCACCCGGCACTACGGGACCCGGCCCGTCGACCCGGAGTGGGCGAGCACCCTGCTGGCCGCGCGGCAGCGGTGGCTGCTCGACCACACCCGCCTCGGCATCCCGGCGCTGGCGCACGAGGAATGCCTCACCGGCCTGGCGGCCTGGCGGGCGACGACCTATCCGGTCCCGCCGGCCTGGGGCGCCTCGTTCGACCCCGAGCTGGTCGAGCGGATGGGCCGGCAGATCGGGTCGAGCATGGCCGCGCTCGGCGTTCACCAGGGGCTCGCTCCCGTGCTCGACGTGATTCGTGACCAGCGGTGGGGGCGGGTCGAGGAGTGCGTGTCCGAGGATCCGTACGAGGTCGCGACGATCGGGGCGGCGTACGTGCGGGGGCTCCAGTCCACGGGCGTGATCGCCACGTTGAAGCATTTCGTCGGCTATTCGAACTCCCGCGCCGGGCGGAATCTGGCCCCGGTCCACGCGGGGCCGCGCGAGGTGGCCGACGTGCTGCTGTTCCCCTTCGAGGTGGCGATCCGGGACGCGGGGGCGGGTTCGGTGATGAACTCCTACGCGGAGATCGACGGGATTCCGATAGCCGCGGACGAGTACTACCTCACCCGGATCCTGCGTGACGAGTGGGGCTTCGACGGCACCGTCGTCGCGGACTACTTCGCGGTCGCCTTCCTGCACACGCTGCACGCCGTCGCCACGGACGCCGAGGACGCCGCCGTGCAGGCGCTCACGGCGGGGATCGACGTCGAACTCCCCACCGGAGTGGCCTATCTGGCGCCGTTGAAGCAGGCCGTGACGAGCGGGCGGATCGCCGAATCGCTGATCGACCGGGCGTTGAGCCGGGTGCTGCTGCAGAAGGCGAAGCTCGGGCTGCTCGACGACGACTACGAGCCGGCTGCTTCGGGGCCCGTCGACCTGGACGACGCCGAGTCCCGGGCGCTGGCGCGGCGGCTGGCGGAAGAGTCCATCGTGCTGCTGACGAACAACGGCCTGCTCCCCCTCGGTGACGGCGCGGGACAGCGCGTGGCCGTCATAGGCCCGAACGCGGACAGCGTCACCGCGCTGTTCGGCTGCTACTCCTTCGTCAACCACGTCCTGCCGCACTTTCCCGAGGTCGAGCCGGGCATCGAGTCACCCACGCTGCTCGACGCCCTGCGGGCGGAGTTCCCGGACGCGGTGCTGCGGGTGGCGCACGGCACGGGTGTCGACGACGGCGACCGCGCGGGGTTCGGCGCGGCCGTGGACCTGGCGGCCGCCTCTGACGTGGTGATCCTCGTGCTCGGCGACCGGTCCGGCCTGTTCGGCCGGGGCACCTCCGGCGAGGGCTGCGACGTGGACACCCTCGACCTCCCCGGCGCCCAACAGGCACTCGCCGACGCGGTCCTCGCCACGGGCACTCCGGTCGTGGTGGTTCTGCTGACCGGCCGGGCCTACGCCGTGCCGGGCATCATCCGCGAGGCCGCCGCCGTGGTGCAGGCGTTCTTCCCCGGCGAGGAGGGCGCGGGGGCCATCGCCCGGGTGATCAGCGGAGCCGTCAACCCGTCGGGGCGGCTGCCGATGAGCATGCCCGGCTCGGCCGCCGGCCAGCCGTACAGCTATCTGCATCCCCGGCTCGGCGCGGCCGGCTCGGTGAGCAACATCGACCCCGCTCCGCAGCTGGGCTTCGGTCACGGGCTGAGCTACACGCGGTTCACTTACGACGACGTGTCCGTGGCCGGAGCCGCCCCGGCGGCGGACGGGTCGATCCGCTGCTCGGTCGTCGTCCGCAACGCGGGTGAGCGGGCGGGCGCGGAGATCGTGCAGGTGTACGCGTCGGACGTGGTCGCCTCGGTCACCCGGCCCGTCGCCCAGCTGGTCGGCTACGCGCGCGTCGAGCTCGCTCCCGGCGAGCGGGTGTCGGTCGGCTTCGAGGTGCCGACGCGGCTGCTGGCCTTCACCGGGCGCGACGGCCGGTGTGTCGTCGAGCCCGGCGAGGTGAGGGTGACCGTCCGCCGCTCCGTCACCGACGTCGTCGCCGAGAGGTCCGTGACGCTGACCGGGCCGGTGCACGAGATCACCGGCGCCGAACGGCGGCTGACCACGGTCGATCTGACGAGCGTCCTCCTCCGCTGAGCGAAGGCTGACCACGGTCGATCTGACGAGCGTCCTCCTCCGCTGAGCGAAGGCTGACCACCATCGTTCAGGAAAGCGTCCTCCTCCGCTGAGCGGCCCGCCGCCACGACGCCAGCCGTACCACCGGGGCCACGAGCACCACGACCGCGACGACCAGCACCGTAAGCCCGGCGGCCCGCTGGTCGGCGGTCAGGTCCGACACCCCCGGCGGCGACACCAGCGTGAACCAGTCCACGCCCACCCCGGGCCCGAACCGCAGGGCCAGCCCGAGCGCGAGTTGCGTCACGGCGAGCACCGCGAGCAGCCGCACCCGCGTCACCCAGGTGATCGGGCGCGGCAGCGGATCCACCCCGGCCAGCACCCAGAAGCACAGTGCCCCGGCGCAGAAGAGCAGCGCCAGGGTGAGCAGATGGAGCGCGTAGCTGTACAACGACTGGCCCAGCCAGCCGGTCCCGTACAGCACCGCCACCGGCACGATCTGCGCGGCGGCGAGGGTCAGCGGATGGGTGAGCCGCGCGGCCAGGCGGCTGTCCAGGATCGCGCGGGTCACCTCGCCGTACTGGGACCGGTCCGTGGTGGTCTGGGCGGCCAGCGTCAGCGGCGCGCCGAGCGCCAGGAGCAGCGGCGCCACGAGCGCGACCAGGCCGTACTGCAGCGCCTGCGCGGACAGCATCGCGCGGGCGTAGCCGCCCACGCCGCTGAGCAGGGCGAACGCCAGCACCGCGAGCCCGGCCAGCCACGCGGCGGTACGGCCCGGCGGCCACACGATCCCGTCGCGGGCCAGCCGGCGCAGCCCGAGGAGGTAGCCGATCGCGGGGACGGCCAGCAGGAGCAGGATCAGCGGGTCCAGCCTGATCTCGGTGATCAGGCCGCCGATCGAGAAGGGCGGCAGCTCGTACTCCAGCAGGAGGTGGTCGTGGCCGCCGCCGCCCTCCGAAGGCGGCGGCGGGGTGCGTGACAGGGCGACCGCGAGCCCGACTGCCGCCGCCATGACGATCGCCTCGCCGGTGGCCAGGCGGACGAACGTGCGCCGCACCGGGCGTTCGGCCAGGCCCGCGACGGTACGGCGGCGATGGTTGTGGCCGAAGAGGCCCAGGGCCACCAGCGCGGCCGCCTTGGCCAGGATGAGCAGGCCGTAACGGGTCTGCCACAGCTGCGCGACGGCGTCGAGGCGCACCCAGGCGCTGGCCACGCCCGACACGGCCACCGCGCCGAAGCAGGCCAGCGCCAGCGTGCTGAACCTGGGCACCACCTGCGCGAGCCGGTCCGAGCGCCGGAAGTGGACCAGGACGGCGGCCAGGCCGCCCACCCACACCGCCACCGCCGCCAGGTGCGCCATCAACGCGGAGATCGCGATGTCGTGGTCGCCCGCCGAGGCGGCGTGGCCGACGTAGGCGGGCGGCAGGATCGCGAAGACGGCGACCGCCAGCAGGAAGGCGTTCCACCACGGCGAACGCCACAGGCTGGTGCCGATCGCCACCGCTCCCGCCGCCGCGGCCACGATGAGCAGGGCCTGAGTCTGCGGGACGGTCGTGCCGAACGACAGGATCGACGGGGTTTCGAGCAGGTCGGTGAGCGGCAGGCCGACGACCTCCGAGATCGTCAGCAGGTACGTCACCACCGCGGCGGCAGCCCAGCCCAGCCCCCAGCGGCCGGCGGCGCGCAGGCAGGCGGCGACCTGCGGCGTGCCGCGCGGCGCCAGGATCACGGCGGCCACCAGCGTTCCGACGGTGGCGAAGGCGCACAGGTCATAGGCGAACCGGGCCAGGGGCATCCCCCAGTCGGTGAACGGTCCCGCCTTGGGCAGACCGGGGATCGACGGCTGCGGCACGCTTCCGCCGAACAACAGGGCCGCGACCAGCACCAGGACTCCGGCGGCCACGGCGACGACGGCGTATCGGCGGGCCGGCGTCGCCCCGCCTCGGGAAGTGGACACGGCTGCTCAGGCGCCGACGGGCAGGGGGCGGCGGCATAAGGGGGTTGACGGCATGGTGATCTCCACGTGGCTGCGGGACTGGGTCTCAGAGGGCAGCCGGGAGCGGGGGTCCACGCCGGACGACCGCGTGCCGCAGGACGCTGTCGTACGGTCCGCCGGGTGAGCGATAGGCGGGCGCCGGTGGGGTGAGCGGGTATACGGGGCACGAGGGCAGGACCAGGAGCAGGCGTACGGCCAGCCGCCGCAGCAGCGCCCACAGTGCGGTCTCGCCCCTGGCCAGCCACCACCCGGTCACCAGGGTGGCGGTGAGGTGGCAGAGCACCATGCCGATGTCGGTGGCCGGTCTGTGTCCGGGCGGCATGGGCGCGGGGGCGGCGTGCCAGGAGAACAGCGCGTGCAGGAGGACTTGCGCCGAGCCGAGCAGGACGGCGATCGGGACCGGCGCGCGCTCCCGGCCGGCCAGGGCGGCGGCGCCCGCCGTCACGAGCCCGGCGCCGAGCGCGAGATGGCCGGGGCCCGGGAGGGTGCCGTCCGCGAACCAGTGGGCCAGGGCGGCCAGCGTCACACAGACGGCCGCGAAGAGGGCCGACCGCGCTAATCGCAACGGCAGCATGGCTCGCATGGTGCCCAAATGCTCCCACACCAGCAGCCCGCCGTGAGGCTCGTTCCCACCTATGGCGTTTTATCCGACATTGTCCGGTCAGTCGTCCAGGCCGCGGGCGCTGAGGGCCTCGCCCAGCGCGTCCGCGTGCCGCAACGCGCTCACCACCAGCGGCACGGCGAAGGCCCGCACGCTCCACTGCACTCCCCTGGCGCGCTGCGCCTCCCGTACGCGGGTCGCCAGGTCGGCCATGACCGGCACGCTGCGGATCGTGAGGGACAGCAGCAACGACAGCCGGAACGGATCCAGCCCCACCCAGCGCGCCGGCGACAGGCAGCGTTCCAGGAACGCCATCATGGCCTCCGTCCGCGTCGTCAGGGTGACCAGCCCGGCCAGGGCGACGGCCAGGACGACCCGGGACACCGAGGTGACCGCCGACGGCAGGTCCGCGAACACCGCCTGCATGGCGAACAGCGCCACCGCGAACCAGCGGACCGGCCGCACCTGCGCCCAGGCCGCCGCCGCGCCCACCCCGGAGACGGCGAACAGCGCCCCCACCACCAGCGCGGCGACCGCCATCGACACCGGCGCGCGCAGCAGGACGAGCACCGTGCAGCACGCCGCCAGGCCCGCGAGCTTGGCTCCCGCGGGCAGGCGGTGCAGCGGCGAGCCGCCTGGGACGTAGGCGCCGGTGAGCCCGTTCACGACATGAGCTTCCGGTAGTGGCCGATGGCCGCCGACGGTGTGGCGTCGGCCACGATCCGCCCCTCGTCCATCACCAGCAGGCGGTCGAAGTCGGCCAGCAGCGCGAGATCGTGGCTGATCACGACCACCTGCTGCGGCAGTTCGCGCAGCACGTCGGCGACCAGCCGGGAGTGGCGCAGGTCCAGGAGGGTCGTGGGTTCGTCCATCACGAGGATCTCGGGTTCGAGCACCAGGACCGAACAGAGGGCGAGCAGCTGTTTCTGGCCGCCGGACAGCTGGTGGGCGGGGTGGTCGGCGTGGCCCGCCAGGCCGTACCTGTCCAGCACGTCCGTGACCCGGCGCTGGACCTCCTCCCGTGGCAGCTTGCGTCGCCGCAGGGAGAACGCGACGTCCTCGGCCACGGTCGGCATCACGATCTGCGCGTCCGGGTCGGTGAACAGGAACCCGACGCGCCGCCTGATCCTGGCCGCGTGGCGGCGGGTGTCGTCGCCGAGGACGGTGACGGTGCCGGAAGTCGGCAGGACCAGGCCGTTCAGCAGCCGGGCCAGCGTGCTCTTGCCCGACCCGTTGGCCCCGATCACGCCGATCCGCCGCTCGGGCAGGCGGGCCGTGACGCCGCACAGCACCTCACGCTGCCCGAGCCGGACCCGCACGTCGTCCAGCTCGATCACCCACACCACCTACGAATCTCAACCTCAACCGGCTTGCTCATCGGCTCACACCACGCACGCATTCAACCCGCTCGCTCATTGGGCTCACACCACCTCGAACAGGGCGGCGACGCCGAGGCCGCCCCCGACCGCCGCCGTCGCCAGGCCCAGCGTCCCCGCCGGCGCGCCCGACCGTACGAGCCGCGTGAACAGCCGGGTGACCACGACGGCTCCGGTGGCCCCCCACGGATGGCCGAGCGCCAGCGCGCCGCCGTCGGCGCAGACCCGGTCCCGGTCGGCGCCGAGCGGGTCGAGCCCGAGCGCGTCGGTGACGGCCAGCGTCTGGGCCGCGAACGCCTCCACGATCTCCACCGCCGCGATCTGCTCCATGCTCACTCCGGTACGGCCGAGCAGCCGTCGTACGGCGGGCACCGGACCCCAGCCGGGCAGGGCGGGATCACAGCCGACGACGGCCCCGCCCCGCAGCCGGAGGCCCGGCAGCCCGGCCCTGGCGCGCAGGCGTTCCGTGGTGAGGGCGAGCGCCGCCGCCCCGTCGCTGACCGGCGAGGAGTTCCCGGCCGTCACCGACCCTCCGGCGACGAACGCCGCGGGCAACCGCGCCATCGACTCCGGCCGCAACACCCGGGGCCGCTGATCCTCCGTCCGCCCCTTGACCTCGACGATCTCCGCCGCGAACCGGCCCGCCTCCCGCGCGGCCACCGCCTTGGCGTTGCTCGCGCGCGCGTAGTCGTCCTGGCGGGCCCGATCCACGCCGCGCGCCGCGGCGAGCGCCTCGGCCGCCGCGCCCATGTCCGGGTCCGGATGGCCGGCCGGGGTGAAGGGCGCCCGCTCGTACGGCACGGCGGGGCTCCCCCGGTGCGCCCGCAACGGCGCGGTGGAGGCGCTCTCGACCCCACCGGCGATGACCAGCTCCATCTCCTCGCTGGCCACGGCCTGACCCGCCATCAGGATCGCGGCCAGCCCGCTGCCGCACTGCCGATCCACCGTGGCACCGGGAACGGCCTCGCCCAGCCCGGCGCCCAGCGCCGACACGCGAGCCAGGTTCCCGCCCGGACCCATGCAGTTGCCGAGCACCACGTCCTCGATCGGCACGCCGAGGCCGGCGACGTCACGGGCCAGCGCCTCGATGACGGGCGAGGCCAGCCTGTCGGCGGTCACCTCCTTGAAGGCGTGCCCGGCGGTCCCGATCGCCGTACGGCGCGCGGCCACGATGACCGGCGCGATGTCCGGCCGCATCAGGTGAGCCGCCACAGGTCAGGATCGTCACCGGCCAGGCGGGCGGACAGGAGGCCGCGGGCCGGTTTGCCCGCCGAGGTGCGGGGCAGGCTGTCCACCGCGTACCAGCGGCGGGGCCGCTGCGCCGCGGCCAGCCCGCCGCGGGCCACGGCCTCGAGCGAGGCCCGCGAGGGCGGAGTCCCGGCGCCCACCTCGACGATCGCCGTGACCACCGCGCCCAGGTCCGGGTGCGGCGAGCCGACCACCACGACGTCGCCCACCCCGCGCACGCTCCTGAGCACCTCTTCGACGTCCTCCGGCACGACCGTGGCGCCGCCGGTCTGGATCGCGCCGTCCCCCCGGCCGCGCAGCCGCAGGACCTCACCCGAAAGGTACGGCTCCGCCACGTCGCCGACGCTCATCCACCCGTCGCCATCCACCCGCAGCGGGCCGGCCGCGCCGGCCAGATAGCCCTCGGCCAGCCAGGGCGACCGCGCCCACACCTCGCCGAGCGCCTGGCCGGGCAGGGTCCTGACCTGGAGTTCGACACCCGGAAAAGGGCGCAGCCCCGCGCCGTCGGCGTCGGCGGCCACGAAGGACAGCTCGGTCGCGCCATAGTAGGACACCACCCGTACGCCGGCCTCCGCCGCCCGCTCCCGCAGCCCGGCCGGCAGCGCCGCTCCGCCGATCACGACGGTCCGCAGCGGGGCACCGTCCTCCATCGCGTCCAATGCGTCCAGTACGGCCGGCAGGCAGTGCGGCACCAGGTGGGCCACGGTCGCCCGGCCGAGCTGCTCGTCCAGGGACCCGGGCGACCAGCGGCCCGGCACCAGAGCCGTGGCGCCGACGGCCAGCGCGTGCACGGCCGCGAAGCCGTACAGGGACGAGCCCAGGGGTCCGGGCACCAGGACGACGTCGCCGGGCCCGATCCCGGCCAGCTCGCTCACCCACGGGAAGGACGCGGTCCAGGACCCGCGCGTGCGGACCACGGCCCGGGGACGGCCGGTGCTCCCGGAGCTGAAACACGCCCAGGCCCGATCGCCGGGCTCCGGGTGCGGCCACGCCGCCGCGCGTTGAGCCGGCGTGCCCGCCTCGGCGGATGATTGAACGTCGTTCGTCCCAGCGGGCGGGAGGCTGTCGAGGTGACGGTCTGCGGGGATCGCAGCCCGTAGCCGTTCGTCCCAGGCAGGGTCGCACAGCAGCGGCGTACCCCCCGCCAGGTCCGTCGCCAATGCGGCAATGAGCTGGTCCACCGGATCCGCCAGGCTGATCGCGACCAGCGCCCCGCGGGCCAGGCCCGGCGCGGCCAGGTCCGCCGCGGTGTCACGGATCCGCCGGGCGAGCTCGGCGTAGCTCAGTTCGCCCGCCGGGCCGCACACCGCGAGACGGTGCGGGTGGTCGGAAGCGTGGCGCAATACCTGTGCGGCGACCGGCATGACCGGTTCAGCCCTCCTTGCTGGCGCGGAGCCGTTCGCGATGCACGGCCGGGACCGCGTCAGGGTATGCCCGTTGAGTACCTCTCGTCACAATCGCGGCCAGCACCGCCTTGATCAGGTCACCGGGCAGGAACAACGTGGCGCTGAGCAGCGCCGTCCGGCCCAGCGGGACGCCGGTGACAGCCGCCTGCACGGGCAGGCCGACCAGGTAGATCACCCCGATGCCGCCGACCACACAGGCCACCACCAGCCGTACGATGCCCGGCCGTTGGCCGCCGCGTTCGACGATCCAGCCGGTCACGGCCGCACCGGGCAGCCAGCCGAGCAGGTATCCGGCCGACGCCCCCGCGAACACGCCCAGCCCGCCACGCCCGCCGGCCAGCAACGGCAGGCCCGCGGCCACGAGCACGAGCAGTACGGCGACGGCCAGGGCGGCCCGCCACGAGCCCAGGATCGTACCCGCCAGCATGACGCCGAACGTCTGCAGCGTGATCGGGACCGCGTTGCCGAACAGGTTCAGGGTGCCCGGCAGGCCGAGTGCGGCGATCAGCGCCGCGAACACGCTGATCCGGGCGATGTCGCCGGTGGGGAAGCCCTTCCCCCTGGTGATCCTCGGCATGTCACCCTCCTCCACTTCGCGTAGGTGCGCGGAACTTCCTCGTAGGTGCGGATCCGATCTCACACCACAACGCCCCAGGACACGTATGGAGGGATGCCACAACAATCGCTCGCGAGCGTCGTCACCGGACGACTTGAGCAGGGGCCTACTCTCGCCGACGGGCGTACCTGAGCGCACGATCGGCCCATGACGTGGTTCCGCCGGCGACCCGAAGAACGGGTGACCGCTCCCTTTCCTCCTCGCCCGTGGGCGGCCGCGGAGGTCCCGCGTGGATCAACCGGATGATCGCGTGGCTCATCCGGGCGTAGTCGTGGTCGTTGACCAGCTCGCCGCGGAGGCTGAAGTCGTTCATCACCGCGATCCGGTCGGCGAGGGTGACGATCTCCGGCAGATCCGAGGAGATCAGCAGCAGCGCCAGCCCCGACCCGGCCAGCTCTGCGATCAGCTCGTGGAAGGCCGCCTTGGTGCGTACGTCGATGCCGACCGTCGGCTCGTCCACGATGAGGATCTCGCATTCGGCGGCGAGCCACTTGGCGAGGCTGACCTTCTGCTGGTTGCCGCCGGAGAGCTGGCCCGCGAGCTGGGACGGTGAAGAGATCCGGATACCCAGCCGATCGGCGTACCGAGCCACCAGGCGACGTTCCGCCCGATCGCTCACCAGCCCGGCCCTGGCCAGGCGCCGCCACACGGTGACGCTGACGTTGCGGACGATCGGCTGGTCGAGGAAGAGGCCTTCTTCCTTGCGGTTCTCGGTCACGTAGCCGATGCGGTGGACGCGCAGTCCCTCGCCGACATCGCGGATGCGCGCTGGACGGCCCCGCACCTCCACCGTTCCCGACGTGATCCGGTCGAGCCCAAGCAGCGCCTTGGCCAGCTCGCTGCGGCCGGCTCCGACCAGACCGTAGAGCCCGAGGATCTCCCCCGGGCGCACCGACAGGGAGATGTCGCGGTGGCCGCGCGCGGTGCATACCTTGTCGAGCCGCAGGGCGGGCGCCGTCGCCGGGTCGACCTGCCGCTCGGCGAGGCGGACCGAGGAGTACGCCCGCCCGACCATGAGGTCGACGATCTGGTCCTGCGTGTAGCCGGCGAGCGGTTCGGCCTCGGCCACGCTGCGCCCGTCGCGCAGCACGGTGACCGTGTCCGCCACCGCGAACACCTCCTCCAGCTTGTGGCTCACCAGCACCACGGCCCGTCCGTCGTCGCGCAGCTTGCGCACGATCCCGTAGAGCCGGTCGGCCTCGTCCCCGGTGAGCGACGCGGTCGGCTCGTCCAGGAGCAGGACCTTACTGTCGACGCTCAGCGCCTTGGCGATCTCGACCAGCTGCGCCTGCGCCACGGACAGCCGGGATACCGGGGTGTCCGGGTCCAGGTCCAGATCGAGCAGTCCGAGGCAGCGGCGGGCCTCGGCCTGCATCCGCGCCCGGTCGACGAGACAGAAGCGCCGCGGCAGGTGGTGCAGCAGGATGTTCTCGGCGATGGAGAACTCGGGGATCAGGTTGCGCTCCTGGTGCACCACACCGATGCCGGCCCGCTGGGCGTCGAGCGGCCCGTTCAGGTGCAGCTCGGCGTCTCCGAGCGCGACCCGCCCGCCGTCCGGCCTGTGCACACCGGTGAGGATCTTGATGAGCGTGCTCTTGCCCGCGCCGTTCTCGCCCAGCAGGGCGTGCACGCTGCCCGCGGCAAGCCGCAGGGTGGCCCCGTCCAGCGCGCGGACCCCCGGGAACGTCTTCACCAGGTTCTCGGCGGTGAGCATCACGACGGCCCTTTCGACAGCTTCTGGCGTACGGTCCCGAGTAGCACCGCACCGAGAACGACCGCGCCGACGATCAGGTCGATCCAGCGCGGGTTGATACCGAACTGCGCCTGCGTGATGTCCACCAGCCGGACGAGGAACGCCGCGAGGCAGGTGCCGGCGACGCTGACCACCCCGCCGGCCAGCGCCACCCCGCCGATGATGGGCGCGGCGAAGCTCGGCAGCAGCAGATCGTCGCCGATGCTGGAGTTGACGGAGCCGGAAGCGGCGACCGTGATGACAGCGGCGACCCCGGCGAGCAGGCCGCTGAGCCCGTGCGCGATGACGATCGACCGATCGTTGGAGATGCCGGAAAGCCGCGCGGCGAACGGGCTGCCGCCGGTCGCCAGCAACTGCCGGCCCACGACCGCGCGGCCGAAGAACAGGGCCACCAGGATGGCCACCACCAGAGCGAGGATGAGGACGACCGGCAGCCCGAGCACCGAGGCGGCGCCGACGTCGCGCAGCCCTTGCGAGTACCCCTGGAAGGTGTCGGGGCCGTTGACCCCGTACCGCAGCCCTTCGATGATCGTCATGGTGGCGAGGGTCACGATGAAGCCGTTGATCCGGGTGAACACGACGAGCAGCCCGTTGACCAGACCGGCGGCGAGACCGACCCCGAGCGCGCCCAGCACGGCCAGCGGGACTGGCAGGCCGCCTTCGAGCATGAGCCAGGCCGCGACCATGGCGCACAGACCCGTGAGTGTGCCGACCGACAGGTTCATCTGGCCGATGGCCAGCACGACCATCTGGGAGAGGCCGATGACGATCGGGACGGCGAGGAAGCGGAAGAACGCGTCCAGCGTGCCGCGTGAAAGCAGGTTGCCGTCCGTGGCGACGGCCAGCGCGACGAAACCGGCGGCGGCGAGCACGGCGAGGGTGAACTCCGGCCGGGCGGTGACGTCCTTGAGCCTCCCGCCGGGTCGGGCGCGGCCGGCTGTCGTGGTGCCGGTGCTCATGCCCGCGCCCCCCTTCGTTCCGCGACGACGTGGCGCACCCGGTCGAGCGACAGCGCGCCGAGCAGCACCAGGCCGATGTAGAGATTGAGCTGGTCGAGCTGGAACTGCAGCAGGTTCAGGCCCTTGTAGATGACCTGGGTGAGCGTCGCGCCCAGCACCGTGCCGAGCACGCTGACGGCGCCGCCGGCCAGCAGCGTGCCACCGAGCACCGGGCCGAGGAACGACGGCAACAGGAACGCGTCGCCGATGCGCGCCGAGAAGGCACCGTTGTTCGCGGCGAGCAGGAAGCCGGCCAGCCCGGCCAGCAGCCCGCTGAGCGCGTGGGCCTGCACCACCCGGCTCCGGACGGGGATGCCGGACAACTCGGCCGCCTTCTCGTTGGCGCCGGTCATCAGGATCTCCCGGCCCAGCCTGCTGAAGCGGAACAGCAGCCCCACCGCCAGCACCGCGACGAGGGCGAGTGGCACGACCAGAGGGATGCGCGGTCCACACAGCTCGCCCATGCAGTAGTCGGCGAACGTGTCGTTGCGCAGCGCGTCCATGCCGGCGGGCCGGCTGCTGAAGGCGACGCCGTCGGTGAACCTGGTGTAGAGGATCGTGATGAGCCCCACCAGGGCGAAGTCCATCGCCAGCGTGACCACGAACGAGTTGACGCCGGTACGCGAGATGATCAGCCCGGCCAGTGCGCCGAGCAACGTGCCCACGAGCAGCCCGATCACCAGGCCGACCACCAGCGACACGCCGAGCCGGTCGTAGGCGAG
Source organism: Nonomuraea sp. NPDC050680 (assembly GCF_040654555.1). Classification (NCBI taxonomy): domain Bacteria; kingdom Bacillati; phylum Actinomycetota; class Actinomycetes; order Streptosporangiales; family Streptosporangiaceae; genus Nonomuraea; species Nonomuraea sp. NPDC050680. Next base: position 257,123 of record NZ_JBFAIF010000009.1, on the reverse strand, counting down.
GCCCATGGCGAACGCACTCATCGCCGCCATCCGGCCGACGGCCATGTTCATGTGCCCCAGCGACAGCACCGCCAACTGGGAGAGGCCGACCACCGCGTACACGCTGATGTCCGACTGCAGCGGCACGAGCGTGAGCGTGGTGTTCATGAACGCCGGCCGCAGCACGGTGAAGATCGCGACCAGGGCGATCAGCAGGATGAGCAGCCCGAGGCGCGGGTTCGCCCAGAGTGGCATCCGCGACGGCCCGCGCGGTCCGGGCGGACCTGCCGCAGGCGTCTCCGGCGGCGTCGCGGTCCGCGTGCTCACCGGACTCTCCGATCGTCGATCGCGTCGCGGTCCCACTCGATGCCGAGGCCGGGCGACGTCGGCGCCATCGCGTGCCCGTCGGCGACTTCGATCTCCCGCCGCGTGATCGCCCTGAGCTGGGGGATGTGCTCCAGGTAGCGGCTGTTGGGCACCGCGCAGCAGAGGCTCACATGCAACTCCATGAGGAAATGCGGGCAGACCGGCACGTTGTACGCCTCGGCCAGGTGCGCGACCTTGAGCCACGGTGTGATGCCGCCGATGCGTGCCACGTCCACCTGCACGATGCCGGCCGCCTGCCGGTGCAGGTACTCGCGGAACTGCGCCACGGAGTAGAGCGACTCACCCACCGCGATGGGGATCGAGGCGGCCGCGGCCAGTGCCTGGTGCCCAGCGATGTCATCGCCCGGCAGCGGCTCCTCCAACCAGTAGGGGTCGGACGGTTCGAGGAGCCGGGCCCGCCTGACGGCCTCCGCGGGGGTGAGCGACTGATTGGCGTCGAGCATCAGGTCGAAGCCCGGCCCGACCGCCGCACGGACCGCGGCCAGCCTTTCCGCGTCCTCCACGGGAGAGCGACCGATCTTGAGCTTGACGCCGGGCCAGCCCGCGGCCTGGCCGGCCTTCGCGCCGGAGATGAGTTCCTCGGTGGTGAGGTGCAGCCAGCCGCCCTCGGTGTCGTACAGCGGAATGCGCTCCTTCGCGCCTCCTGCGAGTACCCACAGCGGCTGGCCCGCGTCGCGGCACCGCCAGTCCCACAGAGCCGTGTCGACGGCGGCGAGGGCCAGGGAAGTGATCGCGCCGACCGTGGTCGCCCGGGTCGCCGCGAACAGGTCGCGCCACACGGCCTCCACCCGGCGGGCGTCCGCGCCCGCCAGCCTGGGCAACAGGTAGTCGCGCAGCAGGGCGAGCACGGCGGTGCCACCGGTGCCGATCGTGTACGTGTAACCGGTGCCGGTGCCCCCGTCGTCGGTCCGGATCTCGACGAAGACGGTCTCCTGCTTGATGAACGACTGGACGGCGTCCGTGCGTACGGTCTCGACCTCCAGGTCGACGAGATACGCCTCGGCGTGGATGATCGCGGGCAAAAGTGGCTCCTCCTGGGCTCGTGGGACTACTTGCAGGACAGGTACTGGCTGTCGAACGCCTTCTTCAGCTCGTCGGTCTTCGCCTGCCGGTCCGTGTCATAGGTGCCGACGGCGTCCTTGGTAACGACGAAGGAGCCGGAGTCGATGATCACTCCCGGCTGTCTCATCGTGCAGCCACCCGCGAGCTTCATCAGCGCGTACGACCCGACGGACGCCTGGCCGACCGGGTTCTGCAGTACGGTCGCGGCGACCGAGCCGTCCCGGATGCCGGCCAGGATGGTCTTGTCGTCGTCGATCGCAACGACCTTGACCGGTAGCTTGGACTGCTTCACGCCCTGCGCGGAGGCGACCGCGGGGTTGTAGGCGGTGTTGACGATGCCCTGGATCTGGTCGCCTTTGGCGGCGAGGAGGTCGGCGACCGCCTTCTGCGCCGTCTGCAGGTCCTTGTCCACGTCGGTCACCGTCTGCAGGAGCTTGACCTTCCCGCCGGTCTCGTCGACCGCCTTCTGCACCCCCGCGATGCGGCGTTGGGTGTTGGAGTCCACCTTGTTGCCGGTCAGGTGCACAAGGTTCCCCTTGCCACCCACGGCCTTGATCGCGGCCTGCGCCGCCTTGTAGGCGGCCATCTGGACATCGGTGGACAGGCAGAAATCCGCCTTGTCGACGCCCCCGGAGGGGCAGGACGCCAGCGAGGCGACGGGGACGCCCTGCCGCTTGAGGTCCTCGAAGGTGGCGTTGATGTTCTCCGGGGAGACGCCGAAGACGCCGAAGGCGTTGTAGCCCTGCGCGGCGAGGGACTTCAGCACGTCGTTCTGCTTGGTCTGGTCCCAGTCGGAGGTCTCGTTGAAGGTGACGTCGCCGATGCCCAGATCGCTCTTCGCCTTGGCGGACGCGTCCTTCCACGGCTGGAAATAGGGGTGTGCGCCGCCGGGGACCAGGGCGATCTTGACCTGGTCAGGCGTCCGGGTGGGGGTATCGGCCTTCGCTGTGCCGTCGCTCTTCCTCGTGCACCCGGCGGTGGCGGTGGCGGCGAGCACCAGGGCGACGGCCAGCCAGCCGAGCCGGACCAGGGGTGGTTGATTCATGACCACGCCTCTCAATAATCATGGATCCTATAGGATGTTTCATGGAGGTATAGTCCTTACCTGTCAGGACGTCAAGACTTAACCTCTGAGCAACACGTCGACCTCTTGGGAGGATCTCGGCCCGATGGCATCCACCAAACCGAGCCGGCTCAGGCGGTCCACGCTCGGCGACGACATCTACGACGTGCTCAGAGCGCGGATTCTCGAGCACAGCATGCAACCGGGCGACCGCGTCAACATCGACGCGCTGGCCCGCGAGCTCGAGGTGTCCCAGACGCCGATTCGCGAGGCCCTGGCCCGCCTGGAGTCCGACGGGCTGGTCCGCAAGCGCCCCCTCGTGGGCTACACGGTCAGCCCGCTGCTCACCCGTGCCGAGTTCACCCGCATGTTCGAGATGCGGCTGCTGCTGGAGTGCGCCGCCGCCCGATGGGCCGCCGAGCGGGCCACCTCAGGCCAGCGCGCGGCGATCTCCGCGGAGGCCGCCACATCGATAGCGCAGGAGCCGGACGACGCCGGCGGCTGGCGCTGGCACGCGGCCTTCACCACTCACGACGCCCGCTTCCACGACCTCATCGCCGAGGCGTCGGGCAACCCCTTGCTCCGCGACGGTCTCGAGCGCTTGCACGTCCACCTTCACCTGCACCGCAGATACTTCCCCTACGCCCACGCCGGCACGACGATCGAGGAGCATCACCGCGTCGCCGAGGCCATCGAGGCCGGAGACCCGGACGCGGCCGAAGCGGCGATGCGGCGACACCTGACCGAGGCATGCGAGCGCCAGCTGACGGCGTTCGACTGACGCCGGGGCCCGCCGGCCGGAGCCTCGATCACACCGTCGCGGGGGGAAACCCTTTCCCCCGCTGAGCCTCGGCATGTCGCCGCCTCCACTTCTCGTAGACGCTTCTCGTAGGCGCACGGAACTTCTCGTAGTCGCGTGGAACTTCTCGTAGGTGCGGATCCGATCTCACACCACAACGTTCTGGGACACGCATGGACGGATGCCACAACATTCGCCCGCGAGCGTCGTCACCGCTCAACTTGAGTAGGGGCCTACTCTCGCCAACGGGCCGACTTGAGCGCACGATCCGCCCATGACGTGGTTCCGTTGGCGACCCGAAGAGCGGGCGACCGCTCCATTATCACGGGCGGAATTCGCCACTCTCCAACCCGTGGAACGCGCTGAGCTGCACCGCGCGGCCCAAGACAGCCGGCGCCAGTTCGTCACCACACTGCTGCAGATCCCCGCGACCATCGCGGTGCTGGGCGGGCTGCTGCTGACGGCGCAGGGTCTGGCTCAGACCGCGAAATCGGTCGACGCCTCCCGAGAGGAGTTGCTGATCGCCAGGAAAGGCCTCGAAGTCGCGCAGAAGGGCCAGGTCACCGACCGATTCACCAAGGCCGTCGAACAACTCGGCAGCCCGAACATGGAGGTGCGGATCGGCGGCGCCTACGCCCTCGAAAACATCGGCAGGGATGTCCCCGACTACCGGCAGACGATCGTCGACGTTCTCGCCAGCTATGTCGTGGGAAACGGCCGCACGTCGACCAAGAAGAACTACGGGCAGGCCAGAGATGTTCGGACCATGCTCACCGTGCTGGGCCGGGTCCGTCCGCCCAGCCCGAAGGAGGGCTGGATCGACCTGTCACACGCCCGGCTCGGCGCCGCCGACCTGAGCAACGCCTACCTCCCGCGAGCCAAGATGTTCGGCACGGTCCTTGCCGGAGCCTCGCTGTTCGACGCAGATCTGTCCGACAGTGTCATGCCCTTCTCCGACTTCTCCTCCGCCTACCTGACGAACGCCCACCTCGCTCGCGCCAATTTCAACCTCGCCGACCTGACCAAGGCATCCCTGGAGAGGGCCGACCTGACCGAGACCATCTTTCTCACGGCGGACCTGAGGGGCGCCAACCTGACGGACGCCACTTTGACGGGCGCCGATTTCGACAACGCTGACCTGACCGGCGCCATAGGACTGCCCCCCACCGCCCAACTCAAGAAGATCGTCCAATGGAACCGCCAGACGAAGTGGCCGTGACCGGTCAGCCCCGGGGAGCGGCCAACCCTCCCCCACGCCAGGTGGGCAGCGGCCGGTGACCGGCGGCGACCTCGTACGCGGCGACTGCCATGAGGCGGGTGGAGTCGAGCGTCGGCAGCGGCGACACCTCGGGCGTCACCAGGAGGGGGATCTCGGTGCAGACGAGCGCGACGGCGTCACACCCCCGCTCCGCGAGCCGCGAGATGACACGGACGTACTGCCGCCGTGACTCCTCGGTGAACACGCCGCTCACGAGCTCCGCGAAGATGATCTCGTTGATGATCCGCCGGTCGTCCGGCTCCGGCACCTCGGCCGCGATCCCACGCGCGGCGAACGCCTCCGGATAGAGCCGGCTGTCCATCGTGTACGCCGTACCGAGGACACCGACCTTCGTCCACCCGTCGCGAACCGCCTGGTCGGCGACCACCTCGGCGATGTGCAGGCCAGGCAGGGCGAGATCCGCGCCGGGCCGTTCGAGCGCCAGATGGGCGGTGTTGTCCGGGCAGGCGAAGAAGTCGGCCCCGGCCCGAGCCAGCCGCCCCACGCTGACGGCCAGCGTGTCCCTGATCGAGTCGTAGTCACCCGCGTCCCACGCGGGCATGCTGTAGCCGAAGGCGATGTAATCGAGCGTCACGTCGGGGTGCTCGTGCCGGCCCACCCGGCGGAACCCCTCCTGGCAGTAGGCCAAGAAGCACAGGGCCGCCCCTTCGGTGCTGTGGGCGAGGATGCCGAGATGCCGCATGTGATCACTCCTCCCTTCAACGATCACGGGAACTCGGGACAAGTGAACGGCGCCGTGGGCGTCCGATCAACCTGGTGCGGGCGTGCGGTTCATGCGCGTCGGCGTCGGTTACCGCAACCCATGAGGACACGGCAGATGACGATACCTTGAGCGTCACCAACGTCTGGAATGGAGCGGATGATGGCGGGATCCGACGGGCCGGTGATGGCTGAGCTGGAGGACCTCATCGCCAAGGGACGCAAGCACGGGGCGCGCAAGCGGGTCATTCTGCTGCAGGCCGCCCGCCTGTTCGTCGAGCGCGGCTACGACCTCACCGGGATCGATGACATCGGCGCTGCTGCTGGCGTGAGTGGGCCTGCGGTCTATCGGCACTTCGCGGGCAAGCAGGGCATTCTCCTCGCTCTGATCGAGTTGTCGATGGAACGGTTGCAAGAAGGCAGCCGTGTCGCGCTGGAGGCTCGAGAGCGGGAGCCGAGGGAGCGGCTGGTCATGCTGGTGGACTGGTTCTCGGCCTTCGCTCTGGAGAACCAGGAGTTGATGCTGATCCTGCAGGGAGAACTGTCGAGACTGCCTGAGGAGGATCGGCGGCGTCTCCATCACCAGATGCGGACTTTGCGCGAAGAGTGGGGCGCCCTGCTCGTCGAGGTGCGGCCCGATCTGTCCGGCCTGGGTGCCCAGATCGCGGTCACGTCTGTCATCGGAATGGTCACCCCGGTGGTCGCCGCCCGCCTGGGGGGAGAGACCGCGGCCGTCCGCGAGCATCTGAGAGCTCAGATGCTCGCGGTGATGCGAGTATCCGCTCTCTCCTCGTCACTTCCGACAAAAGTTAACGGGGCTATACTTTTTCATGATCGGCGTGCGTGATCGCCGTGCGCGACAGCATGCCCATGAAGATGAGGTGCACGGTGGGACGATGGATCGAGAGCAATGGCGTTCGACTGTGGTGCGAGACCAGGGGGAATCCGGCAGACCCGGCGATTTTGCTGGTGATGGGTCTCGGCGCTCAGGGAACCGCCTGGCCAGATGACCTATGCGAGATGCTTCGAGCTGGAGGGCACTACGTAGTTCGCTACGACAACCGGGACACCGGCCTGTCCGGGCGCGTCGACTACGAGGCGCGACCGTATACGCTGACCGACCTGGCCGATGATGCGTCCGGCCTGCTCGACGGGCTGGATATCAAGACCGCGCACATAGTCGGAGCCTCAATGGGCGGCATGATCGCGCAAGAGATCGCCCTGGAACATCCTGAGCGAGTGCGCACCCTGACGGCTGTCATGTCCGCGGCGGTCGCCATCGATCCCAAGACGGGCACCTTCCGAGGCTCCGAACGGGATCCGCGACTTCTCGAGTGGGACGCCCGGCAGGCGGCCGATCCGCCCGCCACGGAAGAACAGCAGATCCAGGCCAGAGTCGACCTCGCTCGTATCCTGACCGGCTCCCTCACCCCGTTCGATGAGACGGCGACACGCCAGGTGATCGCGCGAGAGTTCGCCCGAGGTGGAGACATGGCGCACACCATGCGGAATCACATCCTCGCGGTGATGGCCTCACGTGATCGTTCCGAGCTCGTCGGCTCCATCACCGCCCCCACCTTGGTGATCCATGGCACGGAGGACCCCATGGCGCCCTTCGAGCAGGGCAGGGCACTCGCCGCGGCGATCCCCGGCAGCGTCCTGGTGCCCATCGAAGGGATGGGCCACACCATGCCCACGCCCGTGCTTCCCCTCATCGCCTCCGCGGTCCTCCAGCACACCAACCGCGCGGACCTCTGAACTCTGACCCCGAACGGCACAGGGGGCCGTGAACTGGCGCAGGTACGCCAGTGCGGCTCCGGGGACCTCGTACTCGGCGATCAGCTCAGCAAGGTGAAACTCCCTAACCTCTGTAAACCAGTGAGTACCAGGAGAAACCAGGCGAACGGCGATATTCTGCGCCCGCCGAATGGAACGGACACCCGGAAAAGCGTTATGGGGTCGCCCCCAGCCAGTCTCCTCGGGATGAGAGATCGTCTCGCGAAAGGACTCACATGGTTCTCCATACCAGCCGACGGAGCCTGCTGAAGGCCGCGGCCGGGATCGCGGTGCTGCCGGCGCTGCCCTCCGTGGCGCGGGCGTCGGCGGCGTTCAAGCACCCGGGGCTGCTGCACACCCAGGCGGACTTCGACCGGATCGCGGCCGCGGTGCAGGCGGGAGCGCAGCCGTACAAGAGCGGGTGGGACAGGCTCGTCGCCAACGGGCACTCCAAGAGCACGTGGAAGGCGCGCCCGCTGGAGACGGTGGTGCGCGGCGGGACCGGGCAGAATTATGGGCAGTTCTACAACGACGTGCACGCCGCCTACCAGAACGCGCTGCGCTGGAAGATCTCCGGCGAGAAGGCGTTCGGCGACGCCGCCCGGGACATCCTGAACGCCTGGTCGGGCGTGTTGAAGGCGATCAACGGCAACGCCGACCGGTTCCTGGCGGCGGGCATCTACGGCTACCAGTCCGCTAACGCCGCCGAGCTCATGCGCGGCTACCCTGGCTTCGACGTCGAGCGGTTCCAGAAGATGCTGCTGACCGTCTTCTACCCGGTGAACGACCGCTTCCTGCGTGAACACAACGGTGCCTGCATCACCAACTACTGGGCCAACTGGGACCTGTGCACCATGGCCTCGATCATGGCGATAGGGCTGTTCTGCGACGACCGGGCCAAGTTCGAGCGGGCCGTCGACTACTTCAAGAACGGCAAGGGCAACGGGTCCATCATGAACGCCATCCCGTTCCTTCACCCGGGCGGTCTCGCCCAGTGGCAGGAGAGCGGGCGCGACCAGGCGCACACCGTCATGGGCATCGGCCTGATCGGCACCATCGCGGAAATGGCCTGGAACCAGGGCGTCGACCTGTACGGCTACGCCGACAACCGGATCATGAAGGCGGCCGAGTACGTCGCCAAGTACAACCTGGGCCAGGACGTGCCGTTCACCACCTACAAGTGGGGCCACGGCCAGAACTGCGCCCCCCGGGAGCAGACGGTCATCTCGAACGCGGCGCGCGGCCAGGACCGTCCCGTGTGGGAGCTGCTCTACAACCACTACGCCAACCGACGCGGGCTGGCGTTGCCGTACACGAAGGCGTACGCCGAGCGGGTGCGGGCCGAGGGCGGTGGCGGCGACTACGGGCCGAACAGCGGCGGGTTCGACCAGCTCGGCTTCGGGACCCTGCTGTTCACCCGCGCCGCCGCCTCCTCCGGCGGTGGCGGCGCGCTGCCGACCGGGGTGACGCGCACCCTCCAGTCGATCAACTTCCCGAAGGAAGGGATCGCCGCCTCGGGTGCTCTCGGCGTGCTCGGGGAGGCGGCGCCGCTGCGGATCGTGCCCGGCCTGGCCGACGCCAAGGGCTACTCGCTCATGGACGGGGACGGCCGCTACCTGCGGCACAAGGATTACCGGCTGCGGTTCGACGCCGACAACGGCACCGAGCTGTTCGAGCGGGACGCGACCTTCCTCGCCCGGCCGGCCTCGGGCGCGGGGAGGGTGCGGCTGGAGTCGCTCAACTATCCTGGCCGGTTCATCCGCCACCGCCACCACCAGCTGTGGCTCGACAAGGACCAGAACACCTCCGCCTTCCGAGCCGACAGCACCTTCAAACCTGCCACTTCCTGATCACCCGCGCACCTCGCGCACGACGATTCATCCCCCTGGAAGGAGACACGTTCGTTCAGCGGAACCTGTGATCGGCCGGACGGCGCTCGCTCCGGCCGCCGGGCACGCTGTGCCGCGCCGCCGCGACGCCGCGACGCCTAGACTTCGCAACCGTGGCAGGCATAGTTTTCAGGCAGCTCACCGGAGTGCTGGCCGGGCTGGTCACCGGGGCCGCCGCCCTCGCCCTGTGGACCTTCGCCTGGCCGTACCGGAACAGGTGGGCGCCGGGGATGGTGGCGCTCGAACGGGCCCGGCTGGCCGTCTGGTTCGGGCAGGAGACCGACGGGGCCGCGTCCGGTCACGGCTATCTCGCGCTGCGTGCCCTGGTCGGCGTGTTCGGCGGTTACCTCGCGCTGGCGCTGCTGTTCCTGGCCCTGCTGTTCCTGGGCGGCAGCATGTGGGTGTTGTTCTCCGGCGACTACGCGCCGGTGGCGCTGGACCTGCCGGGCATCAGGCTGTCGATGCACAGCTGGGCGGTCGGCCTGGCCTGCGGGGTGCTGATGCTGGCCCTGGGCGCGTTCTGGTGCCGCCTGCTGGTGGCGACCGAGCGGCGGCTGGCCGTACGCTTCCTCGGTCCCGGGCCGCAGGAGCTGATGCGGCGGCGCATCGCCGAGCTGACCGTCAGCCGGTCCGGCATCGTACGGGTGGTCGACGACGAGCGGCGCAGGATCGAGCGGGACCTGCACGACGGCGTGCAGCAGCGCGGCGTGGCGCTGGCCATGCTGCTCGGGCGGGCCCGGCACAGCCCCGCCGGGGCGGCCGAGCTGGTGGATCAGGCCTACGCCGAATCCCGGCAACTGCTCGACGAGCTGCGCAGCGTGGCGTGGCGGATCTACCCGACCGCGCTCGACGAGCTGGGCCTGCGCACGGCGCTGGCCGGTGTCGCCGAACGATCGTGCGTGCCGGTGACCGTCGACTACGGGCTGGCCGCGCGGCCCGTCTCGGAGGTGGAGACCGCCCTGTACTTCGTGGCCAGGGAGGCGATCACCAACGCGGTCAAGCACGCGCGGGCGCGGGACATCCTGGTCGTGCTGAGCGAGGACGAGCGGTCGGTACGCGTGGTGGTCTCCGACGACGGCCGGGGCGGCGCCGACCCGGCGGGCGGCGGGCTGTCGGGGCTGGCCAGGCGGGTGATGGCACTCGACGGCCGGTTCGAGGTCGACAGCCCGCCCGGCGGCGGCACCAGGATCTGCGCGACCCTCCCGAAGGAAGCATCGTGCGGCTGATCCTCGCCGACGACGCCGTACTGCTGCGTGAGGGCCTGATCAGGCTGCTGGAGGAGGCCGGGCACGAGGTCGTGGCCGCGATCGGTGACGCGGGCTCCCTGATCGAGGCGGTGGCCGAACACCGGCCGGAGGTCGCGGTGGTGGACGTGCGGATGCCGCCCACCCACTCCGACGAGGGCCTGCGCGCGGCGCTGGAGATCCGCGCGCGCTGGCCCGGCATCGGGGTGCTGGTCCTGTCGCAGTACGTGGAGAAGACGTACGCGGCCAAACTGCTCTCCGAGGCCACCGAGGGCATGGGCTACCTGCTGAAGGACCGGGTGTCAGAGGTGGCGGACTTCCTGGGCTCACTGGAGCGGATCCGCGCGGGCGGCACAGTCATCGACCCGGAAGTGGTCAGGCAGCTCCTCGCCCGCACCACACACGTGGACCCGCTGCGTACGCTCAGCGAACGCGAGTCGCAGGTGCTGCGGCAACTCGCCGAGGGCTTCACCAACGCCGCGATCGCCACGAACCTCCACGTCTCCCTGAGCACGGTGGAGAAGCACGTCAACGCGATCTTCGACAAGCTCGACCTGCCCGTGACCCCCGCGTACAGCAGACGGGTGCTGGCCATCCTGCGCCACCTCGACGGCTGAGCGCCGGCGGGCGAGCCTACGTGAGCTGGGCGGCGCGCGACTCCAGATAGCGCTGCTCGGGGAGGCTGAGCGTGCGGCGGGCGGCCAGCTCGTACTGGGCGCGCGCCGCCTCCCGGTCGCCCGCGAGGTCGAGCAGATGCGCGCGTACGGCCAGCACCCGGTGATGCCCGGTGAGCGCCGGATCGGTCTCGGCCTTCGCCAGCCCCTCCAGCCCGGCGAGCGGCCCGTGGACCATGGCGACGGCGACGATCCGGTTGAGCGTGACCATGGGCCCCGGCGCGATGCCGTCGAGCAGGTCGTACAGGGCGAGGATCTGCCGCCAGTCGGTGTCCTCGGCCCGCGGCGCCTCGTCGTGCACGGCCGCGATCGCCGCCTGCACCTGGTAGGGGCCGAGCGGCGCGGCGGCCAGCGTCTCGGTGATCAGCTGGACTCCTTCGGCGATGGCCTCGGCGTCCCATTTGCTACGGTCCTGCTCGGCCAGCGGCACCAGCCCGCCGTCGGGCCGGGTGCGGGCCGGGCGGCGGGCGTCGGTGAGCAGCATCAGGGCGAGCAGCGCGGCCACCTCACCGTCGCCGGGCAGGCGGCCGTGGAGCTGCCGGGTCAGGCGGATGGCCTCGCTGGACAGCTCCACGCGGTGCAACGTACCGCCGGAGCTGGCGGTGTAGCCCTCGTTGAAGATCAGGTACAGCACGTGCAGCACCGCGGCCATCCGCTCGGCCTGCTCGGCCTCCGGAGGCAGCGTGAACTCGGCGCCACTGCTCTTGATGCGCTGCTTGGCGCGGCTGATGCGCTGCGCCACGGTCGGCTCGGGCACCAGCAGCGCGCGGGCGATCTCGGCGGTGCTCAGCCCGCCGACGGCGCGCAGCGTCAGCGCCACCTGGGAGACCGTGGTCAGCGCGGGATGGCAACAAAGCAGGAGCAGCGTGAGCGTGTCGTCCACGGCGGGCGACGGATCCGGCTCCGGCGGCGCCAGCGCGGCGGCGGACTCCTCCCTGCGCCGCCGGGCGGACTCGCTGCGCCACAGCTCGATCCGCCTGCGGGCGGCGACGGTGATCAGCCAGCCCTTGGGATTGGCGGGCACCCCCTCGTCGGGCCACTGGACGGCGGCCGCCAGCAGGGCCTCCTGCACGGCGTCCTCGCACAGGTCGAAGTCGCCGTAGCGCCGGACGACCGCGCCGAGGACCTGCGGCGCCAGCTCTCGCAGCAGCCCTTCCAAAGTTTCCCCCTCGAAACGTGTCGAATTCGGCTGCTCGGGTTCTACGTCCCTTATGACGGAAGGAAACCATCATGTTCGAGAACACCAGAGCCTTCAGCGGCTTCTCCACCGACGACATCCCGGCCGCCAAGCGGTTCTACGGTGAGACGCTCGGCCTGCGCGTCTCCGAGGACCACGGGATCCTCACGCTGCACCTCGCGGGCGACCGCGACACGATCGTCTACCCGAAGAAGGATCACACGCCGGCGACGTTCACGATACTCAACTTCCCGGTCAGCGACATCGACAAGGCGGTGGACGAGCTGGTGACGCGCGGGGTCGTCTTCGAACGACTGGAGGGCACCGACAGCAAGGGCGTCAACCGCGCGGGCGGCCCGCTGATCGCCTGGTTCAAGGACCCGGCGGGCAACTGGCTGTCGGTGATCCAGCTGGACTGACATCAAGCGGCGCTACCCGAGGCCGAGGCGGGGCACGGCGTCCACCAGGGCGCGGGTGTAAGGGTGCCGGGGCCGCTGGAACACCTGCTCGACCTCGCCCTCCTCCACCACCCGGCCGTCCTTCATGACGAGCACCCGGTCGCTCACGTGGTGGACGACGCCCAGGTCGTGGGAGATGAACAGCAGGGCGGTGCCGTACTCCGCCTGAATCTCGGCCAGCAGGTCGAGCACCTGGGCCTGGATGGAGACGTCGAGCGCCGAGACGGGCTCGTCGCAGACCAGCACGTCGGGGCGGGGGGCCAGGGCTCTGGCGATGGCGACCCGCTGGCGCTGGCCGCCGGACAGCTCTCTGGGGTGGCGGGCGGCGTACGCGGCGGGCAGGCCGACGCGTTCCAGCAGGTCCAGCGCCCGCGCCCGGCGTTCGCGGCGGGGCAGGGCGAGCGGCTCGGTGACCAGGCGGCCGACGGTGTGGCGGGGGTCGAAGGAGTCGAGCGGGTTCTGGGAGATGAGCTGGACGCGCTGCCGCATCGGGCGCCGCTGGCGTTCCGGCAGCCCGCTCCACTGCCGCTGATGCAGGCTCACCCGTCCCGTCTCGGGTTCGAGCAGGCCGAGGACGAGCCTGGCGAGCGTGGTCTTGCCGGAGCCGGACTCGCCGACGATGCCGAGCGTCTCGCCTTCGTGCAGGGTGAAGGCGACGTCGTCGACTACGCGACGCGGTCCGTACGACTTGGTCAGGGCGGCGGCGGCGAGGACCCGCACGGACGGGTTCGGGGCGCGGCGCGGGAGCGGCAGGCCGCCCGACAGGCGGGTGCCGCTGGAGGCGGCGGAGGGGACGGCGGCGAGCAGCGAGCGGGTGTAGTCGTGCGCGGGCGCCGACAGCACGCTCCGGACGGGCCCCTCCTCGACCACGCGGCCGTCCTTCATGACCAGGACGCGGTCGGCGATCGAGGCGACCACGGCGAGGTCGTGGCTGATCAGCAGCAGTGCCGTCCCGGCGGCCTTGCGCTCGGCGAGCAGCCGCAGGATCTGGGCCTGCACGGTGACGTCGAGGGCGGTGGTGGGCTCGTCCGCGATGATCAGCTTGGGCTCGGCGGCGATGGCCGAGGCGATCAGCACCCGCTGCCGCAGCCCGCCGGACAGCTGGTGCGGGTACTGGCGGGCGCGGGCGGCCGGGTCGGGGACGCCGACCGCGTCGAGCAGCTCCAGCACCCGTTCCGGGCGCCGGGCGCGAGGAACCACCTCGTGTACGGCCAGCACCTCGCCGATCTCGGCGGCCACGGTACGCAGCGGATCGAGCGACACCAGCGCGTCCTGCAGCACCAGCCCGGCGAACCCACCGCGCAGCCGCCGCCAGCAGGCCGGGCGGAAGCCGCGGGCGTCCCTGCCGGACAGGTCGAACGTACGGGCCTCGACCCGGGAGCCCGGCCCGGCCAGGCCGAGCAGTGACCGGGCGGTGACGCTCTTGCCGGAGCCGGACTCGCCGACGATCGCCACGCACTCCCCCGCCGCGACCGACAGCGAGACACCGCGCACCACCTCGGTCGCGCCGAAGCTCACCCGCAGATCCGATACGGCCACCAGCGGGATGTCCGAGACGGGCGCGCGGCCGGTCTCCGCGTGCTCTTCCTGGAACGTGGTCATGGCGTCCTTCCCTCGAAGCGGCGCTGCAGCCGCCGCCCCATCACGGTCAGGCAGACGACGGTCAAGGTGATCGCGATGCCCGGGAACAGCGCCTCCCACCAGGCGACGCGCAGGTAGTTGCGGGCCTCGGCGAGCATGGCGCCCCACTCGGCGGCCGGCGGCTGGGGTCCCATGCCGAGGAAGCTGAGCCCCGACGCGCCGATGACGGCCTGGCCGAGCCCGATGGTGGCCAGTACCGGGATCGGGCCCAGCACGTTCGGCAGCACGTGCTGGGCGGTGATGACGGCCCGGGAGCGGCCGAAGGTCACGGCCTGCTCGACGTAGCCGGCGTGGCGGACCACGAAGGTCTGGGCCCGGATCACCCGGGCGTAGTTGGGGATCTGCGCGACGGCGATCGCGAAGATCACGCTCCCGGTGCCGGGGCCGGTGATCGCGATGACGAGCAGCGCCAGCAGCAGCTCCGGCAGGGTCGACAGCACGTCGAACGAGCGGGCCAGCGCCTCGTCCAGCCATTTCGGCGACAGCCCGGCGGCCAGGCCGAGCAGGACGCCCGAGGTCACGGCCACGGCGGTGGCCGAGACGCCGATGCTGATCGAGTGCCGGGCGCCGTACACCACCCTGGACAGCACGTCCCTGCCGAGGTGGTCGCTGCCGAACCAGTGCGCGCCGCCGGGCGGGGTCAGCGCGCGCAGCGGGTCGGCCACGAGCGGGTCCACGCCGGTGAGCAGGCCGGGCACGGCGACGGCCAGCGCCAGCAGGGTCAGGAAGGCGGCGGGTAGGAGGATCCTGGCCGGCACGCTCAGCCCCCGATCCTGGGGTCGATGGCGCGGTAGGCCAGGTCGAGCAGCGTGCTGATGGTCACGTACGCGATCGCCGACAGCAGCACCACGGCCATCACGACCGGCATGTCCCGGCCCGTGACCGCCTGCATCGCGACCTGGCCGATCCCCGGACGGCCGAACAGCACCTCCGTGATCACCGTCCCGCCGAGCAGCGTGCCGGTGAACCACCCGGCCAGCGTCACGGCCGGGATCAGCGCGTGCCTGAGCGCGTGCCTGGCGACCAGGGCCCGCTCGGTCAGCCCGCGCGCCCTGGCCGTGACCGCGAACGGCTGCTCCAGCGCGCGTTCGAGCCCGCCGCGCAGCACCTGCCCGAGCACGCCGGCGATCGGCAGGCCGAGCGCGAGCGCGGGCAGGACGAGCGCCTGCGGTCCCGAGGCGCCGGAGACCGGGAACCAGCCGAAGGTGAACGAGAACACCGACAGCAGCACGATCCCGATGAGGAACGGCGGCACCGAGACCGACACGAGCTCGGCGGCCGAGGCCGCGCCGCGCGACCAGCGGCCCCGGCCCGCGGTGGCCAGCGCGATGACCCCGGCGAGCGTCACTCCGGTCGCCGCGGCGGCGAGCGTGAGCTGGAGCGTCGGGCCCACCTGGGTGGCGAGGATCTCGCCGACGCCGCGCTGGAGCTGGTACGACCGGCCGAGGTCGCCGTGCAGCAGCCGCCACAGATAGGACAGGTACTGGACCACCTCGGGACGGTCGAGCCCCCATTCGGCGACGATCCTGGCCCGGATCTCCGGGGTGTCGGCGCCGTCGCCGATCAGGATGTCGATGGTGTCCCCCGGGGCGAGGAGCAGCGCGACGTACGAGGAGGTGGCGGCGGCCCAGAGCACGGCCAGCCCGGTGCCCAGACGTTTGATCATGTGCCGGCCTGGACGTCGTAGGCGTTGCGCGGCGTCCCCGAGCCGGGGTCGAAGCCGAGGCCGCGCACGCTGTTCTGGGCGGCCAGCTGGTCGGCGGGCACGTAGATCGGGAAAACGACGGCCTTCTCGGTCACCACGGCGCGCTGCACCCGGGTGTAGAGGTCCTTGCGTAGTGACTGGTCGGCGGTGGTGGACGCCTGGGCCAGCCACTTGTCCACCCGGGGATCGGAGAAGTGGGTGCGGTTGATGGCCCCCTTGCTCGGCAGGATGAGGTTGAGCGCGGCGCCGACGTCGGAGTCGCCGCGGGAGTTCTCGAAGATCTCGTACTGGTCGTCGTCCACGGCCTTCTGCGCCGTGCCCTGGTCGACGATCTTGACCTGGAAGTCGATGCCCGCGCTCTGCTTGACCTGGGCCTGGATGGCCTGGGCGAGGATGTCGCGGCGGTCCCGGACGTACGGCGCCGCCGAGACGCTGCGTACGGTGAGCCGCTTGCCGTCCTTGACCCTGAAGCCCTCGCTGTCGCGCTGCCGCCAGCCGGCCTCGTCGAGCAGCGCGTTGGCCTTGGCGGTGTCGCCGCCGAAGGTGTGCTCCAGCGACGGGTCGTAGAACGGGCTCGCCTTGCCGACGACGCTCCACGCCCTGGTGGCGGTGCCCTGGTAGACGGAGGCGAGGACGGCGTCGACGTCCACGGCCTCGCGGAAGGCCTGCCGTACGCGCTGGTCGTCGAAGGGGGCGTGCGAGGCGTTGAAGTAGTAGGAGAAGGAGGTGCCCGAGTTGAGCGCGGTCTGGAAGGCGTGCTCCTTCTTGATCAGGCTCACGTCGGTGGCGGGGACGCCCTCGATGACCTGTACCTGGCCGGAGGTGAGCGCGCCGACGCGGACCGCGGCCTCGGGCAGGAAGCGGTAGGTGATCTCGGAGAGGTAGGCGGGCCCCTGGTGCCCGGCGCTCGGCGGCGCCCACTTGTAGGCGGGGTTGCGGTGGTAGTGGAGCTCCTGGCCCTGTACGTACCGGTCGAGGATGAACGGGCCGGTGCCCACCAGGTCGGGGCCGCCGAACTTGAGGTTCTTGGCCGCCTGCAGCGACTTGGGCGAGACCTGCCCGCCGTACGGCGAGGCCAGGAAGTCGAGGAACAGCCCGTCGGGCTTCTTGAGCGTGACCTTCACCGTGGTGGGCGAGACCACCTCGGCCTTGTCGAAGGCGGCCAGCTGGATCGCCGCGACGGCCGCGTTGTAGCCCGGCACCAGGAACTGCTCCAGATTGGCCTTGACCGCCGCGGCGTCGAACGTCGTGCCGTCGTGGAAGCTCACGTCGTCGCGCAGCTCGAAGGTGTAGCTCAGCCCGTCGGCCGAGACCTTCCACGACTTCGCCAGCCACGGCTGGAACGAGCCGTCGCGGCCGCGGGACAGCAGCGCGTCGAACTGGTTGAACACGAGCAGCCTGACCTTGTTCTGCGCCCACTGCTGCGGGTTCAGGGTGATGGGCTGCGTCTCGATCGCCCAGGTCAGGGTGGTGCTCTGGGCCTGCTGGGCGGACGGCTGGGAACCGCAGGCGGCCAGGGTGAGCATGAGGACGACCAGGGTCCGCTTCATGAGCGGCCGTCCCACGCGTCGGCCAGCAGCTCGTAGGAGCGTACGCGGTCGGCGTGGTCGTGGGTGATGGTCGTGACCAGCAGCTCGTCGGCGCCCGTCACCCGCCGCAGCACGCGCAGCCGCTCGGCGACGGCCTCGGGCGTGCCCACGAACCTCGTGTCGATCCGGTCCTTCACCAGCGCCAGGTCCTCGGCGCTCCAGACGTGCGCGTCGGCTTCCTCGGGTGTCGGGTACGTCCTGGCGCCCGCCCCGGTCCTGATGCTGCGTACCCACAGCCCGTACGGCTTGGCCAGCTCCCGCGCGGTCGCGTCGTCGCCGGCCACGACGACGTCGGCCGACACGATCACGTAGGGCTCGGCCAGGGCCTTCGACGGCTTGAACGCCTTCCGGTAGCCCTCGACGGCTTCCAGGACGCTGGACGGGCTGACGTGGTAGTTGGCCGCGAACGGCAGCCCGCGCTCGCCCGCCACCTGGGCGCTCTGGCCGCCGCTGCTGCCGAGGATCCACAGCTCCACCTCCGCCCCCTCGCCGGGGACGGCGTGCGCCTGGTGGTCGCCGGTCAGGAACGCGATGACGTCGTCGATCTGCTCGGCGAAGTCGGGCGTCTGAGCGCCGGGCTGCTGGAGCAGCGAGGCGTGGAAGGCCAGTTGCGGGTGCGCGGCGAGCCTGGACCAGTCGAACGGCGGCGGAATGAGCAGCCCGTCGACGACCCGCCCCGCCGCCTCGCCGGGTGCCGGTGGCGAGGCGGGCCTGGGCTCGCCACGTGAGGACTCCGCCGGCGCGGCCTTGTCGGCGAGTTCGGCGCGGCGTTGGCCGGAGCGGCCGATGCCGAGGTCGATCCGGCCCGGATACAGCGCGTCGATCAGCCCGAACTGCTCCACCACCGACAGCGGCGTCTGGTGCCCGAGCTGCACGGCTCCGGATCCGACCCTGATCCGGCCGGTGGCCGCCGCCACCAGGCCGATGAGCACGGCCGGGGCGGAACTGGCCACGCCGGGGGCGAAATGGTGCTCGGCCAGCCAGTAGCGGCGGTAGCCGGACGACTCGGCCCGCCGGGCCAGGTCGATGGTGTTGAGCAGCGCATCACGCGCGGTGCCGCCGGAGGGGATGGGGGCGAGGTCGAGGATGGACAGCGTCACGCGGCACCTCCGGGGAACGGCCTGCTGGGGATCTCCTGGCGCAGTACGGGGGCGACCTCCGCCTGGAACAGCTCCAGCGCGTCCCGGTGCTGCTTGGGCGTGAGACCGTCGGCGTCGGCGTGCAGGTGCATGACCTCGTGCCCGAACCGCTTGTGGTAGCGCAGCACCTTGTCGATGATCTGCCGCGGGCTGCCGACCAGGATCGAACCGCGTTCGATGGCGTCCTCCAGCGTGGCGAACACCGGCTCGATCCCGAGCTTGGCGAACAGCGCCAGCCGGGCGTCGAAGATCGGCCGGTAGGTCGCGATCGCCTCCTGCGAGGTGCGGGCCGCGTAGTAGCCCGCCGTCCCCGCCCCGACCAGCGCGTCTGCCGGATCGTGCCCGTAGCGGACCCACTGCTTCCGGTAGTAGTCGATCAGGTCGGCGTACGGCTCGATGGGGTTGGTGACGTTCGCGGAGAACAGCGGGTCACCGTAGTAGGCGGCCAGGTCCACCGACTCCTTGCTGGTGGCGCTGCCGTGCCACACCCTGATCGGCCGCTGGAGGGGCCGGGGCCAGGTCTCGGCCTCGGTCAGCGCGGGGCGGAACCGGCCCGCCCAGGTGACCTTGTCCTCCCGCCAGAGGCGGCGGAACAGGTCGTATCCCTCGCGGTTGCGGTCCCACTGGTCCTCGGCGGTGACGTGGAAGAGCTGCGCCTGCGCGGCCCCGTTCCCCTTGCCGATGATCAGCTCCAGCCGGCCGTCCGAGAGGTGGTCGAGCGTGGCGTAGTCCTCGAAGGCGCGTACGGGATCGAGCAGACTCAGCGTGGTGACCGCGGTGAACAGCCGGATCCTGGACGTCCTGGCCGCGATGTGACTCAGCACCACCGGGGGCGAGGAGGAGATGAACGGCCGCTCGTGCCGCTCCCCCACGCCGAACCCGTCGAAGCCCAGCTCCTCGGCCAGCACCGCGTTGTCGACGACCTCGCGGAACCGCTCGGTGGGCGACCGCTTGTCGTTATGGACGATTAACGTGATGGCCAGAAATTTCATGACACCTCCGCATAGCGGCTGGCCGGGCGCGGCAGGCCGAGCAACCCGCGCAGCGTCGTGGCCTCGTACGAGCGCCTGAACACCCCGCGCCCGCGCAGCTCCGCCGTCAGCCCGCGAGTGATCGCCTCCAGGTCGTACGGCAGCGCGCCGGGACGCAACCGGAACCCCTCGATCCCGGCCCGCCGCCACTGGAGCAGCAGCTCCGCCAGCTCCTCCGGGGTGCCGGTGAAGATCGCGGCGTCGGAGCGCAACTCGGTCCCGTCGAGCCCGTCGAGGCGGGCCTTGCGCTCGGCCGCGTCGTCGCCCAGGAACACGACCAGGTCGGCGAAGACCCGCAGCTCCGCCGACAGCTGCCTGACCTCCTCGACGATGGCGCGCGCCTGGTCGGCGGAGTGCGGCGTGACGTAGACGACGTCGGCGCCGCCCGCGGCGAACTCGTACGGCAGGCGGGCGTGGGCGAGCGCCGTGACCACCGGCTGGCCCTGCGGCGGCCGAGGCGTGATCGACGGCCCGCGCACCGAGAAGAACCGCCCGGCGAAGTCGATGTAGTGAAGCTTGTCCCGGTCGATGAAGCGGCCGGTCGCCAGGTCGCGGATCTCCGCGTCGTCCTCCCAGCTGTCCCAGAGCCGCCGTACGACCTCGACCGCGTCGGCGGCCTCCTCGAACAGCGCCCGGACGTGCTCGTCATCGATCGAGAAAGACCCGTCCAGACGGGGGAAGGGGCGGCGGCCGAAATGCGCCGCCTCGGTGCTTCTGGCCGAGATCTGCGGCCGCCACCCGGCTCGCCCGCCGCTGACGTGGTCGAGCGTGGCGATGCCGATCGCCACATGGAACGGCTCGGTGTGCGTGGTCGTGGCCGTCGGCACCAGCCCGATCCTGCTGGTGAGCGGCGCCAGCCGGGCGGCCAGCAGCACCGCGTCGAAGCGCCCGCGCACCTGGTCGGCCCGACCGTCGGGCCCGTCCAGCAGCGTGGACTGGAGGCTGAGGGAGTCCTCGATCGTGACGAAGTCGAGCAGCCCCCGCTCGGCCTCGGCCACCAGCGCCGCCCAGTAGCGGGCCGAGAAGATCGCCTCCGGCCGCGCGGACGCCTCGCGCCAGGCGGCCGGATGCCAGCCGGCGCCGTCCAGCGCGACGGCGAGATGCAGGGTCACTAGGGCACCATCCTTCTGGTGGGCATGGTCATGGTGCTCGCTGTCCTTCTGGTAGGCATGGTCATGGTGCTCGCTGTCATGACAGCTCCAGGTGCTCGCGCAGGGTGGTGCCGGTGTAGTCGGTACGGAAGGCGCCGCGCTCCTGCAGCAGCGGCACCACGCGGTCCACGAACTCATCCAGCCCGCCGGGCGTCAGATGCGGCACCAGGATGAACCCGTCCGCCGCGTCGGCCCGCACGTGCTCGTCGATCTGACGGGCCACGCCCGCCGGCGTCCCGACGAAGGTCTGCCGCCCGGTCACCTCGATCACCAGCTCGCGGATCGTCAGCTTCTTCTCCTCGGCCAGCGCCCGCCATTTCGCGGCCACCGCCGCCCGGTCGCCGAACGGCACCCGCCCCTGCGAGAGGCCCTCCGACAAATCGGGCTCGACGTCCGGCAGCGGCCCGTCCGGGTCGTAGGCCGACATGTCACGACCCCACACCTGCTCGATGAAGGCGGTCGCGGTCTGCGGGCCGACCTGCTGGCGGCGGATGGCGGCCGCGTTCTCGGCGGCCTCCTCCTCGGTGTCGCCCAGCGCGTACGTGGCCGCCGGCATGATCTTCAGCTGGTCCGGCTCGCGCCGGTAGCGCGCCAGGCGGCCTTTGACGTCGGCGTAGAAGGCCCGCCCTTCCTCCAGCGTGCCGTGGCGGCTGAAGATCACATCGGCCGTGGCGGCGGCGAACTCCCTGCCCTCGTCGGAATCCCCGGCCTGGATGATGACGGGATGCCCCTGGGGGCCGCGCGGCAGGGTGAACTGCCCTTCGACGGTGAAGTGCGGGCCCTCGTGGTGGACCGTCCCGATGGCGGCGGGGCCGACGAACTGGGCTTGGCTCTTGTCGGCGAGATGCGCGCCCGGCTGCCAGGAGTCCCAGAGCTCGCGTGAGAGGCGGACGAACTCGGCGGCGCGGGTGTAGCGGTCGGCGCGGTCGAGGTAGCCGCCGCGCCGGAAGTTCTCGCCGGTGAAGGCGTCGGAGGTGGTCACCACGTTCCAGGCGGCCCGGCCGTCGCTGAGGTGGTCCAGGGTGGACAGGCGCCTGGCCAGTTCGTACGGCTCGTTGAAGGTGGCGTTGACGGTGCCCGCGAGCCCGAGTCGCTCGGTGACGGCGGCCAGCGCGCTCAGCACGGTGAGCGCCTCGGGACGGCCCACCACGTCGAGGTCGTGGATACGGCCTTTGAGCTCGCGCAGCCGCAGCCCTTCGGCCAGGAAGAAGAAGTCGAACTTGCCCCGCTCGGCCGTCCTGGCCAGGTGGGCGAACGAGGCGAAGTCGATCTGGCTGCCGGAGCGGGGGTCGGTCCAGACCGTGGTGTTGTTCACGCCGGGGAAGTGGGCCGCGAGATGGATCTGCTTGCGCGTCACTGGTCGCGGAGGTTCGGGTGAGTGGAGTGGGACATCGCGCCTCCCTTGAATGCCTACATAAACAGTAGGAAAAGAGGGTTTTTATGTCAATGGCCACGAGGGAACTTCAGGCGGGTGGCGAAGACGGCCGGGCCGACGCGACAAGCGCCCCAGCCGGGAAGTTATCCGGGCGGGGGATAAGCGCCCAGCCGGGAGGCTATCCGGGCGGGGTCAACAGGCCGCGCAGGATGCGGGTGAGCGCGGTCGCGTCGTCCGGCGGCAGGCCGGCGGCCAGCCGGGCCAGGTTGGCGGCGTGCTCGGTGAGCGCGGCGTCGATGACCCGCCGCCCCTCCTCGGTGAGCGCGATGCGAAAGCTGCGGCGGTCGGCCGGGTCGAGACTCCGCTCGACCAGCCCCGCCGCCTCCAGCCGGTCGAGGCGGTTGGTCATGCCGGCCCGCGACATCATCAGCGTCGCCGACAGCTCCGAGGGGATCAGGGTGTACGGCGGCCCGCCCCTGCGCAGCGCGGACAGCACGTCGAACTCCCCTTGGCGCAGCCCGTGACGCGCGAACACCTGCTCGACCGCCGCCTCCGCGACCCGCGCCACCATGGCGATCCGGCCGAACACCGCCATGGCCGACAGATCCAGGTCCGGCCGCTCACGGCGCCACTGCTCCAGAATCACGTCGATGGAGTCCCGTGACTGGTCGGATGCCTGCTCCTCAGGCGCGCCGTTCATGCGGTCGATCCTATTCGGCCGGCGATGGTCGGCCCCGAACCAATCATGGATATGCGCAACTTTATTTGCGCAATTTTCCTTTCGCTTCTAGGGTGGAGCCATGGCCACGCATGAGACCCGCCGCCTCAGCGATCTCGACGAGCTCAAGGCGTTTTCGCACCCGCTGCGGTTGAAGCTCTACCGGGCCCTGCTCGTGGCGGACACGGCGACCGCCTCCCAGCTGGCCGACCAGGTAGACGAGGCCGTCTCCCTGGTCAGCTATCACCTGCGCAAACTCGCCGCGCACGGCCTCATCGAGGAGGCCGTGCCGCAGACCGGCGACGGCAGGGAGCGCTGGTGGCAGGTCGCCGCGCAGCACCTCAGCGCCAGGGCCCCGGCCCCGGAGGAGGGCCCGGAGATCGTCGCCGCCCGCACCGCTCTGTCCCGCGTGGCCTCCCGACTGCAGGGCGAGATGTACGAGCGCTACCTCGACGAGCAGCCCGCCTGGCCCGCCGAGTGGCGCGGCGCCGCGTTCGCCTCCGAATACCTGGCCTCACTCACCGCCGAGGAGCTGCGGCTGGTCGGCCAGGAGCTCGACGCGGTCGTCGAGAAGTGGTGGGCGCGCGGCAAAGCCGCCGAGGCGGCGGGCGACACCGAGGGCCGTGAGCACGTCGCCCTGCAGTTCTTCGGATTCCCGTTCCGGGCCTGAGCGTCATGGTCCCCGAGACTTCCAGGAGGTCGGCACATGGACGCCGACATGCACCTCTACACCGAACGCCACAGAGTCGCCGAGTTACAGGCCGAGGTCACCGGATGGCGCCTGCTCCGGGATCGCCGGCGCGAGCTCCCGCCCAGGTGGGCGGCCGGCGTGACGGCGCTCGGCTGGACCATGGTGTCGGCCGGCCTGCGCCTGATCAGCCTGCCCCGGCGAGCACCGAGCACCGTCCCACGCTTCGGTGATCACCCCTGATATCCTTATGGCGTAAGGAGATCATGGCGTCAGGGATTATCGCGTCCGTGGGGGTTGTCAGGTGGTGGTCTTCGCCGGCCAGGGAGACGCGCGCCGCTCGATGGCCCTGCTGTGGCGGGCGACGGGGCCGGAGCCACGCACCGGTCCCGGCCCCAAGCCGGGGCTGAGCGTGGACATGATCGTGGACGCCGCGATCGCGGTCGCCGACGAGCAGGGCATGGCGGCCCTGTCCATGCGCGCGGTGGGCGAACGCCTCGGGCGTACCGCGATGGCCCTCTACACCTACGTGCCCAGCAAGAGCGAGCTGATCGACCTGATGCACGACCGCGCCCTGGCCGAGCTGCCCACCGGCTACGACCTCGGACCGGGCTGGCGGGCGGCCGTGACCTCGTGGGCCGAGGACGTCCGGGCGTTCTACGTACGTCATCCGTGGGTGCTGCAGGTCTCGCAGGTCCGGCCGGTGCTGGGGCCCAACGAGTTCGTGATGATGGAGACGATGGTGGGCGTCCTGCGCGCGACCGGGCTGCGCGCCGGTCCGCTCCGGGGCGTCGTCTCGCTGCTGACCGACTTCGTCCGGGGCGCGGCCAGGACGGTCGCGGAGTCACGGCAGGCGCCGGCGGCGACCGGGGTGTCCGACGAGGAGTGGTGGTACGCCCGATCGGCCCTGCTCGAAGAGGTCGCCCCCGGTTTCGCCGAACGATTCCCGATGGTCGCCTGGATCGAGACCGACGACCCGCCTCCCCCACCGTCCCGCGAAACCCCGCAGTCCGGGCAGGCCACGACATACCTGGAAGAAAAGGCACGGCCGGCCTTCGCCGCCGGGCTCACCGTGGTGCTCGACGGCATCGAGGCGGCCATCGCCCGCGCGGGCATCAGACCAGCGGGCTGATCTTCGGCTCCCCGCCGGTGTACCACTCGGTGGCGAGCAGCCGGTCACGTGTCGCCTCGGGCCCCGCGGTCATCAGCATCCCCATCGTGGCGCCAAGCGGTGGTTGACCCAGGCGTCGCCGCGGCCACGGTGCCGTATTTAGGACGGCACATTTAACAATATTGACACCTCCACAAAACAGACTCTAGGTTGTGCGAAACGTTTCGACAACCGTACAGGCCGGTCATCGGCGGCCGTATACAGGGCCGGAGTGGAATGTCTTCGTTACGTGATGTGGCCGAGCGGGCACAGGTGGCGGTCAGCACCGTCTCCGCCGCGCTGAACGGCACCCGCCCGGTGGCGGCGGCGACCAAGCGGCGCATCGAGCAGGTCGCGGCCGAGCTCGGATACCGCCCGAACCTGCTGGCCCGGGGCCTGCAGAGCAAGCGGACGCGCATCCTGGCCCTGCTGTTCCCCGCTCCGCGCAGCGGTTTCGGGCTTACCGAAATGCAGTTCGCGACCGGTGCCGCCGAGGCGGCCAGCGAGCTGGGCTATCACCTGCTGCTCTCCCCCGAGAACGCGGACCCGATCGAGGAGCTGCGCCACCTGACCGGCTTGGGGCTGGTGGACGGCGTACTGCTGATGGAGGTGGGCCTCGACGACGAGCGGCCGGAGTTCCTGTCAGCGGCCGGGGTTCCGTTCAGCATGATAGGGCGGACCCGCGAGCCCGGCTCGATCGACTACGCCGACATCGATTTCGCGGCGACGGCCAAGGCCGCCGTGGCGCACGTGTCCGGGCTGGGGCATCGCAAGCTGGCCTTCTTCAACCTGTCGACCGACACGTACGCGGCCCAGTACGGGCCCGCCATCCGTGCCGAGGCCGAGTTCGCCGAGGCCGCCCACGCGGCCGGGATCGGATACGTGGACGACTTCCGCCCCGGTTCGGCCGAGGAGGGCAGGCAGGCGTTCGAGGACCTGGTCACCGCGCATCCCGATGTGACGGCGCTGGCCGTGATGGACGATCACGCGGCGGTCGGCGTGATCGCCGCCGTGGCGGCGCGCGGCTGGCGGATCCCGGAGGACCTGACGCTGCTGCTGGTGCTGTCCTCGGCGCGGGTCGCCGAGATGTTCCACCCCAGGCTCACCACGCTGGAGCCGCCCAGCGCCGAGCTGGGCCGGCTCGGCGCGCGCATGCTCATCGACCGGCTGCTGGGCGAGGGCCCACCACAGCAGCGGCTCGTGCCCTGCCGCCTGGTGATCGGTGACAGCTCCGCACCACCGCGCGCGGAGCCGCCCCGCGAAAAGCCTCCGCACGAAGAACCTGCCCGCGAAGAGCCACCGCACGAAGAGCCACCGCACGAAGAGCCACCGCACGAAGAGCCTCCGCGCGAAGAGCCACCGCTTGAAGAGCCTCCGCACGAAAAGAGGACGGTATGAGACCGCGGTTGGGGATGCACACGCTGACCCACGGGCGCGGACTGCTGTTCGGCGGGGACTACAACCCCGAGCAGTGGCCAGAAGAGGTCTGGGCCGAGGACGTCGAGCTGATGAAGGCGGCCGGGGTCAACCTGGTCACCGTCGGTGTGTTCAGCTGGGCGCGGATCGAGCCGGAGCCGGGCGCGCGGGACTTCGGCTGGCTGGACCGGGTCCTCGATCTGCTGGGCGCGGCCGGGATCGCGGTCGACCTGGCCACCCCGACCGCCTCGCCGCCGCCGTGGCTGGGGCACCGCTGGCCGGAGACGCTGCCGGTCGACGAGTCGGGGCACCGCCTCTGGTACGGCTCGCGCAACCAGTTCTGCCCGTCGTCGCCGGTCTACCGGGAGCGGGCGCTGGCGATCGTGACCGACCTGGCCGACCGGTACGCCGGCCACCCCGCCCTGGCGCTGTGGCACGTGGGCAACGAGTACGGCCAGATCTGCCATTGCGACGAGTCCGCGGCGGCGTTCCGCATCTGGCTCCAGGACCGCCACGGCGACCTGGACGCGCTCAACGAGGCGTGGGGCACCACGTTCTGGAGCCAGCGCTACAGCGACTGGGCCGAGATCATCCCCCCGCGCCGCGCCCCGTACATGATCAACCCCACCCAGCGGCTGGACTGGCAGCGCTTCTGCTCCGACGCGCTGCTCGCCCACTACCGCGCCGAACGCGACATCCTGCGCGAGCGAACCCCTGATCTACCGATCACCACGAACTTCATGGGCCTGTTCAAGCCGGTGGACTACTGGTCGTGGGCCGGCGAAGAGGACATCGTCTCCAACGACTGCTACCCCGACCCGGCGGACCCGCTCTCCCCCGCGCGGACGGCGCTCACGCACGACCTGATGCGCGGACTCGGCCAGGGACGGCCCTGGCTGCTGATGGAGCAGGCCACGAACGGCGTCAACTGGCGCCCGCACAACCTGCCCAAGCCGCCGGGGCAGTTCCGGCTCGAATCGCTGCAGGCGGTGGCCCGCGGGGCGGACGGGCTGTGCTACTTCCAGTGGCGGGCCTCGCGCTTCGGCGCCGAACGCTTCCACGCCGCGATGGTGCCGCACGCGGGGCCGGACACGCGCCTGCACGCCGAGGTCCGCGCGCACGGCCAGGAGCTGCGCAAACTCGCCCCCGTGGCGGGCGAGCCGGTTCCGGCGCAGGTGGCGATGGTGTTCGACTGGGCGAGCTGGTGGGCGCTGGAGGAGCGCGGCCTGCCCAGCGACCGCCTCAACGCCCCCGACCAGCTCCTGAGCTACTACCTGCCGTTCTGGGAACGCGGCGTGAGCGTGGACCTGGTGCCGCCCTCGGCCGAGCTGAGCGGCTACCCGCTGGTCGTGGTGCCGAACCTCTACCTCGTCGGCGATCAGGACGCCGCCGCCTTGACCGCGTACGTACACGGCGGCGGCGTGCTGATGGTCGGGCCGTTCTCCGGGGTCGTGGACCCGCGGGCGCACGTGCGTACCGGACGATTTCCCGCGCCGCTGCGCGAGGTGCTGGGCGCGTCCGGCGAGGAATGGCTGCCCGCGCCCGAGGACCGGCCCGTGCGCTGCCAATGGAGCGGCGGCGTCGAGTTCACCGCGCACACCTGGACCGAGCTGATCGCGGCGGAGGGCGCCGAGACGGTGGCCGAGTTCACCGAGGGCGACCTCGCCAGGCATCCCGCCGTGCTGCGGCACCGCGCCGGTCAGGGCGTCGCCTGGTACGTGGCGACCCTGCCCGAGCCGGTCGCGCTCGGTGCGCTGGCCGGGCGGCTGCTGGCCGACGCGGGCGTGCGCGGGGTCCTGCCCGACCTACCGCCGGACATCGAGGCGGTACGCCGCGGGGACGTCCTGTTCCTGCTCAACCACGGCACCGCCACGGTACGTGTGCCGATCCCCCACGCGGCCGATGACCTGCTGACCGGGTCCCCCGCGACAGGCCACGTCACGCTCACGCCACGTGCGGTCGCCGCGCTGCGTCCCCGATTTCACCCACACACTGGAGATCCCCTTGCGTAGAAGAACCTTCCTCCTCTCCTCAGCCGCCACGCTGCTCCTGGCCGGCTGCGGCACCGACGACTCCGGCTCCGACGCCGGCGCCCCGGCTGCGTCCCCCATCGCCGGGGACGAGAACGCCGCGGCCTCCCTCGTCTTCTGGAGCTGGGCGGAGAACATCCAGCGCGTCGTCGACCTCTGGAACAAGAAGAACCCCACCCAGAAGGTCACCCTGAGCGGACAGGCCGCCAGCGACGAGCTGATCGCCAAGTTCCTGACCGCGGTCAAGGCAGGCAACGCGCCCGACGTCCTGCAGGCGGAGTACCAGTCGCTGCCGACGCTGATCACCAACAACGCCCTGCAGGACCTGAGCAACACGATCGCTCCGGTCAAGTCCGCCTTCCCCGAAGGCACCTGGAACCTGACCTCCTTCGGCGGCGCCACCTACGCGGTGCCCGCGGACGTCGGCCCGATGATGCTCTTCTACCGCGCGGACCTGTTCGAGAAGCTGGGCCTTGCGGTGCCGAAGACCTGGGAGGAGTTCGGCGCGCTCGCCGAGACGGTAAGGAAGAAGGACGCCAAGCGCTACCTGACCACGTTCTCTCCCGGCGACGCCGGCTGGTTGGCCGGGTTCGCCCAGCAGGCCGGGGCCAACTGGTGGTCCAACGAGAAGGATGCGTGGAAGGTCGCCATCGACGACCCCGCCACTCGCAAGGTGCTGAGCTTCTGGGGCGGGCTGGTCAACTCGGGCGCGGTGCTCGGCGACCCGATGTACACGCCGCAGTGGAACAGCCAGATGAACGACGGCACCATCATCGCCTGGCCCAGCGCGGTCTGGGGCTCCGGCGTCCTGGCGGGCGTCGCCCCCTCCAGCAAGGGCAAGTGGAAGATGGCCCCGCTGCCGCAGTGGAGCGCGGGCGAGAACGTCACCGGCTTCTGGGGCGGCTCGTCCACCGCGGTGAGCGCGACCTCCAAGCAGAAGCCGCAGGCGGCGAAGTTCGCCAGGTGGCTGAGCACCGACCCCGAGGCGCTGAAGGTGCTCGTCGAGATCGGTCTCTATCCGGCGGCCACGCTCGGCCAGACCACCGGCGGGCTCGACGCCGCGCCCGAGTACATGGCCGGCCAGCCCGACTACTACGAGTCGGCCTCGAAGATCTCGCAGACGGCACGCGGCTTCGACAGCTGGGGGCCGAACACCAACGTCACCTACGGCCAGTTCGAGGACCAGCTGCCGACCGCGGTCAAGAACAAGGCCGACCTCGTGGGCGTGGCCACGCAGGTGCAGCAGGCCAGCGTCGCCGACCTGAAGAAGCAGGGCTACCAGGTCGTCGGCGGATGACCGGACAGCAAAGGCGCGCGCCATACCTGATGGCGGCGCCGGCCGTCATCCTGTTCACGGTCTTCATCGTGGTGCCGATCGGGTACGCCATCTGGCTGAGCCTGCACGCCATGCGGGTGCGGGGCGCCGGGTTCGGCATCCGGACCGAGGTGTTCATCGGCCTGGAGAACTACCTGGAGGCGATCCAGGACTCGGCGCTGTACGAGGCGATGCAGCGCATGCTCGGCTACGGCGTGATCATGGTGCCCGCCACCATGGGGCTGGCCCTGCTGTTCGCGTTGCTGCTGGACGCGCCCAGGGTCGGGGGCAAACGCGCCTCGCGGATCACGATCTTTCTGCCGTACGCGGTGCCGGGCGTCATCGCCAGCCTGCTGTGGGGGTTCATCTACCTGCCGGCGGTCAGCCCGATCAGCGCCGCCCTCAAGGGGGCGGGCCTGCCGGCCGCGGACTTCTTCGGCGACGTGTCGATCTTCTTCTCGGTGGCCAACATCGCCGTGTGGGGCTCGGTCGGGTTCAACATGGTGGTGCTCTACACCACGCTGCGGGCCATCCCCAAGGAGCTGTACGAGGCCGCCCGCCTCGACGGCGCCAGCGAGTGGCGGATCGCGCTGCGGATCAAGGTGCCACTCCTGCGCCCGGCGCTCACCATGACCTCGGTCTTCACCCTGATCGGCATGCTGCAGGTCTTCAGCGAACCGGCCACGCTGCGGCCGATGACCAACACCATCAGCCAGGACTGGGTGCCCCTGATGCGGATCTACCAGCAGGCGTTCGTGGACAACGACATCTACCTGGGCGCGGCCAGTTCGGTGCTGCTGGCCGGCGCGACGGTGCTGCTGTCGCTGGTCGCGCTGGCCGTCTTCAGGACCCGTAGCGCGAGGAGCGATCAATGAGAGCGCGCACCAAGATCGTGCCGACGCTGATCCTGGCGCTCGGCGGCGTGTACGCCCTGCTGCCCCTGCTGTGGGTGGTGATCGCGGCGACGAAGGGCCCGGAGGAGCTGTTCACCACGTTCTCCGGCTGGCCCAGCTTCAACGGCGGCTTCACCGAGAACATCGCCGCGCTGAACGACTACGGCCACGGGCGGTTCTGGCTGTGGATGCTCAACAGCCTCATCTACGCCGGCGGCGGCGCGTTCCTGACCGTGGTCGTGTCGGCCGCGTGCGGGTACGCCCTGGCCAAGTACCGCTTCACCGGGCAGCGGCTGATCTTCGGCGCGCTGCTGGCCGGGGTGCTGGTGCCGCAGATCACCCTGGCCATCCCGCAGTACCTGCTGCTGTCGGACATGGGGCTGGTCGGCACCTACTGGTCGGTCATCCTGCCCAGCGTCATCAGCCCGTACAGCATCTATCTCTGCCGCATCTACGCCGCCGCGGCCGTGCCGGACGAGATCATCGAGGCCGGCCGGGTGGACGGGGCGAGCGAGTTCCGGCTGTTGTGGTCGGTCGGCGTGCCGATCATGGCGCCGGGGCTGGTGACGGTGTTCCTGTTGCAGTTCATCGGCATCTGGAACAACTTCCTGCTGCCGTACATCATGCTGGCCAACGACGACCGCTTCCCGCTCACCGTGGGGCTCTACTCGCTGCTCAACCGGGGCGCCTCGCAGCCGGCCCTGTACAGCCTGGTGATCAGCGGCTCGCTGCTGTCGATCATCCCGATCATCGCGCTGTTCCTGTTCCTGCAGCGGTTCTGGCGGCTCGATCTCGTGGCCGGCAGCGTCAAGGGCTGACCATCCCCCTCACGAACGGATTGTGATGAAGTTCAAAGACGGCTATTGGCGGATGCGTCCCGGGGTGCGGGGCGAGTACGCCACCGCGGCCCACGACGTGACCGCGGCCGCCGCCTCCCTGCGGGTGCTGGCGCCGACCAGGCCGATCACCCGTCGCGGCAACACCATCGACGGGCCGGTCCTGCGGGTGGACCTGTCGTCCCCCATGCCGGACGTGATCAGGGTCCGTACGGTGCACCTGGCCGGGTCCGTACCGGCCGCGCCGGTTTTCGAGGTAGGTGACGAGGCACCCGCGGTGCAGACCACCGTGGACGGCGAGGAGGCGAGCCTGACCAGCGGCGCCCTGACCGTCAAGGTGCGCAGGGACCTGCCGTGGGAGATGTCCTTCAGCGCGGACGGCCGGGAGCTGACCCGCAGCGCCGGCAAGAGCCTTGGCCTCATGCACGATGCCGACGAACGGCACTTCATGGTCGAGCAGCTGCGGCTGAGCGCCGGGGAGCTGGTGTACGGGCTGGGCGAGCGGTTCGGCGCCCTGGTGCGCAACGGGCAGTCCGTCGACATCTGGAACGACGACGGCGGCACCAGCAGCGAGATGGCCTACAAGAACATCCCCTTCTACCTCACCAACCGCGGTTACGGGGTGTTCGTCAACCATCCGGGACGGGTGTCGTTCGAGGTCGGCTCGGAGACGGTGTCGCGGGTGCAGTTCAGCACCGAGGGCCACGACCTGGAGTACCTGATCATTTACGGGCCGACGCCCGCCGAGATCCTGCGCCGCTACACGGCGCTGACCGGCCGGCCGGCGCTGCCGCCCGCGTGGTCGTTCGGGCTGTGGCTGTCCACCTCGTTCACGACCGACTACGACGAGGCCACCGTGGCGTCGTTCGTGGACGGGATGGCCGAGCGGAGGCTGCCGCTGAGCGTGTTCCATTTCGACTGCTTCTGGATGCGGCAGTTCCGATGGTGCGACTTCGAGTGGGATCCCGAGGTGTTCCCGGATCCCGCGGGGATGATCGCCCGGCTCAAGGAGCGCGGGCTGCGGGTCTGTTTGTGGATCAACCCGTACATCGGGCAGGCGTCCGCGCTGTTCGACGAGGGGGCGGCGGCCGGTCACCTGTTGCGCCGCCCGGACGGCCGCGTCTGGCAGGACGACCACTGGCAGGCGGGCCGGGCGGTGGTGGACTTCACCTCCCCGGCCGCCCGCGAATGGTACGCGGACAAGCTGCGCGGGCTGCTCGACCAGGGCGTGGACGCGTTCAAGACCGACTTCGGCGAGCGCATCCCCACCGACGTGGTCTACGCCGACGGCTCGGACCCCGAGCGGATGCACAACTACTACAGCCTGCTCTACAACCAGACCGTGCACGACGTCCTGGCCGAGCGGCGGGGCGCGGAGGAGGCCGTGCTGTTCGCGCGGTCGGCCACGGTCGGCGGGCAGCGACTGCCGGTGCACTGGGGCGGCGACTGCGAGTCGACGTTCGAGGCCATGGCCGAGTCGCTGCGCGGCGGGCTGTCGCTGGGCATGGCCGGGTTCGGGTTCTGGAGCCACGACATCGGCGGGTTCGAGGGCCGCCCGGATCCGGCGGTGTTCAAGCGATGGGTGGCGTTCGGGCTGCTGTCGTCGCACAGCCGGTTGCACGGGAGCGGATCGTACCGGGTGCCGTGGCTGTTCGACGAGGAGTCGGTCGACGTGCTGCGCTCCTTCACCGAGCTGAAACTGCGGCTGATGCCCTACCTGTACGGGGCCGCCGTCCAGGCCGTCCAGGAGGGCCTGCCGATGATGCGGGCGATGCACCTGGAGTTCCCCGGCGACCGGGCCTGCGACCACCTGGACGCCCAGTACATGCTCGGGCCCGATCTGCTGGTGGCCCCTGTGCTGTCGGCGGATGGTGAAATTTCCTACTACGTCCCTGACGGTGTGTGGACCCGGCTGCTCGACGGCGAGACCGTCACCGGGCCGGGCTGGCGTACCGAGCGGCACGGATTCGACAGCCTGCCGCTGCTGGTACGGCCGGGAGCGGTGCTGGCGACGGGCGCCCGCGCGGACCGGCCCGACTACGACTACGCCGACGGCGTCACCCTGACCGCCTACGAGCTCGCCGACGGCGTGTCCCGTACCGTCACCGTGCCCGCCATGGACGGGGGTGCCGGGGCCGTGTTCGAGGTGTCCCGCTCGGGCGACCGCGTCCACGCTCGCCGCCTCCAGGGCGCGCCCGCCCCCTGGAACCTGCGGTACGCCGGCGTCGACGGCGCCGCGACCCCCGCCATCGACCACATCGAGATCACCCTCAGCTCCAAGGAGTGACATGCCCGCCTTTCCCGAGAACTTCCTGTGGGGCACCGCCACCGCCGCCTACCAGGTCGAAGGCGCCTGGGACGAGGACGGCCGCGGCCCCTCCATCTGGGACACCTTCTCCCACACGCCCGGTCTGGTGACCAACGGCGACACCGGCGACCTGGCGTGCGACCACTACCACCGCCTGGAGGAGGACCTGGACCTCCTCGCCGGCCTGGGGGTCGGCGCCTACCGCTTCTCCATCTCCTGGCCGCGCGTGCAGCCCGGCGGTCGCGGACCCGTCAACCGGCCCGGCCTCGACTTCTACTCTCGCCTGGTCGACGGGCTGCTGGCCAGGGACATCGCGCCGGTGGCCACTCTCTACCACTGGGACCTGCCGCAGGAACTGGAGGACGCGGGCGGCTGGCCGCACCGCGACACCGCGCTGCGCTTCGCCGACTACGCCAAGCTCATGGGTGAGGCGCTCGGCGACCGCGTCCACACCTGGATCACCCTGAACGAGCCGTGGTGCTCGGCCTACCTCGGCTACGCCTCCGGCGTACACGCCCCGGCCAGGACCGACCCCGCGGCCGCCCTGGCCGCCGTGCACCACCTGAACCTCGGCCACGGCCTGGCCGTCCAGGCCCTGCGCTCGGTGGCCGACCCGGCCGCGCGGATGTCGGTCACGCTCAACCTGCACCACGTGCGCGGCGTGTCCGAGCGCGACGCCGACGCGGTACGGCGCGCGGACGGGCTGGCCAACCGGGCCTTCCTCGGCCCGATGCTGGAGGGCGCCTACCCGCGCGACCTCATCGCCGACACCGCCTCGATGACCGACTGGTCGTTCGTCCGCGACGGCGACGAGGCCGCCGCGTGCGCGCCGCTGGACCTGCTCGGGGTCAACTACTACAACCCCGTCCTGGTACGCCAGTGGGACGGGGCCAGTTCACGGGAGACCGCGGACGGCCACGCCGACGGCGCCGCCTCCCCGTGGATCGCCTGCGAGGACATCGAGTTCGTCCGCCAGCCCGGCCCGTACACCGAGATGGGCTGGAACATCGACGAGACCGGCCTGACCGAGCTGCTCCTGCGCCTGCACCGCGACCACCCCGGCCTGCCCATGATGATCACCGAGAACGGCGCCGCGTTCGCCGACGTCGTGGACGGCGACGGGCGGATCAGGGACGAGCGGCGCATCGACTACCTGCACCGCCACCTGACGGCCGTCACCGAGGCGATCGCCGGCGGGGCCGACGTGCGCGGGTACTTCGTGTGGTCGCTGATGGACAACTTCGAGTGGGCGCACGGCTACGCCAAGCGGTTCGGCATCGTCCGCGTGGACCGCGACACGATGGAGCGCACCTGGAAGGACAGCGCGTACTGGTACCGCGACGTGGTCGCCTCGGGCAGACTGCCGGTGGGCTGACTGCCGGTGGGCAAACTACCGGTGGGCTGAACCCCGGTCATGGTGCCTCGCCCGCAGGCGAAGGAACGCTGAGCGCGAGGATGGCGCTGTCCGGCCGCGGCCCGCTCCGCCCATGGAATGACCTCCCCGAGGTCGGTCCCGAAGTCAGCCCTGCGGCCTGAGGAGAACGCGCTGACTCAAGCGCAGCTCTCGCGAACAACGGTGGCTGCCGTTCACCGAACGGCAGCCACCCATCATCCGGTTCACCGAGAGTCTGGCGCGCCCAGGTGGCCCAGCCCGTTGGCCAGCAGGGCGTATGCCCGCTCGGTGTCGCTCACCGCGCCCGGGTAGCGCTCGTCCGCGCTCTCGCCGGCCGCCAGCCGCATGGCGTTGTCGATCGTCAGCGTCCAGTGGACCGCCTGGATCTGCACGGCCGCCATGCGGGCGCTGAGCTCATCGAGGCCCGCCGTCTCCCGCAGCGCACCGGCGAGCGCTTCCTCGGCCGCCGCCTGGAACCGGTGCATCCGGGCGGCCAGCGACGAGGTCTCGAAGACCATCCGGTAGAGCGCCACGATCGCGGGTATGTCGTTGAGCCCGGTGGCCGGATCACGCCTGGCCAGCGCGTCGAGGTAGTGCACCCGCAGCGCCTCCAGCGGCGTGACGTCCGCCGCGCGGGACTCGACCACCCGCGCGCTCTCCGCCTCGTGGTCGGCGAAGCGATGCACCACGAGATCTTCCTTGGCCGGGAAGTAGGCGAACAGTGTGCGCCTGGACACCTCGGCCGCCTCCGCCACCTGGGCCACCGACACCTGGTCGTACCCGTGTCGCAGGAACAGCTCGATCGCCGCCTCGGAGATCGCGGCGTGCGTCCGCTGCTTCTTGCGCTCGCGCAGTCCGGGCTCGTTCGTCACACCGTCACCTTACCAGAAATCTGCACTTGGACTTTTTCTGCACTGGGTATATATTCGCACTCAGCGACAGAAGAGGGCGGGTCATGAAGGACTTCGAGGTGGTCATCGCGGGTGCCGGGCCGACCGGCCTGATGCTGGCGTACGAGCTGGCACTGGCCGGGGTCGACGCGCTGGTGCTGGAGAAGTTGCCCCAGCGCATCGAGCAGATGAAGGGCGGCGCTGTCCAGCCCCGCACGCTGGAGCTGCTGGAGCTGCGCGGGCTGGTGGAGCCGCTGCTGAGCCGGGCTCTGGTACGCGAACCGGTCGGCGGCCATTTCGCGGCCCTGCCGGTGCCGCTGGACTGCGAGCCGTGGCGGACCCGGCATCCGTACCCGATCGCGGTTCCGCAGTGGGAGATCGAGGAGGTCCTGGAGGAGGCCGCGACCGCCCGAGGCGCCCGCGTCCTGCGCGACGCCGGGGTCACGGCGGTCGAGCAGGGCGCGGACGGGGTGACGGTGAGCGTCGGTGAACGCCGGTTCCGGGCCGACTACCTGGTGGCGTGCGACGGCGGGCGGAGCACCGTACGCAAGCTGCTGGGCATGCCGTTCCCCGGCCGGGACGGGACGTTCGTGGCAGTGCTGGCCGACGTCCGGCTGTCCGCCACGTCGGCGTCGGTCCCCCGGGCGCTGGGCCACATGAGCGGCCTGATCCGCGAGGGCGGCGGCTACTGGTCCATGCTGGTTCCCATCGGTGGCGAGCGTTACCGGCTGACGTTCGGCAGCGAGGAGCAGGCAGACCTCGACCGCGACACGCCGGTCACGGAGGAGGAGGTCGCCACCGCGCTACGGGCCGTCTACGGCGAGGAGACCGTGCTGCGCGCGGTGGACAACTCCTCGCGCTTCACCGACGCGACCCGGCAGCTGGCGGATTACCGGGCGGGTCGCGTGCTGTTCGCGGGCGACGCCGCGCACATCCACCCGCCGTTCGGCGGGCAGGGCCTGAACCTCGGCGTGCAGGACGCGATCAATCTCGGCTGGCGACTGGCCGCGACCCTCCAGGGCCGGGCGCCCGAGGGCCTCCTGGACCGCTACCAGGCCGAACGGCATCCGGTGGCCGCCCAGGTGCTGCACCACACATCCGCGCAGCGGGTACTGAGCGCGCCTCGGCCCAGCGCGGACGTGGCGGCGCTGCGCGACATCTTCAGCGACCTGCTGCGGCTGCCGGACGCCAACCGCCACATGGCGGGCCTGATGTCCGGCCTGTCGCTGGGCTACGACCTCGGCGGCGAGCATCCGCTGGCCGGGCAGCGGGTGCCGGACGCCGACCTGCTCGTCGGCTCGGCGTCGACCCGGCTGTCCGCGCTGTTCGGCG
The DNA here is from genome assembly GCF_040654555.1 of Nonomuraea sp. NPDC050680. NCBI lineage: Bacteria > Bacillati > Actinomycetota > Actinomycetes > Streptosporangiales > Streptosporangiaceae > Nonomuraea > Nonomuraea sp. NPDC050680. The sequence continues at coordinate 220,037 of NZ_JBFAIF010000009.1, read as the reverse complement.
CCGGGCACGCGGTCCTGCTGGACCTGGCCGGGATCGTCTCCGCCGAGTTCCGGCTGCCCGCGCGGGTCGATCTCGTACGGGCCAAGTGCGCGGACGACCTGGGCGCGCCGGCCCTGCTGCTGCGGCCCGACGGCTATGTGTGCTGGGCCGCCGATGACGCCGCCACCTGCGAGCGGGCATTGGCGTCCGCGCTGGCCGAGCACGTGGCCGCACTGGACTGAGCGCCACGCGACCGCAGTGGGTGGACTGAACTCCACGCGCCGAGCGCCGCCTCCCCCGCCGCGCGCAGAGCCAGGGCGGCGCCCGGCGACAGGCCCCCTAAGCGGGCCGTGACCTTGTCCAGGCTTTTCACTCGTCGAAAAGATGATCGAGCCAGGCATTCCAGGCCGGACCCTGGTCGCCGGTGCCGGCGAAAAGGTGGTGCGCGGCGACCATCGAGCCGCCGAGCCCCTGCAGGAATCGGTAGAGCGCGTCCGGGGTCAACACACCGAGCGTCTGGGCGTTGGCGTAGTAGACGACGCCTTCGATCGGGGCGAGCCCGGCGGGCGTGAACCGTACGGTGTCGCCCGGCTTGGCGTGGCCCGGAGCGCCGAGCGCGCCGTAAAGGATCTCCCAGGCGCGCGGCCAGTCGGCGACGGGCGGCCCGAACTCGGTGACGGGCGTGGCAGTCCGGCCGCGGAAGTGCGTCAGGTAGGCGACCAGGGTGGCGAAGAACATCTCCAGCCCCCTGGACATCGCCTCGAACTCAGCCTCCCAGTCGTCCCCCGGCAGGAAGCCGCTGGTCACCATGCGCAGCGTGGTGCTGCCCTGCTCGCGCCCCTCGACGAGGAACTCGTAGGCGACGAACCGGCCGTCCTCCGCCATCGGGCTGGCGTGCGCGAATCGGGCGGGCGGCTCCGCGGCGGTCACGGTGGATTCGGGGGTGTACTGGCCGAAGGCGGTACGCACCACGCCGTCGGCCACCTCGTTGCGGCCCATGAACCACGAGTCGATGCCGGGGCCGGTCGCGATGGCCGCCCACACCTCCTCGGGGCTCGCCCCGACCTCAGCCTCCTGGGGGAGCTCGAAGGAATGTCCCACCTCAGCGCTCCTTCAGCGACGGGTGCACGGCGACGACCAGCCGGTGGTCGCGACCGCCCTCGGCCGTCTCGTCATGGTATTTGCTCACCAGCGCGGTCACGGCGTCGGCCAGCTCCTCGGCGAAGGCCGCGCGGTCGGCCGCCGAGGCGAACCGCACCTCACCGTCGATCGCGAACGTCGCCACCCGCTTGCGGGCCTCGGTCGCGCCGGTGATCAGCGTCCCGACGTCGCGAACGAGCTGAGCGGCGACGGCGAGCAGCCAGCGGGCCGACAGCCGATCGGGCGCCTTCTCGGGATCGGGCTGCACCGCGGCCAGCGCGACGGGGGAGATCACGAAGGACGCGGCCGTGGCCTGCATCACCCGCTCGGTGACGTTGCCCTTCTTGCGCTCCTCCACCAGCTCGACCAGCCCGTGCCGCTCCAGCGTGCGCAGATGGTAGTTGACCTTCTGCCTGGCCAGGCCGACCCTGGCCGCCAGCGACGTGGCCGAGCCGGGCTCGACCAGCTCGGCCAGCAGCTTCGACCGCATCGGGTCGAGCGACGCCTCGGCTGCCGCGGGGTCTTCGATCACCGCCACTTCGTACATGGTGAAACGATGGCACCGAAAAAAGTTATTGTCAAGAAAGTCTGGCTGCTCGGAGGCCGGCAGAGGGCGTCACGCGGGCGGCAGCCAAGCGTGGAAGGCCGCCGTCAGGGTGGTGGTGTCGGCCGGGCCGGGGCCGGACGCCCAGGCGACCATGCCGTCGGGGCGGACGAAGACGGCCGACAGGCCGTCACGGTCCTCCACGGTCGCCTCGACGATATCCAGTGCGCCTCGCCAGGTGGCCGCCGCCTGCGCGATCTCAGGCTGCGACGGCGCGTGGACGAGCAGCGGCCGCCCCGACGTGGCGAACCCGGCGAGGGTCCGGGTGCCGCCGGACGGCAGCGTGAGCCGCAGGTCGGGGCAGGGGCGGCCGGCCAGGGGGTGGGTTGCGGGATACGGGAGGTCGTAGCGGGTGCCGAGCCCGTTCAGCAGTCGCCCGAAGTAGCGGTTGACCTCCGGCAGGTCGAGCAGGTCCGACACGATGTCGCGCATGGCCGCCGCGTGCGCGCCCGGTCGCAGCAGCGCCGACTGGGCGCGGGTGTTGTGCAGGACGGCGGCGCCCACGGGGTGGCGTTCGGCGGTGTAGGTGTCGAGCAGGCCGTCCGGCGCGCGCCCGGTGACCGTCGCCGCCAGCTTCCAGCCCAGGTTGACCGCGTCCATCAGCCCCAGGTTCAACCCCTGGCCGCCGTTGGGAGAGTGGACGTGGGCGGCGTCGCCGGCGAGCAGGACGCGGCCGAGCCGGTAGGTGGCCGCCTGACGGGCGACGTCGGTGAAGCGCAGGGTGTCGCGGACCGCTGTCACCTCGACCTCGACGCCCGTCACCCTGAGCAGGCTGTCGCGCATCTCCTCCCCGGTCAGCGGCACCTCGCGGTCCTCGGGGAAGCCGTCGTGCTCGACCGTCGCCACCATGCCGGGCGCGCACATCAACATCCCCGTCGGCTGCCAGCCCGGCGCGGGCAGCCGCTCCATGCCCGAGATGTCGCCGATCAGCCGCCGGACGACGCTCGTGGGAGCGGTGCCGGGGAAGTCGAACCCGGCCAGCTTCCGTACCGTCGATCGGCCGCCGTCGCAGCCGGCCACGTACGCCGCGCGGTCGCGCCGCTCCCCCTCCGGCGTCCGTACGGTCAAGGTGACGCCGGAGTCGTCCTGGGCCAGGGCCGTCACCTCGTGTTCGCGCCGGACCGGGACGCCGAGCGAGGCCAGGTGCTCGGTCAGGATCCGTTCCAGCTCCGGCTGCCAGATCAGCGCGCCGGTCCGCTCGGGTTCCTCCTGGAGGTCGGGGTCGATCTTGTGGATCTGGGCGAAGTGCCCCTTCTCGCTTCCGTGGTCGCGTGCCTTGTCGGCGAGACCCTGCTCCTGGAACTTCGCCAGGTGCTCCCCCAGCCCGCGGCGGCGCAGCGCCTCCGCGGCCAGCGGGCCGATACCGCGCGCCTTCGGCTCGCTCGTCGGCCGAGCCAGCCGGTCCAGCACCAGCGGCGTGACCCCGGCCAGCCGTAACTCGGCGGCGAGCAGCAAACCCACAGGTCCGGCTCCGACCACCACAACATCGGCGTTCATACGCCCTCCAAACTAGACTTGACCGTCTAGTCTCGTAGACTAGTACCCATTCGGAGAAAGTGGGGACAAGCCATGGCCGACCACGGCCCGCGACGTTCACCGGCCAAGCGCCGGGCCATCCTCGACGCCGCCATCCAGGTCTTCACCGACCTGGGCTACGCCCGCGCGAGCGTCGACGCGATCGCCGCGGCGGCGGGGGTGGGCAAGCAGACCGTCTACGGCCATTTCGGCGACAAGGAACAGCTCTTCCTCGCCGCGATCCAGGAGGCGAGGTCGGCAGTCGCAGGCGCACCGGGCCGGAGCGCGTCGGCGGGCGGCGCTCCGGCGGGTGAGGGGGGGACCGCAGGGGCGGCCGTCGTCTTCACGGGTGATCCGCGCAAGGACCTGACCGCCCTCGGCGAGCGGACGCTGGACATCGCGCTGTCAGCGCGGGTGGCGGCGCTGCACCGGCTGACCATCGCGGAGGTGGGCCACCACCCGGAGCTCCAGCGCACCTGGCGGAAGAGCTCCTCGTCGCTGGACGGCGGCGTGGCGGACTACCTGCGCGAGTGCGACAGTGACGGCAGGCTGCGGGTGCCGGACCCGGTCAGGGCGGCCCGCCAGTTCTCGCACCTGGTGATCAGCGAGGCGCGCGTCGACACCGCGTACGGCATGCTGCCCCTGCCGCCCGAACGGCGGCACGCCATCGCCGCCGACGCCGCCGACCTCATCGTCCGCGCCCACCACGTCTGACGGGAAACCTGGACCTCGGCTGCACGACGTCAGCCTGCTGGTCCTCGAGCTTCTGTTTCACCGCAGCGCGCGGACCTCGGGATAGAGCCGGGCACCAGCCAGGAGGGGGGATGCCTGATGGCGGACTGCCTGGTCGGCGAACTGGGTGACGTAGGCGTTCTGGATGCGCAGGCCGCGCGCCCCGTCGATGGATTCCAGCGGGAACAGGGCGCGGATCGGCGCCGCCAGGTAGATCACGGCGTAGTCGGTGAAGTTGAAGTGGCCGGTTCCGGCGATCTCGTAGCGCCAGACGGGGCCGGTGCTCGCGGCAAGCCATTGCCGGGTTCTGTCGCGCATGCCGCGGTTCTCCGCGTCGTCGGCGCGGCAGGTTTCGATGACACATGAGTTCTCTCCGCCCAGCATCAGCGCTGGGGCGCGCAGGCCGGTACGCACCACGCCGCCGTACAGAGCCCCGTCCAGGTCGACCGCACCCGCGCAGGACGGGTCGTCGTGGCAGGCCTGGAATGCGGTCGCGCCGCCGAAGGAGTGGCCGATGTACAGCGGGCGGCTCGCGTCGACGTGCCCGGCCAGGTTCGTGTCCCGGTCGAGTGCGGCGGCGTGGGCGGCGACGAAGCGGGCGTCCGCCGTCCACACGCCGATCACCCTGTCCGCGGTTTTTTCCTCGTCGCCCTCGGGCTTGCCGGCCGGCGTGCTGGCCACCACGTGCCCGTGCAGGACGGTGACGTTGGCGCTGTAGGTCGGGGTGATGCTCGCCACGACGTAGCCGTGGCTGGCCAGTTCCTGAGCGAGGGAGCTGAACACCGGCGCGTTCAACCCCATCCCGGGCGCGAGCACCACCAACGGGAACCGTCCCGGCGCCACGGCGGCGGTGTCGACGGCCCGGGTGCGTACGGCCGCGAAGCTGCCCTCGCCGAGGCCGGGCAGCGGCGTCGGGATGTGCTGTCGCGCCCACCCGCCAGGCGCGTAGGGCGCACGCGGGCCGCCGACGTCCTGAAGGGTGGGGTACCAGATCCATACCGACAGCTCACGTGGCAGGCCGGGCCGCGGCGCGAGGGGGTCCGTCCGGCTGGTGTCGGTCCATTCCTGGATCAGGCGCCCGACCCCGTACGCGCCGGTCGGGGCGGGCAGGTCCTGCGGCAGTACCCTCCGCACGGTCACCACGCCCAGATATCCGACGACCAGCACGACGAGCACGAGCGGCAGCCCGGTCAGGATCCGGGAGAGGCGCCGCCTGCGGGTCCTGAAGGTCTGCACCAGCAGCATGACCAGGGCGACGATGGCCGCCAGCCCCACGGCCAGCCGACTGATCTGCCCCAGGGAGGCGGCAGTAGTCGAGCAGGTAGCCGATCCCGTCGCGGAAGGCGATGGTGACGGGAACGCTCGCGGCCGCGCCGTACAGCGCCGCCCGCACGACCGGTGGTCGGCGGCGCGGCTCTGTTGATCCCTGGGCCCGGCCCAGCAGCCCGAGATAGGCGTTGAGCGGGACGAGCAGGGCGATCAGCAAGGTGACGCCGACGACCACGCGGAAGGCGGCGGCCTGGACAGGCTGCGGGCCGAGACCATCACCGATCGCCTCGGCCGACGCCAGCGAGCCCGAGACGGCGGTCGCGAGCAGGATGGCCGCGATGATCCGGTGCCGGCGCAGGGCCTCGGCGACCCGGCATGCCCAGGCGACGGGGATCCCCAGGCGTTGCACGGCGGCCAGAAAGTCCTCGACCCAGTCGGTGTGGCCCCTGGCAGCGGGACCCGCGTGGCGTAGGGCCAGAGCCAGGGGCACGGCCGACAGGGTGACCACCGCCAGTCCGGCGATCAGCAGCAGTTGCCGCCAGCCCCGCATGTCGGCGTGCGCGCCGACGGCGACCGACGCCCAGCAGGTCACCGCCGTCGCCGCCACGGCGGTGAGCACCACCCGTGCGCCTCGCAGCAGCTCAGCGGATCCGGGCCGCACCCAGGCGCGGATGGCCAGCGCCAGCGCCAGGGCGGGGACCAGCAGTTCGGTGGCGGAGATCACGGCGTCGTACGGATCGTCCTGCCACGGGCTGTAGGCCCGCACGGCGCGGAACTGGGTGGTCAGCAGGATCAGCACGGTGAAGGCCGCCGCGGACGCCATGCAGCACCGCAAGGCTCGAATGAAGGTCACACGCCGGACATTAGTACGCGAAACGATATACCGTCAAACGTACTAGTGGCGGAGAGCCCGCGTGACGCTGATAGCTGAGCACGATGCGGCCACCACGCCGACCGCCACGCCCGCCAGCGTCAGCGGGGTACGGCCGGCGGCCAGGGCGGCCGCGACGCCGTCCACCATGGCGACCACGCCGAGCAGGACGGTCACGGCCACGGCAGGCAGGACCGAAGGCCGCATCACCGCGATGGCCGGCCGGGCCCGTCGCAACGTGATGACCGGCCCGGTGGCGACCGCGAGCACCATCGCACCCAGCCCGATCACCCACGCCAGCAGACCGGCAAGGAAGCCCGCCGACAACCGGTGGAACCGCCCGAGCACCAAGGCACCCGCGACCTCGACGCCCACCAGGAGCGCCGCAGGCAGCAGCGGCCGGATCAGGCGGCGATCGCGGGCCGGAACCAGGACCCGCAGCGTCAGCTGCAGCGCTCCCGCTCCGGCCAGCACGCATCCCGCCAGAACCAGCCACCAGGCCGCCGAGACCAGCAGGCGAACCGCGTGCGGCGACCCGGGCGGCGGCGGATCCAGCAGGAGCCGATCCAGCAGCGGAACCGACGAGATCCCCACGCACCATGCGACCCAGGTCGTAGCCAGCGTCGCCTGGAGTCGCCGCCGCAGACGCGCGTCCGAGGCTCCCACCAGCGCCGGCCGCAGCCAGGCGCGGGTGGCGGCGCCCGCGAGGTCGAGCAGCACCCGCGGGCCGCCGTCGACATCCTCGACCAGCGCCGCGAGTTCCTGCCCGTAGCGCTCCCGAAACCATGGTGGATAGCAGGCCAGAGCGAGGCGCGCCGCCAGGCCGCTCATCGCGCCACGCCCGCTGACAGGCGGCGCAGGCCGGTGGTGGCGAAACGCGACATCTCGGCCAGCCGTTCACCCAGCGCCGACGCTCCCGCCGCAGTGATCCGGTACGGCCGGCGGCGCTCCTCCCCGGGCAGTGCCTCCACCAGGCCCTGCTCCTCCAGCCTGGACAGCGCGGCGTACAGCGTCCCCGGGCCGAGCGTGATGCCGGTCTGCTCCCGGACGTCCTTGACGATCGCGTAGCCGTGCTTCGGCTCCTCCGCCAGGCTCCCCAGAATCAGCAACGGCGGACTGCCCCACCCGAGCGGATCCGTGCGTCGAGCCATCACGCCCCCTAATACGTCAAACGATAGGTCGTCAGACGATGCTACCGCTCCGGTGGCCCCACCGCCCCAGGCGTGCGAGGGGCGCTTGAGCGCGGTGTCGTCGTCGCTGACCGCTGACGGTTCGACCATCGCCGCCGATCTCATCGTCCGCGCCACACGTCTAACGCGGAACAAAACCTTCCGCATTGCCGCCTACGGTGAGTCCCATGATGGAAATGTCGTGGTCCCAGGTCAGCGCCAGGCGTTTGGAGCGGCACGGTCTGACGGCCCCCGCCAAGGACGCCACCCCGGCGGACGTCGTCGCCGCCATGTGCGGCGCCCATGCTCAGGTGATGTCGGCGGCCGAGTTGTCGGTCGGCCTCCGTCTCGACGGCGTCACCCGTACCGGCGTCCGGGAGGCGCTGTGGGGCGAGCGCAGCCTGGTCAAGACGCACGGCCCGCGCGGCACCGTCCACCTGCTGCCCGCCCGTGACCTGCCGATGTGGATCGGCGCCCTGTCGTCGCTGCCTTCCTACGCCGCTCACGCCCAAGGCATACGTCTGACCTCCGCCCAGACCGACCAGGTAGTGGAGGCGATCCGCGAGGTGCTGACCGGAGCCGCCCTGACGATCGACGAGCTCAGCGACGCGGTCGTCGCCGCCACGGGACCGTGGGCGGGAGACCTCGTCATGCCGGCCTTCCAGACCATGTGGCCGCGCTGGCGGCAGGCCATGGCGACGGCGGCGCACCGGGGTGCGTTCGTGTTCGGCCCGGCCAGAGGGCGCAAGGTCACCTATACCGCCCCACCGGCGGGTTTCCGCCCGGCTGACGGGTGCGCCGAACTGGTGAACGCCTATCTGCGGGCGTACGGTCCCGCCACGCCCGAGCAGTTCGCCAAGTGGATCGGGGCGCCGGTCAAGTGGGCGGCCGCGGGCTTCGCGGCGGCCGAGCCGGAGCAGGTGCTGTTCGAGGGCGTCCCGGCCTGGGTGGCGGCCGGTGACACCGAGGTGCCGGAGGAGCCGCCGAGGGGCGTACGGCTGCTGCCGTACTTCGATGCCTATGTCGTGGCGGGGAGGCCGCGCGAGCTGTTGTACCCGGGCCTGGCCGCTGGGCGGGCGTTGAACGGCGGCCAGGCGGGCAACTTCCCGGTGCTGCTCGTGGACGGGCAGGTGGCCGGGGTGTGGCACCAGCGGCGGTCCGGCCGCCGGTTGGCCGTCACGGTGGAGCCGCTGCGCGAGCTCACCCCCGCCCAGCTGCGCGAAGTCGATGAGCAGGTGGCGCTCACCGGTCAGATCCTGGAGGGCGAGCCGCAGCTGACGCTCGGCCCGATCACGGTGGGCGGCCACGCCTGACGTTGCCCGGGGGGTGCCGCAATGAGATGGCAGGCGGGTGCGGAGTCCGCTGTCACGTTTTCGTCGGCCAAAGTCTCGGCCGAAGGTGTCGTGACCGATGGCCGCGGCGCCGACGCGGTGGTCGATCGGCTGCCCACGCAGACCGTCCCGCTGCCCCAGGCCGTGTCACGCGGGCTGGTCGATCCGCCGCGCGACGTCGTGAAGACCAACGTCGACGTGGGCGGCCGATTTGCGAATTATGCAGATCGGTCTATTCTCGGTGGCGTGGCGGTCAAGGGTGATGAGACGCGGGCGCGGCTGATCGAGGCGGCTCGGACACTGGTGGAGGCCAAGGGCTACCACGGCACCGGGCTCAATGAGGTGCTCGCGGTGGCGGGAGCTCCTCGTGGGTCGCTCTATCACCACTTTCCCGGCGGAAAGGACCAGCTGGTCAGCGAGGCTCTCACCGCCGCCGGTCGAGAGGTCGACGGCATCGTGGTCGAGCTGGCCTCGGCGGCGCCCAGCTCCCGCGAGCTCGTCAGGGCACTGCTGGCCGCGCTGGCCGACAGGATGGTCGCCGCCGGCTACGCCAAGGGGTGCCCGGTGGCGACCGTGGCCCTGGAGGTCGCCGCGACCAACGACGTCCTGCAGCCGATCTGCGGGGACATCTACGCGGGCTGGCAGCGGGCCCTGGCCGACGCCCTCCGGGCCGACGGTCATGACACGGCCGAGGCGGACGAGCTCGCGGCTACGGTGCTCGCTCTGATCGAGGGCGCGCTCGTGCTGGCCCGCGCCGGTCGTAGCCGGACTCCCATCGAGCAGACCAGCCGGCGCATCGCCAAGCTGCTCGGCACCGCCTGACCTCTTTCGCTGGAGGTCGGGCGTTTTGCTGTCCACGGATTATGTAGATCGGTCTAGAGAGGAATGCGCGATGGGCGAGACTTCGAGGAGCGCGCCGGACGCCGTGGTGTTCGGCGCGACCGGCTTCATCGGCAGGTGGACGGTGCTGCGCCTGCTGGAACAGGGCCGCACGGTCGCGGCCGTCATCCGCGAACCGGCTCGGGGCCGCACGGGCGCGGACGCCCAAGCGGCTCGGGACCGCACGGACGCGGACGCCCAAGCGGCTCGGGACCGCACGGACGCGAGCGCCCCGGCGGCTCAGGGCCGTGCGGGCGCGGGTGGCGGAGGTGAGTTGCGGGCCTGGCTACACGGTCATGGCGCGGACGCCGAGCGGCTCACGGTCGTGGCCGGTGATCTCACGGGCGGTCCGGGCCTGGGGCTGAGCGCGGCGGACGACGAGCGGCTCGCCGAGGTACGGGACGTCGTCAACGCCGCCGCCATCTACCGGTTCGGGCTGCGGCGTGAGGAGGCCAGGACGGTCAACGTCGAGGGCGCGCTCAACGTGCTGCGCTGGGCCGCGACCCGGCCCGGCCTGCGCAGGCTGATCCACGTGTCGGGCTACCGGGTCGGGCTGGGCCCGGCAGAGCGGTATCCGCTCCCGGAGGCCGAACTGGCGCAGCTCTACCGAGGCCAAGGGGCCTACGAAGGCTCCAAGGCCGAGGCGGACGCCGCCGTACGAGTCGTCGCGGAGCAGCTGGGCGTCCCGCTGACCGTGGTGAACCCGAGCACCGTGATCGGCCACTCGACCACAGGCGAGGCCGGCCAGTACATCGGCCTGGCCGAAGTGGTCCGCGACCTGTGGAACGGCCGCCTTCCGGCGCTGCCGGGAACCGCCCGTACGTTCGTGCCCGTGGAGACCGTGGATCATTTCGCGACGTTCATGGCCGCGATCCCCGAGCACGACCCGAAGCCCGGCGGCCTGCACTGGGTACTCGACGAGAACACCCCGAACCTGCCCGACCTGGTGCGCCTACTCGCTTCTCACCTGGGCGTACGCGCGCCGAAAACCCTCGTGCCGGTGGCCCTGATCCGCCGCCTCCCGGCCGCGCTGACCGGAGCCAACCCCGAGACCCTGGCCTTCCTGACCGAGGACCGTTACGACACCGCCTCAGCCGAGCGGGTCGCCGAGGCGGCGGGGCTCCGGCAGCCTTCCGTCGAGACCGCGCTGCGCCGCTGGGCAGATCGGCTGGTGGCGGACAGGTTCGGGACGGCCCCGGCCGTGCTTCCCGGTGGCTTCCATGACGTCGGCGGATCGCGTACCTACCTCGCCGGGGACAGGACCTCGCCCGGCTTCGTGCTCCTGCACGGACTCCCCCTCGACGGCGACTCCTGGCAGGCAGTTGTCGGCGAACTGGACGAAGCACCGGCTCTCGTCGCCGACCTGCCGGGACTCGGCCGCTCGGCCCCCACCTCGGCCAGCCCCCTGGCCTGGCTCACCGATCTGCTGGCGCCCGTACGAACCCGGCCCGTGATCGTCGCCCACTCCGCCGCGGCCGCACCGGCGCTCCGCTTCGCCGCCGCCCATCCCGATCGCCTCAGTGCCCTGGTCCTCGTCTCCCCCTATTTCCTCCAGGAGGCGGCCCCGAGACTGCTCCGCACACCGGCACTCGCCACGCCACTCCTCAAGAGAATCTCCGCAGACCGTCTAGCGACCTCACTCCTCGGCGACGGCGATTCCCCGGACGAAGCCCGCCGCGCCATCGCGAGCGCCGCCGCCCACCTGCGCCGGCCGGGCGTCGCCCGCCGTGCGGCCCACCGGCTCCGGGACGCGAACCAGCCCGCCGAACGCGCCGCTCTCCAAGCACTGCTCAGCGAGACGGTCTCGGTCCCGGTCCACCTCGTTGCCGGGCAGCTGGATCCGCTGATCGCCGACCCGGGCCCGGCCACCGTCACGACCATCCCCGCCACCGGCCACCACCCGCACCTCACCCACCCCGCCGCCATCGCCTCGATCATGCGGCGCGTCGCCGGGCCACCGAGCCGAGGGCACAAGGTCGTCGGTGCGCCGGACTGAGGTCACAAGATCGTCGGTGCGCCGGACTGAGGTCACAAGATCGGCGCGCCGCTCCACACGGCCGGCTCATGGAGCATGATGATCGTCTGCGTGCCTTCCGCGTCCACGATGTCGAAGGCCCGGGGTATGCCGGGCGCCACGGTATCGGCGAGTATCCGCTGCGGCCGCTGGATGAGATGAGCGAGCACCACCGGATATCGCCCATCCCGCCCGCCTATCGCCACGGTGAAGATGTCGTCCTTGTCGTCGTACTCGAGGTAGGCGAGCGGGAGCTTCTCGGCCTGCATGAGATCGCCGAACGTCCGGCTCAGCACCTCGACGGTCACGTCCGAGCCCTCGTACTGCCTTGACAGGTTGTCGAAGAACTGACGCCATTCCTCGCGCGGCAGCTCGGGTCGCTCCTCGGTCATCTGACGGTTCCTTCCCTCCGGATGCGGGCCCGCGATCTCCTCCATGCTGGTCGGACCGCACGCGCTCGCACATCACATGGTCGGGTAGGTCCTCCCTCAGCCCTTGTTATGAAGACCCGCCCGCAGCAGCAGTCGCCCACGACGGCGACGATCAAGGAAGGAGCCATGGCGCCCACTATCGGGCCCGACGCACCGGAAAGCCAAGTCCGCGCCGCAGCGTCGGTCATGTCGCTCACACCGTTCTACCTGCGGAAATGATAAGTGTCGCCATATGACTAAAACGATCATCGGGGGCGCTCTGGCGGGCGCGGCGCTGCTTACGGCGACCGCCTGCGGGGGCGACGCCCGTCAAATGACCGGGGAGTTCGGCGCTCCTCCCACGCCGTACATCGCCGCCACCGAGTCGCCCAAGTACGACGCCAAAGCCGACTCCCAGAAGCGCTCGGCGGTGAAGAAGCTGGAGGAGGTGGGAAAGGCCGCGATGAAGGCCGTGCCCGGCTCGACGCTCGTCTCGATGGAGACCGAGGAGAACGGCAACCTCTGGGAGGTACAGGTCGTCGACGACAAGGGCATCGAACACCAGATGGACCTCGTATCGGGCACCGCCAAGGTCGTCAGCGGCCCACGGGCGGAGGACGACGAGAACGCCGACGACAAGGCCCGCTATCTCGACCGCATCAAGTCCGCCAAGCTCGACTACGCGCAGGCGGCGGCCAAGGTCCTCGCGGCCGTGCCGGGGGGCCGCATCACCGAGATCAACCTGGACAGCCACCGGGACAAGATCGTCTGGGAGGTGGACGTGGTTCCGCCCAACGGGCCCAAGCAGAACATGACGGTGGACGCGACCGACGGCGCGGTGACCAAGGACAGCCACTCGGACTGATCGGGGACGCCGAGCGCTGACCGCACCCCCGACGGTCAGCGCACCCCTCCTCAACGTCAGCGAGCGCGGCGGGTCATCGACCCGAGTCCGAAGCCGAAGTCGCCAGCCAGGCGTCCACCCCCGCCCGCAGCCCCGCCTTGAGCTCCTCCCCGGCGAACGAGGCGTCGATCGAGGCCCGGGCGAACCCGGCCAGCTCCGCGTCGTCGTAGCCGAAGACCTCCCGCGCCAGCGCGTACTCGCCGGCCAGGTCGCTCTCGCCATCGGTGTTGAGGGTGACCGCCAGCCCCGCCGCGCTCAGCCGCCGCAGCGGATGCTCGGCCAGGCTGGGCACGACACCGAGCAGGACGTTCGACGTGGGACAGACCTCCAGCGGCACCCCGCGCTCCCGCACCTCGGCGACCACCGCCTCATCCTCCAGGACGCGGACGCCGTGCCCGATCCGCTCGGCGTGCCCGATCGTGAGCGCTTCGCGGATGCTGTCCGGCCCGCCGAACTCCCCCGCGTGGTGCACCAGGCGCACCCCGGCGTCCCTGGCCGCGTCGAGCACCTCCGCGAACGGCGCTACCGGGTGGCTCTCGTCGCCCGCCAGCCCGATGCCGACGACCGCCTCATAACGGGTGGCCAGCCGCAACGTCTGCCAGAGCCGGTCGACGGAGCGCCGCCGGGAGTGGTCCAGCAGCACCCGGCACTCGATCCCGTAGCGGCGCGACCCCTCGGCCAGCCCGTCCAGCACCGCCTCCAGCGGCATCTCCGGCGCGCCGAGCCGCTCGCCGTGCGCGGCCGCGGTGAACGACACCTCCGCGTAACGGGTGCCCTGGGCCGCCTCGTCCTCGCAGAACTCCAGCGCCACCCGCCGGAAGTGCTCGGCCGTGAGCAGCCGCCCGCGTACCAGCGCCCGATGGTCGGCGAACTCCCGGAACGTGGCGAACGGCCCGCCCCGCCCGGCCGGCCCGCCGAACTCGCGCGAGGTCTCGGGGCGTACCGTGCTCTCCAGGTGAACGTGCAGGTGGGCTTTGGGCAGCAGCCGTACGTCTCTCACTGTCAGCACCCTAGAGGGGGAAACGGACAGACCGCATCTAGATTTGGATATTGACTGACTGGTCAGTCATAATGATCTTATGTCCCCCAGGACGGTCGACAAGGCCGCGCGACGCAAAGAGATCCTCACCGCGGCGGTGCGGGTATTCGCCCGCAAGGGCTTCGCCGCCACCCGCATCAACGACATCGCCGCCGAGGCGGGCATCGCCAAAGGCAGCGTCTATCTCTACTACGACAGCAGGGACGCGCTGCTGGAAGCCGTCTTCGAAGGTTACCGGGCCATGTCGGCCGCCATCTTGGACCGGGCGGTCAACGGACCCGGGCCCGCGCTGGAGCGGCTCGCCGGGATGGTACGCGAGGTGCTCGGCGTGCTGGTCGCGCGGCGCGAGCCCGCCCGGATCATGGTCGACCTGTGGGCGGCCTCCCGTGACGCGGCGGGATCGCCGGTGGACATGGCGGCCGTCTACGGCGACGCGCGGGCCGCGATCACCGAGCTCCTGCGCCAGGCCGGGAAGGAAGGCGTACTGCGTGAGGACCTGAGCGAGCGCCACGCGACCGTCATCGTGGGGGCCATCGAGGGCTGCCTGCTGCAGTGCCTGGTGGATCCCGGGCTACCGGCGGCGGAGCTGGCCGAGCCGATCATCCAGGTCTGCCTGGAGGGGCTGCGCCGACCGGCCGTCCATACCCCCGATTTCCGGGGCTACGAGCCGGCCACCCGCCCATGCCCCTGACCGGGCACCCGACCTAGCTGAGGTATTCGCGCAGCGCCAGAGCCCTCGAGGGGTGGCGGAGCTTGGACATGGTCTTGGCCTCGATCTGCCGGATCCGCTCGCGGGTCACGCCGTAGATCCTGCCGATCTCGTCGAGGGTCATCGGCTTGCCGTCGTTCAGGCCGTAGCGCATGGAGATGACGCCCGCCTCGCGCTCGGACAGCTCGTCGAGCAGGGCCCGCAGTTGCTGCTGGAGCAGGGTGAAGGAGACCGCGTCGGCCGGGGAGACGGCCTCGGTGTCCTCGATGAGGTCGCCGAACTCGCTGTCGCCCTCCTCGCCTAGCGGTGTGTGCAGGGAGATCGGCTCGCGGCCGTAGCCCTGTACCTCGGCGACCCGGTCGATGGGCAGCTCGGTCTCGACGGCGATCTCCTCGGGCGTGGGCTCGCGGCCGAGCTCGCCGGACAGCCGCCGCTGCGCCCGCGCCACCTTGTTGATCATCTCGACCATGTGGACCGGGATGCGGATCGTCCGCGCCTGGTCGGCCATCGCCCGGGTGATGGCCTGCTTGATCCACCATGTGGCGTAGGTGGAGAACTTGAACCCGAGCCGGTAGTCGAACTTCTCAATCGTACGGATCAGCCCCAGGTTGCCCTCCTGGATCAGGTCGAGGAAGAGCATGCCGCGGCCGGTGTAGCGCTTGGCGATCGACACCACCAGGCGCAGGTTGGCCTCCAGCATGCGCTCCTTGGCCCGCAGGCCGTCGCCGGCGATCCATTCGAGGTCGGCGCGGAGCTGACAGGGCAGATCGGGCTCCGTGCTGAGGCGCTCCGCGGCGAACAGTCCGGCCTCGATCCGCTTGGCGAGGTCGATCTCCTGCTCGGCGTTGAGCAGCGGCACCCGCCCGATCTCCTTGAGGTATGCCTTGACCGAGTCAGCGCCGGCGACGGGTGCGCCGTCGGCGACGTTTTCGTCTAGCTCGAGAACCTCTGCTGCTTGGGACAAGACACTCTCCTCGCTCGGGTCGTTCGACTGGCGAATATCGATCTCGGACCAAGAAGTCCCTCGGGGGCGAGGAAGCGGGAGACGGGGCGGGTCGTCGCCGACCACGCTGTCCGGCTGCTCCTGATGCACGGGTCCGGCTGGACGACCGCGGCCCGGGGGGCGAAGATGGCCATCATCGGTTACTTCCCGCGCGCGGGTGATTCGGCACCTGTCCGTCGTAAGAGGTTCGCCGTGGCTGCGCGGGGCAGGGCGAGTGTGAGCTCGCCGCCATAGTCGTTAAGGCGACGAGACGCGTGTCCGGCCTCGATCCCACCATCGTCATCCACGCTACCCGCTGCCCAGCCATGCTCGGCGCCCACCCGGCGGCCAGTAAAGAGTCGCCGTTAAGAGTCGCCGGCACAGCGGCCGGCAAAGGACGGGTCAGCGTCGTACTCGCGAGCGACGCGCTATTGCGGCAGGTTCCTTTCCGCGTTGAGCAGCTCGTCCAGCGCCCCGCGCAGATCGTCGGCGAGCTCCCACGCGTCGGGCACCATCTCCCGGTCGGTCACCACGCCGATGTCCAGCGAGCCGTCGTAGGAGAAGGCTGTGATGTTCACCCCGCCGCTCACGTCGGTGATCACCGAGACCGGGTAGTGGGTGAGCAGCCGGGCCCCGCACACGTACAGGGGGAACTGCGGGCCCGGCACGTTCGAGATGGCCACGTTGATGGGCGGCGCGGTCTGCCCGACCAGGCCGAACGCCGATCTGGACGCCAGCCCCATGAGGGCGGCGGGCATGGACTCGCTCAGCTCGCGCAGCCACCGCGCGGGCGCCAGCGAGAACCTGTCCTTGATCCGCTGCATGGCGAGCCGCACCTGCTCCAGCCGCGCCACGGGATCCTCGAGGTGGACGGCCAGCGGCGCCGTCATGAACGTCACCTGGTTGCCGCCCGTCCCCGCCTCCCGCAGCGAGAACGGCACCCCGGCGATCAGCGGCTGGCTCGGGACGCCTCCGTGCGCGGCCAGCCACCGGCGCAGCGCGCCCGCGCACACGGCCATCACCACGTCGTTCACCGTCACCCCGAACGCCTTGCGCACCTGCTTGATCTCCTCCAGCGGCAGCGAGACGAACGCGAAGCGCCGGTGCTCGGAGACCGGCCCGCTGAACGGGGTCTTGGGCGCGGGCAGCGACGGCAGCTCCGGGGCCTGCCCGGCGCCGGCGACCCGGCGGGCCAGCCCCGACACCATCCGGCTGCCCGGCAGCGACGACACGACGGGGATCTCGTCCAGGTGCGGCATCGCCCGGGCGGCGAACCGTACCGCGTGCGCCGGATTGCCGGCCAGCCTGGCGAGCCCGCGCAGGACCATCTCGGCCGCTCCCGGCGGCGCCGAGTCGCGCTCGGGCGCGACCACCGGCGTCGGCGCGGGTGTGGGACCCACATCGAGAAGCGCGGCCAGTACGTCGGCGCCGCCGATGCCGTCCACGGCCGCGTGGTGGATCTTGGTGTAGAGCCCCATGCGGCCGCCGGACAGGCCGTGGATCAGGTAGATCTCCCACAACGGCCGGCGGCGGTCCAGGCGGCGGGCGTGCAGCCGGGACACCTGGTCGGCCAGCTGCCGGTCGTCGCCGGGCGGCGGCAGCCCGATCTCCCGTACGTGATAGTCGAGGTCGAGGTCGTCCTCCTGCACCCAGTAGGGGTGGTCCAGTCCGAGGGGCACGAACGCGAGCTTGCGCCGCAACGCGGGCACGTACGGCAGGCGCCGCTCCAGCAGGGCCTGGAGGTCGGCGCGGTTGAGATCGCCGTCCAGAATGGCCAGGCCGGCGATGTTGGCGATGTTCGTGGTCGTCTCGAAATGGAGAAACTGGGCATCCAGGGCGGTCAGCTGCGGCATGGCTCACACCTCCGCCCCGAACAAATCAGACTCAGCCTATTACTTCAAGAGCCCATTACCTCAAGTGAGCGGGCCTCCGCGTCCGGCTCGGCGAAGGCCAGCAGGGCCATCGCCTCCTCCTCCAGCGCCTCGGTCGAGACCGGGATGAAGGGCGTGAGAAGCAGCTTGGCCTTCCTGCCCGTGCGCCTGATCTGCCAGGTCCCGGCCACGAAACCGTCGACCAGGTAGGTGGCGCGCACGCGCAGGTTCTTGGTGACGACCTCGCCACGATGCTCCTCGGCCAGCACACGCGTACGGTCGGCGTGTCCGAGCATCAGGTTGTCGAAGTCGGGCAGGAACCTGACCGGCGCCGGCACGTCCCCCTCCGGCCTGGGCGCCTCCGGCAGATCGAACAGCTCCCGGCCGCGCTCGTCCACCAGCACCTCCAGCCGGTCGCGCATGCCGTTCAGCACGGCCTTGAGCCCGCTCAGCCCCGACCACGTCTGCATGTCGGCGGCGGTGGCCGGCCCGAACGCGGCCAGGTACCGCTCGACGAGCGTCTCGATGTCCGGCTCCGCGGCGAGCTCGATTCCCGGCAGGGCGAAGGCGGACTCGCGCGGGAAGCTCCACCGGTCCTCGGTCGGCACCATGATCAACGGGACCATCATGCGCACCGCATAGCCGAGCGCCCGGTCGTAGGCGCCCGGGAACTCCACCTCCAGCCTCGGCCGCAGCTCGTTGAACGTGTGCGGCCCCTCGGCCAGCAACCGCTCCGCCGCCGCCGCGACGGCGGCGAAGTCGACCTCCGGGAAGCGGCGCGCCGCGCCGGCGAGCAGCGGCCGCAACAGGGGCCGGAACTCGGCGAAGTCCGCCGCGGTCACCAGATGCAGGGTGGCGCGCATCATGGTGGCGCGCACGAGCGTCCGCGCGCGCAGCGCCGCGTGCAGGTCGTCGCGGGCGAACCGGTCGAGCCGGGTCCACAGTCCCAGGTACGGCGGGCGGGGCTCCTGCGCCTGCAACCCGGCCAGGCGGTGCACGACGGCGGCCACGCCGCCCTGATGGCGGCGCAAAAGATGCTGCCGCGCCAGGGTGGCCCGGTTGAGCTCTCTCAGGGTGAGCATGAACACATCATGCCCTTTGTCACTAAATTTCCTGTCGCTACATTCCCTGTTCAATCGGTGCGCGCGACCTATCCCGCACTGGACGACGGCCACGCCTATCTCGACGGCGCGGCGGGCACCCAGGTCCCGCAGTCGGTGATCGACGCCATCGTGAGCGCCTACCGTACGGGCATCGGCAACGGGGGCGGCGCCTTCGAGGCCAGTCACCGCGCCGACGACATCGTGGCGGCCTGCCGCGCGGCCGTGGCCGACCTGGTCGGCGGCCTGCCGGACGGGGTGATCCTCGGACCGAACATGACGACGCTGACCTATCGCCTGGCCGGAGCGCTGGCCCTGGGCTGGGGCCCCGGCGACGAGGTGGTGGTCTCACGGCTCGACCACGACGCCAACGTCCGGCCCTGGATACAGCTCGCGACGCGGGCCGGGGCGACGATCCGCTGGGCCGAGGTGGATCCGGCGACCGGGGAGCTGCCGGTGGAGCAGTACACGAACCTGATCGGCGAGCGCACCAGGCTGGTGGCGGTGACCGCCGCGAGCAACGTGCTGGGCACCGTCCCGGACGTGGCCGCGATCACGGCGCTGGCGCACGCGGCGGGGGCACTGACCTACGTGGACGGCGTGCACGCCACCGCGCACGGCCCCGTGGACATCGCGCAGCTGGGCGCCGACTTCTACGCCACCAGCGCCTACAAATGGTCGGGCCCGCACATCGGCGCGGTCATCGCCGATCCGGCGCTGCTGGAGACGATCAGACCGGACAAGCTGGCCTCCTCCCCCGACACGGTGCCGGAGCGCTTCGAGAGGGGTACCTCCCCCTTCGCCGACCTGGCCGGCGTGACGGCCGCGGTGAACCACCTGGCCACCATGGTCCCCGGCACCGGAACGCGCAGGGAGCGGCTGCTCACCTCGCTGACCGCGGCCGAGGCGTACGAGCAGGAGCTGTTCGCCGTGCTGATCGCGGGCCTGGAGGCGATGCCGCACGTCACGTTGTACGGCAAGCCCGCCAGGCGTACGGCGACCGCCTACTTCACCGTCGCCGGGCGCACTCCACGCGAAGTCGCGGAGGCGCTGGCCGCGCGCCGGGTGAACGTGTGGAACGGCCACAACTACGCCTGGGAGCTGACCGGCGCGCTGGGCATCCGCGACTCCGGCGGCGCGGTGCGGGTCGGGCTGGTGCACTACAACGACCATTCGGACGTCGACCGCCTGCTGAAGGCCGTGACCCGCCTCGAAGAGTGATCGCGGGGCTAAGATCGCCGGGTGAGCCTGCCCGCCGTACCGGGCCTGCCGACCACGCTCGTCGAGCCGGCCCGCGACCCCTATCACGTCTATCTCGACTCGCTGACCAGCCCCGAGTCGCGCCGCACGATGCGCGGCTGCCTCGACCGGCTGGCCCGCCTGCTCACCGGCGACGAGGCGGCCAGCGGCGCGGGCCAGCCGTGGCATCTGCTGCGTTACGAGCACACGGTACGCATTCGCACCCTGCTGACCGATCAGGGGTGGTCGGCGGCCTACGTCAACAAGCACCTGGTCGCGCTGCGCCGGGTGCTGAAGGAGGCGTGGCGGCTCGGGCAGAGCAGCGCGGAGGACTACGCGCGCGCCTCCGACCTGGCTCCGGTACGTCAGAGCCGCCTGCCCACCGGTCACCACGTGCCGCCGGAGGTCGTGGGTGCGGCCCTGTCGGCCTGCGACGACTCGCCTGCCGGGATCCGCGACGCGGCGCTGATCGCGGTGCTCTACTCCACCGGCTGCCGCCGCGCCGAGATCGGCGGGCTGTCGCTGTCCGACTACGACCCGGGCGCCCGCTCGCTCCGCGTCCGCGGCAAACGCGACAAGGAGCGGATGGTCTACCTGACGACCGACGCGATCGGGCTGGTCGAGCGGTGGCTGGCGGTACGGGGCGATGAGGCGGGCGCGTTGTTCAGTCCGATCAGCAGGATGGGCCGCCTACGGCTGCGCGAGGGCCGCCCCGTCGGGCTGACCGGGCAGGGCATCGCCGACATCCTGGCCAGGCGGCTGGGCGAGGCGGGGGCGTCCCGGCGTACGGCGCACGACTTCCGCCGCACCTTCATCGGCGAGTTGCTGGACGCGGGCGTCGACCTGGCCACCGCCCAGGCGCTGGTCGGCCACTCGTCACCGGCCACCACGGCCCGCTACGACCGCCGCCCGGAGAAGACCCGCCGCGAGGCCGTCGACCGGCTCCGCCTGCCCGCCGCGCGGCCGCTCCGCTGAGCTTGGTGGTGGCGCGCGATCCGCTGTCCCTGCCCACCGTCCTGACCGGGCGGCAGGCAGGGGGTGGCGGGATCAGGTGTTCATGTTGGACACCACGATGTAGCCGATGACCATGCCGAGGATCATCGCCACACCCGAGGTGACCGCGGCCCACTTGCCCAGCGTCTCGCCGCGCGTGTGGCCCGCGATGCCCAGCCCGATCCCGGCCAGGCCGAACAGAATGGGAATGAACAGCAGAGATATCGCCGCGCAGACGAACGCGATGATCGACAGCAGCTGCCCGGCCGGCTTCTGGCCGGGCTGCGCGTATGGCGCCTGCTCGTAGGGGGGCGGAGGCGGTGGCCCGGGGGGCGGCTGCTGCGCCCACTGGGCCTCACGGCGGGAAGGATCGTCGCCGGGGGGCGGATCCTGGGGGGAGGTCACGATCTGGGCTCCTCTCGAGAACACAACCAAGTCGGCGGCCCGTTCCTGACGTGAGGACATCACACACCGTGTCGGTCGTCCTGTCGAGCGGATCAGGCTACGACATCTGGTGACTCAGGTGATTTGGCGGCTGCAAAGACATCGAGAGGTAGCGGCCGGGAGTGCACCACGTCCAGCCGGGAGACCGCGCGAGTGAGCGCGACGTACAAGCGGTTGAGGCCGCGTGCCTCAGCCTCGACGATGGCGGCGGGCTCGGCCAGCACCACGTGGTCGTACTCCAGGCCCTTGGCCATCGAGGCGGGCACCACGCTCAGCCGCTCGCCGAGGTCGAGGCCGCCGTTCCAGAGGGCGTCGGTCAGCGGGCCGGCGTCGGCGTCGGCCGCGATCACGCCGATCGACCCCTCGAAGGTCAGCGCCTCACGGGCGGCCGCGACGACCCCCTTCTCCAGCTCGGTCACCCGGGTGACGAGCAGCCGGCCGTCGGTGCGGTACGACGTGGTGGCGGGCACGTCCACGTCGAGCGCCGCCAGCAGCCGGTTGGCCGGGCCGACCACCACCGCGGGCACCCGGAACCCCGTCGTCAGCGCGACGATCCCGGCCTCCGGCTTACCGAGCAGTTCCAGGTGCCGCGGCCAGGACACGGCCGCCCATGGCGTGGTGCCCTGAGCCAGATCGCCGAGCACGGTGATCGAGCCGTGCTCGCTGCGCCTGGCCACCGCCCGGCACTGCATCGGCGACAAATCCTGCGCCTCGTCCACGATGACGTGGCCGTAGCCGCGCGGCCGTTCCAGCAGCCCGGCGATCTCGTCGAGCAGCACCAGGTCGGCCTCGGACCACTTGGCGCTCTTGTAGCCGCGCGGCGGCCGGGCCCAGGTGATGGCCGCCCGCTCGTCGGCCGTCAGGATCGGGGCGGCCGGGCCCGGATCGCTCAGCAGAGCGCACAGGAGCTCCTCAGGGCGTACGGCCGGCCAGATCTCGTCCAGGAACGGCGTGAGCGCCTTGCCGATCTTGCGCGTCCAGACGGCGTTGCCCGTGTGACCGCGCGACTCGGCCTGGCGCCGCATCAGCTCGGTGATCCGGGCGCGCACCCGTTCACGCCCGATCGCGTACGGCATGGCCTCGCGCCGGGTGTCGTCGACGATGCGGCGCAGTTCGTCCGCACCGACCCGCCACCGGTAGGAGCCGTCGGCGACGGAGACGGGCTCGACCGGCTTGCCGATGCGCCCGTACAGGGCCTTGCGCAGGACCTCGGCCATCCGCGCGTCGTGCTTGACCAGCGCGGCGACCGGGCTGTCCGTGGCCCTGACCGCGACCGTGCCGAGCAGCCGCTCCAGCGTGGTCTGCTCGACGTCGACCTCGCCCAGCGCGGGCAGCACCGCCGAGATGTAGCCGAGGAAGGCCCGGTTGGGGCCCAGCACCAGCACCCCCGAGCGCTCCAGCCGCTGCCGGTGCGCGTACAGCAGGAACGCCGCCCGGTGCAGCCCGACGGCCGTCTTGCCGGTGCCGGGCGCGCCCTGCACGCAGATCGACTCCGCCAGCCCGGCACGGACCAGATCGTCCTGCTCGGGCTGGATGGTGGCGACGATGTCGCGCATCGGGCCCACGCGAGGCCGTTCGATCTCGGCGGCCAGGATCCGGCTCTCTGTCTCCTGGCCTTGGGCGAGCCGTTCGTCCTCGAAGGACGTCAGTTCGGTGCCGGCCCAGCCGAATCGGCGGCGTACCTCGACGCCCATCGGGTCGCGGGCGCTGGCCCGGTAGAACGCCCGCGAGACGGGCGCCCGCCAGTCGATGACGACCGGCGGGCCGCCGTGCTCGCCGGTGATGTGCCGTCTGCCGATGTGGTAGCCGCGCCCCTGGTGTTCGACGGAATCGCCGCCGAAGTCGAGCCGTCCGAAGAACGGCGGGCCTTCCGGCTCCTCGCTCAGCTCCTTGGCCAGGCTCTTGAGGTGGCGGCCGAGCCGTTCGGCGCTGTAGCGGTCGCCCGCCACGCTCTCGCCGACGATCACGTTGTCCCTCGCCGCGTCGAGCATCCTGCGCAGCCCGGCTCCGCACTGTTCGACGTATCGCCTCTCCTCGTCGAGCGTGGACATCTCACCTCCCGTTAACTCGGTTAATATTTTTACCAGGTTAACACTTTGCTAGAGTGGACTCATGACAGGACTTCGGCAGTTGCAGAGGGAACACGTGCGCGAGGCCATCTCCACCGCGGCCATCTCGCTCTTCCTGGCGCGTGGTTTCGACGAGGTCCCCGTCACCGAGATCGCCGCCGCCGCGCGGGTGTCGAAGCCGACACTGTTCAAGTACTTCCCGGCCAAGGAGGACCTCGTCCTGCACCGCATCAGCGACCACCAGGGCGAGTTCGCGCGGGTGGTGCGGCAGCGCACCGCCGGCGAGCATCCGCTGACGGCGCTGCACCGGCACTTCCTCGAAGCCCTGGCCCGGCACGACCCGGTCACCGGGCTGAACGACCAGCCGGAAGTGATGGCCTTTCGCCGCATGGTGTTCGGCACGCCCAGCGTGGCCGCCCGCCTGCTGCACCACATGTCGATGGACGAGGACGCTCTGACCGCCGCGCTCGCGGAGGCTCCGGAGATCCCCGACGCCCTCACCGCCTCGCTGCTGGCGGCGCAGGTGCTGGCCGCGCACCGGGTGCTGGCCAAGCACAACTGGCAGGCCCTGGCCGACGGGCGCGCGCTGGCGGAGGTCGAGCCGGAGGCCGTACGCCGCGCCGACCGCGCCTTCGCCCTGCTGCGCCACGATTGACGCGCCTTCGCCCTGCCGCACCACGATTGAGGAGCGACATGCCAGACCTCGAAACGGCCCTCGAAACGGCCAGGGCTCGGCTGCGGCACGAACTGCTGGACACCGCCTCCGGCACCACCGCCGTCGGCGCGGCCACCGGCCTGGCCGGCCCCGGCCTTCTGACCGGCCCCGTCCCCGACCTTCCGACCGGCCCCATCTCCGGCCCGCCGACCGGCCCTGTCCTCGGCCCACTGGCCGGTCCCGGCGCCGATGGGCCCGGTCCTCTGGTGAACCGGCCCGGCGCCGACGGCACGTGGCCGGACCTCGACTACGCCGACCGGGGCGACGGCCGGAACTGGGCGCCGCTGGAACACCTGTCCAGGACCCTCACCCTGGCGCTCTCCCCGCAGCACCGGCCCATCGCCCTCACCGCCCTCGACGCCTGGCGCCGCCGAGGCCCGCGCAGCGCCAACTGGTGGTACAACGAGATCGCCGCACCCCAGCTGGCCGGAGACGCCCTCCTACTGCTCGCCGACCGGCTCGGCCCGTCCGAGCGCGCGGCCTGGGGCGCCTGGCTCGCGGCCTGCGCGGGCTCCATGGAGATGACCGGCCAGAACCTCGTCTGGACCCAGGCGGTCGTCCTGCGCCACGGCCTGCTGGTGGACGACGCTGGCCTGGTCTCCTCGGCGGTCGCGCGGATGGCGACAACCCTGCGGCCGACCCACGACGAGGGGATCCAGGACGACTTCAGCTTCCACCAGCACGGCGCGCAGCTCTACTCCGGCGGCTACGGCTTCGCGCTGGCCGCCGACCTGGGCTTGTGGATCTATGTGGTGTACGGCACGCCGTGGGCGTTCGGCGCCGCCGAGGTGGGCTTCTTCACCGATTTCCTGCTGGACGGCCTGAGCTGGGCGATACACGGGGGCGCCTTCGACTTCACCACCATGGGCCGCAACATCACCCGAGCGGACGCCCACCGACCCACCCCCGACCTGCGAACCGCGATCCGCCGCCTGCGCGCGGCTGGTGCGCCCCGGCAAGCCGAGCTGGCGGCCTTCGAACAACATCTGGCCGAGGCCGAGCAGCCGGCTGCGGCACCCACTGCCGGGACCGCTCCTGGGGCCGCCGCAGGACCCGGTCCCAGGTCCGGTGCCGGGTCCAAGGCGGCACGGCTCACTACCGGGACCGAAGGCACACAGCTCACGGCCGGGCCCGTCGGGTGTCGTTATTACCCGTGTTCCGACTATCTCGTGCATCGGCGGCCCGGCTGGTCGGTGTCCGTGCGCATGTCGTCCACTCGTACCGCGCCCACCGAGACCATGAACGGCGAGAACCTGCGGGGCCGCCACCTCGGTGACGGCGTCGCCCCCATCCGGGTCGGTGACGGACCGGAGGACGGCTACCGGGCCGTCATCCCGCTGTGGGACTGGGCGCGACTCCCGGGCGTGACCGCCGAGCAGCCGCCCGACCCGGCGGCGCTCCTTCCGCGCCCCAACGACCAGCACGGCGCGTCGCCGGACGTCGGCGGCTGGACGGACGGCCGCCATGGCATGGCCGTGATGCGCCTGGCGGGTACCGACCGGATCGCGGACGGCTGGAAGGCGTGGTTCTGCTTCGACGACGTCTTCGTCGCGCTCGGGGCCGGGATCACCGCGCCGTCGGCCGCGTACCCGGTGGTGACGACGATCGACCAGCGCCTGGCGACCGGCCCATTGACCACCGGGCCGTTGGCGACCGAGCCGTTGACCACCGGGCCGTTGACCACCGGGCTCTTCGTGCATCAGGGACGGATCGGTTACCTGCCGCTGTCCGACCGGGAGTCGGTGTCGGCGTGGGTGGCGCGCCGGAGCGGCAGTTGGTCGGACATCACCGCGACGAGGTCCACTGGGACGCTGGCCGCCGAGGTGTTCACCGTCGGCTTCGACCACGGCCCGCGGCCGGCCGGCGCCACGTACGCGTGCCTGGTCCTGCCGGGCGCGGACGCGGCGGCCACGGCCGCGCGCTGGGCGGACCCCGGTGTCACCGTGCTGTCCAACACTCCCCTGCTGCAGGCGGTCCGCTGCGACCGCAGCGGCGTGACCCTCACCGCCCGCCACGACGCGCGAGGGCTGGCTTTCACGCTGAGCTGATGTTTACTTCGTTATATCGTTCGATATAGCATCCGAGCCATGATGAACGCACGCCGCGCGCCCGGCGGAGGCGGTCTCGGGCCGACCGGGCGCTTCTTCGGCCCCGGTGAGCTGCGCCTGGCGATCCTGGCTCTGCTCGCCGAGCAGCCCGGCCACGGCTACCAGGTGATGAACCGCCTCGCCGACCGGTTCAACGGGACGTACGAGCCCAGCGCGGGCTCCATCTACCCCACGCTGCAACTGCTGGAGGACGAGGGCCTCGTCCGGGTCGAGGCGGCCGAGGGCCGCAAGGTGCACCACATCACCGAGTCCGGCCAGAACGTGGTCGGCGAGCAGGCCGAGGAGATCGACCGGCTCTGGGCGCGGGCGGCCAGCCGGGGCGAGTGGGGGATGTTCCGTGAGCCCGAGGCGGCCGAGATTATCGGCCCGGCCCTGCGCCTGGTGAAGGCCGCGGTCAAGACGCTCGCCCACGCGCACGGCGATCCCCGGGTGGTCGACGAGATCCAGACGATCTTCATCGAGGCCCGCCGCCGGATCGAGCAGCTGGACCCCCGCCGCCGCTGACCGTCCACACTCGGCCCGTCCGCACTCGGCCCGTCCACACCAGCCTGCCGCGCTCAGCCCGTCCTCGCGTCCGCACACACCGTGTCCGCACACACCGTGTCCGCACACACCGTGTCCGCACACACCGTGTCCGCACACACCGCGTCCGCACACAGCCCGTCAACTCACAGCCCGTCCGCACACAGCAAGGAGCTGGCCATGAAGACGACCATCACCCGCGCGCTGCGCGACCGGCTGTTCGTCGTCGGGGAGGTGCTGGAGACCGAGCAGGTGACGCCGCGCATGCGGAAGATCAAGATCGGCGGCGAGGCTCTGGGCGATCTGAAGTGGACTCCGGGGCAGCACGTACGGCTGGTGGTCAACGACATCTTCGCCGCCCGTACGTGGTTACGGGGCGAGATCGCCGACGCCCTGCGTACCTACTCCATCTGGCACCACGACCCCAGCTGGCAGACCATCGAGCTGATCGGCTTCGACCACGGCGGCGACGGACCGGGCACGACCTGGATCAGGAACGCCCGCCGCGGCCAGGAGATCGCCTTCACCAAGCCGGAGGGCAACCTCGTGGTACGCCCCGCGCCCTACCATCTGTTCGCCGGGGAGGAGACTGCGTCGGTCGCGTTCGGCGCGATGCTGCGCGCGCTGCCGCTGGGCGAGACGGTGTTCGGGGCCGTGGAGGCCGACGGGCCCGGCGACCACCTGGACCTGCCGCGCGAGCTCATCCGGGTCTGCCGCGACGGAGCGTCCGCCGCGAGCTCCGAGCCGCTGGTGGAGGCCGTCAGGAAGCTCGACCTGCCGGACGAGCCCGGGGTGGCCTACCTCGCCGGGGAGGCCCGGACGATCCAGGCCGTCCGCGCGCATCTCGTACGCGAACGGGGCTGGCAACGCGGGGACGTACGGACGAAGCCCTTCTGGACGCCCGGCAAGCGCGGCCTCGACTGACATAGGTGGATATAGCGGGCGTGAGATCCTGGGCTGGTGCTTCCTCCGATCGATGAGTTGCGTGAGCTGGTCACTACCCGCCTGACCGCCTTCGACCGCCGGGAGGTGCCTCCGGCCGAGGGGGTGCGCCGGGCCGCCGTGACGGTGTGCGTGCTCAGGGACCCGGCCGGCCTGCCGTACACGATCCTCATCAGGCGGGCGCCGCGCGGGCGCAATCCCGGGCAGTGGGCGCTGCCGGGCGGCCGCCTCGACGACGGCGAGCAGCCGGTCGAGGCGGCGCTGCGGGAGCTGGCCGAGGAGACGGCCGTCACCGGCGTCGAGGTGGCCGGGGCGCTCGACGACTTCGTCACCGACTCGGGGTTCGTCATCACGCCGGTGGTGGCCTTCGGCGGGGAGCAGCGGCCGGTCGCCGACGCGCACGAGGTGGCCTCGGTGCACGCGGTGCCGCTGGAGCGGTTCCTGGCGCCGGGGGTGCCGCGCTGGCGCGGCGGGCTGCTGCAGATGCCGTTGGGGCCCTCGATCGTCGTCCACGCGCCGACGGGGGCGATTTTGTGGCAGTTCGCGGAGGTTGCCCTGCGTGGCCGTGAGCTGCGGGTCTTCGACGTCGCCCAACCACACTGGACCAGAACCTGACCGATTCTTTTGGGCCGGTGGAATACGTGCCGCCGGATGTCCGTTAGCATCGAATGGCCGATGTGGTCTGTGTCCCCCGGGCCGCAAATTACCGCCTTCACGGAATACCGTTCGGCTGGAGCCGTGTTGTGCATCTCGCCGAGGAGGCGACCGCCACATCGGCCTTAGGCTTTTCAGGCGCCCCGGTTCCGGCCGGGGCGCCTGCCTCTAGGGTGGGTGGCCGGACCGCCGATCATCCAGGAGAGCCCGTTGCTGTATCACGTGGTCAAGTTCGCCGCTACGCCGATCGCCCATGCGATGTGCCGCCCGCACATCTCCGGCGCGGCGCACGTGCCGAGGACGGGACCGGCGATTCTGGCCGCCAACCACTTGTCGGTGCTCGACTCCTACCTGCTGCCCGCGCTGCTGCCGCGGCACGTGACGTTCGCCGCCAAGAAGGAATACTTCTCCGGCAACCCGGTCTCCGGCTGGTTCATGCGCCTGGGCGGCAGCCTGCCCACCGACCGCGACAGCGCGCACGCCGCGCAGGAGATGCTCGACGCCGCCGCCGACCTGCTGGATCGCGGCGAGCTGTTCGGCATCCACCCTGAGGGCACCCGCTCCCCCGACGGCCGCCTCTACCGCGGCAAGATCGGCGTGGCCTGGCTGGCGCTCAAGACGGGCGCGCCCGTGCTGCCGGTGGCCCTCAGCGGCACCGAACGCGTGCTGCCGGTCGGCGCCAAGGTGCCGCGCCCGGCCAGGATCGGCATCACGATCGGCGCGCCGATGCGGTTCGAGGGCGACCACGGCAAGGCCCGCGACCGGCGCCGGGTGACCGACGAGATCATGGCCGCGATCCGGGAGCTGTCCGGCCAGGAGTACGTGCCGACCTATGCGTCGAGCTTCAAAGCTGCCAGCAATATGTCCTAATTTGTCGCTAAGCTCTGCAACCTGTCGATGACCTGGGGGCTGACCAGTGGCGCGTGGCCGCACTATCGCGATCGTGTCCTGCGTCACCGTGCTGGCGGCGGGGGCCGCTGCCGGTGGCGCGTACTACGTGCTTCATACCAGAGGCACACCCGCCGAGACGGCGCGGCTCTTCGCCGCCGCCTGGCAGTCGGGCGACAAGGCGGCCATGAGCGCCGCGCTGGCCGCGCCGCAGCAACTGACGGCGTACGACCAGATGCGCACCGGCCTCGCGATCGAGTCCACCTCGATCAAGCTGGGCACCGTCACCAAGTCCGGCGACGACCGGGCCCGCGTGCCGTACACCACGACCTTGAAGCTGAAGAACATCGGCGACTGGACCTATGAGGGACAGATCGACCTGAAGGTGGCCGATCGCGCCTGGAAGGTCGACTGGACACCCAAGACCCTGCACCCGTCACTGACCGCCGGCGCCACGTTCGCGCTCAAGACGCGCTGGCCCGATCGGGCGAAGATCACCGACGCCGACGACGGCCGCATCGACGACGGCTCGGCCGGCGGGTCGGTACAGCAGCTCGTCGGCTATCTCGACAAGGCGACCAAGAAGGACGTGGCCAAGCTCGGCTCCTCCTACCAGGTCGGCCAGGCCATCGGCCGGGGCGGGCTGCAGGAGACGTTCCAGAAGCAGTTGGCCGGCACCCCGGCGACCGAGATCAAGGTCGGCGACAAGACGCTGCAGACGATCGAGGGCAGCGGGGGCGAGGACGTGAAGACGACGCTCGACCCGCGCGCGCAGGCCGCCGCGGTCGCCGCCGTCAAGGACGTCAAGAAGCCCACCTCGATGGTCGCGATCAAGCCGAGCACGGGCGAGATCCTGGCCGTGGTCAACAACCAGGGCGGCTTCAACCGGGCGCTCGACGGCCGCTACCCGCCGGGCTCGACGTTCAAGGCCGTCACCGCGATCGGGCTGCTGGCGGCCGGGATGTCGCCGGAGGACAAGGTGACCTGCCCGATGTACGCGACGGTGGGCGGAATGAAGATCCGCAACTCGGAGAAGGAGGAGTTCGGGTCATTGTCGTTCCTCGACTCCTTCGCGCACTCGTGCAACACCACGTTCGCGCCGCTCGCCGAGACGCGCCTGGGCGCCGACAAGCTGCTCAAGACGGCCGAGGACGTCGGATTCAACCAGCCGCTGAACATCGGGGTTTCGGCCACCAAGGCGAGCTTCCCCAAGGCGGAGTCAGACGCCGAGCTGGCCGCCGAATCGTTCGGGCAGGCCAGGATCACGGCCAGCCCGCTGTCGATGGCCTCGGTCGCGGCGGCCATCGCCGACGGCACCTGGCGGCCGCCCACGCTGGTGCCCGACCTGAAGCAGAAGGCGGCCGAACAGCCGCTGCCCGAGGGCGTCAAAACCAACCTGCACGCCATGATGGCCGCCGTCGTCTCCAAGGGCACCGCCAAGGCCTCCGGGCTGCCCTCGGGCACCCACGGCAAGACGGGCACGGCCGAGTACGGCACCGGCGACAAGCTCAAGACCCATGCCTGGTTCATGGGGTTCAAGGATGACGTGGCCTTCGCCGTGGTGGTGGAGGGCGGCGGCACCGGGGGCAAGGTCGCGGCCCCGGTGGCGGCCACCTTCCTGCGCCACCTGTGACCCGCCCAAGTCCCTAGGTCTGGGCGGTCACTTTCCTGCGCCACCTGTGACCCGGCCAAGTCCCTAGGTCTGGGCGGTCACTTTCCTGCGCCACCTGTGACCCGGCCAGATCACCAGGCCTGGGCGGTCACTTTCCTCCGCCCTCTGCGACCCGATTCAGCCCGCCAGGCCGCCTCTGTCCAGGCGGGCTCTTTCCGCCGTCCCGGTCTCGTCCGCGTGGCCCCTTGCCGCGAGGCCCGTCGGGACCGGCGCGGAGCGGGTGTTCTGGTGATAGACCTGCCACTGGTCGAGGCCGGGGAACGTACCGATCGTCAACTCCGCCAGCAGCGCCCCGGTCCACGCCTCCTCGGCCACGCTCATGGCCAGGGCGTATTCGGACTCGATGAGGAACAGCCGCGGGATCTCGCCGCGCTCGACCTCGAGGGTCTCGCGCTGGACGGCGATCCGGTCACGGAGCAGGGCGAGCCGCCGCCGGAGCAGCGCGGCGACCTCGTCGGGGTCGAGCCCGCCCATCACCGACAGCCCGGCCTCGAACCCCGTCGGCTCCCGCTCAGGAGTCCCCAGCAGCTCGCGCGTCCAGTCCTCGGCCTCCTCGCGGCCGTCGCCGGTGATGCGGTAGACGGTCCGCTCGGGCCGGCCCCCTTGCCGGGTGCTCTCCGTGGCCTCGATCAAACCGTGCTTCTCCAGATTGCGTACCACTGTGTAGAAGGAGCCCCATTTGATGGGCGTCTCGCGGTCCTTGCCACGGGCCCGCAGGACGGATGCCATCTCGTACGGATGCATCGGCCGTTCCGCGACCACCGTGAGCACGGCGAGGGCCAGCAGATTGGCCACCCGGCGTCGTTGCGCCACCCACACCATCCCCATAGACGAATATTCGTGGGCGAGTATACGCGCGCGAGTATTCACGGGGCAATACCGCTTGCGTCTCCAGTGGGTGGAAGGTGCAGGTTGGTGCCGTGAGTGATCACGTGGAGTTCTACACGATCGGCGAGCTGGCCCGTCGCACCGGGTTGCCGGTACGGACGATCCGGTTCTGGTCCGACTGCGGCATCCTGCCGCCCAGCGGCCGCACGGCCGGCGGCTATCGCCTGTACGACGAGGCCGCGGCGGCCCGGCTCGAACTGATCCGCATGCTGCGCGACCTCGGCATCGGGCTGGAGGCCGTGCAGGACGTCCTGTCCCGGCAGGTCAC
Organism: Nonomuraea sp. NPDC050680; assembly: GCF_040654555.1. Classification (NCBI taxonomy): domain Bacteria; kingdom Bacillati; phylum Actinomycetota; class Actinomycetes; order Streptosporangiales; family Streptosporangiaceae; genus Nonomuraea; species Nonomuraea sp. NPDC050680. The sequence goes on along the minus strand of NZ_JBFAIF010000009.1, from coordinate 188,117 downwards.
GGTGGCCGAGGTGGCGCGGGTGCACCTGCGGGCCGTCGACGCCGAGATCCGGGCGCTGCGGATGCGCCGAGCCGTACTGCGCGTGATCGCCGAACAGGGCGGCACGACCGAGGAGACACTGATGATGCATGAACTGGCCAGGCTGTCCGCCGCGCAGCGGCAGCAGATCATCGACGAGTTCGTCGACGGCACGTTCGCGGGGCTCGATCTGGACGGCGACGCCAGGATCGTGGCCGGGTGGATGCGGGAACTGCCCGACGAGCCCGCGCACGGCCAGGTGGGCGCATGGGTGGAGCTGGCCAGGCTGGCCACCGACACCGACTTCCGCCGCCGGCTGCGGCGGATCGCGCTGGCGGGCCCGCAACCCACCTCTGGTGACGATCTGCGGGCGGCGGCGCTGGAGCACGTACGGCCGGCGCTGGCCGATGAGGTGGCGCCGGAGTCGGCCGAGGGCCTGCGGATCCTCGACCGGGTCGTCGACAGCTCACAGCGGGGGCCCGAGCTGCTCGCATGGCTGGAGACCGTCGCCGACGCCCGGGTCGAACGGTATTGGGAGCTGATCGCCACACTCAACGGCCGCGAGACCGCCCCTGCCGCGGTGCCCGCGCTCCAGTGGCTGATCGCCGCCCTGCGCGCCCACCGCCAAGCTGAACCACTGACAACGTCAGATTAACGCGCCCCGTGCAGACGCATTCGAGGTGACATGTCCCCCCGGCGTGACACGCCGGGGGTGACACGCCGGGGGTGACACGACAGCAGCCTGGACATCACAGAACACCCGGGTTTTCGGGAGGGGCGTCAGAGCGAGGCGGCCAGCGCGAGGGCCGTGGCGGCCTCGTGCTGCAGGACCATGATCAGCAGCGTGGCGACCAGAGTGGCGATCAACAGCCAGCTGATCAGGATGATGACCGTCGAGCGGCGCGGCCTGCGCCGGCGGCCGGACTCCCCGTCGACCCTCTCCTCGCTGCGACGAGCCCGCTCGTTGAACGACTCCAACCTCGCCACGAGTCGCGGATCGTCGTCGACGAGGTGCTGCTCGATCTGCGCCAGCATCCGCTCCTCGTCCTGCGACCAGGCCATGGGTGCACCTCCGGAACGCAAGCTCTGTGCCGGGTTTCTGCCCAACCATGAAGATCATTAGCCCCCGCCCAAGCAGGTAATTGCCACCTCTTTTCATTTGCGATCATCATCGAACCTTTGTTCTAATCATGGGATGCGCTGGGACAACCTGCGCCTGGCCGACTCCGGCCAGGACGATCCGGCCGTGCCGCTGTTCGCCCGCGGCGCGGTCACCCGCACGTTCGACACTCCCGAGTTCAAGGGGATGACCTTCTACGAGATCCATGCCCGCTCGATCATCAACCGGGTGCCGGCGGCCAGCCGGGTCCCGTTCGAGCACACCATCAACCCCTATCGGGGCTGCGGCCACCGCTGTGTCTACTGCTTCGCCCGCAAGACCCACCAATATCTCGGCCTCGACGCCGGCGCTGATTTCGACTCGAAGATCGTGGTCAAGGTCAACGCCGCCGAGCTGGCCCGCAAGGAGCTCGCGGCGCCCCGCTGGCAGGGCGGTGCCATCGCCATGGGCACGAACGTCGATCCCTACCAGCGAGCCGAGGGCCGTTACCAGCTGATGCGTGGCATCCTGGCCGCCCTGCGCGACGCCGCGAACCCGTTCTCGATCCTCACCAAGGGCACGCTCATCCTGCGCGACCTCGACCTGCTGACCGAGGCCGCCGAGGTCACCCAGGTGAGCGCCAGCGTGTCGGTCGGCTTCGTCGACCCCGATCTGTGGCGCTCCGTCGAGCCCGGCACCCCCGCCCCGCGCCGACGGCTGGAGGTCTGCGCCACGCTCAACGACCACGGCATCCCCTGCGGCGTGCTGATGGCGCCGATCCTGCCGTACCTCACCGACTCCCCCGACCAGCTCGAACGCACGGTCAAGGAGATCGCCCAGGCGGGTGCCACCCACCTGGCGCCCATCGTCCTGCACCTGCGGCCCGGGGCGCGCGAGTGGTGGCTGGGGTGGCTGTCGCGCGAGCATCCTCGGCTCGTGCCGCGTTATCTGGAGCTGTACGGAAGGGGGGCGTACGCGCCGCAGGCCTACCAGCAGCGCATCACGGACCAGGTCAAGGAACTAGCCCGCCAGTACGGCGTCGGCCGCGCGACCGTGGCTTCGGCGCGCCGCCTTCCGCCGCGCCCCCGGCCCGACCCAGAGGCCGGAGCGCAGCCCGGCCCAGCAGCGCGGCAGCTCAGCCTTCCCGGCCTGTCCGGGCTTCCGGACGAGTAGCGGCGGGTAAGACCAGCGTCTTGAATTCTCTGTGGTTGCCTGAAGAAATCAGGTAACTCGGACAGGCGTAGCCTGGCTTGGGCCGCTTGCGTGCTTGATAAGTATGAGCACGGGGGTGGCTTTGGCGTGGTGGAAGCCGGTCCGATGGTGAGAATTCCTGACATGCCCTGTCCGGTACGGCTGGTGCCGTCCCGGCTTGGGTGCATGGCCCGCCGGACGCTGTCCACCGCCGGTGGGCGGTGGGGCGGGCACCGTGCGCCGGTCGGGCACACGGCGGGAAGTCGTCGAGGTGTTGCGTGGGTTGGCTGAGGCGTGGGTGGGCCGTTTCGGGGTGGGGCGGTTCTTGGCTCTGTCGCGGGATGCGGGTCGGGGGTGCAGGTCTGATCCGGTGCGGCGGGCGCGCCGGGCCGCCCGAGTGGGTTTGCGGGTGCGGCGGGCGCGGGCGACGTTGCCTTCCACGATGGTGGCGATGGTGCGCACCCCGGTGGCGCGGTGGGTGCGGGTGGCGTTCTGGCCGAGCAGGCCACGGGCGACGATCCGCTCGGCCGCTGCCCAGTCCCGGTCACACGACAGGCCGCAGGCCGGGCAGGAGGCCCACCTCCAGCCCCGCTCGTCGAGCCGGTCCGGAGCCGGGCAATGCTTGAGCACCGACGTGCCCTCCCCGCACCGGGGGCAGTACCGGGAGGTGCCACGTGCCGGGACGGTGACCACCGCGATGGAGTGTTTGGCGGCCAGGTGCCGGATCGCCTCGACGATCTTCCCGCGTACCTGCCCCGACAGGCGCGCGTTCGCCCTGGCTCGGCGTCCGCGCGCCTCCAGGGTGGCCAGATCTTCCAGGGCGATGACCGTCGCCCCGGCGGTCACGGCCTGATCGACCGCCCAGCGCGCCGCCGACCAGGCCAGCGCCTTATTCAGATGCCGGATGCGCGCACACAGCCGCTCATGCTCAACCCCGATGCGTTGCCAGGCCGTACTCACCGCGACGTAGCGGGAATCAGCAGGCGTGATCCCCGCCAGCAGCCTTTCCAGGTGCCGGTGCTTGGCGGCCAGGTGCTCACGCTCGGCCCGCAACCGAGCCAGCTTGGCCGAAACACCGCTCGCGTCGTAGGCGAACGGCCATCCAGCCCTTCGACGGCAACACCCGCCCATCCAGCCCCACCCCGGACGCCAAAGCGTCCAGATCAGCCGCATTCCACCGGGCGGCCAACACGCGGGCGGTCAGGTCGCGGGCCAGGCCGGCCAGCCAGGCCACCCGCCGCACCAGCAGGCCCTGCGCAACGACCTCACCGGTCGCCTCCACCACCGCCGCATAGGCGGTGCAGCAGGCGGTCGCGGTGAGTTCACTCATGCACCGCTCCCGTCTCGGAGGCGGGCCGAACGTGACGAACCGCGCTCAGGTGGGCCGCCATCTGAGCACCGCTCGACCGCCGGCGACCACATGCGGGCACGAGAGTGCCGACGGGACGGCGGACGTGGCAACAGATGCACCACACGGTCAGCGCATCGCGATCGGCGGAGAGCCGGAACGCCCGCATGCCTGCACACCCACCCCTCAAGGACGCAACCTCACGATCAGCAATCGAAAGATTGCCATTAGCTGACCATGGCAGGTAGAACATATGAACGACAACGCTCTGATTGCCTGCTTGCTTGGCTAGGACCTCGTGCGGCGTCGCGCCATCACCATCCGTCGTACCACCGACGCCTCCTTCACCGTGGACAACCTGCTGGGCTACCTGATCGACACGTCCGGCCACGCCGACTCCGTGGCCAAGGTCGAACGGGCGCTCGGCGCGCTCGACGGCGCCCACCCTGGCGCTGTCGGCCGTCGAAGGGGTCCACGTCCGGTTCGGCGATGGCCAGGCGGGGGGTGGGCCGATCTGCTCGACGGGTTCCGGTTGCCGCCGACCACCCGGCCGCCCCTGGTGGCAGCGCGAGTGAGGCGGTCGGCGCGACGGTGTTCGCGATCGAGCGCGCCCCGTCACCACGGCGGCCGACTTCCGCGGGCGGACGACGAACGTGCTGCGGCGGGCGCTGCGCCAGGCGGGCACCCTGGTGTACGAGCCGTGCCACCGCTTCGAGCTGGAGGTGCCGCCGGAGTCGCTGAGCGCGGCGACCGTACGGCTGGCGGCCCTGGGCGCCATGGTGGCCGATGCCGTGCGGCGGGAGGCGGTGTGGCTGGTGATCGGCGACATCCCGGCCGTGGCGGTGCGCGAGTTCGAGCTGGCGCTGCCCGGCCTGTCACATGGCGAGGGCGTGTGGTGGTCGCGGCCCTTCGGCGACCGCCCCGCCCGAAGGTAACAATATGTGACCGTTCACCCGCCGACAGTTATTTCATATGTCGGTTTTCTGCCGGAAATGGGTACTAAGGCGGTTGATGTACTTATCCCACATCATCCGTTCAGGGGGAACCATGGCTCAGACGAACAAGAAGCCGGCCGCCAAGACCGGCAAGACCAAGAAACAGACGATCAAGCCCGCCCGCCAGGACAAGGACGTCAAGGACGCCAAGAAGGAGCCCAGGAAGCCGGACGTGGCTTGACGCGGTGAAAGGATCAGGCAGCCGCGGCCGGAGTCCCGGCTGCCTGATCACGGAGCACACATGTCCGCCTACCTGCGCTTCCCCTCCATCTTCCAGGACGTGGTCGTCTTCGCGGCCGAGGACGACCTGTGGATGGTCTCCGCCCTCGGGGGGCGCGCCTTCCGCCTGACCGCCGGGCTCGCCGAGGCCGGCTACCCGCGCATCTCGCCGCGCGGCGACCAGCTCGCCTTCGTCGGGCGCGAGGAGGGCCCTGAAGAGGTGTACGTCATGCCCGCCGACGGGGGCGCGGCCCGGCGGGTCACCTATCACGGAGCCCGCTGCACCGTGACCGGCTGGGACCCCGAGGGCCGCATCCTGTACGCCAGCGACGAGTGCCAGCCGTTCGAGGGCCGCAAGTGGCTGCACCGGGTCGCGCCGGGCGGCGTGCCGCACCGCCTGCCGTACGGGCCGGCGAACTCCATCGCCCACGGCCCCCGCGGCATGATCGTCCTGGGCCGCAACACCGCCGATCCCGCACGCTGGAAGAGGTACCGCGGTGGCACCGTCGGCGACCTGTGGATCGACCCCGACGGCGAAGGCCGTTTCCGCCGGCTCATCCGGCTGCCCGGCAATCTGGCCTCCCCCTGCTGGAGCGGTGACCGCGTCTGCTTCCTGTCCGACCACGAGGGCGTCGGCAACGTGTACTCCTGCACGCCGGACGGCGACGACCTGCGCAAGCACACCCACCACGACGACTACTACGCCCGCAATCTGTCCGGTGACGGCCACCGCCTCGTCTACCACGCGGGCGCCGACCTCTACCTGCTCGATCCCGGGGACGCGCCCCAGCGGATCGACGTACGGCTGGCCAGCTCCAGGACCCAGCGCAACCGCAGGTTCGTGGAGGCCGACGACTACCTCGAGGGCGCCACGCTCACTCCCGACGGCAGCGCCCTGGCCGTCACCGCGCGCGGCAAGGCGTACACCATGGCCGGTTGGGAAGGGCCGGTCCGGCAGCACGGCGAGCCCGACGGCGTCCGCTACCGCTTCCTGACCTTCCTCAACGACGGCCGCCGTCTCATCGCCGCCGCCAGCGACGACGGTGACGAGGAGCAGCTGGTCATCCTCGGCGACCCGGCCGCCCCGGCGATCGCCCGGCTCGGGCGTATCACCGCGCTGGTGCCCGACCCCGCCCACGACCGCGTCGCCGTGACCAACCACCGCGACGAGCTGCACCTCGTCGATCTGGCCACGGGGCGGGCCGTGCTCGTCGAGGCCAATCCGCACGGCCCGCCGGCGGACCCCGCCTGGTCGCACGACGGCCATTGGCTCGCCTACGCCACCCCGCTGAACGCCCACACCGCCGCGATCATGCTGCACCACCCCGCGACCGGCCAGACCGTCGCCGCCACCGAGCCGCTGCTCGAAGACTCCCGTCCCGCCTTCGACCCGCGCGGCCGCTATCTCTACTTCATCGGCCAGCGCGTCTTCTCCCCCGTCTACGACCAGCTCCAGTTCGACCTCGGCTTCCCCCTCGGCACCCGCCCCTACGCCATCGCGCTGCGCCGGGACGTCCCCGACCCGTTCGTCCCGAGCCCCCGCCCCCTGGGAGCGAAGGACGAGGAGGATGAGGAGGAGGACACGGAGGAGCCCGAGCCGCTGCGCGTCGACCTCGATGGCCTGGCCCGCCGCGTCACCGCCTTCCCCTTGCCGGAGGGCCGCTACGAGCGCGTCGCCGGGCTGCCGGGCAAGGCCCTCATTCTCAGCAGTCCGCTGCAGGGTGAGAGCATCCTGGACCTGTACGACTTCACCAAAGGTGAGAGCGAGACCTTCGCCCGCGGCGTCAGCGACTTCGAGCTGGGCCGCGATCACAAAACGCTCCTGTACCGGGCGGGCGACCGGCTGCGCGTGCTGAAGGCCGCCGAGACGCCCGACGACGACGGCGACAGCCCGAGTCGCGAAACCGGGTGGATCGACCTGTCCCGGATCAAGGTGTCGGTCTGCCCGGCGGCGGAATGGCGGCAGATGTTCCGCGAAGCGTGGCGCCTGCAGCTCGAGAACTTCTGGACCGAGGACATGGCCGGCGTCGACTGGCACGCCGTCTACGAGCGCTACCTGCCGCTCGTCGAACGCGTCAGCACCCGCGGCGAGTTCTCCGACCTGCTGTGGGAGCTCCACGGGGAGCTGGCCACCAGTCACGCCTACGAGAGCGGCGGCGAGTACCGGCCCGGCCCCGACTACACGCAGGGCAAGCTCGGCGTCGACTGGGACCACCGCGACGGCGTCTACCACATCGGCGCCATCGTCACCGGCGACCCGTGGAACCCCGAGGTCACCTCGCCGCTCAACCGGATCGGCCTGGACGTACGGCCGGGCGACGCGGTCCTGGCCATCAACGGCGCCCCCATCGGCGAGACCGCCACCCCCAACGAACGCCTGGTCAACCAGGCCGACGAGGAGGTCGAGCTCACCCTGCGCCGCGGCGAGCACGTCTTCACCGCCGTCGTCCGCGCCATCGCCGACGAGGGGCCCGCCCGTTACCGCGACTGGGTCAACCTCAACCGCGCCCGCTGCCATCAGCGCTCGGACGGCCGCGTCGGATACGTACACATTCCCGACATGGGCACCGACGGGTTCGCCGAGTTCCATCGCGGCTTCCTGGCCGAGCACGACCGTGACGCGCTCATCGTCGACGTCCGCTTCAACGGCGGCGGCGACGTCTCGGCGCTGCTGCTGGAGAAGCTGGCCCGCCGCCGCCTCGGCTACGACTATCCCCGCTGGGGCGATCCCGAGCCCTACCCGCCGGAGTCGACGCGCGGCCCGCTGGTCGCCATCACCAACGAATGGGCCGCCTCCGACGGCGACATCTTCAGCCACACCTTCAAGCTGCGGGGCCTCGGCCCGCTCGTCGGCAAGCGAACCTGGGGCGGGGTCATCGGCATCTGGCCGCGGCACCGGCTGGCCGACGGCACCCTCACCACACAGCCAGAGTTCTCCTTCGCCTTCGACGACGTCGGCTGGCAGGTCGAGAACTACGGCACCGACCCGGACATCGAGATCGACATCACCCCGCAGGACTACGCGGCGGGCACAGACACCCAGCTCGAGAAGGCCATCGACGTGATACTCGGGCTGCTGGCCGAACACCCCCCGCACACCCCAGATCCAACACATCGGCCACGGATGCAACCTTAAGAGGATTTGCAACGTCTATAGATCATGTGTGGGGTTAGTCCTCGGGGATGGACAGGACACTCCACCGAAGCGGGACAATAAGCCGGTGGCGAATTCGCACAGATCGCCACAGGCCACTTGTGTAGTGACACTCTCGGTTCAAGGGGGACTTCTCAGGTGCGCGCACTGGCACGCAAGGGCAGGTCGGCGATGGTCCGGCTGTACAAGGGCTACAACCGCCGCAAGGTGCGCAAGGCGCCGCCGCCGTCCACGGACAAGGTCAGGATCCTGATCCTGCACGCGTACGGCATGGGCGGCACGATCAGGACCGTCTTCAACCTCGCCAGTTATCTGGCCGAGAACCACGACGTGGAGATCGTCAGCATCCTGAAGGAGGCCGAGGAGCCCTTCTTCCCGATCGACCCGCGGGTCAAGTTCCGCTTCCTGGACGACCGGCTGAACCCGGGCCCGGACCCGGTACGCGCGATGCTGTCGAAGAGGCCGAGCAAGCTCATCCCGCCGGAGGAGTCGGCGTTCCACCGCTTCAACCTGTGGACCGACCTGAAGCTGGCCCGCTACATCCGCTCGCTCGACACCGGGATCCTCATCTCCACCAGGCCCGGCCTCAACCTGGCGATGGCCCAGTTAGCTCTGCCGAGCGTCATCACCATCGGCCAGGAGCACGTGGCGCTGCGCACCCAGCCGGAGGCGGTGCAGGAGCTGATCAAGTGGCGCTACCGCCGCTTCGACGCCCTGGCCACCCTCACCAAGGCCGACCTGCGCGACTATCGCGCCGCCCTGCCCAAGAAGCCGAAGCGGCTGATCCGCATCCCCAACGCCGTACCGCCGATGACCGGCGACCTGGCCAAGCTCGACGCCAAGGTCGTCATCGCCGTCGGCAGGCTGACCCGCCTCAAGGGCTTCCACCGGCTCATCGTCGCCTGGGAAGAGGTCGCCAAGACCCACCCCGACTGGAAGCTGCGCATCTTCGGCGCCGGCCCCCAGGAGGACAACCTGCGCCAGCAGGTGATCGAGGCGGGTCTCGAAGGCCAGATCGAGCTGCCCGGCGCCACCAGCGACGTCGGCGCCGAACTGGAGAAGGCGTCCGTCTTCGTGCTCAGCTCGCGCCACGAGGGCTTCCCGATGACCATCCTGGAGGCCATGGCCAAGGGGCTGGCCATCGTCAGCTTCAACAGCCCGCACGGGCCGAAGGAAATGATCACCGACGAGGTCGACGGGCTGCTGGTCAAGCCGCGTACCAACGCCAACCTCGCCACCTCGCTCCTGCGCGTCATCGAGGACGAGGAACTGCGCCGCCGCCTGGCGGCCGGGGCGCTGGAGACGGCGCGCACGTACGACGTGGACGTCATCGGCGCCCAGTGGGACGCCCTGTTCGAGGAGCTCCTGGCCCGCCGCAACGGCACCTACGTCCGTCCGACGCGCACGCCCGCGGAACCGGCATCGTCCGAACCGGCATCGTCCGAACCGGCATCGTCCGAACCGGCACCGGCACCGGCCGAGCCCGCGCGGACTCCGCGGTCCTCCTGACGGGCGCCTGACGGCTGACGGCTGACGGCTGACGGCTGACCGAGGACGTCCGCGCCCCCGATCGTTCCGGGCGGACGTCCCAGGGCCGACTGTCAGGGCCGGTCAGGGCGGTCAGGTACGACTCCTCGGGCTCCTCAAGGCGGTCAGGTACGGCTCGTCAGCTCGACCGGCTCCGCGATGACGTCCACCAGCGCTCCGTTGCGGTGGACCGTGATCGGCAGGGGCCGCCCGATCGCCTCGGCGAACATCAGCCGCTGCAGGTTCTCAGTTGCTTACATCATTACTCCGCCAACAGAGAAACGGCCACCACCTTTTCCGCCGACTGCCCCGGAGCATGGAGCCTCCACATCCGGAGCAACAGGACCGTGCGCTATACACCCCTCCCTCGGCGGCCTCAAACCTCTCACCGTGTCAAACACCACAATGTCGGGAATTGATCTCTAGAGAACCTGTGCCCAAGAATCCCGGAGGCGTACTTGAGCACAAAGGAAACGATCGCCCTCCTGGCAGGGGGCGTGCTGGTCGTCTCCCTCATCGGCGGCACCAAGACCAGCCCGGCCACCGCGGCCAGTCCTCTCACCAACACCAGCGGAACCCGCCCAGGACTCGCCCCCATCGCCACCGACGCCGACCGGGCCAGCGCCCGCACCCTCATCAAGCGGCTCCGGGTCAAGGGCCGCGGCCCCAAGACCGGCTACGAGCGGACCAGATACGGCGACAACTGGGCCGACACCGCCACCGGCGTCCCGTACGCCCGCAACGGCTGCCGCACCCGCGACGACCTGCTCGCCCGCGACGGTCACGACGTCAAGTATCGCCAGGGCTCCCGCTGCGAGGTCGTCTCCCTCATCCTGACCGACCCCTACACCGGCCGGACCATCGACTGGCGCAAGGACCACGCCGACGAGATCCAGGTCGACCATGTCATTCCGCTCGCCTACGGCTGGCGGATGGGCACGCCGCGCTGGTCGATGTCCAAGCGCCTCGACTTCGCCAACGACCCGCTCAACCTGCTGCCCGTCTACGGCGCCGCCAACGAGCAGAAGGACGCCTCGGGACCGGCGGGCTGGCTGCCGCCGCAACACCGTATCCGCTGCGCCTACGTCACCCGCTTCGCCCAGGTCGCGCTCAAGTACGACCTGCCCGTCACCCGCGCGGACAAGAACGCCATGCTCGCCCAGTGCCGCTGACCACCGCGGCACCACGGCTGCTCAGAGCACGTCGATCCACTCGAAACCGTTCTTGAACGTCAACTGGGCCAGGACCCGCTGCCCTTGGGCATTGGGGTGGAAGTAGTCCCACTTGCTGACCTGGTCGAGCGTGAACGGGTAGGCGAACACCGCACCCCCGTCCGTACGGCACGCGGGTCCCAGCGTCGCGCACGCCTCGGCGGCCTCGTGGTTGTAGTCCATCACCCGCGCGCGTACCCGGGCCCGCCGCGCCACGTCCGCGGGCTTGCCCGACGAAGGGGAGGCGAGCATCGTGGGGCAGATCCGGCCGAGCGTCCAGAACGTGCGCGCCAGCGCGTTGCTCTTGCCGACCTGCCACAACCGGCGCAGGTCGGGAATGCTGGCGAAGAACACCCTGATGCCCGGCACCCCGGCCCGCAATTCCGCCAGAGCCGCGTCGAGCCGCTGCCGGTAGACCCGCACGGGCGTCATGTCCTTCTCCGCCGGCTTGCACGCGTCCTGGGCGCCGATGAGGATGGTGACATATGTCGCCTTGGCGGTGATCGCCTGCTTCACCTGACCCATCAGGTCCGCGCTCGTCGACCCGGGCACCGCGAAGTTGCGGTTGTGCCCCGTGATCGACCGGCTCAGCCCGGCCAATCGCAGGTAATGGCTGGTCACCTCGGCGTTGTCCCCCGCCGACCAGGAGCGGGAGGTGCACGAGACGTACCAGCCGCACGCGTTGAACCCCGCTGAGACCGAGTCTCCCAACGCCGCCATGACCTCTGGGACCGGCTCCGCCGAGGACGCGTGTGCCGTACCGGAACCGAGGAGAACGAGGGCAGCGGCGAAGAGGGGTGTGAGACGAGTGATCATGCGGCCCAAAGTAGGGATGGGCGCGGAGGCCGACTATGTCGTCAAGGCAACATCTGCCATCTCGGGACCGTGTTCATATCGCTGCTTGACAGTCCTGATCCGATGGGGATGCTCCGAATATCATGCGGGTTCCCCCTTTATCTGGGTTCATTGACCGTAACCGGTCATTCACGGGGGTCCCAGTCGAACGTGTTCAGTTCCCGCATAGAGTGTCTGGGTGAGTGTCGCGCTCGGAACCACCCGCCCGCTACCGGTTCGCACCACCCCCATAGGTGACCCCGGTGACTTGCTGGCCTCCCTGCCCCGGACCGCCGCCCCCTACGCCTGGATCAGGCACGGCGAAGGACTCGTCGGCTGGGGTGAGGCCGCGCGGGTGGCCGTTCCCGCAGGTCCCGACCGGTTCGCCTGGGCGAGCCGGTGGCTCGCCGACCTGTTCGGCGACGCCCACATGGACGCCTACCTCGACGGTCCCGGCGGTATGCCCGGCGTCGGGCCCGTCGCCTTCGGCTCCTTCACCTTCGACGAGAACGCCGCCGGCTCCGTCCTCGTCGTGCCGCAGGCCGTACTCGCCCGGCGTGACGGCCGCGCCTGGCTCACCACCATCGGCGACGCGCGGCTCGAACCCCTCACTCCCGTACGCGATCCGGGCCGCATCAGCTACGGTGACGGCAGCCTGTCCGCCCCGCAATGGGAGCATGTCGTCGCCCAGGCCTCCCGGCGCATCCGCGAGGGCGAACTGGAGAAGGTCGTCCTGGCCCGCGACCTGATCGCCACGGCCGAGCGGCCGATCGACGTACGCCTCCTGCTCGACCGCCTCGCCCAGCGCTACCCCGACTGCTACACCTTCTCCGTCGCCGGCCTGGTCGGCGCCACCCCCGAGCTGCTCATCCGGCGCACCGGCAAGGAGATCGAGTCGCTCGTCCTGGCCGGCACCACGCCGCGCGGCACCGGTCCGGCCGACGACCTGGCGCGCGGCGCGGCGCTGTTCGCCTCGGCCAAGGACCGGCACGAGCACGAGTGCGCGATCGCGTCCGTACGCGAGACGCTCGCCCCGCTGTGCTCGTCGCTGCAGACTCCCGACGAGCCGGAGCTGCTCATGCTGCCCAACGTCCAGCACCTGGCCAGCCACGTCACCGGGCGTCTGGCCGACGGCGCGTCGGTGCTCGACGTGGTCGCCGCCATGCACCCGACCGCGGCCGTGGGCGGCACGCCCACCGACACCGCCATCAAGGTGATCCGAGAGCTGGAGGGGATGGATCGCGCGGGCTACGCGGGGCCGGTCGGGTGGATCGACGTGCACGGGGACGGGGAGTGGGGGATCGCGCTGCGGTCGGGGATCGTCCGGGGGCGCCGGGCGCGGCTGTTCGCGGGCGCCGGCATCATGGGCGACTCCGACCCGAGCTCCGAACTCGCCGAAGCGCAGGCGAAGTTCCGCGTCATGCAGTACGCCCTTGAAGGGTGATTTTTCGTGATTTTTGTTACGGCACAGCACGGGAGGCCCCAGACGCCGCACGTGGCTGAGGGCCTCCAGGGACACGGCCGCTGAGCCCGCACGGGGTCGGCCGCCGTTACGGCCGCGTTCTCAACCCGCTACGTGGATTCTGTTGCCCGGTGTCACCTGAGCCCTGCCTGCTGTCAGGGTGGCCACCCAGTCCGTGAAGGTCGCCGTCTCGTCGTCCGCCACCGCCACCGTGAAGACGACCTTGCTGCCGTAGGACACCTCCCTGATGGGGTGTCTGGATGCCCTGAGGTCGTTCTCTATGCGGCCTGCCTGGTCGTGGGCCACCATCACCTGGATGAGGGTCGCCGGGATCATCCGGATCGGTACCGCCTGGTCCAGGGTCTCCGTCACCGCGGAGCTGTAGGCGCGGACCAGGCCGCCGGCGCCCAGGAGGGTGCCGCCGAAGTAGCGGGTCACCACCGCCACCACCTCGTTGAAGCCTCTGCCGGTCAGGGCCTGGAGCATGGGGGTGCCCGCCGTGCCGCCTGGTTCGCCGTCGTCGTCGCCCTTGCGGTCGTCGCCGATCACGTAGGCCGTGCAGTTGTGGGAGGCGCTCGGGTGCAGGTGGCGGCGTTCGGCGATGAAGGCCGAGGCTTCCGCGGGTGTCCTCGCCGGAGCGAGCGCGCAGACGAAACGAGAGCGGCGGGCCTCCGTCTCGTGCTCGATGGCGGCGCTGAGGGTGAGGTAGGAGGACACGCCCACAGATTAGTGCTCGGCCGGACAGGCCGTCGGGGCCGGCATCCCCCGCGTCATGGGCTGTGGCTGCTCTCCGCTGAGGCCGGTGCCGAGGGCGAGCCCACGCCACGAGACTGGTCCATCTGCCGCCATTCACGACGCAACCCGGTCAGCCCGATGGTGAGGAAATAGACCGCCCCGCACGCGACCAGCACCGGTGACAGTCCGGCGGCGGCCACCGCCGCGCCGGCCATGAGCCCGCCCAGCGGAATCCCGGCCCAGGCCAGCGAGTCTCCCAGCGCGTTGACCCGCCCCAGCAGCCGGCGCGGCACCCGCTCGAAGAGTATGGCGCCCAGAATCGGGTTGATGAGCCCCCCGCCGAGCCCACTCAGCGCGAACACGACCAGCATCGCCCACACCGGCGCGTCCATCGCCAGGACCAGGTACCTCGGCGGCCCCGCCACCAGGAAGGCCACGAAGAACACCACCCGCCGCCGCATCCGGTGCGCCACCGCGGCGGCCACCAGGCTCCCGCCGACCGCCGCCAACCCCATGACGGCGCTGTTCAGCCCGATCACGGCCGGGCCGTGGCCGGACTCCCGGGCCCACACCGGCACGAGTACCTGGGCGAACGCGGCGTCCAGCAGATTCGTCACGGCGACCATGAGGGTGAGGGCCAGCAGCATCGGCTCGGCGCGCAGAAAGGCGACCCCCTCGGCGAAGCGCCGCCAGTAGCTCGCCCGCTCCCCCTCACCGCCCGCCGAATCAAGGACCGAACCCTCGCCAGGCTCCCGTACGGGGATCGGGTCGTTCTGAGGGTCTGGCGTCTGGGCGTGGATCGGGGCGCCCGCGTACGGTGCCTGGGCGCGTGGCAGCGCCCACACGATGACGACGGAGCCGAGCGCGAAGCAGGCCCCGCTGACCGCCAGCCCCACCAGCGGACCGGCCAGCGCCACCAGCGCCCCGCCCATCGCCGGGCCCAAGGTGGCGGCCAGCCGTTCGGTCACGCCCGACAGTGCCGCGGCCCGCTCCAGCGGTATCCGGCCACGTTCGGCCGCCTCCGGGACCATGATCTCCTTGGCCAGGTCGCCGGGCCCGCGAGCCGCGCCGATCAGCGCCACCAGGCCGAGCAACACCGGGAAGGCCAGCAGGTCGAGCGCGTGCAGCAGCGCCACGGCCGCGGCTGCGGCGGCGCTCACCACGTCGCCGGCCCACGAGACCCGGCGCGGGCCCAGGTGATCGACCAGTGGCCCCGCGAGCAGCTTGACCAGGACGTACGGAGCCATCTCGCAGAAGGCCACGAGCCCGGTCATGGCGGCGCTGCCGGTCGTGACGAGCACGAACCAGGGCAGCGCGATGGCCGAGACCCGGGTGCCGGTCAGCGACATCGCCATCGCGGCCAGCACGCCGGCCAGCGGGCGTAAGGACCGCCCGGCCACAGGAGGAGTCATGGTAGATCCGGCTCCGATCCGGCCGGCTCCGGCAGCAGGTGCATGACCAGCGACACCCGTTCGGCACCCTCAGCCGTCTCCTCGGACGCGTCGCGCCGATAGCGGTCGATCACGGACAGCAGCTCCTCGCGCAGCCGCTCCGCCTCGTCCGGGGTGAGGCGGAGCGCCCAATGGCTGATGTCCAAGGCGTCGAACCAGGGGCGGGGCATGGTCTGCAGTTCGTTCAGCGCGCGCTGTGTCAGCAGGCTGTGCGCGGCCGCCACGGAGCGCAGGTACGCCATCAGCGCCTCGGGCTCCTGCATGGCCACGTCGCTGGAGGTCAGCCGGGTCACCTCGTGCACCGCACGCCACCACCGCTCCCGCGCGTTCCCGCGTTCGCTGTCCTCCTCGACGAAGCCCGCCGCCGCCAGCCTGCGCAGGTGGTAGCTGGCCGTGCCGGAGTTGACGCTGAGGCGCTCGGCCAGCCGAGTGGCCGTCGAAGGACCGTACTTGCGCAGCAACTGGACCAGCTCCACCCGCACCGGGTGGGCCAGGGCCCGCAGGCCCTTGGCATCGAGAACTACGTCTGAGGTCATGTCCCTACTCTAGATTGCCAACATCTCTTCGCAAACACTTCTACGCGAAGAGATGTTGTCAATCTCCGGCTTCGCCATCGGCGCCGCCGCGAGTGCGGCGTCGGCCTTTACATTGTAGATTTACTAGCGTGGTAAAGTGCGATCGTGAATCCCCCCTTCACGCCCCTCGCCCCTGAAGACCCTCCCGAGATCGGCGGCTATCGTCTGGTGGCGCGCCTGGGAGCCGGCGGCATGGGGCAGGTCTACCTCGCCAGCACCCAGAGCGGCAGGCGCCTGGCCGTCAAGGTGATCCGCGCCGAATACACCGGCGATCCCGAGTTCCGGCGGCGCTTCCAGCAGGAGGTCGCCGCGGTCCAGCGGGTGCAGAGCCTCTACACCGCGCCCGTCGTCGACGCCGATCCCCATTCCAGGACGCCCTGGCTGGCCACCGCCTACGTACCCGGGCCCTCGCTCGACAAGGCCGTCGCCCAGCACGGCCCGCTCCCGCCCCGGACGGTCCTGACCATGGTCTGCGGCGTGGCCGAGGCGCTGCAGGCCATCCACACCGTGCAGGTGGTGCACCGCGACCTCAAGCCCTCGAACGTGCTGCTGTCCCCCGAGGGGCCCCGCGTCATCGACTTCGGCATCGCCAAGGCCGTCGACGCGACCCCGCTGACCGGCACGGGCATCCGCATCGGCACACCGCTGTTCATGGCGCCCGAGCAGGCGCTCGGGCATCCTGCCGCGCCGCCGGTCGACGTGTTCGCGCTGGGCGGCTTGGCACTGTTCGCGGCGACCGGCCGTACGCCGTTCGGCGAGGGCCCCGACCCGGCGGTGCTCTACCGCGTGGTGCATGACGAGCCCCAGCTCGACGGCTGCCCCCCGGAGCTACGCGACCTGATCGCCCGCTGCCTGGCCAAGGACCCCGCGCACCGGCCGACGCCACGCGCCCTGGTCGCCGAGCTCGAACGCTACGCGCAGCCCGCGCCGGGGCCCGAGTGGCTGCCTCCCCCTCTCACGCATGCCCTGCCCGCCTACGCGGCTCCGCCCTCGCCTCCTCCGGCCCGTACGCGCCGGACGTTCGGGCTCGGCGTCGTGGCGGGCGCGGCCGTGGCCGCCGCAGTGGTCGCGGCGGCCGTCACGGCCGTGCTGATCAAGCCGGGCGCCGCCGACGGCACTCCGCTCGCCCAGCCCGCCGCGACCGTCACGGTCACCGAACAGGCACCCGCGAGTACGCCCCCCACCGACACTGGATCCCCTGACACCGGGGACACCACGCCGAGTCCTGTAGGCACGGCGACCGAGGGCTCGGTGGCCGGGGCGAAGGCGGGCACGCTGCTCGGCACGTACAAGGGGATCAACGTGACCGAGTACTACGGGGTCAACTTCACCGACGACCCCACCCACCCGAAGGAGAACGAGGGCGACGTCAAATACAGCGCCATCGGCCTCCGCGCGGACAAGATGGCCGTGCTCGACTCCGGGCAGAACGGCACCTACCAGGCGTGCGTCGACAACACCAAGTACATGAGCAGCTATGAAGCCGACCAGGCCAAAGGCAGACTCGTGTGCGTCTTCGGCCAGAGCACGATCGGTCTCGTCAAGGTGACGAAGGTCAACGAGGGTGACAGTGACTACATCACTTTGGACCTGACAGTCTGGCAGCGCTGACGCCTACTCTTGAAGTCATGTCCGTGACGCCCTTGCGGGGCGGGCCGGCGCGCGAGGCCGAACTGCTCGGCGTCGTGCTCGATGTGCTGCGCGAAACCGGCTACGACCGGCTGACCATCGACGCCGTGGCCGCACGCGCCAAGGCGGGCAAGCACACCGTCTACCGGCGCTGGCCGTCCAAGGCGGAACTGGTGGTGGCGGCGTTCGTCAACGCCGTCTCCGCCACACCGGTGGCACCCGACACGGGTGAGCTGCGGGCCGATCTGCTCGGGCTGATGGAATCGCTGGTGGGCGAGCTGGCCCGGCTGGGCGATGTCATCGCCGGGCTGGTCGGCGAACTCCTGCACAACGCCGACCTGGCCCGCGCGGTGCAGCAGAACTACGTCGCGACCCGTCGCCGGTTGACGCTGGAGGTGTTCGAGCGGGCCTGGGCCAGGGGCGAGCTGTCCCGCAGCGCCGACACCGACCTGCTGTGGCAGGTGGGCCCGGCGGTCCTGTTCTTCCGGGCGCTGGTGAGCGGCGAGCCCGTCGACGGCGAACTGGCCCGGCGACTCGTGGACCACGTCGTACTGCCCCTCGCACTCGGCCGCCGATAGCCTCCCCGCCCCGCCCAACCCCCGCCCAGCCCTCGCCCAGCCCTCGCTAGGACCGCTGCCGGGCGCGGTACGCGCTGGCCTTGGCGCGGTTCTGGCACGACAACCCGCAGAAGCGCCGCGAGGTGTTACGCGTCACGTCGAAGAAGACCAGCGAGCAGCCCTCCGCCTCGCACGACCGCAGCCGTACCCCCTGCCCCACCCCGATCACCATGGCCAGCGCGGTGCCGATGTCGGCGGCCCAGGCGTCGACCAGCGAGGCCCCCGGCTGATGGAAGGCCAGCGTGGGCGGCTCTCCACTCAGGTGGGCGACGGCCGCGTACCGTACCAGCAGCGCGTTGAGCGAGACGACGGAATCGGGACCGCCGCCGAAGACGGGCCGCAGCTCGGCGGCCACGTTCGCCAGGTGATCGGCATCGGCGGCGGTCAGCGCTCCGGCGGGCGGCCGCTCAAGGCGCGCCGTGGCGTCGAGTACGGCGGCACGGCGCGCGGCCCCGTCGGCCGGCGGCTCAAGGTCGCGCCCATGCGCCTCACCCACGGCCAGTACGTTCACCAGGAGGACGGCGAGCTCCACCCACCGGCCAACATAACTGTCTATTTGCGATTGACCAGTGATGCGCCAGGAGTCTATCGTCACTGTCATAGCTTACCTAGACAGTGAGGAATCGGCATGTCCATCGATGGAAGACTCGCCCGGCGCATGTGGCACCAGTTGGAGCCGATCCACGCGGCGCTGTACTTCTCCCCGCAGGCCTTCGAGGAGGCGGCGGCGATCGGCTACGACGTGGAGTCGCGCTGGCCGAGCTACTTCGCCTACCGCACCGCGCCGTTGGGCCGCGCGGGCACGAACCTGGCCTTCGCCACCTATTACAGCTTCAGCCCGCGGACGATCGCCGAGCACGTTCCGGCCGTCTGGGACACCGCGAGCCCCGCACAGGTGCTGCGCGCCCGCCAACGGGCCGTGGACCGTACCTATCGGACCATGCTCGGCGACGGGGTCGGGGCACTCGGCGAGGCCGCCGAGCTGGCCCGGCAGGTGGCTGAGAGCGTGACGGTGGGCGGACGGCCCTTCGCCGCCGCCAACCTGGACCTGCCCTGGCCCGATGAGCCGCACCTGGCGCTCTGGCACGCCGCCACCGTGCTGCGCGAGCACCGCGGCGACGGCCACCTGGTGGCGCTCCAGGCGGCGGAGCTGGACCCGTGCGAGTCGCTGGTCTCCTTGGCCGCGGTCGGCGGCGCCCCGGTGGCCAACTTCGCCGGGCGCGGCTGGAGCGAGAGCGAGTGGGGCGCCGCCCAGGACCGGCTGGCCGGGCGCGGCCTGGTGGACACCGAGGGCCAGGCCACCGACCAGGGCCGGGCGCTGCGCGACCAGGTCGAGCGGATGACCGACGACCTGGCCGCCGAGCCGTGGCGGCAGCTGGGCGAGCAGCGCGCCGATCGGCTGGCCCAGCTCATCCAGCCGGTCCTGGGAGCCGTCTTCGAGGCGGGCATTCTCCCGATGACCAGCACGCTCGGCATCGCCACCGTGAAGGTCCCCGACTGACCGGCGCGCCCTCCCCGAGCGGCCCGCCCTATCGGCTCACGGTGACGATCGCGCCGCCCTGACACCCGACAGCGCTTGACGGCGCCGTCCTCGGCCTCGTCGGATCGCGCGCGGGCCTACGCCATCCCGTCTGAAGACGGGAGCACCGTTCCGCATCTCGGTAGAATCCGCCTGTGAGTCGTGACGAGGAGGCCGTGCGCCACACGGTCGAGCGGATGGCACGGATCTTCTCCGACTGGGGCTTGCCGCCCATGGCCGCACGGGTGCTGTTCACGATGATGGCGTCCGAGGAGCAGACGCTGACGGCCGCCGAACTCGGCGAGCGGCTCGGCGTCAGCCCGGCCGCCATCTCCGGCGCGGTGCGCCTGCTCACGCAGATGCACCTGGTGGTGCGCGAGCCGGTGCCCGGATCCCGCCGCGACGTCTACCGCCTGCCCGACGACGCCTGGTACGAGCTGACGCTGACGAAGATGCCGATCTTCCGGCAGATCACCGGCGAGGCGACGGCCGCGGTCGAGGCGGTCGGCGGCGACGGCACCGTGGCCGGCGCGAACCTGGCCAGAATGCGCGACTACTTCGAGTATGTGGAACGGGAACTGCCCCAACTCCTCGGCAAATGGCGCGAACGCTGAAGAGCTGAACGCTAGCCCCTGCCGTACTTCTTGTGCACGGCCTGCTTGCTCACCCCGATCGCGTTGGCGATCTGCGCCCACGGCAGTCCGGCCACCCTGGCCCGGCGCACCTGTACCGCCTCCATGCGCTCGAGTTCGTGCCGCAAGGCGGTGGTGGCCTGCAGCGCCCGCAGCGGATCCTCGTCCTGCGCCTGCCGCATCAGCGTCGCCAGGTCGTTCGTCATCCCCTTAACGTAGCCCAGCGGCCGGTCATCGCGAATCCAGGACGAGCCGCAGGCCGAGCCCGATGAGGACGACGCCGGAGATCTGCTCCAGCCGCCGCCTGACCTCCGGGCGGCCGAGGTACGCCTTGGCCTTGGCGACGGTCCAGATGAGCAGGCCGTACCAGAGCAGGTCCACGAGCACCCAGACGACGGCGAGCGTGACCAGAGTGAGCGGGACGTTCTGCCCGCGCGGTACGAACTGCGGCAGGAACGACATCGCGAACACCGCCGCCTTCGGATTGGCCAGGCAGGTCCCGAATCCGGCCAGGAACGACCTGCGCCGCCCGCTGACCGCCTCCACCTCGACCGGCGGCGCGTCCTTGCGGCGGGCCTGCCAGAGCGACTGCGCGCCCATCACGACCAGCAGGATCGCGCCCGCGACGCGCATCACGTCGTAGGCCACCTGCGAGGCCAGCACCAGCGCCGACAGGCCGAACGCGGCGGCCAGCCCCCAGATCAGGATGCCGCTCTCGTTGCCCAGGGTGGCGGCCAGGCCGCAGCCGCGCCCGGCCCGCAGCGTCTGTCTGAGAATGATCGCGGTACTGACCCCGGGAACCATCGCCACCAAGATGCACGCGCCAACGAATGCGATGAGATACATGTGGGGCATCGTGGCAGAATCGCCCGGATTCAGCCGTAGATTTTCCCGAGCTCCGCGATCGCCTCGGCCATCAGCGCGCGCAGCTCGGGCGGTCCGAGCACCTCGACGCTCGCCCCGAGCCGCAGCAGCAGCCAGCGGGCGTGCCTGAGCGACTCGATCGGCACGGTGAGCGTGCGCCAGCCCTCCGCGTCGGGCTCGCCGCCCTCGGCCAGCGCGGCGGTGATGACGTCGTTGCCCATCGTGTACGCGAGCAGGCTGTCCGTGCCGGGGGCGACCTTGATCACGGCCTCGGCGGTGTACATGCGCTCGCGGAACTCGCGCGAGTAGTCCTGCCAGAAATCGCCGAGGTCGAAGCCCTCGGGCCGGTCGAACCCGCCGGGCAGGGTCGCCAGGGCCAGAATGCGCGCCACCCGGTAGGTGCGCGGCGTCTGCCCGTCGGGGGCGGCGATCAGATACCAGGAGCCGCCCTTGAGCACGAGCCCGTACGGGTTCACCTCCCGCTCGACCTCCTGTTGGCCCCAGCGCCGGTAGGTCATCCGCAGCCGCCGCTGCTCCCAGACCGCGGCGGCCACCTCACTGAGATGCGGCACGTCGTCGGCGTCGCGGTACCAGCCGGGTACGTCCATCAGGAAGCGCTCGCGCATCCGGGAGGCGTGCGAGCGCGGCTCGGGCGGCAGCGCGGCCAGCAGTTTCAGCTCCGCGCTCGCCACCACCTCCGACAGCCCCAGCTCGGCCGCGGGCCCGGGGAGACCGGCCAGGAACAGCGACGACGCCTCCTCGGCCGTCAGCCCGGTCAACCGGGTGCGGTAGCCGTCGAGCAGTTGGTAGCCGCCCGCCGGGCCGCGATCGGCGTAGACCGGCACGCCGGCCGCCGACAGCGCCTCGACGTCGCGATAGACGGTCCTTACCGACACCTCCAGCTCCGCGGCCAGGTCGGTGGCGGTCATCCGGCCGCGCGCCTGCAGGAGCAGCAGGAGGGAGAGCAGACGGCTGGCGCGCATGGGCCCATTGTATTGCGCACATTCATCGTGTTTGTATGAACATATGGAACGTGTGATGTCCATCATGAACGCCCTCCGCGCCCACGACAGCGTCTCGGTCGCCGAACTGGCCGCCGAGCACGGTGTGTCGGAGATGACGATCCGCCGCGACCTGGACGAGCTGGCCCAGCAGGGTGTGCTCCGCAGGGTCAGGGGCGGCGCCCTGTCGCTGCTGCTGCGCGGCGAGGAGCCGCCGTTCGGCGTGCGGGAGCGCGAGGCGGTCGAGACCAAGCAGCGGATCGGCACCGAGGTGGCCGGCTTGATCGCCGACGGCGAGGCGGTGCTGCTGGACGGTGGCACGACCGCGCTGGAAGTGGCGCGCGCGCTGCTGGACCGCCGGCTCACCGTGCTCCCGCTGGCGCTCCAGTCCGTGTCACTACTGGCCCCCGCGCCGCGCGTACGGCTGGTGCTGCCCGGCGGAGAGGTACGGCAGGGCGAGCTGAACTTCATGGGCCCCCTGACCGAGACCTCCATCAAGGCCCTGCGCTTCGACACGGCGGTCATCGGCTGCTGCGGCCTGTCCGCCGAGCACGGGCTGACCGCCCACGACCTGCCGGAGGTGGCCGTCAAGCAGGCCGCCATCGCCGCCGCCCGGCGGGTGATCGTGGCGTGCGACTCGGGCAAGTTCGCCAGAACGGCGTTCGGCGCGGTCTGCCCGATCACGCGGCTCGACGTGGTGGTGACCGACGACGGCATTCCGCGCGAGCAGCACGACGCCCTGGTGGCCGCCGGGGTCACCGTCCGCCTCGTCCAGGAGTCCCAGTGAAGCGTTCCCGGATCGCCGTCCGCCTCGTCCAGGAGTCGCCGTGAACCGCGCCCGGGTAGCCGTTTGTCTGCTGTTCTTCCTCGCCGGGGCCGCCGTGGGCACCTGGACGGCCCGGATTCCGGCCATCAAGGAGGATCTCGGGCTGAGCGACGGACGACTGAGCCTGGCGCTGCTGGCCATCGCCGCCGGGGCGGTGGCGGGCATGCAGGCGGTCGGCCGCCTCGTCGACCGCTACGGCAGCAGCCGCGTCATGATCCCGGCCGCGCTGCTCCAGGGAGCCGTGCTCGTCCTGCCCGCCTACGCCGCGAACCTGGGCACGCTGGCCGCCGCGCTGTTCGGGTTCGGCGTGGTGCACGGGGTGCTGGACGTCTCGATGAACGCCAACGCGGTGGAGGTGGAACGCGCGTGGGGGCGGCCGATCATGTCGTCGTTCCACGCGGTGTTCAGCATCGGCGGGTTCGCGGGCGCCGCGGGCGGCGGGCTGTTCGCGCACCTGGCGCTCTCCCCCGCCGCCACGTTCCTGTCCGTCGGGGCGGTGGTCGCGCTCCTGGCCGCGTGGGCGGCGGCATGGGCGTTACGCTCCCGGCCCGCCCCGGTGGTCCCGGCGGACGGGGTACGCCCGGGGCTGCCCAAGGGCATCCTCTTCCTCGGCGTGCTGGCGTTCTGCTGCCTGGTCGGCGAGGGCGCGGCGGCCGACTGGAGCTCGGTCTACCTGCGGGAGGATCTGGCCGCGTCGGCGGGGTTCGCGGCGGCGGGATATGCCGCGTTCTCCATCATGATGACGGCCGGGCGCCTGGCCGGGGACCGGCTGGCCGCCCGCTTCGGGCCGGTGGCGCTGGTGCGCGGATGCGGGCTGCTGGCCGCCGCCGGGCTGGGACTGGCCCTGACCATCGGGCATCCCGTGGCGGCGGTGGCCGGGTTCGGGTGCTTCGGGGCAGGGTTGTCGTGCATCGTGCCGCAGGTGTTCTCCGCCGCCGGGCATCGTGACCCGGCGTTCGCGGGGCGGGCGCTGGCGAGGGTGGCGAGCATCGGCTATCTCGGGTTCCTGTCCGGGCCGGTGCTCATCGGGGGCATCGCCGAGCTCTCCGGGCTGCCGCGGGCGCTGGCCGTACCGGCACTGCTGGCCGCGTTCGTGGCACTGGCCGCGACCGCGCTGCGCACTCGTACGGCCGAGCCGGTCGGATCGTAGCTGGTCGAGTCCTAGCTGGTCAGGCCCCAACGCGGTCGGTTCCAGCCAGTCAGGCCCCAACGCGGTCGGTTCCAGCCGGTCAGGCCCCAACGCGGTCGGTTCCAGCCGGTCAGGTCCTAGCCGAACTGCTGCCAGCCCAGCCTGATCACCATGGCCACCACCACGCACAGCAGCACGACACGGACGAAGCCCGTGCCGCGCTTGAGCGCCATGCGGGCGCCCACCTGCGCGCCCGCCACGTTGCAGACGGCCATCCCCAGGCCCAGCCCCCACAACACATGCCCCTGCCAGGCGAACACGAACAGCGCGCCCAGATTGGTCCCGGTGTTGATGATCTTCGCCGAGGCGGAGGCCGACACGAAGTCGAGCCCGAGGATCGTGGTGAACGCGATGATCAGGAACGTCCCCGTCCCCGGCCCCATGATGCCGTCGTAGAAGGCGATGCCCACGCCCGCGATCGTCACGGCCGCCACGACGCGACGGTTCGTCCGCAGATGGGGCTGCGGCACCGAGCCCATCGCCGGACGCAGCGTCACGAAGGCGGCCACGCCGATCAGCACCGCCATCACGGCGGGGCGCAGCACCTCGGCCGAGATCGCGGCCGCGGCCAGGGCGCCGAGCCCGGCGCTGACCACGGCCAGCCCCACGCCGGGCAGCGCGACCGCCCGGTCCAGCTTGGTGGTGCGCGCGTAGGTCACGGCGGCCGAGGCGGTGCCGAAGACCGAGGAGAGCTTGTTGGTGGCCATCGCTTGTACGGGCGGTATGCCCGTCACCATCACCGCGGGCAACTGCACCAGCCCGCCACCGCCCACGACGGCGTCGACCCAGCCCGCGCACAGGGCAGCCGCCAGCACCAGCACCACATGCTCCAGCGGCACGCCACTCCCCCTATTTCCCCCGAGAACCGCCAGAAGCGTATATGTCCTGCTTTCGCAGTCAGTCAGGTGGGATGCCCCTTTGCCCCGAAGGCCTCGGGGCGGCCGCCGGTCACCAGGCTCAATACGGGCCGCCCCGCAGGTCCTCGTCATCGCCCGGCGTCAGCGAGCGACTGTCAGTATCCGCTCCCGCGCATCGGCGACCCACTTTCGGCGGCCGCTTCCGCCCTTCAGCGTGCGGCGGCTGCCGGCGTCCGCCTCCGCACATCAGCGGGCGGCGGCTGCCGGCGTCCGCCTGCGCCCTTCAGCGGGCGGTGGTCAGTGTCCGCTTCCGGGAGGCGTAGATGTCGTCGATCAATTGATAGGAGCGCGCCTGCTCGGCCGTGAAGATCCGGTCCCGCTCGATGTCCTTCCTGATCTCCAGATCCGTCTTGCCCGTGTGCCTGGCCAGCATGGCCTCCTGCTGGTCGCGCATGCGCAGGATCTCCCTGGCGTGGATCTCCATGTCGCTCGACTGGCCCCGGCCGCCCTCGGTGGCGGGCTGGTGCAGCAGGATGCGGGCGTGCGGCAGGGCGGCGCGCTTGCCCGGCGTGCCCGCCGCCAGCAGCACCGCGGCGGCCGAGGAGGCCTCGCCGATGCAGACGGTGTGGATCTCCGGCCGGACGAACTGCATCGTGTCGTAGATCGCCGTCATGGCGGTGAACGAGCCGCCCGGCGAGTTGATGTACATGTTGATGTCCTGGTCGGGGTCGAGCGACTCCAGCGTCAGCAACTGCGCCATCACGTCGTTGGCGCTGGTGTCGTCGATCGGCGTGCCCACGAAGATGACCCGGTCCTCGAACAGTTTGTTGTACGGGTTCATCTCCTTCATGCCGTAAGAGGTGCGCTCGGTGAACGAGGGCAGCACGTAACGTCCGCTCATGTCAGTTCATCCCCTGGGCCATGTGGTCGACGAATCCGTAGTCGAGCGCCTCCTGCGCGGTGAACCAGCGGTCGCGGTCGGAGTCGGCCTGGATCTGCTCCAGCGGCCGGCCGGTGTGCTGGGCGGTGATCTCGGCCAGCCTGCGCTTGGTGTAGAGCAGGTTCTCCGCCTGGATCTGGATGTCGCTGGCCGAGCCGCCGATGCCGCCGAGCGGCTGGTGCATGACGATCCGCGCGTTGGGCAGCGCGTAGCGCTTGCCGGGGGCGCCGGCGCACAGCAGCAGCTGCCCCATGGAGGCGGCGAAGCCCATCGCGACCGTCGCGACGTCGCACGGGACGAACTGCATCATGTCGTAGAGAGCCATCCCCGCGGTCACCGATCCGCCGGGCGAATTGATGTAAAGCGTTATGTCCCGATTCGGATCCTCGGCCGCCAGCAAAAGAAGCTCGCCGCACAGCCGATTGCATATCTCGTCGTCGACCTCCTGGCCCAGAACAAGTATGCGCTCCTTCAGCAGGCGCTGGCTTATCTGGTCAGGCCAGGCCGCACGCTGGGTCTCCGTCATGGAATCGCCTTTCTCTCGAACTATTCAACGACGCTAGACCCGGACCGCCGGAATTCCAGCTCCTTTTCGCTTGGGGCGCATTTCTCTAAAGGCGCATTCCACCGAGAGCGAATAACCGTCGACATACAATCGCGAGTGTGAGATGGAACCTGCCCCGGCGATGGGCGTGCCTGATCCTCGGCGGCGCGCTGCTGATGCCGTACATGATGGCCGGGGTCCTCACGTCGGGCCTGCTCCAGGGCCAGTCGGTCAATATGTACCTGCCCGCCCAGCTCGGGGTGTTCGTGGCGGTGCTGCCGGTGGTGGCGCTGACCGGGCTGTTCCTGCCGGTACGTGCGCTGGAGGTGAGCGCCGCCCAAGGGCTGCTCGGCGCCGGCGTGGAGACGCCGCCCAGGCAGGCGCGCCGGTCGTGGGAGGAACGGTGGCGCACGACCGCCTGGTACACCCTCCATCTGGGAGTCGGCGGCGTGGCGAGCGGGTTCACGCTGGCCGGGATTCCGTTCACGGTCTTCACGTTGGCGGTGCCGTTCTTCGGCGGGCCCGCGCGCCTGCTGGGGTTCGACGTCGAGCCGGGCTGGGCGGCGCTGTACTGGCCCCTGATCGGGCTGGCCGTGCTCGGCGCGGTGGTGCTCGTGGCGGCCGGCGGGGGCGCCCTGCTGGCCCGGCTCGCCCCCGTGCTGCTCGGCCCGACCCCCGGCGAACGACTGGCCGCGGCCGAGCGTCAGGCCCGTACGCTGGCCGAGCGCAACCGGCTGGCGCGCGAACTGCACGACTCCGTCGGCCACGCCCTGAGCGTCGTCACCCTCCAGGCCGCCGCGGCCGGACGGGTGCTCGACCGCGACCCGGAGACGGCCAGGACGGCCCTGGCGGCCATCGAGCAGTCGGCCCGCGCCGCCCTTGACGACCTCGACCACGTCCTCGGCGTCCTGCGCGATGGCTCCCCGCCCCCGGAGGCCGGGCCGCCGCAGGCGACGCTGGCCGATCTCGGCGACCTCGCCGCCACCACCGGCGCCGACGTGCGCCCCGAGGTGGGCGACCTGACCGGCGTGCCCGCCGTGGTCTCCAGGGAGGCCTACCGGATCGTCCAGGAGGCACTGACCAACGCCATCAAACACGGTCAGGGGCCGGTACGCCTGGCCGTCGCCGTACAGGACGGCGACCTGAGACTGGAGATCACCAACAGGCCCGCCACGAACGGCGGCCGGTCGGCCGGCCGGTCCGGCACAGAACCCGGCGCCCGGTCAGGTGGCCGGGGTGTGACCGGTATGCGGGAGCGTGTCCGGCTGCTGCGTGGCGATCTGGAGGCGGGACCGGTGGAGGGCGGCTGGCGCGTGTCCGTCCGGCTGCCACTACGGTCGGTCTCATGACGCTCAAGGTCGTGATCGCCGACGACGAGGACCTCATCCGGGCCGGTCTGCGCGTCATCATCGACGCCGAGCCGGGGCTGAGTGTGGTCGGCGAGGCCGGTGACGGTGCCGCGGTGGTGCCCGTGGTGCGCCGCGAGCGGCCCGACGTGGTCCTGATGGACGTACGGATGCCCGCCGTGGACGGCATCCAGGCCACCCGGCGCCTGGTGGCCATGGACGAGGCGCCCAAGGTGCTGGTGGTGACCACGTTCGAGAACGACGACTACGTCTACGAGGCGTTGCGGGCGGGCGCCAGCGGGTTCCTGCTCAAGCGGACCAGGCCCGACGAGCTGGTCCACGCGATCAAACTGGTGGCGGCCGGGGAGTCGCTGCTGTTCCCGGCCGCGATCCGGACGCTGGCCGGCCGCCGGTCTCCCGACGCCCGGCCCGCCTCGGTGCCCGGCATCGCGCGGCTGACGGGCCGCGAGGGTGACGTGCTGCGGCTGATGACCAGGGGGCTGTCCAACGGCGAGATCGCCGCCGAGCTGGTCGTCAGCCAGGAGACCGTCAAGACGCACGTCGGCAACGTGCTCACGAAGCTGGGCGCGCGAGACCGCACCCAGGCCGTGATCGCCGCCTACGAGTCGGGCTTCGTTCGCCCCCGCTGAGACGAAGTCTCAGCTCGACCAAGCCTCACCCCGCTCAGACCAAGCCTCACCCCGCTAGGACGAAGCCTCGCCCCGCCGCACGATCTGCGACACCGGCAGTGCCGTGCTCTCCGCGACCGTCATCCCGGTGGCGGCCAGGTGCGCGTCCACCAGCCGCAACCCCACCGCATATCCCGCCATGTCGGGAATGCCACGAGGCTCCTGCCCGAACCGCGCCACAGTGGTGTCCCCCAGCACGTACGCGGACGTGAGGTGCATGCCCTCCAGATCGAAGTCGGCCATGATCTTCTCGTAGGCCCGGTCCAGCTCCTCGCCGCTGACCATCGACGACCACGGTCCCATGGCCTCGGCCCCCGACAGCTCCCGTACGAACGCCTCCGCCAGCCCTTCGGAGATCACGTGCTCCCCCACCGTCGGGTGCCACGGCACATTGGTGTAGCGCGCCTGGTGGTGGAACTCGTGGACGGCGCAGTGCGCGATCCTGCCGATGATCTCCTCCGACGGCCAGCCCAGCAGGTACAGCAGGCCAGGCGAGCTGCCCATCCCGTAGTAGCCGCCCGTGACCTTCATCAGCTGCTCGCTGCCGGGATCGCCCAGCACGAACAGGACCCGCAACGACTCGGGCAACTTGAGTCCGGCCAGCCGATCGGCGGCCCGGTGCAGCTCGCGCTCGATCTGCCCCAGGACGTCCGCCTCCATCATGGCGTGGAGCGCGGGCAGGTAACGCGGGTCCTCGGCGTCCACCCGGAAGCCGCTGCCCTGGTGGTGGATGTCGACGATGTCGCCCGGCACCGGTATGACCTGGCGGATGGGCTCGAGCAGCTCACGCAGAAGGTCGGGACGCCGCTCCAGCGGCTGCTCCAGCAGCTCGGCCATAGGCGTGAGCGTGTCTTGAACGATGAATTCCATGTCCACGGACGCTAGAGCCTCACGCGACGTGAGGCTCAAGCCAATTAACAGCACGGCGAGCCGGGAGATCAGAGTGGCGAGCCGTCTCCCGTGTCCTCGCCGGGCGACGGCCCCGGCGTGGCCTGCCCGCTCTTGCTCGGCGCCGGCGTCTGACTGGGCGTCGGCTGCTGCGGCTCCCGCGTGGCCGGCGTCGGGGGCGCCGTCGGCTGGAAGTTCGTCGGCGGCAGCGGCCTGGGCAGCGGCTCGGTGTCCTCCCTGCCCATGATCAGCAGCAGCGCGATCACCGTACCGAGCAGCAACAGCACGGCCAGCGCCAGCGCGGCCAGCAGCACCCGCCGGCGCGTCTCGGTGAGCGGCCGGCGTCCACGCGGCTGTCCGGGCAGGGCGGGGGCGCGGTCGGTCAGCCAGTACGGCACGAAGTCCGGGCCGTGCGCCTGGCCGATGAGGGTGCCGCCGACCATCACCGGCTCCAGGAACCATTCGGCCCCCGGCCGGCCCGGCGCGTACGGCACCGCCACCCAGGGGGCCGTGCCGGTCTCCATCGCCAAAACCTCCGGCGCGCCTTCCAGCACCGCGGTGCGCGTCTTGGTGGCCCGGCCGAGCCAGCCGCGCATGCCTGCGGGCGCGGCCTCGCGCATCACGGTCACGAACCGTTCGCGCGCCGCGGCGTCGAAGGCGGCGCCGCGGGTCAGCACGGCCAGGGAGACGGCGCGCCCGTCCACCCCCTGCCCGAGGTAGACGAAACCGGCCGGCGCCGAGTGCAGGCGGGCCTGCACCACGAACGGCCCCAGCCGGGGCGGATCTCCGTACTGCAGCGGACTGGCCACGTTTGCCATGAAAGCACAGACCGGCGCCGTGCACGTTGGCGGGACGTTTGGTGGAATGGCGTCATGAGCGTCGCCGAAGATTTGCCAGACGAAACCGATGCGGCCG
Organism: Nonomuraea sp. NPDC050680; assembly: GCF_040654555.1. Lineage (NCBI taxonomy): Bacteria > Bacillati > Actinomycetota > Actinomycetes > Streptosporangiales > Streptosporangiaceae > Nonomuraea > Nonomuraea sp. NPDC050680. Next base: position 157,842 of record NZ_JBFAIF010000009.1, on the reverse strand, counting down.
TGCTGCGTCAAACTCTTGACGAGGTCCGGCGGGTGATCGTCGGCCAGGACCACATGGTCGAGAGGTTGGTCGTCGCGTTGCTGGCCCGCGGTCACTGCCTGCTGGAAGGCGTGCCAGGCGTCGCCAAGACCCTCGCCGCCGCCACCTTGGCCACGGTGGTGGGCGGCACGTTCGCCCGGATCCAGTTCACCCCGGACCTGGTGCCGAGCGACATCGTCGGCACCCGCGTGTTCCATCCCTCCAACGAGAAGTTCGACGTCGAGCTGGGTCCGGTGTTCGTCAACTTCCTGCTCGCCGACGAGATCAACCGGGCGCCCGCCAAGGTTCAGTCGGCGCTGCTGGAGGTGATGGCCGAGCGCCAGGTCACGCTGGCCGGGGTCACCCACCAGCTGCCCAAGCCGTTCATCGTGCTGGCCACCCAGAACCCGATCGAGTCCGAAGGCGTCTACCCGCTGCCCGAGGTGCAGCGCGACCGGTTCCTGTTCCGCGTGCGGGTGCCGCACCCGAGCGCGCACGAGGAGCTGGAGATCCTGCACCGCATGAGCGTCACCCCGCCGACGGCCGAGCGGGTGCTGGACCCCACGCGGCTGATGGCGCTGCAGGAGGCGGCCGAGCAGATCTCGGTGCACCAGCTCGTCGCCGACTATGTCGTACGGCTGGTCATGTCCACCCGATCACCGGCCGAGTACGGGCTGGGCCAGCTGGCCGAGACCATCGAGATCGGCGTCAGCCCGCGCGCCACGCTCGGCCTGGTCTCCGCCGGACGCGCCCTGGCCCTGCTGCGCGGCCGTGACTACCTGCTGCCCGACGACGTACGGGACGTGGCCGTCGACGTGATGTCGCACCGGCTGATGCTCACCTTCGACGCGCTGGCCGACGGCGTCGATCCCGAACAGGTTGTCCGGCAGATCCTGCACGCCGTACCGCCGCCCCTCGTCGTGTGGAACCAGAACCGATGACGGAACCAGCACCGGTAACGGAAGCAGCATCGGTGACGGAAGCAGCATCGGTGGCAGAACCGGAACCGACGACGCGGACGGAGCACGGCCGATGAGGACGGCCGAGCAGGCGCTGCGGCGGCTGGAGCTGACGGTGACCCGGCGGCTCGACGGGCTGCTGCACGGCGCCCACCTGGGGCTGCTGCCGGGGACCGGCAGCGAGGCGGGCGACAGCCGGATCTACGTGCCCGGCGAGGACGACGTGCGGCGGATGGACTGGGCGGTCACCGCCCGCACGACCGTGCCGCACGTCCGCGACCTGATCGCGGACCGCGAGCTGGAGACGTGGGCGCTGGCCGATCTGTCGCCCAGCATGGATTTCGGCACCGCCGACAGCGACAAGCGCGACCTGGTGGTGGCCGCGGTGGGCGCGATCGGGTTCCTGTCCAGCCGGATGGGCGACCGGTTCGGGGCGCTGGTGCTGCACGACGAGTTCGTGCACCGGATGCCGGCGCGCACCGGCCGGCCCGCCCTGTACGGGCTGCTGCACTCGCTGATGGACGCGCCGCGCGGGCAGGCCGTACCCGACGCACCCGATCTGGCGGAGGGCATCGACGTGCTGGCCGCCACCCGCAGGCGACGCGGCATGCGGCTGATCGTGTCGGACTTCCTCGACGCCCGGCCCGAGCTCGACCCCGGCGCCGAGCGGCCCTGGGAGCGGCCGATCAAGCGATTGTCGGCCCGCCACCAGGTGCTGGCCGTGGAGATCATCGACCCGCGCGAGCTCGAACTCCCCGATGTGGGCCGGGTCGCGTTCGCCGACCCCGAGAGCGGGCACGTACGCGAAGTGCACCTTTCCTCTAAAGTACGCCGAGACTATGCCGAAGCGGCGGCACTGCAACGCGAAGGCACCAAGGCCGCGCTGCGCCGCGCCGGTGTGGCGCACCTGGTGCTGCGGACCGACAGGGACTGGGTGTTCGACGTCGCGCAGTTCGTCCTCCGCCAGCGGCGCATGACCCATCTCGCCCATCGCAGGGCACGTGCGTAGCCGGACCGCCATCGAACAGCGCGACAATGGGCCTATGCCGAAGGAGGCAGGCCGAAGAAGGAGGCAGGGTGACCTTTCTGTCGCCGGCGTGGTTGTGGTTGTTCGCGGTGGTGGCGCTGCTCGTGGTCGGATACGTCGTGGCGCAGTTCGCCAGGCGCCGCTACACCGTGCGCTTCACCAACCTCGCGCTGCTCGACCTGGTCGCGCCCGCGGGCCCCGGCTGGCGGCGGCACGTGGCGCCGCTGCTGTTCCTGGTCATGATGTCGCTGCTGGTCATCGGCGCGGCCAAGCCGGCCGACCAGGTGAAGGTGCCGCGCGACCGGGCCACCATCATGATCGCGCTGGACGTGTCGCTGTCGATGGACGCCGACGACGTCCAGCCCAACAGGATCAGCGCCGCCAAGGCCGCCGCCCAGTCCTTCGCCAGGGAGCTGCCCGACCGGTTCAACGTCGGCGTGGTCTCCTTCGCCCGCTCGGCCAACGTGGTCATCGCCCCCACCACCGACCACCAGGCCGTCGTGACCGCGATCGGCAATCTGACCACCCGGCCGGGCACCGCGATCGGCGAGGCGGTGTTCAACTCGCTCGACTCCGTACGCTCCTTCGACCAGCAGGCCGCCACCGACCCGCCGCCGGCCGCGATCGTGCTGCTGTCCGACGGCGACAACACCTCGGGCCGGGGCGTCAACGAGGCCATCGACGCCGCCCAGCAGGCCCGGGTGCCGGTCTCCACGATCGCGTACGGCACGCAGGAGGGCACCGTCTCCATCGACGGCCGGCCGGTGAACGTGCCGGTCAACAAGCAGACCCTGCAGTCACTGTCCGACGGCACCAGCGGCCGGGCCTACGCCGCGGAGTCCGGCAGCGAGCTGCGTGACGTCTACGAGCAGATCGGCACCTCTCTCGGCTTCAAGCTGGTGGACCAGGAGGTCACCCAGTGGTTCATCGTGGCCGCCATGGTGGCCGGGCTGCTGGTGGCGGGTGCCGCGGTCCTGTTCGGTGCCCGGATCCCGTAACGTTTTGCCACGTGGCCCACTACTTCTCCGAGCAGCCGCAGACCGCGAGCCGGCCGGGCTCCGTCGACCTGGTGCTGCCCGACCTGCACCTGCGACTGGAGACCGACCGAGGCGTGTTCTCGCCCGAACGGGTCGATCTCGGCACCCGCGTGCTGCTGGAGAGCGTGCCGCCGCCTCCACAGGAGGGCGACCTGCTCGACCTGGGCTGCGGCTACGGCCCGATCGCGCTGACCATGGCCTCGCGGGCGCCCGGCGCGACCGTCTGGGCCGTCGACGTGAACCGGCGCAGCGTGGAGCTCACCACGCGCAACGCCCAGGCCGCGCGCCTTGACAAAGTAAGGTCCGTGCATATCGACGAGGTACCCGATGACGTGAAATTTCGGGCTATCTGGTCTAATCCCGCTATCCGTATTGGCAAGCCCGCCCTGCACGAGATGCTCACCCGCTGGCTCACCCGGCTGACGCCCGACGGCGTCGCCTACCTGGTCGTACAGAAGCACCTCGGCTCCGACTCCCTGCAGCGCTGGCTCGGCGAGCAGGGCTGGCAGGCCGGCCGCGCGGCCTCCCGCGCCGCCTACCGAATCCTGAAGGTAACCCGATGAGAAGGCAGCTGCGCCCCACCGACGTCAAGCGGCTCAACCGCACCTGGCGCAGAAACACCTCGAACCGGCTGTCGCTGATCCTCGAGTCGGTCACCGGCCCGTTCAACGTCGGCTCGATCTTCCGCAGCGCCGCCGCGTTCGGCGTCGACCAGATCTGGCTGGCGGGCAACGCCACCCCGCCGACCAACCCGAAGGCGGGCAAGACGGCACTCGGCACCGAGCGGCTGGTCACCTGGCACGAGCCGGTCCCCGCCGTCGACGCGGTGAAGGCCGCCCGCGAGGACGGCTACTCCGTGCTGGCCATCGAGCTGACCGCCGAGGCCGTGCCGCTGCACCGGGCCGACCTGGGCCGCGACGTGTGCCTGGTGGTCGGCAGCGAGGACCACGGCTGCTCGCCGGCCCTGCTCGACGCCGTCGACGGGGTCTGTTACATCCCGCAGGTCGGGCGGGTCGGCTCGTTCAACGTCTCGGTGGCCGCCGCCATCGCGCTGGCCGAGGCCCGACGCCAGGAATGGCAGAATCTCCCCGATTTGTAACCTCATTTTTTCCCACGGAAGGCATACTTCAGGACGTGCTCAGCCGCCGCTTCGCGTTTCTCGACCATCCGGGCCCGCTGGCCTTCGCGCATCGCGGGGGCGCCGCCGAGGGCGCCGAGAACTCCGTCGCGGCCTTCGAGCAGGCCGTCCGGCTGGGCTATCGCTATCTGGAGACAGACGCGCACGCCACGGCCGACGGGGTGCTGCTCGCCTTCCACGACCACACCCTCGACCGGGTCACCGACCGGCGCGGCCGCATCTCGGAGCTGCCCTACAGCACGGTCAGGCAGGCGCGCATCGGGGGTGTGCACGAGATCCCGCTGCTGGAGGATCTGCTCGGCGGCTGGCCGGAGATCCGCTTCAACATCGACGTGAAGGAGGCCGCCGCGATCGCGCCGCTCGCCGAGGCGGTCCGGCGCACCGGGGCCTACGACCGGATCTGCCTGACCTCCTTCTCCGACGAGCGCCTGGTGCTGGCCAGGGCCGCGCTCGGCCGGGAGGTCTGCTCGGCGCTCGGCCCGCGCGGCGTCGCCGCGCTGCGCGCCGCCGCGTCCACCTCCGGCTACGGGCGGCTGCTGACCCGGCTCAAGCGCGCGGGCGTGCCCTGCGCGCAGGTGCCGGTGGGCTTCCGCGGCCTGCGCGTCACCACCGGCCGTCTCATCCGTACGGCGCACGCCATCGGTATGCAGGTGCATGTATGGACGATCAACGACCCCACCCGCATGGAGCACCTGCTCGACCTCGGCGTCGACGGTGTCATGACCGACAACGTCACCGGCCTGCGTGACGTGCTGGAGCGTCGCGGCCTGTGGCATCCGGGCCGCATGGCCGCATAGGAGCGACACGACATATGCCCGTACCCGCACCCCCCGCGGCTCCCGACGACACCGCCGACTCCCCCTCGGCACGCAGGCGCGAACAGCGCGGCTGGTACGTCTATGACTGGGCCAACTCCGCCTTCTACACCACGATCATCTCGGTCTTCCTCAGCCCGTACCTCATCTCGGTCGCCAGGACCGCGGCCTGCGCCAAGGACTTCCCCTCGGTCGCGGCCGCCACCTGCTCGACCGACTTCGACAAGCTGGCCGAGGCCAACCCGGGCCTGGGCTATGTCGACGTGCTGGGCGCCGACATCAGACCGGCCGCGTTCTTCGGGCTGACGCTGACCGTGGCGGTGCTGCTGCAGATCCTCTGCCTGCCGGTCGTGGGCGCGCTGGCCGACCACACCGGGCGCAAGAAGGAGATGCTCGGCGGCTTCGCCTACGTGGGCGCGCTGGCCACCGTGGGCCTGTACTTCCTCGAAGGCGACCGCTACATGCTGGGCGGGGTGCTGTTCATCCTGGCCAACCTGGCCTACGGCTCGTCCGTGGTGGTCTACGACTCCTTCCTGCCGCAGATCTCCACCGCCGAGGAACGCGACCGCGTCTCCTCCCGCGGCTGGGCGATCGGCTACCTGGGCGGCGGCGTGCTGCTCGCGCTCAACCTGGTGCTCTACCTCAAGCACGAGAGCTTCGGGCTGAACGAGGGCATGTCTGTGCGGATCAGCATGATGTCGGCGGGCCTGTGGTGGGCCATCTTCACGATCGTCCCCCTGCTGAGGCTGCGCAACCGGCCGGTCGCGGCCCACGAGAGCACGGCGTTGCGCTCTGTCGGCGGCAGCTTCAAGCAGCTGGGCCGTACGCTGAGCGAGCTGCGCCGCTATCCGCTGACGCTGCTGTTCCTGGTGGCCTACCTCGTCTACAACGACGGTGTGCAGACCGTCATCGGCAACAGCTCGGCCTTCGCCTCCGAGGCGCTCAAGCTGAGCAAGGAGACGCAGATCAGCGCGATCCTCATGGTGCAGTTCGTGGCGTTCTTCGGCGCGCTGCTGATGGGCTGGCTGGCCCGCCGGTTCGGCACCAAGCACACGGTGCTGGGCAGCCTGGTGGTGTGGACGGTGATCGTCCTGGCCGCGTACTTCCTGCAGGAGAAGGCCGCCCTGCAGTTCTACCTGCTGGCCTTCGCCATCTCGATCGTGCTGGGCGGCACCCAGGCGCTGTCGCGCTCGCTGTTCTCGCTGGTGATCCCGAAGGGGCGGGAGGCCGAATACTTCAGCCTGCTGCAGATCAGCGACAAGGGGTCGGCGTTCATCGGCTCCTTGACCGTGACGATCGCGATCCAGCTCACCAACAGCTACCGGATCGCCATCATCTCGATGATCATTTTCTTCATCATCGGGTTCGTCCTGCTGGCCATGGTCAACCTGCCGAAGGCCATCCGCGACGCGGGCAACGAGGTGCCGGCGCGGATCTGACGCCTGTCTCAGGGGGCCGCCTCGTCGTCTTTACGGGGCGGCCTCCTCGCGTCTGCCGGGGACGAGCTCGCCGTCTTACGAGGCCGCCTCGTCGCCTCTGCCGGGAGCGGAGAGGACCATCGTGCCGGGCCCCTGAGCGGCGCCGGGGCCGCGTACGGCGCGCACCGTGTCCGCGTCGGCCCGGCCCCCGCAGTGCGGGCACGTCACGACCGGCGTGAACCGCTCGCCGCAGGAGTGCACCAGCAGCGCGGGCGGCCCGCCGGGCGGGGTCGCCCAGCGGTCCCCCCAGGCCATCAGCGTGAACAGCGCGGGCACGATGTCGCGGCCCGCCTCGGTCAGCGTGTACGTGAAGCGCACCGGTCGTTCCTGATAAGGCCGCCGCTCCACCACCCCGGACTCGACCAGGCGCTCCAGCCGTCGCGTCAGCAGGTTGCGCGAGATGCCCAGATCCTCCGCGAGGTCGTCGAACCGGCCCACCCCCAGGAACAGATCCCGCAGGATCAACGGCGTCCACGGCTCGCCGACCACGCCGACGGCCTGAGCGATGGAGCAGTGCATCTCCCCGAACCTGTTCACGACCCCAGCATAGTGGGTTGATAAAGTGAACTCATGACAGTTCACATTCAGGACTCACCTGCCCGCGCCTACCGCGAGGCCGGCGAGGCGAAGAACGTCGACGCGATCATGTCCACCCTGGCGCCGGACGTGGTCTTCCACTCCCCCCTCAGCGCCACGGCGACCTTCCACGGCCAGGAGCAGGTCCGCGAGCTGTTCACCGCGGCGCTGGGCGCCCTGTCCGGCCTGCGCTACCACACGGACGTAGGCGACGAGCGAACCCGCATGCTCGCCGCCACCGCCCGCCTGGGCCGCGAGGAGATCGAGGAGTCGGTCCTGCTGCGCCTCGACGACCAGGGCCTGATCAAGGAGATCACCATGTGGATCAGGCCGCTGCCAGGCCTGACCGCCATGATGGCCGCCCTCGGCCCCGCCTTGGCCAGAGCGACCGGCAAGCCGGGCCTGCCGCTGCTGGTCGGCGCGGCCACCAAGCCACTGGCCGCGATGACCCGCTTCGGCGACCGCACCCTGGTGCCCCTGCTCGCCAAGCGAGAGCACCGCTCTTGACATCAACGCTCCAAAGGGAGAGCATTGCTCACACAAGAGAGCAATGCCCTTCCCCCTTCTTGGAGTGACCGTGAACGCCCGACTGACCTCTGCGGCTTTCGCCGCCGGCGGTGTGCTGTTCCTCATCTACCCGGCCGTGCGGCCCTCCGGCGACGACGCGGCCGCCATGGCGTCGGGCGCGTGGGTGGCCGGACATCTGGCGGCCATGATCGGCTTCATCCTCACCGGGCTGGCCGTCCTGGGACTGCACCAGGCCCTGGGCGACCGGCTGTCGCTGCGAGCGGCGGCGGTGACGTGGGCCGGCGCGGGCCTCACCCTGCCCTACTACGGCGCCGAGGACTTCGGGCTGAACGTCATCGCCCGCCGGTCCCTGCGCGACCACGCCCCCGCGCTGATGGAGCTGACCGAGGAGTTCCGGTACGGGCCGGTGGCGATGACCATGTTCGCCGCCGGGCTCGCGCTGCTGGGCGTGGGGGCGGTCATGGCGGCGGTGGCCGTGTGGCGCTCCGGCGCACTGGCCAGGTGGAGCGGGGTGCCGTTCGCGGTGGGGTTCGCGCTGTTCATCCCGCAGTTCTTCGGGCCGTACTCGCTGCGGATCGCGCACGGCGCGCTGATCGCCGTCGGCGGCCTCTGGCTGGCCGTCGAGCTGTGGCGCGCACGATCCACGACGCCGAGCTCACCGACCCGCAGCTCCGCGGCCGCCCATCGGTGAAGCCGCCCATGAGTGCAGCCGCCCATCAGTAAAAAGGCGCGACATCCACGAAGGGCGCTAGGGGGACAGCAGCAGCGCCGGGTGGCCGATGACGCGTTCGATCACCACGCCGGCCGCGCCGAGCACCGCGGCGTTCCCCGCCAGCTCCGAGGCGACCACCGGCGGTACGGCGGTACGCAGCGAGCCGCTCCCCTCCCCCAGCGCGGCCTCGACCGCCGGGCGGATCCAGGAGGCCAGCGGCGAGAAGATGCCGCCGAGGACGATCGCACCGGGGTCGACCAGGTTGACGGCCGAGGCGAGGGTGGCGCCGAGTGCCCGGCCCGCTCCGTCGAGCGCGGCCAGCGCCCGCTGGTCCGAGTGTTCCAGCAGGTCGATGAGCTCCCTGATCGGGCCGTCCGGCTTGGCCGCGGTGGTGGCCGTGACGGCGGGCAGCCCGGCGGCGCGCAGGATGGCGTCCTGGCCGGCGATCTGCTCCAGGCAGCCGCGCCCGCCGCAGGTGCACGGCGCGCCGCCCGGCTCCACGACGAGGTGGCCGAGCTCGCCGGCGAACCCGTGCGTGCCGCGCAGCACCTGACCGTCCATGACGATGCCGGCGCCGATCCCGATCTCGCCCGAGACGTGGATGAAGCCGCCGTGCCGCGCGCCGTCGCCGAACCACAGCTCCGCCAGCGCGGCCAGATTGGCCTCGTTGTCGTGGGCGGCCGGGATCGGCAGGTCGGGCAGCGCGTCGCGGAGCAGGGCGCTGACCGGGACGTCGGTCCAGCCGAGGTTCGGGGCGCGGCGGACCAGGCCGTTCTCCCGGTCGAGGAGTCCGGGGAGGGCGACCGTCGCGCCCGCCACCGCCAGGCCCTGCCCGGCGGCCGCGGCGACGGCCTCGGCGGCCAGCCGTCCCAGCGAGGAGATGACCGACTCGGGCGCACGCCCCCGGTTGTCGAAGGTCACGAGCTGGTGGTAGCGGGTGCGCCGGCCCAGGTCCAGTACGCACGCGGCGAGGTAGTCGACGTTGATCTCCAGGCCGAGCGCGGCGGCGCCGTCGCCGTTGACCGAGACGGCGATCCCGGGCCGGCCGCGCTCGCCGCCCTGGACCAGCGCGCCGTCCTGAACCAGCCCGGCGCCTTCGAGCACCGCGAGCAGGTTGGAGACGGTGGTCTTGGTGAACCCGGTCTGCTCGGCCAGCCGGGCACGGGTGACCGGCTGGCAGCGTACGACCTGCTCCAGCACCACGGCGAGATTGCGTTCGCGCATGGTGGCGTGCCGGAGCGGCCCTTCCCTGGGTTTTGTCACAATCTAAGACTAATGGGTCTTCCTGGCGATTCGCCGGTCTGTTACGCTATTTAATCCATACAGTTGACTAATATGGAGACCTGGTGACAGAGGCACTGGTGGCCGGGGTCGACTCTTCGACTCAGTCGACGAAGATCGTGCTGTGCCGGGCCGGTGACGGCACAGTGGTCGACGAGTTCGCGGCCCCGCATCCCGACGGCACGGAGTGCCATCCCCGCCATTGGGAGAGCGCGCTCGACAAGGGGCGGCACCTGCTGGAGCGGGCCGCCGCCGTCGCGGTGGCGGCCCAGCAGCACGGTATGGTCGCGCTCGACGGCTCCGGCGAGGTGGTCCGGCCCGCCCTGCTGTGGAACGACACACGCTCGGCGCCGCAGGCCACCCGGCTGACCGCCGAGCTGGGCGGTCCTGCCCGGTGGGCCGAGCTGACCGGCAGCGTGCCCGTGGCCTCGTTCACGGTCACCAAGCTCCGCTGGATGGCCGAGCACGAGCCGGAGCTGGCCGCCCGCACCGCGGCCGTGCTGCTGCCCCACGACTGGCTGACCTGGCGGCTGGGCGAGCGCCGGGCCCTCACGACCGACCGGGGCGACGCCTCGGGCACCGGATACTGGTCCCCGGCGACGGGAGAGTACCTGCCCGAGTTCGTGTCGGCCGCGATCGGGCACGAGGTCGAGCTGCCCCGCGTGGCCGGGCCGAACGAGATCGTCGGGCACCTGCCGGGCGGCGCCGCCATCGGGCCCGGCACCGGCGACAACATGGGCGCGGCGCTCGGGCTCGGGCTGCGGCCCGGCGACGTCGCGGTGTCCATCGGGACCTCGGGCACGGTGTTCGCGGTGAGCGAGGTGCCCGCCGCCGACGCCTCGGGGATGGTCGCCGGGTTCGCGGACGCGACCGGGCGCTTCATGCCGCTGCTGGCCACGCTCAACGCGGCCAGGATCCTCTCCTCCGCGGCGTCGATGATCGGCTGCTCGCTGGCGGAGCTGTCGGAGCTCGCGCTGGCCGCCCCGCCGGGCGCCGGCGGCCTCACCTTGCTGCCCTACCTGGACGGCGAGCGCACCCCGAACCGGCCGGACGCCTCGGGCACGCTCACCGGCCTGACCACGCGCAACGCCACACGCGAGAACCTGGCGCGGGCGGCGGTCGAGGGGCTGCTGTCCTCCCTCGCCGACGCCATCGACCACCTGAGCGCGCAGGGCGTACGACCGCGCCGCGTGCTGCTGATCGGCGGCGGCGCGAAGTCCGAGGCGGTGCGCCGCATCGCCCCCCAGATCTTCGGCAAGCCCGTCGCCGTCCCCGAGCCCGCCGAATACGTGGCGCTCGGCGCGGCCCGCCAGGCCGCCTGGGCGCTGGCCGGCACGCCCGAGCCACCCGTCTGGACGGCCCAGCCGGTCCAGGAGTACGACGGGCCGCCCACTCCCCATGTCCGTGACCAGTACGCCGAGCTGCGCGACCGTACGGCCGGCTGGCAGCACCACCGAGAGGATCGATCATGAGCGAAGACCCGTACACGCCCACCCCCGAGGACCGTTTCTCCTTCGGCATCTGGACCGTCGGCTGGGAGGGCGTCGACGTGTTCGGACCGGCGACCAGGGCGCCCATGCCCGCCGACCGAGCCGTGCGCAAGCTCGCCGAGATCGGCGCGTACGGGGTGAACTTCCACGACAACGACGTGTTCGACTTCGACCGCCATGACCGGGACGAGCGGGTCGGCGCGTTCCGCAAGGCGCTGGAGGAGACCGGACTGGTGGTCACCACGGCGACCACCAACCTGTTCTCACACCCGATCTTCAAGGACGGGGGCTTCACCTCCAACGACCGCGACGTGCGCCGGTTCGCGCTGCGCAAGGTGATGGACAACATCGACCTGGCCGCTGAGCTGGGCGCGCAGGTGTATGTGTGCTGGGGAGGCAGGGAAGGCGCGGAGAGCGGCGCGGCCAAGGACGTCCAGGCCGCGCTCGACCGCTACAAGGAAGCCTTCGACGTGCTCGGCGCGTACGTGCTGGACCACAATTACGACCTCAAGTTCGCGATCGAGCCCAAGCCCAACGAGCCGAGGGGCGACATCCTGCTGCCCACCATCGGCCACGCGCTGGCGTTCATCAACGAGCTGGAGCACCCGGAACTGGTCGGGCTCAACCCCGAGGTGGGCCACGAGGAGATGGCCGGGCTCAACTACGCGCACGGCATCGCGCAGGCGCTGTGGCACGGCAAGCTGTTCCACATCGACCTGAACGGGCAGAACGGCCCGCGCTACGACCAGGACTTCCGCTTCGGCGCCGGCAACGCCCGGGGCGCCTTCTGGACCGTCGACGTCCTGGAGTCCAACGGCTTCTCCGGTCCCATCCACTTCGACTTCAAGCCGCCGCGTACCGAGGACGACGAGGGCGTGTGGGCGTCGGCGGCGGCGTGCATGCGCAACTACCTGATCCTGCGGGAGAAGGTGCGGGCCTTCCGCGCCGACCCCGAGGTCCGGGAAGCGCTGCTGGCGGCCCGGCTGGACGAGCTGGCCGTGCCGACCCTCGCCGACGGGGAGAGCTGGCGCGACGTGCGCTCCTTCACCCCCGACATCGACGCGCTCGCCGCCCGCGGCGCCGCGTTCGAGCACCTGGACCAGCTCGCCATCGAGCACTTGTACGGGGTGCGCTAGGCCCGTCGGCCGACCTTGTCCCCCCGCCGGCGGGCGCTTGCCTCCCGGCGGGGGCCTTCTCACTTCTGTCCCGGATTACCGGGAGCGAGCATAGGCCACCTTGCGGTCAGGCCGATTCGCGAACTGTCTCAAGAATGACCATGGCTCTCACGTGGCCCGGAGCTCCGAAACGCCGACGGAAGCCCGTTTGCGGGCAACTCCTCGGGGAGAGAGCGATTGGATCACCCCGCAGGGGGGAATCCCATCACGGTACCAAGCGTTACACACCGTGGGAGACAGACCCCTCACGATGGGGGCCCTGTAGGAGGCATTTAAACATGGGCGAGCGCGCGCTTCGTGGCACCCGGCTCGGGGCAACCAGCTACGAGAACGACCGTAACACGGATCTGGCCCCGCGCCAGGACGTGTCCTACACCTGTCCCAAGGGCCATCGCTTCGAGGTTCCGCTTGCCGCCGAGGCCGAGATTCCCGCGACCTGGGAGTGCCGCATGTGCGGCGCTACCGCGGTTCGGGTCGACGGCGAGCAGCCGGAGTCGAAGAAGACGAAGCCCCCGCGGACGCACTGGGACATGCTCCTGGAGCGACGGTCCATCGAGGACCTGGAAGAGGTGCTCAACGAGAGGCTGGCGGTCCTACGGGCCCAGCGTCGAAAGAGCGCCTGACACCTTCTCACGGTGAAAGCCCCCGGACATCTTGTCCGGGGGCTTCGCATTGCTCGCGGCCAGTAGGGGCCGGTAGGGCTCGCGCCGGTCAGCAAGCCACACCGGCCGTTGGACGGCTCGCGATCAGGACGGCTCGCGGTCTTCCCTGATCACTTCGCCGTGCACCACACCGGCACCGTGCCCGTTGCCTCGCCCGCTGAGGTGTCCGTCGACGGGCCCGCCGCCCGGCGTCGAGAAGAGGTGCGCGTACGGCGAGGCCGCCGCCATCCTCTTGACCCGGCGGTCGAAGAACCAGGACACCAGGCGCCGCATCGCCGGCCGGGTGACCGGCAGCACGCACAGGAAGCCGAGGACGTCGCTCAGGAACCCCGGCGTCAGCAGCAGCGCGCCGCCCACCAGGATCAGGCCGCCGTCGGCGAGCTCTTTGTCGGGCATCCGGCCGGACTGTAGCGCGTCCTGCAGCGCCCGCCACGCCCTGCGCCCCTCGCGGCGCACCAGCCACGCGCCCAGCAGGCTGTCGGCGATGAGCAGGGCCACGGTCGTCCAGCCGCCGATCACCGAGCCGACCTGGATCAGCAGCCAGATCTCCAGCACCGGGACGATCAGGAAGGCCAGGAAAAGCAGGAGCCGCATCGTCTTCCCCAATCCGCACCCGCGAGGTATCTCCGCGACGTATCTGAAGGCGTACCTAAAGGACCGTGCACACGACGTTTCCAAAGGACCGTGTACACAAGGACAACGCCTGGCGCGCCCGAACCGTTCCGCCGCTACCTGAGGGTGGCCACAGGTTCTCAGCCGCGCTTGCCGCGCAGCCGGGCGGGCAGGCCGGACAGTCCCCAGACGGCGATGCGCCAGAACGACTCGGCCATGACGCGGCTGCTCATCTTGCTCGTGCCGACGGTCCGCTCCACGAACGTGATCGGCACCTCGACCACCCGCAGGCCGTGCCTGGTCGTCCGCAGGGTGAGGTCGACCTGGAAGCAGTAGCCCTGCGACTCGACGTCGGCCAGCCCGATCTTCTCCAGCGTCGCGGCGCGATAGACGCGGAACCCGGCGGTCGCGTCGCGTACTGACATGCCGAGCATGAGCCGCGTGTAGATGTTGGCGCCCCTGGACAGGAGCTCGCGGGAGACGGGCCAGTTGACCACCTTGCCGCCGGGCACCCAGCGCGACCCGATCGACAGGTCGGCGCCGTCGGAGACCGCCTCCAGCAGCTTGTGCAGCTCCTCAGGCTGGTGCGAGCCGTCGGCGTCCATCTCCACCAGCACGTTGTAGCCCTCGTCCAGGCCCCAGCGGAACGCGGCGATGTAGGCGGCGCCCAGCCCCTCCTTGCCCGCCCGGTGCAGGACGTGGACGTGGTCGTCCTTGCCGGCCAGCTCGTCGGCGATGTCACCGGTGCCGTCGGGGCTGTTGTCGTCGACCACCAGCACGTGGACGTCCGGCAGGGCCTTTCGCACCCGCTCGGTGATCAGCGGCAGGTTGTCGCGCTCGTTGTAGGTCGGTATGACGATGAGTATCCGGCCAAGAGTCTCCATGATCAGTCATTCCTCACCGGTCGCCTTACGCCTGACACGCCACGCGGCGACCCCGGCGGCCGCCACTCCCATCAACGCCAGCGCCCACTCTGGCAACGCGCCGATCTGGGTCGCGACCGTCGCCTGGGTGCGCACGGGCACCTTCACCACGTTCATGTCCGCGACGAGCTCGCGGGTCTGCCAGGAGACCTTACCGTCAGGTGTGACGTAGGCCGAGATGCCGGTGGTGGCCGCCGTCACGACCGCCCTGTTGTGCTCGACGGCCCGCAGCTTCGACATGGCGAGCTGCTGCGGCGGCAGGTTGGACTCGGCGTAGGTGGCGTTGTTGGTCTGCACCACCAGCGGCGTGGCCCCGGTCTTGACGGTCCCGCGCACGGTGCCGTCGTAGGCCACCTCGTAGCAGTTGACCGCGCCGATCGTCACCGGGCCCATCTTCAGGTCGCCCGGCTTGGTGCCCGCCACCGACTGCCTGCCCACCAGACCGGCCCGCTCCCACAGGGCCAGCACGATCTCCTTGAAGGGTGTGTACTCGCCGAACGGCACCAGCTGCTGCTTGTCGTAGTAGGCGCCGGGCCCGGTCACCGGGTCCCAGACCAGGCTGCGGGTCGCCCGGTTCTCCTCGCCGATGGCCACGACCGCGCCGACCAGCGTGGGCACCCCGACGTCCTTGACGGAGTCGTCGATGATCTGGCGGGCGGTCGCGTCGCGGTAGGGGTCGATGTCGGTGGAGTTCTCGGGGAGGACCACGATGTCGGGCTTGGCGAGTTTCCCGTCCCGTACGGCCTGCGCCAGCTTCTTGGTCTCGTTGGCATGATTTTTCAGGACAACGGCGGGCTCGTCGCCCAGGATGTACATGCCGCGGCCCGGCACGTTGCCCTGCACGATACCGATGTTGATCGTGCGCCCCTCGTCGCCCGGCCTCGGCACGGCCAGGGTCAGCAGGGGCACGGCCAGAGCGAGCGCGAGCGGGACGAGCCGCCCTATGACGCCCCGGCCGACCGCGGGCCGCCACAGCAGCGTGCGGGCGAGCAGGGCCCCGCACAGCGCGACGGCGAACGACACGAGCGGCGCCCCGCCCAGCGCGGCGTACTCGGTGAACAGCGACTCGCCCTGGCTGAAGGCCAGCCGCGCCCAGGGGAAGCCGCCAATGGGGAACAGCCCGCGCGCCCACTCCATGGCCACCCAGAGCCCGCCGAACCACAGCGGCCACAGCCGCAGGCGGAACACCAGCGCGGCCAGGGCGGCCATCACGGCGTAGAACAGGCTCTCGACGCCGACCAGCATCACCCAGACGTCGTTACCGATCGTGCGTACCCAGGCCAAGGTGGGGAACAGGAACACGGCGGCGGCCAGGTAGCCGAGCCAGGCGGCGCGCCGGGGGCGCGTGCGGTAGAGGGCGGCGACGATCAGCGCGACGCCGAGCGGCGCGGCCGGCCACCAGTCGATGGGCGGAAAAGCGAGGAACAGCAGTCCCCCACCGGCCACGGCGGCGACCACCCGGGCCATCAGCAGCCGCCCGGACTCCTGCCCACTCCGCCCCACGGGAGCGGACGCACCGGAGGGAGGCTCGGGCGTGCTGGGTTCGGGCGTGGGCGAGTCAGGGGTGTGCGGGGTTCCGCCGCCCGTGGGCGGTGGGCCCGTCTTGTCCTGCACCACGCGGGATTCTCCTCGCCGTTCGCACGCCTGCTTGCGAAAACGCTACCGCCCCCGGACGGCGATTCGGCCCTCGCGGCACCCGGTGATCCGCAAATAGGGGTCCCAGGCGCTGGACGTCCCAGGATAGGGGTGGGCCCGATCGGGCGAGGAGCGGCGGCGAAAGGAGCGGCAGGGTGATCCCGTGACCTGACGGGACCACCCGGCGCTGATGGCGATCCTGCGCACGAGAGGGAAGAGGGCCCGGAAACCCTTCGGACCGGACCCGTCTCGTCGGCGGCGAGCGCGGAATTCCGTTGTCTACTGGGCTCCCGGGCCCGTCCCGGGTCCAACCCCCCGCCCGGTTGGGGTGCCCCGACTCGACGGACCGACGGCCCTGCACCTGGCTGTGTGGACGGAGTCACGCTCCGTCACGGACGCAGGATCCGACGATGTCAGAGACGGCCAACCGGCCAAGTCCCGTGCTGGACTGCGCAGCAAACTACCGACTCCACCTCAGATGTCAACCGTGTCCCGATCAGCAGAAACATCAAGTTTCCGCAGGTAGGACATGCTTGCGTTGTCGCATTAAAGCGATCTAATGCCCATTTTTCGGCCCGGACGCGCGGCTTGGCAAGCCGCCCAGCGCCCCCGACAGGAGGGCTGACAGCGGCCGCTCGTGGACGACGCCGAGCCGCTGGGTGGCCCGGGTAAGAGCGACATATAGGTCACTCAGGCCGCGCGGCGACTGCGAGGCTATCAGGTCCGGCTCGGCCACGATGACCGAATCGAACTCCAGCCCCTTCGCATCGGTCACCCCGAGCACGGCCACGGGGGCGTCGAGCGCCGCGGTGCCCCGGGTGGCGCGGGCGGAGACCACGGCGGCCCCCTCCACCGTGTCGGAGATCACCTTGCCGAGCTCGCCGAGCAGCGCGTCCGGGACGACCACGGCGACCTTGCCGCCCTCCCCGACCTCGGCCTTGACCAGCTCGGGCAGCGCGGACAGCGGCGCAGACCAGGGCTCGGCACCGGTGTCGCGGACCGAGGCGGGCGCCTCGAGCGCCGGGTCGATGGTGGCCAGCACCCGGGCGGCGACCTCCATGAGCTCCACCGGCGTGCGGTAGTTGACGGTGAGCCGCTCCTGGCGCCAGCGCCCCGCCACATACGGGTCGAGCACCTGGTTCCACGAGCGGGCCCCGGCCATCGAGCCGGTCTGCGCGATGTCGCCGACGATCGTCATCGACCGGGTGGGCACCCGCCGCATGATCACCCGCCAGGCCATGGACGACAGCTCCTGCGCCTCGTCCACGATCACGTGACCGTAGGCCCAGGCACGGTCGGCGGCGGCCCGCTCGGCGGTGGTGAGGTAGGGACCCTCGCCGCGCTGGCGTTCGGCCAGGCGCTCAGCGTCCATGACGTCGGACAGGCCCGTCAGTTCGAGCACCTCGCGGGCGTAGGCGAGCTCGGCCTCGCGCTCGTGCTCGGCCGCCTGCCGGGCCGCGGCGAGCTCCTCCTCGGCCTGCAGGGCGCTGGCGCGCAGCACCTGCTCGTCGATCTCGCCGAGCAGCTCGGCCGCCTCGTCGAGCAGCGGCACGTCGGACTCGGTCCACTCCCCTCCCTCACGCCGCAGCAGCGCGCGCTCCTGCGGTGTCAGGGCCGAGGCGGCGTAGTCGAGCCGCTCCGGCGAGCCGTACAGGCCGAGGAGCAGCCGTTGCGGGGTGAGGTACGGCCACAGCCTGTTCAGGGCGGTCTTGACCGGCTGCTCGGTGCGCAGTTCCTCACGCAGGTCGGCCAGCTCGTCGTCGTCGATGAGGCCCTTGCCGAGCTTCTTGGCCGCCTGCCTGGCCAGGGCGTTGAGCAGGGACCTGACGAACACCGCGCGCGCCTGGTTGTGCGCGCGGCGCGAGCGGGTGGCCTTGTTCTTGGCCGATTCGAGCATGTTGCGGTCGATGGTGAGGGTGTAGCGGCCCAGGTTCAGCTCGACGGGCTTGCGGGGCACCCGCTGCCGGTCGCGTACGGCCCGCTCGATCACCTCGGCCATGCGGAGGTCGCCCTTGACCGCGGCCACCTCCGGCCGGTCCCTGGCGGTGGCCGTCAGGCCGGGGTAGAGCTCGCCGACCGTCGACAGCAGCACGTCGGTCTCGCCCAGCGAGGGCAGCACCTGCTCGATGTAGCGCAGGAAGGTGAGGTTGGGGCCGAGGATCAGCACTCCGCGGCGTTCGAGGCGCTCCCTGTGGGTGTAGAGGAGGTACGCGGCGCGGTGCAGGGCCACGACGGTCTTACCGGTGCCAGGACCGCCCTGGACGACCAGCACGCCGTTGAGGTCGGCGCGGATGACGCGGTCCTGCTCGGACTGGATGGTGGCGACGATGTCGCGCATCCGACCGGTGCGCCGCTCGTCGAGGGCGGCCAGCAGCGCGGCCTCGCCATTGAGCGTGGCGCGGTCCTCGTCGGTCAGCGTGTCGAAGTCGAGCAGGTCGTCGTCGACGCCGATGACCACGCGGCCCTTGGTCTGCAGGTGCCGCCTCCTGGTGAGGCCCATGGGCGCGGCCGGGGTGGCGCGGTAGAACGGCTGGGCCACGGGCGCTCGCCAGTCGATGAGCAGCCGCTCCTGCTCGTCGTCGGTGATGCCGAGCTTGCCGATGTAGAGCCTGCCCTCGTCGACGTGATCGAGCCGGCCGAACACCAGCCCGCGCTCCACCGCCCAGAGCCGGGCCAGCCTGGAGGCGTACATGCCGGCGAACGTGTCACGCTCCGACCTGTTCTGCAGCGTACCGACGGCGCCGGTGCCGAGCACCTCCTTCAGCTGGCTCTGGGTGCGTTCACGCAACGCGTCGAGGCGGGCATAGAGGCGGGCGACGTACTCCTGCTCCCTTGCGAGCTCTGTTTGACGAGTTGCCGCCTGACCATTATTGTTGTTAATGGGACACTCCGGGCCATTCTGCTTGTTGTTACAACAAACGACGACATTAGCATGCCTGTTGAGGCACTCCCATCTTCCCGCGCCACACCCCGGCCCGCATCCGGTCACGGCTTGGTTTCACCCCTTGACCGAAACCCTCCGGGCCTCTTAGGTTCGCATCAAGTTAGGAAAGTTTCCTAACTTCAGGTCAAGGGGTGGAAGTTGAGCGGTCCGGTACCAGGGACTCCCAGTCTGCTACGCGCCATCAATGATCGCGCGGCATTGCAGGCCCTCCTGGAGCGCGGCCCGCTGACCCGCCCCGAGATCGGCACCCTGACCGGCCTGTCGAAGCCGACGGCCTCGCAGTTGCTGTCCCGTCTGCAGGAGGCGGGGCTGGTGGTGCTCGACGGCATCAGGGAGGGGCTGCCCGGCCGTACCGCGGAGGTCTACCGGATCAACCCGGCGGCGGCCTACGTGGGCGCGCTGGACGTCACCCCCGCCCGGATCGAGGCCAGGGTCGCCGACATCACCGGCACGACCGTGGGCTCGTACACGCTGCCCACCCCGCGCCGGCCGGGCGGCGAGCTGGTCGCCAGGCTGCGCGCGGCGCTCGACGGCGCGGGCTCGCCCGGCCCGCTGCGCCGGGTGGTGATCGGCGTGCAGGCGGCGATCGACCCGTCCACCGGCCGGCTCGGCTACGCCACCGCCAAGGACATGCCGGGCTGGCAGATCGGCGACCTGGTGCCGACGCTCGCCGAGGGACTCGGCGTGCCGGTGTCGGTGGAGAACAACGTCAACCTGGTCGCACTGGCCGAAATGGCGCACGGGGCCGCCCGCGGCGACTCCGACTTCGTGCTGCTGTGGGCCGACGAGGGCATCGGCTCGGCCATCGTGCTGGGCGGGCGGATGCACCGGGGCGCCACCGGCGGCGCGGGCGAGGTCGGCTACATGCCGACCCCGGGCGCGCCGACGGCCCGCGAGGCGGGCCGCTACGCCAACCACGGCTACCAGGCGCTCACCGGCGGCCCCGCCGTGCTGAAGCTGCTGCGCTCGTACGGCGTGCGCGGCACGGACTTCCGCCAGGCCATCGCGAACGCGGTGCGCGCGGCGGACGACCACCAGACGGGCCAGAAGGCCGACGACGCCAGGGCTGGGCTGCGCGACATCGCCGCCCGGCTGGCGGTGGGCCTGGCCGCCATCACCTCCGTCATCGATCCCGGGCTCATCGTGCTGACCGGCGGCGTGGTGCTGTCGGGCGGCGAACCCCTGCGCGAGCTGGTCGAGCACGAACTGCACGCGCTGACCATCCCGCGGCCCCGGCTGCGCCTGTCGTCCGTCGAAGGCAACCCCGTCCTCGCCGGCGCGCTCGACCTCGCCCTCGACCTCGTCCGCGACGAGGTCTTCGGCTCCACGGTCCCGACTCCCTGAGCTCCACAACCACATGAGTAACGTCATGAGGAGGCACCCCCCGTGCGCTTCGTCCCCTTGGCGGCCGCAGGGCTCGCCGTCCTGACTCTGGCCGCGTGTACCGCGGGCAAAGAGGGCGGTCCCGCTCTCGGCTCCCAGTCCAAGCCCAGCGGCACCGCGCCGACCGCGCTGCCGGCCGCCTCCATCGAGCTGTGGCACGGGTTCTCGGCGGACTCGGAGGTGAAGGCGTTCACCGACGCCATCGCCGGGTTCAACAAGAAGTACCCGCAGATCAAGGTCAAGCTGGTCAAGGGCGTACAGGACGAGCAGATCACCCAGGCCGTACGCGGTGGCCGCCCGCCGGACGTGGCCTCGTCCTT
Organism: Nonomuraea sp. NPDC050680; assembly: GCF_040654555.1. Taxonomy (NCBI): domain Bacteria; kingdom Bacillati; phylum Actinomycetota; class Actinomycetes; order Streptosporangiales; family Streptosporangiaceae; genus Nonomuraea; species Nonomuraea sp. NPDC050680. The sequence continues at coordinate 137,129 of NZ_JBFAIF010000009.1, read as the reverse complement.
CACCACCGACTCGGTGGCGACCTGGTGCAAGAGCGGCGTGTTCCAGGATCTCAACCCGGTGATCAAGCAGGACGGCGTCGACCTGTCGGGCCTGCCGCCGGTCGTGAACGACTACACCCAGTACGAGGGCAAGCGGTGCGTGATGCCGTTGCTGACCGACGCGTACGGCCTCTACTACAACAAGGCCCTGATGAAGGGCAACCAGCCGCCCAAGACCCTGTCGGAGCTGACCAAGCTGGCCAAGGAGCTCACGGTCCGCAACCCCGACGGCACCATCAAGGTCGCCGGGTTCATCCCGAGCGGCCAGTACTACGAGAACACCGCGGGTCACTGGGGCGCCATGGTCGGCGCCAAGTGGACCAACCCCGACGGCACCTCGGCGATCGGCTCCGACCCCGCCTGGAAGACCCTGCTGAACTGGCAGAAGGAGCTCGTCGACTGGTACGGCTACGCCAACCTGGACAAGTTCCGCAAGAGCCTGGGTGACGAGTTCTCCGGTAAGCACCCCTTCTACCAGGGCAAGGTCGCCATGGGCATCGACGGCGAGTGGCGGGTGGCCATGATCGCCAACGAGGCGCCGAAGCTCGACTACGGCACCGCCCCCATGCCGGTCGACGACGCCAAGCCCGACCTGTACGGCAGCGGCTTCACCGCGGGCACCGTGATCGGCGTGCCGAAGGGCGCCAAGAACCCCGAAGCCGCCTGGGCGCTGGTGAAGTACCTGACCACTGACACCGGCGCGCTGGTCACGCTGGCCAACGCGATCCGCAACGTGCCGACGACCAAGGCCGCGCTGGACTCGCCCGAGCTGAAGAAGGACGAGCACTTCCAGACCTTCCTCGACATCTTCGCCAACCCGAAGTCGAGCACGATCCCGGCGCACGTCAACAGCGTATTCAACCAGGAGGCGCTGCAGGGGTTCTTCACCTCGTGGGAGAAGGGCTCGGTCAAGGACCTGGACGCGGGGCTGAAGGGCGTGGACAAGACCATCGACGCCAAGTTCAAGCTGTCGGGCGGCTGAGGTGGCGGCCGTACCGCTCAGGCGCCGGGAGGGGTTCCGTGCCCTGCTGTGGCTGTCGCCGTGGCTGGTGGGGTTCGGGGTGTTCTTCGCCTATCCGCTGCTGGCGACCGTCTACTTCTCCTTCTTCAACTACGACCTGTTCTCGCTGAAGTTCAACGGCCTGGACAACTACCGCTACTTCCTGCAGGACGAGCGGGCCTGGATCTCGATCGGGAACACGGCCTGGCTGGTGGTCGTCATGGTGCCCGCCCAGGTGCTGTTCGCCCTGGGCGTGGCGCAGTTGGTCACCAAGCTGAAGGCGGGCGTGGGGTTCTTCCGCACGGTGTTCTACCTGCCGTCGCTGGTGCCGGTGACGGCGGGGACGGTGGCGTTCGTCTTCCTGCTGAACCCGGCCACCGGGCCGGTCAACCGGATCCTCGCGCTGGTGGGGATCTCCGGGCCCGACTGGTTCGGCGACAAGGACTGGTCGAAGCCGGGGCTGACGCTGCTGGCCATGTGGGGCGTCGGCAACGTCATGGTGATCTTCCTGGCGGCGCTGCTGGACGTGCCCAGGCATCTGTACGAGGCGGCGGCCATCGACGGGGCCGGGGCGTGGCGGCAGTTCCGCAGCATCACGCTGCCGACGATCCGTCCCGTGCTGATGTTCTCGGCGGTGACCGGGGTCATCTACACGCTGCAGTACTTCACCCAGGCGATGATCGCCTCCCGGGTCGCGGCCGGCGTGACCGACGCGCCGGGCACCTCGTTCGTGCCCGGTTATCCGGAGATGTCGACGTTGACGCTGCCGCAGTGGCTGTTCCAGACGGGCTTCCGCGACTACGCGATGGGCTACGCCTGTGTGCTGGCGCTGGTGCTGTTCGCGGCGTCGATGGTGTTCACGCTGATCCTGCTGCGCCAGTTCCGCGGGTTCGAGGAGGTGGCCGAATGACCGCCACGCTGGCGGCGCCCCCCACGCGGGCCGCCGGGCGGCGCGCCCGGGAGCGGCGTGGCCGTACCAGGAGGGTGCTGTACTGGATCGCCACGCACGCGGTCGCCGTCGCGCTGGGGATCGCGTTCGTCGGGCCGCTGGTCTTCGTCCTGCTGACGGCGGTGATGAGCGACAACCAGACGCTGACCGACGAGCTGTGGCCGCACAGCTGGAACTGGGGCAACTTCGGCGAGGTGTTCGCCAGGGCGCCGATCCTGCTGTGGCTGCGCAACACGATGATCTACGCGGTAACCGGCACGCTGTTCACGCTGGTGTCGTCGATCCCGGTGGCCTACGCGCTGGCCCGCTTCCGCTTTCCCGGGCGCAGGCTGGCGTTCCTGCTGGTCATCACCATGATGATGCTGCCGCCCCAGGTGGTCGCGGTGCCGATCTACCTGATCTGGGCGCGGCTGGACCTGACCGGGACGCTGCTGCCGCTGATCCTGCCCATGCTGCTCGGCGACGCGTTCTCGATCTTCCTGCTGCGGCAGTTCCTGCTCTCGATCCCGCGCGAGTACACCGACGCGGCGCGGGTGGACGGCTGCACCGACTTCAGGACGCTCATCCGGGTGATCCTGCCGATGGCCAGGCCGGGCATCGCGGCGGTGGCGCTGTTCCAGTTCTTCTATTGCTGGAACGATTACTACGGGCCGCTGCTGTACGCCGCCACCAACCTCGACAGCTGGACCCTGTCGGTGGGGCTGGCCTCGTTCAAGGCACTGCACAGCGTGCAGTGGAACCTGACCATGGCGGCGACGCTGCTCGTCATGGCTCCGGTGATCATCGTGTTCTTCTTCGCCCAGAAGGTCTTCATCGAGGGCGTGACATTGACAGGAGTGAAGGGTTGAAACTGGCCGTGGTGGGGGGCGGCTCGACGTACACGCCCGAGCTGATCGACGGGTTCGCGCGGCTCCGCGACGAGCTGCCGGTCTCGGAAATCGCACTCATAGATCCCGATTTATCGCGACTTGAGGTTGTTTCTGGGATGGCGCGCCGCATGCTGGCACATGCCGGGCATCCGGCCCGGGTGCTGGCCACCTCCTCCGTCGAGGAGGGGGTCTCGGGGGCGCAGGTCGTACTGTTCCAGCTGCGCGTGGGCGGGCAGGCTGCGCGCGACGTGGACGAGACGCTGCCGCTGCGCTGCGGCTGCGTGGGGCAGGAGACGACCGGCGCGGGCGGCCTGGCCAAGGCGCTGCGCACGGTGCCGGTCGTGCTGGAGATCGCCGAGAAGGTGCGTACGCACGCGCCGGAGGCGTGGATCGTCGACTTCACCAACCCGGTCGGCATCGTCACCCGCGCCCTCCTGGACGCCGGGCACCGGGCGATCGGGCTGTGCAACGTGGCGATCGGCTTCCAGCGCCACGTCGCCGCCCTGCTGGGGGTGCCGCCGGCGCGGATCTCGCTCGGCCACGTGGGGCTCAACCACCTGACCTGGGAACGGGCCGTGTACCTGGACGGCGAGGACGTGCTGCCGTCGTTGCTCGCCGAGCACGCGGAATCGCTGGCCGACGACCTGGCCCTGCGGCCCGGCCTGCTCCGCCGGCTCGGCGTGGTGCCGTCGTACTATCTACGCTATTTCTACGATCACGACGCGGTCGTGGAGGAACAGCGGGCCAAGCCGTCGCGCGCGGCCGAGGTGGCGGCGATGGAGACGAAGCTGCTGGAGATGTACGCCGACCCGTCGGTCGTCGAGAAGCCGGCGCTGCTGGGCGAGCGCGGCGGCGCCTACTACTCCGAGGCGGCGGTCGCGCTGATCGCCTCGCTGCTCGGCGACCGCCCCGGCACCCATGTGGTGAACCTCCGCAACCACGGCACACTGCCCTTCCTGGCCGACGACACGGTGATCGAGGTGTCCGCGCACGTCACCGCCGCCGGGGCCGCGCCGCTGCCGGTGGCGCCGGTCGAGCCGCTGTTCGCGGGGCTGATCGCGCACGTGTCCGCCTATGAGACGCTCGCCCTGGAGGCGGCCCGGCACGGCGGCGCGGACCGGGTACGCGACGCCCTGCTGGCCCATCCCCTGATCGGGCAGGACGCGACCGCCGAGGAGCTGACCGGCCTGCTGCTGGACGCCAACCACGCGTACCTGCCGTGGACGACTCGCCGTGGCCAGGTGAGGTAGTGGAGCACCGCAGGCTCGTCCTCGCGGTCGACGGCGGCAACAGCAAGACCGACGTGGCGCTGGTCACGGAGGACGGCGATGTGCTGGCCACCGGCCGCGCGGGCCCGTTCGCGCCGCAGAGCGACGGCGTTCCGGCCGCGCTGGACGCGGTGGAGGAGGCGGTACGGCAGGCGCTCGCGCAGCTGCCGCGGGACGGCGCCCCCAGCCGGTTCGATCATGTGGCGGCCTACCTGGCGGGGGCCGATCTGCCGGTCGAGGAGGAGGCTCTGGCCCGTGAGTTCGCCCGCCGGGGCTTCGGCCCGGACATCTCCGTCCGCAATGACACCTTCGCCCTGCTCCGGGCGGGCGCCTCGAACTCCTGGGGCGTGGCCGTGGTGTGCGGCGCGGGCATCAACGCGGTCGGCGTCTCCCCCACCGGCGAGGTGGCGCGCTTCCCCGCGCTCGGGCGCCTCAGCGGCGACTGGGGCGGCGGCCAGGGCGTCGCGGAGGAGGCGCTGTGGCACGCCGCCCGCGCCGAGGACGGCCGCGGACCGGCGACCGCGCTGGCGGAGCTGTGCACGCGGCACTTCGGCGTGCGCACGGTCGAGGAGCTGATCCTGGAGTTCCACTTCGGCCGCCTGGACGAGGACCGCCTGCACGAGCTCACGCCGGGCGTCTTCGCCATGGCCGCGGCGGGCGACCCGATCGCCAGATCGCTGGTGGAACGCCAGGCGGAGGAGATCACCGTGCTGGCCGAGGTCTGCCTGCGCCGCCTGGACCTGCTGGAGACGCCCACGGAGGTGGTGCTGGGCGGCGGCATCCTGCGGGCCCGCGACCCGCTCCTCACGGCCCTCCTGGACCTCTCCTTCGCCGCCAGGGCGCCGCGGGCCAAGCTGGTGGTCGCCGACGTCCCGCCGATCGTCGGGGCCGCTCTCGACGGCCTGGAGCACCTGGGCGCGACGGACCTGGCCAAGACCCGCCTGCGCGCCCGCTACGAACAGACCTGACCGGCCTTGGCGGTGGGCGCCTTGGGGGCGGGCCTTCGGAGCGGGCCTTGGGGGCGGGCCTTCGGAGCTGGCCTTGGCGGTGACGGGCCCGGGCGGTGATCAGGGCGCGGCGGTGGTCAGGACGCGGGAACCGGGCCGCCGGTGAGGAGCGTCTCGACGCGGGTGCGGACCTCCGGGGTGTCGAGGCCGCGGACCGTGAGGGTGGTGCGGCGCCGTACGACGTCGTCGACCGTCGCCGCCCACTCGTGGTCGCGCGCGTAGACCGCCTGCGCCCAGATGTCCGGCCCGTCCGGATGGATCCGCTCGCCCAGCGCGGGCGTGTCGCGGATGAGCCGGGCCAGGTCGAACGCGATCGAGCCGTAGTGCGAGGCGAGATGGCGGGCCACCAGCGGGTCCATCCGGGTGCCCGGCTCGCGGTCGGTCCACAGGCGCATCGCGACGGCGTCCGGGCTGGCCAGGCCGGGCAGCGGCATGGCGGGCAGGATGGCCGCGAGGTCGTCGCCGAGCGGGTGGCCCGGCAGGTGGGCGAGCATGTCCAGGACGAGCTTGCCGATGTGCCGGTAGGTGGTCCACTTGCCGCCCGCCACCGACAGCATGCCGCCCTTGCCCCGGCTGAGCACCGTCTCCCGCTTGGCCGACGACACGCCGCCGGGGCCGCCCGGCAGCACGCGCAGCCCGGCGAAGGCGTAGGTGATGTCCTCGCGCCGCAGTTGCGACTCGCGTACGGCGTGCCCCGCCTCGTCGAGGATCTGGGCCACATCGGCGTCGGTGGCGCGTACATCGGCGGGGTCGCCCTCGTAGGCCTCGTCGGTGGTGCCGAGCAGCAGGTGGTCCTCCCACGGGATGGCGAAGGACACGCGGTATTTGTCGATCGGGGTGGTCAGGGCCGCCTTCCACGGCTCGTGGCGGCGCATGACCAGGTGGGCGCCCTTCGACAGGCGGATGCTCGGCGCGGCCCCGGGGTCCTCCATGCGCCGCAGGTGGTCCACCCACGGGCCGGTGGCGTTCAGCACGAGGCCGGCTCCTACGCCGAACTCCGTACCGTCGAGCCGGTCGCGCAGTTCCGCTCCCGAGACCGTGCCGCCGCTCTCGCGCAGGCCGACGACCTCGGCGTGGTTGAGCACGACCGCGCCCGCGTCGACGGCGGCGCGCACGGTCATCACCGCGACCCGGCTGTCGTTCATCTGGTGGTCGCCGTAGACGGCGGCGGCGCGCAGCCCCTCGGAGCGGAGCGCGGGCACTCTGGCCAGCGCCTGGTGCGGGGTGATGACCCGGCCGAGCCCGTCGCCGAACACCGACAGCGCCGAGTAGAGGAACACCCCCGCGCCCAGCTTGGCGGCGCCGTGCGGGCCGCCCCGGTAGACCGGCACCACGAAGGAGAGCGGCTTGACCAGGTGGGGGGCGATGTCGCCGGCCAGCGCCCGGCGTTCGCGGTGGTTCTCGGCGACCAGCTTGACATTGCCCGTCTGCAGGTAGCGCAGGCCGCCGTGGACGAGCTTGGAGGAGGCGCTGGAGGTGGCCCCGGCGAAGTCGCCGCCGTCGACCATGGCGACCCGCAGGCCCGCCTGGGCGGCCATCCAGGTGACGGAGGTCCCGAGGATGCCGCCGCCGATGACCAGCAGGTCGTAGGTGCCCCTGGACAGCTCCTCGCGGGTCTCGGCGCGGGAGGCGGTCGTGGTCATGGCGTGCTCCAGTCGAGGCTGCGGTCGATGGCCTTGCGCCAGTTGCGGTATTCGCGGTCGCGGACGTCCTGGCCGATCTTCGGCCGCCACTCGGCCGCCTTGTGCCAGTTGGCCCGCAGGCTGTCGGTATCGGGCCAGTAGCCGGTGGCCAGCCCGGCCGCGTAGGCGGCGCCCAGGCAGGTGGTCTCCGACACCATCGGCCGTACCACCGGCACCGCGAGCACGTCGGCCAGGATCTGCATGAGCAGGTTGTTGGCGGTCATGCCGCCGTCGGCGCGCAGTGAGGTGAGCGCGAGCCCGGCGTCGGCGTTCATCGCGTCGACCACCTCGCGCGTCTGCCAGGCGGTCGCCTCCAGCACGGCCCGCGCGATGTGCCCCTTGGTGACGAACCCGGTCAGCCCGGCGATGATCCCGCGCGCGTCGGAACGCCAGTGAGGGGCGAACAGGCCGGAGAACGCGGGAACGAAGTAGCAGCCGCCGTTGTCCTCGACGGTGCCCGCGAGGGTCTCGATCTCGGCGGCGGTGGAGATCAGGCCGAGGTTGTCGCGCAGCCACTGCACGAGCGAGCCGGTGACGGCGATCGAGCCCTCCAGCGCGTACGTGGCGGGGGCGTCGCCGATCTGGTAGCCGACGGTGGTGAGCAGCCCGTGCTTGGAGGCGACGGGCTCGGTGCCGGTGTTCATCAGCAGGAAGCTGCCGGAGCCGTAGGTGCTCTTGGTCTCGCCCGGGCCGAAGCACGTCTGGCCGAACAGGGCCGCCTGCTGGTCCCCCAGCGCCGCCGCCACCGGCACGCCGTCGTCAGTGGTGCCGTAGACCTCGGCGGAGGGGCGGATCTCCGGCAACATCGCGCGTGGCACGCCGAGCGCGGCGAGCAGCTCGTCGTCCCAGCTCAGGGTGCGGACGTTCATCAGCATCGTCCGGCTGGCGTTGGTGACGTCGGTGACGTGGCGACCGGTCAGCCGCCAGATCAGCCAGCTGTCGACGGTGCCGAACAGCACGTCGCCGCGCTCGGCCCGCTCCCGCAGGCCGGGGGTCTCGTCGAGCAGCCACCGGATCTTCGGCCCGGCGAAGTAGGTGGCCAGCGGCAGCCCGGCCCGCTCGCGGAACAGCTGCTCGTGCCCGGCCAGGGACCGGACCAGGGCGTCGGTACGGGTGTCCTGCCAGACGATCGCGTTGGCCACGGGGCGCCCGGTGTGGCGGTCCCACAGGACGGTGGTCTCGCGCTGGTTGGTGATGCCGAGGGCGACGAGCTGGCCGAAGTCGATGCCGCTGCCGGTGACGGCCTCGGCCACCACGCCCTGGACGGCGTCCCAGATCTCGGCGGCATCGTGCTCGACCCAGCCGGGCCGGGGGAAGATCTGCCGGTGCTCCCGCTGCGCCACCGAGACGATCCGGCCGTCCTGGTCGAACACCATGCACCTGCTCGACGTGGTGCCCTGGTCGATGGCGGCGACGTAATGCGGTCCAGGCACGGCTTCCTCACTTCGATGTGTTCGGCATTGCCGAACGGTTGTCAAATCCTAGCTGCGGCCGGGCCGGGCGTGTCAACACGTCACCGGCTCAGGTCGCGGGTGATGGCGCGGGCGGCGTCGCGGACGTAGGAGACGATCGTGATGCTCGGCTCGCCGCCCTCGGCCAGCCGCTCGACCGCGCCCCTGACGCCGATGGCGCCGACGGTGACGCCGCGCGCGTCCCGGATGGGAGCGGCTATGGAGACCTCGCCCTCGACCAGCTCCTCCACGTCGCAGGCCCACCCACGGCCGCGGACCAGCTCCAGCTCCTTGGCGAGGTCGTCGGCGCCGGTGAGGGTCTTGGGGGTGAAGGCGGCCAACCCCTCGGCGGCGGGCTCGCCACCTGCCGCGGCGTCGCCGTACGGGTCGTACGCCAGGAGGACCTTGCCCAGCGCGGTCGCGTGCGCGGGCAGCAGCGTGCCGACCTGCAGGACCTGCATACTGTCGTCGGGCCTGAACACATGGTGGACCACCAGGACGCCGCCCTCGTGCGCGGTGCCGATCCACACGCTCTCCCTGCTGCGCCCGGCCAGCGCGTCGGCCCAGTTGAGCGAGCGGGTGCGCAGCACGTTGACGTCGAGGTAGCTGCTGCCCAGGTGCAGCAGCGTGCCGCCGAGCCGGTAACGGCCCGTGGCGGCGTCCTGCTCGACGAAGCCGACATGGACGAGCGTGCGCAGGATGCCGTGCAGGGTGCCCTTGGGCAGGCCCATCGCGCGGGCCAGCTCGGCCACGCCCAGTTCGCGCGGGCCGGAGGCGAGCAGCCTCAGGATGCCGGCGGCCCGTTCGACGGACTGGATAGTCTCTCCCACGCCCACACCGTAGCGCAGTTCGGCAATGCCGAACAGTGGACGATGTCGCAGACTACGTCGTCAAGCGGGGGGAGCCGGAGTGGGCGCCGGCTCGCCGGCGCCGTCGCCCGCCACCTCGGGCGGCCGGTGCTCGTAGGGGGTGCTCAGCACGACAGTGGTGCGCGTGGAGACGTTCGCCGACGCGCGGATGTGCTGCAGCAGCTCCTCCAGCGCCAGCGGCGTGGCGACGCGCACCTTGAGGATGTAGCTCTCGTCGCCCGCCACGCTGTGGCACGCCTCGATCTCGGCCAGGTGGGCCAGCCGCTCAGGCGCGTCGTCGGGGGCCGCGGGGTCGATCGGCTTGATGGACACGAACGCGGTCATCGGCAGCCCGATCGCGTCATAGTCGATGATCGCGGCGTAACCGCGTACGACTCCGCGCTTCTCCAGCCGGCGCACCCGCTGGTGCACCGCCGAGACCGAGAGCCCGGTCTCCCTGGCCAGATCCGTGAAGCTCATCCGGCCGTCCCTGGCGAGCAGCGTGACGATCTGGCGGTCGATCTCCTCCATCGGTCAAAGGTAGCCGGTGATGGTCACGACATGGTCCCGACCGGGGTGGCTCCCTGGCGCATGGCGTGCTCGACCAGCGTGATGAGCACTTCCCGGCCGGAATCCTTCCTGCGGGCGTCGCAGCGCACGATCGGGATCTCCGGTTCGAGGCCGAGCGCCATCCGTACCTCGCCGACCGTGAAGGGGCGCGCGCCGTCGAAGCAGTTGAGCGCCACCACGAACGGCTGCCCGCGCCGCTCGAAGTAGTCGATGGCCGGGAAGGAGTCGGCCAGCCGCCGTGTGTCGGCCAGGACCACCGCCCCGAGCGCGCCCATCGCCAACTCGTCCCAGACGAACCAGAAGCGTTCCTGGCCGGGCGTGCCGAACAGGTACAGCATGTAGTCGTCGCGGATCGTGATCCGGCCGAAGTCCATCGCCACGGTGGTGGTCGGCTTGGCCTCGACGCCCGACAGGTCGTCGATGTCCACGCCGATATGCGTGAGCGCTTCTTCCGTCCGCAGGGGACGGGTCTCGGAGACCGCGCCCACCATGGTGGTCTTGCCCACGCCGAACCCGCCCGCGATCAGAATCTTGATCGCGGTCGGCAACCGCCATCGATCAGAGCGACCGAAGTCCATCCAGCACCGCCTGTACATCCCTCCGCGGCCGTGCCGCGCATGCACAAATCCGCCCTGAGGAGCCGTGGTCAGTAGAACCTGTCAAGGCGCAGAGAAAAGGTCGAACCACGTGCCTGGCATCGAGACACCCTAGCAACGCCACATATTCCACTCAAGCCACAATCATCCTCAGGAATCAATATGTCATGGTTTGTCGCATCTAGACCAGTTATTCGCCTCCGTTTCACCGAAGGGTAAAGGTCCTTGTCATGGGAGGTTGCGAGACCGTAACGGCTTCAGAGGGCCTAGCCGGAAATACCGTGCAAACCGGCGTTGAACCCGATCTGTCGCCGTAGGTAGGCGGCCGTGCGCGGACTGCGTTCGTGTACCGGCTTGAGCAACTCCAGCGCCTCGCGCGCCAGCTCCCCCATCGCGTCCGCGACCTCGGCATGGCTGACGCCGAGCATCAGTACGTTCAGGTCGCCCCAGCTGACGTCCCTGCGGTAGGAGGCCAGATCGCCCAGCAGGTGCAGATAGCGCTGCACATGCGCGCTGACGGCCCGCAGTTCCTCCAGATGACGTCTGGCCCACTCGTCGCCCGCGTAGATCCAGTGCGACAGGTCCACGAAGCAGGACCCCCGGCTGTCGGCGTTGTCCAGATAACGGGCGAAGGTGGGGACGGCCCGGGTGTCGCGCCACACCCACGCCCTGGCCATCGCCTCGAACATGCCGCCCAGCTGGTCCCGCCAGAGCGGGTGCAGGACCTCGAAGTCCTTGACCGTCGCCAGCTCGTCGCGCAGGTCGGCCAGGAAGCGGGAGACCGCGGCCCGCGGCGCCGCGCCGTCGGCCACGGCCAGACAGTCGCGGGCCAGGGCCTCCACCTGAGAACGCGTCGTCGTCGTGTGGTCCACCAGACGGTCGACGGCCGAGACCCACAGCGACGTCCGGTTGACGATCTTGAGCGCTTCGGACGTGGCCCAGGGAGCGCTGAAGGCGCCGGTCAGCGCCAGCGCGGTGTAGAAGTCGGAGTCGAAGGCCGCCGGCGGGAACAGCCCGCCGTACATCTGGGCGCAACGACGTAGATCCCTGCCGCACTCCGCGGCGAGCGCGCACGCCAGGCCCAGCTCGTACGCTTCCTTCAACTCGTCGTCCGGCATCCTAGAGCCGCTCGATCGGCATGCGGATCATGGGCGACGACCCCCCAAACCGGCATTCTGCCGCTACTGGCGAATTTTCACATGATCACCCACATTTGATCAAGGCAAGGACACGGCCGCATCACCCCCCACAGTCACGCCGCACTGTCACCCCCATGTCATCCACCGTGTTCAGCATCCACCGTTCGGGCCGCCCTGTCAGCCATCCTTTCCGCCACTTGTCAGCCAGCCCCTCTTTCCGTCCCTTGTCAGCCCACCCCTCAACCCGGCGGCTCCTGATACCCCTCGTTCGCCGCAAACGTGCAGCGAAGGGGCGATAACTGTTTTCCCTTTCGAATCCGAACCCGGACGACCCCAGAGGGCATGGTCGAGGCCGGACGGTCAGACGATCACCAGTTCGCGGGAGGTGACGTTCAGCCGCTCGCCGCCCGTCTCGGTGCACACCACGATGTCCTCGATGCGCGCACCGTGCCGGTCGGGCAGGTAGATGCCCGGCTCGACGGAGAAGGCGAAGCCCGGCTCCATCGGCTCGGCGTTGCCGGCCACGATGTACGGCTCCTCGTGCGTCTCCACGCCGATCCCGTGCCCGGTGCGATGGATGAAGTAGTCGCCATAACCCGCCTCGGCGATCAGGTCGCGGGCCGCCGCGTCGATCGACTCGCACGGCACGCCCGGCCGTACGGCGGCACAGGCGGCGTCCTGGGCCCGGCGCAGTACTTCGTAGTACTCGGCGAAGTCGGCCGGCGGCGAGCCCACGGAGTAGGTGCGGGTGGAGTCGGAGCAGTAGCCGCTGTGGAACTGCCCGCCGATGTCGACCACGACCGGCTCGCCCGCCTGGATCACCCGGTCGGACACCTCGTGGTGCGGGCTGGCGCCGTTGGGGCCCGAGGCGACGATGACGAAGTCGACCGTCTCGTGCCCGGCGGCCAGGATCGCCTCGGCGATGTCCCGGCCGACCTCGCGCTCGGTGCGCCCGGCCCGCAGGAACTCCGGCACCCGCCGGTGCACCGAGTCGATCGCCTCCCCCGCCTCGCGCAGCGCGGCCACCTCGGCCGGCGACTTGCGCATCCGCAGCTCGCGCAGCACGCTCCCGGCCAGTGTCTGCTCGGTCTCCGGCATGGCCTCGCTGAAGCGCAGCGACGCCATCGCCCACATCCGGTCGGCCAGGCCCACCTTGGCCACCCGGCCGAGCCGCGAGGCGGCGATGCGATAGGGGTCGTCGGTCTCGTCCCATGCCACGAAGTCCAGGCCGAGCCGCGAGGCGGGCGACGCCTGCGCGGCGGGCAGTTCGAGCCGGGGCACCATCATGTAGGGCTCGCCGGCGGCGGGAACCACCAGGCAGGTCAGCCGTTCGAGCGGCTTGGCGTCGTAGCCGCTCACATAGCGCAGGTCGGGGCCCGGGGTGAGCAAAAGGGCGTCGAGGCCGGACTTCGCGGTGGCCTCCTGGACGGCGGCCAGCCGGGACACGGGATACAAGTCTGATGACGTCACAGGCACAATCTACTCGGACCGCTCCTCCTAAAATCCGCGAAAAGCTCTCACAACGCGGTAAGCCATGGCTACACTCCGCCCATAGACGATCACGTACTGTGGTGTCAATTGTCCCCTTCCACCCGCGTTTCGAGAGAGAGGCTCATGGTCGACGTCTGGGGTAACCACCAGCGCCGCCCGATGAGTGCGGCCGACCTGGTCCGGCGACTCGCGGAGCCGCCCGCGGCCGAGCGCGACGCCGAGATGCTCGCCGTACGCCTGGCGCACGCCGAACGCCTCGGCAACATGGGCTGGGCCGAATGGAACCTCCACACCGGGGTGGCCACCTGGTCCGACCACGTCTACCTGATCTTCGGGCGGGACCGGGAGGACGGGCCGATCCGCCTGCCCGACCTGGCGGCGCACGTCGAGCCCGGCGATCTGGGCGCGCTCGACCAACTCCTGTGGAGCGTCGTGCAGGGCGTGGAGCCGGTGCAGGCCGAGTTCCGCATCCGGCGGGGCGGCGAGCTGCGCAACGTACGGGTCGTGCTGGAGCCGCTGATGGCGCCCGGCGGCCCGGAGGGCGTGCACGGCGTGGTCCAGGACATCACCGGCCGCCGCCGCGCCGAGCGCATCATGTCGGAGTCGCGCCGTCAGCTGCTGGAGGCCCGCGAGAAGGCGGCCGAGGAGCGCCACGTGATGCTGGCGCTGCGCGAGGCGATCCTGCCCGAGCCGGTCGGCTGCCTCGATCTGCCGTGCACCCGGATCGCGGTCCGCTACGTACCGGCCGAGAAGACCTCGAACCTGGGCGGCGACTGGTTCGAGGCCGCGGCGCTGCCCGACGGCCGGGTGCTGCTGGCGATCGGCGACGTCTCGGGGCACGGCCTGCCCGCCATCGCGCACATGGCGCAGCTCCGCCACGCCCTCATCGGCCTGACGATGACCGGCGAGCCGCCGAACCAGCTGCTGGCCTGGCTGAACGAGCTGGTCATGCACCGGCTGCACGAGACCACGGCGACCGCGGTGATCGGCCACCTCGACACCGCGAGCCGGGTCTTCACCTGGAGCCAGGCGGGCAACCTGGCGCCGATCCTGGTCCGCGACGGCGTGGCGGGCCCGCTGGGCCAGCCCAAGGGCGTCCTGCTCGGCGCCACCGACCAGCCGTACGGGCTGGCCACCACGCGGCTGCGCGACGGGGACGTGCTGCTGCTGTTCACGGACGGGCTGGTGGAGCGGCGCACCCGCGACATCGACGAGGGCCTGGCGCTGGCCACGGCTGCCGCCTGCGAGCTGCCGGGCCGCGACCTGGACGCCGGGCTGGACCGGCTGCTGGCCGGCATCGGCGGCCCCAACCCGGAGGACGACGCCTGCCTCCTCGCGGTGGGACTGGGCGGAGGGCAGGGCGAGAGCTGAGCGGGGGAAGTCCGGGCTGGGAGTGGGCGGCCGACCTGCGGGGGTGCGACCATAGGCGGGTGCTGATGCTTCTCGACACCCCGTCGCTGTACTTCCGCGCCTTCTACGGCATCCCGGAGTCGATCACCGCGCCCGACGGCTCGCCGGTGAACGCGGTGCGCGGCCTCATCGACATGATCGCCACCCTCGTGCGCCATCACTCCCCCACCGAGCTGGTCGCCACGATGGACGCCGACTGGCGCCCCGCCTTCCGGGTGGCCGCCATCCCGACGTACAAGGCGCACCGGGTCGCCCACGGCGACGTGGAGGAGGTGCCCGCGGCGCTGGTGCCGCAGATCGCGGTCATCGAGCAGGTGCTCGACGCGGTCGGCATCGCCCGGCTGGAGGCGCCCGGCTACGAGGCCGACGACGTGATCGGCACGCTGACCCATCGCGCCGGCGGGGCGGTCGACATCGTGACGGGCGACCGCGACCTGTTCCAGCTGGTCGACGACGCCCGCCCGGTGCGCGTTCTCTACACCGTGCGGGGCATCCGCAACCTGCAGACGGTCGACGAGGCGTTCGTGGCGGACAAGTACGGCATTCCCGGCCGCACCTATGCCGACTTCGCGACCCTGCGTGGCGATCCCAGCGACGGCCTGCCGGGCGTGGCGGGCGTCGGCGAGAAGACGGCGGCCGCGCTCATCACCCGGTTCGGCTCGCTCGGCGCGCTGCTCGAGGCCCTCGAAGCGGGCGCCACGGACGGCTTCCCGGCGGGCAGCCGCACCAAGCTGGCCGCCGCCCGCGACTACCTGCGGGTGGCCCCCGCCGTGGTGGCGGTCGCCTCGGACGCGCCGCTGCCCGAGACCGACCTGACGCTCCCGCAGAAGCCCCGCGACCCGGACTCCCTCGTACGCCTGGCCGACCAGTACGGCCTCGACACCCCCCTCAACCGCCTGCTGGAGGCGCTCGGCAAGGCATGACCGCGCATCGGCTCCACGGCCTCGCCAAGACGCCCCGCCTGACGCCACGCACACTGATCAGGCCGAGAAACGGGAGCGGATCAGGCCGAGGAGCTTGTGACGATAGGTTGCTCTTGTGACGAACATCCGGGTACCCAGCGACGTCCCCGCCCGCCTCGACGACGGGTTCGAGCGGATCCGGCGAGAGCAGCGGCTGCCCGGCGAGTTCCCGAGAGCCGTGCTGGACGAGGCCGACTGGGTGGCGTCGGTGCCCAGGTTCGGCGGCAAGGACATGACGGAGCTGCCGTTCGTCACCATCGACCCGCTCGGCTCGATGGACCTCGACCAGGCCGTCCACCTCGAGCGGCTACGCGGCGGCTACCGCGTCTGGTACGCGATCGCCGACGTCGGCGCGTTCGTGCGGCCGGGCGGCGCGATCGACGCCGAGGCGCGCACCCGGGGCGAGACCGTCTACCTGCCCGCGAGCAAGGTGCCGCTGCACCCGAAGGTGCTGTCGGAGGACGCGGCCAGCCTGCTGCCCGGCGTGACCCGCCCGGCCGCCGTGTGGCGGATCGACCTGGACGCGGAGGGCCGCACGGTCGGCGCCGACGTACAACGGGCCCTGGTACGCAGCCGCGAGCGGCTCGACTACGCCTACGTGCAGGCGGCGATCGACACTGACACCGCCGGCGGCACGCTCGGTCTGCTGGCCGAGATCGGCAGGCTGCGACTGGAACTCGAACGCGAGCGCGGCGGCGTCACCCTGCCCACCCCGGAGCAGGAGGTGGTGCCGGACGGCGACGGCTACCGGCTCGAATACCGGCTGCCGCTGCCCGCCGAGGCGTGGAACGCGCAGATCTCCCTGCTCACCGGCATGGCGGCGGCCTCGATGATGCTCGACGCGGAGATCGGCGTGCTGCGCGTGCTCCCGGCGCCGCGCTCCGGCGACCTGCAGAAGGTACGCCGGGTGGCCGACGCGCTGGGCGTCCCGTGGCCCGCCGGCGCCTCCTACGGCGACGTGGTCCACGACCTGGATCCGAAGAACGCGCAGCAGGCGGCGTTCCTGCACGAGTCGAGGGTGCTGCTGCGCGGGGCCGGCTACGTGGCCTTCAACGGGGAGCCGCCGAAGCTGGCCGAGCACGCCGCGGTGGCCGCGCCGTACGCGCACGTCACGGCGCCGCTGCGGCGCCTGGTCGACCGCTACGCGACGGAGATCTGCCTGGCGATCGCCGCGGGCGAGCCAGTGCCGCAGGACGTGGCGGAGGCGCTGACGGGCCTGCCGGACATCATGGCCGGGACCGGCCGCCGCGCGGGCGCGGTGGAGCGCGCCTGCGTGGACCTGGTGGAGGCGTTCCTGTTGCGCGATCGCGTCGGCCAGGCGTTCGACGCGATGGTGATCGACGTCGACGAGCGCCGCGAGGGCGGCCAGGTCCAGATCGCCGACCCGGCCGTGATCGCCCGCTGCGACGGCCCGCTCCCCCTGGGCGAGCAGGTCTCGGTACGCCTGACCCAGGCCGATCCGGCCACCCGAGAGGTCCGCTTCGACCTGGCGTAACAGAAGCAGTGCCCCTGACGTGACAGAGCCGCGCACGGGAGGCCCCGCACGCGGCTCCATGAGTTCCGGCTACCGCTTGAGGGGCTTCCAGGCTGCCCCCAGCCCCATCAGGTGCAGCGCGACGCAGAGCAGTCCGGCAGTGGTGAGAGTGGTGGCCGTGAGCACGCCGCCCACGGCGAGGTTGGCGATCTCGAAGATCAGCGCGAGCACGAACAGCACCGCGGCGATGAGAGCGAACATGGCGACCTCCGGCTTGTAAAAACCCGCTTCGACCTGGGCATTTCCATACCGAATCGCCCGGAAACTGACTACATGGTGACGTTGCGTATACAGCCCACCACATCACCTTGACCGGACGGTCAGTCGGCCGGGGAAGACCCCGGCCCACAGGACGCACGTAACGGCGCCCGGCCCCGTAAACCGCAGGAGCGTGCCCCTGGACGGGGGCCCGCCCCGTAGGGCGGGTGGGGCCCACCGTGCTCTGCCGTAAAGCAGGAAAACAGCGCTCTTATCCCTACAGACAGAGCCGCAGCGGATCAAGACAAGGACGAATACGCGACAACCCCCCGGCGCATGGCGTCCATGGCTTTGGCCGCGGTCTGCTTGATCTTGCTCCCCTGGGGGGCGGCATGCCCCAGCTGGCCGAGCAGGTCCATCAGCTGCTTCACCCAGCGCACGAAGTCGCCCGCCGCCAGCTCGTTGCCGTTGATGCCGTCCATGAGCACCGCGTCCAGGCTGTGCCCCTTGGTCCAGCGGAACGCCGCCCACGCGAACCCCAGGTCGGGCTCGCGGATCGTGGACAGCCCGTGGTCGGACTCGATGCCCTCCAGCTCGCCCCAGAGCCGCATCATGGCCGTCAGCGCGTCCTGCGCCCGCCCGGCGGGGATCTTGGGGCGGCGGGCGTCGTCGGCGTTGCGCGACTCGAAGACGAGTGCCGACACGCACGCCGCCAGCTCCGCGGGCTCCAGTTGCTCCCACAGCCCGCTGCGCAGGCACTCGGCGGTCAGCAGGTCGAGCTCTGTGTAGAGGCGGCCCAGGCGGCGGCCCTCGTCGGTGACGGCCTCCTCGTGCAGGTAGCCGAGCTGCTCCAGCACCGAGCAGATCCGGTCGAAGGTGCGGGAGATGACGTGCGAGCGGCCCTCGACGCGCCGCCGCAGCCCGTCGGTCTCACGATGCAGCTTGTAGTAGCGCTCGGCCCAGCGGGCGTGGTCCTCCCGCTCGTCGCAGCCGTGGCACGGGTGCTGGCGGATCCGCCGGCGCAGCTCGTTGATCTCGTCGTCCTCGACGGCGTGGTCGCGAGCCCTGGTGGGCTTGCCCAGGTCGCGGTCGCCGATCTTGGCCAGCAGCGTGGAGACGAGGTTGGCGCGCTCCTTCGGCGAGCGACCGTTGAAGTTCTTCGGGATGCGCAGCTTCTCGATCGGCTCGACCGGGACGGGGAAGTCGGCCGGGTCGAGCTTCTTGACCTGCTTGCCGATCGTCAGGACCAGCGGGCTGGGGCCGGCGCCGCGCGGGTTGCGGCCCGGGTCGAGCACGATCGCGAGCCCGGCCCGGCGCCCGCCCGGCACGCGGATGACGTCGCCGGGCTGCAGCGCCTCCAGCGACTTGACGGCCGCGGCCCGGCGCGCGGCGCCGCGCTGCTTGGACAGCTCGGCCTCGCGGTCGGTCAGGCGGCGCCGCAGCGCCGCGTATTCGGGGAAGTCGCCCAGGTGGCAGGTCATCGCCTCCCGGTAGCCCTCCAGCGCCTCCTCGTGCTTGCGCAGTTGCTTGGCCAGCCCGACGACCGCCCGGTCGGCCTGGAACTGGGCGAAGGACTCCTCCAGCAGCGTGCGGGCGCGCTCGCGGCCGAACTGACCGACCAGATTGACGGCCATGTTGTACGAGGGCTGGAAGCTGGAGCGCAGCGGGTAGGTGCGGGTGCCCGCGAGCCCGGCGACCGACAACGGATCCATGCCGGGCTGCCAGAGCACCACGGCGTGGCCTTCGACGTCGATGCCCCGTCGCCCGGCCCGGCCGGTGAGCTGGGTGTATTCGCCGGGGGTGAGGTCGGCGTGCGTCTCGCCGTTCCACTTGTCGAGCTTCTCGATGACCACGCTGCGGGCGGGCATGTTGATGCCGAGCGCCAGCGTCTCGGTGGCGAAGACCGCCTTGACCAGGCCGCGGGTGAACAGCTCCTCGACGACCTCCTTGAAGGCCGGCAGCATGCCCGCGTGGTGGGCGGCCAGGCCGCGCTCCAGGCAGTCGCGCCACTCCAGGTAGCCGAGCACGGACAGGTCCTCGTCGGGCAGGTGCGCGGTGCGCTCGTCGACGAGTTGCCGGATCTCGTGCCGCTCCCGCTCGTCGGTGAGCCGGATGCCGGCGTGCAGGCACTGCAGGACGGCCGCGGCACAGCCGGCGCGGGAGAAGATGAACGTGATCGCGGGCAGCAGCCCCTCGGAGTCGAGCTTCTCGATCACCTGGGCGCGGTCCGGCGGGCGGGAACGCTGCGGCCGGCCGTAGCCGCGCCTGCCGCGCCCGGCGGTCAGCCGCTCGGTCTCACGGGTGACCCGCATCAGCGTGGGGTTGAGGCGCGGCGTCAGCTCGTCGTTCATGAACAGGTCGTAGACGCGATTGCCGATCATCAGGTGCTGCCACAGCGGCACCGGCCGGTGCTCGTCGACGATGACCGTGGTGTCGCCGCGTACCTCGCCCAGCCACTCGCCGAACTCCTCGGCGTTGCTGACCGTCGCCGACAGCGCCGCCAGCCGGACCGACTCGGGCAGGTGGATGATGACCTCTTCCCAGACCGCGCCGCGGAAGCGGTCGGCCAGGTAGTGGACCTCGTCCATGACCACGTAACCCAGTCCGGCCAAGGTGGCCGAGCCGGCGTAGAGCATGTTGCGCAGCACCTCGGTGGTCATGACGACGATCGGGGCCTCGCCGTTGACGCTGTTGTCGCCGGTCAGCAGCCCGACCTTGGCCGTGCCGTAGCGCTTGACGAGGTCGTTGTACTTCTGGTTGGACAGCGCCTTGATCGGAGTGGTGTAGAAGCACTTACGCCCCTGCTCCAGGGCCAGGTGGACGGCGAACTCGCCGACGACCGTCTTGCCGGACCCGGTGGGGGCGGCGACCAGCACCCCGTCGCCCGCCTCCAGAGCGCGGCAGCCGTCGACCTGGAAGTCGTCGAGCTCGAAGTCGTAGAGGCCCCGGAACGATCCGAGTGCGGCTCCGTCGTCCCCGTACTTCTCGCGGAAGGCCGCGTACCGCTCCGCTGGACTCGTCATACCCGTCACCCTACCGAAATCGCTATTCCGGTCCGTCCCGGCTAGCCCGCCAGATAGTCGCCCAGGCCCCCGCGCAGCAGGTCGAAACCGGCGTTGGCGGCCGCGACCGCGTCGGGGTATGCCTCCCCGGCGCTCTGCCCGTGGTGGATGCGCCGGGTGTTCTGCACCTGCAGGGTCCGCAGCAGGGCGTAGAGCTGCCCGGCGGCGAACGGCGCGCGTGGGTCGCCGGGTCGCTCCCGCTCGATGGCCTCGGCCATCGCCCCCTCGGCCGCGATGTGGAACATCAGCAGCCTGGCCGCCAGCGAGGGCGTCTTCCTGAACAGCTGCAGCTGCGCCGTGTAGGCCGGACTGTCGTCGAGCCCGGTCTCGGGGGCGTGGCGGGCCAGCCGCTCCAGGAACTCGCGGCGGGCCCCCTCGACCAGCGACTCACCCGGCCGCCGGCCGCTCACCATCTGGGCGATGTCGCTGAAGCCTTCCCCCATCACGTCGAGGACGATGTCCTCTTTCGTGGAGAAGTAGTTGAAGACGGTCATCTTGGAGACACCCGCGCGCTCGGCGATCTCCAGGACCGACACCTCGGCGAATCCGCGCTGGGTGAACAGCTCCATCGCGGTGTTGTGGATCTTCTGCCGGGTCTCCCGTTTCTTGCGCTCGCGCAACCCCTCTTCCACAGCGCCCATCCTAACTGAATTGACTTGGTCTAAATTTTGACTCAGTCTATAAATATGACCCAAGCGCAGAAACGGATCGCCATGATCGGCGTGCTTCTCACGCTCATCCTGGCCGTGCTGGACCAGAACATCGTCGCGACCGCGTCATGGTCGATCGTCCGCGAGCTCGACCCCGTCCACGGTCTGGAGCGGCTGCCCTGGCTGGTCACCGCCTACTCCCTGGCCGCCACCGCCGCCCTGCCCCTCTACGGCAAGCTGTGCGACGTCTACGGCGCCAAGCACGTCTATCTGGGCGCCGTGGGCCTGTTCCTGGCCGGATCCGCACTGTGCGCGCTGGCTCAGGACATGGGGCAGCTGATCGCCTTCCGCGCGGTGCAGGGGCTCGGCGGCGGCGGCCTGATGAGCGTCACGATGATCGTCGCCGCCCATCTCACCCCGCCCCAGCAGCGGGCCTCGGCGGGCGGCGCGGGCGGCCTCATCGCGGGGCTCGGCCTGGTGGCGGGCCCACTGCTGGGCGGCGTGTTCACCGACCACGCCACCTGGCGCTGGATCTTCTATCTCAACCTGCCGGTCGGCCTGTTCGTCCTGGTGTCGGCCGCCATCGCGATCCGGCTCGGCGACGGCGGGCTGCGCCACCGCATCGACTATCCAGGAGCGGCTCTGATCGCGATGGCGGCCTGCCTGCTGCTGCTGATCGTCGAGTGGGGCGGCAAGATCTACGCCTGGGACTCGGCCACGATAGTGGCGCTCACCGGCCTGGACGTGGTGCTGTTCGCCGCGTTCGCCTGGCGCCAGCTCACCGCGGCGGAGCCGATCCTGCCCTTGTCCATGTTCCGCCACCCGACGCTCAGGATCGCCCTGCCGCTGCAGCTCCTGACCGGCCTCGGCATGGCGGGCGGCATCTTCTACACGGTCATCTACCTGCAGGTGGTGGCCGGCGTCAAAGCCACCGATTCGGGGCTGTACCTCATCCCGATGGCGATCGGCATGGTCGTGTCGGGCACGATCTCCGGCGTGCTCATCGGGCGCGGTCGCGACACCAAGCCGTTCCTGATCGCGGGCATGGCCTGCGTGACGGCCGCGATGGTGCTGCTGAGCCGCCTGGAGACGGCCACGTCCGCCTGGACGCTGCGCTTCGACCTGTTCGTGATGGGTGTCGGGTTCGGCATGGTGCTGGGCATCGTCGTCATGCTGGTGCAGAACTCGGCACCGCGCTCCCAGCTCGGCGTTGCCACCACGTCCATCCGCTTCGTCCAGGTGCTCGGCTCGGCGCTGGGCACGGCCACGTTCGGCATCCTGCTGAACCGGACCACCGAGTCACACCTGCCGCCCGGGACCCGGGCCGGGAGCCTGGCGAGGGCGGTGCCGCCGGAGGCGCGTGAGCGGGTGGTGGGCGCGCTGCTGTCCGGTGTGCACGTGGTGTTCCTGTCGGCGGCGGGCGTGATGGCCGTCGCCGTGCTGCTCGCCGTGTTCCTCAGGACCAGCCCCGCGCTGCCCGCCGATCCGCCCGCCCCGCAACGGGTCGGGGTCTGACCTCTGGTCAGGTGATGACCCGCAGCGCCCCTGGCTGGATCTCGCACGTGACAGGGCTCGGACCGATCCGCTCCCCGTCGGCGTAGGCCACCACGTCGGGCGCCTCCAGTCGGACGCTCCGCACCCGCCTGACGGACACGGCCTCGTGACGGACGTGCGAGCCCCGGTAGACGCTCGGGAACACCCGGACGAACTCGGCCGTGGACACCGCCTCCAGGATCATCACGTCGAGCAGCCCGTCGTCGGGCCGGGCATCGGGGCAGACCCGCATCCCGGCGCCGTAGGAGGAGGTGTTGCCCACCGCGACCAGCATGGCCTCCCGCTCGATCGGCTCGCCATCGTCGAAGGTGAGGCGGAAGGGGATCGGCCGGAAGCGCCGCAGCTCCTGGACGGTGGCCAGCAGGTACTTGGCCATACCCGGTGGCCAGGTGAGCCCGTTGGCCCGCTCGTTCACCCGGGAGTCGAACCCACAGCACACCACCCCGGCGAACAACTCGTCGGCCCCGCCCGCGCGGACGCGGGCGGCGTCGACCAGCCGGGAGCGGCCGCGCAGCACCGTACGGGCAGCCGCGATCGGGTCCTTGGGCGGCACGCCCAAGGAGGTGGCGATGTCGTTGCCGGTGCCCGCGGGGATGATCCCGAGCGGCACGTCCGTCCCGGCGACCGCCTGCACGGCCAGGTGGACCAGGCCGTCGCCGCCGAAGGCCACCAGGGCATCGGGGCGCTCGGCCACGGCGGCGCAGGCGCGCTCCAGCGCGTCGGCCGCGCTGTCACCGACGATCACCGACACCTCGGCGCCGCCCGCGCGCAGGCGGCGGGCCACGGGTCCGAGCAGGCGCACCGTCCGGCCGCCTCGGGCGGCGGGGTTGACGAGCAGGACGAGTTGGGGGGCCACGCCCGGAACTTATCGCCTATCGGTCCGCATCGGAATCCTGTTCCAGCGGTGACGCCTCATCGTCGGACAGGTTTGAGAAGTTCTCGCCGGCGGGCAGTCGCCGCTCGCGCAGGTACATGAACAACTCGGCGGCCGCGAACAGGACGATCATGGGTGCGGCCAGGGCCATCATCGCGAAGGGATCGCCACCCGGCGTGATCACGGCGCCGAACACGAACATGATGAAGATGACCATGCGGCGGTGCTTGGCCACCGTCGCGTGCGACAGCGCCCCGATGACGTTGAGGAACACCAGGAAGAGCGGCAGCTCGAAGGACACCCCGAAGATGGCGATCATGATCAGGACGTAGTCGAGATAGTCGTCGATCGCGATGGTGGCGACCGTGTCGTCGAGTGAGAAGCCCAGCAGGAAGCCGAGGCTGGTGTGCATGATGATGTAGGCCAGCACCGCACCCAGGGCGAACAGCGGGATCGCCAGAGCCAGGAACACCACCGTGTGGCGCTTCTCGTTGCGGTAGAGCGCCGGCGTGACGAACGACCAGATCTGGTAGAGCCAGACCGGCGAGGCCAGCACCAGGCCGATCATCGCGGACACCTTCAGCGTGATGAAGAAGGACTGAAAGATGCCGTTGTAAGTCAGGCTGCAATGGCCCGTGAGCTGCTTCGACTGGAAGGTGTCGCAGTAGGGGGCCTTGAGAATCGCCCACACGGGGTCGAAGAAGATCCAGCCGATGATGATGCCGACGACCACCGCGATCGTCGCGATGAGCAGCCGGTTACGCAACTCCCGCAGGTGATCCATGAGCGGCATGCGGCCCTCGGGATCGCGGGCCGAACCTTCTCCGCTCGACTTCTTGAGCAGCGCCATCTAGCAGTCCCAGGAGTGCGAGGAGGGGCAGGGTCAGGCTTTCTTGTCGGCACTGGCGCGCAGCTTGGCCGCCTGCTCCTCCAACTGGCGAGCCTGCTCCTCCACCGACAGCGCGGGCGCGGCGTGGATCGGCTGCGGAGGCGCGGGCTGCGGCTGGGCGGTCGTCTGCGTCACCGTGTCGACCGGAGCCGGCCTGTCGTCGTAGTCGTCTTCGCGCAGCTTGGCCGTCTCCGACTTGAAGATGCGCATCGACCTGCCGAGGCCCCTGGCCATCTCCGGCAGCTTCTTGGCACCGAACAGCAGGACGAGCACGCCGGCAATGATCAGAAGCTCAGTAGGTCCGAGGTTTCCCATGAAACGTCCTTTTTGAGCGATTGCTGTTTCAGCCACGATCGTACGCTGCCGGAGGGTTGGTCTCATCCCCCCGGTGCCTCAATCTGGCCCGCCGCGGCTCGAGCTGGGCCCGCGCCCCGGCTACTTCACTGCTCAGACTACGCGCGGCGGAGAGGAGTCGTACACCCGCGACCGCCAGCGCTGCCAGCCCGGCGACGCCGAGCCCGGCCGCCACGAAGATCCAGGTCATGTCCGGTGAGCGTAGCGGCTCAGGGCCCGCTCGGCCTCCTCCCGCACCCGCTCGGCCATCGCGGGCGGCGAGAGCACCCTGCCGGTGTCGCCGAGACGCAGCGCCAGCTTGAGCAGCCAGTCCTCGTCGCGGGCCCGCAGCGCCACCCGCAGCCGCCCCTCGCCCAGCTCGGTGACCTCCTCGCACGGGTAGTACTCGGCCACCCAGCGCCCGGCGGCGGTCACCTCCAGCTCGACCAGCTCGTCGGTGGGCGAGGGCCGGAACACGCCCTGCGCCACGTCGATCGGCTCGGCCTCGGCGGGCGGGTCGGCGGCCACCTCGAGCACCTCGACGCCGAGCATCCGGTCGAGCCGGAACAGCCGCATCGCCTCGGCCCGGTAGCACCAGCACTCCAGGTAGGTGCGGCCGTCGACGACGACCAGCCGCATGGGGTCGACCTCGCGCGGCGTCACCTCGTCGCGGCCCGGCACGTAGTAGCGCAGCGACAGGCGGCGCCGCCTGGTCAGCCCCTCGCGCACGCGCAGCAGCGCGTCGGGGGTGGCGTCGACGTCGACCGCGACCTGGCTGCTGACGGCCGCCGCGCCCTCCCCCGCGGCCCGCTCCAGCTTGGCGACCACCCGGGGCAGCGCGTCACCGGGCACCTCGGCCAGCTCCGGCATGGCGGCGAGCATGCGCAGCGCGACCAGCAGCGCGCTGGCCTCGTCGATGCCCAGCCGCAGCGGCCGGGCGATGGTGTCGGCGTTGTCGATGAGGATCTCGCCGCCGTCCCACGACACGTCGATCAGGTCGCCGGGCGTGTGCCCCGGCAGCCCGCACATCCACACCAGCTGCAGGTCGTCGATGAGCTGCTTCTCACTCAGCCCGAACACCCCGGCCACCTCGCCGAGCTGCGCGCCCGGGTGCGACATCAGGTACGGCACGAGCGCGAGCAGCCTCGGCAGCCGGTCGGCGGATCCACTCACGCCAGCGCTCCCTTCAGTCGGCGGATGACGGCCTCGCGGGCGTCTGGCGGCTCGACCACCTCGACGTCGGCGCCCAGGCTGGCCATCCAGCCGGCCAGTCGTTCGGGGTCGGTGAAGCCCAGGTCGACCTCGTCCCATCCGTCGGAGCCCACGCGTACGGCCGTGGACAGCTGCCGCAGCCCCTCGCAGGCGCCCTCCCGTACGCGGATGACGGCCGTGCGCCCCTCGACCGGCTCCTCGGGGAAGCCGACCATGGCCCGCAGGTCGACGCCGGGCGGCACCTCGACCGAGCCCGGCCGCCCGACCGTGGCGACCTGCCCGGTGATGCGGCTGAGCCGGAAGGCGCGCGGCGCGTCCCGGCCGCGGTCGAACCCGGCGAGGTACCAGCGGCCCCGGCGGCTGACCACGCCCCAGGGCTCGACCGTGCGGCTGCGCACGCTCTCGCTGCCGGCGCTGCGGTAGTCGAAGCGCACCAGGCGCCGGTCGCGTACCGCGTCCCACAGCGCGGGAAAGGCCGGGTCGCGGGTGTCGAGGCGCAGCTCCAGCGCCCCGGCGCCGATGGTCTCGTCGGTGGCCACGCCGCCCGCGCGCAGCTTGAGCAGCGCGCCGGAGGCGGCCTCGGCGAGGCTGGCGCGCTGCCACACCTGCGCGGCCAGGCCGAGCACGGCGGCCTCGTCGGCCTCCAGGGTGATCTCCGGCAGCTCGTAGGACTGGCGCTCGATGCGGTAGCCGGGCTCATCCTCCCAGGGATCGCGCACCACGTCGATGGGGATGCCGATCTCGCGCAGCTCGTTCTTGTCGCGCTCGAACATCCGCTGGAACGCCTCATCACCGTCCCGGTCATAGCCGGGGACGGCCTGGCGGATCTGCTCGGCCGACAACGGGCGGCGGGTGGCGAGCAGGCAGATCACCAGGTTCAGCAATCGCTCGGTCTTGCGGCGCGACATCCTGCCTCACTCCTCCTTCAACGACGCTACCCTGCCCGAGTGATCAGATGGCGCAAGGGCGAGGTCGTGCGGATCCGGCGCGAGTGGCCGGGAGCCATGGAACTGGACGTCGCCGTCTCCGGAGGGGACCACCAGCCGGGCGTCGAACCCGGCGGGACGTACCGGGCACTGGCCTATCCGCTGCTGGTGGGCCGTCCGGAACCCGGCGACGAGGTCCTGCTCAACACGACGGCACTCGCGATGGGTCTCGGTACGGGAGGTTACGCCATGGTGGTGGCAGTCCCGAACCGTTTACCGGAAGATCCGCAGGGACCCGGGCACCTGGTGAAGGCCCGCTACACCCCGTTGCAGGCCACCGTGCTCGGCGCCGACGAGCAGGACTCGCCCTTCCACGAGATTCTGCGCGAGGCCGACTCGGTCGACGGCATGCCGGTGGTGGTCGCCGACCTGCACTCGGCCCTGGCGCCGATCCTGTGCGGCCTGTACGAGGCACGCCCGGGCGTCCGCGTCGCCTACGTGATGCAGGACGGCGGCGCGCTGCCCGCCTGGTTCTCGATGGCCTGCGCGAAATTGCGGGAGATCGACTGGCTGGCCGGGGTGGTGACGGTGGGTCAGGCGTTCGGCGGCGACGTCGAGGCGGTGACCGTCCACACGGGCCTGCTGGCCGCCAGGCACGTGCTGGAGGCCGACGTGGCGATCGTCACGCAGGGACCCGGCAATCTCGGCACCGGCACCCGGTGGGGCTTCTCGGGCGTCTCGGCGGGTGAGGCGGTCAACGCCGCCGCGGTGCTGCGCGGCCGCCCGGTGGCGGCGCTGCGGGTGAGCGAGGGCGACCTGCGCGAGCGCCACCTCGGCGTCTCGCACCACTCGCTGACCGCCTACGGCCGCGTCGCGCTGGCTCCGGCGCGGGTGGCGGTGCCGCTGCTGCCCGGTGAGTTCGGGGAGCGGGTCAGGGACCAGGCCGAGCTGCTCGCCGTCCGGCACGAGCTGGTGCCCGTGCCGGTCGGCGGCCTGCACGAGGCGCTGCGCGAGTCTCCGGTCAGGCTCTCGACCATGGGCCGGCCCCTGGAGGAGGACCTGGCCTACTTCCTGGCCTCGGCCGCGGCGGGCAGGTGCGCGGCCTCGCTGCTGTCGTAGGAGTCCTTGTACGTGAACGCCTCGGGGCTGGGCCCCTCGGCCTTGAGGCGTTCCAGGCGCTCCATGCCCTCGGCGAGGCTCGGGATGTGACCCTCCGGGATCCACCACATCACCATGTACGGCTCGGCCATCCGCAGGAACCACTCCCTGCGGCGGCGCAGTACGTCCAGATGGGCGCTGCGGTAGACGTAGTTCCACAGTGAGTCGAGCGACTCCCACACCGAGAAGTTGAGCAGCAGGTGGTCGCCGTAGTCGTGCGTGAGGGTCGCGGTCGGATCCTCGTCGCTCTCCTTCATCCGCCACACGAATCCGGGATAGCCGTCGGCGAGGGTGTTGATGGGCTCCAGCGCGGCGACGAACTCGGCCAGCTCGGGGCTGTCGATCGGGGCGCGCATGTGGGCGATGTTGAGCTCGGCTAGATGCATGACGCTCAGCACACCACCCTTCGCTCTTCTATGTCAATCTACTTTTGTTTTAGAAAGCGCCACGCAGCACTCCCCCGGCCGCGGATCCAGCCGGGCCCGTCCGGGATCATCGCCGAGCCCTTCGAGAACCCCCTGGCAGAGGGCAAGGTTCATGGAGCACACGAGCAGCGGCTGCTCGTGGCTCAGCACGTGGAAGGGGCAGTTGCGCATCCGCAGCGTGCCGCCGTCGGCGTAGGGCTCGTAACCCCGCTCACGCAGCACCGCCTCGACGGGTTCACTCCGCCCCCGGCCCAGCCGCTCGCCCGCCGCGCGCGCCGCCTTCTCGGCCGCCTCCTCGGCGCCGAGGGAGTCGACGACCTCGGCCAGCACCGAGGCCAGCGCCACGTAGTCACGCGGCGGCAGACTCACCGACCGCTCTCCCCCGGCCCTGCGGTAGACCTTCGCGGGCCGCCCGCTGCCGGGCCCCTTCTTCTCCTGCTGCCTGAAGGCGCTCTCCAGCAGCCCGGCCTCGACGAGCTTGTCCAGGTGGTGGCCGGCCAGCGTCCTGGACACGCCCGTGATCTCGGCCGCCTCTCCCCGGCCCAGGTCGCCGCCGCTGCCCGCCACTGCCTCGTACAGGCTGCGCCGCACCGGATCGTGCAGCAGCGCCAGGGCCTCGAGGTCGTCATCGCTCACAGCGGGAGTCTAGGCGCCCCTCTCCCCCGCGGACCGCACCGCGCTCTCCACCCGAGACCGCACCCCCTAGGCTTCTCCCGTGAGCGAACCCTCCCCCCTCCTCGCCGCCTACGACCGCACCAGGTTGCGCGTCCCCGAGCACCCCGCCGACGGGCTCGTGTACGAGATGGACGGCCCGCTGCTGCGCGTCACCGGCCGGTTCCGCGGCTTCGTCGAGGGCCCGCCCGTGCTCGGCGTCGAAGGCGCCAGCCTGGACGCGCTGATCGCCCGCCAGCGCGACCACTTCGCGGCCCGCGGCGAGGCCGTGGAGTGGAAGACCCGCGCCCACGACCTGCCGGCCGACCTGCCGGATCGGCTCGTCCGCGCGGGGTTCGCGCCGGAGGAGCGGGAGACGGTGCTGGTCGGCGTCGCCAAGGAGATGCTGGACGCGCCGCCCCTGACCGCCGGCGTGACCATCCGGCAGGTCACCGCCGACGCCGACCTGTGGGCGATCGCCGCCATGGAGTCCGCCGTCTGGGGCGAGGACTGGAGCTGGCTGGGCGAGGACCTGATCCAGCGGGTCACGACCGATCCCGGCGGCCTCGCCGTACTGGTGGCCGAGGCGGACGGCCGGGTCGTCTCGGCCGCCTGGCTGGTGCACATGCCGGGCACCGGCTTCGCCGGGCTCTGGGGCGGCTCCACGCTGCCGGAGTGGCGGGGCCGCGGCATCTACCGCGCTCTGGTCGCCCGGCGCGCCCAGCTCGCCGTGGCGGCCGGGGTGGACTATCTCCAGGTGGACGCCTCGGACGACAGCCGGCCGATCCTGGCACGGCTTGGCTTCCACACGGTGACCACGACCACGCCGTACGTCTGGACGCCCTGAACCGTCCCGTTCGATCCATTTGATCCAGCAGACGGCCTGGACCGTCACAGCAGGTCAGGCGGGGCGTCTCAGTAGGCGGCCAGAACGTCCACCACGAAGACCAACGTGTCGGCGGCGCGGATGCCGAAGGCGGGCTGGCCCGCGGGCCCGTATCCGTAGGTGGGCGGGACGATCATCAGTACGCGACTGCCCACCGGGACGCCTGCCAGCGCCCGGTCCCAGCCCTTGATCACGCTGCCGTCGCCGATCGTGAACGCCTTCGGCTGCCCGGTGCTCCAGGTGGCGTCGAAGATCCGGCGCTGCCCCCAGATGGCGCCCTCGTACTGGGTGACCAGCAGTTGCCCCGCCCTCGTCCGGCGGCCCGTCCCCTTGGCCAGCACCTTGGCGGCGAACCGGCGGGGCGGCGCGGTCGCGGGCACCGAGAGCCCCGGCCGGGCGCCGCCGGTCACCCGCACGCCCGCCAGCGACCCGCCCCGCCCCTTGACCGAGGCGTTCTTCGGGTGCGCGCCGAGAATGTCGATCACGTAGAACAGGTCGTCGCCCGCGCCGACCCCCTGCGGCGGGTTCGCGCCGAAGCCGTCGGCCGGCGGGATGGCGGCGATCACTCTGCTGCCCACCCGGCGGCCCCGCAACGCCAGGTCCAGGCCGGGCATCAGCCGGCCGACCGGGAAGGCGGCGGGGGCGCCACGGTTGAAGCTGGAGTCGACGAGCCGGTTCTCCCCACCGTCCCACACGTGCGCGGTGTACTGGACGATCGCCACGTCGTCCTTGCCCAGCGGCGCGCCCTTGCCCTCGGTGAGCTGGTCGACCTGCAGCCCCGCCGCCGGCTTGCCGGCCGGGAAGACGATCGTGGGCTTGGCGCCGAACCGGCCGCCCACCTTCAGCTCCGGATCGCCCGTCTGGGTGCCGGTGCAGGCCGTCAGCATGGCCAGCGGTAACAGCAGCACGACGGTACGGCGGCGCATCGGACCCCTCCCGAGCGGGCGGCCCGGCGACGGTGTCGTCGCCGGGCCCGGAGATGCTACCGCGTCATCAGATCACCCGTCAGTAAGCCGACAGGACGTCCACCACGAACACCAGCGTGCTGTTGGCCGGGATGCCGTTCTGCTCCTGCTTGCCGTAACCGAGGTCCGGCGGGATGCTCATCACGACCCGACTGCCGACCGGAACCCCGGCCAGGCCCTTCTGCCAGCCCTGGATCACGTTCGCGAGCGGGAACGAGGCCGGCTCGCCCTTGGTCCAGCTGGAGTCGAACACCTTGTCGGTGCCCCAGATCTTGCCCGTGTAGTGGGCGACCACGGTCTGGCCCTGCTTGACCTTCGCCCCGGTGCCCTGGATCACGGTCTTGACCACGAGCTCCTTGGACGGCTTGTCCTTGGTCTTGGTGGTCAGCTCGGGCGCCTTGTCACCGCCCGGGTTGACGACCTTGACGCCCTTGATGCTCTCGCCGACCTCCTTGCCGGTGGCCGCCTTCAGCGCCGCGGGCGGCGCCCCGACCACGTCCACGACGAACACCTTCGTCGGCTGCGGCTGCTGGCCCTGCTGCGGCGGCTGCTGGGCGGCGTCGGCGGCCAGCACGGCCAGCACCCGGCCGCCGTGCTTGACCTTGGCGAAGCCCTCCTGCAGCACCTGCGGCAGTTGCTGGTCGACCGCGATGGTCTCCGGCGCCTTGGAGTCGTAGGAAGAGCCTTGGAAGGCGTTCTGCTTGCCGTCCCAGTTGTAGACGGTCAAGTTGATGATGATCTTGTCGCCGCTCTTCACCTGCGGGCCCGTGCCAGGGGTCAGCACCTCGTAGGAGGACTTGGTGGCGGGCGAGCCGGCGGGGAAGGTCACCGTGGGCTTGGCGCCCACATTGCCGGTGACCTGCACCTTGCCCGGAGCGCTGCTCGCGGTGGCGGCGGCCCCGTTGGCACCCGAGTCGGAGCCGCCGCACGCGGCGGCGAAGAAGATCAAAGGCACGGCGGCCAGAGCGGCCAGAGCGCGGCGCATGGATTTCCCTCGGAAAGACGTCAGATTCGCGTCACCCTATCCGACATCGAAGTAGGGCCGTGGTAAACCAGTCGCTACATTCCAGCGATGAGCTTGTCCACCCGCTCGTCGACGCTGCGGAACGGGTCCTTGCACAGCACCGTGCGCTGCGCCTGGTCGTTCAGCTTGAGATGCACCCAGTCGACGGTGAAGTCGCGCCGCTTCTCCTGCGCCTTCCGGATGAACTCGCCCCGCAACCGCGCCCTGGTCGTCTGCGGCGGCACCGACTTGGCCTCGAAGATCTTCAGGTCGGACGCCACCCGCTCCACCGAGCCGCGCTTCTGCAGCAGGTAGAACAGGCCACGCTTGCGGTGCACGTCGTGGTAGGCCAGGTCGAGCTGCGCCACCCTCGGCGAGGACAGCGGCAGATCGTACTTCTTGCGGTAACGCTCGATGAGCTGGTATTTCGTCACCCAGTCGATCTCGCGCGCCACCAGGTCGAGGTTGCCGGTCTCGACCGCGTGCAGCGTCCGCTCCCACAGCTCCAGCACCCGGCGCGCGATCGGGTCGCCGCCCCGCCGGTCGACGAAGTCCTTGGCCTTGGACAGGTATTCCTGCTGAATCTCCAGGCTCGACGCCTCACGGCCGTTGGCCAGCCGCACCCGGCGCCGCCCGGTCATGTCGTGCGACACCTCGCGGATGGCCCTGATCGGGTTCTCCAGCGACAGGTCGCGCATCACCGTACCCGCCTCGATCATGCGCAGCACCAGGTCGGTGGCGCCGACCTTGAGCAGCATGGTGGCCTCGCTCATGTTCGAGTCGCCGACGATGACGTGCAGACGGCGGAACCGCTCGGCGTCGGCGTGCGGCTCGTCTCGCGTATTGATGATCGGCCTGGACCGGGTCGTCGCCGAGGAGACGCCCTCCCAGATGTGCTCGGCCCGCTGCGACACGCAGTAGACCGCGCCGCGCGGCGTCTGCAGCACCTTGCCCGCGCCACAGATGATCTGCCGGGTGACCAGGAACGGGATCAGCACGTCGGCCAGCCGGCCGAACTCGCCGTGCCTGCCGACCAGGTAGTTCTCGTGACAGCCGTAGGAGTTTCCCGCGGAGTCGGTGTTGTTCTTGAAGAGGTAGATGTCACCGGCGATGCCCTCTTCGCGCAGCCGCTTCTCGGCGTCGACGAGGAGTCCCTCGAGGATGCGCTCGCCGGCCTTGTCGTGGGTGACGAGTTCGATGACGTTGTCACACTCGGGTGTTGCGTATTCAGGATGGCTGCCCACGTCGAGGTACAGACGTGCGCCGTTGCGGAGGAAGACGTTGCTCGATCGGCCCCAGGACACGACCCGCCGGAACAGGTAGCGCGCGACCTCGTCGGGGGACAGCCTGCGCTGTCCCCTGAACGTGCAGGTCACGCCGTACTCGTTCTCCAGCCCGAAGATGCGACGATCCATCACCTCACACTATGCCCACGGATCGTCAAGCGGGAGGGATCTTCCCCGTGTTTCCCTCACGCGCTTCGGTCCGTCCCGCTGGATGGTCATCCCCCGGAGGGCCATCCCCAGGTGAGCAGCTTTCCGCCCGGGCCCGCTTTCCGCTTGTACGACCGGCATGGGGCCGAACCCTCTTGGGGCGTCAGGGGGTGTAGATCTCCTGGACCTGGACGATCTCGCCCTTGTAGACCGTGATCAGCGACGGGTGGGCGGCGCGCTTGTGCCGCTTGATCAGGATGGACCGCGAGCAGCGCTTGCTGCCGAGAGCGTCCTTCCTGCCGACCGTCAGGTCGCCTTCGGCCACCTTGCAGCCGAACGCCGACAGGAACACCACGTTCTTGGCGATCCGCGACGAGTAGGCCATCGAGTCACCCTTGGGCGGGGTGACGAACTGCCCCTCCGTCATGGTGCCCTTCTTCCACTTGACCGGCGTGTACTCGGCGGTGTCGCCGCTGAGGTACGTGATCAGGCCGCGCAGGATGCCGTCGTGGCGAGGGGAGATGTGCTTGGTGAAGTCGTGCTTCGGATCGGCCTGGAAGGTCGTGCCGAAGGTCTTGGGCGCCTTGAACTTGGGCACGCCCGTGGTGGCGGCGTTCGCGGCGGTGGCGGCCGTGAGGACGACGGTCGCGGCGGCGACGCCCGCGAGGAGGGTGCGCATGGGGTTCTTCACGCCTTCTGAGATCCTCGTTCCCGCTCGACGGTTCGCCCAAATGCATGTGAACCAGGTCACACTCCCGCAGGGCTCGCGGGCCGTCTCGTGACGGCGCCGGCCCGCTGGGCAGCGGGCCGGGCCTGTGTGGCAAAAAAGCTCGGACGGGCGGAGACCGCCCGCCCGAGCAAGGCGAGGTCAGAGCACCCGAGCCGGGCACGCCTGGAGCGGCGGCCATCGGCGTTGACCATGACCGGCTGCGCACGCCCGGAGGCGGGGATCTACAGCGGCGGCGAGCCGTCGTCGACGTCGCCCTCGGGGCCGGTCGGGGGTGGGGTGTCGGAGCCGGCGTCGGATTCGAGCGGAGAACCGCCAGTGGCGGGCGGAGTCGCGGCGGGCGGGGCGGCGGCGAGGAGACGCTCCAGGCGCGGCCCCGCGAGCCGCTGGAACTTGCGATGCTCGCGGTTGCGGTCCAGCACCGCCACCTCGAGCTGCCCCACCGGCGGACGCTCCCCACCGGGCTCCGTGAGCGCCATCAGCGCCACCTCCAGCGCGTCGGCCAGCGGCATGCCCTCCCGGTAGCCCTCCTTCAGCCGCGTCGCCACCGCCTCCGCCTGGCCGCCCATCGCCGCGAAGCCGTGCTCGTCGAAGACGGACCCGTCGAAGGTCAGCCGGTAGATCGCGTCACCCTCCGGCGCGTCGCCCACCTCGGCCACCACGACCTCCACCTCGAGCGACTTGATCGACTCGGTGAAGATGCGGCCCAGGTTGGAGGCGTAGAGATTGGCCAGGCCGCGGCCCGTCACATCGGAGCGGTCGTAGGTGTAGCCGTTGATGTCGGCGTAGCGGATGCCGCCCAGCCGGAGCTCCTCGAACTCGTTGTAACGGCCCACCGCCGCGAACCCGATGCGGTCGTAGATCTCGCTGACCTTGTGCAGCGCCCGCGACGGGTTGGGGGCGACGAAGAGGATGCCGTCCTCGTACTGCAGCACGACGACGCTGCGGCCCCGCGCGATGCCTTTGCGCGCGTAGTCGGCCTTGTCCCGCATGATCTGCTCAGGGGACGCATATCCAAAAGGCATGGACACGGATGGGGTCCTTTCTAGCGCAGCGGGGCGATGGGGCCGTCAGGGGAGATGAGGCGCAGTTCGAGCATCTGCTCGACGTAGCCGGCCACCTCGTCGTCCAACAGCCGGCGGAAGCCGTCGGCGTCGATCACCGAGACGATCGGCCAGATCTTGCGCGTCACATCGGGCCCGCCGGTGGCCGAATCGTCGTCCGCCGCGTCGTACAGCGCCTGGATCAACGCCATCACCGTGTCGTCCGCCGACGCCCCATCGCGGTAGAGCTTCTTCAGCGCCCCCCGCGCGAAGATCGAGCCGGAGCCGATCGCGTCGAACCGGTCACGCTCGTAAGGGCCGCCCGCCACGTCGTAGCTGAAGATCCGCCCGCCGTCGCGATCCGCGTCATAGGCGGCGAACAGCGGCACCACCACCAGCCCCTGCATCGCCATGCCGAGATTGCCGCGGATCATCGCTGCCAGCCGGTTGGCCTTGCCGTTGACCGATAGCGTGCGTCCCTCCAGCTTCTCGTAGTGCTCCAGCTCGACCCGGTAGAGCCTGGCCATCTCGATGCCCGTGCTGGCCGTGCCGGCGATGCCCATGCACGAATAATCGTCGGTCCTGAACACCTTCTCCACGTCACGCTGAGAAATGATGTTGCCGGACGTCGCCCGCCGGTCGCCCGCCATGACCACGCCATCGGCGAACGTGGCGGCGACGATCGTGGTCGCGTGCGGAACCTGGTCGCCGATCGGCGTGGCCAGAATCTCACCACGCACCGGAAGCAGCCCTGGCGCGCGCGAAGCCACGAACTCGGTGAACGAGGAACTTCCGGTGTTGTGGAAAAGCTGGTCCATCAAGCCGACGGGCAGATCCCTGTGCGATGCCACGCGACTCCCTCCCAAACGTCACTGTCCCTAAAGGGGACCCTACTCATGTTGTGTCGCTGTCTGCACTTCCCACGATCAGCCCACGGCGAACCGTTCACCAGATCGTTTCTTTACGCCCAGAAGAGGCCGTGTGATTGTCGGTATGTCCGCACGTCCCGAAAAGGAGGCCGACCCGCGGCTCCCCAGCCGACCTGCGGGTGATCGCGGCTCTCGCCATCGTGGCACTCTGCCCCCTGCGGGACCGGCGCGCCCGCCGGGGGGAGGACGTCACCCTCGTCATCGCCGCCTGGGCACTCCCCCGCCGCTCGCTCCTCAGCCGCGACGGCCGCCTACTCTGACCGTCGTGTCCACCCAGGTCTGGGCCCCGCACGTCCTACTCCGGCCTGGGCCCCGCACGTCCTACTCCGGCCTGGGCTCCGCACGTCCTACTCCGGCCTGGGTCCGGCACGTCCTACTCTGAAAGACGTGTCCACCAGGGACTGGGTCCTGCACGTCGACCTCGACCAGTTCATCGCCGCCGTCGAGATCCTGCGCCACCCCGAACTCCGCGGAAGACCCGTCGTGGTCGGCGGCTCCGGCGACCCCACCCAGCCGCGCACCGTCGCCGCCACCGCCACCTACGAAGCCCGCGAACACGGCGTCCACTCCGGCATGCCGCTCCGCACCGCGCTCAAACGCTGCCCCGACGCCGTCTTCCTGCCCAGCGACCCGCCCGCCTACGAGGCCGCGTCGGAACGGGTCATGGCCACGCTGCGCGGATTTCCCGTCCTGGTCGAGATCTGGGGCTGGGACGAGGCGTTCATCGGAGCCAGGACCGACGACCCCGAGGCGCTCGCCACCGCCCTGCGGCAGGCCGTCCTGACCGAAACCGCCCTGTCCTGCTCCGTCGGCATCGGCGACAACAAGCACCAGGCCAAACTCGCCTCCGCGTTCGCCAAACCCGCCGGGATCTACCGTCTCACCGGCGACAACTGGGCCGAGATCATGAACGACCGGCCCACCGACGCGCTCTGGGGCATCGGCGCCAAGATCGCCAAAAAACTGGCCGACCTGGGACTCCACACGGTCGCCCAACTCGCCGCCGCCGACCCCGCTGACCTGGCCCGCCGCTTCGGCCCCACCAACGGTCCCTGGTATCGCTATCTCGCCCTCGGCAAGGGCGAAGCCGAGGTCGTCACCACTCCCTGGGTCGCCCGCGGCCACAGCCGCGAGATCACCTTCCCGCACGACCTCACCGACAGAACCGAAATATCCACCCACATAGCCACACTGGCCCGACAGGTCGCCTCAGACGCGACCGCCGCGGGACGGTTGATCGTCCGTGTCTCGGTGAAGGTGCGATTCGCGCCCTTCCTCACCCGCAGCCGCCAGTCGAAGCTCCCCTCACCCACCTCAGACGCGGCCGAGCTGTCCCGCGCCGCCCTCACCGTGCTCGACCGCTTCGACCTCAACCGGCCGATCCGCCTCCTCGGCGTGGCCGTCGAATACGCCCCACCGGATCAGACCCGGACCGCTCGCTCATAGAATTCGGACCGCATCTCCTCATCGGCACGGATGAACTCCTGGATCTCCTCCTCAGACACATCCTCGATGTCCTGCCACTCGACCGTCGCCTCGATGTAGGCCCACGCGCGGCGCACCACACCCGAGTCATCTCTGAACTGGCCGATGCCCGAGTTGCACGGCAGGCAGAGCGCGTGGCGCACGTCGCCCGTACGGTGACAGTGATCGACATGCTCGGGCGGCCGGCCCCAGCACACGACACACAATCCGTGCTGATCGGCGATCATGCGCTCAACGTCCTCGTGACGTATTCGATAACGCTGGGACAGGTGATAGGTCCTGGTCGGTGCGACAGGCATGTCACTGCGCCGCTGCTCAGGCAGGACCACGAACTCCGGCCAGAAGATCTCGCCGTCGAGGTAGTGGGCCGCGAGC
Organism: Nonomuraea sp. NPDC050680; assembly: GCF_040654555.1. NCBI lineage: Bacteria > Bacillati > Actinomycetota > Actinomycetes > Streptosporangiales > Streptosporangiaceae > Nonomuraea > Nonomuraea sp. NPDC050680. Next base: position 99,536 of record NZ_JBFAIF010000009.1, on the reverse strand, counting down.
TCGAGCAGGACGGTGTTGTCACCGAAATGCCCCAGCCCGTTGTTGCAGTTGAAACAGAGAACCCCGCGAACCAGCCCGCTGGCGTGACAGTGATCCACGAACGTGCCCGGAACCACCTGACAGATGGCACATAGCCCATCCTGCTGGGCAAGCATGCGCTCGAAGTCATCCTGGGTGATGCCGTAGCGGAGTTTGAGCAGGTAGTTCCGCTCACTTCCGTGGTTCTTGATCTTGTTATCCTGCATCACCCGAGCGTGACACGGCTTGCAATAATTAGTCCGCCCATCATTGCTGGCGCGATTGCGCCCGAACTCCGCAAAGGCTTTCGCCTCCATGCAGCGAGGACAGTACTTGCTCCCAGCAGGAACCTCGACCTTCTCGCGGACAGTCTTGCCCTGCTCGCCACGACGCTTGCGATAGCTCTGAGTGGACCTCACCCGGAAACAGCTCTTGCAGTACCGCGCAAGCCCATCGCTCAGTCGCTTGTTCAGCCCGAACTCAGAGACCTCCTTCACCTCCTTACAGTCCGGGCACCACTTCATTCCCTCCGGCGTTTCCACCCCATTCCTCCCGATTTCGATGTCCGCTTTGCCCTACTCTCCGCCTTTTTGGACATAACTGCGCACGAACTCCTCTGCGTTCTCTTCGAGAACTTCGTCGATTTCGTCCAGAATCGCGTCGACATCGTCGGTCAGCTTCTCCTGGCGCTCCTGCACGTCCGGTGCCGCCGAAGCCTCGGTCTCCTCGACCTCGCTCTCGCGCCGACCGGCCTGCTTCTGGCCACCCGTGTCCTTGCTTGCCATGTCCTACCTACCTCCGCTTGGGGGACTGCTCTCTAGGCATATCTTCCCCGAACCGGGCGACATTTCGCGCCCAAGGCCCCGCGATCTTGCCGACTTGACTAGATAGTCATCCTATCCAATAATGAGCCCCCTGTCCCACAGGAGGTTCCGATGTCCCCCTCGTCCCTGAGCACGGCAGGTGTGCTCCTCATCACAGTCCCGGCGGTGGCGTTCGGCGGCGTCTCGCTGCTGACGTTCCTCATGCGGAACGTGCCTGGCTACAACGACAACCCGGTGCGACGCAGCCTCTGGCGGGCGGGCCACGCTCACGCGGGCGTGCTGGTGCTGTTCAGCCTCGTGGCGATGCTCTACGTGGATCAGGCGGACCTTTCGGACGGCCTGAAGAGCCTGGTCCGCATCCTCATCGTGGCCGCCCCGATCCTCATGCCGCTCGGCTTCTTCCTGTCGGTGGTCCGTCCCAGCGACACCAAGCCGAGCAAGCTCATCGGGCTGACGGTGGTGGGCGGCGCGGCGCTGGCGGTGGGCACGCTGACGCTGGGCGTGGGCCTGCTCTGATTGGCGCCACCGGTCTGATTGGCGCCACCGGACGCCACCGAATGTCACCGGAAGCCACCCGGTGTCACCGGGCGCCGCCGGGTGCCGGAGCGAACATAGGTGGCCGAGAACGCGACGTGACGGCGCCCGGCCATGAATCGCCGGAGAAGCGTCCCCCTGGACAGAGCCCGGCCACGTGCGCGCGTTGGCGTCTTCCCGTGCTGTGCCGTAAAAATTCGACTCTTCGCGGGGGAGCCGCAGAGGGCTAGTCCCCGCCGGTGAGGGCGGCGACCAGGTCGGCGGCGGTGCGGCAGCGGTCGAAGAGTTCGCCTACATGGGCCTTCGTGCCGCGCAGTGGTTCGAGGGTCGGCACGCGCTGGAGGGACTCGCGGCCTGGGATGTCGAAGATGACCGAGTCCCACGAGGCCGCCGCGACGGACTCGCTGTATTGGCGCAGGCAGCGACCGCGGAAGTAGGCGCGGGTGTCGGTGGGCGGGTTCTCGACGGCGCGCTGGACGTCGTCCTCGGTGACCAGGCGCTGCATGCGTCCGCGGGCGACGAGGCGGTTGTAGAGGCCGCGGTCGGGGCGGATGTCGGAGTATTGCAGGTCGACGAGCTGCAGCCGGGGGTGGGACCAGGTGAGCGAGTCGCGGGTGCGGTAACCCTCGAGGAGTTCGAGTTTGGCGACCCAGTCGAGTTCGCGGGAGAGCTGCATGGGGTCTTCGGCCAGGCGGGTGAGGACGGATTCCCAGCGGTCGAGAACGTCCTTGTTCATCTCTTCCTGGGCGGTGCCGCGTTCCTCGACGTACTTGCGGGCCTGCTCGAGATATTCCATCTGCAGCTGGATGGCGGTGAGCTTGCGGCCATCGCGCAGGGGGATCTCGTAACGGCAGGTGGGGTCGTGGGAGACCGCGCGCAGGGCTTGTACGGGGTTCTCGACGGCGAGGTCGCGGCTGAGGAAGCCGTCCTCGATCATGGCGAGGACGAGGGCCGTGGAGCCCAACTTCAGGTATGTCGAAATTTCCGACATGTTGGCGTCGCCGATGATCACGTGCAGCCGCCGGTACTTCTCCGGGTCGGCGTGCGGCTCGTCCCTGGTGTTGATGATCGGCCGCTTGAGCGTGGTCTCCAGGCCCACCTCGACCTCGAAGAAGTCGGCCCGCTGGCTGATCTGGAAGCCTTCGCCGCGCGAGTCCTGTCCGATGCCGACCTTTCCCGCGCCCACGACGACCTGGCGGGAGACGAAGAACGGGGTGAGGTGGCGGACGATGTCGGCGAAGGGGGTGGCGCGCCGCATGAGGTAGTTCTCGTGGCAGCCGTAGCTGGCGCCCTTGGCGTCGGTGTTGTTCTTGTAGAGCTGGATGGGCGCGTTGGACGGGATCGCGGAGGCCCGCTGGGCGGCGTCGTACATGACGCGTTCGCCGGCCTTGTCCCAGATGACGGCGGCGCGCGGGTTGGTGCACTCGGGTGTGGAGTATTCGGGGTGGGCGTGGTCGACGTAGAGCCTGGCGCCATTGGTGAGAATGACGTTGGCGAGGCCGAGGTCCTCGTCGGTGAGCTGGCTGGAGTCGGCGACCTCTCTGGCCAGGTCGAAGCCGCGAGCGTCGCGCAGCGGGTTCTCCTCTTCGAAGTCCCACCTCGCCCTGCGCGCTCTGGCGGCGGAGGCCGCCAGGTAGGCGTTGACCACCTGCGAGGACGTGACCATCGCGTTGGCGCCTGGCTGACCTGGTACGGAGATGCCGTACTCGGTCTCGATGCCCATCACCCGACGCACCGTCATGCAACACCCTCTGTTCGTCCGGATCTGCCTATCCGCCGTTTATATGCCCGAGCCTATGCCCTTCACAGTGCCCCGGGGTCACAGAGTTATGGCACCGCAGTCTTTTCCACCTTTACGGCGGGAACTGGGGGGGTTTGTGGACGCGCCCGGGGCTTAAGCAGACGCTGGATGGGGCGTTCGGCAAGGGAGTAGACAAGGTAGGACACGAGCACGGCCGCGAGCGTGGTGGTGAGTGCGGCGGCCCAAGGGGCCATTCTGGCGGCCAGGATGGGGATGAGAGCCACGGCGACGACCGAGTGGAAGAGATAGAGCGGGTAGGTCGTCGCACCGAGCGCAGTGAGCGTTCTGGACGGTCGCAGCCGGAACACGCCGAGCGCGACGAACGACATCGCGGCGAAGATGACCGTGATGGTGAGGATCACGCTGAGGTCGCTGACGGGCATGCTCTTGAATCCGGCGACCTTGATCCGGCCGTGGACGCGTTCGAGCGCGGAGTGCACCGCCAGGACGTAGCCGCAGGCGACGAAGAGCCAGGGCAGCACGGCGTTGCGGTGCTTGTGGATGAGATAGAGGGCCATGCCGGCGGCGAAGTAGGGGGCATAGCGGGGCATGACGATCTCGTTGAGCACCTCGTTGCCGAGCAGTTCGGCGCCGAGCGCGGCGGCCAGCCAGACACCGGCGAAGATCAGGACACGGCCGTAGGTGACACCGATGATCACGAGGATGGCCATGAGGAGATAGAAGCGGAGTTCGGCCCAGAGCGACCAGTAGACGCCGCTGGCGTCCACGACCTTGAACAGACGCTGGAACATACTGGCGTTCACCAGATACTCACCCGGTGAAAGCTTGGGGTCGAGCGCCTTGGCGCCGGTGAGGCCGTAGAGAGCGGCGACGGCGGCGAGGCTGAGCCAGTAGGCGGGGTAGAGCCGGACGAACCTGCTCCGGGCGAACGCGCCGAGCCCCCTCCCCCACGCGCTCATGAGGATGACGAAGCCGCTGATGACGAAGAATAACTCCACGCCCAGGATGCCGAGCCCGGCGAACGGGGCGACGGCGGGGAAGAGCTCGGCGGGCCTGTCTCCCCAGACGGAGGCGAACGCGATCAGGTAGTGGAAGGCCAGCACCGCCAGGGCGGCGACGAACCTGAGCAGATCGAGTTCGGCCAGCCGGCCTTCTCCGTGAGAGCGCCTCGGCCGGTTGGGTGGTTGCACGCCCTGTTGGACGACACAACGATCACTTTGGTTCCGTTGGTCCCAATTTTCACACGGGTCCCTCGGCGGTGCGGAGAAGACGAGGCGGCATGAGAAGGGGCCGCGCGGATCTCCGCGCGGCCCTTCTCAACAGCCTGTTACAGGTATTGGCCGGTGTTGGCGACGGTGTCGATGGAGCGACCCGCCTCCGCGCCCTGCTTGCCCGACACGAGCGTGCGGATGTAGACGATCCGCTCGCCCTTCTTGCCGGAGATGCGGGCCCAGTCGTCCGGGTTGGTGGTGTTAGGCAGGTCCTCGTTCTCGGAGAACTCGTCCACGCAGGCCGCGAGCAGGTGCTGCACCCGCAGGCCCTTCTGGCCGCTTTCGAGGAACTGCTTGATGGCCATCTTCTTGCCCCGGTCGACGATGTTCTGGATCATCGCGCCGGAGTTGAAGTCCTTGAAGTAGAGGACTTCCTTGTCGCCGTTGGCGTAGGTCACCTCGAGGAAGCGGTTCTCTTCGCTCTCGGTGTACATGCGCTCCACGACGCTCTGGATCATGCCGTGAATGGTGCCCTCGCGAGAACCGCTGTGCTCCGCGAGGTCGTCGGGGTGCAGCGGCAGTTCGGAGATGAGGTACTTGGAGAAGATGTCCTTCGCCGCTTCGGCGTCGGGCCGCTCGATCTTGATCTTGACGTCCAGGCGGCCGGGCCGCAGGATCGCCGGGTCGATCATGTCCTCGCGGTTGGAGGCGCCGATGACGATGACGTTTTCCAGGCCCTCGACACCGTCGATCTCCGACAGGAGCTGGGGAACGATGGTGTTCTCGACGTCCGAGGAGACGCCGGAGCCTCGGGTGCGGAAGATCGAGTCCATCTCGTCGAAGAACACGATCACCGGGGTGCCCTCTGAGGCCTTCTCACGAGCCCGCTGGAAGACCAGGCGGATGTGCCGCTCGGTCTCGCCGACGTACTTGTTGAGCAGCTCAGGGCCCTTGATGTTGAGGAAGAAGCTCTTGCCTTCCTGGCCGGTCTTCTCCGCGACCTGCTTGGCCAGGGAGTTGGCGACGGCCTTGGCGATGAGCGTCTTGCCGCAGCCGGGCGGGCCGTAGAGCAGAACGCCCTTGGGCGGGCGCAGCTTGTGCTCGCGGAACAGGTCGGCGTGCAGGTAGGGCAGCTCGATGGCGTCCCTGATCTGCTCGATCTGCCTCATCAGGCCACCGATCTCCTCGTAGGAGATGTCGGGGACCTCTTCGAGCACGAGCTCTTCGACTTCGGACTTGGGAATCCGCTCGTAGACGTAGCCCGAGCGGGGTTCGAGCAGCAGCGAGTCGCCCGCCCTGATCGGCTGCCCGACCAGTGACTCGGCGAGACGCACGACGCGCTCCTCATCCGCGTGCGAGATGACCAGTGCGCGCTGCCCCTGGTCGAGGAGCTCTTTGAGCATCACGATCTCGCCGACCTCTTCGTAGCCGAGGGCTTCGACCACGTTGAGCGCCTCGTTCAGCATGACCTCCTGGCCACGCCGGAGCGAGTCGACGTCGACGGCGGGGCTGACATTCACCCGCAGCTTGCGGCCGCCGGTGAACACCTCGATCGTGCCGTCTTCTCTGGCCTCCAGGAAGGTGCCGAACCCGGATGGCGGCTGTGCCAGCCGGTCGACTTCTTCCTTGAGGGCAACGATCTGATCCCTGGCCTCCTTGAGTGTGGCGACCAGGCGCTCGTTCTGGCCGGTGACGGCCGCGAGGTTCGCCTGCGCCTCGTGGAGACGCTCTTCAAGGACTCTGGCCTGACGGGGTGACTCGGCCAGCTTCCGCCTCAGCGCGGTGATCTCCTCTTGGAGGAAGGAGACCTGTGTTGAAAGATCAGCGACCTCCCGTTCGCGCTGCGCGGCTCGAGCCTCAGCATCATCGCGAGCTGCCACGCCCCGTCACCTCCTTCCCAGTCGAGGGCGACTACTAAGGACCTTACCTATCTCGGGCCCCTCCGTAACCTGGCCGGGCAGTGTTCGTCGTGTGACATTCAGTGTTCGGCGAATAATCCCTAATAGTGCGTTTAATACTGGCAGCATAGGAACACGGCGTTCTGTTCCCGTGTCACGCACCAACGCACCCTCGTGGCCAAATTGTCATAGTTCCTCAGTGGTCCCCTTCGGTCGTCGGCGGCGTGGTGGCGGTGCCACACCGTCCGCCATGCGGCGGGCGCTGACGAGGAAACCGGTGTGGCCGATCATCCGATGATCCGGTCTCACCGCGAGCCCTTCGACATGCCAGTCGCGAACCAGGGTCTCCCACGCATGGGGCTCGGTGAAACTCCCGTGATCGCGAATGGCCTCGACGGTCTTGGACATCTGGGTCGTCGTGGCCACGTAGCAGCAGATGACGCCACCCGGTGTGAGGGCCTTGGCGGCGGCGTCGACGCACTCCCAGGGAGCGAGCATGTCGAGGATGACGCGGTCGACGTCCACCTCGTCGATCGAGGCGACCAGGTCGCCGACGACGAGCCGCCAGGTGTCGTCCATGGGGCCGCCGTAGAACTTCTCCACGTTCTTGCGCGCGACGTCGGCGAACTCCTCGCGCCGCTCGTAGGAGGTGACGTGGCCCTCGGGACCTACGGCGCGCAGCAGGAAGCAGGTCAGCGCGCCGGAGCCGACCCCCGCCTCGATCACCCGGGCGCCGGGGAAGACGTCGGCCATGCCGACGATCTGCGCGGCGTCCTTGGGGTAGATCACGGCGGCGCCGCGCGGCATGGCCAGAGTGTAGTCCTGCAGCAGGTGGCGGAAGGCGAGGTATTGGGTGCCGCCGGAGGAGCGCACCACGGAGCCTTCAGGCTGCCCGATCAGGTCGCTGTGGGGGATGGCGCCCTTGTGCGTGTGGAAGACGCCGTCCTCTTTGAGCGTGATCGTGTGGCGCTTGTTCTTGGGGTCGGTGAGCTGCACCTGATCCCCCGCCTGGAACGGCCCATGCCTGCGGAAACCCATGTCGGCAAGGTTATAGGGCTTTCGAGCACGCCTTGACGCGCGATATCTATGAGGGATGTTCCCCCGCGAAGTGATCTCTACCGGTCCCCTGGTGTTGCGGCGTCCCGCCGATTCCGACGCCGAGGCGATCGTACGCGCGTGTGACGACCCGGTGACGGCCCGGTTTCTGTACACCCTGCCGTCGCCCTACACATTGCAGGACGCGCGCGCCTATCTGCGGGCGGCGGAGGCGAAGTGGGCCGACGGCGGCGCCGAGTTCACGATCACCGAGAACGGCCACTACGTCGGTGCCATCGGCGTCCAGCCGCCCGATCCGTGGGGCGTGGCGGCGATCGGCTACCTGGCCGCGCCGTGGGCGCGTGGCAAGGGCGTGGTGAGCCGGGCGACGCGGGCGGTGACCGAGTGGCTGTTCGACCATGGCGTCGAGCGCGTGGAGTTGCACGCCGCCGTGGAGAACATCGCGAGCTTGCGGGTCGCCTACAAGACCGGCTTCCAGGAGGAGGGGCGCCGGCGTGACGCCAAGGTCGGGCGTGACGGGCGCCGCACCGACATCATCACGTTCGGCCGGATCCGGCGCGACTCCGGCCTGGCGGCCGAGTTCTATCTGCCGTTCTTCGACGGCGGCGAGCTGAGCGATGGCGTGATACGGCTGACACCGATGGAGGTGGCCGACGCCTCCGAGTTCCACGCGATGATGCGGGAGCCGAGTGTGGCCGCCTACGCGGTCGGGCCGCGGACCACGCTGGAGGACAACGAGCGGCGCTGCCGCTACACCGGCTACTGGTGGGTGTCTGGGCAGCGGATCGAGCTGGCGATCAAGGACGCCGTGTCCGGGAGGTTCGCGGGGCACGTGCAACTGGTGCAGGTGGTGCCGACGATCGGGCAGGGCATGATCGGATATTCGCTGCGGTCGGAGTTCCGGGGCAGGGGGTTCATGACGCGGGCCGTGCGACTGCTGGTGGACTGGGCCTTCGCCAACACTCAGCTGCACCGGATCGTGGCCGGGACCGAGGTGGGCAACAAGGCTTCGCAGCGGGTGCTGGAGCGGTCGGGCTTCGTCCAGGAGTCGATGCAGCGCGAGCTGTTCCCCAGGCAGGACGGGACCCGGTCGGACGAGCTGGAGTGGCTCCGCCTGCGCCCCCGCTGACCGGAAATCCCGATTTCCGGTTGGGGGCTGGTCAACTGACACCTCGGCGGCGAGACTCGGGGTCACCGCCCCTGAGATACGCGTGATCAGACTGCGCGATCTCACTTCCCCTCCTCCGAGGGATACAGCGATGACTTACAACCGTGTCGACGTCGCCATGCGCGAACTCATCGCCTCGTTCTCCTGCCTGGACCCCGCAGGACTGATCGACAGGCTGAGCGGGACCGCCGCGGCGGTCACCGGAACGGCTTACGCGGGATTCGTACGGGTGGACGCGCTACGGGAGGTCGCCCATGCCGTCAATGTGCACGCGCCCCCGGTCGATCCGCTGCGGGTACGCCCGTGGCTGGAGGGGTCCGGGGTGCTCAAGACGCTCGCCACGCGATCCGTCCGGCTGCTGATCGTGCCGGACGCGTCGATGGGCGAGCCCGGTTTCCTGGCCATGCCGGTGCCGCTCGCCACGAGGGACCACGTGTTCCTGTGGGTGGCGGGACGCCGGTTCGGGGAGCCGGAGGAGCACCTGCTGAGCCGCTTCGCCACCGCCGCGGGCCGGGCCCTGGAGGCCGCCAGCGGGCTGGAGGCGGCCATCCGGCTGTTACGCGGCGTGCAGGCCTTCCCCTGCGCGTGACGGGCGCCGGGCCGGGTTCGGTACGGGCCGGATCGCGAGAATACGGACGACCTACGGGTGGATCTGATGGGGTACGACGGCCGTTTCCGGGCAGCGGTTCCGGGAGATTCTTCGCCGCTTTCCTATACCCAAACTTGGAAATTACGGGATTTCCACAGAATGGGTGGATGCGTCCTTCCGGGCACCCGCGGCGGGGTCGCGACTCTCGCGGCCCCGCTGCTCAGGGGCGCCCCTGGGACCGGCGCCCCGCGGAACCCGCGCCGGCGCGTGGCCTGGCGCATAGCCAGCCTGCCTGGCGCGTAAACGGCTTTGCGGACCGCCTAGTTCGTACAGCCACTGCACGTCACCGGGCATCGCGGTATTCGTTGGCATATTTCGCCTCTTGCCGCCCCAAGGAACGAGGAGTGCACCCCCGCCAATGCCGCATCGTCTGCGCGATCAGGCGCCTGCGGCACCGCTCCGCTACCGGCGCGCCAGCCATCGCTCAACGCCCGACGCGTGTCAGCCATCCTCAACGCCCGACGTGTGCCAGCCATCGCTCCACACCCAACGCGTGTCAGCCATCGCTCCGCCACCGGCGTGCGTCAGACGTCTTGACCGAGCATGGCGCTCGTCGCCTCGTCGCCTCGTCGACGATGTCGCGCGTTGCGCGTTGCGCGTTGCGCGTTGCGCGTTGCGCGTTGCGCGTGCGTGGGGTCTCCGGCCTGGACCGCCTGGGCCACCTCCGCGTGCACCGTCGTGAGCGCGACGAGCATGTCGTTGCCCGAGGCTTCGAGCAGCGTCCGGTGGAACAGGATGTCGGCGGCCAGGAAGGACTCCAGGTCGCCGAACCTGCCGTGGACGGCCATCCGCATGACACTTCCGTCAACTGGCCGCACTGCTCGGGGGTGGCGTGGGTGGCCATGCTTTGCCGTCAAAAGTATGATTTATTCGACTTCTCAGCTTGATTGATATGACGCAAGCTGTCTAGTCTGACGCGCATCCGAGCCCGAGAGGTTGCCCCGCATGGACGACTCGCCCCGCCCGCAGCTCATCGTCGTCATGGGGGTGACGGGATGCGGCAAGTCCACCGTCGGCACAGCGCTCGCCGAACGCCTCGGGGTGCCGTTCGCCGACGCCGACGACTTCCACAGCCCCGCGAACGTCGCCAAGATGAGCGCCGGAATGCCGCTCGACGACGCCGACCGGCTGCCGTGGCTGCGCGCGGTGGGCGCCTGGCTCGCCGAGCACGCCGGCACCGGGGCCGTGGTGGCATGTTCCGCGCTGAAGCGTCGCTACCGCGACCTGCTGCGGGAGGCCGCCCCCGAGGTCAGCTTCCTGCACCTGGACGGCGACGTGGGCATGATCAGGAAGCGGGTGGCGCACCGGTCCGGGCACTTCATGCCCGAGTCGCTGGTGGCCTCGCAGTTCGCGGCCCTCGAACCCCTCGGCCCCGACGAACGCGGCGTCGCACTCGATCTGTCACTGCCGGTCGACGACGTCGTGAACGCCTATCTCGCCCGTACGACCTCATGAACGCGCGCCTCAACCGTCCGACCTCCTGAACGCGTACCTCAGTCGGACGGCCTCCCGAGCATGTGTCTCGCGCGGACGGCCTCCTGACCTCACCCCGCGCGACGTCCGGCCCGCAAGGCCCTCAGCCCTGGGCGGTGCCGGGGCACACGGTGGTGGGCGGGGGCACGGTGGTGGGCGGGGCACGGTGGTGGGAGATCACAGCAGAACGCCCGCACCCCCAACAGGAGCACGGGCGTTCAACAAGAGTCGGGAAGATTCAGGGCGGGGGAATCATCCCCGGTGGGCTTCGAAGCGCATCGTGCGGGAGACGCCGACGCGGACGGTGGTGCCCGGGACGATGGTGACGGGCTCGTTGGGCGGGATGTCGTAGAAGTTGGGGTCGCCGGGCGGCTGGATCTGGGTGCCGTTGACCGACCCCAGGTCGACCAGGTTGACGTCCCAGCCGTCGAGCGCCACCCGCAGATGCCTGCGGGACACCGACCCGTCGGGGCTGGTCACCTTGGCGGGCCTGGCCGTGCCGCCCGCCACCTCCGGCGCGCGCTCGGGGTCGCGTCCCAGCAGGTAGTCGCTCTCCAGCGGCAGCGCGGTGCCGTCGTCGAGGATGAGGACGCCCAGCGGGGGCCGCGGCCCCTTGTACGGTACGAGGGTGCGCTGGACGAGCGCGATGCCGCAGACCGCGCAGTAGGGCACGCGCGGGTCGTTGAAGTGGTCGTTCTTGCAGTCGACGCCGTAGACGAGCTGCCGGTCGCCGTGCTCCTCCTGGGCGGGCGGAGGCGGAGGCTGCTCGAACAACTCGCGGGGCTGCTCGAAGTGCTCGCGAGGCTGCTCGAAGTGCTCCCGGGGCTGCTCGAAGTGCTCGCGCGGCTGGTCATAAGGGGGGGCGGGCTGGTCGTACTGCTCACGCGGCTGGTCGTAGGGGGAGGCGGGCTGCTCGTACTGCTCGGGCATCGTGCCGTTGCCGGAGTGCACGGGTGCGGGCTCGTCGTAGGTGGGGAACCCACTCGGCTGCTCGGCCGGGGGCGGCGGGTCCGGGACCGCCGACAGGAACGGCGGCTGCTCCAGCACGGGAGGCTGCGGCTGAGGCCCTGAGGCGGGCTGGGGGCTCGAGAACGGCTGCGGGCCCGAGGGGCCGGCGGCCGACGGGGTGGAACCCGAAGGGGTGGCGGGCTGGTCGTTGCCCGACAGCGGATAGGGGGCCATCTGCACCGGAGGCGGCACGATCAGGTCGGGCTCGAAGTGCAGGGCGGTGTTGGGCAGTTCGCTGGTCACCGGCCTGGACTGGGCCGCGGGCCGTTCGGCGACGTCACCGAAGTCGCCCACCAGCCCGCCGCCGTGCACCACGCCGCCGTCGAAGCTGACCGCGGGATGCGGCTCGCCCCCGCCGGGCAGGCTCAGCGAGACGCGTTGGACCGGCCCGTTGATGAGCCGGTCGGCCCAGGTCAGCGAGTCGCTGCCGGCCAGCCGGGTCTCGCCGGAGTCCGTGGTGACCGTGGCCGAGGCGGAGCCGCTGACCAGGACGGCCACGCCGCTGTCGACCGGTCCCGCGACCGCGCAGGTGGCGGGGTCGCCGGTCATGTTGGCCGCGAGCACCTGGGCGGCGCGCCTGGCCAGCGCTCTGCCGTCGCCCCCTGCGGCGGCCGTCTCGCGTAGTGCCTTGAGCAGTTCATCGGCCGCGGCCTCGGCCGCGTCGCACACCAGCAACAGCCCGCCCAGATAGGCGACCAGCCCATCTCCGGGAAGCGGGCGTACCGCCCCGAAGCCCTGGCCCGTCATGATTCCTCCTTCATGACGGCCGCGCTGCGCTCATCGGCGCCCTCGCTGCGCTCGGTCACTCAATTCTCCTCCCCGGAAGCCGGCGTTATCACGGCACCCGCACTGCCGTGCCGGCCACCAGCCATACGCATACCCATACGGCGAGGCGGCGTCGCGGCCGCCCCGTCTCGATTCGGTGAACCGGTGGACCGGTGGACCGCAATAAACCTGGCCGAACAGAACACTATCGGCCAGGCCTCTCATCCTCGAACCGCCGGGTGCGATCCGGAATCACCTGATCACTGGACATGACACTAGCCGGGGGCTGCCGCATATACGAGTGGGACATATCAGACGCCGCTGAAGACGCGGTTGACGTCGGCCGTAGCGAGCACGCCGTAGATCTCGCCGCCGCGCTCCACGAGCAGGTATTCGCCGGCCGGGGCCTCGCGCATGGCGTCGATGAGCGCCTCCCCCATCAGGTCGGCGGCCAGCACCATGGACGGCTCCAGCGACTTGGCCATGGAGCCGGCGTTCACCCAGGGGCGGCGGTGCTCGGGAGTGGCCTGTACGGACGCCTCGTGCACGATCGCGACGGGGCGGCCCTCGTGGTCGACGACGACGAGGGCGCCGGCCCCCTTCTCGGCGGCCTGGCGCAGCGCCTCCGACAGCGGGGTCTCGGCGACGACGGGGATCGCCCTGCGGGCCAGGGTACGGGCGTTGACCTGCGGGATCCTGGCGCGGATGCGGGCCACGCGCAACGACTGGGTGGCGCCGAGCCAGATGAAGGAGGCCAGCACCAGCGGCCACAGCAGGTCGCGGAAGTCCACTTCCTGCCCGCTCATCAGCGACATGGCGATCGGCGACACCACCAGCAGCACGGCCAGCACCCTGCCGCCCCAGGCGGCGGCGATGGTGCCGGAGCCGGCGTTGCTGGTCAGCTTCCAGACACCGGCGCGCAGCATCCGGCCGCCGTCGAGCGGCAGCCCGGGCAGCAGGTTGAACACGCCGACGATGAGGTTGGCCACCCAGAGCTGCCAGATCAGCACCTCGGGGATGCCGCCACCGTTGATCAGGAAGACGTCGGCGGCCAGGCCGATCCCGGCCAGGCCGAGCGACAGCGCCGGGCCGGCGGCCGCGACCATGAACTCCTTGCCGGGGGTCGGCGGCTCCTTCTCGATCTCCGACACGCCGCCGAGCAGGTAGAGGGTGATCCGGCGGACCGGCAGGCCGTAGGACTTGGCCAGCACGCTGTGGGCCAGCTCGTGCAGCAGGACCGAGACATAGAGGAGGACGGCGAAGACGAAGGCGACGGCGTAGGCGGCCGTGGCGTCGAGCTCGGGCAGCATGGCGCGCACCCGATCACCGAACATCCAGGTGATGAAGGCCGCGACGATGAACCACGTCCACGACACGTAGACCGGGATGCCGAACGGCTTTCCCATCCGAAGACCGGAAAATTCCTGCTGCGGGCTTTGCTCGCTCACCGCGCTCCTTGCCGTTCATTACATGCTGTCCGCTGCCTTGATGCTACGCGCCGGACGAGGTGCTCCCGGCTTCGCGGGCCCTATTCTGTCGGGCTCTTGACCTAGAGTGCGGTGCATGACGTTGACCGAACCGGTGATCATCGGAGCCCTCTCCCCCTCCCGGGCGGGCGACTTCATGACCTGTCCGTTGCTCTATCGCTTCCGCGTGATCGACCACTTGCCGGAGAAACCCTCGGCCGCCGCCGTGCGCGGCACGGTGATCCACGCGGTCCTGGAGCGCCTCTACGACCTGCCCGCGCCGCGCCGTTCGGTGGAGGCGGCGCTGGAGCTGCTGGAGCCGCAGTGGGAGCGGCTGCTGTCCAACGATCCGCACTACGCCGAGATGTTCGCCGACGACGACGAGCAGGCGACGTGGCTGGCGCAGGCGCGGGCGATGCTGGAGCGCTATTTCACGCTGGAGGACCCGACGCGGCTGGAGCCCGCCGAGCGGGAGCTCTATGTGGAGGCGGTCCTCGACGGCGGCCTCATGCTGCGCGGTTACGTCGACCGGCTCGATGTGGCGCCGAGCGGCGAGGTGCGGGTCGTCGACTACAAGACCGGCAGCGCGCCGGGCCCCGACTTCGAGGCCAAGGCGCTGTTCCAGATGAAGTTCTACGCGCTGGTGCTGTGGCGGCTGCGCGGCCAGGTGCCGAGGCTGCTGCAGCTGGTCTACCTGGGCGGCGGCGGCGAGGTGCTGCGTTACGCGCCCGACGAGGCCGATCTGCTGGCCACCGAGCGCAAGGTGCGGGCGCTGTGGACGGCGATCGAGCGGTCGCTGGAGACGGGCGAGTGGCGGGCGCGGCGCAGCCGCCTGTGCGACTGGTGCGACCACCAGGCGATCTGCCCGGAGTTCGGCGGCACCCCACCGCCGGTGCCCGACCGGCAGCCGGGCGACACGGTCCGGAGCAACCGCCGGGCGGCCACGGACGAGCTGTAGGCCACCCGCGCCGGCGCGACCGCCGGATGGCCACGAACGAGTCGCGGGCGGCCTGGAGCTGTCGGCGGGCGGCCACAGGCGGCACCGTCCGGAGCGACCGGCGGGCGACCTTGGCCAGCTGTAGGAGCCCGGCTCTCCTCCCTTGGGAGGAGGTTCCCGGCTTTCACCTGGACCTACAGTGAAGCGGTGCGCATCGATCGGGCCAGGTTCCACGACACCCTGTTCGCCGTGGCGCTGGCCGCGGTCTCGGTCTGGCTCTTCCTGTCTTCCGATTCGGCGTTGCTGGAGCCGGGCGGCGGGCAGGCGTTCGACGAGATGCGGGGCGCCGATCCCTTCGGCGCCGTGCTGGTGGCGCTGGCGTGCGCGCCGGTCGCGGTGCGCAGGCGCTGGCCGCTGGCGACGCTGTGCGCGGGGCTGCTGCCCGAGACGCTGCTGACCGGGCTGGGCTACGGCTCCGGGGCGGCGGCTGCGCCGGTGCTGGTGTTGCTCTATTCGGTGGCGTCCCTGCGGGGCCTGGCCGTGGCGCTGTGCGCGCTGCTGCTGTCGTTGCTGGCCTACGCGTTCGCCGGGGCGCTGAGCCCTGTCACCGGCGGCAGCTGGAGCGAGCACCTGGTGGCGTTCATCGTGCTTCTCGCGCTCTGGGGGGCCGGGCGAAGCCTGCGGCTGCGCCGCGCCTACCTGGAGGAGCTGAAGGACCGCGCGGCCCGGCTGGAGCGTGCCTCCGCGGCCGACACGCGGGCCGCGCGGGCCGAGGAGCGGTCGAGGATAGCCCGCGAGCTGCACGACGTCGTGGCCCATCACGTGAGCGTGATGACGGTGCAGGCGGCGGCCGCGCGCCGGGTGCTGGCCGCCGACCCCGACATGGCGCGTGAGGCGCTGTCGGCCATCGAGCACACGGGCCGGATGGCGATGAGCGAGATGCGCAACATCGTGGGTGTGCTGCGCACCGACGCCCGGGCCGAGCTGGGACCGCAGCCGGGGATGGACGACCTGCCGGCGCTGGTGGAGCAGATGCGGGAGGCGGGGCTGGCCACGCGGCTGTCGATCGAGGGCGAGGCCCGGCCGATCCCCGCCGGGGTCGATCTGGCCGCCTACCGGCTGATCCAGGAAGGTCTGACCAACAGCCTGCGGCACGCGGGCGCGGGCGCCAAGGCGGTGGTGACCGTACGCCATGGTCCGCGTGAGCTGGACGTGCGGGTGGAGGATGACGGGCGGGGGGCGGCGAGCCTCTCCGGGCCGCCAGGGCATGGTTTGGTGGGCATTCGCGAGCGAGTTGCCCTCTATGGTGGAATCCTCAGCATCGGTCCGCGACCGGGGGGCGGTTTCGAGGTGCGCGCGAGGTTTCCGTTGAAGGACTCACCATGACGATCAGGGTGCTGCTGGTGGACGACCAGCCGCTGCTGCGCACCGGTTTTCGCCTGATACTCGAGGCCGAGCCCGACATCACGGTGGTGGGGCAGGCCGGTGACGGCAAGGACGCGCAGGAGCAGACGCGGGCGTTGCTGCCCGACGTCGTGCTGATGGACATCCGGATGCCCGGGGTCGACGGCATCGAGGCGACGCGCAGGATCGTGCGGGAGGCGGCGCCGACGGCGCACGTGCCGAAGGTGCTGGTGCTGACGACGTTCGACCTGGACGAGTACATCGTGGAGGCGCTGCGGGCGGGCGCTTCGGGGTTCCTGCTGAAGGACGTGCCGCCGGACGAGCTGGTGCAGGCGATCCGGGTGGTGGCGGCGGGCGACGCGATCGTGGCGCCGAGCGTGACCCGCCGGCTGCTGGACCGGTTCTCCAAGCGGCTGCCGTCGGCCTACGAGCAGGCGACCCCCGCGCGGCTCGACCGGCTGACCGAGCGGGAGCTGGAGGTGCTGCGGTTGATCGCCAAGGGGATGTCCAACGCGGAGATCGCGCGCAAGCTGGTGGTCAGCGAGACGACGGTCAAGACGCACGTCGGCAATGTGCTCACCAAGCTGGGCCTGCGTGACCGCGTGCAGGCGGTCGTCCTCGCCTATGAGAGCGGCCTCGCCACGCCGGGCGCCGCTTCCTGACCTTCACGGTGGCGGCGAGAACGATCTGTACGGTCGGCGGCGGGGACCCCCCGTCCGCCGACCGGCGTCAGGAGGTCGCGGCGGCCGTCGTCGGCGCCGGGGCGGGGGCGTTCTCCGGGAAGTGGCAGGCCACGCGGTGGCCGCTGGCCAGCTCTTCCAGCGGCGGCTCCACCGTCTTGCAGATGTCCTGGGCCTTCCAGCACCTGGTGTGGAAGCGGCAGGCCGGTGGCGGGTTGAGCGGGCTGGGGACGTCGCCCGTCAGCCTGATGCGGTCGCCGTCCGCGCGGGCCTTGGGGTCCGGGATCGGGACCGCCGACAGCAGCGCGTTGGTGTAGGGGTGCATGGGGCTGCTGTACAGGCGCTTGCGGTCGGCGATCTCCACGATCTTGCCGAGGTACATCACCGCGACCCGGTCGCTGATGTGGCGGACCACCGACAGGTCGTGGGCGATGACCACGTAGGTGAGGTCCAGCTCGTTCTGCAGGTCCTCCAGGAGGTTGACCACCTGGGCCTGGATCGAGACGTCCAGCGCCGAGACCGGCTCGTCGGCGATGATCAGCTTGGGCTTGAGCGCGAGTGTGCGGGCGATGCCGATGCGCTGGCGCTGGCCGCCCGAGAACTCGTGGGGGTAGCGGTTGTAGTGCTCCGGGTTCAGGCCGACCAGCTGGAGGATGTCCTGGACGGCCTTCTTGATCCCGTGCTCGGTCTGCACGCCCTGGATGCGGAACGGGGCACCGACGATGGTGCCGACCGTGTGGCGCGGGTTGAGCGACGAGAAGGGGTCCTGGAAGATCATCTGCATGTCGCGGCGGAGCGGCCGGAGCTTGCCCTGACTCATGTGGGTGATGTCGCGGCCCTCGAAGACGACCTTGCCCCCGGTCGGCTCCAGCAGCCTGGTCACCAGCCGGCCGGTGGTGGACTTGCCGCAGCCCGACTCCCCCACCAGGCCGAGCGTCTCACCCTTGAACACGTCGAAGCTGATCCCGTCGACCGCCTTGACGGCCCCGACCTGCCGCTTGAGCAGGCCCTTGGTCACCGGGAAGTGCTTCTCCAGGTCCTGGACGGAAAGAAGCGGCTCGTTCGAGGTGGTCACTGCGTCTCCAGCACTGGCTTGACTTCGTTCTCCCACAGCGTCCGCCGCTGCGTCCTGCTCAGGTGGCAGCGCACCAGGTGGCCGGGGTCGGTCTTGATCAGGGCCGGCACCTCGGCCTTGGACCGGCCGTCGGTCTGGTCGGAGTAGGGGCAGCGGGGGTGGAAGGCGCAGCCCGACGGCACGTTGATCAGCGACGGCGGGGTGCCCTTGACGGGCAGGAGCCGTTCGGTGGGCTCCCGGTCGAGCCGGGGCATCGAGCCCAGCAGGCCCCAGGTGTAGGGGTGCTCGGGCCGGTAGAAGATGTCCTCGGCCGAGCCGTACTCGATGCATTTGCCCGCGTACATGACCAGGATGTCGTTGGACAGCTCGGCAACCACGCCCAGGTCGTGAGTGATGATGATCAGCGCGGAGTTGAACTCGCGCTGCAGGTCACGCATCAGGTCGAGGATCTGCGCCTGCACGGTCACATCGAGCGCGGTGGTCGGCTCGTCGGCGATGAGCAGCTCGGGGTCGCACGACAGCGCCATCGCGATCATGGCGCGCTGGCGCATGCCGCCGGAGAACTCGTGCGGGTAGGAGTCGACCCGGCGCTTGGGCTCGGGGATGCCGACCCGGCCCAGCATGTCGATGGCGTGCTTGCGGGCCACGCTCTTGGAGACCTTGTTGTGGATGCGGTAGGCCTCGATGATCTGGTCGCCCACCGTGTAGAAGGGATGCATCGACGACAGCGGGTCCTGGAAGATCATCGCCATCTTGCGGCCGCGCAGCCGGCGTACGTGCTCCTGCGAGGCGGTGACGAGGTCTTCGCCGTCGAGCCAGATCTCACCGGAGACGTTCGCGTTCTTGCCGCGGTGCAGGCCGAGAATGCCGAGGCTGGTGACCGACTTGCCCGACCCGGACTCGCCGACGATGCCCAGGGTCTTGCCGCGTTCGAGGCTGAAGGACAGCCCGTCGACGGACTTGACCACGCCGTCGTCGGTCGAGAAGTGGACCTTCAGGTCCTTGACGTCGAGAAAGGGGCTCTCGCTCACGTCAGCCTCACTCTCGGGTCAACCACCGCGTAGAGCAGGTCGACGATCAGGTTGGCCAGGATGATGAAGCCCGCCGCGGTCAGCGTGACGCCCATCACCTGGGGCAGGTCGTTGTTGTTGATGGCGTCGACCGCGTACTTGCCGATGCCGGGCAGCGAGAACGTGCTCTCGGTCAGCACCGCGCCGCCGAGCAGCAGGCCCAGGTCGAGGCCGAACATGGTCATCACGGGCGTGAGCGTGGCACGCAGGCCGTGTTTGACCACCACCATGCGTTCGGGCAGGCCCTTGGCCCGCGCCGTGCGGATGTAGTCCTCCGACATGGTCTCCAGCATGCCCGCTCTGGTGAGCCGGGCATAACCGGCGGCGTAGAGGAAGGCCAGCGTCACCCACGGCAGGATGAGGTTGTTCGCCCAGGTGAGCGGGTCTTCCGAGAACGGCACCCAGTCGGCGACGTCGCCGACCAGACCGAGCTGGTCGCGGAAGATGGCCAGCGACACGATGCCGGTGAAGAAGATGGGCAGCGACACGCCCGCCAGGGCCACACCCATCGAGAGGCGGTCGAAGAAGCTGCCGCGCCGCAGCGCCGACAGCACGCCCGTCGAGACGCCGAACACCACCCACACCACGGCGGCGCCGAGCGCCAGCGACAGTGTGATCGGCAGCCGGTCGAGCAGGTCGGGCAGCACCGGGTTCTGGGTGACGTAGGAGTAGCCGAGACATGGGGCGGGGCAGTGCTCGACGCCGGGACCGTAGTTGCGGTCGACCCCGACGAAGATGCCCTTCACGAACCGCCCATATTGCACGACCAGCGGGTCGTTGAAGCCCAGCCTGACGGCGGCCTCGTGGATCATCTGGTCGTTGGCGGCCTTGCCCACGTAGCGGGAAGCGAGGTCGTCAGCGGACATCCCGGCGAGTCGCGGGACGAGAAAGAAGATGGCGAACGTCGCGATGCTCACCACGAAGAGCAGCATGACGGCCGCTATCAACCGTCTGATGATGTATGTGGCCACTGATCTCGGCCATGGCGGCCGGGCCTTGTGGGCCCGGCCGCCGAAGCCTTCACCTGCTTTCGACGAACGTTCCGGAGGTTTTCCCGGACCGGGTTACTGGGTGCTCAGCGTCAGGAACTCGTACATCCCGAAGTTCTGGCTGACGAAGGCGTTCTTCAGCGTCGGCGGCCGGTAGAACAGGCCGTGCGCCCAGACGTAGGGCAGGATGAACGCGTCGTCCATGACCTTCTTGTCGACCGAGGCCCAGATCGAGTTGCGCTTGGTGGCGTCCTGCTCTCCCGCGGCCTGGTCGATCAGCTTGTCGATCTCCGGGTCCTTCACGCCGAGGTTGGTGTTACCGGCGGCGCGGATGACGCGGCTGTCGACGATCTGCTGGAAGAAGCCGAAGCCCTCGGGGTAGTCGGCGCCCCAGCCGTAGACCATGAGGCCCAGGCCGTTCTTCTTGGCGAAGTCGGGCTTGCCGGCGTACAGCTTGAAGTAGTCACCCTGCGGGAAGCCCTTGACCTCCAGTTTGATGCCCACGCGGCCGAGCGACTGCTGCAGCGACTCGGCGGTCTGCTTCTCCGCCGCGCGCTCGACGCGGAAGGAGATGGTGGTGCTGAAACCGTTGGGCTGGCCGCAGGCCTTCAGCTCTTCCTTCGCCTTGTTCACGTCGCCGCCGGGGTTGGCCTCGACGCCGTAAAGGTCGTTCTTCTCGTAACCGGTCATCTTCGACGGCATGAGGCTGAGGGCGACCTCGCCACCGGCGTCGGGACCACCGTAGGCGCCCTGGATCGCGGAGCGGTCAGCCGCGTACAGCACGGCCTTGCGGCAGTGGACGTTGTCCAGCGGCGGCACGTCCGCGTTGAGGTTGGTGAACCAGGTGCGGTCGAGCGGCGCGGAGTCGGCGTACTGCTTGACCTTGTCGTCCGTCAGGACGGTCTTGCGGGCGTTGGCCCCCACGCCGGTGCTGTTGATCTTGACGTCGATCTTGCCCGAGAGCAGGCGCTGGTCGAGGTCGTCCTCGTTCTGGCCGAGCAGCACCTCGATCGAGTCGTTGAGCTGCTTGCGGTTGGGGTCGGTCGCCGCGTCCCAGTTCGGGTTCTTGACCAGCTCGATGCGCTTGCCGAGCTCGTGGGCCTTGAACATGTAGGGGCCGGTCGCGACCGGGTGCTCCTTGTACTTGGTGCCCGTGTCCTTGGCCTCCGGCACCGGGGCCGTCTGCGGGAGCATGGCGAAGTAGTCGAAGCCGCCGTAGGCCTTCTTCAGGTGGAAGACGACGGTCTGGTCGTCGGGCGTCTCGATGCCCTTCCAGCTGTCGAGCTTGCCCTTCATCTTGTACGGGCCCGTGTAGTCGCCCAGGTCGAGCCAGTCGTTGAAGTAGGTCGGGCCGCTGGGCAGGATCTCCTTGTCCAGCGAGCGGGCCACGGCGTACTTCACGTCCTTGGACGTCACCGGGGTGCCGTCCTCGAACTTGATGCCCTTGCGCAGCTTGTACGTCCAGGTCTTGCCGCCGTCGCTGGCCTTGCCGAGGTCCTCGGCCAGGTCACCGACGAGCTCGAGGCCCTCCTTGCCCGGCACCGGCTTGAACATGGTCAGCGCGCGCGTGTAAAGGCGGGAGAAGTTCCAGGCGTAGCCGTAGTACTGGTCGCCGGGGTCAACCGAGTCGAAGTCGCCCGGCATGCCCATGTGGAGCGTGCCGCCCGTCTTGTCGGAGGGGTTGACGACCTGCGTCACTCCGGCGTTGTACTGGCTGGCGGGCGCCTCAGCGGTGGCACCACCGGTCTTCTTGGCAGAGCCGCCACCGCCACACGCGGAGACGACCAGGGCGAGAGCAGCGGTGATCGCGACCGCCGACGCCGTGGATCTTATCTTCATCGACCTGACACACCCCTTGTAACTAGGAGTCCAAAATTTGCGGGATAACTCACGTGGTCATCGAGCCTTGGGATCGAAGGCGTCCCTCAGGCCGTCACCGAGCAGGTTGAACGCCAGCACCGTGACGAAGATCGCGAGACCGGGGAAGACCATGTAGTTGGGCGCCACTTCGTAGTTGTGGACCGCGTCAGCCAGCATGCCTCCCCACGTCGGGGTCGGCGGCCGCACACCCACGCCGAGGAAGGACAGCGCGGCCTCGAACAGGATGTTCGACGGGATGAGCAGCGTCGAATAGACCAGGATCGGGGCCAGCAGGTTCGGCAGGATCTCCTTGAACAGGATGACGTGGTTGCGCGCGCCCAGGCTCCTTGAGGCGTCGACGAACTCCCGCTCACGCAGGGATAGCGTCTGACCTCGGATAATACGCCCAATATAGGGCCAGTTGAAGAAGCCGATGATGAACACGAGCAGGCTGATCCTCAGCGTGTCACCGGACATCCCGAACGCCTTGTCGGGGATCACCCCGCCGAGCGCCAGCGCGAACACCAGCAGCGGGAAGGCGAGGAAGATGTCCATGAGCCGGCTGATGACCGTGTCGATCCATCCGCCGAAGAAGCCGGCGATCATGCCGAACACGGTGCCGAGCAGGACGCAGAGCAGCGTCGCGAAGAACGCGATGAGCAGCGAGATGCGCGCGCCGTAGAGGACCCGGCTGAACAGGTCGCGGCCCGTGGTGGGTTCGACCCCGAACAGGAAGTCCCAGCTCATGCCGCCGAACGTGCCGATCGGCGCCTGGATGGCCGGGTCGATCTTCTCCCGGTGCCATTCCGCCGGCGGGTGGCCGAGCCACGACACCAGCAGCGGCGCGAAGATGGCGACGAGGATCAGCACGACGATGACGATCCCGCCGATCATCGCGATCTTGTCGCGCTTCAGCCGCATCCATGCGATCTGGCCAAGGGAACGCCCTCGGATGACTGAGGAGTCCGCGCCCTCCAGAACGGTTTCCGGTCCGGCTTCGATAGCCGAGCCCGGAACATCGAGCGGTGCGGTCATGCCAATGGCCCCCTGGATGCCAGACGACGTCGTCCGTGTGGGCGCGGTCCCGATCAGGTTATGCGCCGCGCTGGTGAAGTCGCTAGTTGCGTCCTCAGGAGGCAGAATCTATGGCCTGAGCTGGTGTGACCAGTCCCTCAGGGCGTGATGTGGCTCAACTGTGATTGACGCGAAACTCATTCGTATCGATCTTGGGGTGATTGTCTACGCCCCGTCCCGGTTGCGTCTCGGAACTGTGACACACCTTGGATCAGCTGATGCCCCTGCGCTTGAGAATATCCTCGATGTCGGAGAAGTCGTCGTCGTTGTTCTTCTTCGCCGCCGCCGCGGCGGGCTTTCCTGCGGGCTGACCCGTCGCCTGCCCTGTCGTCTGCCCGGCCGTCTGCCCTGTCCTTTGGCCGACCGCGCGTGGCTGCGGCGCGGCCGGGGCCTCCGCGGCCTTGCCCGGCTTGCCGTCGCGCGCCACCTTCAGCTTCCGGCTGCGCATGAACCCCGAGGCCACGAACAGCACGACGGACAGCCCGGTCACGGCGACGCCCGCCCAGACAAGGGGGTTGAAGATCAGGCTCGTCACGAAACTCACGATGGTGGCGCCGATGGTCCACAGTGACTGCAACGCGCCGGTCAGGTAGGCGGCCAGCGGGAGCAGCGCCCACGCGGCCATCCTCATGCCGGCGGCCGCGCCTCTGCGCCGAAACGCCAGGAAACTGAGCACCAAGCCCGCGATGGTCACACCGGCGCACAGCGGCAACCAGTAGATCTGCTCGAAAGTCATTCCGCCGCCCCTCTGTTATGTGGCTTCGCTCCCATCCTGGCATGCTTCCCCCCGCCGCCCCTCCTCCCCAAGTACCGGCCCTCCCTTAGGGGATCGGCCCCTGCGCGGCTGGGGGTCGTCCTTTTGCCGGGCTGAAAGCTTTACTTTTTTGTACGGCAAGCATGGGGAACCCGCCACCCGCCGCACGGGGCTGAGGGCCTCCAGGAATACGGCCTCTGACCGGATGGTGGCCGGCCGCCGTTACGCGCGGATCAACGCGCGCAGGGTGGGGATCGTGACGTCCGTCAAGGAGGGGACCACGAGGCGGCCGGGCGCAGGATCGATGGGCAGGAGGCTGGGGACCGCTACGACCGCGCAGCCCGCCGCCGTGGCGGCGGCCACGCCGTTGGGCGAATCCTCCAGGACGACGCAGCGCACCGGGTCGACACCCAGCAACTCGGCCGCCGTCAGGTAGGGCTCCGGGTCGGGCTTGGTGCGGGTGACATCGTCGGCCGTCACGATGGCGTCGAACCGGTCACGGCCGACGGCCTTGAGCACCGCGTCGGCGATCTCCCTGAGCGACGAGGTCACCAGGGCGCCCGGGATGCCCTCCTCGCGTACGGCGTCGAGCAGTTCGGAGGCACCGGGCATGAGCGCCACGCCGTCCGCCAGGCGGGTCACCATGCCGTCGGTCATCCACTCGCGCAGGTCCTCCGGAGCGACGGACGAGCCGGAGACGGCGAGCATGTAGGCGACGGTGCGTTCCATGGAGCCGCCCACGAGGTGCGCCTGGTGATCGAGCGTCCACTCGCCGCCGAGTCTCGCCATCACCTCGATCTCGATCTCCAGCCACACCTTCTCGCTGTCGACCAGCAACCCGTCCATGTCGAAGAAGACGGCTTCCATGCATCCCCCGATCGGTTCGTGTACGGCACCGCGACGGCACCCCGTCCCGCCATTCTCACCGCCCACACGAAGACCGCGAGCGCCGGGGGCCTCACCCACGGCATGACCGGGAGCGAGGCCGAACGGCTCTGGCCGGGCCAGACGTCGAAGAACGTCAGACGTCCGAAGTACGTCAGACGTTGAAGTACTTCGCCTCCGGGTGGTGGGCGACCAGGGCGGAGGTGGCCTGCTCCGGGTGGAGCTGGAACTCCTCCGACAGCGTCACCCCGATCCGCTCCGGGTCCAGGAGCTGGAACAGCTGCACCTGGTCCTCGAGATTGGGGCAGGCCGGGTAGCCGAAGGAGTAGCGACAGCCCTGGATGTTGACCTTGAGCATGTCGTCCAGCGACTCCTCGCCGCCGATCCCCCACTCGGCGCGCACCCGGGCGTGCCAGTATTCGGCCAGCGCCTCCGTGAGCTGCACCGACAGCCCGTGCAGCTCCAGGTAGTCACGGTAGGCGTCCTTGGCGAACAGCTCGGCCGTCGCCTCGGAGATCTTGCCGCCCATCGTGGCGACCTGGAAGCCGACCACGTCCACCTCCCCCGACTCGCGCGAGCGGAAGAAGTCGGACAGGCACAGGTGCCGGTCACGGCGCTGGCGCGGGAAGGCGAAGCGGGTGCGCTCGTTTCCGGCCTCGTCGAGGATGATCAGCGAGTCGCCCTCGCTGACGCATGGGAAGTAGCCGTAGACGACGGCCGCCTCCAGCAGCCCTTCGGTCTGGATGCGGTCGAGCCACATGCGCAGCCGCGGCCGTCCCTCGGTCTCGACGAGCTCGTCGTAGCCGGGGCCGTCGCCGCCGCGCGTGGGCTTGAGGCCCCACTGTCCGAGGAAGAGCGCCCGCTCGTCGAGGAAGGCGGAGTAGTCGCTCAGCGAGATGCCCTTGACGATGCGGTCACCCTGGAAGGGCGGCACCGGCACCCGGTTGTCGGCGGCCACGTCGGAGCGCGCGGGCAGCTCCGCCTCCGGCGTGCGGGTCAGGACGGCGCCGGTCTTGACCCGGCGCTCGCGCAGCGGCGGCAGCGTGGCCCCGGCGACACCGCGCTTGACGGCCATGAAGGAGTCCATCAGCCGCAGCCCCTCGAAGGCGTCGCGGGCGTAGCGGACCTCGCCGGCGAACAGCTCGGCCAGGTCCTGCTCGACGTAGGCGCGGGTGAGGGCGGCGCCGCCGAGCAGCACCGGATAGCGTTCGGAGATGCCCCTGGAGTTCATCTCCTCCAGGTTCTCCTTCATGATGACCGTCGATTTCACCAGAAGTCCGGACATGCCGATGACGTCGGCCTTCTGCTCGTCGGCCGCCTCCAGGATCGCGGAGACCGGCTGCTTGATGCCGAGGTTGACCACCTGGTAGCCGTTGTTGGACAGGATGATGTCGACCAGGTTCTTGCCGATGTCGTGCACGTCGCCCTTGACCGTGGCCAGCACGATGCGGCCCTTCGTCTCACCCTCGACGCGGTCCATGTGCGGTTCGAGGTAGGCGACGGCGGTCTTCATCACCTCGGCCGACTGCAGCACGAACGGCAGCTGCATCTGCCCCGAGCCGAACAGCTCGCCGACCGTCTTCATGCCATCGAGCAGCACGTTGTTGATGATCTCCAGGGCGGGCCGCTCCGCCAGACCGGCCTCGAGGTCGGCCTCCAGCCCCTTCTTCTCACCGTCGATGATGCGCCGCTTGAGCCGCTCCCACAGCGGCAGCGCGGCCAGCTCCTCGGCCCTGCCCTCGCGCATGGCGGTGGCGTCGACGCCCTCGAACATGTCGATGAAGCGCTGCAGCGGGTCGTAGCCCTCGCGGCGGCGGTCGTAGACCATGTCGAGCGCGACCTGACGCTGATCGTCGGGGATGCGCGACATCGGCAGGATCTTGGAGGCGTGGACGATGGCCGAGTCGAGCCCGGCGTTGACGCACTCGTTGAGGAACACCGAGTTGAGCACCATGCGCGAGGCCGGGTTGATGCCGAAGGAGATGTTGGACAGGCCCAGCGTGGTCTGCACGTCGGGGTAGCGGCGCTTGAGCTCGCGGATGCCCTCGATGGTCTCCAGGCCGTCGCGGCGGCTCTCCTCCATGCCGGTGGCGATGGTGAAGGTGAGGCAGTCGACGATGATGTCGGACACCTGCATGCCCCAGTTGGCGACCAGGTCGTCGATGGTCTCGCTCGCGATGCGTACCTTCTCGGCGGCCGTGCGGGCCTGGCCGTTCTCGTCGATGCACATGACCACGACCGCGGCGCCGTGCTCGCGTACGGCCGTCATCGTCTTGTGGAAGCGTGAGTCGGGGCCGCGCCCGTCCTCGTAGTTGACCGAGTTGACCACCGCGCGCCCGCCGAGCATCTCCAGCCCGGCCCGCAGCACCTCGGACTCGGTCGAGTCGAGCATGATCGGCAGCGTGGAGGCGGTGGCCAGCCGGAACGCCAGTTCCTTCATGTCGGCCACGCCGTCGCGGCCCACGTAGTCGACGCACAGGTCGAGCAGGTGGGCGCCGCCGCGGGCCTGCTCGCGGGCCATCTCCACGCAGTCGTCCCAGCGGCCTTCGAGCATGGCCTCGCGGAAGGCCTTGGAGCCGTTGGTGTTGCACCGCTCGCCGATGGCCAGGTAGGAGGTGTCCTGGCGGAACGGCACGGTCTGGTAGAGCGAGGACGCGCCGGGCTCGGGGTGCGGGCGGCGGGCGGCCGTCTGCTTGCCGCGCACGCGGTCGACGACCTTGCGCAGGTGCTCGGGGGTGGTGCCGCAGCAGCCGCCGACCAGCGACAGGCCGTAGTCGCGGGTGAAGGTCTCGTGCGCGTCGGCGAGCTCGTCGGCGCCGAGCGGATAGTACGCGCCGTCGGAGGTCAGCACCGGCAGGCCGGCGTTGGGCATGCACGAGAGCTTCAGCCGGGAGTGCCGGGCCAGGTAGCGCAGGTGCTCGCTCATCTCGGCCGGGCCGGTGGCGCAGTTGAGGCCGATCAGGTCGACGCCGAGCGGCTCGATCGCGGTCAGCGCGGCGCCGATCTCGGAGCCCAGCAGCATGGCGCCGTTGGTCTCGATCGTCACCTGGGCGATGATCGGCACGTCGCGCCCGGACTCCTCGGCGGCCCGCTTGGCGCCGATGACGGCGGCCTTGACCTGGAGCAGGTCCTGGCAGGTCTCGATGATCAACGCGTCGGCGCCGCCCGCGATCAGGCCCGCCGCGTTGTCGCGGTAGGACTCGCGCAGGTTGTGGTATGGCAGGTGCCCCAGGGTCGGCAGCTTGGTGCCGGGGCCCATCGAGCCGAGCACGAAGCGCGGCTGCTCGGGCGTCGACCAGTGGTCGGCCCGCTCGCGCGCGATCCTGGCACCCGCCTCGGAGTATTCGAAGACCCGCTCGGGGATGTCGTACTCGCCCAGGGCCGCCAGGTTGGCGCCGAAGGTGTTGGTCTCCACGCAGTCGACGCCCACGGCGAAGTAGGCGTCGTGGACGCCGCTCACGATGTCGGGACGGGTGACGTTCAGCACCTCGTTGCAGCCCTCGTGACCCTCGAAGTCGTCGAGGGTGGGGTCCTGGGCCTGCAACATCGTCCCCATCGCCCCGTCGGCGACGATCACTCGCTGGGACAACACTTCACGGAAGGACGGGGAGCTGCTCATGGGCTAGAGCTTATCGGCTGTGCAGAAAGGCTTGAGCGGACGGCTATTCTGCCAGGAAGACAATTCGACCATATGTCTAATAGGGGTTCCCGATGGCCTACCGCACCGTGCTGGCCGGCACCGATGGCTCCGCCTCCTCCTTCCGCGCCGTCCGCGCGGCGGCGTCCCTGGCCGGCGCGACCGGCGCCACCCTCGTCCTGGCGTGCGCGTACCTGCCCATGCGGGCGAGCGAGCGGGCCGCCGCCGCGGACCGGCTCGGCGACCTGGCCTACAAGGTGAGCGGCTCCACCCCCGCCGACGACGCCCTGAGGGCCGCCCGCGAGCACGCCGTCGCCGCCGGCGCGACCGAGGTCGTCCTGGCGGCGGAGGAGGGCGACGCGGTCGACGTACTCATCACGCTGGCCGCCGCGCACCAGGCGGATCTACTGGTCGTCGGCAACCGCGGGCTCAACAGCCTGGCGGGGCGGCTGCTCGGCTCGGTGCCGTCGCACGTCGCCCACCGCGCCTCCTGCGACGTGCTGATCGTCCACAGCACCTCCGGCGGCCGCGCCTGACCCTCACCCAGCACTGAGCGAGAGCGCCCTGGCCCCCTTACTCAGTGAGAACCTCCAGCCTCAGAGCATCGCCCGTGGCCGCGCCCGACCCCTCGCTCAGCGAGAGCGCCCGCCCGAGCTCACCCGGTGAGAGCGCCTGACCTGACGGTGCCCGGCCGTCGCCGCGTGACGACTTCTGACCGGTCGCTGCGCGACGATGACTGATCATCGTTACTCCGTGACATGACCGCCTCCTCACCGCATAGGCTTAGCTGGACAGCGGAGAGAGGAGGCGACACGTGATCGAGTTCGAAAGGTTCCCCGAGCTCGTCGACCCGGTGCTCATAGCCGCGTTCGAAGGGTGGAACGACGCCGGCGAGGCATCCAGTGGTGTGATCGCCCACCTCGAGTCCGCCTGGAAGGCGGAGCCGCTGGTCGAGCTGGATCCCGACGACTACTACGACTTCCAGGTCACCCGGCCCGTCGTGGAGATGGGCGACGGGCTGACCCGCTCCATCATCTGGCCGACGACGCGACTGTTGCGCGCCCGGCCGCCGGGCGTCGAGCGTGACGTGGTGCTGCTGCGCGGCATAGAGCCCAACATGCGGTGGCGGTCGTTCTGCGCCGACATCGTGGAGGTCTGCCGCGAGCTCGGCGTCGAGCTGGCCGTGATGCTCGGCGCGCTGCTCAACGACTCCCCGCACACCCGCCCCGTGCCGATCCTGGGCGGTGCCACGGACGAGGACCTGGCCCGTTCGACCAACCTGGAGCTGAGCCGCTACGAGGGCCCCACGGGCATCGTGGGCGTGCTCCAGCAGTCGTTCGGCGATGCCGGTCTCAACGCCGTCTCGCTGTGGGCGTCGGTGCCCCACTACGTGGCCCAGCCGCCCAACCCCAAGGCCACGCTGGCGCTGCTGCGCCGCCTCGAAGACCTGCTGGAGATCCCGATGCCGCTCGGCGATCTCGACGAGGAGGCCCGCGCCTGGGAGAACGGCGTGGACGAGCTCGCCTCCCAGGACAGCGAAGTGGCCGAATACGTCAAGGAGCTCGAGGAGCGCAAGGACGCCGCCGAGCTGCCCGAGGCCAGCGGAGACGCGATCGCCGCCGAGTTCGAGCGCTACCTGCGGCGCCGGGACCGCGACACTGACAGCTGACTCGCAGCCTCTTTTGCCGAACTTTCTGGAAGTTTCAGGTAATAATCGGTAACCATACAACTTTGCACCAAGTTGGAACCCCCAGGACCGGCTCGTCACAAGGACCCGGCCGCGAATGCCGCGTTGAACCTGCTCCCCGCGAACCTGCCCCCCCGTGAACCTCTGCCCCCGTGAACCCGCCCCGTGAACCTTCCCATGTGACTGCGCACGTTAGGCCAACCATGGCGACTTCCCACGTAGACCCGCATCAGAGGAGTCAGGACACCCGGCGACGCATCCTGGAGATGGCGCTCTCCCTCAGGCAGGACCGCCCCGGCGGCTCCGTGGACCATTTCCTCGCCCTGCTGCAGGACCGGCTCCCGCTCTGGCTCAGCATCCTGCACGGACTGTCCCACCGCATCGGCAGGGGCGGCGTCGCCGACAACCTCCTGCCCATCGTGCGGGCGGGCATCGACTACTACACCGACGTGCAGGCCGTGGCGCTGCCCGCGTTCACCTCGCCGTCCGTGACCGTCCGCTTCCGGCAGGCCGTACGCGATCACGGGCTCGGGCCGATGGCGGAGATCCTCCCGCTGGCCGCCTATCTGGAGGGTGAGCAGCGTCTGGGACGGGTGGCCGCCGACGTCGATCCGGAGGGCACCGCCCGGCTGCTGCTGGCGGGATGCTTCCATCACGCCTACATCGAGATGTTCATGGGCGCCGACGCGGGACCGTCCCGGGACGCCGGCGCCCAGGAGATCGTCCGCGAACTCCGCCTCGAACCAACCCCCGCCTGACGCCTCCCGGCCGCACCGCTCGCCCCCTGCCGACCATGGCGTCCGTCGGCGGAGGGTGAGCCGAGCTAAGCGGTCTGTACGGCGCTCCAGGTGTCCGGTACGGCCGTCCGGTTCCTCGTCTGGTCGAAGCGGTGCCAGATCAGCTCCACCACGGCCGGGTCGGCTCCCAAGGGCTCGCTGACCAGATCCGCGCCCGCCTCCGCCAGGCGGCCGTGGAAGAAGCCGGGCGCCAGCAGGTACGAGGCGACCGCCAGGCGCGAGGCCGGGCCCGACCTGACGCCTTCCACCGCCTCGCCTGGCAACGGACCCGACCGGAGGCGTTCCAGGGCCTCGCCGAGCGACGGGCTGCCCGCCGAGGTGAACGCGGCCGTGACCGGGCGGCCCAGCCGTACCGCCAGCAGGTGGGCGGCGGCACGGACATCGGCGAGCCCGGCCGGGTCGGAGGAGCCCGCCGCGCCCAGGATGACCGCGTCGGCGGGGCGCAGTCCCGCGCGGGCCAGCTTGCGGGCGAGCGCGGTGGTGAGCAGCCGGTGCGGGCCGAGCGGCGGCGCGACGAGCGCGTCGGGGCGGTGCTCGGCGACGACGTTCGGCAGGTCGATGTGCACGTGGTAGCCGCCGGCGAGCAGCAGCGGCACCACGACCACGGGCCCCGGGACGGCGGGCAGCACGTCGGCCAGCAGCGGCGAGCTGATCTCCAGGTAGCTCAGCTCGACACGATGCCGGGGCCGCGCCCGCCCGACCGCCGCCGCCAGCGCGGCCAGGGACCGCTCCCCCGCCGCGCTCCGCGTCCCGTGCGCGGCCAGCACCAGGGTGGGCACGGCCGAACCGCCCCGCACCGACACGACCGGCCCTGACGCGCTCGAACCGACCCGCCCAGACACAGCCGACACCGACGCGCTCGAACCAGCCAGCACAGACTCGACCGACATCAACGCGCTCGAACCGACCTGTGCGGACGCACCCGGAATCGGCGCGCCAGAAACGGGAGTGGCCCCCTGGGGCCTGGACGGCGTCACAGGGGCGCCGTCTCGTGGCTGCAGGCGAGTCGGTAGCCCCGTTTGACCACCGTCTCGACGATCCCGGCAGGCCCCAGTGCGCGCCGCAGCCGCGTGATCGCCATCTCGACCGCGTGCTCCGCCGAGTCGCGCGACAGGCTGCCCGGCAGCACGGTACGCAGGTCGGTGCGGGAGATCACGTTGCCGGGCTTGTCGGCCAGGCGCTTGAGCACGGCCATCGGCGCGGGCGGCAGCGGCCTGAGCTCGCCGTCGACGACCACCGCGTGCCCGCGGATCTCCAGCCGGTGCCCGCCCGCCACCAGCCGGGTGACGCCGTGTTCTGGCAGGTGCCTGGCCAGCGCCCTGGCCAGGGCGCCCAGGCGTGACCTGTCGGGCTGCAGGGTTGGTACCCCACGCGTGACCAGCGGTCCGGCGGTGACCGGCCCGACGCAGGCCGCCACGACGCGGTCGCCGAACGCCGCCAGCAGCTGGTCCTCCAGCCCCTCGGCGCGGGCGGCGCCGAGCATGGCGTGTACGGCGGGCGCGCTGGTGAAGGCCACGGCGTCCACGGCGCCGGAGAGCGTCTGGGTGATGAGGCGGCGCAGCGGCGAGGGGTCGCGGTAGGGCAGCCACCGGTAGACCGGGATCTCGATCACCTCTGCCCCGGCCTCCCGCAGCGCCTCGACGAACTCCGTCAGCGGCTCGCCGTGCTGCTGCACCGCGATGCGGCGCCCGCGCAGGTCCTGGGCCAGAAGGTACTGCTTGACCTCCTCGCAGGACTCGGTGGTGGGTGTCCAGTGGTCGTTCAGCCCGGCGGCGCGCACCGCTCCCCTGGCTTTGGGGCCGCGGGTGAGCAGGCGGGCCCTGGTCAGGTGGTCGGCCAGGTCGGCGGACAGGCCCCAGCCCTCGGCGGCCGCCATCCAGCCGCGGAAGCCGACGCCGGTGGTGATCACCACGTCGTCCACCGGGCCGGCCAGGCTGAGCCGGGTGGCGGCCAGCAGGTCGGAGTCCTCGGAGAGCGGCACCAGCCTGATGGCGGGCGCGCTCACCACCCGTGCGCCGCGCCGTTCGAGCAGCGCGCCGAACTCTTCGCGCCGCCGGGTGGCGGTCACGCCGACGGTGAAGCCGGACAGCGCGTCCGGCGCCGTCTCCAGCTCACGCGCCGGGTCGTCTAGGGGAAGCGCGTTCATGCGAACACCCCCTGTGGCGGTGGGCTTGGCCGGGCCCCGAGCGCCCGGCCAAACATCACAGGTCCATGAGCCGGAAGTGAGATCACAGATTAGATAGTGCTTTCGGGTGGTTTCGCCGCTGGGTCCCCCTTGTTACCGCTGTGCTACAACCCAGAACGGTTACCGCTCTGCCGCGACCCAGAACCGTCACCGCTCTACCGCGACCCAGAACCGTCACCGCGGTGCTACAACCCAGATCCCTGGCGGTTGATCCCGAAGGCGGAGGGGAAGCACCACCCCAGACCACGCGACCTATCGGGGAGTTGCGGTGACAGTCCGCCCTATCCGCATGTTCAGCGATCCGGTGCTCCGCTCGGTGGCGGCGCCGGTTCACGATTTCGACCGCGAGCTCCGGGGGCTGGTCAAGTCCCTGACCGCGACGATGCGCGCGGGAGCCGGCCGCGCCGGGCTGGCCGCGCCCCAGATCGGGGTGCCACTACGCGTGGTCGTCTACTCCTACGACGGCAAGTCGGGATGCCTGGTCAATCCGCGGCTGGAGCTGTCGGAGCGGCGTGTCACGGCTGACGAGGCGTGCCTGTCGGCGCCGGGCCTGTGGTGGCCGCTCGAACGTTCGTACATGGTGACGGCTCGGGGCCGCGACGCGTTCGGCAAGGGCGTGACCGTGCGGGCTCTGGGTGTGCTGGCCAGAGTGCTGCAGCACGAGGTCGACCACCTCGACGGCGTGCTGTTCAGCGACCGCCTCGAGGACGGCGAGCGCCAACGCTTTCTCGCCGAGGTGAGGCCAGGATGATCTCCCGTCGCTCCGACGGGTCGGTGCCGCCCCAGACGCCGTAGGCCTGTCCGGTGCTGAGCGCGTAGTCGAGACACGGCTCACGTACCGGGCAGTCGCGGCAGACGACTTTGGCGCGCTCCGCTTCCGCGTGCCCCAGCCCCTCGGGCGAGATCGGGAAGAACAATTCCGGGTCTACGACCAGGCAGGCGGCCTTGTGCGACCAATCTATTGGCATCATGCCAAATGGCCCTACCCACCACTTTTCCGGTCATACATCCTCAAGAAGGCGATCCCAGTCGGCCAGGAACCTGGGCAGCCCGTAACGGGCCAGCGCGGCGGAGCGGGCCGCCTTGCCGGTCTGGGCGGCGAGCTCCGGGTCCTCGACGAAGCCTCTGAGCGCGTCGGCCAGGACGTCCACCCGGGTCGAGAGCACGCCCGCGTCGAGCGGCACCGCCTCGACGGCCTCGGTGACGGCCAGCGCGACGACCGGAAGGCCGAGCGTCATCGCCTCGATGAGGGCCAGCCCGAGGGAGGTCCACCGGTAGGGATGCAGGTAGACGCGCCGCCTGGCCAGCTCGGCGTGCATCCGCGCCTGCGGCAGGTCATAGGCCCCGTACGGCAGGGCGTCCGCCTCCATGCCGAACAGGTCGAGCGGCACCTCGGCGGCGAAGCGGGGCAGCAGGTCGGTCCCCGCCACCCGGGTGCGCCTGACCGGCTCGTTCACCACCACAGCGGCCCTGGGCAGCTCCCCGGTGTAGAGGTGGCCGGGGTCGGGGATGCCGTGCTCGATCACCCGGGTGGGCGCCCTGCCACTGTCCCAGAACAGCTCGTTGAAGTGGGTGACATGCACCAGCGTGAGGTCCGTGCGGCCGGCGAGCGGGTGGCGGGTGCGCGGTACATCGCCCGTGGGCGTGTTGTGCTCCACGTACACGCCCGGCACGTCACGGCCGAGCCATTCGCGGGCCAGCTCGGGCTCGTGCGGGCGCTGGTAGACGGCGACGTCGATGTGCTCCTCGCGCAGCCGATCCCAGGGCACCTCACGGGCGCGTTCCGGCCAGTCGAAGGTCATCGCCCGTCCCCGGCCGTCCGGACCCCGGCCGGGGACGAGCGGAAGCACGTAGTCGTGCTCACCGCGTACGAAGGAACTGGTCCACGAGCCGTGCACATGCCAGTGCAGGATCCTCACCAACGGCTCCAGCCCACCAGCGGCGACCAGACCGCGGCGCCCGTGCTCACGCGAGCCGCCTCGCCGGCCTGGTCGACGGCGCTCAGCACCCGGTCCGCCACGTCGGACAGGTCCTCGGCCACCTCGGCGGCCTGCTGGATCTCCTCCCTGCGGGTCTCACCGGTCGGCACCAGGATGCCCCTGGCCCCCGCCGCCCTGGCCGCCTCCATGTCCCTGCCGATGTCGCCCACGACCACGCAGTCGCGCGGGCTGACGTCGAGGACGGCCGCCGCCCTGATCACCAGGCCCGGCGCGGGCTTGCGGCAGGTGCAGCCGTCGCAGTCGTCGTGCACACAGATGGCCCACGCGTCGAACGGACCGAGGAGCTCCTCCACCCTGGCGTTCACCTGATCCATCTCATCCGGCGTGAGCAGCCCCTTGGCCACGCCCGACTGGTTGGTGACGACCGCCACCGGCACGTCGGCGCGGCGCAGCCGCGCCAGCGCCTCCAGCGCGCCCTGCATCGGCTCGACCCTGGCCGGGTCGCCGTTGTAGGGGACGTCCTTGATCAGGGTCCCGTCCCGGTCGAAGAGCACCGCTCCGGGACGTCGTTGTTCGAACACTTTCACCTCCGTCGCGCTGTCAGCCAGCTACCCGAGGGCCCCCTCCGCAAACAACTACTCAGCGTGACAAACCGCAGGATGCCTGGCCTGTTTTCGCAGTACAGAGGAGTTGGCCGGGTTTGAGAGCCGCTTCTCTCGGTAGCCACTCTCTACGTCCCGGGGGAGGAACGTAATGAGATTTCTCGGCATCAACGCGATATTTCATGACCCTGCCGCTGCCTTGGTCGCCGACGGCCGGATCGTCGCCGCCGCGGAGGAGGAACGGTTCAGCCGCCGCAAGCACGGCAAGCGCCCGGTGCCCTTCTCGGCGTGGGAGCTGCCGGAGCAGGCGGCCGCCTGGTGCCTGCGCGAGGCGGGTCTCCACCCCGAGGACCTGGACGCGGTCGCCTACTCCTACGACCCGTCGCTGGTCCGGCAGCGCCCCGACGGCGACTGGGAGGACCTGCGCACCAGGTACGCCGTGCGGGTGCCGAACTTCCTGGCCACGGCACTGCCCGGCCTCGACCCCGCCCAGGTGCGCTACGTCCCCCACCACATGGCGCACGCCGCCTCGGCCGGGCTCGCCTCGCCCTACCGGGACTGCGCGGTGCTGGTCTGCGACGGGCGCGGCGAGAACGTCTCGCACCTGGCCGGCCGCTACCGCGACGGCGAGCTGGAGGTGCTGGCCGCGCAGGAGCTGCCGCACTCTCTGGGGCTGATGTACGAGGACGTCACCGAGCACCTGGGCTTCCTGCGCTCCTGCGACGAGTACAAGGTGATGGCCCTGGCCTCCTACGGCCGGCCGCGCCACCTGCGGTCGCTGCGCGAGTTCGTCCGCACGACCGGCGACGGCGGCTTCCGTACCGAGCCCGTCGACTGGAACACCTACGCCAAGGCCCTGCCACGGGGCGCCCCGTGGACCGCCGACCACGCCGACCTGGCGGCCAGCGTGCAGGCGCGGCTGGAGGAGGTGCTGCTGGAGCTGATCGGGTGGCTGCACGAGCGCACCGGCGAGCGGCGGCTGGCACTGGCCGGCGGCGTCGCGCTGAACTGCGTGGCCAACTCCCGCCTGCTGGCCGAGGGGCCGTTCGAGGAGATGTGGGTCCAGCCGGCCGCCGGTGACTCCGGCACCGCGCTGGGCGGCGCGCTGCACCTGGCGCAGGCGTACGGGGAGCCCGCCGCGCCCATGCCGGGGGCGGACCTGGGGCGCGGCTTCACCGACGAGGAGCTGGGCGCCTGGCTGGAGGTGGCGCGGGTGCCGCACTCGCGGCCCGCCGACCTGGCCGCCGCGGTCGCCGCCGAGCTGGCCGCCGACCGGATCGTCGCCTGGTTCCAGGGCCGCTCGGAGTACGGCCCGCGGGCGCTGGGCCGCCGGTCGCTGCTCGCCCATCCCGGGTTCCCGTACAACACCGAGCGGCTGAACGACGTGAAGGGCAGGGAGCAGTTCCGGCCGATCGCGCCCATGGTGCTCGACTCGCGGGCCGCGGAGATCTTCGGGCGGGGGCCGGTGCCCTCGCCGTACATGCTGTTCGTGCACGACGTCCACCCGGACTGGCGGGAACGCATACCGGCGGTGGTGCACGTGGACGGGACCGCGCGCATCCAGACGGTCTCGCCCGCCTCGGATCCGCTGCTGGCCAGGATGCTGACCTGCTTCGAGTCCCATACGGGTCTGCCGGTGGTGGTCAACACCAGCCTGAACACGGCGGGACGGCCCATGGTGGACGATCCGCGTGACGCGCTGGAGTGCTTCGGGTCCTCGCCGGTCGAGGTGCTGGCCCTGGGGCCGTACCTGGTGCGGCGCGGGCAGGTGTTCGCCTCGTGATCACCGTGGTGGTCCCCACGATCGGGCGGCCCAGCCTGCGCGCCACGCTGGCGGCGGTGGCCACCCGGCTGCCGGTCATCGTGGTGGACGACCGTCCCGCGAGCCGGTCGGGCCCGCTCGACGTGCCCGAGCGCGTACGTGTCGTGCGGTCTTGGGGCCGGGGGCCCGCGGCGGCGCGCAACGCCGGGTGGCGGGCGGCGGACACACCGTGGGTCGCCTTCCTCGACGACGACGTCATCCCGCGGCCGGGCTGGGCCGAGGCCGTGTGGGCCGACCTCGCGGAGCTGGCCGACGACGTGGCAGGCAGCCAGGGCCGCGTCGAAGTGCCGCTGCCGCCCGGCCGCCGGCCGACGGACGCCGAGCGCAACACCGCCGGGCTGTCCACCGCGGAGTGGATCACCGCCGACATGGCCTACCGCAGAAGCGCGCTGGAGGCGGCCGGCGGGTTCGACGAGCGCTTCCCCCGGGCCTACCGGGAGGACGCCGATCTCGCGCTGCGGATGCTCCGCGCGGGACACCGGCTGGTCAGGGGCGAGCGGGTGACGGTCCACCCGGTGCGCGACGACGGGTTCTGGTCGAGCGTGCGGTTCCAGCGCGGCAACGCCGACGACGCGCTCATGCGGCGCCTGCACGGGCCGTCGTGGCGGGCGGCGCTGGGCGGCGCGCCGGGCCGGCTGCGCCGCCACGCCCTCACCACCGGCCTCGGCTGCACCGCGGCCACCCTGGCGGCGACCACCCTGGCGGCCCGCGGCGGGCGCCTGACCGTGATCGCTGTTCTGGCCGCCGCCGGGTGGGGCGTGCTGAGCGCCGAGTTCGCCTGGGCGCGGATAGCGCCGGGGCCGCGGACACCGGCGGAGGTCCTGCGGATGGCCGTCACCAGCGTGGCGATACCGCCGGCCGCCTGCGCGCACCGGCTGCGAGGGGAATGGAGGGTCCGGCGATGAGCGTGTCGCGCGCCCGCGGGGCGGTCCGGGGCCGGGTGCTCGTGGCGCGGCTGGACGACGCGGGCGACGTGCTGCTCGCCGGCCCCGCCGTACGCGCCGTGCGGGCAGGCGCGCGCGAGGTGGTGCTGCTGGCCGGCCCGCGCGGCAAGGCCGCCGCCGAGTTGCTGCCCGGCGTCGACCGGGTGATCGAGTGGCGGGCGCCGTGGATCGACCACGATCCGCCGCCGGTGGACACGGACCGGGTCAATGAGCTGATCGAGCAGGTCAGGGGGGTGGACGAGGCGCTGATCCTGACCTCGTTCCACCAGTCGGCGCTGCCGCTCGCCCTGCTGCTGCGACTGGCCGGCGTACGGCGGATCTCGGCGATCAGCGAGGACTACCCGGGCTCGCTCCTGGACGTCCGTCACGTGGTGGACGAGAGCCGCGACGTGCCCGAGTCGGAGCGGATGCTCGCGCTCGCGCGGGCGGCCGGGTTCGAATTGCCGCCCGATGATCAGGGAAAACTCGCTGTCCGGCGCCCCCTCCCGGATATCGGGCACGTTATCGGGAACCTTGTAGATACCGGCATAGGCGCCGGCGAAGGCGCGTATGTAGTGGTGCACCCGGGGACGTCAGCACCCGCCAGGACCTGGCCTGCCGAACGGCATCGGCAGGCGGTCCGGGAGCTGGCCGAAGACGGGCACCGGGTCGTCGTGACAGGCAAGGAGCGCGAGCTCACCGCCTATGTCGCCCACGATGTCGCGGTCGACCTCGGCGGACGAACGACGCTTTCACAGCTGGCAGCCCTCATCGAGCGGGCCGGCGTGCTCGTGGCGGGAAACACCGGCCCCGCGCACCTGGCAGCCGCGGTCGGTACGCCTGTCGTGAGCCTGTTCGCCCCGGTCGTCCCGGCCGCCCGGTGGGCTCCCTACGGAGTGCCCACGGTGCTCCTCGGCGATCAGCGAGCCCTCTGCCGGGACACCAGGGCACGGGAGTGCCCGGTCCCCGGGCACCCATGTCTGTCGCAGGTGACAAGCGAGCAGGTGGTCAAGGCAGTGAGGGAGCTGACCAGTGAATGTCGATCTGATCTCTGAACACGCGGACCCCCTGGCCGCGATCGGCAGCGTCGACTCAGGTGGCCAGAACGTCTACGTCGCCGCGCTGGCCGTCGCGCTGGGAGAGCGCGGGCACACGGTTGTCGTCCACACCCGCCGCTCCGATCCGGCCCAGCCGGACTCGGTGCCTCTGGCGCCCGGCGTCACGGTCGAGTACGTCACGGCCGGGCCCGCGGTTCCGATCCCGAAGGACGAGCTCCCGCTGTACATGCCGGAGTTCACCGACCGCCTCGCCGACCGCTGGGCCGTGCGCCGGCCCGACGTCGCGCACGCGCACTTCTGGATGAGCGGCCAGGCGGCCCTGCAGGCCACCGAGGACGTACCGGTGGTGCAGACCTTCCACGCGCTGGGCACGGTCAAGCGGCGCTGGCAGGGCCCCTCGGACACCAGCCCCGCCCACCGTCTCGCGACGGAGCGTGAGATCGGTGCCCACGCCGACAGAGTGATCGCCACCTGCGGCGATGAGGTGAACGAGCTGCGCGCGATGGGCGTGCCCGAGCAGCGCGTCGCGGTCGTGCCGTGTGGCGTCGACCTGACCGAGTTCTGCCCCCGGGGCCCGGTCGCGCCGCGCGTGGCGGTGGGCGCCCGGCGCCCGATGGTGCTCAGCATCGGGCGCCAGGTGCCGCGCAAGGGCGTCGACACCGTCATCCAGGCCATGCGCGGGCTCTCCGGGGCCGACCTGGTGATCGCCGGCGGTCAGCGGGACGGCGAGGAGGCGGCGCGCCTTCGCGATCTGGCGGCCGCGTACGGCGTCGGGGAGCGGGTGCACGTGATCGGCAGCGTCTCCCGCGAGCGCGTCCCGGCGCTCATGCGCTCGGCGGACGTGGTGGTCTGCGTGCCCTGGTACGAGCCGTTCGGCATGGTGGCCGTCGAGGCGATGGCGTGCGGCGTGCCGGTCGTCGCCTCCGCGGTCGGCGGCCACCTCGACACGGTCGCGGGCTGCGGCCTGCTGGTGCCGCCCCGCCGCCCGCGCGCGCTGGCCAGGGCCCTGCGCAACGTGCTCGCCGATGAGGACCGGCGCCGGGCGCTGGGCGCGGCCGGGGCACGCCGCGCCCAGGAGAGGTACGGCTGGGCCAGCGTCGCGCAGCAGACCGAGGCCGTGTACACGCAGGTGATCGACGGCAAGGTGGGCCGCCTCGCCGCTCTTGGGGGCTGAACATGGATCTTGGGGGCTGAACATGGACACGCATCTGGAGAAACTCTGGTGGGCCCTGTCGAGGGTCGACGACCACGCGGCCACGGTCCGCGCGTGGGGCGGCAAGCTCGCGGGGGTGCTGGGGGCCGGAGGCAGGCTGCTGGCCTGCGGCAACGGCGGCTCGGCGGCCGAGGCGCAGCACCTCACGGCCGAACTGGTCGGCCGGTTCCGGGCCGACAGGCCGCCGTACTCGGCGATAGCCCTGCACGCCGACACCTCGTCGATGACGGCGATCGCCAACGACTTCGGCGCCGAGCAGGTGTACGCCCGGCAGGTGCGCGCGCACGGCCGTCCGGGAGACGTCCTGCTCTGCCTGTCCACCAGCGGCGGCAGCGGCAACGTGCTGGCCGCGGCGCTGGCCGCGCAGGAGCGGGGGGTGATCGCGTGGGCGATGACGGGCCCGGCCCCGAACCCGCTGGCCGTCCTCTGCGACGAGGCCGTCGCCGTACCCGCCGAGGAGGTGTGCACCGTACAGGAGGTGCATCTCGCCATGATCCACCTCCTGTGCGACGCGGTCGAGGAGGCCCTGTGAGGGGCCCCCTGGTCGTCATCGGCGACACGCTGCTGGACCTGGACGTCGAAGGCGACACCGAACGGCTCTGCCCCGACGCGCCCGTCCCCGTGCTGGACGTGGCCGCCGAGCACGCCCGCCCGGGAGGCGCGGGCCTGGCCGCGCTGCTGGCCGCCCGCGACGGCGCCGAGGTCGTGCTGATCACCGCCATCGGCGACGACCCGCCGGGCCGCCGCCTGTGCGGGCTGCTGTCGGCGGAGGTCGAGCTCGTACGCCTCCCGCTGCGCGGCAGCACGGTGCGCAAGACGAGGGTGCGGGCCAGGGACCAGACGCTGCTCAGGATGGACACGGGCGACGGCCGGGCCGGATACGCCCACGGCTGCCAGCCGGCCGAGGCCCTCGCCCGGGCCGCCGTGGTGCTGGTCTCTGACTACGGCCGGGGAGTCGCCGGGGTGGCGCGCGGGCTGCTGCGCGCGGCCGAGGCCCCGATCGTGTGGGATCCGCATCCCAAGGGTGAGGAGCCGGTGCCCGGCTGCGCGCTCCTGACGCCCAGCGAGCCGGAGGCCAGGCAGCTCTGCGCGCACCCGTACCACGGGCCGGACCAGGCGGCCCGCCGCCTGCTGCGCGACCTGCGCGCCCAGGCGGTGGCCGTCACACTGGGCCCCCGGGGCGCCGCCCTGGCGATCCAGGGCGGCGGCCCGGCCAGGCGGGTGCCCGCGCCGGTCCTCGCCTCCGTCCGGGACGTGTGCGGGGCCGGCGACCGCTTCGCCGGCGCCGCGGCTCTCGCGCTGGGCGACGGCGCGGACGCCGAGGAGGCGGTCACGACCGGCGTGAGCGCGGCCTCGCGCTTCATCGAAGGCGGCGGCGCCGCCTCTGTCGGCGGCGCCGCGCGCCGGCCCGGCGTCCGTCTGGCCGAGCAGCGGCTCGGCGACCGCCCGCGCACCGCGCTGGAGGTGGCCGAGCTGACCCACGCGAACGGCGGGCGGCTGATCGCCACCGGCGGCTGCTTCGACCTGCTGCACGCGGGGCATGTGAGCCTGCTGCGGCGGGCCAGGGCGCTCGGCGACGCGCTCGTCGTCTGCGTCAACTCCGACGAGTCGGTGCGCCGGCTGAAGGGCCCCACCAGGCCCGTCGTGGACGTGCGCGACCGCGTCGAGGTGCTCAGAGCGCTCGGCTGCGTGGACGCGGTGCTGGTGTTCGACGAGGACACACCCGCCGCCGTCATCGAGCGGCTCCGCCCCGACGTGTGGGTGAAGGGCGGCGACTACGAGGGCGACGTGCTACCCGAGTCCGCCGTGCTGCGGCGGCTCGGCGCCGAGACCGTCGTGCTCAGCACCTTGCCGGGACGATCGACGACCAACCTCATCAGGGAGATCCGATGAACATATTGATCACTGGGGGCGCCTCCGGGCTCGGCCTGGCGACGGCCGAGGCGGTGTGGAAGGAGGGCTGGCGGCCGCTGGTCGTGGACGTGCGGGAGCCCGAGCAGGACTTCGAACACGCGATCGCCGATCTGGCCGACCGGGGGCAGGCCGAGCGGGCCGTCACGGAGCTGGCCGAGCGGGCCGGCGGTCTCGACGCCGTGGTCACCGCCGCCGGGATCGACGCCTGCGGGCGGCTGGCCGACGTCCCCGCCGACGACTGGGACCGGGTGATCATGGTAAACCTGCTCGGCACGGCCTCGGTCGTACGGGCGGCGCTGCCCTACCTGACGCGCTCCCGCGGCAAGGTCGTCACCTGCGCCTCGAC
Source organism: Nonomuraea sp. NPDC050680 (assembly GCF_040654555.1). Classification (NCBI taxonomy): domain Bacteria; kingdom Bacillati; phylum Actinomycetota; class Actinomycetes; order Streptosporangiales; family Streptosporangiaceae; genus Nonomuraea; species Nonomuraea sp. NPDC050680. Next base: position 56,852 of record NZ_JBFAIF010000009.1, on the reverse strand, counting down.
GCTCGGACTGCGCCCGCTGAGCGACGCGTCCGCCTATTGCGCCTCGAAGTTCGGCGTCGTCGGGTTCACCCGCGGTCTGGCCGTCGAGCTGCGCGGGCAGGTGGGGGTGACGCTGCTGATCCCCGGCGGCATGCGGACGGGCTTCTTCGACGGCCGTCCCGAACAGTACCGGCCGGGACCCGAGGCGGGCCTGAACAACCCCGCCGACGTCGCCCAGACGATCGTCTTCGCCCTCGGCCAGCCCCCCGGATGCGAGGTGAGAGAGCTCGTCGTCTGCCCTTCCACGGAGACGTCATGGCCCTAGAGCTCCTCGCGCTGCGCGGGCTGGGCCTCGGGGACCTGCTCACGGCCGTACCCGCGCTGCGCGCCCTGCGCCAGGGCTTCCCCGAGCACCGGATCACGCTGGCCGCGCCCGCCGGGCTCGGCCCCCTGCTGCCCCTGACCGGGGCCGTGGACGCGCAGATCGACGTGTCGGGCCCCGGTCCGGTTCCGTTCGAGCGGCCGGACATCGCGGTCAACCTGCACGGCCGGGGCCCGCAGAGCGTCGAGGCGCTGCGGTGTACCGATCCGGGACGGCTGATCAGCCACGGTGCCGGGCCGCCGTGGCGCGACGGCGTGCACGAGGTGCGGCGCTGGTGCGACCTGCTGCGGTGGTACGGCATCGAGGCCGACCCGGCGGATCTGACACTCGGCGTCTCCGACCGGACGGGACCCGTGATCGTGCACCCGGGGGCCGCCTACCCGGCGCGGCGCTGGCCGCCCGAGCGGTTCGCCCGCGTCGCCGCCGCCCTGGGCGACGTGGTCGTCACGGGGAACGCGGCCGAGGTGCCGCTGGCCCGCGAGGTGGCCGAGCTGGCGGGGCTGCCGCCGGAGCGGATGCTGGCCGGGCGTACCGACCTGGCGGGCCTGATCGAGCTGGTCGGCAGGGCCCGGCTGGTGGTCTGCGGCGACACGGGCGTGGCCCATCTGGCGACGGCGTTCTGCGTGCCGTCGGTGGTGCTGTTCGGACCGGTGTCGCCCGCGCTGTGGGGCCCGCCGCCGGGGTGGCGGCACGTGGCGCTGTGGGCGGGCCGCAACGGCGACCCGCACGGCACGGCGCCCGACCAGGGCCTGCTGAGGATCGAAGTCTCCGAAGTCGTCGACGCCGTCTTGGAGGTCACATCATGAGGGCATTGGTCACCGGCGGCGCCGGGTTCCTGGGCTCCTACCTCTGCGAGCGGCTGCTGGAGGAGGGGGCGCAGGTGGTCTGCATGGACAGCTTCCTCACCGGCGGGCCGCGCAACGTCGAGCACCTGATCGACCGGCCGGCATTCCGGATCATCGAGTGCGACCTGACCGGATACGTGCACGTACCCGGTCGGCTCGACCTCGTCCTGCACTTCGCCTCCGCGGCCTCGCCCGCCGACTACCTGCGCTATCCGATCGAGACGCTGCGGGTGGGCAGCGTCGGCACCCTCCACGCGCTGGGGCTGGCCCGCGAGAAGGGGGCCAGGTTCGTGCTGGCCTCCACCAGCGAGGTGTACGGCGACCCGCTCGAACATCCGCAGCGGGAGACGTACTGGGGCAACGTCAACCCCGTCGGGCCACGCAGCGTCTATGACGAGGCCAAGCGCTTCGCCGAGTCGCTGACCACCGCCTACCGCCACTCACGCGGCACCGACACCGGGATCGTGCGCATCTTCAACACCTACGGCCCGCGCATGCGGCCCTTCGACGGCCGGGCGATACCGACGTTCATCAGGCAGGCGCTGCTCGGCGAGCCGATCACGATCACCGGGGACGGCACGCAGACCCGCTCCATCTGCTACGTCGACGACACGGTGGCGGGCATCCTGGCCATGGCCGGCAGCGACTTCGCCGGACCGGTCAACATCGGCAATCCGGACGAGCTGACCATGGCGGAGCTGGCCGCGCTGATCAAGGAGCTGAGCGGGTCGTCCTCGCCGATCGAGTTCGTCGACCGGCCGGCGGACGATCCCCAGGTGCGCCGGCCGGACACCTCGCTGGCGGCGGAACGGCTGGGCTGGCGGGCCGTGGTGCCGGCGGCCGAGGGGCTGCGCCGGACGATCGACTGGCTCGCGGCGGAACTGTCCGCCGACGAGCCGCTGGCCCGGCTGAGCTGAAGTGCGACGCCCAGCAGGGCGTCGGTCAGGTCGCGGACGTCTAGAGCGCGACGCCCAGCAGGGCGTCGGTCAGGTCGCGGACCAGGGGGGCCGCCGCCGGGTCCGCGCCGCCCTCGGACAGGGCCCGTTCGGCCCAGGCGTCGACGGCGGCCAGCGCGCCCGGGGTGTCGAGGTCGTCGGCGAGCCGTTCGCGCACCTCGGCCAGCAACCGGCCCGCCTCGGGCGCGGTGGCGAGCCCGGCCGCCGAGCGCCACGTGGCCAGCCGGGCCTCGGCCGCGGCGAGCTGGTCCGGGACGTACTCCCAGTCCTCGCGGTAGTGGTGGGCGAGCAGCACGAGCCGGATCGCCATCGGGTCGTGCCGGCCGCGCAGCTTGGAGACGAAGACGAGGTTGCCCTTGGACTTCGACATCTTCTCGCCGTTGAGCGCCACCATCCCGGCGTGGGTGTAGAACTTGGCGAACGGCCACTCCCCGGTGGCCGCGTGCCCCTCGGAGGCGCCGCACTCGTGGTGGGGGAAGATCAGGTCGGTGCCGCCGCCCGCGACGTCGTAGCCGGCGCCCAGGTTGTCGAGGGCGATCGAGGTGCACTCGATGTGCCAGCCGGGCCGGCCGCGGCCGAGCGTCGACTCCCATGACGGCTCGCCGGGCCGCTCGGCCCGCCACAGCAGCCAGTCGAGCGGGTGGCGCTTGCCGGGCCGGTCGGGGTCGCCGCCGCGCTCGGCGAACAGCTCGACCATCAGCTCCTCGCTGTAGCCGGACACCTGCCCGAACTTGGGCGCGTCCGCCACGCTGAAGTAGACGTCGCCGTCGAGGTCGTACGTGACGCCTTTGGCCGCCAGCGTGGCGATCAGCTCGGCCACCCGGCCGACGACCTCGGTCACGCCGACGTACTCGCGCGGCGGCACGATGCGCAGCGCCTCCATGTCGGTGCGGAACAGCTCGATCTCCCGCTCGGCCAGGTCCTGCCAGCTGACACCGGTCTGCTGGGCCCGCTCCAGGAGCGGGTCGTCGACGTCGGTGGCGTTCTGGGTGTAGTGGACCTCGTGGCCCGCGTCACGCCACACCCTGCCGACCATGTCGAAGGCCAGGTAGGTGTTGGCGTGGCCCAGGTGGGTGGCGTCGTAGGGGGTGATGCCGCAGACGTACATGCGGGCGGTCGGACCCGGGTCGCTCTGCCGGACCTGCCCGGCCGCCGTGTCGTAGAGCCGCAGTGGGACGCTCTCACCGGGAAGCGCGGGAATGGCGGGGGCAGACCACGATCTCATGCCTTTGAGCCTATCCGTCCAGAATCAGCGGTCAGGTCCGTGAACTCGTACGTCACACCCTCCGCCGCCAGCGTGACCAGGGTCACCGACAGCGAGGCGAAGACGCGGCCGTCGGGCAGCTCGTGCCGGATGATCAGGGCCGCCGGGTCGGCCGAAGGGGCGGCGGCGATGAGCTCGCGCCAGTCGGCGGCGCCCTCGAAGCGCGGCCGGAAGGCGGCCACCCGTTCGTGTTCCGGGTTGAGACCGGTGTTGACGATCATGCTGGTGCCGTCGGGCACCTCGGAGGTGCTGAGCCGTTCCCCGTCCCAGCTGAACAGCCGCACCCGCGTCAGGTCGGCGAGCAGCAGATGGAAGGGGTCGTAGTGGGTCAGGTCGACATCGGGCAGGTCGTTCGCCGCGACGGCGAGGAGCGGCAGGTCGCCGCGGGAGATCTTGGTGGCCTCGGCCGCGGGCCGGCCGTGTCCGTTGAGGAGGGCGGCGGCGCGGCGCTTGTCGGGGTCGACGGCCAGCCAGGTGCCGCCCGCCTTGAGGTCGCGCCCGCCCAGCACGCCGGGGTGTTCGGGCCAGTGCTCTCCCGGCCCTTCCCAGGGCCGGTCGGCGAACTCGTCTCGCACGCCCATCAGCGTCAGGGGCTGACCCGTCTTCACGATCACCGTGCACATAGGGCAAAGCGTAGTAAACGGTTTTCCATGGGCGGCCACGGGATGGCCGGTTGACGTGGTCGGTCTACATGGGCGGCCACGGGATGGCCGGTTGACGTGGTCGATCTACATGGGCGGCCACGGGATGGCCGGCCACTCGCGGGAGGGGTAGGGGTGCAGGCCGGTTTCGAGCAGCCGCCTGATCCGGGCCCAGGTCGCCTCGACCTCGGCGAGCGTGAGCAGCTCGCGCAGCCTGCGGCCGAGCTGACCCGACTCGATGTCGCGCTCCAGCTTGGTGAGCGTGGCCACGGCATCGCGGGCCAGCGGCTTGCCCCGCCACTGCCAGAGCACGGTGCGCAGTTTGTCCTCGGCGGAGAAGCAGACGCCGTGGTCGACCCCGTAGACGTGGCCGGTGGGCAGCGGTAGCAGGTGGCCGCCCTTGCGGTCGGCGTTGTTGACCACCGCGTCGAACACCGCCATCCGGCGCACCACCGGGTTGCGGCTGCGTACGAGGCGCATGAGGTCGACCTCACGCTCGGTGTCGATCCAGAGCTGGCACATGCCGGGACCGAACGGGCCCTCCCGGAGGACGGTCGGCGGCACGATCTGCCAGCCGGTCGCCTGGGAGACCTCGAACGCCGCGACCTCGCGGGCGGCCAGCGTGCCGTCGGGGAAGTCCCAGAGCGGGCGCTCGCCGCGTACGGGCTTGTAGACGCAGGCGGCGGTGCGCGTGCCGAGCGTGATCGAGCAGTAGAGCGTCATGTTGGTCGCCTCGACGAGGCGGCCCGCGACTTCCAGGCTGCCGTCGCGAAGCAGCTTCAGCGCCTCCTCGTCCTCCATGGGCGACGGGTGCGACGGCCGGGTGGCCGGTTCGCTCTCCGGAGCGCTCATGATGTCGCCTCACCCCCGCGATAGCCGTTGAGGCGGACGCAGACATGTCCCTCGGGGTCGAGTGGCTGCCCGCAAAGGGGACAGGCCGGTCGGCCCGCAGCGACGAGCTGGAGCGCCCGCTGGGTGAACGCACGGGCGACCCCGGCGCTGATCCGCACCCGCAGCATGGCGGGCTCGGGTGCTTCGACGGCTTCCTCGTCGATGATCTCCTGCGCTTCGATCACCACCTGTGAAGTATCGGGATCCCAGGCCAGTGCCATGGTGCCGACCCTGAAGTCCTCAGTGACAGGCACCTCTAGGGGCTTGTCGTCGGTCAGGTCGGCGGGCGCCATGGCGGGCACGTGCGCGGTGCCCCCGCTGCGGCGCAGCACCTCGTCGAGCAGCTCGTCCAGCCTGCCCGCGAGCGCCGCCACCTGCAGCTTCTCCAGCGCTACCGTGGTCAGTCTGCCCTCGGCTCTGGCCTGCAGAAAGAAGGCTCGCGCGCCCGGTTGCCCCAAGGCACCGGCCACGAACCTCTCTGGTGGGTCGTAGTCGAAGACCGGCATAGCCTGACCTTACGTGGTTCCGGGTCCACCGCCGACGGCGGCATCGCTCCCGGAGAGTTTTTCTCCCCCGTCTTTCTCCTCCGAATCCTCGGGAAGCTGCAATTCCCCCATATCGTTAAGCCTGAGAACAAAGGGGCGCAAGGGGGCATAGCGAATGACGGTGAGAGCTCCGGGATCCGCAGTTATCCGCTGAAAGTGATCCAGGTGGAGCCCCAGCGCGTCGGCGACGATGGCCTTGATCACGTCTCCGTGGCTGCAGACCAGGTAGACTCCTTTCTCCCCCAGGCGTTGATTCCACTCCCGTACGGCGGCCACGGCCCGATGTTGCATTTCCGTCAAGGCCTCCCCTTCCGGAAATGTCACCGCACTGGGATGCGCCTGCACCACCTGCCACAACGGCTCCTTCGCCAGCTCCTTGAGCGGCCGCCCGGTCCACGCTCCGTAACCGCACTCCACGAACCGCTCATCGGTCTGTAGGGGCATGCCGTGCCCCTCGGCGACGGCCAGCGCCGTCTCCTGGCAGCGTTCGAGCGGGCTGGAGACGATGGCGTCGAGCCGGACGCCGGCGATGCGCCCGGCCAGCGCCGCGGCCTGCGCCCGGCCCGCCTCGCTCAGATGCACTCCGGGAGTGCGGCCGGCCAGCACCGGCCCGGTGAGTGCGGTAAGCCCGTGGCGGGCGAGAAGGAGGGTGGTCACCGACCAAGTGTCGCAGGCGTGGATCACGGCGTTTGACGCACCCGGGCGGTAACCTGGCGGGATCATGGAGCAGCGCTATGTCGGCCGGAGCGGCCTGTCGGTGTCCCGTCTGGGGCTCGGCACGATGACCTGGGGGCGTGACACCAGCGCCGACGACGCGGCGGCGCAGCTGCGCACCTTCATGAGCGCGGGCGGCACCCTGGTCGACACGGCCGACGTCTACACCGGCGGCGACGCCGAACGCCTGCTCGGCCGGCTGCTGCGCGACTCGGTGCCGCGCTCCGAGCTGGTGATCTCGACCAAGGCGGTGGTGACGCCGTCGGGCCGCCGGCCGCGCGACGCCTCCAGGCGCCATCTGATCGCCGCGGTCGACGACTCACTCAACCGCCTGGGCCTCGACTACATCGACCTCTGGCAGCTGCACACCTACGACGCCGAGGTGCCGCTGGAGGAGACGATGGCGGCGCTCGACGCGATCGTCTCCTCGGGCCGGGCCGTCTACGCGGGCGTCTGCGACTACGCCGGCTGGCAGCTGGCCGCCGCCGCGGTCATGCAGCGGTCGATCCCGGGCCGCATCCCGATCACCTCCGCCCAGGCCGAATACTCCCTGCTGGCCCGCGAGCCGGAGCGCGAGCTGCTGCCCGCCGCCGAGCACGTGGGCGCGGGCGTGCTGGCCTGGTCGCCGCTCGGCAGGGGGGTTCTGACGGGGAAGTACCGGACGGGCATCCCGGCCGATTCGCGGGCCGCTACGCCGCATTTCGCCGATTTTGTCCGCCCTTATCTCGACGAACGCAGCCGACGTGTGGTCGAATCCGTGATGACCGCGGCCGACGGGCTCGGGGTCTCGCCGTTGGCGGTGGCGCTCTCATGGGTACGCGACCAGCCGGGCGTGTCCTCCGCTATCGTCGGTGCCCGTACGCACGCTCAGCTCGCCGGCGCACTGACCGCCGAGGACGTGGTGTTGCCGCGAGAGATACGTGAGGCCCTGGATGACGTGTCGTCGCTCGACTGAGAGCGAACGAGAGTCATGCTCGCGTGTCACGCGTCGATACCGAATCGCAACTTTAGCCGGAAAACGCCTGCGACACACCGCCGATGTCCATAAAGATTTCCTCCGTAAGCGACGCAGGAGGGGACGGATGGGCAGCAGGACCGCGATCTCGGCTGGAGCTCTCGCGCTGGCGCTGGCCGCGATCCCGGTCGTCTCCTCACCCGCGCTGGCCGAGGCGGCCGACTGCAAGCGCGGCGACGGGCTGCTGTCCGGAGTGACGAACGGCCTGTGCGACGTCGTGGAGGCGGTCACCGGCACGGTCGACAGCCTCACGGGCGACACGCTCAAACCCGTGACGAAGAAGGTCGACGGCACCGCGGACGATCTCCTGGGCACGGTGGGCGACGCGGTCCCGACGGCGATCCCCACCAGGTCGGGGCAGCCCCAGCCGACTCCGTCGGATCAGGACCTGCTGCCCAACACCTTCAGCGAGGTCTGCCTCCCGGTGCTGGCCTGTGAGCATGACGGCCAGCCGCGCGACAAGGACCCGGAGCACGTCCTGGAGACCCCGGATCCCCACGACTCCGCCAAGCCCACTCCCTCGGCGAAGCCGAACAAGCGGGAGAAGAAGGAGTCGACGACGACCCTTCCGACGGACGGCCCGACGCCGCCCGAGACCGAGCCCCACCAACTGGACACGACCGCCAACCCGATCAAGATCCAGACCGCCGACACGGACGTGCCACGCATCGATCTCCTGTGGCCCAACCCCTTCGCCCAGGACCTCACCGCTCCCCTGCGCGACCAGCCGATCATCCGCCCGTCGAAACCCGCCTCGGACGTCCTGGGCACCTCCTTGACGATCGCCCTGCTGGCCTCGGCGATCCTGGCGACCCGCATCGTCCAGCAGCGCCGCCAGCGCACGGAGCAGCCGGACTCGATCCCCTTCGAACCGGCCAGAGCGAACAACGGCCGCCGCCACCGCCTGGCTTAGCGCCCCGCTCAACAGCCGAGAGCGCGAGGGAAGGTAAGGGACGCTTCCCCCCAAACTACGCCTAAGCTTCCTTCTCATGACTCTGAGTGGCCGAAGGGGCGAAACCGCGTGACCAGCACCGTAGATCGTGGCGTGAGAATCTCGCGACGCGCACAGGCGGTCGCGCCGTTCTTCGCGATGGAGTTCGGCAAGCATGCCGCGGCGCTGGAGTCCCAGGGACATCACGTCATCAAGCTCAGCATCGGCGAACCGGACTTCGGCGCGCCCCCAGCCGTGCTCGAGGCGATGCGCGAGGTCATGGACGGCCGGCCGATGCCCTACACGGCGGCACTCGGGCTGCCCCAGCTGAGGGAGGCGATCGCGCGGTTCTACCGCGGCGAGCACGGCGTCGAGGTCGACCCCTCCCGCGTCGTCGTGACCGCGGGAGCCTCGGCCGCCTTGGTGCTGGCCACCGCGGCACTCGTCGACACCGGCGACGAGGTGCTGATCGCGGACCCGTCGTACCCCTGCAACCGGCAGATCGTCGAAAGCTTCGGCGCCCAGGTCACGCTCATCCCCACCACCGCCGAGACCCGCTTCCAACTGGACGCGGCATCGGTGAGGTCGAACTGGACGGACAGGACTCGCGGGATCATGATCGCCACCCCGTCGAACCCGACGGGCACCTCGGTTCCGGCCGACGAACTGGCGGCGATCTGCGAACTCGCCCGTGAGCGTGACGCGTGGCGCCTGGTCGACGAGATCTACCTCAACCTGAGCGACCACGACGACCAGGGCCGGCCACCGCGGAGCGTATTGTCCTTCGATCCCGACGCCATCGTCATCAACAGCTTCTCGAAGTACTTCGGCATGACCGGCTGGCGACTCGGCTGGTGCGTCGTACCGGAGATCCTCGTGCCGGCGATGGAACGCCTGGCCCAGAACTACTTCCTCTGCGCGTCCGCTCCCGCCCAGCATGCCGCTCTGGCCTGCTTCACCCCCGAGTCCCTGGCGGTCTGCGAGGCACGCCGCGTCGAGTTCGCCGAGCGGCGCGCGCTCGTCCTCGACGGGCTGGCGCGGATCGGGCTGCCGGTTCCCGTCCCGCCCGACGGCGCTTTCTACGTGTACTTCGACGTCGGCCGCACCGGACTCACCTCCTGGCAGTTCTGCGAGCGAGCGCTGCGGGAGGCACACGTCGCCCTCACTCCGGGCAGAGACTTCGGCGTCCACACCGCGGAGACACATGTCCGGCTCTCGTACGCGGCGCCGACGGACGACCTTCGCGAGGGACTCGCCCGGCTCGGGAAGTTCGTGGCCACCCTTCGATGAGCCGCGCGGCGGCCTTGCCCGGCTGGGGAGCAACGCCCCGCCCGCCGTCCCTGCCAGGGCCTCACCAAGACAAGGAGGGCGACGCCTACGCGGCGTCGCCCAACGTATTAGCCCGTTCAGCCGGTCAGGCCGTTCGGCTCACGCGCCGATCGCGTGGGCGCCGCCGTCCACGTGGACGATCTCGCCGGTGGTGGCCGGGAACCAGTCGGACATCAGCGCGACGCACGCCTTGGCGGCGGGGACCGTGTCGGACAGGTCCCAGCCCAGCGGGGCGCGCTCCGGCCAGCTGTCCTCGAACTCCTTGAAGCCCGGGATCGACTTGGCCGCCATCGTGCGCAGCGGCCCGGCGGCGACGAGGTTGACGCGGATGTTGTGCTTGGCCAGGTCGCGGGCGAGATAGCGGTTGCACGACTCCAGGCCCGCCTTGGCGACGCCCATCCAGTCGTAGACCGGCCACGCCTTGCTCGCGTCGAAGTCGAGACCGACGACCGCGCCGCCCTCCTTCATCAGCGGCAGGCAGGCCACGGCCAGCGACTTGTAGGAGTAGGTCGAGATGTGCATGGCCGTGGCGACGTCCTCCCAGGTGGTGTTGAGGAAGTTGCCGCCCAGGGCGCTCTGCGGGGCGAAGGCGATGGAGTGGACGACGCCGTCGAGGCCGTCGACGTGCTCGCCGATCCGGTCGGCCAGCGTGTCGAGGTGCTCGTTGTTCTGGACGTCGAGCTCGATCACCGGCGGCGTCTCGGGCAGCCGCTTGGCGATGCGCTCGACCAGGCTCATCCGGCCGAACCCGGTGAGCACCAGGGTGGCGCCCTCCTGCTGGGCCAGCTTGGCCACCGAGAAGGCGATCGACGCGTCGGTGAGCACGCCGCTCACCAGGATCCGCTTGCCTTGGAGAATTCCCACGTCAGTGCCCCATTCCGAGTCCGCCGTCGACCGGTATCACGGCCCCGGTGATGTAAGAGGCGTCGTCGCTGGCCAGGAAGCGGACGACGCGCGCGACCTCGCTGGGCGACGCCTGGCGCCCGAGCGGGATGTTCTTGGTGATGGCCTCGACGTCGAGGTCGGCCGTCATGTCGGTGGCGACGAAACCGGGCGAGACCACGTTGACGGTGATGCCGCGCGAGCCGTACTCGCGCGCCATGGACCGGCCGAAGCCGATGAGGCCCGCCTTGGAGGCGGCGTAGTTGGTCTGGCCGGCCGAGCCGGACAGGCCGACGACGGAGGAGACGAGGATGACGCGGCCGCGCTTGAGCTTCATCATGGGCCTGATGGCCCGCTTGGCCACGCGATAGGCACCGGTCAGGTTGGCGTCGATGACGTCGGTGAAGGTCTCCTCCTTCATCATCGCCAGCAGCGTGTCCTTGGTGACGCCGGCGTTGGCGACGAGCACCTCGACCGGGCCCTGCTCGGCCTCTACCTTGTCGAAGGCGGCTTCCACGTCGGACATGCTGGTCACGTCGCACTTGACGCCGAACAGCCCCTCCGGCGGCTCCCCCGATCGATAGGTGACCGCGACGGCGTCGCCGGTCGCGGCTAGTTCACGGGCGATCGCGAGGCCGATGCCGCGATTGCCTCCGGTGACGAGTACAGAGCGTGCCATGACACCTGACGCTATCTCCTACCGGCGGGTATCCACTTGTCCGGGGGATACAAGATCGCAGGGTTAGGATCGTGGACATGCGCCAGATCGATTCCGATTTCCTGGAGCTGCCGATGCGGCAGCTGGCGGACGCCGCCCTGCAACGCGCTCGTGACCTGGGCGCCGAGCATGCCGACTTCCGGTTGGAACGCGTGAGAGCCGAGTCGCTCAGCCTCTACGACGCCCGGCTCGAAGGAGCCATGGACGCCGACGACCTCGGCTACGCGGTCCGCGTCGTCAAGGGCGGCACCTGGGGCTTCGCCGCAGGCATCCATCTCACGCCCGAGGCGGCCGCGAAGGTGGCCGAGCAGGCCATCCGGGTGGCCGAGGTGAGCGCCCCCATCAACCGGGAGCCCATCGAGCTGGCCCCCGAGCCGGTCCACTCCGAGGTGGTGTGGGTCTCCGCCTACGACGTCGACCCGTTCGAGGTGCCCTCGGCGGAGAAGGTGGCGCTGCTGGCCGACTGGTCGGCGGGGCTGCTCAAGGGCGCCGACCACGTCTCGGCCCGGCTGCTCCAGGTCAAGGAGCAGAAGTTCTACGCCGACACGGCGGGCACGGTCACCACGCAGCAGCGGGTACGCGTGCATCCCAAGCTCAACGCGATGAAGGCGGCCAACGGCGGCTTCGACGACATGTCGACGATCGCGCCTCCGGTCGGCCGCGGCTACGAATACCTGACGGGCACCGGCTGGGACTGGGCCGATGAGCTGGCCCAGCTGCCCGGGCTGCTGGCGGAGAAGCTGGCGGCGCCCTCGGTGGAGGCGGGCGACCACGACCTGGTGATCGACCCGTCCAATCTGTGGCTGACCATCCACGAGTCGATCGGGCACGCCACCGAGCTCGACCGGGCGCTCGGCTACGAGGCCGCCTACGCGGGCACCAGCTTCGCCACCTTCGACCAGCTCAACGAGCTCGTCTACGGCTCCCCGGTGATGAACGTGACCGGCGACAGGACCGTCACGCACGGCCTGGCCACGATCGGCTTCGACGACGAGGGCGTGCAGGGGCAGAGCTTCGACATCGTCAGGGACGGCATCCTGGTCGGCTACCAGCTCGACCGGCGGATGGCGCTGATGAAGGGGTTCGGGCAGTCCAACGGGTGCGCGTTCGCCGACTCGCCGGGGCACATGCCGATCCAGCGGATGGCCAACGTCTCGCTGGCCGCCGCGCCTGACGGGCCGTCGACCGAGGAACTCATCTCGCGGGTCGAGCGGGGCCTCTACATCGTCGGCGACAAGAGCTGGTCGATCGACATGCAGCGCTACAACTTCCAGTTCACCGGGCAGCGGGCCTACCGGATCTCGCACGGCCGGCTGGCCGGGCAGGTGCGCGACTTCGCCTACCAGGCGACCACGACGGACTTCTGGCAGTCGATGGAGGCCGTCGGCGGGCCGCAGACGTACGTGCTGGGCGGCGCCTTCAACTGCGGCAAGGGTCAGCCGGGCCAGGTCGCGCCGGTCAGCCACGGCTGCCCGTCCGGCCTGTTCAGGAACGTACGGATCCTCAACACCGTGCAGGAGGGTGGAAAGTGAGCGAGCACCGATCCGCGGCGGGCCATACCGGCCTGCCCGTCCAGATCTCCCCGCAGGACATGGTGGAGAAGGCTCTGGAGCTGTCCACCACCGACGGCTGCGTCGTGCTCGTGGACGAGGCTTCCACGGCCAACCTGCGGTTCGCGGGCAACACGCTCACGACCAACGGCGTGGCCCGCTCCGCCCGGCTGACCGTGATCTCGATCGCGGGCCAGGGCGTGGGCGTGGTCTCCCGCGCCGCCGTACGACCGGATCAGCTCGCCGACGTGGTGGCCGCGGCCGACCGGGCGGCGCGCGAGGCGCAGCCGGCCGAGGACGCGCGGCCGCTGGTCGAGGGCCTGCCGGCGAGCGCCTCGTGGGCGGAGCCGGTGACCCCGACCGACATCGGGGTGTTCGAACGGTTCGCGCCCGCGCTCGGCGACGCGTTCGCCGCCGCGCAGGCGGGTGGCAGGAGGCTGTACGGCTTCGCCGAGCACTCGCTGACCTCGACGTTCCTCGGCACCTCCAGCGGGCTGCGGCTGCGCCACGACCAGCCGTCCGGGCGGCTGGAGCTCAACGCCAAGTCAGCCGACCTGAAGCGCTCGGCCTGGACGGGCGTGGGCACGCGCGACTTCTCCGACGTCGATGTGGCGGCGCTCGACGCGTCACTGGCGCAACGGCTCGAATGGGCCAAGACCCGGGTGGACCTGCCCGCGGGCCGCTACGAGACCCTGCTGCCGCCGAGCGCGGTGGCCGACCTGATGATCTACGCGTACTGGTCCGCGGGCGCCAGGGACGCGCTGGACGGCCGCTCGGTGTTCGCCAAGCCGGGTGGCGGCACCCGGGTCGGCGAGCGGCTGGCCACGCTGCCCTTGACGCTCGTCAGCGATCCGGCCGCCCCGGGCATCGAGTGTGCGCCGTTCGTGGTCGCCCACGCCTCCAGCCGCGAGAGCTCGATCTTCGACAACGGCGTGCCGCTGTCGGCGACCGAGTGGGTGCGGGACGGGCAGCTCACGGCCCTGCGGCAGACGCGTCTGTCGGCCGAGCTCAGCGGGCTGCCGGTCACGCCCTCGATCGACAACCTGATCGTGCGGGCCCCCGGCGACGGGCGCTCGCTGACGGAGATGATCGCCGACACCGAGAGCGGCCTGCTGCTCACCTGCCTGTGGTACATCCGCGAGGTCGATCCGCAGACGCTGCTGGTGACCGGGCTCACCCGCGACGGGGTCTACCTGGTCGAGCACGGCGAGGTCGTGGGCGAGGTGAACAACTTCCGGTTCAACGAGAGCCCGATCGACCTGCTGGGGCGGGTGTCGGAGGTGGGTTCCAGCGAGCAGACGCTGCCGCGCGAGTGGGGCGACTACTTCAGCCGTACCGTGATGCCCGCCATCAGGGTGCCGGACTTCAACATGTCCACGGTCAGCCAGGCGAGCTGACCCTTTCGCCGTAGCACGACGAGCGCGTCCGGGACTCACCCGGGCGCGCTCGTGGCCGCTTCAGCGGCGCTCGCATGCTTCTCGGGGCCATCAGGAGTCCTCGAGAGCGTCAGGAGTCCTCCAGGCGGAAGCCCACCTTCATGCCGACCTGGAAGTGCGCCACCTCGCCCGCGTCGATGTGCCCGCGGACCTCCGTCACCTCGAACCAGTCGAGGTGCCGCAGCGTCTCCGACGCGCGTCTGACCCCGTTGCGGATGGCCTGGTCGATGCTCTCCCCCGACGTGCCGACGATCTCGGTCACCCGGTACGTACGATCCGTCATCTCCACATCCTCATTACGCGAAGGCTCATTACGCGAAGGCTCCTCACACGAAGGCTCCTCACGCGAAGGCTTCTTACCCAAAGCCCATGATCGCATGACCGCTACCGCCGTCCCCGGCCGCTGTCGCGTGCGGCGCACCCGGGGTCTACCGTGGATGTCATGAAGGGGTGGCGCAAGAAGCAGGACGTCCACCAGGTCACCGACGCGAAACCGTCGCTGACCTCGGACATCCACCGGCGGGAGATCAGCTACCTCATCAAGATGGGGATCCGCACGCTGTGCCTGATCCTGGCCGTGGTCGTCCCGGTGCCCTGGCCGTACCGGCTGCTGTTCATCGCCGCGGCCGTCTTTTTGCCATACATAGCCGTAATCGGGGCCAATGAGAGGGGCAAGGATGCCCCTCCCCCTACCTTTCACACACCGGAAGCTAACCAAAGCGAGATACCAAGGCATCGACGCGAGATCGGGTCGTGACTAAGTCTTGACGCATCCCATGGGTTGTAGGTGTACGCTTTAGGCAAGCGCTCCGGTCCCCCGTCGGAGTGCTGGTGCCGGCGTTCCGGGCCCCCGTCGGAACGCCGATGAAGCGACGCCGGGTGGTTTGCCCCCGTAACCACCCGGCGTCGCCCTTTTCCTGGGGAAACTCTCACTCGGACGATCAGTCCAATGCCCCGGAACCCTGTTGGGTAGGGCCGCTTTCCCAAAATCGTTTACGCTCTGTGCCGCTCACTATTGTCGGAAAATTGGCAACTTTGAGCATGGCTTGACACCAACAGTTCGTTGGGGTGTCAACTCTCGGTCAGCGTCTCGGTCGTGGCCGCACCCCAGTTCTTGGCGAGCGCGGTAATCCGGGCGACGGCGTCCTCGGGCGCGGTGCCGGCGCCCTCGGCGAGCCCCAGCAGATAGGCGGTCAGCGGCGCGGCGGGCCTGGCGACGCCGTGCGCCACCTCCTTGGTCAGGTCCAGGATCAGGTCCCGGTCGACGCGGGCCGGGTCGATGCCCAGCTCCTGGCAGGCCAGGGCGGTCCACTCGTTCAGCACGTTCATGCGAGCCTCCTCTAGATCGTCCATTGTGTCGCAGTCGAACCACGGCCGGCCGGGCAGCGCGACGCGCGCGTGGACGAGCGGTCCGAGCAGCCCTCTCAGAGAGCGCCCGGTGTAGCCGTCCAGCGCTCGGCGCAGCGTCTCGGCAGGCCACAGGCTCAGCAACCACTGCTCCCGCCCGCCGTCGTCCACCGCCACGACCCCGCCACCGACGTGACCGGCACCCGTATCCGAGGCGCGGAGCAGCTCGGCGACGTGTCCGGCTCTGAGGTACGGGAGATCTCCGGCGAGCAGCACCACCCGGGGCGCCGTGACCTCGCGCAGCCCGGCCCGCAACGCCGGAACCGGCCCGCCGCCCGGCGGATCCTCCCGCGCGAACAGCGCCCCCGGCAGTGGGCGTTCGGGGCCGACCACGATCACCTTGCGGGCTCCGGAGACCGCAAGCACGACGCCCTCGATCATCGCCCGCGCCCCGACACTCAAGCCGGGCTTGTCCAGGCCGCCCAGCCGCCGCGCCTGTCCCCCGGCCAGGATGACCGCGTCGTACTCTCCGCCGATCGTCACGCCCCCACGGTAACGGCCCCTGGCTAGCCGCCGATCGCCGACATCGGGCGGGACGGCTGGAGGAAGGACGGGTCGTCGATGCCGTGCCCGGCGCGCTTGCGCGACACGGCGGCGATCCAGCGGGCGGCGAGTTCCTCGTCGGAGGCGCCGGCTCGCAAGGGTGTCTTCAGGTCGGACTCCTCGGTGGCGAACAGGCAGTTGCGGATCTGCCCGTCGGCGGTCAGCCGTACGCGGTCGCAGGCGCCGCAGAACGGGCGCGTCACCGACCCGATCACGCCCACCCGGGCAGGGCCGCCGTCCACCAGGAAGCGCTCGGCGGGGGCGCTGCCGCGATCCTCGAGATCGTCTGCCGTGAGGTCGAACGAGGCCGACAGCATCGCGAGGATCTCGTCGGCGGTCACCATGCCCTCGCGGCTCCAGCCGTGCTGGGCGTCGAGCGGCATCTGCTCGATGAAGCGCAGTTCGTAGCCCTGGTCGAGGCAGTAGCGCAGCAGCGGCACGGCCTCGTGGTCGTTGATGTCGCGCATCAGGACCGTGTTGACCTTGACGGGGCGCAGGCCCGCCTCGTGGGCGGCGCTGAGCCCGGCGATGACGTCGTCGAACCTGTCGCGGTGCGCGAGCCGCTTGAAGGTGTCGCGGTCGAGGGTGTCGAGTGAGACGTTCACCCGGTCGAGGCCGGCTTCGACGAGCACCCCGGCCAGCCGGGCCAGCCCGATGCCGTTGGTCGTCAGCGACACCTGCGGCCTGGGATCGAGCGCCACGGTGCGGCCGACGATGTCGGGCAGCTCGCGGCGCAGCAGCGGCTCGCCGCCGGTGTAGCGGACCTCGGTGATCCCCAGCCGTTCGACGCCGATCGTGACCAGCCTGACGATCTCGTCGGCCGTGAGGAGCTGGGCGTTGGGCAGCCAGTCGAGCCCTTCGGGCGGCATGCAGTAGGTGCAGCGCAGGTTGCACTTGTCCGTGAGGGACACCCGTAGATCCGTCGCCACCCGTCCGAACGAGTCTCGCAACATGGCGTCACCTCCAATCCGTCGCCAGAGCCCAGCCTATGTCGGCCTTCTGGCTGCTCCCAAACCCGACATCTCACCGGACGACAACGCGGTTCGCGATCAGGTGATTCCTCGCTGGGCGTTCCAGAACTCGGTGGCGTGTCGGGTGAGGTGTTCGATGTCGGTCAGGTAGAGGTCGGCGTGCCCGGCGGCCAGGTGGGCGGCGAACGCCTGATTCCCGGCCGCCGCCTGCCGCCGCATGTGATCGACCATCGCCCGCAGCCGCTCGGCCGCCACCTCGGGCAGGGCCGTACGCTCCTCGCTGGAGAGGCCATAGGCGTCGGTGAGCAGCCGGAGCCGCCTGGCCTGCTCGGTCACCGACCGCACGGCCTCGCCGTTGCCGACGGCCGACAGCGGGACGAACCGGTAGGCGGCGTAGGCGACGTCCCACAGGCGCGGCCCGGGATGGGCGGTGTCGAAGTCGATGAGCGCCACCGGCAGGCCGTCGCGGTAGACGCAGTTGTAGGGCGCGATGTCGCCGTGGCAGATGACCTCGGCCGGCTCGCGCGCCGGGAAGTACCACTCGGCGTCCTGTGCCGCCAAGCCGGTGGTGGCCTCGTGATAGGCCCGCATGAGTACGGCCAGCGCCTCCAGCGCGGCGTCACTCCAGGCGTAGGCGGGCACCGGGTAGTGCGCCACCTCGCCTGGGACGAAGTCGAGGATCTCCCGGCCGGCCTCGTCCAGCCCGTGCGCGCGGGGCGCCCCGTCGAACCCGGCCGCGGCGAGGTGATCCAGCAGACGGTGTACGGCCGGCGTCCAGGGACCGGTCGGCCGCCGGACGGTGTCTCCCACCCGGACGACCTCGTTGACCCCACCGCCCGCCAACGGCTCTTCGATCATCCGCGGGACTCTACGCCATGGCGGCGCTCGTTCCTTCGCCGGCCTGGGTGGCGCGCACCTAGGAACAGCGCTGCCTGTCACCGGACAGGGGCGGGCGGAGACTGACGACGCGACAGAGGGGGATCCGATGCCCAACGAGAACGTGGTCGGCATGTGGGTGACGGCCGACGGCCACATCCGGCAGGAGCTGCTGCCGGACGGGCGCTACGACGAGGCCCGCGGCGACCGGCGCAGCGCCTATACCGGCCGCTACACCGTGACGGGCGCCCATCTGGACCAGAAATGCCCGGCCCCCGTGCCGGGGACCGGGCATTTCTCGAGCCGCGTACGGTCAGTGGCGGCGGCCGACGACCTTCACCCAGTCGGTGGCCTGTGAGCCGTCGAGCCACTCGGCGCCCTCGAAGACCGCCTTCCAGGTGCCCGAGGTGTAGGCCGGGACGCGGGTGGAGAAGTAGCCGTCACGGCTGGTCCGGACCGACTCCACGTACTCCCACCGGCCGCTGCCGTCGGCCTTGAAGAGGATCGAGATCCGCTTCCAGCCGAGGCGGTGCCACGACTCCGACTCCTTGCAGTAGTCGGCGTGGTGGACGGACACGAAGCCGCTGATGTAGTCCTCTTCGCACTGCACCGACAGCTTGCCCTCGAGGTTGAGGGGCTTGCCGCGCCAGGCCGGTTCGGGGTTGGCGTCGAACTGCAGGGCGGTGTGACCACCGTCGGGCTCGGGTTCCGCCAGCGCCGGAGTGGCGGCGGTCGCCACGACCGTGGCGCCCAGAGCAGCCGCAGCCAGTCCGGCGGCGAGACGTCGCATCATGAATGAACTTCCTTCCCCGTGTGGAGAACGCGCCCCAAGGACAGAGCACGTCAACGCCATTGACGCGTTTGGGAAAGGAAAAGTTGCGAAAGCCCCGATCACAATCTTGCAACGACAATTCACCCGACAGGCTTTATAGCGCCGTTTTTAGGCGTTTATCCCGCTTTCATGGATTTTTGAGACCTTTGGGGCGTAATGGTCGGTTCCTAGGTAGCGGGCCCGCCAGTAGCCGCCGGTGCGGCCCCGCACCGTCCTGCCGAAGTCGCCCGTCTCGCCGGTGGTCGCGATCGCCACCCGCTCCCACGTGTCCTCGGCCTCCGCGCGCCACAGGATCTCCACCTGCTGGTCCGCGAACGGCGCGTAGTCCTCGTAACCGCGCGGGTCCACCCTGGTCAGGGAGCCGCGCAGCCGTACGGAGTCAGCGCCGCCCGCCTTCTCCGCCCGTACGGACGACATCTTGGTCTCCCGCTTGAGCTGGAACGTCTGGTTCCGCGTCACGCGCTGCCCGTCGTCGCCCGTCGCGGTGGCGGTGATCGTCCAGGTGCCCGACGGGTAGAAGCGGGTGAGGACCTTGTCGGGCATGAACCGCCAGGTCTGCCAGCCGTCCAGCATCCGCATCCCGACCGGCTCCGTCCGCCACGCCGGCATGAACGGCAGCGCGGGCTCCACGGTGATGGGCCGCGGCTGTGGCCGCCTGGCCGAGGCCCAGATGTCCGGGCCGAACCAGGCCGGCCACCCCTCTCCGACAGGCCGCGCCGCCGGGTCCACGGCCTGGGCGGGATCCACGACGGCCGCTCCGCCCGGAGCCCGCTTGACACCCCGAGCGGGCTGAACGCCCGCAGCGGCGACGCGCAAGGCGCTTCGGCGACCGGGCGCGAGCACCCCGGTGCCCGTGGAGGAGGCGGGAGGCGTACCGGGGACCGACGGTACGGCGCCGACGGGCGATCCGCCGGTGATGGGCGTCTGGCCCGTGGCGCCGGGCATGGAGCCGGGCTCCACCTTGATGGTCACCCCGTCCTTGCCGCTCACCCCCTTGGCGACCACGTCGATCACCAGGCGGACGGTGTTCCCGGCCCCGACGACGGGGCTTGCGGGCCTGAGGTTGATCTCACGAATGGCGAGCTCGGTCGCTGCGGAGGACGCCGGTATGGGCACCGCGAGGGCCCCCGCCGCGAGCGAGACGAGAAGAAGACTTCTGGTCATGATCGAGACGCTAGGAAGCATCTGGTAATGACCAGGACCACGACGCACGCCCCGAACGGCAAAGGATCAGCCGGAGTACAGGCCCTCGATGACGTCGGCGTACTTGGCGTGGATGACCCGCCTCTTGAGCTTCAGGCTGGGCGTCAGCTCCTCGGTCTCGGCCGTCCACTCGGTGCCGAGCAGCGCCCACCGCTTGACCTGCTGCACCCTGGCCAGCTTGGCGTTGGCCACCACGACGGCGGCCTCCACCTCCTTGAGCACGGCGGAGTGCTCGGCCAGTTCGGCGAGCGAGCCGAAGGTGATGCCGCGCGCCTGGGCCCAGCCGGGCGCCACCTCGGCGTCGAGCGTCAGCACGGCCACCGGGTAGGCCCGGTTGTCGCCGTAGGCGAGGGCCTGGCCGATGAGGGGGTGCTCCTTGAGGTGGTTCTCGATCTCGGCCGGGGAGATGTTCTCGCCGCCGGCGGTGATGATCAGCTCCTTCTTGCGGTCGACGACCCGGTAGAAGCCGTCGTCGTCGACCGAGCCGATGTCGCCGGTGTGCAGCCATCCGTCGTCGTCGATCAGCTGGGCGGTGTCCTCGGGACGGTTGTGGTAGCCGCGGGTGTTGAGGGGGCTTCGGGCGAGGATCTCTCCGTCTTCGGCGATGCGGACCTCGACGCCCGGCTCCGCCCGCCCGACGGTGCCCAGGCGGTAGCAGGAGGGGCTGTTGCCGGTGAAGGCACCGGTCGTCTCGGTCATGCCGTACACGTCGATGACCTTGAGCCCGAGACCGGCGTAGAAGCGCTGCACCTCGGCGGGGAGGGGCGCGGCACCCGTGGCGGTCCACTCGGCGCGGTCGAAGCCGATCATGCCGCGGATGATGGACAGCAGCGCGGAGTCGGCCTGCTCGTAGGCGGCGGCGATCTCGGGGGTGAGCGTGCCGCCGTACTGTCCGGCCTCGACGTAGGCGACGCCGGCGGCCATGGCCCGTCGTACGGCCTCCTGCTGCTCGTCGGTCTGGGTGGCGAGGACCGCCAGCAGGCGGGCCATCATCTTCTCCCACACGCGCGGCACGCCGAAGAACATCATCGGCTTGACCTGCCCGAGCGTGGCGCCGAGGTTGGCCAGGTCGGTGCAGAAGTACACGTGGGAGACCTTCACCAGGGGCAGGTAGAGGCTGAGCACCCGCTCGGCGATGTGCGCGTAGGTGAGGTAGGAGATCTGCGTGCCCTGGACGGGCAGCGAGGTGATGCGGTCGGTCGACTCGACCTCGTAGAAGACGTTCGTGTGGGTGAGGGGAACGCCCTTGGGCCGGCCGGTGGTGCCCGAGGTGTACAGGATGGTGGCCACGTCGTCCGCCGTCACGGCGCGCCAGCGGGCCTCGACCTCGTCCGGGCGGGCGGCCAGCGCGGAGCGGCCCAGCTCCAGGAAGTCCGGCCAGGACAGGAACCGGTCGTCGTCGGGCGCGCCCTCCAGCATGATGATCTTGCGTAGTCCCGTCAGCCGGTCCAGCACCGGCTGCCAGCGGGCCAGCTCGGCGGGCCCGCCGAGCACCACGATCCGGGCGCTCACATCGGCGGCGACGAACGCGATCTGGTCGGGCGCGAACGTCGAGTAGACGGTGCAGCCGACGCCGCCCGCGTGCACCGCGCCGAGGTCGGCGAGCACGTGCTCACTCCTGTTGACCATCATCAGCGCGACGGATTCGCCGAGTTCGAGGCCGAGTGCGGCGTATCCGGCCGCTATCTCGAGCACCCGCTGTCTGGCCTCGCCGTACCTCAGCGTGTTCCAGCCGCCGTCGGCGGGGTCGGAGTAGGCGGGTGCGTCCGGGTAGCGCTCGGCCAGCTCGCTGAGCTGTCCGCATACGGTACGGCCGGCGATTAACCGCTCGATCTCCGCCCGGACTTCGAGGACATCTGCCATGGCACCCGCCTCCAGTCAGTAGTCACTTGCTCAGCTGGCATGCATCGCACCACACCGCCGGGGTAGCGGCAAGGCCTCGACATCGTCGTCACGTAGAGTGATGGATCGCGCACAAAAGGGGGACGGCGCATGGCCAAGGGCGAAAGGACGTTCTTCGGGCATCCGTGGGGCCTGGCGACGCTGTTCGGCACCGAGATGTGGGAGCGTTTCAGCTGGTACGGCCTGCGCGCCATCCTGGCCACCTTCATGGCGGCCTCGCCCGCCCAGCATGGCCTCGGCATGACAGAGCAGACCGCGCAGGCGGTGGTCGGCGTCTACGGCGCGCTGATCTACCTGGTGGCGCTGCCCGGCGGCTGGATCGCCGACCGGGTGCTGGGCCCGCGCAGGTCCGTCTTCCTGGGCGGCTTCATCATCATGTGCGGTCACATCAGCATGGCCCTGCCGGTCGGCGGCTCGTTCTTCATCTGGCTCGGGCTGCTGCTGATCATCGCGGGCACCGGCCTGCTCAAGCCGAACATCTCGGTCATGGTCGGCCGGCTCTACCGCGACGAGGACGACGGGCGCAGGGACGCCGGGTTCTCGGTGTTCTACCTGGGCATCAACATCGGCGCCTTCCTCGCGCCGATCGTGGTGGGCCAGTTGGCCGCGGGCGGCCGCTGGCACCTGGGCTTCGGCGCGGCGGCGGTCGGCATGGCGCTCGGCCTGCTGCAGTACACGCTGGGCAGGAAGAGCCTCAGGGGCGTCGGCGACGAGCCGGGCCTGCCGCTGACGCCGTCCGAACGGACGCGGGCCGTCAAGGTCGTCTCGTTCGCGGTGGCCGTGACCGTGGTGGCCATGGCGATCTGGGTGGCGACGGGGACGTTCACGCTGTCCAGGCTCACGGTCGTGGTGACGGTGGTGGTGCTGGCGGTGCCGGTGCTCTACTTCGGCTACATCATGCTCGGCAGCCACGATCTGACCGAGGACGAGCGGTTGCGGATGAAGGCCTACATCTGGCTCTTCGTGGCGGCCGCGATCTTCTGGATGATCTTCGACCTGGCGCCGAGCAAGCTGCTGTTCTTCGCCCAGAACAACACCGTCCTGTCGTTGTTCGGCATCCCCATCCAGGCGGCGACGACGCAGTCGTTCAACTCGCTGTTCATCCTGCTCCTGGTGCCGGTGTTCGCGGCGCTGTGGACGAAGCTGGGGACCCGGGTGAGCACGCCGCAGAAGTTCGCGTTCGCGCTGTTCATGGCGGGTCTGAGCTTCGTGGTCATGGCGCTGGCGGCCAAGCTGGCCGAGACGGGCAAGATCTCGGTCTGGTGGCTGGTGCTGGTCTATCTGATCCAGGTGTTCGGCGAGCTGTCGCTGAGCCCGGTCGGGCTCTCGGTCACCAGCAAGCTGGCGCCGCGGGCGTTCAAGGGCCAGATGCTCGGCATCTGGTTCATCGCGGTCTCGGTGGGCGACGCGGTCGGCGGGCAGACCGGGCGGCTCAGCAACGTGCTGTCCGAGCCCGCCTACTATCTTCTCCTGGCCGCGACGGCGGTCGTGGCGGGAGTGGTGCTGCTGGTGTTCACCCGTCGGCTGCGGGTACTGATGGCGGAGCACCACACCAAGCCGCTCCGGTAGAAATCTCTCTCGTGTCGGAAATTCTCGATCTCGTAGGCATCTTCGTCTTCGCCCTGTCGGGCGCGCTGATGGGCGTACGCAAACGGCTCGACGTGGTGGGCATGGCGGTGATCGCCGAGATGACCGCGCTGGGCGGCGGCGTCGTGCGCGACCTGATCCTCAACGTCCGGCCCACCGCCTTCCAGAGCTCCGGGTACGTGCTCGTGCCGCTCGCGGCCACGGTCATCGTGTTCTTCTGGCATCCGCACGTGGCCAGGGTGATGCCCGCCATCCTGGTGCTCGACGCGGCCGGCCTCGGGCTGTTCTGCGCGGTGGGCACCGAGAAGGCGCTCGACTACGGGCTCGGCCCCCTGCACGCGGCCCTGCTCGGCGTCACGACGGCGGTCGGCGGCGGCATGCTGCGCGACGTGCTGGCCGGGGAGATCCCGACGCTGCTGTACGACCGCCAGCTCTACGCGGTGCCCGCGACGCTCGGCTCGGCGGTGATGGCCGCGCTCTACACCAACGGGCTGCACGGCTGGCCCGCCACGCTGGCCGCCGCCCTACTGGCCTTCGGCCTGCGCATCGCCGCCATGCGCTACAACTGGCGCGCTCCGCTGGCCAGGGGTGTCAAACCCCCGGAATGAGCCAGGCGCCTCAGACCATCGGCATGAGCGAGTCGGGCAGCCGCGGCCTGGTCCCGGTGGCTCCGCGCTCGTGGGCCGCCGCGATCCGGCTGACGGCTTCGGCGAGCACCTGGGGCGGGTGCGTGTACGGCAGGCGCAGGTAGCCCTCCAGCGTTCCTTCCAGCCCGAACCAGGGCCCCGGAGCCAGGCGTACCCCCTGATGGGCCGCGGCGTCGGCGAGGGCGACCGAGGAGCCGCCGTCCAGCCGCACCCACAACGTGCCGCCGCCTTTGGGCACGGTGAAGCTCCACCCGGGCAGCCGTTCGCGCAGCCCGGCGACGAGCGCGTCGCGGGAGGCCCGCAGCGTACGGCGGCGCTCGGCCCTGGTCTCCTCCAGCCGGTCGAACAGCCGCGCCACCACGAGCTGCTCCAGCACCGGGCTGGCGATGTCCACGGCCCCGCGGTGGACGGCCAGGCGGCGGGCCAGCGCGGCCGTGGTGCGCACCCAGCCGATGCGCAGCCCGCCCCACCACAGCTTGGAGGCCGAGCCGATGCTGATCATCCGGCTGTCGGTGTCGAAGGCGGCCATGGGCGCCGTGCGGGGCACCTCGTCCAGGGCCAGCTCCGACCAGGTCTCATCGATCACCAGCACGGTGTCCGTACGCCTGGCGGCCCCGGCGATCGCGGCCCTGGTGGCGTCGTCCATGAGCGCGCCGGTCGGGTTCTGGAAGTCGGGCATCAGATAGGCCAGCCGGGCCGCGGACTGGCGCATGGCGCAGGAGACCAGGTCGGCCTGCCAGCCCTCGTGCGAGATGCCGACGGGCACGATCCTGGCGCCGCGCTGGCGGGCCACGTCGATGGCGTGCGGGTAGGTGGGCGACTCGACGAGCACCGGGTCGCCCGCGCCGACGAGCAGGCCCAGCACGAGCTGGATGGCGTGCTGGGAGCCGGTGGTGATGAGGATCTGCTCCGGCCTGGTGGCCAGTCCGCGGCCGGTGTAGTGGGCGGCGATCCGCTCCCTGAGCGCCGGCAGGCCCATCGGGTCGTAGCCGTGGCCCATGCCGTATCTGGGCAGGTCCGCCACGGCCTCGGTCATGGCCTCGGCCAGCGCCGACGGCGCGGGCGGGGCGGCACAGTGCAGCGGGATGAGCCCGTCGCCGTCGACGGACAGCCACGGGTTGTCCGCCGACATGGCCGGGTCCGGCAGCGCGGTCCAGCTTCCCGAGCCCTGCCTGCTCTCCAGGTAGCCCCGCTCGCGCAGCAGGTCATAGGCGGCCGTTACTGTGGTGCGGCTGACCTCCAGGGTCTTGGCCAGGTCACGCTCGGCGGGCAGGCGCACCCGCACCGGCAGCTGGCCGTCCATGATGAGCGCGCGCACGGCGTCGGCGAGCGCGCGGTAATAGGGCCGGGCGCCCGCCGGGACGTCCACCAGCCTGGCCACCTGAGTCGCCGACAAATGCCTCATAAAGGCCACTTTCCGGGATTGGCCCTGTTTTGGCAAGCCACGTCCCTGCCACTCTGGGACCACTATGAGCGAAGCGACCGTCCCACGCCCGAACACCCTCCCTATCCGCCTCCTGCGTCTTTACGGCGGTCTGGCGCTGTACGGGCTGGGCATCGCCTTCCAGCTGGTGTCCGGGTTGGGCAACGCCCCGTGGAACACCCTGCACCAGGGCCTGGCCATGCGGACGGGCCTGTCGGTCGGGACGATCATCATCGTGGTCGGCGTGCTGGTGATGCTGTTGTGGATCCCGCTGAAGGAGAAGCCCGGCCTCGGCACGATCAGCAACGTCCTGTTCGTCGGCCTGTTCGCCGACGCCGGCTTCTCCGTGCTGCCCACCGCCACGCACTGGACGGCGAGCTGGCTCTACCTGGTGCTCGGCGTGCTGTCGATCGCCCTGGCCACCGTCCTGTACATCGGCGCGGGGATGGGGGCGGGACCGCGTGACGGCATCATGACCGGCCTGACCCGGCTGGGCCTGTCGCTCCGGCTCGCCCGCTTCCTCATCGAGGTCATGGTGCTGGCCGCGGGCTGGCTGCTCGGCGGCAGGGTCGGCGTCGGGACCCTGATCTTCGCGCTGGCCATCGGCCCGCTGACCCAGCTGCTCACCCGCTGGTTGCCCATGACGTGATCCCAGCTGCTCACCCGCTGGTTGCCCATGTCGTGATCCCAGCTACTCGCCCGCTGGCTCCCCATGACCGATCTCGCGGCCGTGCCCGCTCACGACGCGACGTGCGCGGAGCGGCCGCGAGATCGCCCTCCCGCCGGTAGCGTCAATACATGCGGATCGAGGACTATGCGCTCATCGGGGACATGCAGTCGGCGGCCCTGGTGGGCAGAGACGGCTCCATCGACTGGCTCTGCCTGCCCAGATTCGACTCCCCCTCCTGTTTCGCGGCCATGCTCGGCAGCGAGCGCAACGGCCACTGGTGGCTCGGCCCCACCGGCAGGCGGCCCGCCACGCGGCGGCGCTACCGGCCTGACACGCTCATCCTGGAGAGCGAGTGGGACACCCCGACGGGCACGGTCCGCGTCATCGACTTCATGCCACCGCGTGACCGCAACCCCGACGTGGTCCGCATCGTCGAGGGCGTCTCGGGCACGGTCGAGATGTCCACGCAGCTCAGGGTCCGCTTCGACTACGGCAGGATCGTGCCGTGGGTGCGCCGTACCAACGGCCACCTCCAGGCGATCGGCGGCCCTGACTCCATCTGGCTGCACTCCCCCGTCCCGCTCAAGGGCGGCGACTACGCGCACCGCGCCACCTTCACCATCAAGGAGGGCGAGCGGCTGCCGTTCGTGTTCACCTGGCACCCGTCGCATCAGCCGATGCCGTCGCAGATCCACGCCGAGACCCAGCTCGCCGAGACCGAGGCGCTGTGGACCGAGTGGGTGGCCAAATGCACCTATGAGGGCCCCTACCGCGAGGCCGTCGTCCGCTCGCTGATCACCCTCAAGGGCCTCATCTACGACCCCACCGGCGCCATCGTGGCCGCGCCCACCACCTCCATCCCCGAAGACCTGGGCGGGGTGCGCAACTGGGACTACCGTTACTGCTGGCTGCGCGACGCGACGATGACGCTCGACGCCCTGATCAACTCCGGCTATCTGGACGAGGCCGCCGCCTGGCGGGCGTGGCTGCTGCGCGCGATCGCCGGCCGCCCGCAGGACCTGCAGATCATGTACGGCGTCGCGGGCGAGCGGCGGCTGCCGGAGATGCAGCTGGCATGGCTCGACGGCTACGAGGACTCCCGCCCGGTCAGGATCGGCAACGACGCCGTCACGCAGCTCCAGCTGGACGTCTACGGCGAGGTGATGAGCTGCCTGTTCTTCTCCAGGACCTCCGGCCTGGCCGCCGACGACCGCGCCTGGGCGATCCAGCGCCAGCTGCTCGACTACGTGGCCGAGCACTGGGACGAGCCCGACGAGGGGCTGTGGGAGGTGCGCGGCCCGCGCCGGCACTTCACCCACTCCAAGATGATGTGCTGGGTGGCGCTCGACCGTGCCGTGAAGTACGTGGAGAGGTTCGGCAGGACCGGCCCCGTCGACCGGTGGCGGGAGCTGCGCGACGTCGTCCACGCCGAGATCTGCGACAAGGCCTACGACCCCACGCGCAACACCTTCACCCAGTACTACGGTTCGACGGCCCTCGACGCCTCGCTGCTGCTCATGCCCATGGTGGACTTCCTGCCGGCCGACGACCCGCGCGTGGCCGGCACGGTGGCGGCCATCGAGAAGGAGCTGATGTCCGACGGTTTCGTGCTGCGCTACCCGGTGGCCGAGGACAACGACATCGACGGCCTGACCGGCGGGGAGGGCGCGTTCCTGGCGTGCAGTTTCTGGCTGGTCGAGGTGATGGCCATGCAGGGACGCAAGGAGGAGGCGACGCGGCTGTTCGAGCGGCTGCTCGCGCTGCGCAACGACGTGGGGCTGCTCGCCGAAGAGTACGACCCGCGATACGACCGTATGGTGGGAAATTTCCCCCAGGCGTTCAGCCACGTCCCCTTGGTGCACGCGGCCCGCGCGCTCTCCCGGCTGTGTTGATCCTGATGGGGTTGACCCCGATGGGGTTGATCCTGATGGGTCAGGCGGCGAGCCGGGCCAGCACCTTGGCGAACTCCGGCGGCGGCGCCACCACGAGGCGTGCCAGGCCGTCCTGCAGGACGATGTCCGCCCTGATGAGGGTCAGCCGCCCCTCGTGCCACCAGTAGACCTGCGGGCTGAGCCCGTCGGTGCGTACGGCGTGCACGCGCAGACGCTCCAGCGCCCGCACCACGCCGATCCCGTCGACCGGGTGCACGATCAGCGTGTACGGATCCGGCAGCACCACCAGCACCCCGTCGGCGGGCAACGCCAGATAGTCGCCGAGCCAACGCAGATGGGTGGCGGCGGCCGGGGTGCGGCTGGTCAGGCGCCACACCGGCGTGCCCGACAGCTCGATGGACTCGATCTCCAGCCGCTCGTCCCGCCCGACGTTCGTGACGGCCAGCTCCAGCGCCCGGCCCGACGGGACGGGCCAGCAGCCGGCCTCCTCGGGGCGTACCGGCCTGGAGCCCACTGTGAGCAGCTCGACCAGGTCGCCGTTGAGGTGGCGGCCGACCACCCTGGTCAGGTCGGCGACCTCGTCGACCGCCTCGACGCGGGTCCGCAGCAGCGGCTTGACCTGGTCGAGATCGCACACGTCGAGCAGTTCGTCGGCCGCCGCGACCGCGTGGGCGAGGTGTTCGGAGACCAGCACCGGCCAGTCGTCCCTGGGCCTGCGGCCCGCCTCGCGGCGCAGCCCGGTGAGCCTGACCAGGATCTCCCTGCCGCCACTCAGCGTCAGCGAGGCGCCGTCGGCGGCGAAGACGCAGGTGAAGCCGAGGGAATCGGCGACGAGCCCGAGCAGGGAGTCCAGGTCGGTGTCCTCGATCGACCGTCGCGAGGGCTCCCGGTCACGCCTGAACAAGTTCACGCGCCGTGTCCCCTTTGTCCGTTTCGTCCGTATGCGTGTATTCCTACCTTGCCTGCTCCTCGTCGCGGAACAGACCAGCCAGCGAGCACGATTCGGTATCGATAGCCCCAAGAGCCCCAAGCCACACACTCATCTGTGGTGCGCCGTGACCCACCGGCAACCCCGCCAGGACCGGCACTCCGAGCGGCAGCAGCCGGTCTTTAAGCACGGGATAGGGATCCCCGCAGCCCACCCACGAACCGAGGGCGATCCCGCGCACGCCGTCGAAGGCACCCGCCTGCAAGAGCTGGGTGAGCATCCGGTCGATGCGGTAGGGCTCCTCGCCGATGTCCTCCAGCAGCACGATCTTCCCGGCGAAGGACGGGTGGTAGCGGGTGCCGCACATGGAGGCGAGCAGCGACAGGTTACCGCCGGCCAGTATGCCCTCGGCCCGGCCGGGAGACAGCACCAGGTCGCCGACGACCGGCGGCGCCTGGCGGGCCAGGGCGGCCCGCAGGTGCTCCCAGGTACGCGGCTCGGCCCCCTTCTCGTCGGCGATCAGGTCGCAGGCCGGCATTGGGCCGTGCAGCGTGGGCACGCCCAGCTCCGCCGCGAACGCGTGGTGCAGCGCCGTGATGTCACTCGACCCGATCAGCGTCTTGGGTCCCGCCGCGCGCATGAGGCCCCAGTCGAGCAGCCCGAGCAGCCGGGCCGCGCCGTAGCCGCCCCTGGCGCAGAACACCGCGGAAACGGCCGGGTCGCACCAGGCGCCCTGCAGGTCCGCGGCGCGTGCCGCGTCGGTTCCGGCGAGGTAGGGAAGGTCCTGGCGGTCGAGAACGTGCTCGCCGACCACCACCTTCAGTCCGAGGCCCTCCAGGCGCTCGACCCCCCGCCTGAGCAGGACGGCGTTCGGCGGCCCCGAGGGCGAGACGACGGCGACGGTGTCACCCTGCCGCATTGATCAACTCCAGGACGAGCGGCGACGCCGACGTTGGCTTTTTCACCCGCCAAACGGTGTCACACTTACCTGTCGTATGCGACTTCCGCCCCACATCCTCGTGGTCAACGGCATCAAGGTCCGCAGGCCGGTCTTCCTGCTCGGTGCTCCGCACTCCGGCGCGGACCTGCTCGCCCGCGCCCTGAAACGGTCCCCCGGCTTCCACGTCACGATGGGCCGGGCGTCCGTCGCCCACGTGGTGCACGCCTTCGCCCGCAAGCCGTCGATCGGCCAGACGTCGGGGGCCGTACGCGTGCTGCGCGACGCGCTGGCCGAGTCGTGGCAGGTGCTGCCCCGCTCGTGCGGCCAGTGCGCCGAGGCGTGCAGGGAGGCGGGCGGCGTGACGAGCATGGGCCCGTGCGTGGCCACGAGCGAGGTGACCCGGTTCGGCGACGGCAGCCCCGACCTGCTCTACAGCGCGCCCGTGCTGCTCCGGGCCTTCCCCGACGCCCGGTTCGTGCAGCTCATCCGCGACGGCCGCGACGTGACCGCCGACATGCTCGACGACCCGGACTGCCTGGCCTGGTTCAAGCCGGTGATGCTGTCGGAGGAGACCGAGTTCCCCAACCCGTTCCTCGGCGTCAACCGCGACGAGCACCGCGACCGCTGGAAGGGCATGCCCGCCGCGGGCAAGAGCGCCCTGCGCTGGCGCAGCGCCGTACGGCTCAGCGCCACGCTGCGCAAGGAGCTGCCCGCCGACCAGCTCCTCACGCTGCGCTACGAGGATCTCGTGCAGCGGCCGGCCGAGCCGGTGGCGGCGCTCACGGAGTTCCTGGAGACGCGCGTCTCCAAGATCGGTTTGTACGCCCCGCGCGTCTCCGAGGTCGGCTCCTGGCGCACCCGCCTGCGGCCCGGCGACCTCACCCTGGTGGAGAAGGTCGCCAGGCAGGAGCTCACGCGACTGGGCTATCTGAAGCGCTGAACTGGGTGCGGTAGAGCTCGGCGTAGAGCCCGCCGCGCACCAGCAGCTCCTCGTGACGGCCCCGCTCGGCGATGCGGCCGTCCTGCACGACGAGGATCTCGTCGGCCTCCCTGATCGTCGACAGCCGGTGGGCGATCACCAGCGAGGTGCGACCGGCCAGCGCGGTCTTCAGCGCCTGCTGCACGGCCGCCTCCGACTCCGAGTCGAGGTGCGCGGTGGCCTCGTCGAGCACCACCACGCGCGGCGCCTTCAGCAACAGCCTGGCCAGCGCCAGCCGCTGCTTCTCGCCGCCGGACAGCCGGTAGCCGCGGTCGCCCACGACGGTGTCCAGCCCGTCGGGGAGCGCCTCGATGAGGTCGCCTATCTGGGCGGCCCTGAGAGCCTCCCAGATCTCCTCATCGCTCGCCCCTGGCCGGGCGTAACGGAGGTTGGCCCCGATGGTGTCATGGAAGAGATGAGCGTCCTGCATGACCACGCCAACGGTGTCGCGCAGCGAGGCGAGCGTGGCCTCGCGCACGTCGAGCCCGTTGATCCGGACCGCGCCCTCGTTGACGTCGTAGAGCCGGGAGACAAGGGAGGTGATCGTGGTCTTGCCCGCCCCCGAGGGGCCGACCAGGGCGATGAGCCGGCCGGGCCCGGCCGTGAACGACACGCCGCGCAGCACCTGCTGGGACGGGCCCGTGTCCTGCCTGGCCACCGACTCCAGGGAGGCCAGAGACACCTCCTCGGCCGCCGGGTAGCGGAACTCGACACCGTCGAACTCGATCGTCACCGGCCCGTCCGGCAGCGGCCGCGCGCCGGGCTTCTCCGACACCATGGGCTTGAGGTCGAGGATCTCGAAGACCCGGTCGAAGCTGACGAGCGCGGTCATCACGTCCACCTGCACGTTCGACAGCGAGGTGAGGGGCCCGTACAGCCGCATGAGCAGTGCGGCCAGGGCCACCAGGGTGCCCAGCTCGAAGGCGCCGCCGACGGCCAGCACGCCGCCGATGCCGTACACCAGCGCGGTGGCCAGCGCCGCGACCAGGCCGAGCGCGACCCGGAACACGGTGGCGTACATCCCGACCGTCACACCCACGTCGCGCACCCGGCCGGCGCGGGCGCTGTAGACGGCGGTGTCGTCCTCGGGGCGGCCGTAGAGCTTGGCCACCATCGCGCCCGCCACGTTGAACCGCTCGGTCGTGACCGAGCTCATCTCGGCGTCGAGCTGCATCTGCTCGCGGGTCAGCGCGGACATGCGCCGCCCGACCCACTTGGCGGGCACGATGAAGATCGGCAACAGCACCAGCGCGACCACCGTCACCTGCCACGACAGCGCCAGCATCGCGCCCAGCACCAGGACCAGGCTGACCACGTTGCTGACGACCGAGGACAGCGTGCTGGTCACGGCGCGCTGGGCGCCGATCACGTCGCTGTTGAGCCGGCTGACCAGCGCGCCGGTCTGCGCGCGCATGAAGAACGCCACCGGCATGCGCTGCACGTGGTCGAACACCTCGGTGCGCAGGTCGTAGATCAGCCCTTCGCCGATGCGCGCGGAGAACCAGCGCTGCACGAGCGTGAGAGCCGCGTCGACCAGCGCGAGCGCGCCGATCGCCACGGCCAGGCCGACCACGACGCCGCTGCGCCTGGGCAGGATGCCGTCGTCGATGATCGCCTTCATCAGCAGCGGGTTGGCGATCACGATCACCGCGCCCGCCATCACCAGCAGCAGGAACGCGGTTATCTGCCCGGTATAGGGCTTCGCGTAGCGCGCGATGCGCCGGACCGTGCCCGGGGTGAGCCGCTGCTTGGTCACGGAGCCGTCGCGCCGCAGGGACGCCCATACCTGGGGGCCGAAGCCCCCTCCCATCATCGCCATTCGGGGGTCCTCCTCCCCCGGCTCAGCACCCGGGAGGCCCGTGCGATTCCCGGCTCAGCTCAGCGCGAAACCCGGGCGCCACCGGATCAGCCCATTGCGACACCCGCGCCGACTCAACGCGGCACACCAGCGCCTCTCGAGCCGGCTCGATGCGAAGCCGGGCTCAGCCGAAGAGCGCCTTGAGGCGGCGCGCCTGCTCGACACCTTCCGCCACGCTCTGCTCCTCCAGGGTGCGCGCTCGCGCGCCCTGGAGGAGTCGCTTGGTCGCCGCCGCCGCGTCCCGGTTGGTGGACAGCAGCTCCGCGATCTTGTCTTGTACGGCTCGCGCCAGGTCATCCGCCGCGACCACGCGTTCGGCGAGGCCGATCCGCATGGCCTCCTCCGCCCCGATCGTCCTCGCGGTCAGGCAGATGTCGATCGCCTTGGCCAGCCCCACCAGCTCGACCAGTGGCTTGGTGCCCGTCAGATCGGGCACCAGCCCCAGTGCGGGCTCCTTCATGCAGAATTTGACGTCGTCGGCCACGATGCGCAGGTCGCAGGCGAGCGCGAGCTGGAACCCCGCGCCTATCGCGTGCCCCTGCACGGCCGCTATGGAGACGATCTCCGGTCGGCGGAACCACAGGAATCCCTGTTGGGCTTTCCTGATCTGCTGCTCGAACGCTGTAGTGTCGAGTTGTGCCGCCGAGCTGAACGAGCCCTGTCCGGGCACTCCCTCAGGCGTGAACATTCGCAGGTCGATACCTGCCGAGAAGGACGGTCCCTCACCTTTCACGACGACGATGCGCACCTGCTCAGGCAGGTTGTCCCCGATGTCAGCCAGTGCCGCCCAGGTCGCGAACGTCTGTGCGTTGCGCTTACTGGGCCGATCCAGCGCGATCGTCGCGATCTCACCGTCCACCTCGAAGCGAAGTCCGATCTCCGCCAGCCGTTCGGCAGAGACGTCCTCCGTGTACCCCCCACGCTGTGGCGCCTGCGCTTCCGCCATCGCCCGCTCCCTCATTTGCCTTAGCCGTCGCGCCCGAGCCTACAGAATGTCATTCTGGGACTCGGGCGCGACGGCGGCTGACTTGGGACGAGCGGCTGCGGTCGCACGTTCCGAGGCGGCCGTCAGCGCTTGGACTTGCCTCGGGTCGCTCCCCCGCGCCCGCGCAGAGTCACACCGGACTCGCTCAGGATGCGGTGGATGAACCCGTATGACCGACCGGTCGAAGCGGCCAGGGCGCGGATGCTCTCGCCCGCGGCGTAGCGCTTCTTGAGATCGCCGGCCAGTTTTTCACGATCGGCCCCCGTTACCCGGGTGCCCTTCTTCAGTGTCTCGGCCACGAGTACCTCCTGTAGTGCCGGACTTCCGCAGCGTTACTCCGCCATGATCAGTCATTTCAGCGGGATCGGCTACCTACTCCACGGGAAAAGATCCGTACCCACCCAAATTAAGATCAGGCAAGTGCCACAAGATCGGAAAATTCCTCGCTCCACGCGTCTTCAGTTCCGTCTGGTAGCAAGATCACCCTATCCGGTGACAAGGCGTCAACGGCACCCTCGTCATGGGTGACGAGCACGATCGCTCCTGAATATGACCTCAAAGCGTTCAGAACTTGCTCGCGGCTGACCGGATCTAGGTTGTTCGTGGGCTCATCGAGCAGAAGTACGTTCGCACTGGACAGGACCAGCATGGCCAGCGCCAGCCGGGTCTTCTCGCCACCGGACAGCACGCCCGCCGGCTTGTCGGAGTCGTCGCCGGAGAACAGGAAGGAGCCGAGCACCTTGCGCAACTCGGTGTCGGTGAACTCGCCGCCGGCCGAGCGCATGTTCTCCAGCAGGGTGCGCTCGGCGTCGAGCGTCTCGTGCTCCTGGGCGTAATAGCCGAGCTTGAGGCCGTGGCCGGGCCTGATCTCGCCGCTGTCGGGCGTCTCGACGCCGCCCAGCAGCCTCAGCAGCGTGGTCTTGCCCGCGCCGTTGAGCCCGAGGATCACGACCCGGTGACCTCGGTCGATGGCCACATCGACGTCGGTGAAGACCTCCAGCGAGCCGTAGGACTTGGACAGGCCCACGCCCGTGAGCGGGGTGCGCCCGCAGGGCAGGGGGTCGGGGAAGCGCAGCTTGGCGACCTTGTCGCTCTGGCGCTCCTCCTCCGTGCCGGCCAGCAGCCGGTGCGCGCGGCGCATCATGTCCTGGGCGGCCTTGGCCTTAGTGGCCTTGGCCCGCATCTTGTCGGCCTGCGACAGCAGCGCGCCCGCCTGCTTCTCGGCGTTGGCCCGCTCGCGCTTCCTGCGCTTCTCGTCGCTCTCGCGCTGCGCCAGGTAGGCCTTCCAGCCGACGTTGTAGTGGTCGATCGCACTGCGGTTGGCGTCGAGGTGCAGCACCTTGTTGACCGTCGCTTCAAGAAGGCCCACATCGTGGCTGATGATCACCAAGCCGCCCTGATGCGATCGCAAAAAATCACGAAGCCACCCGATTGAGTCCGCATCTAGGTGGTTTGTCGGCTCGTCGAGAAGGAGAGTTTCCGCTCCGCTGAAAAGAATGCGCGCCAATTCCACGCGCCTTCGCTGGCCGCCGGAAAGCGTTTCCAGTGGCTGCCCGAGCACCCGGTCGGGCAGGCCCAGACTGGAGGCGATGGAGGCGGCCTCGGACTCGGCCGCGTAGCCGCCGAGCACGTGCATCTGGTCCTCGAGCCGGCCGTACTGCTTGACGGCCTTGTCGCGGGTGCGCACGTCGGCGGAGGACATGCCGAGCTCGGCCGCGCGCAGCTTGCGCAGCACCTCGTCGAGCCCTCTGGCCGACAGGATGCGGTCACGGGCGAGCACCTGCAGGTCACCGGTGCGCGGGTCCTGCGGCAGGTAGCCGATGGCGCCGCTGGTGGTGACGCTCCCGGCGGCGGGCATGCCCTCGCCGGCCAGCACCTTGGTCAGCGTGGTCTTGCCCGCACCGTTGCGGCCGACGAGCCCGATCTTGTCGCCGGGATTGACCCGGAACGAGGCGTTCTCTATGAGTAGCCGCGCGCCCGCGCGCAGCTCGATGTCACTGGCGATGATCATGATTGACGGAACACTCCCGAGCTAGGGGTAAGAAGAGGTGGGCGTGGGGGGACGCCGGTCAATCGGGAGTGTGCATACAGAAGAGTGTAGGGCCCTCGCCGGGAGCCCCACCTCTGCTTAATCCTGCTCAGTCGGCCGGCAAGTGGTCTCCGATCAGCGCGAGGTTCTGGATCGCGGCCAGGCCGTACTGGGCGGCGTCGTTGGTGGAGACGAACGGCGCCTCCAGCACATGCGCCAGGACGTGCGGCCCCTCGACGCGGGTCAGGCGCCAGTCCGGCTCGCGCTGCAGGGGGTTGCTGTTGAGCTGGTCGCCCTCGTCGAGGAAGAACTTGTGCCAGGCCAGGCCGGCCAGGTCGGCGTCGCCCGAGCGGGCCGCGGCGTACGCGGCGAGGCGGCTGTGCGCCTGCACCAGCGAGATGCCGCTCAGCGGCCGGCCCACCTCGGCGGCCTGCCGCTCGGCGGAGGCCAGGTAGAGCCGGCAGTAGTCCAGCCACGCCTGCTCGAAGCCGGGGACGTCCAGGTCGAGCGCGATCAGCTCGGAGCACATCTCGGGCAGCCCGAAGACCGACGACAGGTGGGAGACGGAGATCTGGTCCCGCGAGGTGTCGAACCGGCCCGTGGCCAGGTCGAGGCGGGCCTCGCCGGTCAGGAACCCGCGCGGCAGCGCCCCGATGCCGGCCATCGTGCCCAGCAGCCTGTCCTTGGCGTGCTCGTCGCCGTAGCGCTCCCACCGGGTGAGCCAGGCCGCCGCGAGCGCGCCCCAGTCGGTGCCGAGCCCGACCGCCAGGGCGGACGGATCGGGGGTGTAGACGTCCTCGCGCACCTTGCGCGTGGGGTCGATCACCAGGAACGTCTCCTCGGGCCTGGCCAGCTCGTCGAGCAGATCACCGGTGCGCTCGTCGGCGGTCAGGTAGTAGAACAAGCGCCGGTAGGCGGCGTTGGAGATGCGCAGCTGCTTGGCGCTGCATCCCCAGTGCTGCACGTTGTGCCTGGTGCCCAGGCCCTTCCAGCGGCCGAGGTGATAGACGTCGACCTCGCCGGTGTGGCGGGTCATGGCCTCGGCGAAGCGGAAGACCTCGGCCCGTCCCGTACGCAGATACTGGTACCAGAGCCACAGGTCGGGCGAGAGCTCGGAGTTGTCCCAGGCGTAGCCGCCGACGTCGTAGCGCCAGGTGTGCCGGTCGGCGTCGTAGGTGTGCATGACGTCGCCGTAGTCCCAGAACCCGTACCACCTGCGCTGCTCCCGCTCACGCCGGTAGAAGTCGAACAGCAGGTCCAGCCGGTCCTCGATCGCGGCATGGGCGGGCATGGAGCGGTCGGGCAGC
Source organism: Nonomuraea sp. NPDC050680 (assembly GCF_040654555.1). Lineage (NCBI taxonomy): Bacteria > Bacillati > Actinomycetota > Actinomycetes > Streptosporangiales > Streptosporangiaceae > Nonomuraea > Nonomuraea sp. NPDC050680. Next base: position 19,795 of record NZ_JBFAIF010000009.1, on the reverse strand, counting down.
GCCCAGTCGCCGAACACGCCCGCCTCGCGGACGCGTTCCGGGGCGGCGGCCAGCAGCGCCGGCTCGTTCATCGCGTCCGCGTGCCCGGCCAGGCCCTCTGATGACGGCGTGGCGTCGTGGACGCGCAGCGTGAGCTCATGGGTCCGCGCGATGCCCTGGGCGTGGCCGAAGCCCGGCTCGTAGTCCTCGTAGGTGATCTCCAGGCCCTCCAGCTGCTCGGCGAAGCTGTCCTGGCCCATGCCGTCGTGGTAGAAACGCAGGTCCATGGCGGGCGCGGAGGGCGACCAGAGCCAGACGGTCGCGGTGGCCAGGTCCGTGGCGGCGCCTCTGACGTCGAGCCGGGTCGGGTGCAGCCGCCAGAAGTCGCGCAGTCCGAAGCCGAGGCCGCCGCTCGCGCCACCGAGGTAGCCGTGCCCGGCCGAGCGGGTGCCCGACGGCACGCTCACCCAGGCGTGGCCTTCGGCGGTGCGTTTGCGCAGGGTGAAGCCGTCGGCCGAGGTCTGGTCGAGGGTGTAGTCGTTCCAGGCGGGGATGAGGTGCAGGCGGTTGGCCACCTCGGGGTTGCCGATCGGGCCGCACGGCCTGCCCTCGACCTGGGCCCGCCGTACGGCCTCTCCTGGGTCGCGGCGCAGCCCGGTCAGGCCGCGTACCGCCTCGGTGAGAAAGCCGTCCTGCCCGGCCAGCCGCACGTGGCGGTCGTGGAGTTCGTCGCGCATGACCACGTCGGCGCGCAGGCCGAGCCCGGCCAGGAAGTCACGCTCCGGGTCGCCGTCCCAGACGAAGGTGTGCATGACGCGCACGTCCTCGGCGCCCGCGTAGAAGTACAGGCGGACGGTGAACGGCAGCCGGCCCCCGTGGTCGCCCGTCAGCCGGATCACAGCCCGGACGGGTCCGTCCTGTTCGACGGTGACCTCGCGGATGATCCCCGTGGCCTGCTCGCGGGTGACGGTGCCGCCCTCGTCCGGGGTGGGGCCGTCCTGGTGGAGGCTGACCAGCCGGACGTCCCTGGCGATCTCGCGGGAACCGTGGGAGACGGAGCGGGCCAGCGTGTCACCCGCCTCCTCGATCGTCCAGGTGACGGGTCCGGTGCTCACCCGCAGCACGCCGCCCTCGCGGACGACGGTGACGGACCGCTCCGGCACCACACCAGGTTGTCCCGCCGTCAGCTCGTACGACGCGGCGGGCTGGGCCTGCGGCCCGATGGCGTGCGCCGACCACTTGACCGACCCGTCCGGCCAGGTGGCGGTCACCCAGCTCTGCACCGGCACCGCGCGGCCCCCGGGATCGGTGAGCGCGAACGGGGAGTCGCGCTCCACCGTGCCGCGCGTCCACGGGACCCCCCAGGTCACGCCCTGTTCCTTGGGCCGGTCGAGCCAGTTCAGCGTGGTCAACAGATCTCCTTGAGTCGCCCGGCGACGATCGCCGCCACCTCGTCGGCGCCGCGAAAGCAGAAGTGGGTGTCGTCGGCGACGCCGTCGGGATAGAGCGGGTGCTCGCCGGGCGCGAAATGGGTGAACAGGGCCTTGGAGCCCTCGGGCCCGAGCCGCTCGTACAGCTCGGTGGTCGCGGCGGTCAGGTCGATCAGCGGCAGGCCCTCGGCCGCCGCCAGCTCGCGCACCTGGCCGGGATAGTCCCCATGCGTCGGCACCAGCCGGTCACCGTCGAACCTGCGCCGCTGCACCGGCGTGCACAGCACCGGCAGCGCCCCCGCCCCACGCGCCTCCTCGACGAAGTCGCGAAGGTTGTCGCGGTAGGGCAGGTCAGGCTCCTTCTGATCGTTGTGCCCGAACTGGAGCACCACGACGTCGCCGAGGGCGGCCTCCCGTAGGAGCGCCGCCCACAATCCCTCCGCCCGGTGACTGGCCGTGGTGGCGCCGCCCTTGGCGAAGTTGCGCACCGGGCCGCCGACATGGGCGCCGAGCTGCGCCCCCCATCCCGACATCGGCGCCTCGAACGCCGGACAGGAGGCGACCGTCGAGTCACCGGCCAGCAGGACCGTACGGGTCACTCCTTGACCGAGCCGAGCAGCACGCCCTTGGAGAAGTGCTTCTGCAGGAACGGGTAGAAGAACAGGATCGGCAGCGTCGCGATGACGACCACCGCGAACTTCAGTCCCTGGGTGGGGAAGAAGACCGACTCCAGCATGGCCATCGCGTTCTGGGCGTCAGGGCTGGTCAGCTGCCTGACGAGCACCTGGAGCGTCCATTTCTTGGAGTCGTCGATGTACAGCAACGGCGACATGTAGTCGTTCCAGATGCCCACCGCGTAGAACAGCGAGAACGTCGCGATGATCGGCTTCGAGAGCGGCAGCACGATCTTGAAGAAGACGCCCATCTCGTTGCAGCCGTCGATGCGCGCTGCTTCTTCCAGCGCCTGCGGCAGCTCCTGGAAGAAGCTCTTCACGATGATCAGATAGAAGGGGTTGATCGCCAGCGGCAGGATCAGCGCCCAGTAGCTGTCGAGCAGCCCCATGTCGCGCACCACCAGGTAGGTGGGAATCATGCCGCCGGTGAAGACGAGCGTGAAGATGACCAGGTTGAGGACCAGCGTCCGTCCCGGCAGGTACCGCTTGGCCAGGGGGTAGGCCATCGTGAACGTCAGCAGCACCTGCACCACCGTGCCCACCGCCGTCACGCAGATCGTGGTGAGCAGCGCCCGGACGAACGTGCCCGAGTCGAAGATGTACTCGTAGGTGGTGGTGACGAACTTCTCCGGCCACAGGAAGAACGGCCGTGAAGCGATCTCCGCCTCCGAGGCGAACGACCCGGCCAGCACGTACAGCAGCGGCAGGATCGTGATCAGCGCCAGGAACAGCAGCACGGCGACGTTGAGCACGTCGAACACGCGGCTGCCGAGCGTGGGCTTGTATGTGGTCGACTGGTTGGGCATGCAAGCGCTCCTTAGAACAGTCCACGCTGGCCGAGGCGCTTGGCCAGCCAGTTGGAGCCGAAGATCAGGAGGACGCCCACCAGTCCCTTGAACAGGCCGACGGCCGTGGAGTAGCTGAAGGCGCCCTGGGTGATGCCCATGTAGTAGACGAAGGTGTCGAACACGTCCGCCGACGAACGGTTCAGCGCGCCGGTCATCAGCCAGATCTGCTCGAACCCGGTGTCGAGCAGGTGACCCGACGTCAGGACGGCCATCACCACGATCGTGGGCCGGATCGCGGGCAGCGTGATGTGCCAGAACTGCCGGAAGCGCCCGGCGCCGTCCATGCGGGCCGCCTCGTACAGGTCGGTGTTCACGCCCGCCAGCGCGGCCAGGTAGATGATCGTGCCCCAGCCGGTCTGCTTCCACAGCAGCTGGAAGACGATGATCGGCCGGAACCAGTCGGGCTGGGCCACATAGTCGATCTTCTTGCCGCCGAGCAGCTCGTGGAAGAAGGTGGCGATCACCCCGAAGTCCACGGAGAACAGCAGGTACGTCAGCGAGGCGACGATCGTCCAGGACAGGAAGTGCGGGATGTAGACCAGCGACTGGATCGACCGCTTGAGCACGCTGTGCCGCAGCTCGTTCAGCATGAGCGCGACGATGATCGGCGCTGGGAAGACGAAGACCGCCGTCAGCAGCGCCAGGATCAGCGTGTTGAACATCAGGCGGCCGAAGTCCGGCCCGTTGAACAGCTCCTCGAAGTGCTTGAAGCCGACCCACGGGCTGCCGGAGTAGCCGAGGAACGGCAGGAAGTCCTGGAAGGCGATGGTCACGCCGTACATCGGCAGGTACTTGAAGACGACGAAGTACGCGAGACCGGGCAACAGCATCAGGTACAGCCAGCGGTATCGCAGCATGGCGGTCCTGAAGGTCAGCCTCTCGCGGGGGCGCCCGGGCTTGGTGGCCGCCTTCACAGGAGGCGGCGCCAGGTCGGTGGCCACAGCCACCTCCTTTCACAGAAGGGGCCCGGGAGTGTCCCGGGCCCCTTGGGCGAGATCAGTTGCCGAGCTTGGAGACCAGGTCGTTGGTCTCAGCGGCGATCTGGGTGCCGCCGTTGTCGTACCAGCGCTTGATCTCGGCCTTCAGCCCCGCCTCGTCGATCGCGCCGGAGATGAACTTGATCCGGGCGTCGGTGATGATCGGGTCGAGGGTCTGGCCCTTGGCGATGGTGGTGGGCGCCATGACCGCGAGCGCCGGGTTGTGCACGGCCGTCTTCAGGTCCTCTTCGGCCAGCTTGGTGCGCAGCGTGACCTGGTCCTGGTGCGGCTTGTCCGGGTAGAGGTCCGGGTAGGCGCCGAGGCCGACACTGGCGGTGGTGCCGAGCTGGATGAACGCCTTGTCCACGTCCTGCTGGATCTGCTTGATCTTGGGGTCGTCCTGGTTGATGCGGGCGGCGCTACCGTCCTGGACCTTGAAGTTGCGGCCCTCGAGCCCGTTGCTCAGCAGGATCCCGCCTTCCTTGGAGGCCAGCTTGTTCAGGACCGTCAGCACCTCGTCGAGCTGCTGCTCGGTCTGCACGCTCTGCCGCGGGATGGCGATGACGCCGTTGTAGCCGGTGAACGGGGAGGAGAACTTCTTGCCGTCCGAGCGCTTCAGGTTGCCGACCGTGAGGACCTTGTCGAAGTTGTTGGGGTCCTGCTCCTTGAGCAGGTCGAGGAGGTTGGTGCCGCGGACGTTGACATCGACGATGATGCCGCCCTTGCCCTGGATGAACGGGTCGTTCCACTTGGCCGAGTCGAGGGTGGCGTAGTCCGGGTTGACCAGGCCCTCGTCGACCATCTTCTTGACGAACTTGTTCGCCTCGACGAACTCGGGGGTGTCGAAGCCGGGGACGAGCTTGCCGTCCCGCTCACCCCAGCCGTTCGGGGCGCCGAACCAGGTCTCGATCACGTCGTACGGGCTGGAGCTGGCGTACTGCGGGGACGGCCACTTCGGGATGATCAGGCCGTAGGTGTCCTTCTTGCCGTTGCCGTCGGGGTCCTTCTCCGTGAACGCCTTGGCGACGTCGTAGAGGTCGTCGACGCTCTCCGGCGTCTTCAGCCCGAGCTTCTCCATCCACTGCTTGTTGATCAGGACGGCCGAGCGGAGCAGGGGACGGATCCGGTAGAGGCCGTAGATCTTGCCGTTGGTGGAGGAGTTCCGGACCGTCTGCGCGTCCCGGTTCTTCAGGTTCGGGAACTTGTCCAGCTTGTCAGTCAGGTCCCAGAACGCCCCGGCCTGGGCGGCGCGGACGAACGACGAGGTCTTGTCGCCCTGGATGACCATGATCTGCGGCATCTTGTCCGAGGCCAGCGTGACGTTGGTCTTGTCGTTGTAGTCAGCGTTGGGCACCCAGGTGATCTGGAGCTTCTTGCCGACGAGCTTCTCGACCGCCTGCTGCATCTCGCCCTTGGGGTCGGGGGCCGTGCCGAACAGCGGGACCATCATGGTCACCGTGCCGCTGTCGGCCTCACTGCCCCCACCGCCGCTGGAGCACGCGGACGCGAGTAGCGCCGCCGTCAGCGTTAGTGCACCGGCGACCAGCCGGCGACGAGATGCGCTCATGAGTTCCCTTTCGAATGCAGGCGCGCCTCGTTCTCCTCGAAGAAACGCAGGCAGAGCCACGTGTTGAGATAGATCCACGCACCGATGCTGATCACCGCTGTGAGAACGGGCGCCGCCGAGGTCACGAAGACGATGGTTGAGAGCGCGAACAGCAGCACCACTGACGAGGCCGGCCGAGTGAGCGCTAACAGTGACGCCTTGGGCAGGTAGGCCCACAGCGGTAGCTCATAGTGCGCGTAGAGCGGCCCGAGATAGGTCCCCACCCCGGCCAGCGCCACCATCGCCACCAAGGTCGCGATCCGCAACGCTTCCGAGCCGGGCCCGAGAGCGGAGAAGTACAGGTAGTTGCCCACGAGGACCGTGCCGAGCACCGCCACCGGCAGGATCAGCAGCGAGGCGCGGACGAACTCCCGCCGGTAGACGGTCCAGAATTGCGACCAAGCCTGAAACGATTCACCCTGGCTGTGCCGCCGGGCCAGCGTGTAGGCGGCGACGGTGGCGGGCCCGAGCCCGAGGATCACGCCACCCAGGAGGGTGAACACGATCCAGAGGAGGTTCAGCCGGGCCGCCCAGATGAGCTCTGAGCAGGCAGCCTGAATCCTGATCGACGTGGCGGGATGGTTCATCCGGCACCACCTTCTCGTGGCGTGTGCGCGGACACGGGGGTGGAGTGTTGCGCCGCCGTTCCTAGTCCGTTTCGTACGAGTGAACGGCGGTTGGTGCGAAATTAGTGTTGAATCGACTCAATGTCAATGATGTGAAACCCGCAGATTCGCATACTCCCCGATCATCGGGGCCATCTGCCGGAATCCGATCTTGCCGCCGCGCAGCGCGGGGCCGCCGGTGCTCCCGTCGTCCGTCCAGCGGAACGAGACCACATCGTTGATCGAGAAGGTGATCTCTCCGCCCAGGACGTCCAGGCGCACGGCGTACGGCCCGACGGCGTCCAGCGCCGCGGGCAGCGGGTCGGCGCCCTGCGTGACCAGGTGAAACCCGTGACTCTTACGCAGGTTGCAGGTGTGCAGAGCGCGCTCTGTCGGCCACATCCGCCGGAAATAGGACACGTGGTAGGCGTCGATGTCGCCGTGGTGATACTGCTCGTACGGCCCGTCGCGCGGCGCGAGGCCCGGGTCGAACAGATCCTCACCACCCCGGCCGCGGGCATGGAAGAACATGATGCACAGCCCCGGCTCCCTGACCGGCCAGAAGTCCCATTCGATCCGTACGTCGGCGGGCAGGTCCTCGGGGCACCACAGCACCACGTTGGCCGCCTGCCCGTCGGCGGGCGGTCTGAGGCTCTCCAGCCGCATCCGCCCCATCGGGAACGTCGTCGCCCCGTCCCCCTCCAGCCGGAATCCCGCCAGGTCGTCGGGGCCGGCGAGCGGGTTGCGGTAGATCTCCGTCAAGGTGGGCTCCTGTGCAGGTCGCTGGACTGCCGCACCACCAGGTCCGGCTGGAAGATGACCTGCCGGTGCCGGTGCAGCTCCGGCTCCGCCACCTCCTCCAGCAGCAGGTCGATGGCCGTACGCCCGAGCAGCTCGCGCGGCTGGCCGACCGACGACAGGGGCACGGTCGCCGCCGCGGCGAAGTCGATGTCGTCGTAGCCGACGATCGCCATGTCGTGCGGCACCCGCAGCCCGTGCGCGGCCATGGCCTGCAGGAACCCCAGGGCGAGCAGGTCGTTGGCGCAGAAGGCGGCCGTCGGCCGCTCCTCGACGGGCAGCGCCGCCACGCGCTCGCCCGCGGTCCGCCCGTGGGCCACGCTCAGCGCGGGCATGAACCAGGCGACCAGCTCGACCCCGCCACCCGGCCCGCCACCTGGCTCGACTCCCCCGCCCGGCTCGGTGTCCCGCGCCTCGGAGACGGCGCTCATGATCCCTAAATGCCGGTCCCCCACCTGCTTGATCGACCGTGGCCCGCCGACGAACAGGATCTTGCGGTGTCCCCGCTCGATCAGGTGGACCCCGGCGATATGGCCGCCGAGCCGGTCGTCGACCGCCACCGAGCACTGGAGCCCGGTGGCCGCGCTGTCGACGAGCACCACGGGCGTGCCCCTGGCGGCGAGCTCCGCCAGCCTCGGGCTGCTCGCGTCGACCGGCGTGATCAGTATGCCCATGACCCGCTGCTGTTCGAGCTGGTCGAGATGCCGCAGCTCGCGGGCCGGGTCGGCGGCGCTGTTGCACAGCACCACCATCGTGTCGTGCTCGTCCGCCAGGGCGTCGGCGCCCTGCGCGACGTCGGCGAAGAACGGGTTGGCCACGTCGAGCACGATCAGGCCGACCGTGCGGCTGCGGCCGACCCGCAGGTGGCGGGCCACCTCGTTGCGGACGAAGCCCAGCTCGCGGATCGCGTCGAAGACGCGCTTACGCGTGGCGGGTGAGACGATCTCGGGGCGGTTGAGCACGTTGCTCACAGTGCCCACGGAGACGCGTGCCCGCTGCGCGACCTCCTTGATGTTCGTGGTCGACATTGATCCTCACGAGGCCGCTCCATTGCTGAACGCGGCTTATCATAGCCTTACTCATGATCCTTTTGAATCGACTCAAGGCACCGATCTTCGGGCGAGCATACACTCAGGGGTCACCCACTCCCCCCGGCGGACGATGTCGCTTACGATTCCCCGCCCGTGGTGGGTGGGTCCACCACGCGGATGCGTACCGCGCGAAACAGTGCGGGCGTGTCCTTGAGTACGGCCAGCCTCGGGTCGGGGACGACGAGGAACGGCTCCGTCTCCAGCGCCAGCAGGCCGGCCAGGCGCCGGTCGGCGCGCAGCGCGTCCACGGCCCGGCGATCACCGCCGAGCACGACCGCGTCCAGCTCGCCCAGGCACGGCGACAGGACGCGCACCACGGTCTCGGCCGCCGCCTCGAAGGCCTGATCCGCCTGGTTCTGCCGGCGTCTGGCGAAGCGCTGCTGGGACCACCCGCCCGCCGCGGTACGCCCCTGGACCAGGCGGGACCCGACCTTGGAGACCACCAACCGGGACCCGTGGAACATGCCGGTCGCGTAACCGCCCATCCGTACCAGGATCACCCCCACGCGCCGCTCGGCCCGCGCGTGGGTGACGAGCCTGGTCACGTACGGTGGCCCGAGTGGCAGGGGCGGGAAGGGCACGTGCAGCTCCGCCAGCGCCCCGTCTGCGGCCACCAGGCGCACGACCAGCTCGTCACCGGTGGCCTCGAACGGGCCGTGCCGGTCGGCGAAGCCGTCGATCCACGGGTGCACGCGCTCGGGCACCACGGACACCCACCGCCCGCCGCCCTTCGCCGGTCGCGCACTCATGGGTGAAGGCTAGCCGACCGGAGAACGGAGCCCGCGTGCCGAAAGGCCGACCGAAGTCCGCGCCGAAAGGCCGACCAGGGTCCGCCTGCCCGAAGGCCGGCCGACCGAAGTCCGCGCCCGCCCCTCCCCTGGGCCGGGAACTCCGAACGAAATATCGGTGAATTTCGTTTCAAGTCACTTCTGCCGAACGTGACACAAGCCCATCATCACTACGTGTCTTCCCTGCTCACCAGCCCCGTGGTGGACCTCGACACGGGAGCCGTCATCGCGCGCCCGGCGGTCATCGACGCGGCGGGCTACCTCCGGCCCGACCCGCTGCCCGTCGTGCTGGAGCTGCCCATGCGGATCGTGCTGGGAGGCGCGGGGGCGCTGGCTCCGCTGCACGAAGCGCTGCGGCGCTCGGGCAGGCATCCGCGCGAGGCCATCGTGCTGCTCACCGGCCCGTGCGGGCCCGCCGACCGGCCGGTGCTGAAGGTGACGCTCGACGGGCTGCGCAACCTCGGTTACCTGCTGGGCTTCGCCGACGTGGGCGCGGAGAGCGTGCCGCTCGACATCATCGCCGACGCCTCCCCGTACCTGCTGGCCCTGACCCCGGAGCCGATCGGAGGGCTGCCGGGCGACCGCCGGCCGGCGGCGGTGGCGCGGTCGGTCGTGGCACTGGCGCGCGGCCTCGGCGCGCACGCGCTGGTCTCGGGGGTCGAGCGCGAGGCGCAGCTGTCCGCGGTGCGGGGCTGGGAGGTGCGGCTGGCCTGCGGGCCGCTGCTGAGGCCGGGACCCGACGGCAAGGTACGGGTGCCGCTCCCGCCCACCGAGGACCCGTCCGCCACGGTACAGCTCGGGCCGCGCGTGCAGGAGTTCCTGCTGCCCGCCGTGACGCTGCCCGCCGGGGCCAAGGCGGAGGAGGTGGTGGCGGCGTTCGGGCACGAGCCGTCGATCACCAGTGTGATCCTGGTGGATGAGTACCAACGGCCCAAAGGCAGTCTCGACCGCAGCCGGTTCCTGCTGTCGTTCGCGGCCCGCTACGGGCACGCGCTGCACGGCGCGAAGCCCGCCCAGCGCCTGGCCGACCCGCCGCGTACGGTGCCGAAGACCACGCCCGCGGTGGCGGCCATGCGGGCGGCGGGCCAGGACGCCGGCCGCGTCTACGACGACCTGGTGGTGACCGACGAGCTGAACCGCTGCCTGGGCATCGTGCGGGTGTCGGACCTCATCCGGCACGTGGCCTGGGCAGGATGATCCCGAGATCGGGCCTACAGCCAGCCCTGTGACTTCGCGCGCTGGACCGCCTCGATGCGGTTGCGGGCGTGCGTCTTCTGGATGGCCGAGGACAGGTAATTGCGTACGGTGCCCTCAGAAAGGTGCAGGTGCCGGGCGATGTCGCCGATGGTCGAGCCGTCCACCGCGGCGGCCAGCACGTCCCGCTCGCGCGCCGACAGCGGATTGGGCCCCGCGCTGAGCGCCGCCGCCGCCAGGCCCGGGTCGATGACCCGCTCCCCCGCGTGCACGCGCCTGATCGCCGCCGCCAGCTCCCGGGCCGGGCTGTCCTTGACCAGGAAGGCCACCGCCCCCGCCTCCATGGCGGTCCGCAGGTACCCGGGACGGCCGAACGTGGTCAGGATCATCACCCGGCAGCCGGGCACCTGGGAGGTGATCCTGGCGCTCGCGCTGAGGCCGTCCATGACGGGCATCTCGATGTCGAGCAGCGCGATGTCAGGGTGTTTCTGGACCGCGACGGCCACGGCCGCCTCGCCGTCGGCCGCCTCGCCGACCACCTCGATGTCGGGCTCCAGGCCGAGCAGCGACGCCAGGGCGCCGCGTACCATGGCCTGGTCCTCGGCCAGGATCACGCGGATCACGCCGCCGCTCCCACGGGGACCAGCACCCGCAGCCGGAAGCCCGCCTTGGCCCCCGGGCCCACCTCGACGTTCCCGCCCGCTTCGCGCACCCGCTCGGTCAGCCCCTGTAAACCACTGCCGAGCCGGAACGGCTCCTCGCCCCGCCCGTCGTCCATGATCTCCAGGATGGCGTGTCCGCCGTCGTACGTCACCTCGATCCGGCAGCGACGCGCCCGCGCGTGCCGTACGACGTTGGTGGTGCCCTCGCGTACCGCCCAGCCGAACAGGCCGTCGAGCAGGCCGGGCAGCGGCGTGCCCGAGACCCGCACCAGCGGCTCCACGCCCGCCGCCCGCAGCACGGCCCTGGCGTTGTCCAGCTCCTCCGGCAGGCTGCGCTGCCGGTAGCCGGTGACGGCCTCGCGTACCTCCGTCAGCGCCTTCCTGGCGACGGACTCGATGTCCTGGATCTCCTGGAGCACCTTCGGGGAGTCCTCGGCCAGCCGCCCGGCCAGCTCGCTCTTGAGCACGATCAGCGACAGGCTGTGGCCGAGCAGGTCGTGCAGGTCGCGCGCGATGCGCAGCCGCTCGTCCGCCGCGGCGAGCCGGGCCACCTCGCCCTGCGCGTCGCGGAGTTGCACGGCCAGCAGCCTGGTGTTGCGTACGCCGATGAACAGCGCGCCCAGCGTGACCACCTCCAGCCCCAGGATGAGGAGGGTGGCGCTGTCGGAATGGTGCAGCAGCCCACCACCGACGACGACCGCCAGCATCGCGGCGATGCCGAAGAGCGCCCCCCGGGGCGGCAGGATCATGGCGAAGAGCACCGTGGAGTAGATGGGCAGGGCCAGCCAGCCACCGCCGAAGACCAGCGCGCCGGCCACCACCTGCGCCGTGGTGAGGGCGAGCAGCGGGTACGTCGACCACGACCGCTCCTTCATGCTGCGCGGGCTCATGACGGTCGCCAGGTACGAGAGCACGAACGCGATCAGCGACAGCCACGCCCAGACGGCCTTGGCCCCGGTGAACTCCCCGCTCAGGATCTCCGCCACCGGGAAGAACAGGTAGACCATTCCGAAGCAGATCCCGAACAGCCGCCGGTAGGGGGAGGAGGTCTCACCCGTCCCGCCGAAGGTGAACCGGTTGGTCCAGCTCATGCCCGAACAGTAGCCCGCCGGTAGGCATAGGCGGCGGCGCCGCCGAGCACGATCCCCCACGCCACCACGATCAGCGCGTCGGACATGGACACGCCGTGGCCCGCGATCACGTTCCAGCCGAGGCTGGCGTAGTGGTAGGAAGGCATGAAGCCGGCGATGGTCCGCATCGTGCCGCCGATGGCGTCGATGGGAAACCAGAGGCCGCCGAGCAGCGACAGGGCGAACATACAGATCATCGCGGCGGGCTGGGCGGCGTCGGCGCTCAGCAGGGAGCCGATGAACAACCCGAGCGCGATGAACGGGATCGAGCCCACCCACAGCGACAGCAGCAGCGCCACCCACTGGCCGGCGGGCAGCGACACGCCCTGCTGCAGCACGGCCGTCAGGCTGACCAGCAGCAGGGACGGCAGCACGAGGAGCATCGCGGCGCCGAGCTTGGTAACGATGATCGCCCAGCTCGGCAGCGGGGTGATCTGCAGCTGACGCAGCCAGCCGGACTGGCGCTCCTGCGCCCAGGGCACGGCCGAGCTCATCATGGACGAGGCGAGCGCCCCGTAGGCGGCCATCGACACCAGCAGGTAGGTGCTCATCCGCACGCCGGCCGCGTCCGTCTGGGTGCCGTAGATGTTGGCGTTGATCAGGTAGAACACGACGGGGAACAGCACCACGAAGATGATGTACCGGCGGTTGCGCAGCATCCGCAGCGCCTCGGTCTTGGCGTAGTAGAGCATCAGGACTCCCTGGTGAGGGCGAGGAAGGCGTCCTCTAGGTCGGCGCCGGCGAGCTGGAGGCCGCGCACGTCGAGCGTGGTGCCCCGGTAGAGCCCGGCGAGGGTCGCGTCGGCGTCGGAGGTACGCAGCGTGGCCGTGCCCGCGGTGATCTCGACCGCCGTGACGCCGGGCAGCAGGTCGAGCCCGGCCGCCGGCTGCTCGCCGAGGGTGAAGCGGACGACCTGCCCGCCGACGCCCGCCTTGATCCGCGCGGCGGTGTCGTCAGCCACCACCTTGCCCCTGGCGATGACGATCACCCGGTCGGAGTGCTCGTCGGCCTCCTCCAGGTAGTGCGTGGCGAACAGCACGGTCCGGCCGCCCGCCGCGTACGCGCGCATGCTCTCCCAGAACCGCAGCCGGGACTCCACGTCCATGGCCGCGGTCGGCTCGTCCAGCAGCAGCACCTTGGGCGCCCCCGCGACCGCCAGGGCGAACCTGACGCGCTGGGACTGGCCGCCCGACAGCTTGTTCGCGCGCCGCTTCACCAGGTCGGTGAGGTCGGCCAGCTTGAGGATCTCCTCCAGGCCCAGCGGCTGGGGGTACAGCTTGCGGACCAGGTCGATGAGCTCCATGACCGTCAGCTCGGGGATGAGCTGGCCGCTCTGCAGCATGGCGCCCATCTGGCCGGCCGCGACGGCCTGGCGGGGCGTGCGGCCGTACACGCTGACCGTCCCCTTGGAGGGCCGCAGCAGGCCGAGCAGCATGTTGATGGAGGTCGACTTGCCGGCGCCGTTGGGGCCGAGCAGGGCCACGGTCTTGCCGGGCTCTATCGCCAGGGACACATCATCGACGGCAAGGACGGCCCCGTAGTCCTTGCTGACGTGGTCGAACACGATGGCGTTCATGACGTCAACGCTAGGGCGGGGGATCTTGCCGGGTTAGTGCGTTCCCTCCGGGGTTGGCGGTGACATTTGTCAGGCGACGCGCCGCACCAGGCCCGTGTCGAGGCTGTAGTAGGCGCCGACCACAGTGGCCTTGCCGGATAACAGGGTGTCGGCTCTCAGCACCGACACCGTCCGTACGATGTGCGCATGGACCATGTCGTCCACCTCGCCACCGGAGCCGGTGTAGACCGGTTCGAGGGCGGCGACGATGCTGGGCAGCTCTCCGGGCAGCGTCTCCCGCTCGCGCAGCGCCTTGGCCGCCGCGGTGACGGCGCCGCAGCGCTGGTGTCCCAGGACGACGACGAGGCTGGCGCGTAAGTCCTGCGGGCCGAACTGGACCGCCGCGGTGACGAGCCGGTCGACGGTGTGCGCGGCCGTACGGACGACGAGCAGATCGCCCAGCCCGGCGTCGAAGACGACCTCGGGCGGCACCCGCGAGTCGATGCACGACAGCACCACGGCGTAAGGAGACTGCCCCGCCGCCACCTGCCTCCTGCGGTCGGGGTCCTGGCGGGGGCGGCGGGACGCGCCCGCCGCCCAGCGCCGGTTGCCGCGCTGCAACGCCGCCCAGGCCTGCCGGGCGGCGCCATCACAGAACGGGACATAACTACAAGCAAGCGATTCGTCACCCACCGCTAGGTGATTCCCGGATGGGACATCACCTAGCGGACAGATCTCAGAGGCGGCAGGCGTAGATGTCGGTGGCCAGGATGGCCCTTGCCCCGATCTCCCAGAGCTGGTCCATCACCTGCTGGTGCCCGCGCCGCTGGACCATCACCCGGACGGCGACCCAGCCCTCGCGGTGCAGCGGCGAGACCGTGGGCCCCTCCATGCCGGGCGTGAGCGCGATGGCCTCCTCGATCCGCTCGGCGCGGATGTCGTAGTCCATCATCACGAAATCGCGGGCGTGCACGACGCCCTGCAGGCGGCGGACGAGCTGCTCGACGCCGGTGTCCGCGCCGTTGCCCTGCTGCCTGATCAGCACGGCCTCTGAGCGCATGATCGGCTCGCCGAACACCTCCAGGCCGACGTTGCGCAGCGTGGTGCCGGTCTCCACGACGTCGGCGACCGCGTCGGCCACGCCCAGCCTGATGGCGGTCTCGACCGCGCCGTCGAGCTTGATGACGCGGGCGTCGACGCCGGACTCCGACAGGTATTTGCCGAGCACCCCGGCGTAGGAGGTGGCGATGCGCAGGCCGTCGAGATCCTTGACCGACGTCATGGCACCCACCCTGGCGGCCAGCCGGAAGGTGGAGCCGCCGAAGCCCAGCGGCATGATCTCCTCGACGGGGGCGCCGGAGTCGACGCGCATGTCCCGGCCGGTGATGCCGGCGTCGAGCGTGCCCTCGCCGACGTAGACCGCGATGTCGCGCGGGCGCAGGAAGAACAGCTCGCAACCGTTGTCCTCGTCGAGGACGACGAGCTCCTTGCTGTCCTTGCGGGACCGGTAGCCGGCCTCCTTGAGCATGGTCTGGGCGGCCTCACTGAGCGCGCCCTTGTTGGGTACGGCCAGACGCAACATGTCCGTGGTGTCCTTGATGTCTCGCGGGCTGTTAGGTGTACGGGCTGACGGGCGCGGGCGCCCTAGAGATGCTTGTACACCTCGTCCAGCCCGATGCCCTTGGCGAGCATGAGCACCTGCACGTGGTAGAGCAGCTGGGAGATCTCCTCGGCGGCTCGGTCACTCGACTCGTGCTCGGCGGCCATCCAGCTCTCGGCGGCCTCCTCGACGACCTTCTTGCCGATGGCATGGACGCCGGCGTCGAGCGCGGCCACGGTGCCCGAACCCGCGGGTCGGGTGCGTGCCTTCTCTGACAGCTCGGCGAACAGCTCTTCGAAGGTCTTCATGATCTCTCTCGTCAGTCGGCTGGCATGCGTGACAAGCCTAGTCTGCGCGCGCGGGTCAACGGGCCCCGGTCCGCCACACGAGACGGCCGCACGCCTATAGGGCTGTTGACTCTCACTTCTTACTCATCTACTGTCACACGGGCTAAATCAATTGTTTGGAGCATTTTTTAGCGATTTATGGAGACTTAGTGTCGACGGAAAGTCCCTTTCCGCATTCGCTCCGTGTCCTACTAAAACCGGAAATACTCCGGAATCCAGCACCCG
Source organism: Nonomuraea sp. NPDC050680 (assembly GCF_040654555.1). Classification (NCBI taxonomy): domain Bacteria; kingdom Bacillati; phylum Actinomycetota; class Actinomycetes; order Streptosporangiales; family Streptosporangiaceae; genus Nonomuraea; species Nonomuraea sp. NPDC050680. The sequence goes on along the minus strand of NZ_JBFAIF010000009.1, from coordinate 4,286 downwards.
TCTATGCCGCCTGGCGGGAAACGGAACCGTTCTTCTGGTATGGCGAACTCGACACCTGGGTGCTCACCCGGTATGCCGACTGCGCCGCCGTACTCAAAGGGCTCGACCGCTTCACCTCCGACTGGCGGCGGCTCGGCGAGCGGACGCCCGCCGAGCTGGTCATGTTGCAGACCGTCGATCCGCCCGACCACCCGCCTGTGCGGCGGCTGCTCACCGCCGCCTACCGGGCCCAGGACCACGCGGCGCTGGTCAGACGTACCGAGCAGCGCGTACGGCGGCGCCTGGCGGCGCTGGCGGGCACCGAGTTCGACTTCGTCCACCGGCTGGCCATCCCGCTGACCGTGGAGACGATCTGTGAGGTGCTCGGCGTGGATCCCCCGGATCTCGACTGGCTCACCTCCGTTTCCCCGCCCGTCATCGACACCATGGACGGCGGTCTGCGCCCCGAGGTGATACCGGCGGGCCTGGCCGCGCGGGCCGAACTCGACGCACTAATGGAACACTGGATGGTCGAGCATCGTCCGGACGGCATGTTCGCATATATCAGCAAAAAGCTACCAAGCGCCAGTGCCGACCGCCGTCTGGTGCTGAATTCGCTCCGCTCCACCTTCCACGCCGGCTTCGAATCCTCGGCCCGGTTGCTGACGCTCTCACTCCTGGCCCTGACCGACAATCCCGGCAGCCTCCGCGAATTCTCCAAAAGTCCCGATTTAGCAGTTGAAGAGTTGATTCGCTACACCAGCCAGGTCCAGGTACTCGCCCGCGGCTGCCTGACCGACACCGAAGTCGGCGGCCGGAAGGTCCGCAAGGGCGAGGGTGTGACCTTGATCATCGGAGCCGCCAACCGCGACCCCGCCGTCTTCTCCGACCCCGACGCCCTTCGACTGGACCGTACCCCCAACCCCCACCTCGGCTTCGGCCGCGGCCTGCACGCCTGCCTGGGGGCCGGCGTCGCCTCCCTGCAGACCAGGGCGCTGTTCACGGAGCTCGCCCGCGGCTACCCGGCCGTCAGGCCGGGCGCCGAGCCGGTGATGTGGGACAGCGGCACCCTGCGCGGGGTACGGACTCTGCCCGTCGAGCTGGGGAGGTGACCAGACATGCGTTACGCCTACTGACCGACGGTCGCCGTGGTCCGGGCAGGCCACGGCGACCGACACTTCACCTGGGGGAACTCGATGAACCAGCCGGCGCCCACCCGCGCCCGATACCGGGACGCGCTGGCCGTGCCCGAGTTCCGGGCTATCTTCCTGTCGCACGTCGTCTGCATGCTGGGCACGATCGTGACCCAGTTCGCCCTCACCGTGCTGGTCTACCGCCAGACCGGCTCGCCCTTCCTGGCCGCGCTGGTGTTCACCGTGGCGTTCGTCCCCTACCTGTTCGGCGGGGTACTCCTGTCGGCCCTGGCCGACCGGGTGGCGATCCGGCCCCTGCTGGTGGGCTGCAACCTGACGACGGCCGCGCTGGCCGCGGCCATGGCGCTGCCCGGCTCGCCCGTGGGCGTCGTGCTGGCGATGGCGTTCGGCATGGGGCTGGTGGCGCCGGTCTTCGCGGGCGCGCGGGCCGCGGTGCTGCCGCGCGTCCTCGACGGCGAGGTCTACATCGCCGGCCGCAGCCTGTTCCGGCTGGTGGCGCAGGCCGCGCAGGTGGGCGGGTTCGCGCTCGGCGGGCTGCTGCTCATCGCGCTGACTCCGCGCGCCGCCCTCCTGCTCAACACGGGCGCCTTCCTGGTGTCGGCGACGCTGCTCGCCGTGGGGGTCAAGGCCCGTCCCGCCGCCGCCTCGGCCCGGTCGCTGTCGCTCGTACGCGACTCGCTGGCGGGGCTTGGGCGGGTCTTCCGGCTGGTACGGCTGCGCCGCGTCCTGGTGTTCGGCTGGGCCGTGCCCGCCATCGGGGTGACACCCGAGGCGCTGGCGGCGCCGTACGCCCACCTGGCCGGGTTCGGGACGGTGGGGCTGGGGCTGCTCATGTCGGCCCTGCCGGTCGGCACGGTCCTTGGCGAGGTGCTGTGCCTGTGGATCCCCTCGCCCGCCCGCCGACTGCGGCTGGTCGTGCCGCTGGCGCTGTTGATGTTCCTGCCGCAACTCGCCTTCGGCCTGCGTCCCGGACTGCCGCTCGCGGTCGGGCTGCTGGTGGTGTCGGGCATGGGTCTGGCGCACCACCTGGGGCTGGACCAACTCCTCATGGACGCGGCCCCGGAGGAGGTGGTGGGCAGGGCGCTGAGCATCCAGACGGCTGGGCTGATGTTCTGGCAGGGCATCGGCTTCGCCGTGGCGGGCTCGGCCGCCCAACTGGTCGCACCGACGGTGGCCATCACGGCCGCCGCGGTGGCCGGCCTCGCCCTGGTTCCGCTGCTCCGGCCCCGTTAGTCCGGTGCCCAGGACCTCCCGCTAGTCCGGTGCCCGAGACATCCCGCTAGTCCGCTGCCCGGGACATCCCAGCCACAACGGACCGTCTTCTTTCGCACCCCCGCTCTCGAAGAACCCCAGCCACAACGGACCGGCCACTTCCGCACCCCCGAAGGGGGTACCCCCTCAAAGGACCCCAGTCACGACGGACCGTGACCACTTGACCTTGTCGTAGCGTCAACGTGTCCAATGGGGCCATGAGGATCGGCGAGCTTGCCACGCTGGCCGGGGTTTCCACCCGGACCGTACGTCACTACCACCACCTGAACCTTCTCCCGGAGCCCGAACGACTGGCCAACGGCTACCGCGAGTACCGGCTGCGGGACGCGGTGGTTCTCACCCGCGTGCGCCGGCTGGCCGAGCTGGGCATGTCCCTGGACGAGATCCGCGACGTCCTGGCCGACGACCAAGGCCGGGAGCTGCGGGAAGTGCTCCTGGAGCTGGACGCCGACCTGGCCCGGCAGCAGGAGACGATCGGCGCCAGACGGAACCGGCTGGCCGCGCTGCTGGCGGAGACGGACTTGCATCCCGACTCGACGGTCTCGCCGGACATGGCGAAGGTACTGCGCGATCTCTCCGTCGAGGGCTCGAAGTTCGCGGAAATGGACCGGGAGCTGCTGGCTCTGATGGACACCGTGGCCGACCCTGCCGACCGGGCCGGGTTCATCGATCTGTTCCGCCCGCTCACCGAGCCCGAGGCGGCCGCACGGGGACACGCCCTCTACGCGCGGCTGGACGAGCTCACCGACGCCGACCCCGGCGATCCCCGCGTCGCCACGCTCGCCGCCGATCTCGCCGCTCACTTTCCCGACGAGATGGTGACGGCGTTGGTCGCGAACCTGGACGCGGCTCCCGATCACCTGCGCCCGCCGACCACCGAGAACGCGGACGGCGGCCACTGGCTGACGACGATGTATCCGGAGCTGTCGGCCGCCCAGACCGAGGTGTTCCGGCTGGTCATGGTCATGCTGAAGGAGCGAGGGTGATGGTGCGGATCGCGCGCGCCGTGCTGTTCGCCATGGTGCCCATGGAGCTGCTGCTCGCGGTCCTGCTCGTGTCCGGCGTGTCGCTGCCCCGCCCGCTGGTCGCGGCGGCCGAGGCGGCTGTCGTCGCCGCCTTCGTCTTGGAGGCGACGACCCTGTGCCGACTGTTCGGGGCCGAGCGCCGAGGCGGCGCGGACCGGCGGACGGCGTTGCGGGCGGCCTATGGGCGGCTGGTCCCCGATCAGGTGCGGCGGATCATGGGGTTCGACGTGAAGGGCATGGTCAGCCTCGCCCTGTGGGTCGCGCGGCGCCGCCACGGCGTGCCGTATGGCGCCACCGCCCTCTCCTACTCCCGCGCGCAGACAACCACGATGATGATCTTCCTGTTCGCGATGGTCGTGGAGTTGATAGTCGCGGAGATCTTGCTGCGGGCGTTCGGCGCTCCGGTGGGCCTGCGCACCGTGGTCCTCGTGGCCGACGCCTATACGGTCCTGATCGTGCTCGCGGCCATCGCGGCCTGCGTCACCCGGCCTCACGTCGTCTCCGCCGACGAGGTACGCATCCGTTACGGCGCGTTCTTCGACCTGCGCGTCCCACGCGAGCGGATCGTCCAGGTACGCCACGTCCGCAACTTCAACGAGAACGGCACGATCAAGGTGGAGGGCGACAGGCTGGTCGTGGCGGTGGCCTCCCAGACCAACCTGATCCTCGAACTGACCGAACCGATCAGCGCCGTCCGTCCCCTCGGCCGCCGCGCCGAGGCCCGCGTGATCCGCTTCTTCGCCGACGATCCCAGCGCCGCGATCCACGTACTGCGACCCCGCCGCGAACACGCACCCGAATCCTGAGGCGACTCTAACCAGCAGAAACGGCGCTGCCCGCCGTACCCCGATGAATG
>NZ_JBFAIF010000008.1:0-343024 GCF_040654555.1 Nonomuraea sp. NPDC050680 | reverse complement strand
AGGCTGCCAACAGATGTCCTTCCGAGGGCTCGCGGCGGACTGACTACACGCACGCCAGACAACCTCGCAACGTGAGCAAGCGGAGCGGGTCGTCAGAAAGGCAGCGTGGAAGTGTGAGCGTACTCGCTCAAACTCCATTTGTCCACGCTTACGCAGACCCATCGTTCCGGTCGCATTTCCATGATGACGTATGGAGCCCCTATTTGTCAATCTCGAACGCGGCTTAAGTATCGTGGACTCCCTGGATCGTCTCCGACGAACCGAGGGCGCGGCGGCGATACGCTGCGCAGCGCCGCTTCGTGAAGGGGGAAAGGGGATTACCCGCGCCTTTCCACTCTCAACGTATAGCGCACCGGGGGGCTTGCGGCAAGACCCCGGTCGTGCCGCAGAATCAGCGGCCGTAGGCCAGAACGTCAGAAAACGGGGGCACGAAGTGCGGGTGTTGTTGTCGACGTACGGATCACGTGGGGACGTCGAACCGCTGGTGGCACTCGCGGTGCGGCTGCGGGAACGCGGCGCGGAGGTGCGGGTGTGCGCGCCGCCGGACGAGGACTTCGCGCAGCGGCTGGCCGGTGTCGGCGTGCCGCTGGTGCCGGTCGGCCGGTCGGCACGCGCGCTGACGACCGCGAAGCCATCGCCGTCATCCCTGCCCCAGCGCGCGGCCGAGTTGATCGCCGCCCAGTTCGACGCGGTCACCGCGGCGGCCGAGGGATGCGATGTGCTGGTGGTGACCGGCGTATTTCCGGCCATTGCCGGCGCGCGGTCGGTGGCCGAGAAGCTGGGTATCCGCTCCGTGTCCGTGACCTTCCAGCAGAATCCCCTGCCGTCGCCGCACTATCCGCCGCTGGCGTATGCGGGCCGGCCGTTCCCGCCGGAGGTGACCGACAACCGGGTGCTGTGGGAGCTGGACGCCCAGAGCATCAACGAGCTGTTCGGCGCGGCGCTCAACACGAACCGGGCGTCGATCGGCCTGCCACCGGTGGACGACGTCCGCGACTACGTCATCGGTGAGCAGCCGTGGCTGGCGACGGATCCGATCCTGGACCCACGGCGGGAGACGCCGGATCTCGACGTCGTCCAGACCGGCGCGTGGATCCTGCCCGATGTTCGCCCCCTCCCGGCCGAGTTGGTGGCGTTCCTGGACGCCGGCACACCGCCCGTGTACGTAGGGTTCGGCAGCATGCCCATGCGTACATCGACGAACGTCGCCCAGGAGGCCATCGAGGCGATCCACGCGCAGGGCCGCCGCGCGGTCGTGTCCCGAGGCTGGGCCGACCTGGCCCTGATCGACGACCGCGACGACTGCTTCGTCGTCGGCGAGGTCAACCATCAGGCGCTGTTCGGCCGGGTGGCCGCGGTCGTGCACCACGGCGGCGCGGGCACCACGACGACGGCCGCGCGGGCCGGCGCGCCTCAGGTGGTGGTACCCCAGGGTGTGGACCAGCCGTACTGGGCCGGCCGGGTGGCCGAGTTGGGCATCGGTACGGCACACGACGGTCCGATTCCGACCACCGAGTCCCTGACAGCCGCGCTCAGGACGGTCCTGACCCCCGAGACCCGCGCACGAGCGACCGCCGTGGCCGGCACGATCCGTACCGACGGGGCGGCGGTGGCCGCGAAGCTGCTGCTCGACGTGGTCAGCCGAGAAAGGCCGCCCGTGTCCGCGTGAACCACGCGGGACCGCCTTGCCGTGCGTCATGGTCGCAAGCGACCTCAGATCGGAGCTTTTTACGTGAACCCCATGAACCCCCTGACCACCAGCGCGTTCGACCTTCCCGACCGCCTCGCCCTCAAGGCCGACCCGACGCTGATCGCCGGCGACGAGCGGCACTTCGCGGCCATCGCGGAGAGCCTTGAGCAGTCGATCGCCGACCTGTCCGACCGCCTCGACGCCGAGCGCAAGGCGCCCGGCGGCATAGGCCGGGCGGCGATGGACCGGGACATGGAGATCCACCGGCTGACCGCTCGCCTGCGCGCGCTGCGCCGCTTCGGCCTGGACCTGTGCCTCGGACACATGGTCAGCGCGGACAACCCCGAGCCCGTGTACGTCGGCCGGCTCGGCCTCAGGGACAGCGCGGGCCGTCAACTGCTGCTCGACTGGCGCTCCCCGGCGGCCGAGCCGTTCTTCGGAGCCACCCACGCCAACCCGATGGGCCTGGCGAGCCGCCGCAGGTATCGCTGGACCCGCGGCCGGATCAGTGACTACTGGGACGAGGTGTTCACCTCGGACGGGCTGGTCGGGCATGCCGCGCTCGACGACCAGTCCGCCTTCATCGCCAGCCTGGGCAGCAACCGGTCGGCCCGGATGCGCGACGTGCTCGGCACCATCCAGGCCGACCAGGACGCCATCATCCGCGCGGGGTCCCGTGGCGCTCTCGTCGTCGACGGCGGTCCGGGTACGGGCAAGACCGTCGTCGCGCTGCACCGCTCCGCCTACCTCCTCTACTCCGACCCTCGCCTCGGTCACCACCGGGGTGGCGTGCTGTTCGTCGGTCCGCACCAGCCCTACCTGGCCTACGTCGCCGACGTCCTGCCCAGCCTCGGAGAGGAGGGTGTGCAGACCTGCACCCTGCGGGATCTCGTCGCCGAGGGGGCCGGGGCGGCGATCGAGGCCGACCCGGACGTGGCCCGCCTGAAGTCGTCCGCGAACCTGACGCAGGCGATCGAGCCGGCCGTAAGGTTCTACGAGAACCCGCCCACCAAGGGGATGACGATCACGACCCCCTGGTCCGACATCTGGCTGAGCGTCGAGGATTGGGCCGAGGCGTTCCAAGCGCCGGATCCCGGCACTCCGCACAACGAGGCGCGCGACCAGATCTGGCAGGAACTGCTCACGATCCTGATGGACAAGCACGACGGCGACGCCTCGCCTGACCTGCTCCGCAAGTCGCTGCTGCGGGACAGGGAGCTGCTCACGATCTTCAACAAGGCATGGCCACTGATCGAAGCGGCCGACCTCGTCGGGGACCTGTGGTCCGTACCCGCCTACCTGCGGATGTGCGCTCCCTGGCTCAGCCCCGAGGAGGTTCGAGCGCTGCAGCGTACGGACGCCCAGGCCTGGACGGTGTCCGACCTGCCGCTCCTGGACGCGGCCCGGCAGCGGCTCGGCGACCCGGAGGCGGCGCGCCGTAAGCGCCGGCATGACGCCTCTCTCGCCGCCCAGCGTGAGCAGATGGACAAGGTCGTCGACAACCTGCTCGCCGCCGATGACGACGGTGAAGGCCTGGTGACGATGCTGCGCGGACAGGACGCGAAGGTCTCTCTGGTCGACGAGACCGCACTGCCCACCGTCGAACCGGACCTGCTCGCCGGCCCGTTCGCGCACATCGTCGTGGACGAGGCTCAGGAACTGACCGACGCGGAGTGGCAGATGCTGCTGCTGCGGTGCCCGTCCCGGAGCTTCACCATCGTCGGGGACCGTGCCCAGGCCAGGCACGGGTTCACGGAATCGTGGCAGGAACGGCTTGAGCGGATCGGGCTCGACCGGATCAACCTGGCATCCCTGAGCGTCAACTACCGGACGCCGGAAGAGATCATGACGGAAGCCGAGCCGGTCATCCGGGCCGTGCTCCCGGACGCCAACGTGCCGACCTCCATCCGGCGCGGCGATGTCCCCGTCGTCCACGGATCCGCTTCGGACCTGAGCTCGATCCTCGACACCTGGCTCGCCGCACACGCCGAAGGGATCGCGTGCGTCATCGGCGACCCCACATTCCGTGCGACGTCCCGCGTCCGGTCGCTGACCCCGGAGCTGTCGAAGGGGCTGGAGTTCGACCTGGTGGTCCTCGTCGACCCGGAAGCCTTCGGCGAGGGCATCGAAGGCGCGGTCGACCGCTACGTCGCGATGACCCGAGCGACCCAGCAACTCGTCATCCTCACGAGCTCCTGACGACGGTCGTCCACCCGCCAGGAACGCCGTCTCCTGGCAGGGGCGCTCAGTCAGTCGTGGCTGATGACGATCTTGCCGAAGCCGCCGCCCGCCTCGCAGTAGCGGTACGCCTCGTGGACGTCCTCGAACGGGAACACCCGGTCGAGGACGGGACGCAGCCGGTGCGTGGCGATCGCGCGGTTGAGTTGGAGGAAGTGGGCGCGGCTGCCGGTCGCCACCCCGCGCAGCACCGCGCCCGCCCCGAACAGCAGCGCCGGGTCGACCGGCCGGGCGCCCGCGGCACCGGACAGCCGGTAACCGACGAACGCCACCTCGCCGCCGAACGCCACCGACTTCAGCGACTGCTCCAGCGGCCCCGCCGGGTCGACGACGCGATCGGCGCCCATGCCGTCGGTGAGCGCGCGGACCTCCTCCGACCACGACGGGTTCTCCCGGTAGTCGATCACCTCGTCGGCGCCGAGCTTCCGCAGCCGCTCCGCCTTGGCGGGGCCGGACGTCGTCATGATCACCCGGGCGCCGCTCAGCTTGGTGAACATCAGCGTGAACAGCGACACCCCGCCCGAGCCGAGCGTCAGCACGGTCTGGCCGGGCCGTGGGAGGCCGCCGGAGGTCAGCGCGTTCCATGCGGTCACGGCCGCCAGCGGCAGCGCCGCCGCCTCCTCGTACGACAGGTGCTCGGGGATGGGCACCACGCCGTCCTCGCTCAGCACCGCGTACTCGGCCAGCACCCCGTCGGTCATGGTGCCGAGCTGGGCGGCGTTCTCCAGCAGGAAGGGCCCGTCCAACCAGCGTGGGAACACCGTGGCCGCCACCCGGTCGCCCGTCCTGACCCGGGTCACGTCCTCGCCGACGGCCACGACCTCGCCCACGCCTTCGCAGCCGGGCACGACGCCGGGCGTGATCGGCAGCGGGTAGTCGTTCGCCAGCACCATCAGATCGCGATAGCCCAGCCCGTTCGCGCGGATCCTGACCACGACCTGCCCGCGCCCCGGCGCTGGCTCGTCCCGGTCCTCGACGGTCAGCCCGGCGAGACCACGTCCCGGCCGCAGGTGATAGCTCCTCATCGCACGTCCTTCCCCACGCTTCGGTTACGTGAGGATCATCCGGGCGAGTCATGACATCGGACAATTCCCCGTAGGGAATCGCTCACGATTGCCAGGCTTTGCGGAAGCTCAGCCGGGCCCGCGCCAGCCGGGACTTGACCGTGCCCACCGGCACCGCCAGCAGCCTGGCCGCGGTGGCCTCGTCGAGCCCTTCGACATCGCGCAGCACCAGCACGGCGCGGTGCTCGGGCGTGAGCCGTTCCAGCACGTCGCGGATGTCCACCGCGTGCTCCACGTCCTGCCGCGACGGCAGGTCGCCCGGCTCCGCGGGACCGACGCGGTTGTCGCGCCTGGCGATCCTGACGGCCTCTCGCACGGCTATCGCGCGCGCCCAGCCGTACAGCGCGTCGGGCTCGCGCAGCGCGCGCAGGTTACGGAAGACGGCGATCAACGCCTCCTGGACCGCGTCCTGTCCGCTGTCGAGCGCGATGGGCCCGCAGATCCGGCCGAGGTACGGGGTCAGCTCGCGGAGCAGGTCGTTCATCGCCATCGTGTCTCCGCGCTGAGCGGCCAGAACGAGCGCCGCCGCGCTCATCGGGCCCGCTCGGCGACCCGCGCCGCCAGCCGGGCCAGGGCCTTCTCCCCGGCCGTCCTGACACCCAGGGGCACCAGCGCGGTACGTCCGGGCACGCGGATGCCGCCGGTCTGCGCCACCAGCGTGCCTTCCGGAACGGCGGTCGCCGCCAGGCCGACGAGCAGGAACCTGCTCTGCATCCAGCACCAGCCGGGCCGCAGGTCGACGTCGAAGCGGGCGCGCATGCCGTACTTGCTGCGGGCCTCGGCCACCAGCCGCCCGTCTGCGTCGTCCGCGACGATCCGCAGGCGTCGCATGTCGGGCTCGAAGGTGCCGAACTCCCGCTCCAAGTCGCTCGCCACCTCCCAGACCAGCTCGAAGGGGTCGGGAAGAATCCGCTCGGCGACACGCGCGCCGGGAACGCCCGCGGCGAGCACGCGCAGCCGGCGCACCGGGTCCAGGTCGGCAACAGGCCAGTTCATCTGAATGGTGGCGCGGAGACCCGGTCCTTCAGGGCCGGGAGGAAGCGCCACGCCTCCTTTCGAAAACAGCATGGAAAGAGTCGGTCACGTTCGGTAATGTGTGCGGTGAGTGAGGACGCTGTGACAGGAGGTGCGCGATGGCGATCCGCCGCTCCGCCACCAAACGCGACGGCCTGCCCTCGATCGTGCAGCTGCGGCTCACGCCCGCACCGGCCCAGGCTGAGGCGCTGGCCGCGGCGGTGCTGTTGTGCAATCAGGCGGCCACCGTCGTCTCCCGCCTGGCCTGGCAGCACCGTGTCTTCGCGGTGGTGGAGTTGCACCGGCTGGCCTATTACGAGGTGCGGGCGCGGGTGGCCGGGCTGGGCGCGCAAGCGGCCGTGCGGGCGATCGCCCGGGTCGCCGCCGCGTATGCCAACCGGCGCGCCAGCAAGAAACGGGCCCATATGTTCCGCCCGCAGGGCGCCGTCCCCTACGACGCCCGGCTGATGAGCTTCAACCGGGACGCCCGGACGGTGTCGTTGTGGACCCCCACCGGCCGCGTCACCGTCCCCTACACCGGTCGGCCAGAAGACCTCAAAGCCATCGACACGCTGCCGGTGGGGGAGGCGGATCTGATCTGCCGGCGCGGGGTGTGGCTGCTGCAGGTGGCCGTCACCCTGCCCCGACCGGCGGTGTGTGAGCCGGTCGGCGGTTTTGTGGGGGTGGATCAAGGGGTGGCGAACCTGGCGGTCACCTGCGACGGCGTGGTGCTGCCCGGCCCGGCGCTGCCGGGCCCGGTCGGCGGTAACGGCCACGTCCGCACCCTGCGGGAGCGGCGGCACCGGCAACGCCGACGACTGCAGGCCAAGGGGACTTCTGCGGCGCGGCGGGTGCTGCGCCGTCTGTCCGGGCGTGAGCATCGGATGATGACCGACCTCAACCACCAAATCAGCAAATTCGTGGTGCGTGAAGCCGAACGCACCGGCCGCGGTGTCGCCCTGGAGGATCTGCAGGGCATCCGCGGCCGGGTAAGGGCTCATCGGTTCCAGCGGCGCACCCTGCACAACTGGGCCTTCGCCCAGCAGATCACCTTCACCCGCTACAAGGCCGCCCGGACCGGGGTCGCCTTCATCCTGGTCGACCCCGCCTACACCTCGCAGGCGTGTCCGGAATGCGGGTATGTGGCCAGGGCGAACCGGCCGGCGCGGGGCCGGTTCGTCTGCACCAGGTGTGGCCTCGCTGGGCACGCCGACCACATCGCAGCCCGCAACATCGCCACACGCGGCGCTGCGGGCTGGGCTGCCATCAACCAGCCACACGCTACCGGCCTCCCTTCAACCAGACGGGACCGCGAGAGCAAACCACCAGCTTCAACCAGTGGTAGTTGATGCTTATCCAGAGGCGGCTCGGGGGCAGAAGGTTCCATGGAACCATTGGCGAGTTCGCCGCCTCCTGGAGGGCATGAACATCTCACGCCCCGGCGCGTTCGCCGCCGCCGTCCTGCTGCTCGACGCACTCGTCCATCTGTTCTGGGTGGTCCGGCCCATCGCCGACTCCCGCGCGCTCTCCCTGGCCGTCCTCAACGCCGAGGTGCCCTTCACTCCACGGGTGCTGCTGCCGCTCATCCTCGTGCTGAGCGTGGCGGCCCTGTCGGTGGCGGCGGCATCCGGCGGGCGGGGCGGGTGGGTGGCCAAGGTGGTCACCATGGCCGTGGGCGCGGGTGTGCTGGTGCGCGGGCTTGTTGGCCTGGTATGGGCCTTCGGCCTCGGCGCGGACACCGGAAGCCCGTTCTACTGGCTGAACCTGTTCCTCTACACCCCGGTCTGCCTGGCCATGACGCTCGCGGTCGGCATCGTCCTGGTGCGCGCGCGCCGGCCGGTGAGCATCAGCTCATAGCAGGCGTCTTTGCACGACGTCGGCGATGACGGCGTTGACCACCTTGCCGACTTCCTCCGTCTCCGGCGCAACCCCCTCCCGGCCGGCGAACAGCATGTGCCCGGCCCCGATCAGGGAGAGCGCCAGCGCGTCCACATCGGCGTCCGCCGCGATGCGGCCCAGCTCACACTCCTCGTTGAGGTAGGCGGCGATCATGGCCGCGGCATCCGTCAGGATCGGGATGCCGGGAGCCGGCCGGGCCTGGCGCAGCCGGGTACGCAACTCATCCCGGAAGATGACGAGACCGACTATCGCCACGGCGACCGAGTCGAACAGGTCAATCAGCGCCCCGGTCAGGTTGCCGGCGACGTCGCCGGTCCCGGCGGAGCCGCGAAGGGCGGTGGCCTGGCCCTCGAGCCGGGCGACGCGGTCCCGCACGAGCTCGACGAGGAAGGCGTCGAAGTCCTCGAAGTGCCGGTGCAGGACGCCCTTGGCGACGCCCGCCTCCGCCGTGACCGCCCGGCTGGTCAGGCCGGGCGCCCCGTCCCGGAGCAGGACGCGCTCGGCGGCGTCGAACAGCTGCTGCCGCACATCCCGCAGGGCCACTCCAGTCGGCATCGCCCGTTCCCCTTCTTCCCACGCCTTCGCCCGCTCTTCGCCCGCTCTTCGCTCACCGCGAACGGCTGCCCGGTTGTCGAGTGGGCGCGTGCCCACTATGGTGGGCGCATGCCCACTCTATCGCAGGAGCAACCAGAGCCTTCGCGGAACGAGCCCCATAAGGCCAGGCAGATGGCGGAGTCGTTCGGGGTCGACGCCGAACGCTACGACCGGGCCCGCCCCGACTATCCCGACGCCCTGGTGCAGCAGATCATCGCCGCCAGCCCCGGTCTCGACATCGTCGATGTCGGCTGCGGCACCGGCATAGAAGCCCGTCAGTTCCTGGCGGCCGGGTGCAATGTGCTGGGTGTCGAGCCGGACGTCCGGATGGCCGAGTTCGCCCGCCGTACCGGGGTGGAGGTCGAGGTGGTGACGTTCGAGGACTGGGACGCCGCCGGCCGTACCTTCGACGCGGTCGTCGCCGGGCAGTCCTGGCACTGGGTGGACCCGGTCGCGGGCGCCGCCAAGGCGGCGCAGGTGTTGCGACCCGGCGGCCTGCTGGCGGTGTTCGCGCACGTGTACGACCCGCCGCCGTTCGTCGCCGAGGCGTTCGCCACCGTCTTCCGGAAGGTGGCGCCCGACTCGCCGCTCAGCGCCGGACCGCCGAGGCCGGGCCAGGACATCTACCAGACGATGTTCACCACGTTCGCCGACGGCATCCGGAAGACGGCCGAGTTCGGCGAGCCGGAGCAGTGGCGATTCGACTGGGAGCGGTACTACAGCCGTGACGATTGGCTCGACCTGCTGCCCACCACCGGCGCGCTCACCCAACTCCCACCGGACCAGCTGGCCGAGGTGCTGGCGGGCGTCGGTGCCGCCATCGACGCGATCGGCGGCGGCTTCACCATGGCCTACACCACGATGGCGATCACCGCGTCACCGAACCCCCGGTAGAGCGCACCTCCACATAAGCCTCGTACAAGCCTGCGGGTGTTGCGGTGCGGGCGGGCGCCTGATTCCCCTGCCCGCCCCTGGTCGGGGCGGCTATGGTGCGCCTTACCCGGTTTGATCTAGGTCGCAGGAGCGCGCGGTGCTGAACTTGAGGGAGCCCGACTGGGCGTACGTGGCCAGGTCTCTCGTCAAGGTTCTGGCCGTCACCGCGGCGCTGTTCCTGGCCTTCGGCGCCGTCGACCGGGTTCTGTGGGTGTTCATCGACCCCTCCGACGACGCGCGGATCGGCGAGGTGTACGGCACGGCCGCCCGCATCGCGAACCCGGACAAGCGCCTGTCGTACGGGTACGGCAATGGCCCAAGGCTGCTGGAGGCGTCCTACACGCTGCGAGGGGAGCCGCGCCGGGCCGGTCCCAGCGCGGGCTGGACGGATCACGAAATCGTGGAGAACCTGTTCGGCGGCGTCCGGGCCCCGTCCCTCGCCGGGCCGACCGGCAGCTTGAAAGACGCGATCGATTTCATGGACCCGGACTCCGCCGTCGACAAGGAGGCGGTCCGGAAGACCATCGACGGACTTCCCCAGACGCTCGCCGCCGTCGCGGTCGTGGAGTTCGCGCATCCGATGGCCACCGAGCGGCTCGTCGCCTTCAACCGCAGGCACACACTCTGCGGAGGGACGGGCGTCTCCTACATCTACGCGCCGTCATATTACGACGACTCCGATGAACCGGCCTCGTTGAACGCGGTCGTCTGGAACCGCGACATGACCAAGGACCAAGCCCTGACGGATCTCACCTATCAGTGCGAGACCGAGCCGGAGGCGGCGCTGGCGGAGTTCCGCAGGTGGGTCGGGCTGCTTGACGAGGGGGACGATTTCCGCGAGTTCGAGCTGACCTACGGGTGGCTCGCGGACACGGCCGAGGAGGGTGTCGTGTACGGGCTCGTGGTCGACCGCTGGAAACTCGCCGACCTGCGCAAGCTCCTCGACGACCTGGAGGTTGGGACGGTCCGCCTCACCGACGTCTCCTTCGACCTGGGCAAGGTGGGATAGCGGATCACCGTGCGCGCGCCGACGTGATCAAGGCAGTTCACCGACCGGCGCGACGGTATGCGCCCCGTCGCCGGTGCACCGCCAAACGGTGCGCTCCTGATCCCAGCCGACGTGCAGGCCACGATTGTGCGTGGCGCAGACAGGCCAGACTTTCCCGGTCAGATCCATGATTGTTTCCTGGACGATATCGGCGACTTCCCCGAGCGGGACATGAATGTCGCCGTCAAAGATGGGCGGCCGGATGCCGGCGGAGCCGCGGTAGCCGCCCTGGAATTCCACCCAGGCAAGACTGCCGCCGTCCGAGGTGATGAGGCGGAACGCTCCGGTGATTCCTCGGGCGCGAACGTCACGCTCCACGACCTCCAGCGCCTGCTCCAGCGCCGACAGCAGACGGGGTTCGAGGGCGAAGCTCGGCTCGAATCTCGTCTCGACGAGAAGGCCCTTGCCCAGGCGGGCCAGGTCGGGCGGGGTCAGATCGGCAGCGGAGCGGTCGAGGAGCTCCCGCGTCGCCGGAGTGCTCACGTCCCATACCTCGAACAGGCAGGCCAGTTCGAGGACGGATTCGGCATCGAGGCCGCCGTCGCGCAATGCCGTGTAGACGCGATCGCTCAACTCGTTCATCGCCTGTTCGGCCTGCTCTTCGGAGTGCACATCGCAGTGTCGCCCACCGCGTGAAGACGGGCAAGCGAGATATTCAATAGGGCGCCACAGCCGACACGCCGTACAAGGCGGCCTGCACGATGACGATCCCGGTGGCGACGCGAAGCACGATCAGTTTCCGGTAGAGCGCGTGAGCCATCCGGTCCAGTTGCGCCGACTTCGACGCGGTGCGCTGCTCGCTGGGACTGGCGAGGTTCAGTAGGGATTTACCGGTGCTGGGCCGATACCAGAGCCCTAACAGGAGAATGATGGCGGCCATGGGGGCGCACGCTTGCGACACCACGCCCGTTCCCGCCGATAGGAAGCCTGCGAATGCCGTGTGGCTGCTCAACGAAAAAAAGCACCCTGTTCCTAAGAGGACGAGCACACTCACCGTATCCGCATAGAAAATGTTCCGCCGAATGCGGGCGATATCTGAAGGCGGCGGGAGGATCGGCCCAACCATGATCCGACGGTAACACGCGGGTAGCAAATGGAGGCCGAATCTTGCTCGCCGCTGCGGTCGAGGCGGCGACAATGCCGTCTCGACCGCTTCCGAGGCGCGCGGCGGCTACCGGATCTTGGACAAGTCGATCATGTACAGGTCGTCCCCGATCGGGTAGCTGAAGATCCTGCCGGTGGAATCCACCGTCGGCAGCCTGATCGAATTACCCTCCGGCTTGATGCCCAGGCTGGCCGACTTGCCGCTGACCAGGTCGTACAGCGCGACACCCGCAGGCTGCGGGCCGTACGACGAGAAGGAGAAGCGGTCCTGGGTCGGCGGTTCGAGCATGAGAGGGGGGCCGATCGCTTTTCTTTCCTGTGAGCCGTCCCGCTGCCGGTAGAAGCTTTCGCCGCTCGAGGTGGTGCCCAGGCAGACGCGCACGCCACACGAGCGGAGTCGCTCGCCGGGGTGGGCGACGGCGGTGCTGGTCTCCCCGGTCTCCACGTTCAGGATCCGTTCGAACAGCGGGCTTGACCCCACCTCGGGCTGGCTGCCCGGCGGCCCCGGTGTGCCGATCCACGGCCAGGTCAGCAGGTGCATTCCGGTGCTCTCCTTGATCGGCTCCACCGTGCCGCCCCCGAGGGGAACGGTGGAGACTCCGCCCGAGTGCACCGAGAAAACGATCTTGTCGTTGACCACCTCGAGCCCGTCGATCGCGTTGCCGTCGTCGATCTGGATCCTCTGGTCGGCGACGATCTTCGCCTCGCCGCCCGCCAGCGGCACGGCCCAAAGGTGGGCGACCGAGTCCTCCGTCGCCGTCCACCAGGCCACGTGGCCGCCGCCCACGGCGAAGTCCGAGGCGAACGTCACCGTCCCCGCCGGCTCCGGCACGTCGGCGATCTTGCGCTGGGCGGCGGTCTCGATGTCGTACGCGTAGATGGCGCGCGTGCTGTCGAATCCCTCCCTTGCCGTCATGAGCACCGTGCGGTCGTCGATGACGGTGGCCGGCTGCCACCTCGTCCCGCCGTACCCCTTTCCCACGACCTTGAGCACCGCCTCCGGCCAGACCTTCTCCACGGGCTCGGCCGGCGCCTCGACACGCCCCTGCGAGGCGACTTCACCTTGTACGGCCGTCGTGGTCTCGCCACCACGCACCACGGCCAGCGTCCCGCCCGAGACCAGCACGACCGCCGCGGCGGCCAGCGCCATCCGGGACCGCCGCCTCCTGCGCAGGTGCACCCTTTCGAGCCGCTGGGGCAGCATCCCCGGCAGTCTGGGCGCCTGCTCGGCCGCCTGACCGAATGTCCTGCGCAGGGTCTCCTCGACCTCGTTCATCAGACCTTCCCTCTGGTCATCGAATTCCGCTCAGTCGGCAGGGCGGAGCGCAGCTTGCTCAGCGCGCGGGCGGCCTGGCTGCGTACCGTGCCGCGGGATATCCCGAGCACGGCGGCGATCTCCGCGTCGTCGAGCTGCTCGTAGTAGCGCAGCACCAGCACCGCGCGCTGTTTGCGCGGCAGCCCGGCCAGCGCCTGCCACATTCCGCGCTCGTCGCCGCTGGGCAGCGGATCGTGGTGCTCGCGTTCCGGCAGGTCCCAGACGAGCAGCTCACGTCGCCGCAATCGCCACTTGGCGATGTGCAACCTGGCCATCGTGGTACGTGCGTAGCTCTCCGGGTTCTCCTTCAGACGTAATCGCGGCCAGGCGCCACGGAGCTTCAGCAGCGCCTCCTGGACCAGGTCGGCCGCGTCATGGGGGTTCCCGGCCAGTACATAGCCGTAGCGCAGCAGCGCGTCGCCGCGTTCTGCGACGAACTCTGCGAAACGGGGATCGCCTTCCAACGGTTCTCGCCCTTCGTCGTTCTTTCACCTCCGAGAGGAGCCAGGGGCAAAAACTGTTGCACGCGAAAGCCCGCCCTGAGTGGGGTCGCCGCGCCGAGCCTTGCATGACCATGCGAAGCAATGCATACTCTTGTCTCATGTCCAAGGTTCTCACCTCCCTGCCCACCGGCGAGCGGGTCGGCATCGCCTTCTCGGGTGGTCTCGACACCTCGGTCGCCGTCGCGTGGATGCGCGACAAGGGCGCCGTCCCGTGCACCTACACCGCCGACATCGGCCAGTACGACGAGCCCGACATCGCCTCGGTGCCCGGTCGCGCGGCGACGTACGGGGCTGAGATCGCGCGCCTGGTCGACTGCCGAGCGGCGCTGGTCGAGGAGGGCTTGGCCGCACTGGCCTGCGGTGCGTTCCACATCCGATCGGGTGGGCGGGCCTACTTCAACACCACGCCGCTCGGCCGGGCGGTCACCGGGACCCTGCTGGTCCGGGCGATGCTCGAGGACGACGTACAGATCTGGGGCGACGGCTCGACGTTCAAGGGCAACGACATCGAGCGCTTCTACCGCTACGGCCTGCTCGCCAACCCCCACCTGCGCATCTACAAGCCCTGGCTCGACGCGGACTTCGTGTCCGAGCTGGGCGGGCGCAAGGAGATGTCGGAGTGGCTGCTCGCCCACGGCCTGCCCTATCGCGACAGCACCGAGAAGGCCTACTCGACCGACGCCAACATCTGGGGCGCCACCCACGAGGCCAAGACTCTGGAGCACCTCGACACCGGCATCGAGACCGTGGACCCGATCATGGGCGTGCGGTTCTGGGACCCCACGATCGAGATCCCCGCCGAGGACGTGACCATCGGCTTCGACCAGGGCCGCCCGGTGACGATCAACGGCAAGGAGTTCGCCACCCCGGTCGACCTGGTGATGGAGGCCAACGCGATCGGTGGCCGGCACGGCATGGGCATGTCGGACCAGATCGAGAACCGGGTGATCGAGGCCAAGAGCCGCGGCATCTACGAGGCGCCCGGGATGGCGCTGCTGCACGCGGCGTACGAACGGCTGGTCAACGCGATCCACAACGAGGACACGCTGGCGAGCTACCACAGCGAGGGCCGGCGGCTCGGCCGGCTGATGTACGAGGGCCGCTGGCTCGACCCGCAGGCGCTCATGGTGCGGGAGTCGCTGCAGCGCTGGGTCGGCACGGCGGTCATCGGCGAGGTGACGCTGCGGCTGCGGCGCGGTGAGGACTACTCCATCCTCGACACCTCCGGTCCGGCGTTCAGCTACCACCCGGACAAGCTGTCGATGGAGCGTACGGAAGACTCGGCGTTCGGACCGGTGGACCGGATCGGCCAGCTCACCATGCGCAACCTCGACATCGCCGACTCGCGCGCCAAGCTCGAGCAGTACGCCGGCCTCGGCATGCTCGGCCCCACCCATCCCGCGCTCATCGACGCCTCCCAGACGCCCTCGACCCCGCTGATCGGCGACATGCCGCAGGGCGGCGCCGAGGCCATCGCCTCGCGCGGCGAGGTCTCCGAGGACGAGGAGATGCTGGACCGCGCCGCGATGGAGCTCGGCAACGACTGACCGGCCTCGGACGGACGCGGCGGCGCCGCGTCCGTGCTGAGCAAAAGGCGCAGAAGCCTGTGTGCGTAGCCTCCGACTTATAGGATCTTGCCGAAGTATCATCGAAAAAGTTACTCAGTGTAACTTATCGAGGACGGATGGTGATGGTGGTGCCTTCGGCTACGCCCGGCGCAGGTGCGGATGAGTCGGCCCGGATATACGACAGGGCAACGATCAGGAGGCTCGGCGACGCGCTGGTCGACGACACCAGCGGGACTTCTCCCGTGTCACATCTGGAAGAGGCCGGCGGCTTTCCCCCCAATATGCGGCTCGGCTGGGGCGCATTGGGGGTGATCGGATTTCCGTTCGCCCAACAGCACGACAAAATAGTCACCGCCGCCGAGGGGAAGCTGGGCGACATGGCCCAATCGTTGCGCGGTCATCGAGACGACTTGTATACGGCATCCGCGAACGTGGACACCGCTGAAGGGGAGAGCTTCGAGCATGTCAGACGCATTTAAATTCCCCATTCCTGGTGGCACGCCCAGTCCGTACGAGCCCGGCGGTGGCGGCGATCTCCGGTGGATGCAGCTGACGACACTCGGCGAATACGCCTTCTGCGCCGCCGTATTGCCGGTGATGCAGGGGACCGTGCTCCACCACGCCCTCACGCTGCCGGCGGATCCGCAGTTGCTGCACAGGGCGGCGGACGGCTGGAGTGCCATCAGCGGCAAGGTGTCCGCCTCCGGTGAGTCCATGCGCGATCAGTACGACAGTGTGTCGGCGGCCAGTTGGCAGGCGCTGGATCGAGCGGCCTTCGGACAGAAGGTCGACGAGTTCGACATGGGCTCGCAGACCGCCGCCAACTCGGCCCATCGCCTTTCGTTGATTCTCAGAATTCTGGCCAACATCTGGACCGCGTGGATCTACTTCAACTTCGTGGCTGCCACGCACGCGGCGGCGCTGACGGTGGCGGGGATGCTCGGCGGAAGCGGCCGGCTCTACGCTGAAATGCAGGCGCGTTCAGTGGCTCTCTCGATCGAGGAACGGCTTCTGGTGCTGCGCAACAAGGTTCTGTGGAGGCTCGTCAAATTGCTCGTGGTGTATGGGGCCGCTTGGGGGTACGACAAGGCCCTGACAGACGGCCTGAAGTGACGGGTGCGGCGACATCACCGAATGACTCCGGTCGCCGCACGGTCCGGGGCGGGTCACCCGGTCAGTAGCCGAACTCCTTGCGCATGCGGTCCAGCTCGCCCATCGTGTCGCTCACCATTCGGTCGAAGGCCGTCTGCGCCTCTTCGACCTGCGCTCTGGCGGCTTCTGGGTCGCCGGCCAGGTTCAGGGCGTCGCCGTCGAACGAATCCGTCAGGATCTCCGACAGCTGACGCTTGAGGTCCGCGTCGGCCTCGTGAATCGCTTTGAGTATCGCCGCGGACATCTCCTCGACGCTCATGCGCTTGGCCCGCGGGTCGATGTCGAGTCTGCTCACCCCGGAAATGGTGCACTCGACCGCGATGTGGTCGTCGGCGGTGGTGGCCCGGCCGACCGCGTCCGTGGCCCTCTCCTGCGCCTCCGTGAAACGGGCCACCCGCTTCTGTGAATCCCGCAGGAGCGCGTCGACATTCATGTCCGCGAAATCACCGAAGCCAGGTGCCGTCACTTGTCCTACCTCAGTTCTCTACGTGCCGCCAGGGGGATGCAGGTGATCACGATATCGACATTCGGTGGACGGCACCCCAGCAGTCGGCTCGGACCATGCTCTGGCATGATCTTCGCGTATCGCTCCCCCGGTATGAAGGAGACACATGTCGCGTCTACGTGCCGCACTCCTCACGACAGCCATCGCTGTCATGGGCGTCAGCGTGCTCAGCACCCCCGCTCAGGCGGCCGACTGGGTGTTCATCGGCGTCTTCACCACCAAGTCCAAGTGCATCGACATGGGCCAGCAGTACGTGCGGGAGGGCTTCAGCAAGTACGACTGCACGGGTAGCCCCGGCTACTACCCCCTTTGGGTTCGGTAGTACGCGCACGCTCACGGTCGCCGTCTCCCGCAAGGGAGGCGGCGTTCCGTCGTTCAGGTGCGGTCAGATCCGGTCGGCCAGTCGCCTGGCGAGGGTCAGCCCCGTGAGGGGTACTGGATCTGGTCCGGCGAGCCGGACCACCCCGTCGGCCGTGTGCGCCCGGAGGACGTGCGCCAGGGGCACCACGAAGAGCCGTCGGTCCGCACCGCGATCCTCCGCGCCGTCGGTTCGCCGCGCCGTCGTTTCACCGCGCCGCGATCCTCAGAGCCGCATCAACCCGGCCGCCGTAGGGCGGAAGCCGCACTGGGCGTAGAAGCCCTCGAGATGCGGTTCGTAGTCCACGTGCAGCCACTCGGCGCCGCGCGCCTTGGCCTCGTCGGCGGCCGCGCGGACCAGGCGTACACCGAGGCCCGCTCGGCGTTCCGCAGGACGCACGGTGGTGTCCAGGACGAAGGCGTGGATGCCGCCGTCCGTGGCCACGTTCACGAAGCCGACCAGGCGGTCCGCGTGATGGGCGGCGATCCAGCAGAGGCTGCGACCGAGAATGGGGGCGAAGGAGATGGCCTCGTGGCCGGGCCACGAGGCCGCGAAGAGGTCGTTGAGGTCGTGGTCGGTCAGGGGAGGGCACACGGCGAGCGTGATGCCGTCCTCGGGTGTCGAATTCATGATCGAAAAGCTACCTGAGCGCGTCCACCGGCTCCATTCTGGCCGCCCGCAGTGCCGGGTACAGGCCGGCGAGCAGGCCGACCACGGCTCCGGCGATGGGCGCCCCGATCGCCAGCCGTACGTCCAGGAGCGGCGTCCACTGCTTGGCGGCCGAGACGGCGACGACGGCGACCACTCCGACGCTCGCGCCGATCACGCCGCCCGCGAGCCCGATCAGCGTCGACTCCAGCAGGAACTGGGCGGCGATGTGGCGGCGAGCCGCGCCCAGCGAGCGGCGCAGGCCGATCTCGGCGACGCGTTCCATCACGGTGACCAGCGTGACGTTGGCGATGCCGACCGCGCCCACCACGAGCGAGACCAGGCCGAGGATCAGGAACAGCGCGTTGACGTCGTCCTGCGCCTGGTCGCGCGCCCTGGTGGGGCTGGGCGGGGCGATCACCTGCAGCAGGTCGCCGTTGCCGGGGGAGAGCGCGGTCGGCGCCTGCCCGGCGATCAGGTCGGCGGCGCCGAGGTTGGTGTTGACCAGCACCCTGGTCACGTCACGCAGCCCGAACCGCTTGCCCACCGTGGGCGGCACGATGACGGCGGCGCTCAGGTTCCGTTCGCGGCGCAGGTCGCCGAGGATGCCGATGACCGTGTACGCGTGCTTGCCGATGAAGATCGCCGGAGCCCGGTCGAGACGGGTGACGCCGAGCATCTTGGCCGCCTGGTCGCCGAGCACGGCCACCCGGTCCGCCCGCTTGACGTGGCCGGCGTCATAGAACCTGCCCTGCACGATCCGGCCCCTGGCGGCCTCGGGTAGGCCGGTCGTGGCGGCCAGTACGGACAGACTCTGCGTGGTCACCCTGGCCGGGTCGACGAGGTCGTTGGAGCGGACGGACAGGTTGGAGCTGTCCTTGGTCTCGGCCACCGCCGCGGCGGAGACCACCCCGCGCAGCCTGGTCACCCGGTCGAGGGAGTCCCAGGCGACCAGCGGCGCGTTCGGGCTCTCGGGCACCTCCACCGTGATGGCCGTGGCGACCAGCTCGTCGAAGCGGCCGACGATCTGGTTGCCCGCGGTGGCGGCCACGCCGAGCGTGATGACCAGCGTGGTGATGCCCAGCACGGTGCCGAGCGTGGTGAGCGCGGAGCGCACCGGCCTGGCGAGCATGCCCGCGACGGCCTCGCCGACGAGATCCCGTATGTGCATCAGGCCTCTTCCACCAGCACGCCGTCGGTGATCCGCACCCGGCGACCGGCGCGCGTGCTGACCTCCCGCTCGTGCGTGATGACCACGATCGTCAGCCCCTGCTCGCGCAGCTCGTCGAACAGGCCGAGCACCGCCTCGGTGTTGCGGCTGTCGAGGTTGCCGGTGGGCTCGTCGCACAGCAGCAGGGACGGCTCGCCCATCAGGGCCCTGGCCATGGCCGCGCGCTGGCGTTCGCCACCGGACAGCCGGTCGGGCAGGAAGGTCACCCGGTGGCCGAGCCCGACCCGCTCCAGCGCGCCCAGTGCCCGATCTCGCCTGCCCTTGCGCGGGTGGCCGCCGTAGATCTCCGCGAGCATCACGTTCTCCACGACGCTGCGGTGGGCGAGCAGGTGGAAGGACTGGAAGACGAAGCCGATGCGGTCGCCGCGCAGCCTGGTCCTCTCGCCGTCGCGCAGGGTGGTGGTCTCGGTGCCGTCCAGGCGGTAGCTGCCCGAGCTGGGCCGGTCCAGCAGGCCCAGGACGTTGAGCAGCGTGGACTTGCCCGAGCCCGACGGGCCGACGATCGCCAGGTAGTCGCCGCGCGCCACCCGGAGCGAGACGTCGTCGAGCGCGCGGACGGGCGGCTGCGCCGGGTACTCCCTGCACACGGCGGTCAGCTCGATGACCGGCTCAGGCGCCGCTGACCTGACCGGCTCAGACATCGCCGACCTGACCGGCTCAGGCGCCGCCGACCTGACCGGCTCAGGCACCGCTGCCCTGGCTGGCTCAGACATCGCTGACCACAACCCGGTCGCCGGCGTTGAGCGCGCCGGTGACCTCGACGTTCCCGTCGGCGGTCAGGCCGGTGCGGACCTCGACCTCCTTGGTCTTGTCCGTGGCGTACTCCACCTGCACGCGCGCCTTGCCGTCGGCCCCTGTGACGACGGCGGCCACCGGGACCACCAGCACCGGCTCCTCGGTCGCCCCCACTGTCACCCTGGCCGTGACCGTGGCGCCCGACTGGCCCTTGAGCCCCTTCGCCGAGCTCGGCGTGAGCAGGACCGGTTGCGTGCCCTCGGCGCCCTTCTCCTGGCCGGGCACCGTGGCCTTCTCACCGACCGCGGTGAGCGCCGCCGGGTACGTCTTGCCCGAGTCGAGCTCGATGACCGCGCTCATGCCCGTACGCAGCAGGTCGGATTCCGCGCTCTCGACCGACCCCGTCACCATGAACGTCGAGCTGGTCACCGTGGCGATCTCCTTCTCGACGCCCTCGCCCGCCTTCACCGCGGCCTTCTGCACCCGCGCGGGCAGCTTCGGCAGGAACACGATCTCGCCCGGCGGGATCGCCGTGCCGTAAGTCCGTTCGAACTCCGCCAGCAGCGACCTGGCCGCGCTCACGTCCTTGGCCGCGTTGGCCACCTTGAGCTTGGTGGGGGAGAGCCGCCGGGCTTGGCGCAGCGCCTGCTCGGCCGTGACCAGCCCGTCCTTCGCCGTGCGCTCGGCCTTGCGCAGCTCTTCCAGCAGCTTCTCGCGAGCCTGCCGCGACTCCTCCTTGATCCGGCCGTACGCCTCCTGGGCCTGGTCCAGATCGGCCCTGGCGTTGCGTACCTTCAGCTCCAGCAGACTCGTGTCCTGGGTCGGCTGAGGCGAGGCGGTGGCGGTGGGCAGGGCGGTCGAGGTGGTGGTCGGGGCGGCGGTCGGCTGAGCCTGGGCCGCGGTGAGCGCCTGCTCGGCTTCGAGCAGCTTCTCCTCGGCCGCGCGTACGGTCGCGTCGGCCGCCGCCAGCTTGGCGTCGTCCTCCGGAGTGAGCCGCTGCCGCTCGGCCTTCTTCAGCGCGGCGCGCGCCGACTTCAGGTCCGTCTTGGCGTTGGCCAGCTTGACCTTCAGCGGGAGCACGTCACGCCCCTGGTCGAGCATGTTCTTCTCGGTCGCCAGTGTTTCCTGCGCCGTCTGTACGGCCTTGCGCAACTGGTCGTGGGCCTGCCGGTCGGCCAGCGTGGGCTGCTGGGCCTCGTACCCCTTCTTCTTGTACATCCTGGTGACGGCGGCGATCGTGGCCTGGTCGAACACCCCCGAGGTGGGCCCGCCGTACCCGAGCCTGCGCAGCGCCTTCTGCAGCTGCTTGACGTCCTTGCCCTCGGTGCCCGGGCCGATCGTGCGGTGCATCGGCACGGAGCCGCGCAGCGCGAACACCGGGCGGCCGTTCACCTCCATGAACGCCGCTCCCTCCCTCAGCCTGCCCTGGCGCGGCGCCCGGGTGACCCGCTGCAGCTCCGAGGTGCCGCCGACCACCCCCGCGAGGGCGATGGGCAGAGGCGAGCCGTATTCGAGCGTGCCGCTGACCACGACCGTGCTGACCAGCTTGCGACGCTCGACGGCGGCGGTGACCAGCGACGCCTTCGGCGCGGAGCGGCGGGCGGCCTCGTCGGCGGGGGAGCGCAGGCGGGTACTGACGACCCAGCCGGCGGCGGCGATGGCCACGACACCGGCGATGACGAAGGCGAGCAGCCTGCGTGGGGATTTCACCGCGCCTCACATGCCGAATATGGCCTTGGCGCGTTCTCGGCGGTGCCCCCGCAGCCGCCGAGAACGACCAGCGCGACCATTGCCGCGACAGGGGCAAGAGGGGATCTCTTGGGCATGGCAGAGGAACATACCCCGTTTAACGGAGTATGGTCAATCCAGGGCGTGCCGCCGCTGCCGATAGGGTGCGAACGCGGTCGCCAGGGTCAGCACGAGCAGTACGCCCCAGTAGGCGAGGTGCTGCCTGGTCAGCTCGTCGCCGTGCAGGCCCAGGCCGCCCGAGGTGACCAGCAGGTAGATGCCCGAGGCCAGCGCCCAGCGTGGGTCGCGGGCCAGGTACGCGCCCGCCACGGCCAGCCCCAGCACGACGACCTCGACGACCATCTTGCTCAGGCCGATCGGGAGCCGGGAGTCCGCCGGCAGCAACGACGGGCCCGCCCACGCGACCACCGGCGCCGCCACGAACCACCACCACGACCGGACACGGGGCCGGTGCCGCCGCCAGGCCAGCACCGCCAGACCGGACAGGGCGACCCCGTAGCCCAAGGCCACCTCGAGCGGGCTGCTGGTCTCGAACAGGGGATGGTCGGCGAGCGGTGAGGGGTAGACCGGCAGGAGGGTGAGGTCCAAGGGCTGCCAGCCGCCGGCGATCGAGACCGCCTTGACGCCGGTGGCGAGGGTGAGCAGGAACGCCGTCCGCGTCCATCCGCGCATGATCGCCAGCAGCGCGAGCGCCGACAGCAGCGTCCACAGCGGCAGCGAGCCCGCGAACGGCAGCAGCGCGGCCAGGTTCACCGCCGACACCGCCGTGACCCCGAGATGCAGGCCGTCCGCCCACGCGGTGCCCGTCGCCTGATGGGTGATGCGGGTGCGCACGCCGCCCAGGAGCAGTCCCCACACTTCCCTGAGCACCGGGGCGGACTGTCCTGGAGTAGCGGATTCGAGCAGGACGTCGAGTAATTCGTCGCCGTGTGCCACGCGGTACTGTCTCGGATAGGTCAGCAGCAGCCTGCGGTAGCGCCGTTCGAGCGCGGTCATGCGGTCAGGCGGCGGACGAGGGACGCGAACGTGGTCGGCCGCAGGACGAGGGACGCGGCTTCCTGCATGCGTCTCGCCTCGGCTTCCACCAGCGACTGGCCCTCGTCGGTGATCCTGAAGTAGCGCCTGTTGCGGCCGTTGACCGTCTCCTCGCGGTCCACGGCGATCACGCCTCGCTCGTTGAGCCGCTCAAGGATGCCGTAGAGGGTGCCGACAGAGGGCTGGACCCGGCCGCCGGACAGCTCCTTGATCGACTTGCTGATCGCGTGTCCGTGCAGCGGTCCGCCGCGCAGCGCGGTGAGCACGAAGTACATCGGCTCGCTGACTTCTGAGGTTCCCCTGGGCATGGAACGAGATTATTCCGTTAAACGAAGCGTGTGCAACGGTTAGAGCGTCCGGTACGCGGTCAGCCAGATCTGCCCGGCGCACAACCGTTCCACCTCCTCGGCCGGGAGCCAGTCGGCCCGCGTGCTCTCCGACCCCAGAGGGGGCCGTACGGCGGGCCCCGGCGAGTCGAGTCGCGCCTGGAACAGCACCAGATTCGTCAGCGCCCCATAGCGGTACCCATCGGGCACCGGCCCCGTCAGCTCGATCCGCAACCACGCGAAAACCGACAGCTCCTCGGGCGCCAGGACCAGCCCGGTCTCCTCGGCCAGCTCGCGGACGGCCGCGTCCACGGGGGACTCGCCGGGTTCGAGGTGGCCGCCGGGGATGTCCCAGCCGCGTCCCGCCCGGTCGACGCAGGTCAGCAGCATCCTGTCGGCGTCGTCCCGTACGACGGCGAAGGCCGTGGTGACCTGGCCGGTCGGCGGCAGCCGGGAGGACAGGACGACCTCCAGTCGGTGCGCCACGGGGATCCATGGCGCGGTCTCCGTCGCAATCACGTAATCCATGGTCTATTTCCCCTCAAAACGGATGACAAGGCATGATCTGTGGTAACCACGGAAGATTGGGCAACACCCTGTATATGCTTCGTTACATAACGAGACAATGGACGGTCGCGGTTCCCCTGCTGGCGCTCCTCTCTCTGGCACTGTCATGGGGTCGCGAACTTCCCATCGTCCTGGTGATCATCGTGGCCGTGGTGCTCGCCGGCGCCGTCCTGGCCGCCGTGCACCACGCCGAGGTCATCGCGCACCGGGTGGGCGAGCCGTTCGGCTCGCTGGTGCTGGCCGTGGCCGTGACGGTGATCGAGGTGGCGTTGATCGTCAGTTTGATGATCTCAGGTGGCGAGCAGTCGGCGTCACTGGCCCGTGACACGGTGTTCGCCGCGGTCATGATCACCTGTAACGGCATCGTCGGGCTGTCACTGCTCGCCGGAGCGCTCCGGCGAAAGGTGGCGGTCTTCAACGCCGAGGGCACGGGGGGCGCGCTGGCGACGGTCGCGACGCTGAGCACGCTCAGCCTCGCGCTGCCGACCTTCACGACGAGCGCCAAGGGGCCCGCCTTCTCCGCCGCGCAGCTCGGGTTCGCGGCGGTGGTGTCGCTCCTGTTGTACGGGCTGTTCGTGCTGACGCAGACCGTACGGCACCGCGACTACTTCCTGCCGGTCACCACCGAGGACGCGCCCGCCACGGCTGACGGCGGGGCTGCCACCACCGAGGGTGCGCCCGCCACGGCTGACGGCGGGGCTGCCGCCGCCGAGGAGCACGCGCCGCGGCCTTCGGCGCGGGCCACCATGATCAGCCTCGGGCTGCTGCTGGTGGCCCTGGTGGCGGTCGTCGGCCTGGCCAAGGTCGAGTCGCCGGTGATCGAGCTGGCGGTCTCGTCGGCCGGGCTGCCCCAGGCGGTGGTCGGTGTGGTGATCGCGCTGCTGGTGCTGCTGCCGGAGACCATCGCCGCCGTCCGCGCGGCCAAGCGCGACCAGATGCAGATCAGCCTCAACCTGGCCCTGGGCTCGGCGATGGCCAGCATCGGGCTGACGATACCGGTCATCGCGGTGGCCTCGATCTGGCTGACGGGGCCGCTCATGCTCGGCCTCGGCGCCACGCACCTGGTGCTGCTGGGGCTGACCTTCATCGTCTCGACGCTCACCGTGGTGCCGGGGCGGGCGACGCTGCTGCAGAGCGGCGTGCATCTGGTGCTGTTCGCCGCGTTCCTGTTTTTGGCGATCAGCCCCTGAGAGTCACACGCCTCGGCGCATCGCTCGGTTGCCCAGCCAGAGCCCGATCGCGGCGATGAGGCAGGTGGCCGCCGTGCCGTACAGGATGGACAGGTTGGTGAGGTCGCCCGAGAAGAGGGCGCGCTGGGCCTCGACGATGTACGAGATCGGGTTGATCTGTCCGACCACCCGCAGCCACGCGGGCCCGGTCTCCACGGGCAGCAGCACCCCTGACAGCAGCAGGATCGGGAAGAGCACCACCTGGGTGACCAGGTAGAACAGGTTCCCGCTGGGCGCCGACTTGATCGCGAGGACGAACGAGAGCGCCCCCAGCCCGACGCCCAGCACGATCAACATCGCGAGCCCGGCCAGCACGCCCGCCGGATACAGCCGGAAGCCCAGCGGGAGCGCCAGCAGGATGATCAGCACGGCCTGGCAGAGCAGGACCGCCATCTCCTTCATCGTCCTGCCGACCAGCATGGCCGTACGGTTCAGCGGGGTGACCATCAGCCGCTCCATCGAGCCGCCGAGCAACTCGACCAGCATCAGATAGCCCGACGACATGGGCGCCGTCAGGGACATCATGACGAGAATGCCCGGCACGAACCACTGCCACGACGAGCCCATCGCCCCATCGAGCAGCGAGCCGAACAGGTACAGGAACAGCAGCGGCTGCCCCATCGCGAACAACAGCCCGACTGGCTCGCGCAGCGCGGGGGTGATTTCGCGGGTGAAGACCGTCGCGGTGTCACGAAGGAATGTCGTCATCGGTGAGACTTCTCCCGGTAAGAGTGAGGAACACGTCGTCGAGGGTCGGGCGGGCGGTCTCGGCGGTGGCGACCTTGACGCCGTTCGCTTCCAGCGTGCGCAGATATTCGGGCAGGGCCGTGGCCGCGTTGGCGACGCGCAGCCGCACGGTCGTGCCTTCGACCTCGACCGCCGCCTCGACCGCCGCCTCGCCTGCCCTCCCGCCTGTCCTTCCGTTTGTCGTCCCGACGGCCGCCGGGATGGCCGTCCCGGCTGACGTCCTGACCGCCGCCTCGCTGCCGCCGAGCCGGGCGGCCGTGGCCGCCTCCTGCTCCGTCGTGGTGGTGATCGTGATGCGGTCGCCGGCCAGGTCGTTCTTGAGTCCTCCCGCCGTGCCGTCCGCGATGATCTCGCCGTTGTCGATGATCACCACGCGTTCGGCCATGCTGTCGGCCTCTTCGAGGTAGTGGGTGGTCAGGAAGAGCGTCGTGCCGTACGCCTCCCGCAGCCGCAGGATGTGCGACCAGACCTCGGCGCGGCTCTTGGGGTCGAGGCCGGTGGACGGCTCGTCGAGGAAGAGCAGTTCCGGGCGGTGGACGAGGCCGAGCGCGATGTCGAGGCGGCGGCGCTGCCCGCCCGACAGCGTGCCGGGCTTGCGCTGGGCCAGCGGCCGCAGTTCGAGCAGGTCGAGCAGCTCGTCGGCGCGCCTGCTCGCCTCCGCGGGGGCCAGGCCGTAGCAGCGGCCGTGGGTGACGAGTTCGTCGCGGACGCGGAAGTTCTCGCCGGCGCCGTTCCTCTGGCCGACGTACCCGATGCGGGCGCGTACGCCGGCGGGATCGCGGGCGATGTCCCGGCCCGCCACGGTGGCGGTGCCGGAGGTGGGCGGCAGCAGGGTGGTCAGCATGCGGAGGGTGGTGGACTTGCCGGCGCCGTTCGGGCCGAGGAAGGCGACCAGCTGGCCGGCCTCCACATCGAGATCGATGCCGCGTACGGCCTCGACGGCCTCTTTCTTCAGCTTGAACACTCGGGTCAGTCCCCGGGCGTGGATCATGGTCGTTCTCCTCCGGGCATGGCGAAGAAACCCCAGGTCGGGGGCTCGGTTGAGGATCGGAAACAGCTTGAGCCAGATAAAGCCGGTTTGGCAAACGTGAATGTGACGTTCATAAACGTCTCCCACCTGCGAAAGCGCCATCTCGTACACACCCTGTGGATGACCAATTTCCGGCCGCTGAAATGCGGTTTTATACCGATATAGGAAATTTCTTGCGAGGCCGCTGGGCGCTCCGCGATGATCTCCCGCGTGAAACGTCTGTTGTTGTTATTGGCGGCGGTCGCGACGGCCGGGATGACCGGCACCGCATGGGCCGCCGACGGGGTCGCCGGGGTCGACGTCAGCAACTGGACCGGCGAGATCGACTGGCCGGCCGTCGCGTCCGGCGGCGGGAAGTTCGCGTTCGTCCACGCCACCGAGGGGACCGACTACCGCAATCCCTCCTTCGACGCGCAGTACGGTGGCGCGGCGGCGGCCGGGTTGCTACGCGGGGCGTACCACTTCGCGCAGCCGCACGAGTCCGACGGCGCCGCCCAGGCCGACTTCTTCCTGCAGAACGGCGGGGACTGGAAGATCGACGGGTGGACGTTGCCCGGAGTGCTCGACCTGGAGGAGAACCCGTACAAGGACAAGAACGGCAAGAACGGCTGCTACGGCCTGTCGCAGAAGGACATGGTCGGCTGGATCAAGTCGTTCACGGCGAAGTACCGGGAGCAGACCGGCCGCCAGGCGATCATCTACACGACCAGGGCCTGGTGGCAGACGTGCACCGGCGACTCCGGCAAGTTCGGCGCCCACCCGCTGTGGCTGGCCCGCTGGGGCGGCGATCCCGGTGAGCTGCCCAAGGGCTGGGAGCGGCACACGTTCTGGCAGTCGGCCGAGAAGGGCACGCTGGCCGGCGGCCAGAACTCCTTCAACGGCTCCGAGGACGAGCTGGGGGAGCTGGCCAACCCGCCCGCCGAGGTGACGGTCTCCGGCCTGGCCAGGAACAGGAAGACGTACACGGTCACCGTGTCCAACACGGGCCCGGTCACCGTCACGCACGTCAAGGTGGCCGGGCGCGCGTTCGGCGGCCAGCGGGTGGTGCGGGCGCCGGGCTGCGACTTCAGTGGTACGGCGCTGCGCTGCGACGTCGCCGAGCTCCGGCGCGGCCAGAAGACGACACTGACCTTCACCACGAACGCGAAGACCAAGAGCAAGGGCAAGGTCGGCATCCGTGTCACGGTCGGCTCGGTGAACCTCACCCTCACGGCCCGATAAACCGGGTGCGCTCGCCGGTCCGCCAGCCGGTCCGCCAGCCGGTCCGCCAGCCGGTCCGCCAGCCGGGCCGGCAGCCGGATCACTCATCGGGCCGCTCGCCGGGCCGCCCGATAAAGCAGAATAAATCCCGATGCCTAGGTTGCGAGGGTTAGCGGCGGTATCGGGATGGCGTTGGGTGGCGATCGCCCTCGTCCTGCTGACCGCCACCGCGTCGGTGCCGCTCCTGCGGTTCCCCGCCCCTTCGGCGATCGTCAGAATCGCCTACGAGATCGAGCAGCGGGGCGTCGTCTACTCCTGGGGAGGCGGCCACGCTACGGACCCGGGGCCGTCGAAGGGCACCTGCCTGGGCTACCGGGGAAAGACGCGGCCCTGCCCGGCGGCCAGGACGCGGGGGCTCGACTGCTCGGGTTTCACCAGGTGGGTGTACGCCCGAGCCTTCGGCGCCGACGTGCTCGGCCCCGGCACCACCGACGCCCACGTACGCAGGCTGCGCCGGGTCGGCCTGGCCGAACCAGGCGACCTCGTTTTCTTCGGAAAAATCACCAAAAACACCGTTAAGACCCACCACGTAGGCGTCTATCTGGGCCACGGCAAGATGATGAACGCCCCCGAGACGGGAGCCTCGGTACGCGTCGACGACATCCGACGGATCAAGGACCTCGCGGGCTTCTACCGCTACTGACCTCAGTGTGTACGGTCCGGACCAGCCTGCGACGGGAGTGAGAGGAGGCCGGTAGTCGTGAGCGATGCTAAGCGCATCGATGGTGAGCTGATCCAGCGCTTGCTGTCCCAACGCGTGACAGGGTATGAGCCGCTGGCTGGATTCGCGGCCAACACGGTCGCCGCAGTGACCCTGGAGTCCGGGGCACGCGCTGTCTTCAAGGCCGCCGCCGCGCGTGAAGTCGAGGTGGAGTTATGGGCCTTGCAATCCATGTCGGAGAGGGGCGTTCCGGTCCCCGAGGTCATCGCCGGCGCGCCGGACGCGGAGATCCCGTACCTGGTGACGCGACTCGTCTCCGGCGAGCCGGGAGTCGCGTCGCTCAAGGCGGCGTCCGAGATGGGACGGTTGCTGCGTGCCGTGCACTCTCTTCCTGTGAAGGGAGCAGGCTTTTTCAAGGAGGCGTCCGGCTCGCCACCATGCGCCGGTGAGGGAACCTGGGCTGACCAGGTCGCGGGGCTGCCGGATCGACTCGGCCCTGTCGCCGATGCCGGGATCTTGACCCCGACGCTCTTTTCCCGATGTCGGGATCTCCTCGCGGACGGTACCCGGTGGGATCAGCCCTGCGTGTACGTGCACGGTGATTTCCACCCGCGGCATGTCCTATCGGTCGGGTCCCGGATCGAGGGGATCATCGACTGGGCGGACTGCGGTGCCGCCAGCCCATGGTTGGACCTGGCCAGGATGGACTTCCGCGAGCCCGGCTTGCAACGCGCGATGCTCGACGCGTACTTCCCCGCGGGCATTCCACTCGACGCGCCCTTGCACATCGCGAACCACCGACTGCTCTACATGCTGCTGGCACTCGTGTGGGAGTACGAGTGCGACGGGGACTGGCTGCACGAGCGCGTGCCCGGCATCGAATCGGCACTCACCACAACCTAGATGCGCCGCCGCAAGGACAGTGGTCATCGCAGTAGCAACTCGGTATGGCGTGTAACGCATGTCGCCTATCGGAAATTGAGAGACCCAGGAGCTACTGTGTGCCGCTATGGATAGGCGATGGGTCGGGATAGACGGCTACGAGGTCGTTCTCGCCGAGCGTGACGGGCGACAGGTGCTCCGGGTGCGCAGGGACGGGGTTGCCGTCGCCGACTGCGTGTCGGTCGCGGAGGTGGCCCGGCACGTCGATCTGGCCGATCTCTGCGAGGTGGTGGAGCTGCGGTTCCAGCGGGGTTACGAGGCGGTCGGCTAGTGGGGCTGACGAGTTCGCGTCATCGCTGAGGGCCGTGTATGGTTACACCTGTCCGCAGCGCCGGACAGGCCCCTATAGCTCAGTCGGCAGAGCGTCTCCATGGTAAGGAGAAGGTCAACGGTTCGATTCCGTTTGGGGGCTCGCACTCTGATAAGGCAATTCGCCCGACCCGTGAAATCGCGGAGTCGGGCGTTTCTCGTTGTGCGCGATATCTGCGCGACGACCTTGATTAACCCACTGGTCTAGTTGGGAATTCGAGGACTTCGCCACACAGTAGAACGTCAGCCGGAACGCTGCGGCCAAGGCGCTCATCCGCATGGCACACGCCGTACGCCGGAGGAGATCCGGGCGTCGCTCAAAGATGACCGCAGCCCCGAAGCCATCCGTGCCGCGCTGCCGGCCGAGGACCACGCGCTGTTCGACCGCGAGTACCGGACTGCGCTGGACCAGGCGAAGATCTCCTACGATTTGGCACCCGTCCAGGAGTTCCAGACGCGCTGGTGGATGACCGCCGTCCTCAAGGCCGACCCGGACGAGTACGCGGAGACCCTCCAGACTGGAGAGCGCGCAGCGGAGTACTACGAGCGGGGAGAACGCCCGCCTGGCGCCACGCTGTGGGATGACGCCGTTGACGCCGATCTCCGGGAACGTATCAAGCGCGGCCAGTAGGCTCGCCTGGCGTACGCCGTCGAGTTCGATCCGCCAGCGGAGAAACAACGCGACACGCTGCCGGTCGAGGCACCGAGATGATCATCTCAAGCACGCACGTAAAGCTGGTCCGTCGCGGAACGTTCAGTTGAAGTCAGCCGTCTGATCGATCATGGTCCTACGTCATCTGAAACGCTCACCCGCTCTGCTGTGCGCCCTGGCAGCGCCATTGCTGTACGCCGCAGCGACCCTGGCCGCGCTCCAGTTGGCCGCCCACCCGACGGAGCTCGAAGACCCTGTGCTGCTACACCGGCTGGACAGGGAAATCGCGCAGGCGCGGCAGGTGACGCTCAGCATCACCCTCATCCTCGCCGTCGAGGCGGCCTTGCTCGCCGCGCTGGGTGGTCGGCTGAATCGTCGATCGACCGCCGGCGGCCTCGTGCTGTGCACGGCCACCAGCGTGGTCTACCTGTTGACTCTGGCCCTGGCTGTATTGGCCACTTACGCCATCGTGCTATATCCCGCTGGCGATTTCGATCTTGGGCTGGTCTTTCCCGGCTGGTACTTTCCTGCACTGATCATCCTCGGCCTCATGGCCCTCACCGGGTTGACCGTCTGGCTGTCCGTCGCGGTCAGGAGCGCCTCAGTCTCTTGATGGTCGACGGCTGCGGTCGCAGCGGACGCATACAGTGACGTGCCACGTTCCCCGAACATGTTCCGCAGCCCGCAACCGAGGCTCCATGAGCGTGGCCCGCGCAAGACCCCGGACACTCGTCCTCTTCACCCCCGTGACAATCCGCGCGGGTATTGTCGGCCGGGGACGCTAGCGTGCTCGTCCATGTCCGAGAACGCGCTCGTGATTCCCGAGCATCAGCGAAAGCGCCTCCACCCCCGGCGTGGCGGCGGCACGCCCGCGGCGCCCGCTGCCATCGATCCCGGCGCCGCCGAGCGGCTGCGCAAGGCCCTGACGGAGTCGCAGGAGAGGGCCGAACAGCTGCTCAACCACGGGGGAAGCGCTCCCGAGCTGGTCGAATCCGCCCGCGCCCACCTGGATGGCCCCGCGAACCCCACCGGCGCGGCCGTCCTCGCGGCCGCCGTCGCGAAAGGGACCATCGAGACGCAGGACCTCGCGGACGCGTGGGTCGCCGAGCACGGTCTGGCGTTCGCGGCCGCGGCGACGGCCGGGCTCGCCCGTGTCCAGATCGAGCCCGACGGAGGAGGCAGGGGTCGGCGTCTTCAGCTGGTGCGCCACGACGACCCCGCGTTCTTGTGGGGTCGCGGCGACGCCTTCGACGACGTCGCTCCCCGTGTGCGCGCGCTCATCGCAGCGGCCGGTGACGAGGAGTACCGGGACGTCGTCACGGTGCTGGCGGAATGCCGCCAGGACCTGATCGCGCGGATCGCCACGGCGTTCCTGGCGCCGTCGCAGACCGGCTGGGTGGACGACCTGTGCGCCGAACTGCCAGACAATCTGCCGCCCTGCCTGGCGCAGCGGGTCATGTGCTCGCTCGGCACGGCAGACCAGGTCGCGAAGTTCCGTGGGACGCAGCAGCCGTGGGAGTGGCTGGTCAGGGACCACCTCCTGCACACCGCGGCCGACGGGCTCGGTCCCGCACTGGCCCCTCTCCTGGCCGACCTCATCGACCGCACGGCCGATCCTCTCGCGTTGGAGGTCATGGGCATCCTGCCGTCCGACGAGGCGCTGAAGGCCCTGGTGGAACGCCTCGACCGGCCGGGCGTGCACGCGGTCGTCGTCGAGGCCGCGAAGCGCTTCCCGGAACGCGCGCGCCGGACTTTCCGCGACGCCGTGGACTCCGGCCCAGAGGAGATCGCCCGGTACGCGGCGCGCCTTCTGGGCGGCCCGGCCGTGCGGGAGGCGGGGTGGCCCGACGAGGCCGCGCCGGAGGACCTGCCGTCCGTGCTGGCCGACCCGCCCTGGGCCAGGGGCCTGCCAGACCGGAAGCGCGCCACTGTCAAGAGCCTCGAACCCCCGGCCGAGCGGACGGCCGTATGGGAGCCCGGTGAACGCGAGCGGTGGGCTGCTCCCCCGACCGGCGAAAAGGTCGATTGGGAGAAGGAGATCGAGCTCTTCCGCGACCGCCAGCTGCCCGCCGAACGGCAGTGGGACCTGTTCCTGTCCGGCCCGGAGGAGGACGTCCGCTCCCTGCTCGCCCGCTGGCGGCCCAGCCTGACCGGGGCCGACCCCGAACGGCTGGAGCCGATCCTGGCGCGCTTCTCCGTGGACGCCGCCCCGGCGGCGCTGGACATGGCCGAGATGCGGCCCGCCGCTACCGCGGAGCTCCTGCTCCCGTTCTGCGACGCCGCGATCGCCGCGCAGATGGCGGAGTGGCGGCTGCGGCGCCCGGCGCTGCGCCCCGTCGCGGAACGCTGGTTCGCCCGACACGCGGCGGCCGCGGCACGCGCGCTGGTCCCCGCCGCGCTCTCCGCCGCGAAAAGGGCCGCCGACCAGCGGGCGCGGCGCGACGCGGAGATGGCGCTGGTCTACCTCGCCTCGCATGGGCACACCGACAACGTCCTGGCAGCCGGCCAAGACCACGGCTCCAAGGCCGCCGCCGAGATCGAGGCGCTGCTCGCGCTCGACCTGATGACGGCCGCCCTCCCCGCACAGATCCCCGATGCCCCGGAGTGGCTGGACCCGTACCTGATCCCCCAGGTGCTGCTGCGGGACGGGCGGGCCCTGCCCGGCGCGGCGGCCGGCCACCTGGTCACGCTCCTCACCGTGTCCGAGTTCGACGACGTCCACCCGGGCGTGGAGGCGGTGCGGGAGGCGTGCGATCCCGCCTCCCTCGCCGCGTTCGCCTGGAAGATCTTCGAGCTGTCCGGCCTGCGCGAGCGCGGTGGCGGCCGAGGCCTCGAGAACGAGGGCTGGGTCATGGCCGCGCTGGGCCTGCTCGGGGACGACGCCACGGCCCGCGACCTGACGCCGTTGATCCGCAAGTGGCCGGGCATGAACGGGAACCGCATGGCCGTCGCAGGGCTCGACGCGCTCGTCGCGATCGGCACCGACACCGCGCTCAGCGAGCTCAACGGCATCGCCGAACGGATTAAGTACAAGGGCCTGCAGGGCCAGGCGCGGGACCGGATCGCCGCGCTCGCCGCCGACCGCGGGCTGACCGCCGAGCGGCTCGCCGACCGGCTCGTCCCCGACCTGGGCCTGGACGCGGCGGGCACGCTCGTCCTCGACTACGGCCCGCGCCGGTTCACGGTCGGGTTCGACGCGCAGCTCAAGCCGTTCGTGCTCGACGAGGACGGCACGCGGCGGGCGAGCCTCCCCAAACCCGGCGCGCGCGATGACGCCGAGCTGGCCCCGGCGGCGCACAAGCGGTTCACCGCGCTGAAGAAGGAGGCGCGCACCACTGCGGCCGCACAGCTGGAGCGGCTGGAGCGGGCGATGGTCGCCGGGCGGCGCTGGAGCGCGGACGAGTTCCGCGAGCTCATCGTCGGGCATCCCTTGATCTGGCACATCGCCCGCCGGCTGCTGTGGACGGCCGGGGGCCGTACGTTCCGGATCGCCGAGGACCGCTCGCTCGCCGACATCGACGACGCCGAGCTCGCCGTGGCCGGCACCGACGAGGTCGGGCTCGCCCACCCCCTGCATGTGCCCGCGGACGAGCTGGGGGCGTGGTCCGACGTCTTCGCCGACTACGAGATCGTCCAGCCGTTCCCCCAGATCGGCCGCCCGGTCCACGCGCTGACCGAGGGCGAGCGTGCCGCGGCCGCGCTCGACCGGTTCCGCGGCCTGACCGTCACGACTGGGGCGGTGCAGGGCATGGAGCGGCGTGGCTGGGACCGTGGCGTCCCGCAGGACAACGGCATCATCTTCTGGATCTCGCGGCGCTTCCCCGGCGCCCGGACGGTCGTGCTGGACCTCGACCCCGGCATTTCGGTCGTCGCTCCGGGAGACTGGCCGGAGCAGCAGATCGAAGAGGTCTGTATTATCCCCGGCCACGACCCGTCCCGGCGGTCCGGCGCCTGGCATTCCGCGACCTTCGCCGACCTCGACGCGATGAACGCCTCGGAGCTCCTGACCGACATCCTCCACCTCACCGACGGCCGCACGGCCACGTAGGCCGTCGCCCCGGCCGGGATGAAGCGCGTCCGTTATCTTGAGCCGCTGATCATTGCAGGGACTCTCACCTGGGCGGCCTCGTTGAAGACGGTGTCCGCAACGAGGCCATGGGCAGTTCGGGAACGCCCGGCCCACGCTTACCCCTCCAGGCGGCGGCGGCCGGGCTGTCTATGGGGCCCGCTCGGGCCGCAGATCCGATACGTGCAC
This sequence comes from Nonomuraea sp. NPDC050680, assembly GCF_040654555.1. NCBI lineage: Bacteria > Bacillati > Actinomycetota > Actinomycetes > Streptosporangiales > Streptosporangiaceae > Nonomuraea > Nonomuraea sp. NPDC050680. The sequence continues at coordinate 308,663 of NZ_JBFAIF010000008.1, read as the reverse complement.
GATGAGGGCCCTGGCGAGTGTGAATTCCAGCGTGGCGTGGTCGGTCAGCGGGACGTCCTGGCGAGCCGGGCCGCCGGAGGAGAAGACGATTCCCTTTACCCCCCACGGTTTGTCGTCGGGCGAACTGTAGACGTGGGCCTCTTGCCGGAGGCGCGGGCACGCGGCCCGCGCCTCGGGGATACACCGCAGGCACGTCGGCGGCTTGCTGAGGCGGCCGGACGCGGCGGGTACCTTCTCGTGGAAAACCCAGGAGAGGCGCCCAGTGCCGGAGTCCAGCGCGGGCCTCGCGCACACCTGGCAGAGCCGATGCAGCATGCACTCCCGCTGCCGCAGGGTGTGCAGCTCGTCGTACTGGGGCCTCCCTAGGCGGTGTGACTGCTGCCGGGCCCACAGCACGCCCAGGCCCCAGTCGCTCGCCGCCGGGTCGATGTACGACAGCCGCCGCCCGCTCAACGCCCACTCGTCGACGAGGACGGTGAGAGCCAGCGAGACGGTCTCCTCGCTGTAGGCGACGACGTGCGGTACCCGGAGGGCGGTCGAGGTCATGCTTCGACCGTACGTCAACTTGACCGATCTGGTCTATGTCTTGCTATAGATCAGTCAGATGGTTGACAGCGATCAACAATAAGCGTGTAGTGGAACAATAGGGTATGAGATAGCTCATCTATCGTCACGAGGGTGCTCAACCGTGAGGGGCCTGTGCCGATATATCGGCAGGTCGCCAATGAGATCAGGCGCCGCATCGCCAGCGGAACGATCCCGCCTGGCCACGCCATCCCCAGCGAGCACCAGATCGTCGCTGAGTTCGAGGTGTCGCGCATCACCGCGACGAAGGCCATCCGAACTCTGCGAGACGACGGTCTGGTCTACACGGTCCGCGGGGTCGGCTCGTTCGCCGGTCCTGAAGACCACCCGCGCGTCACCGAGACGACGTCGCCCTACCGGCGGGTCGCCGCCGAGATCGCCGAACGGATCCGCGCCGGCGAACTCCGGCCTGACTTCCCGATCCCGAGCGAGACGACGCTCATGCAGCAGTACGGTCTCGCGAAGGGCACCGTCAGGCGGGCGGTCGCTCTGCTGCGCGAGCAGGGGTGGGTGTTCACGGTGCCGATGCGCGGCACGTACGTGGCGGCGCGCAAGGACTGGCCCAAGGCCTGAGGTCGAGGTCCTTCCTGCTGACAAGGCGGAGATCCGCGAACTTGAGGGCTGACGCGCGCTCATGCCTTGCCGCTTGACTGATTCATATCTCCTGCTCTTGGCGAGGACGCTGCATGGGGTTCAGGGCACGGTGGACAGAGAGGAGGTGGCAGGTGAGTGCTCAGCCAGTACATGAGGACGATCCACAGGACCCTCAGGCCATCCTGTACGGCCTTCCGGAGAGGGAACGGCCCGAGTTTCTGCGCCAGTACCGGGAGACGGCAAGAGCGGCCTGGAAGGACGTCGCGCAGTACAAGGCCCTGAGACGGCTCCTTCACCGATGGAGCCTTGCCGTGATCGCCACGAACCGGCCCGGCTACTACGAGGCGATCGACGACGCCAAGGCGAGCGGGAAGGCGACGCCGCTGGAGGAAGCGGTCGCCTGCGAGCTTGCCCGTCGCGCGTGACCTACAAGCCGGACCTGTCCGAGCGGGCGTGACGTTCCTGATCCTGGATCACGCAAGCGTCGTCCGTATCGTCGGCATCGTCTGGGTAGGTTGACGACGTACGTGAAGCAGCGCAAGGACTGGCCTAAGGCCAGTACGATGTCCATCGGAGAGCGGAGCGCCCGCTGGATTTTGCCCGCAGTACCCCGGCTGCTAGGCTTACTGGCTGGCCAGCCTGGGCGGGTTGGTCGATTACGTATGTGCTCCCCAGGTCAGGTATCCTCTACGGGCCGGGGTCGTTCGTCCGGCTCAAAGGCGGAGTAGCTCAGTCAGGCAGAGCAAACGGCTCATAATCGTTGTGTCGCCGGTTCAAGTCCGGCCTCCGCTACTGCCCCTCCCCAGGTCGCCGACCTGGGCTTGGGCATGTCCCAGTCCCAAACGTAGAAAGGCACTCCCACGTGGCTGCCACCGACGTTAGGCCGAAGATCACGCTGGCCTGCCAGGAGTGCAAGCACCGCAACTACATCACGCGGAAGAACCGGCGCAATGACCCGGATCGGCTTGAGCTGAAGAAGTACTGCCCCAACTGCCGCTGCCACCGCGCGCACCGCGAGACCCGCTAGCTCTTTTCCGAGCGCGGTCTCGCCGGGGGCATTCTCCTGGCCTTACCCAACGCACAACCGGCGTCCTGCTCCAGGGCGCCGGTTTGTCGCGTCTACTGGCCGTACCGGTGACGCCATCTGTCAGCCGTCATGGCAGCAGCGTCCACCGGCCTCACTGCTGCGGCATTCACCAGCCGTCACGGCAGCGGTGGAATTCACCGGTCGTCAATGCGGCAAAGTCATGGTCATCCCGGCGACAGCCGAACCTTGTTCTGTTAGCGTCTGCATAACGGACATGCGAGGGAGCACAGATGGCCTTGAACCGCGACTTCGTGGGCCGGACGTACGCGTCCAAGTCCTCGTACGAGGTCAGCCGGGTGAAGATCCGGGAGTTCGCCGCCGCGATCGGCGACGGCAATCCGATCTACCGAGACCGGGACGCCGCCCAGGCCGCCGGGCATCCCGATGTGGTCGCGCCGCCGACCTTCCCCATCGTGTTCAGCCTGCAGAGCGGCGGTGAGGCGCTGGCCGATCCTGACCTCGGCCTCAACCTGGCCATGGTGGTCCATGGCGAGCAGCGTTTTGAGTACGTACGCCCGATCTACGCTGGCGACGAGCTCGTCACCAGCTCCACGATCACCGACATCCGCAGCGCCGGGCGCAACGAGCTACTGACGGTGAGAAGTGACATCGCCACGGTCGCCGGTGAGCCGGTCTGCACTACGTACAACACGATCGTCGAGCGCGGAGGGGCGGCCTGAGATGACTGCCACGGTGAAGTACGACGAGATCGAGGTCGGGCACGAGATCCCGGCCACCGGCTATGACGTCCGCAGGCTCAACCTGGTGATGTACGCGGGGGCGTCGGGCGACTTCAACCAGATCCACTGGAACGAGCGGTTCGCCAAGGCGGTGGGGCTGCCCGACGTCATCGCGCACGGCATGTACACGATGGCGCAGGGCGGCCGGTTCGTCACCGACTGGGTCGGCGATCCCGGCGCGGTGGTCGACTTCGGGGTGCGGTTCTCCTCGATGGTGGTCGTGCCCGACGACGACGAGGGCGCGACGATCACCATCAGCGGCGTCGTGGAGGAGAAGCTGCCGGACAAGCGGGTGGTCGTCGGGCTGACGGCCAGGGCGGGCGACACCCGGGTGCTGTCCAAGGCCCGCGCGGTGGTCCAACTCGCGTAGCGCGACGAGCCCCCCGTTTGGCGAGCCTCCCGAACGGCGAGCCCCCCGAACGGCGAGTCCGGCGGGATGAGCCGGACGAGCTCGGCCGGATGATAGGCGGGGCGGCTCTCGGGTATGCGGGAGCCTATGGATACAGCTCCCCATCAAGGCAGGATCTGGCCCACGGTCGACTCGATCCCGGTCTCCGCGGTGACCGACAAGCCGCCCGGCCACCTGGGTCCCGTCAGGACCGAGGACGTGGCGGGCGCCGTGGGCACGGGCCGCGACACGACCGGCGGCGCGGGCGCGGCGACGGGTGTCGGCACCGCGGGGGCCAAACCGAGAGGCGCCCGCGCCAATCCCGCCGCCGAGCTGGGCTTCTCCGGCGATCCCGAGCAGCGGGGCGACCCGGGCGACGACATGCTGCACGCCCAGCGCGTCTGGGATGGGAGCCTGGCCGCCAACCGGCTCGACGCGGCGGGCGTCGCCGCCGAGCGGCAGCGGGTGGCCACCGCCGACGTCACGGCGTCCGTCAGTCTCATCGTCGACGGCCGGCCGGAGGACGTACGGGCGTCCATAGAGTCGGTGATCGAGCACACCGACGCCCATGTCCTGGCCCTCGACCTGGGCGACGTGGACGGCGCCGGTGAGGTGCTGCACGAGCTGGCCCTGCGCCACCCGGACCGGATCACCGAGTGGCGGGTGGCCGAGACCCCGCACTGGCGTGGCGGCTCGGCCACGTGGGGCGCCTGCCGGGCCAAGCTGCTGCGCCTGGACATGTCCGAGGTGCACGTACTGATGGAGACCTCGGTCGTACTGACAGGCGACGCGCTCACGCCGCTCGTCGCGGCGGTCGCGGACGGTGCGGTGGCGGCGGGGTGGCACGGCTTGGAGCGACCGCAGGACAGCCTGGAGCGACCGCCGATCGGCGCGGGGTGGCACGAAGCAGGGCCGGGGCGCGTGCGCGCGTTGCGCGGCGACCTGATGGCGGTACGCAGGTCGGCCGCGATCGGCGCGCTGCCCGAGGACGCCCGGGACGGGGAGAACGCCGACCTGGAGCTCTCGCTGGCCCTCAAGGGCGACCTGGTCGTGCCCTCCGACCGCCTTCCGGTACGCCGCCTGCGCGACCCCGAGGCGCCCCAAGGGTGAATCCCGGCGAAAGCCCTGCCGAGCGCCTCATAAGCTTGTGCCCCATGGAGAACCTCGCGCCGTACACCACCCTGGGGCTGGGCGGCCCCGCCCGCGAATTCGTCGAGGCCACCACGGCGGAGCACCTCGTCTCCCTCGTGGCCGAGGCCGACCGGCAGGCCCAGCCCACCCTGGTGCTCGGCGGCGGGAGCAACCTGGTGGTCGCCGACGAGGGGTTCGACGGGCTGGTCATCCGGGTCGTCACCCAGGGCGTGACCGTCTCCCGTGACGGGGGCGAGGTGCTGGTCACGGTCGAGGCGGGCGAGGACTGGGACGGACTGGTCACCCGCGCGGTGGCCGAGGGCTGGTCCGGCATCGAGTGCATGTCCGGCATTCCGGGGCTCGTGGGCTCGACCCCGATCCAGAACGTCGGCGCCTACGGCCAGGAAGTGGCCCAGACCATCAGGTGCGTACGCGCCTATGACCGCAGGACGCGGCAGGTGGTCGACCTGGAGGCGCGGCAGTGTGGCTTCTCCTACCGCGACAGCGCGTTCAAGCGGGATCTGGCGCGGCATGTGGTGCTCGGCGTGACGTACGCGCTCGACGTCTCGGAGCTGTCGGGTCCCATGGCCTATCAGGAGCTGGCCGGCCGGCTCGGCGTCGAGCCGGGCGCCCGCGTGCCACTCGACCAGGCTCGTCGAGCGGTGCTGGAGCTGCGGCGCGGCAAGGGCATGGTGCTCGACCCGGCCGATCCCGACACCCGCAGCGCCGGGTCGTTCTTCACCAACCCGGTCCTGTCGGCCGCCGAGGCCGAGGAGCTGGCGGCGCGGGCCCCCGGTCATCCGCGCTGGGACCTGCCGGACGGCTTGGTCAAGGTGCCCGCCGCCTGGCTGATCGAGCAGGCGGGCTACCCCAAGGGCTACGAACGCGGCCCGGTCCGCATCTCCACCAAGCACACGCTGGCTCTGACCAACCCCACCGGCTCGGGCACCACGGCCGACCTGCTGCTGCTGGCGGGGGAGGTGCGTGACGGGGTGCTGGAGAAGTTCGGCGTCACGCTCGTCAACGAGCCGGTGCTGGTCGGCTGCTCCCTGGCGGAGCCTGCGGAATAGGTCCCTGCGGGCCGCTGTTATGGTTGTTCGGAATTACCGAAGGGGAGTAGTCCCAATCGCGTGATCGACATGCTGGCGCGCTTGCGCGCCCGGTCACGCGGGCCTGTACGGGCGGACGAGACCTTCGGCCTGGTAGCTATGGATCAAGACGCTACCGGGCCGAAGTCGTGCCCGAAAACCTCCCCGGGTGCCTGCTTCCGGCTCGGTCGCGCGGAAGAGGACAGTTGGAAGCGTTCTGGATCAGCCTCGCGGTCATTTTCGTGGCCGAGATGGGTGACAAGAGCCAGCTCATGGCGATGACGTTCGCCACCCGTTTCAAGCCTTGGCCGGTGCTGGCCGGCATCACGATCGCGACGACCGCCGTGCACCTCGTCAGCGTCGCGGTCGGCGGGCTGATCGGCGACGCGTTGCCCACCACCGCCATCTCGGTCGTGGCCGGCCTCGCCTTCCTGGGGTTCGCCCTGTGGACGCTGCGTGGTGACGAGCTGACGGACGAGGAGTCGAGTAAGGCCCGGCGCACCACCAGGAACGCCGTGGTCGCGGTGACGGTGGCGTTCTTCCTGAGCGAGCTGGGTGACAAGACCATGCTGGCCACCATCACGCTGGCGACGCAGCACGGCTGGCTGGGCACCTGGATCGGGTCAACGGTGGGCATGGTCGCCGCTGACGCCCTCGCGATCGTGGTGGGCCGCCTGCTGGGCAAGCACCTGCCGGAGAAGGCGATCAGGTACGGCGCCGCCGCCGTGTTCGCGATCTTCGGAATCGCGCTGCTGGTCGATGCGATCGTCTAGTGCGCCGGTGAGCGCTCGTGGCGTGCGGGCCCATCGGTTACGGTAGGAGCATGTCCACGCCCCGAGTTTCCTAGCTGAGGACCCGCTTCCACGTCAGAAGTGTGTCCTTTCGCTTTCTCGGAGCGTCATATCATGATTACCGTTCGTGATGTCGAGCTGCGCGCGGGTGCCCGCCTGCTGCTCTCGGACATCTCCTTCACCGTCTCCCCCGGCGACCGCATCGGCTTGGTCGGACGCAACGGCGCGGGCAAGAGCACCTTGATGAACGCCCTCGCGGGCCGGGCCACGCCTGCCGCCGGGACGATCATCCGCACCGGCACGGTCGGGTTCCTCCCGCAGGACTCCCGTGCCGCCGACCCGGCCGTCACGGTCACCGACCGGATCCTGTCCGCCCGCGGCCTGGACCGGGCCCTGCACCGGCTGCGCGCGGCCGAGGCCGCACTGGCCGAGGCGGCCGGGCCCGCCGCGCTGGAGCGGGCGATGCGCGCCTACAGCCGTGCGGAGGCGGCCTTCCAGGCCGGCGGCGGGTACTCGGCCGAAGCCGAGGCCGCCCGCGTGGCGGCCGGGCTCGGCCTGCCCGACCGGGTGCTGACCGCACCGGTCGGCAATCTCTCGGGCGGGCAGCGGCGCCGGGTGGAGCTGGCGCGGATCCTGTTCGCTGGGAACGACGGCGCGCTGCTGCTGGACGAGCCGACGAACCACCTGGATGCCGACTCCCTCACCTGGTTGCGCACCTTCCTCCAAGGCCACCAGGGCGGTCTGGTGATGATCAGCCATGACACCGGTCTGCTCACCGAGGTCGTCAACCGGGTCTTCCACCTGGACGCCACCCGCGCGACGATCGACCACCACAACACCGGCTGGGCCGCGTACCTCGCCGAGCGGGACGCCGATGCGCGGCGCCGGGTCCGGGAGCGGGTGAACGCCGAGCGCAAGGCCGCCGCCCTGCACGCGCAGGCGGACAAGATGAAGGCCCGCTCGGCCACCGCCGTCATGGCCCGCAGCATGGCCCGCCGCGCCGACCGCATGCTGGCCGAGCTGGAACCGGCCCGCCGCACCGAGAAGGTGGCCCGGATCCGGCTGCCCGAACCGGAGCCGTGCGGCCGGATGCCGCTCGGCGCGGTCAGCCTTGCCAAGTCCTACGACGGCCACCAGGTCCTCGACGGCGTCGATCTGGCCGTGGACCGGGGCAGCCGCCTGGTCGTGCTCGGCCTCAACGGCGCGGGCAAGACCACCCTGCTGCGCATCCTCGCGGGCCAGGAGCGGCCGGATGCCGGACGGGTGGTGCACGGGCACGGGCTGCGGCTGGGCTACTTCGCCCAGGAGCACGACACCCTCGACCCCGCCCGCACGGTCCGGCAGAACCTGTCGGACGCCGCCCCTCACCTGACGGATGGTGAAGCGAGACGGGTCCTGGGCGCGTTCTTGTTCAGCGGGGACGATGCCGACAAGCGCTGCGGGGTGCTCTCCGGCGGGGAGAAGACCCGCCTGGCACTGGCCGGGCTGGTCCACTCCGGAGCCAACGTGCTGCTTCTGGACGAGCCGACCAACAACCTCGACCCCGCCTCCCGCGACGAGGTCCTGGCCGCCGTCGGCTCCTACCCAGGCGCGATCGTGATGGTCACCCACGACGAGGGCGCCATCGACGCCCTCCGCCCCGACCGTGTCCTGCTGCTGCCGGACGCGGACGAGGACCTGTGGAGCGAGGACTACCGCGATCTGGTCGCCCTCGCCTGACCTCACCACCGTTCGCGTCACCGTACGTTTGGAATGGCACCGACCGACCGGCACGGTTCCCACGGGGCGCCGCTCTAGCGTCGTTCGATGAGGACCTGGAGGCCGTCCAGGACGCGCTGGAGGCCGAACTCGTAGGCGTGGCCGGCGCTGTAGGCGGCGTTGTGGGCCGCTCCGGCGGCCGCGCCGACCCGGCTGGCCGTCGGATAGGCGGCCTCGTCGTAGACGCGGGCGAGCAGCGGAGAGCTGACGGCCCACCACTGCTCGTCGGTCATCGCGTCGCTCCGGGCGGCCCGCTGGTCGGCGGCCGAGCGGGCGGAGGAGTGCACGAAGCCGAGCAGGTAGGTCAGGGCGGCGTCGATCTCCACGTCGTCCAGGCCGAGCCCTTCGAAGGCCCGCAGCTCGTGCTCGTACTTGGCCAAGACCCCCGGGCCGAGCGGCGGGCGTGTGGTGGACACGGTGAGCATCCACGGGTGTCGCTCGTACAGCGTGAGGTTGGCCCGCGCCACCGCCTCCAGCCGCGCCCGCCACGGCAGCTCCGACAGGTCGGGGCGCGGCATCTGGCCGAGGACCGTGTCGAGCATGAGGTCGAGCAGCTCGGCCTTGCCCGGCACGTACGTGTAGAGCGACATGGTGCCGATCCCGAGCGCCTGGGCGACCCGCCGCATCGTCGTGGCGTCGAGGCCCTCCTCGTCGGCGACGGCGATCGCGGCGGCGACGACCTCGTCGACCGTGTGGCCCTGACGTGGCCCGCGCTGCGCCGGTCGCGCTCCCGGCCGCCTCCAGAGCAGCTCTATGGTGCGGGCGGGGTCTCCGGCGCTGGTCCGGGCGATCGTGGGCGGCACGTCATCCATCTTCTCACTCAGCATAACTCCGTACATAGTACGATGTACTGCGTACGGAGTTTATCGAGGTCGAGGAGTGGCGTTGCAGACGTCCCGTATCCAGATCATCGGCGCGCGCGAGAACAATCTCCGCGACATCTCCCTGAGCATCCCGAAGGGGCAGATCACCGTCTTCACCGGCGTATCGGGGTCCGGGAAGTCGTCCATCGTGTTCGACACTCTCGCCGCCGAGGCGCAGCGTCAGCTCAACGAGACCTTCACCACCTTCGCCCGCAACAGGCTGCCGAAATACGGGCAGCCGGACGTCGACGTGATCGAGAACCTGTCCGCCGCGATCGTGGTCGACCAGAAGCGGCTCGGCGGCGGCTCGCGCTCGACCGTCGGCACGATCAGCGACATCTACTCGCTGCTGAGACTGCTGTTCTCGCGGGCCGGCAAGCCGTTCGTCGGCTACTCCAACGCCTTCTCGTTCAACGATCCTCAAGGCATGTGCCCCGAATGCGAGGGCCTGGGCAGGACGGTCGCGCTCGACCTCGACGTCTTCCTGGACAGGTCCCGGTCGCTGAACGAAGGGGCCCTCCTGCACCCGCACTTCGCGGTCGGCACCTGGTACTGGAAGATCTACGCCAACTCCGGCCTGTTCGACAACGACAAGAGGCTGGCCGACTACGACGAGCGGGAATGGGCGACGCTGCTGTACGGCGCCCAGACCAAGGTGCCGCTGGAGTGGCAGGGCGGCACGATCAACTCCAGCTACGAGGGCGTGGTCGAGCGGTTCACCCGCCTGTACATCAAGAAGGACGTCGCCGAGATGTCCGACGCCAACCGCCGGCTCTTCCAGGAGTACGTCACGACGGCCACCTGCCCGCTGTGCGCGGGCGCCCGGCTCCACCAGGAGGTGCTCGGCTGCGAGATCGACGGCTTCAACATCGCCCGGCTCGCCGCGATGGAGGCCACCGAGCTCGTCGAGGTGCTCGCCGGGTTCACCGATCCGGTGGGCGCTCCCGTGGTGGCGAGCCTGATCGAGCGGGTGCGCGACCTCGTCACGATCGGCCTCGGCTACCTCAGCCTCGACCGCGAGACCGCCACGCTCTCGGGCGGCGAGTCACAGCGCGTCAAGATGGTGCGGCACCTCAGCAGCAGCCTCACGGACATGATGTACGTCTTCGACGAGCCGAGCGTCGGGCTGCACGCGCGCGACGTCGAACGGCTCAACACGCTGCTGCGCAAGCTGCGTGACAAGGGCAACACGGTCATCGTCGTCGAGCACGATCCCAAGGTGATCAGGATCGCCGACCACGTCGTGGACATCGGCCCCGGCGCCGGGACGCACGGCGGGCAGGTGGTGTACGAGGGCACCGCGGCGGCGCTGCCCGAGGCGGGCACCTTGACCGGTCGGTACATGAAGCAGCGACTACCCCTGAAGACCGACTACCGGCGCCCCACGGGCGCGATGACGATCGCCGGCGCGAGCACGCACAACCTGAAGGACGTCACCGTCGACATCCCCGCCGGCGTGCTCACCGTCGTGACGGGCGTCGCGGGATCCGGCAAGAGCACGCTGGTCAACGACGTGTTCCTGAGCCGGCATCCCGAGGCGGTGGTCATCGACCAGTCGGCCGTCAGCGTCTCGCGCCGTTCCAACCCCGCCACCTACACCGGGATGCTGGACGAGATCCGGCGGCTGTTCGCGCGGGCCGGTTCGGTGAGCGCCTCGCTGTTCAGCCCCAACTCCAAGGGCGCCTGCCCCGCCTGCCAGGGTCTCGGCCTCATCTACACCGACCTGGCGTTCATGGACGGGCTGAAGTCGACCTGCGAGGTCTGCCAGGGGCGGCGCTTCCGGCCGGAGGTGCTGGAGCACAAGCTCGACGGGAAGTCGATCAGTGACGTGCTGGAGATGACGGCGGCCGAGGCGTTCGCGTTCTTCCCGCAGCCGAAACTCACACGGGTGCTGCGGGCGGTCAACGACGTCGGGCTCGACTACCTCACGCTCGGCCAGCCGCTCAGCACGCTGTCGGGCGGCGAGTGCCAGCGCATCAAGCTGGCCACCGAACTGCACAAGAGCGGCACCGTGTACGTCCTGGACGAGCCGACCACCGGCCTGCACATGTCGGACGTGAAGCGGCTGCTCGACATCATGGACCGGCTCGTCGACGCCGGGAACTCGGTCGTCGTCATCGAGCACGACCTGGACATGGTCAAGAACGCCGACTGGGTGATCGACCTCGGGCCTGAGGGCGGCGGGCAGGGCGGCCGAGTGCTCTTCGAAGGCACGCCGCGCGAACTGCTCGCGGCGACCGGCTCCCACACCGCCGAGTTCCTCCGCCGAGACCTGGGGGAGACGGCCTTCTAGCGAGCCAGCCTTAGCGGGACAGCAGGGAGAGTCGGTGTGCGGCCGCGGCTGCCTCGCCGCGGGTGGTCACGCCCAGCTTGGCCAGGATGTTGGACACGTGCACGCTGACGGTCTTGGCCGAGATGAACAGCTCGGCGGCGATGTCCCGGTTCGTACGGCCCAGCGCCACCAGCCGGAGCACCTCCGTCTCGCGCGGCGTGAGCAGTTCGGGGACGGTCGCCTGCTGCTGGACGACGCCGACGCGGCGGGAGAGCGCCTCGATCTCGTCGATCAGCGGCGTCGCCCGCAGCGCGGCGGCCAGCGGCGCGGCCACGGCGAGCCGGGTCGCCGCGCCCTCCCTGTCGCCCGTCCGCGCCACCACGGTGGCCGCTCTGACGAGGGCCTTGGCCTGGTTGTGCGGGCGCTTGAGCCGCTCCCAGGCGGCCGCCGCCGCGTCGAAGTCGCGCGAGTACGTCAGTTTGTACGCCTCCGCCACCGGCCCGCTGACCTTGAGGCTCGCGGCCACCTTGGCGGCCTGCTCGCGTACCGCGCGGACCCGGTCGGGCTCGGCGTCCTCGGCGGTGTCGCAGACCAGGGTGAGCAGGGACAGCCGCCGCCAGCCCAGCATGGCTTTGGGAGACTGCGACGACGGAGACTGCGACGACAACGACAGGATGCGCTCGGCCATGGCCAGTGCGGCCAGCGACTCGCCCTTGAACAGGTGCCAGCCGATGCGCAGCCGGGTGCTGTTGGTGACGTCCTGAAGGAACTCCTCGGGCCGCTCCTTGAGCACGCCCAGCTCCGCCAGGATGCCTTCGACGACCGCGAGCTCGCCCCTGGCCAGCGCGATGTCGGCGCGTACGCGGAGCAGGTGGTTGTAAGTGCGCAGCACGGGACCGAAGCGGAGCGCCTGCCCGATGGTCTCGAGGGCCTCGTCCCAGCGGCCGATGGCCTCCAGCGCCTCGGCCCTGTTGAGGAGGATGAACAGCCCGTTGAGCCGCATCCGGCCGTACTGCTTGGCCAGCTGCCAGCCCTCGTCGGCCAGCGCGAGGGCTTCCTCGGAGCGCCCCAGATCGCTCAGCGCGTCGATGTTGTTGCCGATCGCCCGCGCGATGAGCCGTCCCGAGCTCTCCTGACGGCCCATTTCCAGCGCGCGCAGGTTGGTGGCCAGCGTCGCCTCTGTGTCACCGTCGATCGAGTGGCCGAGCGCCAGGTTCAGCAGGAGGTCTCCTTCGAGGCACTTGTCGCCGAGATCCCTGCTCAGGCGCAGACCTTCCTCGATGAGCCGGGTGCCCTCCTTGACGTCGCCACGGAGCATCAGGTGCTGGCTCATCGGCATGATGACGCTCGCGCGGGCCAGGTTCGGCTCGGGCACCAGACGCAGTGCGTGCTGGAAGTCGTCGAGGACGCCCGTCTTGCCCTTGTAGATCTTGAGGTTGGCCCAGCGCACGATCAGCGTGGCGACCCGGGCCGGCTCCTGGGTCTCGTCGAGCTGCGCCAAGGCCGCCTTGACGAACTTGATGCCCCGGTCGAGCTCGCCGCCCGCGTGGGCGGCCTCACTGGCCCGTTCGAGCACCGCCGTGTGGTCGGCGTCGATGCGCTCGGCCGCGTCCGGAACCCGGTCCCACAGCATGAGTACGCGTTCGAGCAGCGGGATCGCCTCGGTGTAGGCGAAGGCCCCGAACGACTTCTGGGCCGCCTCCCAGGCCGAGATCAGCGCCCAGAGGTCGTTGCGCGCGCCGTACCAGTGGTGGGCCAGTTCCACGGCGGCCCGGCCCGGTGGCACCAGCTTGCGGTCGCGGGAGATCTCCTCGGCGTAGCGCGAGTGCAGCCGTTGATGCTCGCCGGGCAGCAGTTCGTCGTGTACGGCCTCGCGGATGAGGGAGTGCCTGAAGACGTAGGCGCGGTTGTCGGCGATCTGCAGCACGTTCCCGGCGATGGCCGACCGCAGCGCGGCCTCCAGCTCCAGGTCGGACAGGCCGCTGACCGCGGCGAGCAGGGCGTGGCCGACCCTGATGCCGCCCGCGGCGGCGATGCGCAGCACACGCTGGGTCTCCTCGGGCAGCCGCTCGACCGAGCCGAGTATCAGGTCGTGCATCGACTCGGGGAACGCGCAGTCCTCGCCGCAGTCCAGCAGGGCCTCCACGAACAGCGGGATGCCCTCGCTGCGCTCGTAGACCTTCTGCACCTTGGGGTATCCGGGGTCGCTGCCCAGGATCCCGGCCATCTGCAGGGCGACCTCGTCCCTGGACAGGCGGGGCAGGTCGAGCCTGAGTACGCTGCTGACCCTGCCCAGCTCGGCGAGCACCGGCCGGAGCGGATGCTGGCGGTGCAGGTCGTCGGAGCGGTAGGTCATGACGATCAATATCTGCGCGGTGCCGAGGTTGCGGCTGAGGAAGGCGATCAGGTCGCGGCTGGACCGATCGGCCCAGTGGATGTCCTCGATGAGCAGGATCGTCGGCCGGTTGCCGGCCAGCCGTTGGAGGAGTGTCAGGAACTGTTCGAACAGGCGGGCCCGGCCCGTGTCGGTCTCGCCGTCGCCGCTGGGCTCGCCGAACTCGGGGAGCAGCCGGGCCAGATCGCGTTCGGCGCCGCCCGGCAGCAGCGCGGCGACCTGGGTGGTGCCCTGCTCTCTGACCAGCTGCCTCAGGGCAGCCGTGAAGGGCGCGTAGGCCAAGCCCTCCGTGGAGAGCTCGACGCACCCGCCGTACAGCACATGAGCGCCGCTCCGCGCCGCCTGCTCGGCGAAGCGCTGCACCAGCCGGGTCTTGCCCACTCCCGCCTCACCGCCGACCAGCACTGCTGTCGCGGCGCCCTTCCGGGCCTCGTCGAAGGCTTGAGAGAGGGCCGTGAGCTCCTCTTCCCGCCCCACGAAGACGGGACTTACCGAACGTCCCAGCATGTCGTCCAGCATGTCATGCCTCACCAGCCGCTTTCGACGCATTTATGGCACATTGACGCACGGCTTGGCCGCTAGGGAGGGACGGTGGCCCGGCCGCGAGGGAGGTTGCGGCCGGGCGCTTGTGGGGCGGTCATGAGGAGCGGCGCTTGCCGAACAGCGAGCGGCGCTCGGACTTGTTGCCCTCCAGTGCCTCGCGTACCTGACGGTGCCGGGCGGCCGCCTGGCGCAGCTCGTTGACGTGGCTCTTCATGATCTGGTATTCGATCTCGGGACTCATGGTGGTGTGTCTCCTTCTTGTTCCTTGCTGACACTCTTAAGGTTCGGGCTAAGGCCCCTACCGCCACATCGGGCGGATGCCCTATCTCCCGGGAAACTCCAGGCCAGGGAGTACCTAGGAGATGCGCTTATGCCGCCTTATAGATCCGGTTTGGAGGTAGCCCACCTGGTCGGCGATCCTGTGGAGGTGTCAACTGTGACTACCTCGCTCGCCGACGTCGGCTCGTCCGGCGCGACGCTGCGAGCATTCCTGCACGGCCTGCCCGGTGTCGACCGGGTCGGCGCGGACCAGCGAGCGGCGATGCTCGGCACCCGCTCCATCAAGACCAGCGCCAAGGCCATGGCGATCGACCTGGCCATCTCGATGGTCGACCTCACCACGCTGGAGGGCGCGGACACGCACGGCAAGGTCCGTGCGATGTGCACCAAGGCGATGCACCCCGGCGAGGGAGCGCCCCGGGTGGCGGCCGTCTGCGTCTATCCCGACCTGGTGGTCGTGGCCGCCGGCGCGCTGCGCGGCTCGGGGGTGAAGGTCGCCTCCGTGGCGACCGCCTTCCCGAGCGGGCGTACCTCGCTGGAGGTCAAGGTGAGCGACACCGCGCTCGCCGTCGCCGCGGGCGCCGACGAGATCGACATGGTGATCGACCGCGGCGCGTTCCTGTCCGGCGACTACCTCAAGGTGTACGAGGAGATCGTCGCGGTGAAGGCCGCCTGCGGCTCCGCCCATCTGAAGGTGATCCTGGAGACCGGCGAGCTGTCTACCTACGACAACGTACGGCGGGCCTCCTGGCTGGCGATGCTGGCCGGCGCCGACTTCATCAAGACCTCCACCGGGAAGGTGGCCCCGGCCGCCACGCCGCCGGTGACGATGATCATGCTGGAGGCGGTGCGCGACTTCCGCGACCAGACGGGCCGGCAGGTCGGCGTGAAGCCGGCCGGCGGCATCCGCACCACCAAGGACGCCATCAAGAACCTCGTGCTGGTCAACGAGAGCGCCGGCGAGGACTGGCTGTCGCCCGACTGGTTCAGGCTGGGCGCGTCGTCGCTGCTGAACGACCTGCTGATGCAGCGCCAGAAGCTCACCACCGGCCGTTACGCGGGCCCCGACTACTTCACCTTGGACTGATGATGGCGAGCTTCGCATACGCACCGGCGCCCGAGTCGCGCGACATCGTCGATCTCAAGCCGTCGTACGGGCTGTTCATCAACGGCGAGTTCGCGGACGGCTCGGGCTCCCCCTTCAAGACGATCAATCCGGCGACGGAGGAGACGCTGGCGGAGGTCGCCACGGCCTCCTCCGACGACGTCGACCGGGCCGTGCAGGCCGCGCGCAAGGCGTTCGGGGTCTGGAGCGCGATGCCGGGGACCGAACGGGCCAAATACCTGTTCAGGATCGCCCGCATCATCCAGGAACGCGCCCGCGAACTGGCCGTGCTGGAGTCGCTCGACAACGGCAAACCCATCCGCGAGTCGCGCGACGTGGACCTGCCGCTCGTCGCCGCGCACTTCTTCTACTACGCCGGCTGGGCCGACAAGCTGGAGTACGCCGGGTTCGGCGCGGACCCCCGGCCGCTCGGCGTCGCCGGGCAGGTCATCCCGTGGAACTTCCCCCTGCTCATGCTGGCCTGGAAGATCGCCCCGGCGCTGGCCTGCGGCAACACGGTGGTGCTGAAGCCGGCCGAGACCACGCCGCTGACGGCCCTGCTGTTCGCGGAGATCTGCCAGCAGGCCGACCTGCCGCCCGGTGTCGTCAACATCGTCACGGGAGCGGGCGAGACCGGCGCCGCCGTGGTCGCCCACCCCGACGTGAACAAGGTGGCCTTCACCGGCTCCACCGAGGTCGGCCGGATCATCGCCCGGACCGTCGCGGGCACCGGCAAGAAGCTGACGCTGGAGCTGGGCGGCAAGGCCGCGAACATCGTCTTCGACGACGCCGCGCTCGACCAGGCCGTCGAGGGCGTGGTCAACGGCATCTTCTTCAACCAGGGGCACGTGTGCTGCGCGGGCTCCCGGCTGCTGGTGCAGGAGTCGATCCAGGACGAACTGCTGACGGCGCTCAAGCGGCGCCTCGGCACGCTGCGGCTGGGCGACCCGCTGGACAAGAACACCGACATCGGCGCGATCAACTCGGCCGAGCAGCTGGCGAAGATCCGCTCGCTCAGCGACCTCGGCGAACAGGAGGGGGCCGAGCGCTGGTCGCCCGCCTGCGACCTGCCCGACAAGGGCTTCTGGTTCCCGCCGACCGTCTTCACCGGCGTGGCCCAGTCGCACCGCATCGCCCGGGAGGAGGTCTTCGGCCCGGTGCTGTCGGTGCTGACGTTCCGCACCCCGGCCGAGGCCGTGGAGAAGGCCAACAACACGCCGTACGGGCTGTCCGCCGGGATCTGGACGGAGAAGGGCTCGCGCATCCTGTGGATGGCCGACAAGCTCAGGGCCGGAGTGGTCTGGGCCAACACGTTCAACCGGTTCGACCCGGCCGCGCCGTTCGGCGGGTACAAGGAGTCCGGATACGGCCGCGAGGGCGGGCTGCTCGGGTTGGAGGCCTACCTTGATGTGTGAGCACCGCCGTACCCGCCGGGGCAGACGGCGGGCGCAGGCCACGCGGGGCCACGCCTTCGCCCGCGCCGGAAGGCCTGTACGCACCGGCTGGTACGCCCACCGCTGCGGGGTGAGCCGGTGCGGCCAGGTCTTCGTGCCGGTCGAGATGTCGGAGGAGACCATGCGGAGGGGGCGCGGCGATGAGTAGGTTGGCCGTTCGCAAGACGTACAAGCTGTACATCGGCGGGGCGTTCCCGCGCTCCGAGAGCGGGAGGTCCTACGCCGTGACCTCGTCCAAGGGCGACTTCCTCGCCAACGCCTCGCGGGCCTCTCGCAAGGACGTCCGTGACGCCGTGGTGGCGGCGCGCAAGGCGTTCCCCGGCTGGTCGGGCGCCACGGCCTACAACCGGGGCCAGATCCTCTACCGGATCGCCGAGATGCTGGAGGGCCGCCGCGCGCAGTTCGCCGAGGAGCTGGGCGGCGGCAAGAAGGCGGCACTGGAGGCCGTGGACGCCACGGTCGACCGGCTGGTCTGGTACGCGGGCTGGTCGGACAAGATCGCCTCAGTGCACGGCACAGCCAACCCGGTCGCCGGCCCGTACTTCAACCTCTCCTCACCGGAGCCCACGGGGGTCGTCGGCGTGGTCGCGCCCGAGGACCCGCTGGTGGGGCTGATCTCGGTGATCGCGCCAGTGATCGTGACGGGCAACACGTGCGTCGTGATCGCCTCCGAGCGGACACCGCTGCCGTCCATCACCCTGGCGGAGGTGCTGGCCACCTCGGACCTGCCGGGCGGTGTCGTCAACGTTCTCACGGGTCATCAGCGGGAGCTCGCGCCCTGGCTGGCGGCCCACATGGACGTCAACGGGCTGGACCTGACCGGTGTGTCCGACGCCGACCTGGCGCTGACCTGCGAGCAGGCGGCGGCGGAGAACCTCAAGCGGGTCCAGCGCCCGTCGCCGGACGAGGACTGGCGGGCGGCGCCGGCTCTCACCCGCATGACGCGCTTCCTGGAGACGAAGACGGTCTGGCACCCGATGGGGGTCTGACCGTCAGGCGGGTGGGATGTCGGCGTTGAGTCCCGTCAGGCGGGTGGGATGTCGGCGTTGAGTCCCGTCAGGCGGGTGGGATGTCGGCGTTGAGTCCTGTCACGCCGGTGGGATGTTGGCGTTGAGCCGGAACAGGTTGCCGGCATCCCACACGGCCTTCAGCGCGGCCAGCCGCCGGTAGTCGTCCGGGTCGTAGGCCAGCCGGACCTGGTCGGGCGTGGTGTTCTCGCCGTACAGGAAGTTGAGGCCGCGGCCTCCGGTGTCCCACGGCGACAGTGCCTCGCGGACGCCCTCGTGCAGCGGGCGCACCTCGCCGGGGTCGCCGCCCGGCGCGAGCCGGGACAGGACGCCGACCTGATACTGGGCGTCGCGGTTGACCACGGGCCCGAGGCCGGGCTTGTCCAGCGCGCGTCCGGGAACGGGATCACCGCGATGGACGAGGTCATCTCCTCGGGCAGGTCCAGCGTCCACTCGGCCCAGCGCTTCACCACGTCGGTGGCGAGATCGAAGAACAGGCCGCCCCCGTACAGACTGGTCACCGGAACCAGGCCGATCTCCAGCGCCGTGACCACCCCGAAGTTGCCGCGCCCGCCGAGCAGCGCCCAGAACAGGTCCGGCTCCGTCGCGGCCGTCACCTCCCTGAGTACGCCGTCGGCGGTGACCACCTCGACGGCGCGCACCTGGTCGACGGCGTAGCCATAGCGGCGCGCCATGAGTCCGAGCCCGCCTCCGAGCGTGTAGGACACGGCGCCGACGGACGGGGCCGAGCCGGACAGCGGGGCCAGCCCGTGGCGGGCCGCCTCCTCGATGACCCGCGCCCAGCGCACGCCCGCTTCGATCCTGGCCGTCGCCGTCTCGGCGTCTACTCGTACGCCGGTCATCCTGCGGGTGCTGATGAGCAGGCCACCGTCGGCCGCCATCGGCATGCCGTGCCCGGTGGCCTGCACAGCCACCGGCAGCCCGTTCGCCGCCGCCATGACCACGGCCGCGCGTACGTCGGCGGCGTCCGTCGCGCCGACGATCACGTCCGGCCGGTGCCGGGCGAGGGCCTGGAAACCGGCCCGCTCGTCGTCATATCCCTCATCACCCGGTCGGAACACCGGGCCCTTCAGAATGTCCATGTGGTTCAGCTTGTGTCCGGCCCATCCAGAAGTCAAAGAGATGGATTGTCTGGCTGCTAGCATGTTTGCTTATGGAACTCCGGCAGCTTGAGTACTTCGTGGCCGTGACCGAGGAGGCCGGGTTCACCCGGGCCGCGGCCCGGCTCCACGTGGCCCAGCCCGGAGTGAGCGCGCAGATCCGGCAGCTGGAGCGGGAGCTGGGCCAGCCGCTGTTCGACCGCTCGGCGCGGCAGGTGCGCCTCACCGAGGTGGGGGAGGCCGTGCTGCCCTACGCGCGGGCGGCTCTCGCGGCGGTCGCCGCCGCCCGGCTGGTCGTCGACGAGATCACCGGGCTGCTGCGCGGGCACGTCGTGATGGGTGCCGTCTCCGCGCCCTCGGTGCTCGACCTGCCCGGGCTGCTGGCCGACTTCCACGAACGGCATCCGGCCGTGGAGATTTCGCTCCAGGAGTCCGACCCGGAGAGCCTGATCGAGGCGGTGCGGGCGGGGCGGATGGACCTCGGCCTCATCGGCATCGGATCGAGCGTGCCGCCGGGGCTCGACGCGCAGGTGGTGGTCGACCAGGCATTGGTGGCGGCCGTCGGACTCGCTCACGACCTGGCGAAGACATCTGCCGTCGGGCTCGCTCACGACTCGGCGGGGATGCCCGCTATCACGCTGCGCGAGCTGGCGGATCGGGCGCTGATCTGCCTGCCGAACGGCACCGGCCTGCGGGCCGCTCTCGACGAGGCGTGCGCCGCCGCCGGGTTCACGCCGCACGTCGCCTTCGAGGCCAGCGAGCCGTACGTGCTGGGGCAGCTCGCCGCCAAGGGGCTCGGTCTGGCCGTGCTGCCCGAGTCGGCGGTCGGCGCCGCGAAGGACGAGCTGCACGTACTGGAGATCACCGAGCCGCGGCTGCGCGGCCGGATGGCGCTCGTCTGGCGGGCCACGGGGCCGTCGGGGCCCGCCGCGCGGGCGTTCATCGACCACACCCGCCGCCGACTGCCCGACTTCAGCTGAATCGACCGCCTAAGCCGTCGGTTGCCCTCTTTCGACTGGGCGCCGGGGTCAGTTCGAGAAGCCGCGGGGCCGGACCGGTGGGTGCGCTGCCGACAGCTGGGCGGCCAGGCCGAGGAGTTGCGGCTCGCCGCCGGGTGGGGCGATGAGCTGGACGCCGATCGGCAGGCCGCTGGAGTGGGTGGCGATGGGGACGGTGAGCGCGGGCCAGCCGCACATGTTCCAGGCGCCGGTGGCGGGCGCGTACCTGAGGTTGGCCAGCAGGTTGCGCGAGAGCCCGCGCTCTCCCCAGCGGTCGGCCTTCGGCGGAATGGCGGCCAGCGTCGGCGTGATCAGCACGTCGGCGTCACCGAACCACTGGTCGGCGCCGTAACCGTGCCAGCGGGCGCGGCCCCGCTCGCCGTCCAGCCTGAGCGCGTGGAGCACCCGGCCCGCGCGGGCCAGCGCACGGGTGCGCGGCTCCAGGCGCCTGCGGTCGAGGCCGGCGGCCGATCCGGAGGCGCGGGTCAGCCAGGTGGCGATCGTGGCGGGGCCGAGCGCGGCCGGCAGGCGCTGGTCGTGCTCGACGACCGTGTGCCCGGCGACTCTGAGGGTCTCGGCCGCCGCGCGTACCGCCGCCTGGAACTCCCGGTCCATCGGCAGGCCCACCGGCAGCGGCTGCGGGGCGTAGGCCACCCGCAGGTCGAAGGGCTCCGGGATCTCGTGCGGTGCCCGGGGCGCCCAAACCTCGTCGTCGTCGTCCGCCCAGACCGAGCGGAGCATGCGCGGCCGGGGCTCGATCCGCTCGCCGCCGCGCCAGGACTCGGCCAGGCCCTCGTCGGCGGCCAGGACGGAGAGCATCAGCGCCAGGTCGGCGACGTTCCTGGCCAGTGGGCCGTTCTCGGTGAGTCCGCCCCAGGTCTCCGTCGGCGGTGGTACGAGGCCCGTGCCCGGCTTGATGGCGAACACCCCGCAGCACGCCCCGGGAATGCGTAGCGAGCCCATCCCGTCGTTGCCCAGCGCCACCGGCACCATCCCGGCCGCCACCGCCGCGGCGCTGCCCGCCGACGAGCCGCCGGCCGTACGGGCCAGGTTCCAGGGGTTGCGCACGGTGCCGTAGGCGCTGTCGCCGAAGGCGACCAGGCCCAGCTCGGGCAGGTTCGTCAGGCCGACGATCACCGCGCCGGCCGCGCGCAGCCGGGCGACCGTCTCGTGGTCCTCGGGCGCGGGCGTGTCCGCCGTCGCGGCGGATCCGCCGCGGGTGGCCTCGCCCGCGACCTCCAGGTTGTCCTTGACCGCGACGGGCACACCTGCCAGCGGTAGTTCCGCCAGGTCGCGGCGCTTCTGCACAGCCCGCGCCTCATCCACGGCCCGCTCCCTGACCAGCCGGAACGCCCCCACTCCTGGATCGCGCTCGGCGATCGCGTGAAGGTGCTCCTCGACGACGGCCGCGGCCGTGACCTCACCCTGACGTACGGCCGTCGCGAT
Source organism: Nonomuraea sp. NPDC050680 (assembly GCF_040654555.1). NCBI lineage: Bacteria > Bacillati > Actinomycetota > Actinomycetes > Streptosporangiales > Streptosporangiaceae > Nonomuraea > Nonomuraea sp. NPDC050680. The sequence continues at coordinate 287,018 of NZ_JBFAIF010000008.1, read as the reverse complement.
CTCGATGGCGGACCTGCCTGTCCACAACATGCTTAAAGTGTGCGGGTTTTCACCCTTCGTTGCGAGGCTCCCGGCCGGCCTGCTTCAGCGCGAGCCGCAACGCGTACTCGATCTGCGCGTTGACGCTGCGCAGATCGTCGGCCGCCCACTTGGCGAGGGCGTCGTAGACGGCCGGATCGAGGCGCAGCAGGAGCTTCTTGCGCTCAGGCATACAGGCTGCCGGTGTTCACCACCGGCTGGATCGCCCGGTCGCCGCACAGGACGACCAGAAGGTTGGAGACCATCTGCGCCTTACGCTCCTCATCCAGCTCCACCACCTGCTCGGCGGCCAGCCTATCGAGCGCGAGCTGGACCATGCCCACAGCGCCTTCGACGATCCGGGTGCGAGCCGCCACGACCTGCCCGGCCTGCTGGCGAACCAGCATGGCCTGGGCGATCTCGGGTGCGTAGGCGAGGTGCGTGATGCGCGCCTCCAGCACCTCGATCCCGGCCAGCTCGGTACGCTCGCGCAGCTCGGCGGTGAGCTCGGTGGCCACCTCGGCGCCGTCGCGCAGGCTGGTGCGCGCGGGCTCGTGCGAGTCGTAGGGGTGGGTGGTGGCCAGGTGGCGCACCGCCGCCTCCGACTGGATCGCGATGTAGTTCTCATAGTCGTCCACCGCGAACTTGGCCTTGGCCGCGTCGGTCACCTTGTAGACGACCACCGCGGCGATCTCGACCGGGTTGCCGTCGGCGTCGTTGACCTTGAGCTTGGCCGTCTCGAAGTTGCGGACCCTGAGCGTGATCGTGGTCTTGTTGCTGAACGGCAGCACCCACTGGAAGCCCGCGTCCTCGACCGTGCCGATGTAGCGGCCGAAGAACTGCACCACCTTCGCCTCGTTCGGGTTGACCACGGTGAACCCGCTGGCCACCAGTACGAAGAGGACGATCCACCCGATGCCCAGAACCTCCGGCGAGACCGCGGCCGCCACGCCGGCCAGCACCAGCAGGACGAGCAGGACCAGAAAACCGTTCAAGCGGAAAGCACGTCGTTCCATCCCGACTCCTTGCTATCGAAGTGATATCACAATGATAGCGCGTCTAGGCTTGGGCCGCGTGAACGGACCATCTCTGGCCACCGGCCAGCGCTCCCTGGGCGATCCCTCGATCACGTATCCGCTGTGGCCGCCGCTGACCCGCGGCTGCCCCAAGACGAGCACCGCGTCGTTGGCCTATCCGGTCGAGGTCGACTACGACTACGCCCGGGTCAGCGCGACCCTGTTCGAGCAGGAGCCGGGCCCCGACCTCGCGCGCTGGTCGCCGCTGCTGCCGCCGCTGCACGCGCCCACGCTGGGCGAGGGCGGCACGCCGCTGATCCCGCTGGAAGGCGTGTACGTCAAGGACGAGTCGCGCAACCCCACCTGGTCGCACAAGGACCGGCTCAACCGGGTCGCGGTCAGCGCGGCCGTGGGCGCGGGGGCGCCGGGCGTGGTGGTGGCCTCGTCGGGCAACCACGGCGCCTCGGCCGCCGCGTACGCCGCCCGCGCCGGGCTGCCCGCCATCGTGCTCGCCTCGGCCGACGCGCCGCCCGCCGTCCATTCGCTGGTCCGCGCGTACGGGGCCAAGGTGCTCGCCGTGCCGGTCGAGGCGCGCTGGCCGCTGATGCGCGAGATCGTGGACCGGCTCGGCTACCACCCGGTCAGCAACCTGACCGTCACCCACACCGGGCACCCGTTCGGGACCGAGGGCTACAAGACGATCGCGTACGAGCTGTTCCTGCAGCTCGGCCGGGTGCCGGCGGCGGTGTTCGCGCCGACGGGCTACGCGGAGCTGCTCTACGGGGTCTGGAAGGGGTTCACCGAGCTGCGCCGGCTCGGGCTGGCGGGCACGACGCCGCGCATGTTCTCCTGCGAGTCCGCCGCCGGTGGTCCCCACGCGCGGGCCGTCGCCACGGGGGCGCCGGCCGCGATCGTCTCGCTCGGGCACACCGACGCGTACGGCATCGGCGGCTCGGTGGGCGGCCACCGGGGCGTACGGGCGGTGCGCGACAGCGACGGCGAGGCGCTGCTGGTCACCGACGAGGAGATGCGGGCAGCCCAGCGGGCGCTGGCCCGGCAGGGGCTGTGGCAGGAGCTCTCGGGAGCCGCGGGGCTGGCCGCCTACCGCAGGCTGGGGCGGGACTTCGACGGGCCGGTGGTCTGCGTCGCCACGTCCAGCGGGTTCAAGGATGTGGGGGTGGGGTCGGAGACGGTCGAGGTGCTGACTAACCCCACCATGGACGACGTGCTGTGAGGTCGCCGATGGGGCTGTGGCGCGTCTGGGATCACGCCTTCAGCCACACCCGGAGCGGGCCGATCGGGGTGAAGCCGTGCCGGGACGCGGGGGCCGGGTCGGTCTCGTAGCCGACCAGTGGGCGGCCGGGGAACAGCTCGGCCGCCATCGCCACTGTGCCCGACCAGGCGGCGTCCAGGTCGCAGCCGAGGGCGAACACGTTGGATACGCCTACGACGCTGCCGCTCGCGTTGAGCGCGGCCCCGCACGTGATGTCGCCGTCGATCCGGCCCGCCAGCACGGTGACCTCGCGCAGCAGCGGCGCCCGGAACAGATCCCCGTCATCCGCCGGAAAACAGGCGCGCTCCCAGTCGCGGAGTGCGCCCGCGTCGCGGACCACCTCCCAGGCGATGACGTCCCCGGTCGCCGCCGGGGCGATGACCGCGCCGGTCGGGGCAGTGGCCTCGCCGGTTGCTGCCCGGGCGACGGCCTCGCCGGTCGCCAGGGGTGTGATGGCCTTGCCGGTCGCCGTGGGGGCCGGGCGGTGGATCCACTTGGCCTCGAACAGCAGGTCCCACCCGGGTGGCGGCTGGAGCACGGCGAAGCTGTCCTTGACCGAGGCGCTGCGCTTGCCCTCGACTCCGGCCAGCAGGTCGTCCCACGTCCCCGCCGGGGAGAGGGTGACGGCATCTGGATAGTAGGTCGGTGTCACGCCGGGGTTGGTCCAGCTCAGCGCGCTGAACGTGCCGGGGGATCCGTGCGAGCGGCACACCGCGTCGCACCACTCCGCGTTGTTACGCGCCGCCTCAAGCAGCCGGTCATCGGTCATCTCGGTTCCATCCCCCCTCGCTCATGCGTCGGTTGGTTCCCGTCCCACCTGGCTGGTCCATCGGCCGGTTCGTCTGTCCCGCCTGGTTCGTCCGTCGGCCGGTTCGTCCGTCGGCCGGTTCGTCCGGCCGTGCGGGTCATCTCGATTTCGTGCGGCGGGTGGGGGCCGCGGTCAGCGGGTCCTCCGGCCAGGGGTGGCGGGGGTAGCGGCCGCGTAGTTCCGCGCGGACCGCACGGTAGCCCTCGCGCCAGAACGACGCAAGGTCCGCGGTGACCGCCACCGGGCGTCCGGCGGGGGAGAGCAGGTGTACGAGGAGCGGCACGCCCGCGATCCTCGGCGTCTCCGTCCAGCCGAACAACTCCTGCAGCTTGACCGCCAGGACCGGCTGCCCACCCGAATAGTCCACACGGACTCGGGAGCCGCTGGGCACCGCGACGCGCTCGGGCGCCACCTCCTCCAGTCGGCGGCTCCACGGGATGAGCCGCTTCAGGGCGGTGGCCACGTCGATGCGTTCCAGGTCGGCGCGGCGGCGGGCGCGGGACAGCTCCGGCTCCAGCCAGCGTTCGGCGATCTCCGCCAGGTCGTCCATCGGGAGCCACGGGTCGCCGAGTTCGCGATGGCAGAACGCCAGGCGGTCCCTGAGTGCGGTGGCCTCTTTGGTCCAGGTCAGTACGTCCTCGGTGCGCAGGCCGTACAGGATGGCCTCGCGTACGTCGGCGTTCTTGAGTGGGGTGGAGGAGAGCTCGATCGCGCCGAGCCGCTCGACGACGCGGGCGGACACGTCGCCGCGGCGCTCGCCCGGCGGGGTCCGCCACGCGATCTCGTCTTCGGTGGTCACCGGGAACGCCAGCCTGGCCGTCTCCTCGTCGATCACCACCGCCTGCCGGATCCGGGCCGACGCCGAGCCGGTGGGACGGTCGGCCACCGCCACGGCCAGCCATTTCGCCTCCCCGAGCCGCGACCCCTCGGCCAACTGCGCCTGGGTGCCGGACGCCATCAGGTATCCGCCACCACGCCGCCGCGCCACCCGCTCGGGAAACGCCAACGCCACCGCCAGCCCGGCCAGCGCGTCATCGGTCATCTCCCGCCGGTCCGGTGACGCGGCCTGTTGGACTTGTAGGGCGGTCTGCCGGTTCGGTGGTGGGGCGGATCGGCCTGGTGGTGGGGCGGGTCGGTCCGGGGGTGGGGTGCTTCTGGTGAGGCGGCGGACCTCCTGGCGCCAGCGGGCGGTGAAGCCGTCGCGGCCGTGGCGGGCCGAGCGCCAGATCTCCACGAGGTCGTCACCCGCCTCGCGGGGCAACTGGTCGGACAGGAGCGCCACCACCTCGGCGGCGCGCGGGCCGAGGTCGAGGAGCGCTCTGGCCAGGCGCGGGTGCACACCGACCAGCGCCATCCGCCGCCCCCGCGCGGTCACCCGCCACATCACCCGGCCGGCGCCGTCACCGGTCACTTGACTGGCGCCGCCATCGGTTGCCTGGCCCGCGCCGTCACCGGTCGCCTGGTCGGTGCCGCCGCCGGTTACCCGGCCAGCGTCGACGCCGGTCACCCGGTCGGTGTCGTCGCCGGTCACCTGGTCGGTGTCGTCGTCCGACCCGTACGAGGGCATGGTGGTGCCGGGGACTGGTTCCAGGGCGCCCAGGGTGTGGAGGGTGCGGGTGGCGGCGGTCATCGCGGCGGGTGGTGGCGGGTCGAGCAGGGCGAGGCCAGAGGCGTCCGGGTCGCCCCAGCAGGCGGCCTGGAGCGCGAACCCCGTGAGGTCAGCCAGGGCGATCTCCGGCCGTGCGTGGTCGGCGAGCCGCTCGTGCTCCGCCGCCGTCCAGCACCGGTACACCGTGCCGGGAGCCTCCCGCCCGGCCCGGCCGGCGCGCTGGTCGGCCGATGCCTTCGAGACTCGTACGGTGGTGAGCGAGCCGAGCCCCCGGGCGTGGTCGGTACGCGGCTCCCTGGCCAGGCCCGAGTCCACCACCACCCGTACCCCCGGCACGGTCAGGCTCGACTCCGCCACCGACGTGGCCAGCACCACCCTGCGCGCCGACCCGGGCGACAGCACCGCGTCCTGGACCCGCGCCGGCGCCTGCCCGTGCACCTGAAGCACCTCGACACCGCCCGAGAGCCCGCTGCCCGAGGGCCCGCCGCCCGAGAGCGTGCCGCTGAGCAGCGCGGCCACCCTGGCGATCTCGCCCGTGCCGGGGAGGAAGCACAGGATGTCGCCCTCCCGTTCCGCCAGCGCCTGCCGTACGACCTGGGCCACGTGCGAGAGCAGGGCGGGGTCGACTCGGAGGCCGTGCGGTGGGGCGACCGGGCGTACCGGTGGCGTCCACACGATCTCAACGGGGTGCGTCGCCCCGGACGCGCGCACGATCGGCGCGTCGCCGAGCAGGCGGGACCAGGGGACGGCGTCCGCGGTGGCCGAGGCGGCGAGGAGACGCAGGTCGGGGCGGAGCGTGTCCCGTACGTCGAGCAGGAAAGCGAGCGCGGTGTCGGCGTCGAGGTGGCGTTCGTGGCATTCGTCGAGCATCACCACGTCCACGCCGGCCAGCTCCTGGTCGCGCTGGAGCCGCTGCAGGAGCACGCCGGTGGTGACGACCTCCACCAGCGGGTTCGCGCCGGTGTGCCGCTCGCCGCGGATCGTGTAGCTGACGCCCATGCGCTTGGCCGCGGCGCGTACGGCCAGCCGCCGCGGCTCCGCCACCAGCACCCGCAGCCCGGTCTCCGCCAGGGCGAGCGGGACGACGGTGGTCTTGCCCGTGCCGGGCGGCGAGGTCAGAACGGCGGACCCGGTGCGATCGAGCACGCCGAGCAACTCCGGCAGGACATGCCGGATGGGCAGCCCGTCAGACATGGGCAGCCCTTCAGACGGAGGCAGCGCGTCAGACGGAGGCAGCGCGTCAGGCGGAGGCAGCGCGTCAGACGGGGACATGAGCCGCCGCAAGGATCGCGTCGAGCAGGCCGGGGAAGCGGGCGTCGAGGCCGTCGCGCCGCAGGCTGATGTACTTCAGCCGCCCCTCCTGCCTCGACATGATCACCCCGGACTCGCGCAGCGTCCGGTAGTGGTGCGAGGCCGTCGACTTGTGGACGCCGAGGTCGTCGCCCGCCGCGGTGCACGTTATCTCGCCGCGGCTGGCCAGACGGATGACGATCTCCATGCGTATGGGATCGGACAGCGCCCGCAACACCTCGGTGAGCTGGATGTCGTCAGTGGCCGGATGTGGAAGCAGGCGCATGCTCCGACCCTACCTCCGTCGCATTGTTTGACAACAATCCAACAATAGTCCAGTTTGATGAGCATCAAACTGAAGGAGACTCAGTGAGCAGTCGGCTCTATCCTCTCGCGCTCGGGAATTTCGCCGTCGGCACCGGTATGTTCGTCACCGCCGGGCTGCTGGCGCCCATTTCCCAGGATCTGGACGTCTCGTTATCGGCGGCCGGCCAGCTGATGACCGTGTTCGCGCTGGCCTACGCGTTGCTGTCGCCGGTGCTCGCCGCCCTGACCGCGCGGCTGTCGCGGCGGCGGGTGCTGCTGATCGCGCTGGCCGTGTTCGTGGTGGGCAACATGTTGACCGCGCTGGCGCCCACGTACCCGCTGGTGATGGTCACTCGCGTCATCGCCGCGGCGGGTGCGGCGATGTTCACGCCGACCGCCTCCGGCGTCGCCAACGCGCTGAGCTCGCCGGAACGCCGTGGCCGCGCGCTCGCGCTGGTGATGGGCGGCCTGAGCGTCTCGTCGGCGATCGGGGTGCCGCTGGGTACCTGGCTCGGGTCCGCGTCGAGTTGGCGGGCCACGATCTGGCTCGTGGTCGCGCTCGGTGTGCTCGGCTTCGTCGGGGTGGCCGCCGTGGTGCCCGACGTCATGATCGAGGCCACCGGACGGCTGGCCGACCGCTTCGCCCCGCTGGCCGACCGGCGGGTGGTGGCGGTGCTGACGACGCAGCTGCTGCTGTTCGCCGCCGGGTTCGCCGCCTATACCTATATCGGCTCGCTGTTCGACCTGCCGCTGCCCGCCATCCTGTGGGCGTGGGGGATCGGCGGGGTCGTGGGCAATCAGGTCGGCGGGCGGTTCACCGACAAGTATGGGCCGCGGCGGATGGTGCTGATCGGCATGGCGGCCTCGACGGTGTTCCTGGCGCTCATCCCGGTCGCGAACCTCGCTCTGCCGGTCGCCCTGGTGTGGGCGCTCTGCTGGGGTGCGCTCGGGTGGCTGGTCGCGCCGGCGCAGCAGTACAGGACCGTCGCCGCCATGCCGCACAATGTGCCGATCGGTCTGGGGCTGCTGTCTTCCGCGCAGTACGTCGGGTTGTTCGTGGCGGGGATCGCCGGCGGCCTGGCGCTCGACGGGTACGGCAGGGCGGGCGTGGTCGTGCTGGCCACCGGGCTCGCGCTGGCGGCCCTGCTGTTCACGCTGGTGACCTATCGGCCGGAGCCGACAGGTTCGGCCAGTGAGTCCAGTAAGAGGGTGTCTGTCTGAGGCGTCAGCCCTGGGCGGGGATCCAGCCGATGGTGACGGCGAGGATGACGAACAGCCCGAGCAGGATGCGGTAGATGACGAACCCGGTGAAGCGGTGGTGGCTGATGTACTTCAGGAACCAGGCCACCGCCGCATAGCCGACGATGAACGAGATGACCGTCGCCACGATGGTCGGCCCCCAGGCGGGTGCCTGCCCCTCGCCGATCTGGGCGACCTCCAGCAGGCCCGACGACAGGACCGCGGGGATGGCCAGCAGGAAGGAGTATTTGGCGGCGTCCTCGCGCCGGTAGTCCAGCAGCAGGCCCGAGGTGATCGTGCCACCGGAGCGGGAGACGCCGGGGATCAGCGCCAGCGCCTGCGCGAAGCCGTAGACGATGGCGTGCGGGAAGCTCAGGTGCTTCTCCAGCGTGAGCCTGTTGCGGGCGGTGTGGTCGGCGAACCAGAGGATGATGCCGAAGACGATCAGTGTGGTGCCCACCAGGCGCAGGTCGCGGAAGACCGTCTCGATCTGGTCCTTGAACACCAGGCCCAGGATGCCGATGGGCAGGGATCCGACGATCACGTACCAGCCCATGCGGGCCGCGTAGTGGCTGCGCAGGTCGGGCGTCCACAGGGCGCGGGTCCAGGTGGAGATGATCTCCCAGATCTCCTTCCTGAAATAGATCAGGACGGCCGTCTCGGTGCCGAGCTGGATCACCGCCGTGAACGCGGCGCCCGGATCCTGCCAGCCGAAGAACGCCGACACCACGCGGATATGCGCGCTGGAGGAGATCGGCAGGAACTCCGTGAGGCCCTGAATCAGCCCCAGCACCACCGCTTCGAACCAGCCGATCACGGTTACACCTTCCCCATACCCGCGTAAGTGACGAGGCGAGGCTAGCGGATACGGGGGCCCAGCAGTTGCTCGCGGAGTGAGGTCAGTTGGTGTGAGTGCTCGACGCGGGTGCTGGCCGAGCCCAAACACCCCCTGCACGCGCCTGCTGCTGGCATCGGTGCCCGGCCCCGGCTGGGATCCGGCCAGATTGGTGCGTCAGCGCACGATCCAGGCTGACTTGTTGGTGGTGGCGTAGTCGGTGAAGTCCCGGGCGGGCCGGCCGAGTGCCTGGCGGACACCGTCGGCGAGGTGCGCGTTGCGGCCGTCCAGGACCTCGGCGAACAGCCCGTTCAGCCCCTCGATCTCGTCCTCGGGCACACCCTGCTCGCGGGCCCCGGCCGCGAACTGCTCGGCCGTCACCGGCACGTAGACGATGTCCCGGCCCGTCGCCTTGGACAGCTCGGCGGCCACGTCCGCGAAGGTGAGCAGCCTCGGCCCGGTCAGCTCGTACAGCTTGCCGCCGTGGCCCTCCTGGGTCAGCGCCGCCACCACGACGTCCGCGATGTCGTCCACGTCCACGAACGGCTCGGGCACGTCCGCGATCGGCAGCGCGATGACCCCTTCGAGCACCGGGTCCAGCAGGTAGCCCTCGCTGAAGTTCTGCATGAACCAGCCGCATCGCACGATCGTCCAGTCGGCCCCTGACGACTGGACGACCTGCTCGGCCGCCTCGGCCATCGGCTCGCCCCGGCCGGAGAGCAGGACCAGCCGGCCGACGCCGCCGGCCACGGCGAGCGAGGTGAAGGCCTGGACGTCTTCGAGGGCGCCGGGGAAGGCGAGGTCGGGATAGTAGGTCACGTACACGGAGTCGACGCCGTCCAGCGCGGGAGCCCAGGTGGACCGGTCGGTCCAGTCGAAGGGCGGTCGCGCGGAGCGGGAGCCGATCCGCCACGGGTGGTCGAGAACGGTGAGCCTGCTCGCAACGCGGCGGCCGGTCTTGCCCGTGCCGCCCAGTACCAGAGTTGTCATGGCTCAAGTAAGCCGCCGAAGTCTGAGACTCTCCATGGTTGAGAAGCGCAATCCCATATGCGATCGTCTAGCCCATGGACCAGCTTGCCGCCCTCCTCGACGGTCCGCGGGCAAGGGGCGCCTTCATGCTCCGCTGTACGCTCGATCCGCCCTGGTCGCTGCGTATCCAGGACGAGGCTCCGCTCACGGTGGTGGTGATGGTGCGCGGGGAGGCGTGGGTGGTGCCCGATGAGGGGGACGTCGTCCGGATGTGTCCCGGGGAGGTGGCGATCATCCGCGGGCCCAAGCCGTACACGGTGGCCGACAGCCCCGCCACGCCGCCGCAGATCGTCATCCACCCCGGCCAGCACTGCACCACGATCGACGGTGAGTCGCTCTCCCAAGCCATGGACCAGGGCGTACGCACCTGGGGCAACGCCGCGGACGGCGAGACCGTGATGATCACCTGTGCCTACCTCATGGAGGGCGAGGTGAGCAGGCGGCTGCTGGAGGCACTGCCCACACTGCTGGTCCAGCGGGGCGACCCGCTCGTCCCGCTGCTGGGCGCCGAGATCGTCAAGGACCAGCCAGGGCAGGAGGCGGTCCTCGACCGGCTGCTCGACCTGCTGCTCATCTCCGTGCTGCGCTCGTGGTTCGCCACCCACGAGGCGCCGGCCTGGTATCGGGCGCAGAGCGATCCGGTGGTGGGCCGGGCCATGCGGATGCTGCACAACAACCCGGCCCACCCCTGGACGGTCGCCGCGCTGGCCGCGCAGGTGGGCGTCTCGCGGGCCTCGCTGGCCAGGCGCTTCACCGAGCTGGTAGGCGAGCCGCCCATGGCGTTCCTGACGGACTGGCGGCTGGCTCTGGCCGCCGATCTGCTGCGCGAGCCCGACGCGACGGTCGGCTCGGTGGCCAGGCAGGTCGGTTACGGCAGCCCGTTCGCGCTCAGCGCGGCCTTCAAGCGGGTGCGCGGCGTCAGCCCGCAGGAACACCGGGCGGTCCGGTGAGGCCGCTGCTGCTCATCGACGTCGACGGGGTGCTCAACCCGTTCAGCCGGCCCTCGCCCGACTTCCGCCGCTACCACTGCACGGTCGGCGACCACGTCTACACCGTGCAGCTCAACGCCAGGCACGGCACCAGGCTGCTGGAGCTGGCCGTGGTCACCGGGGCCGAGCTGGTCTGGGCGACGACCTGGGAGGAGCACGCCAACGAGTGGATCGGGCCCCGGCTCGGCCTGCCCGCGCTGCCCGTCATCCCCATGGGACCGGGATCGGACCAGGGCGGTTTGTACGGGGAAATGTTTAAAACGCCGCACGTAGCCGCCTATGTGGGCCGCAGACCGTTCGTGTGGTTCGACGATCAGGTGTGGCTGGAGGACGAGGAATATCTCAGGGGCACTCAGGGTCTCGATGATTTCCTGCTCATTCATGTTGATCCAAGAAAGGGCCTGACCAGCCAACACCTCGCCCAGGCGCACGAGTGGCTGACCCTCTCAGGGTTTTCTCAGGGTGCCTAGTGGGATATCTCCTGCCTGGACATCCGTTTTCCAGATAGGTGCAACCACACGGAGGAAACGATGTACCGCTCACGAGAGCACAGAATCCTGGCCGGCGTCTGCGGCGGTCTCGCCGACAAAATGGGGCTGCCCCCCACCCTCGTCCGGATCCTCTGGCTGCTGCTGTCGCTCATCCCCGGCCCGCTCTGGGTGGTCTACGTGGCCATGTGGATCCTCGTCCCCGAGGAGCCGAAGCGCTACTAGGGCGTCCTATCCTGGAACGCATGAGGGCTAGGCCGCTGACACTCCTCCAGGATGAGCTCGTCGATTACGACAAGGCGATGGAGCGCATGACCGACCTCGTCGGTGAGCGCCAACGAGACGAGCGGCCGGATACGCTCTGGCTGCTGAGCCACCCGTCGGTCTATACGGTCGGTCGCCGCACGCCGGTGACCCACCTGCCGGACCCGTCGCGCGGCATCCCCGTGGTCGAGACCGGCCGCGGGGGCCAGCTCACCTACCACGGCCCCGGCCAGCTCGTCGGCTACCTCATCGTCAAGCTGGGCGAGGAGGAGGGCATCGTCGACTACGTGCGGGAGGTCGAGCTCCGGCTGGTCGAGGCCCTGGGCGCGCTGGGGCTGCCCGCGCAGCGCCGCGACACCCCGCCCGGCTCCGAGCTGCTGACCGGCGTCTGGACCTCCGAGACGGGGCGCAAGGTCGTGTCCATCGGGATGCGGCAGAGCCGTGGCGTGACCAGCCACGGCTTCGCGCTCAACGTCGACGGCGACCTGGAGCCGTGGCACTGGGCGGTCGCCTGCGGCATGCCCGACGTGGACATGACCTCGCTCAAGAGAGAGCTGGAGGCCACGTCCATGGACACCGTCCGCGCGGCCGTGGCCACCGCCTTCGAAGCGTCCTAAGCCGCGGCTTTGGCTTGAGAGGCTTCAAGCGCTCTCAAGGCATGGGCAGTTCGTCGATCGTCCGGCGGGGCCCGGTGAACCAGTGCTTGGCCGACAGCTTCCACCACAGGGCGATGCCGAGCAGCACGACCCCGACCAGGACCGGCGCGTAGTTCACGTCCGTCCAGGTGAACGCCTCGTTGCCGGGGATCGCCGAGGGCTTGATCGGCATGATGAAGTAGATCGAGATGATCACGATCTCAATGCAGGCGATCCAGCACATGACCCGATATTTCCGGCCAAGGGTCCACGGGCCGGGCCGGAAGTCGTCGCCCATGCGCAGCCGCAGCCAGATCGGGATGAGGAACGCCAGGTAGAGCCCGATGACCGCGATCGACACGACGGCGAGGAAGGCCACCGGAGTGGTCGAGCCCGCCGGCGCCCAGAGCGCGGGCAGCGTGATCAGCGCGGCCACCACGCAGCCCGCGAGGATCGCGTTGACCGGCGTCCGGTTGCGGTCGACCTTCGACCACAGCCGCCAGCCCGGCACGGCACCGTCTCGCGAGAACGCGTAGGTCATCCGCGACATCGAGGTCACGCAGCTCATCCCGCAGAAGAACTGGCCGATCGTGGAGATCGCGAAGATCGCGGTGGCCAGCGGCGAGGAGAGCGCGGTCTCGAAGATGGCGCCGACGAAGCCGCCCTGCTTGTTGATCTCGTCCACGTTCGTCGCGGCGAACAGGAAGGCCAGCAGCAGGATCCAGCCGCCGATCGCCGAGTAGAAGATCGACTGCCAGAGCCCGCGGGCGGCCGCCGTGGAGGCGCCCTGCGTCTCCTCCGACACGTGCGCGCAGGCGTCGAAGCCGGTGATCGTGTACTGGGTGAGCAGGAAGCCCAGCGGCAGCACGTAGAACCAGAACGGTATGCCGCCGTCGCCATCACCGAAGCCGGAGTTGTTGATGGTGTCGGTGAAGACGAAGCCGACCGTCTGGTGGTGGCTCGGCGCGAAGATCAGAATCGCCACCACGATCGCGGCACCCGCCACGTGCCACCAGACCGAGATGTTCTGCAGCATGGAGATGAGCCGGTGGCTGTAGATGTTGATCAGCGCGTGCAGCACCAGAATGATCACGAACAGCAGGAACGCGTTGCCGAGCGAGGCGTCCCAGCCGCCGCCGGTGAGCCGGTTGATGGTGATGTTCAGGAACGTCGCGCAGCCGTAGTCGACCGACGCGGTGACCGCGATGAGGCCGATCAGGTTGAGCCAGCCGGTGAACCAGCCGTGGATCGGCTTGCCCATCGTGGCGGCCCACCAGTAGATGCCGCCCGCCGTCGGGTACGCGGAGACCAGCTCCGACATGCAGAGACCAATGATCAGGATGAAGATGGAGATCAGCGGCCAGCCCCAGGAGATGGCGATGGGACCGCCGTTGTTCCAGGCCTGGCCGAAGGTGGTGAAGCAGCCGGCGAGGATCGAGATGATGGAGAAGGAGATGGCGAAGTTGGAGAAACCGCTCCAGGTCCTTGACAGCTCCTGCTTGTAACCGAGCTCGGCGAGGCGCCTGGAATCCTCTTCTGTGGTCATTGAGGTCTCCTTGGGGGGATGCGCGGCGGAGGACGCTCTGAATTTGGTCTATCTCTAGACCATTTCCATCCCACAGGCAAGGCGTTACAGCGGAGTTTCGAGCTGGTAAGGACCGTTCTTTACCTAAATGTGGACCTCGCCGCTATATGCGCAGCGAACCCCATATGCGCCGCACAGATCACCGCGGCGCCCACGGCGTACCAGAACAGGTCGGGCGGGTTGAACGTGCTGCCCAGCAGCGGCCGCAGCAGCGGCGGGATCTCCCAGAGCTGCGCGAACTCGATCGCCCAGCTCAGCGCGGTCGCCCCCAGCGCGGCCCACACCGGCCGGACGCGCGGCAGGACGAGTACGACGAGCAGGTAGATCAGGACCGTGTAGAGCGCGTCGCCCGCGTACTTGGCGAACGGTCCGTCCCACAGCAGCCGCACCCCCAGCCCGGCCAGGACGGTGACGACGGCGGCGGCGAGCACGGGCCAGCGAGACATTTGGCTCACGTTAGTAGCATCGGCCTACATGAGCGCGACGATGGTGGTGAAGGACCTCGCGGCGGGGCATGGCGAGCGGATCCTGTTCTCGAACCTGGATCTGGTGGTGGCTCCCGGTGACGTCATCGGGCTCGTCGGGGCCAACGGCGCCGGGAAGTCGACGCTGCTGCGCCTGCTGGCCGGGCTCGACCGGCCCGAGCAGGGCTCCGTACGCCTCAGCCCGGCCACGGCCACGGTCGGCCACCTGCCGCAGGAGCCGGAGCGCCGCCCCGGTGAGACGGTCGGCCGGTTCCTGGCCAGGCGCACCGGCGTCGAGCAGGCACAGCGGGAGCTGGACGACGCCACCCAGGGCCTGGTCGAGGCGCGGCCGGGCGCCGACGACGCCTACAGCGTCGCGCTGGAGCGCTGGCTCGCGCTCGGCGGCGCCGACCTGGAGGAGCGCGCGGCGGAGATCGGGCTGCCCGTGGACATGGAGCAGCCCATGACCTCGCTGTCGGGCGGCCAGGCGGCCCGCGCGGGGCTGGCCTCGCTGCTGCTCAGCCGCTACGACCTGTTCCTGCTCGACGAGCCGACCAACGACCTCGACCTCGACGGGCTCGACCGGCTGGAGGGCTTCGTCCAGGGCCTGCGGGCCGGCACGGTGGTGGTCAGCCACGATCGGGAGTTCCTGGCCAGGACCGTCACCAAGGTGCTGGAGCTGGACCTGGCCCAGCAGCAGATCCGCCTGTACGGCGGCGGCTACCAGGCCTATCTGGACGAGCGCGAGGTGGCCAGGAGGCACGCCCGCGAGCGGTTCGAGGAGTACGCCGACACCCGTGCCCAGCTGGAGTCCCGGGCCAGGACACAGCGATCCTGGATGGAGAAGGGCGTCAGGAACGCCCGGCGCAAGGCGACCGACAACGACAAGATCGGCCGCAACACGCGCATAGAGACAACAGAGAAGCAGGCTGGCAAGGCCCGCCAGACAGAGAAGCTCATCGAGCGCCTCGAGGTGGTCGATGAGCCGCGCAAGGAGTGGGAGCTGCGGATGGAGATCGCCGCCGCGCCCCGCTCCGGCGCGGTGGTGGCCACGCTGCGCGGCGCGGTGGTCAGGCGGGGCGCGTTCACGCTCGGCCCGGTCGACCTGGAGATCGGCTGGGCCGAGCGGGTGGCGATCACCGGGTCCAACGGCTCAGGCAAGACGACGCTGCTGGCCGCGCTGCTCGGCCGTACCCCGCTCGACGAGGGGCACGCCACCCTCGGGCCGGGCGTGGTGGTCGGCGAGGTGGATCAGGTCAGAGGGCTGTTCGAGGGCGGGGAGCCGCTGCTCGACGCGTTTGCCGCGCAGACTCCGGAGCTGCCGCCCGCCGAGGCGCGGACGCTGCTGGCGAAGTTCGGGCTGCGGGCCGCGCACGTGCTGCGGCCCGCCGACACGCTCTCGCCCGGCGAGCGTACCCGCGCGGCTCTGGCGTTGCTGCAGGCTAGAGGCGTTAATCTACTCGTGCTGGACGAGCCGACGAACCATCTCGACCTCCCCGCGATCGAGCAGTTGGAGTCGGCACTGTCGAGCTATCCAGGCACGCTGCTGCTCGTCACCCACGACCGGCGGATGCTCGACGCCGTGCACGTCGATCGTCGCCTGAGACTGAGCGACGGGTCAGTTCTTGAGTCGGTCTGAAAATTTACACCGCTCAAGGAAACGAAGGTGAAACAATTTTCCGGCACTCGTTGACACGCAGTGTTCGTATGGTGTGCCTTTCTCTACACAGGACACCCCCGCCTGAAGGTGAGGCACAATGAGGAAATGGTTCGCACGCCTGGCTCTGCTGGGCGTAGCGGTATTAGTCGCAGGTCAGGGCCAGGCGGCCCAAGCCGCGGAACCGGCAGCGGGGAAGAAGATCGTCCGCATCGGCGCCACGCAGTCGATGGACTCGATGAACCCCTTCCTGGCGGTCAGGCTGGTCTCGTCGGCGATCCAGCGCGAAATGTACAGCTTCCTGACCACGCCCGACCCCAAGACGCTGCAGCCCAGCCCGGATCTGGCCGAGTCGTGGACGACCTCGCCCGACGGGCTCACGTGGACATTCAAGATCCGCAGCACCAAGTGGTCCGACGGTCAGCCGGTCACCGCCGAGGACGCGGCCTGGACCTTCAACAAGGTCATGACCGACGATGCCGCGAAGACCGCCAACGGTCCGGCCGTCGAGAACTTCGAGAGCGTCACCGCCAACGGCCAGGACCTGGTCATCAAGACCAAGGCGCCGCAGGCGTCCATGCTGGAGAACCCGATCCCGATCATGCCCAAGCATGTCTGGGAGAAGGTCACGGACATGGCCAAGTACGAGGCCGACGTCTACCCGGCCGTGGGCAGCGGGCCGTACATCGCGGTCGAGCAGAAGAAGGACCAGTACGTCAAGCTCAAGGCCAACCCCGACTACTGGCGGGGCAGGCCCAAGCTCGACGAACTGCAGTTCATCTTCTATGACAACCCGCAGGCCGCGATCGCCGGCCTGAAGAAGGGTGACATCGACCTGATCGGCCGCATGACGCCGCCGGACTTCGAGTCGATCAAGGGCGACCCCAACATCGAGCAGTGGAACACCCAGGGCCGCCGCGCGGCGTACCTGGAGGTCAACCCCGGTGCCACCACCACGGACAACAAGCCTGTCGGCGACGGTCACCCCGCGCTGAAGGACCCGAAGGTGCGCACCGCGCTGCACTACGCGATCGACAAGCAGAAGCTGGCCGACGAGGTGCAGGGCGGCCTGGCCAAGCCTGCCGACGGTTCGATCATCCCGCCGCTGTACAAGGAGTTCTTCTGGGAGGCCACGGGCGACCAGAAGGTCACCTACGACGTCGCCAAGGCCAACAAGATCCTCGACGACGCCGGTTACAAGAAGGGCGCCGACGGCGTCCGTACGATGCCCGACGGCAAGAGGAAGCTGGAGTTCCGCTTCAGCATCCACACCGACACCCCGATCGAGGACAAGCTCGCCGAATACCTGACGGGCTTCTTCAAGGAGATCGGCGTCACGCTGACCACGGTGAAGCTCGACTCCAGCAAGTTCACCGAGCAGACCGGCGTCACGGGACTGTACGACATCGCGATCAGCGGCTGGTCGGTCAACCCCGACCCCGAAGAGGTCCTGGCCACGCACCTGTGCAGCCGCCGGCCCACCCCGTCGGGCGAGGGTGGCGGCACCGAGTCGTTCTACTGTGACCCGACCTTCGAGAAGCTCTACCAGGAGCAGCTCAAGGAGCTCGACCGGGCCAAGCGCGTCGAGATCATCAAGAAGATGCAGGAGCGCCTCTACACCGACGCTCCGGTGATCGCCATCTACTACCCGAACGACCTTGAGGGCTACCGCAAGGACCGCATCACCAGCATCACCCCGGTCCCCGAGGACAAGGGCCTGATCTACGGCGGCAGCAGCGGCTATCCGTTCTACGCCATGGACGTCAAGGCCACCGGCGGCACCAGTGCGGCCGGCAGCGACGGCGGCTCCAACACCGGCCTCATCGCCGGCGTCGTCGGCGGCGTCGTGGTGATCGGCCTCGCCGCGTTCTTCCTGACCCGGCGTCGCAAGAGCGTCGCCGACGAGCGCGAATGACCACACCGCTCGAAGCAGCGGAGCCCGCCGTCCAGGCGGCGGGCTCCGGTGATGACCGCCCCGCCTACCGCGGCACGCTGAAGTACGCGCTGTCGAAGGTCGGCGGGGCGTTGTTCAGCATCGCGATGGTGATCGTCGGCACGTTCTTCGTGTTCCGGCTGCTCCCCGGTGACCCGGTGCGCAACCTGGCGCAGGGCCGCAACATGACCCCGACGCAGCTCGCCCTGGAACGGCACCGGCTCGGCCTGGACAAGTCGCTGATCGACCAGTTCTTCGACTTCGTCGGCAAGACGCTCCACCTCGACCTGGGCACCTCCTACGAGTACAACCGGCCGGTCCTCAGCCTCATCGGCGAGCGGTTCCCGGCGACGCTGCTGCTCGCGGGCGGGGGGCTGGTCATCGCGGTCGGCCTCGGGATCTGGCAGGGCCAGCGGGCCGGCTGGCAGCGCGGCAGCCGCTTCGACCAGGTCTCCACGGGCGTCTCGCTGGTGTTGTGGTCCATGCCGACGTTCTGGCTGGGACTGCTCCTGCTCATGGTGTTCGGCGTCGGGATCGGCCCGATTCCCGGCATCTTCCCGACCCGGGGCATCGAGAGCGTGGACGCGCCCGACGGCTTCGCCTACGTGCTCGATGTGGGCCTGCACATGGTGCTGCCGTGCCTGACCCTCGTGGCCGTGGTCTATGCCCAATACCTGCTGGTCATGCGCTCGTCGCTGCTGGAGGAGGTCAGCCAGGACTACGTGAACGTGGCCCGCGCCAAGGGCCTGCGCGACGACCAGGTGCGCCGCCGCCACGCGGTCCCCAACGCGCTGCTGCCGACGGTGACGCTGGTCTTCATGCGCATCGGCTTCGTGGTCGGCGGCGCGGTCACCGTCGAGACGATCTACAGCTGGCCGGGGCTCGGGCAGCTGTTCTACGAGGCGATCAGGGTGCCTGACTTCACACTCATGCAGGGCACGTTCATGCTGATCACGGTGGCCGTGATCCTCATGAACACGCTGGCCGACGTGGTCTACCACATCATCGACCCGAGGGTGAGGTCGGCATGACCGCCGTGGCCACGTCCCGCAGGCGGCTGGCGCTCGGCCGCTTCTGGCGGAGTTTCCGGCAAGAGCGGGCCGGGATGGCCGGGCTGGTGGTGCTCGTCGCCGCGGTCCTTCTGGCGCTGGTCGCGCCGCTGTTCATCAGCGACGGCGTGACCAGCGTGGTGAGCGGCACGGGCGACGAGTTCGCGGCGCCCAGCCTCGCGGCGCCGTTCGGCACCGACGAGTCCGGCCGGTCCATCCTGCTGATGGTCTGGTGGGGCTCGCGTACGTCGCTGTTCGTCGGCTTCCTCGCCGCCCTGCTGAGCATCGGGATCGGCCTGGTCGTCGGCATCGCCGCCGGGCACTTCCGCGGCTGGATCGGGGCCGTGCTCATGCGGGTCACCGACTGGTTCCTGGTGCTGCCCTCGCTGCTCACGGCGCTGGTGCTGGCGGCCATCCTGGGCGGCAGCACGGCCACGATCATCGTGGCCATCGGCATCACCACCTGGCCGTCCACCGCCCGGCTGATCAGGTCTCAGACGCTGTCCGTGGAGGCCAGGCCGTACATCGAGCGGTCGAAGGCGCTCGGCGGCGGGCACTGGCACATCACCACGCGGCACGTGCTGCCGAACGTGGCGCCGCTGCTGCTGGCCAGCACCACGCTGGAGGTCGCCAGCGCGATCGTCACCGAGTCCACGCTGGCCTTCCTCGGCGTCAGCTCGAACAAGACCTCCTGGGGGACGATGCTGCGCGCGTCCTACGACTTCAACGCTCCCGCCCACGGCGCGTGGTGGTACATCCTCATTCCCGGCCTCTGCATCCTGGCCGTCGTCATGGCGTTCACACTGGTGGGACGCGCGCTGGAAGCCGTGCTCAACCCGCGACTCAGGAAGGCGGGCGCATGACTCTCCTCGAACTCGACGACCTCTCGGTGACCTACCGGATCGCCTCCGGCGAGGTGCCCGCCGTACGGGGAGTGTCGCTGAAGCTGGAGTCGGGCGCGGCGCTCGGGGTAGCCGGTGAGTCGGGATCCGGCAAGTCGACGCTGGCCATGGCGCTGCTGCGGCTCCTGCCGCGTGACGCCCGTGTCGCCGGCCGGATCCTGTTCGACGGCGAGGACATCCTGGCCATGAAGTGGGGCCGGATGCGCGCGGTCCGCTGGGCCGAGGCGTCGATCGTCTTCCAGGGCGCCCAGCACGGTCTCAACCCGGTGCGCAGGATCGGCGACCAGATCGCCGAGCCGCTGCTGGTGCACAACCTGGCCAAACCCGACCAGGCCGGCAAGCGGGTGGCCGAGCTGCTCGAACAGGTCGGCCTGCCCGCCTGGCGGTCCCGCAGCTACCCGCACGAGCTGTCCGGCGGCCAGCGGCAGCGCGTGATGATCGCGATGGCGCTGGCCTGCTCGCCCCGGCTGATCATCGCCGACGAGCCGACGACCGCGCTCGACGTGATGGTCCAGGCCCAGGTCCTGACGCTGATCAAGGAGCTGATCGCCGAGCAGAACATCTCGCTGATCATGATCTCGCACGACCTGTCGGTGCTCGCCGACGTCTGCGGGCAGCTCGCGGTCATGTACGCGGGCCGCGTCGTGGAGCACGGCCCGTCGCGCGAGGTGTTCCACGAGGCCAAGCACCCCTACACGCGGGCTCTGGCGGCGGCCTTCCCCACGGTCGGCGACCCGGTGTCACGGCTGGCGCCCAAGGGCCTCGGCGGCGATCCGCCGGACCCGATGGACCTGCCCACCGGCTGTACGTTCCATCCGCGCTGCCCGGTGGCGCTGGAGGAGTGCGCGAGCCTGGATGTCGGGCTCTGGCCCGCGGGTGACAGCCGTACCGCTGCCTGCGTGCACGTACGGGCGAAGGAGGAGGCCTCATGACCGAGACGGAGACGTCCTCGGAGACCGTCGCCACGGGGCACACCACCCTGCTGGAGGCCCGTGACCTGCACGTGGAGTTCCCCTCGCGCGGGCGGCGGGCCCGCGCGGTCGACGGGGTGAACCTGGCGATCGGCGCGGGCGAGATCGTGGCCCTCGTCGGTGAGTCCGGCTGCGGCAAGACCACGCTGGCGCGCACGCTGATGGGCCTGGAGCGGCCCACGTCGGGGTCGGTCGTCTATAACGGTGCGGCGCTGGACTACCACTCCAAGGCGCTCAAGGCGTACCGGAAGGTCGTGCAGCTCGTCCTGCAAGACCCGATGGGCTCGCTGAACCCGCGGCACACCGTCTACGAGGCGGTCGCCGAGGGGCCGCGCATCCACGGCCTGTCCGGTGAACGGGAGATCGTGGCCGAGGCGCTGTCCAGGGCCGGGCTGCGGCCCCCTGAGCGATTCTTCCTGCGCTACCCGCACGAGCTGTCGGGCGGTCAGCGTCAGCGCGTGGTGATCGCCGGCGCGCTGGCCCTCAACCCGAAGGTGCTGGTCGCCGACGAGCCGGTGGCCTCGCTGGACGCCTCGGTGCGGGGCGAGATCCTCGCGCTGCTGCTCCGGCTCCGCGCGGACCTGGGCCTGTCGGCGCTGGTCGTCACCCACGACCTCGGGCTGGCCTGGAACATCGCCGACCGGGTCGCGGTCATGTACCTGGGCCGGATCGTCGAGGCGGGGCCGGTCGAGCAGGTGCTGACGGCTCCGCGCCATCCGTACACGCAGGCCCTGCTGTCGGTGCTGCCGGAGTCGCCCGAGCGGATCGTGCTCACGGGCGAGCCGCCGGACCCGACGCGGATCCCGGGTGGCTGCCGCTTCCACGCCCGCTGCCAGGTGCTCGCCTCCGGCAAGGCGGCCGAGGCGGGCGTGGACGCCAAGTGCAGGTCGCAGCTGCTCGACATCCTGCCCGCCACCGCGGCGGCGCGGGCGGCCTGCCACTACGCGGAGCTCAGCGCTTGAACGCCGCGGCGTGCTCGCTGGCCCATTGGGCGAAGGAAAGCGGTGCCCGGCCGGTGACCTGCTCGACGGTCGGGACCACCGTGTAGCCGACCTCGGGGGTGTCGCCGAGCGCGCCGATGAGGAACTCGATCGTCTCCGCGCCCATGCCGTCGGCTTGCCACTTGGCGCGGGCCTCGGCCTCGGAGAGCTCGACGAAGCGGATCTCCTGGCCGACGGCCTCGCTGAGGATGCGCACCTTCTCCGTGGTGGTGATGGCCTGCGGGCCGGTCAGCGTGTACGACCTGCCCCCGTGGCCGTCGCTGGTCAGCACCGTGGCGGCCACGGCGGCGATGTCGCGCTCGTGCACCATGGCGCTGAGCCGGCCGCCGAACGGCTCCCTGATGACGCCCTCCGCCTTGATCGTCTGGGCCCACCACTGCAGCGTGTTGGACATGAACTCGACCGGGACCAGCAGCGTCCACTCCAGGTCGCTCGCGGCCAGGGCCTGCTCCAGCGGGCCGTCGGCGCGTCCGCCCAGGACGGTGACCTTGCGCACGCCCGACTTGGTGGCCAGCTCCACGAGCTGCTCGCCGGTCTTCAGCGGCGCGTAGTCGTCGCCCGCGAAGTTGATGAGATGAACGGCCTCGACGCCCTCGAAGGCGGCCGTGAGGCTGCCCGGCTCGGCCAGGTCCCCGGCGACGACCTCCACGCCCTCGGGCAGGTCGGCCTTGGCCGGGTCGCGAGTCAGGGCACGCACGTCGTGGCCGTTGCGGGCGAGCTCGTCGACGATGAGGCGGCCGACGGTTCCGGTGGCACCGGTGACGAGGATCGTCATGACAGGCTCCTTCTGGCTTTGTGCGGAACGGAATGTTCGATTCCTACTATACCAGAACGGAATGCTTTATTCCACATAGCTCTTCAGTGTGATGGCCGTCGCGGCGCGGGCCATCGGCCCGGTGACGCGGTCGATCATCCGGTCGCGGCCGGGCAGGTGGGGGAGCAGCCTGAGCATCCTGGTCTGGAACCAGATGACCGCGCGTGAGGGCAGCACCATGCCCTTGACGTTGGCCGGGCCCAGCTGCTGGTTGGCGTCCACGTACGCGCGCATCTCCCGCTCGTAGCCGTCCACGCCGCCGCCGGAGGCCAGCTCGCCGGCCAGCACGTACGCCCCCACCAGGGCGAGACTGGTGCCCTGGCCCGACGCCGGCGAGGCGCAGTAGGCGGCGTCGCCGACCAGCACGACCCGGCCCTTGGACCAGCGGTCCATGTGGATCTGGCTGACGGAGTCGAAGTAGAAGTCCGTCGACCCGCGCACCGCCTCCAGCAGCGCGGGCACCTCCCACTCGACCCCGGCCATGGCCTGGGCCAGCAACTCCTTCTGCTGGGCCAGGTCGCGGCGGTCGTAGGCGAGCGGCTGCGACGACCACATGAACAGCGCCTTGGCGTGGCTGTCCTGCTTGGTGCTGTAGACGTTCGCGGTCCGGCCGGGGGCGGCGTGGACCGCCTCCTCGCGGTCGAGGCCCAGGCGGTTGGGGACCGTACAGATCGAGATGTAGTAGCCCAGGTCGCGGACGAACGCCGACTCCGCGCCGAAGACCAGCCCGCGCGTGTTGGAGTGCATCCCGTCGGCCCCGACGACCAGGTCGAAGCGTCGCGGCGCCGACCGCTCGAACGTCACCGTCCCGTCCTCGGCGATGCCGGTGATCGAGTCGTCGAAGAGGTATTCGACGTCGTCGCGGGTCAGGTCGTAGAGGAGCTCGTTGAGGTCGCCGCGCATGATCTCGGCGTCGGCGCCCTCGCGCCCGCCGAACAGGTCGGCGTCCATCTCCGCGATCCGCCGGCCCTTGCCGTCGTAGTGCGTCGCGATCCGCATGTCGGTGCTCCTGGCGCGGACCGCCTCGAGCAGGCCCATCCGCTCGACCACGTCGAGCGCCACGCCGCGGATGTCGACCTTGTAGCCGCCCTCGCGGATCGAGGGCGCCCGCTCCACCACGGTGGGGGTGAAGCCGTGCTGCCGCAGCCAGTAAGCCGTCGCGGTGCCGGCGATGCTCGCGCCGGAGATCAGGATGTTCGTCATGCCCTGAAAGGTACACACGTCTCAGACGCTTGTCTAGGACGAAATTCTGAGACATCAGTGTTAGGCTCTGGGCATGGGAAATCGTGAGGATCTGCTGGCCGGGGCCAAGCGCTGCCTGATCGAGAAGGGCTACTCGCGCACGACGGCGCGCGACATCGCCACGGCCTCCGGAGTGAGCCTGGCGGGCATCGGCTACCACTTCAGGTCGAAGGACGCGCTGATGAACGAGGTGCTGTTCGAGGTGATGCGGGAGTGGGGCGACGACCTGGCGGCGACGCTGGCCGCCGACGTCAAGCCCGACGCCGAGCCGCTCGAACGCTTCGAGGCGGCATGGGACCGGGTGATCGAGTCATTCGACCGGCTGCGGCCGCTCTGGGTCACCCAGTTCGAGCTGCTGGGCCAGATCGACCACCTGCCCGACATCCGGGAGCAGCTCGTGGCCGGCGTGCAGGAGGGGCGTCAGGGGCTCGCGGAGTTGTTCGAGGGCATCGACCCGGCCGCGGAGCCGGAGCGGGCGCGGCTGGTCGGCACGTTCTACCAGGCGATGCTGACGGGGTTCCTGTCGCAGTGGCTGCTCGATCCCGGCAGCGCGCTGTCGGGCCGCGAGGTGGTCGCGGCCCTGCGCATGATCCAGAGGTAGTTCGGGGTCAAAAGGCGCTGATCGTGGCGGGCGCCCGCTCGGCCCTGCTCAGCGTGCGGATCACCGCCGTCGCGCCATGACGGTGTACGGCCAGCCGCGCCAGCAGTTCGACGACCGGCTCGACGACCGAGGGCGGCAGCTCCGGAGTCTCCACACCCACACTGGCGGCCAGGTCGTCGGAGTGCACGACGAGCTCCATCAGGCGGGTGAGCAGGAGGTCGTCGAAGCGGAGCGACCAGCCCGACCACGGCAGGTACACCACCTTGTCGATGGGCTGCGCGGGCAGGGCGACCCGCTGCCGGTCGAACAGCTCGCCCGCCCTGGCGGCCAGCGCCACCGGGCCGTCGGCCGCGGCCACCTCACCGGCCCGCCGGATGCCCACGTTGCTCTCGTGGTCGAGGCCCGCCTGCACCCACGGCGACCTGGTGAAGTGCTCGATCAGCGGGATCGGCGCACCGGGCGGCCCGCCGTCGTCGAGCAGGCTGTCGACCCGGACGATCTGGTGGGCCAGGTGCGCGGCCAGCCCCGCCACGCTGAATTCGGTCAACGCGCTCGGCTTCTCCCACGCGGCGGCCACGGCCGGCTCACGCAACAGTGCCACCGCGGACGACGCGGCGGCCAGATAGGACTCCCTGATCTCCCCCATGTCCCGCCTTTCCCCGTTTTCTGGTGGTGACCCGGCAAAGACTATCCGGGGCGCTGTCCTGTCCGTCAGCCGAGGGCGCGCTTGATCGCCGTTCTGATGAAGACCCTGGCCAGGGTCCCGCGCCTGAACCGGCTCAGGAACGGCCGCGGCAGGCCGTACCTGCGGGCTCTGATGTCCTCCACCACGTTCATCGGCGCGCCGAGTTCGGCCAGCACGTCCAGGGCCGCCCGCTTGGTGATCAGCCGCCCGTCCCGCAATGTGACCGTCGCCCGCGCCACGGTGATCATCCCGAGATCCACCCAGACGTCCTGCAGCCACCGCTTGCGCCCGCGCGTCTTGACCAGCCAGAAGTCCCGGAGATCCGCCCGGATGAACCCGCTCAGCTCCTCGTCCGACACCGGCGGCAGCAGGCCCGCGGGCGGCTCGCCGTACAGTTCGAGAGCGCCCGAGTGCAGCTCACGACGGGTCACCGGAGTGACCGGCCGCTCGTACAGCTCCTGGTGCGCCCAGGTCACATGGTCGGTCGCGAAGTCACCCAGCCGGTGCCTGGGCATGTAGGAGCAGTGCAGATGCTCGGCGAGCGGCAGAACGAGCTCCTCGTGCAGCTTGGCCAGCCGTTGCCGCTGCTCCTCGGTGACGTCCGTCTCGACCACCGCGATGAGATCGAGATCGCTCTTGCCCGGCTGGTAGTCGCCCGCCGCGAGCGAGCCGTGCGCCCACAGGGCGACCAGGGGCACGGCCGGCCTGATGTCGTGGAGGAAACGCGTTAGCAGGAGATCGGTGGGCCCGTGCATGATGGCCACTATGGTCGACACGAGACGCGACGGGAAAGTGGCCCTGGTCACCGGCGTGGGCCGCACTGTCGGCATCGGCGCCGGGATCGCCCGCCGGCTGGCGGACACGGGCTGGGACATCGCCTTCACCTACTGGACCCCGTACGACGAGCGCATGTCCTGGGGCGCCGAACCGGGGGCGGCCGACGTGATCGGCGAAAGCCTCGCCGGGCGCAGTGCGGCGATCGAGGCCGACCTGACGGACGCCGACGCCCCCGCACGGATCTTCGACGAGGCCGAACGCCGGCTGGGCAACGTCACCGCCCTGGTGATGTGCCACTGCGAATCGGTCGCCTCCGGCCTGCTCGACACCACCCTCGCGAGCTTCGACCGCCACTTCGCCGTCAACGCGCGGGCCACCTGGCTGCTGGTCCGTGAGTACGGCCGCCGCTTCTCGGGCGCCCACGGGACCGGCCGGATCATCGGCCTCACCAGCGACCACACCGTCGGCAACCTGCCCTACGGCGCGAGCAAGGGCGCTTTGGACCGCATCGTCCTGGCCGCCGCCCGCGAGCTGGCCCACCTCGGGGTCAGCGCCAACGTCATCAACCCCGGACCGGTGGACACCGGCTGGATGTCGGACGAGGCACGGGAGAGCCTCCTCCGCCAGACCCCTCTCAACCGCCTCGGCACGCCCAAGGAGACCGCCCACCTGGTCGACTTCCTCTGCTCCCCAGAGGGCCAGTGGATCAACGGCCAACTGCTGCTGAGCAACGGCGGCTTCGCCTAGAACGGTGTCCACGACGGACCGTTTTCCTCGTGGTCGGTCCACAATCGCGAGGGTGGCCCACGCGATCACCTTTTGTCAGGGCGCGCTGAACAGCGCGCTCACCGACTCGCCGTCGTGGATCCGCCGCATCGCCTCGGCCAGCGCCGGGGCGATCGACAGGACGGTGAGTTTGTCCGTGGGCTTGGGTACGGGCACGGTGTTGGTGCAGACGATCTCTTCCACCTCGGGCAGCGCGCTCAGCCGCTCGATCGACCCGGCCGCGAACAGTCCGTGCGTGCACGCGACACGTACGGAGTTGACGCCACGCTCGCGCAGCCGGTCGAGCAGCTCGATGACGGTCGTGCCCCTGGCGATCTCGTCGTCCAGGATGATCACGTCCTTGCCCTCGACCTCGCCGATCACCGAGCTGATCACCACCCGGTCGTCGCTGAAGCGCTGCTTGGCCCCCATCGCCACGTCGGTGCCGAGCAGCCGGGCGAAGTGCGCGGCCTCCTTGGCGTTGCCCAGGTCAGGGGAGACGACGACGGTGTTGGACAGGTCGTAGCGGCGGAAATGGGCGGCCAGCTCGCGCAGCGCGTGCAGGTGGTCGACGGGCACGCTGAAGAAGCCGTGCACCTGCGGCGAGTGCAGCGTCATCGTCAGCACCCGCCCGGCGCCCGCCGTCACCATCAGATCCGCCACCAGGCGCGCCCCCATGGAGATGCGCGGCGCGTCCTTTTTGTCGCTCCGGGCAAATGCATAGTGCGGCATCACCACGGTCGTCCTGGCGGCGGATGCCCCTCGGGCCGCGTCGAGCATCAGCAGCAGCTCGACCAGGTTCTCCTGTACGGGCGGGACCAGCGGCTGGATGATGAAGACGTCGCGTTCCCTGCAGTTGGCCTGGAGCTGGACCTCCAGCACGTCGTTGGCGAAGCGGTTGACCTGGACCGGGTGGAGCGGGGTGCCCAGGTGGGAGCAGATCTCCTCAGCCAGGGCGGGGTGGGCGCTGCCGCTGAATACCGTGATGTCTCGCACGATTCCGAAAGGATAGCTTCACGGGCTCAGGTAATGGTGCACCAGGGCGGGTTCACCGGCCGCGTTGCGCCATCGGGCGCGGGAGGTGGCGACGCGCTGCCAGCCGTACCTCTCGTAGGCGGCGATGGCCGCCCGGCCCTCGTCGGAGACCTCCAGCGTGAGGCGTCCGTCCTCGGCGGCGAGGGCGGTGTCCAGCAGACGGGCGGCGAGCCCGCTGCGCCGGGCGGGCGGGGTGACGAACAGGCGGGTCACGGACGCGCGAACGGGTGTGCCGACCAACTCGGCGACCCGTGGCTCGACCTCGGCCAGCCCGACATGACCGGTGACGACCCCCTCCTCGTCCAGGGCGATCCAGGCCCGGAGCAGGTCGCCGGGTGTCAGCCAGCCATGCGGGTCGTCGGGCCAGTCCACGGGGTAGCGGTCAGCGGCCTGGACCTCGGCCAGGGCCTTCACACAGGCGTCGAGATCGGCGGGAGTTCTGAGTCGGATCATCGCTGGAGCGCCGCCATCGTGAGGGGGATTCTGAGTCGGGTCATCGTACGGCTCCCGCCATCGTGCGGGAGCTACTGAGTGGGATCATCGTTCGAGCGCCGCGACCGTGAGGGAGTCGAGGTCGGGGACGACCTTCCAGGCGAGCGCCAGCGCGTCGGAGGCGGGCGGGTAGCGGGGATGCGGCACGGCGATCACCCGCATCCCGGCCGCGTGCGCCGAGCGCAGGCCGTTGCTCGAATCCTCCACCGCCACGCACCCGCGCGGATCGACGCCCAGTTTGGCGGTCGCCTCCAGGTAGCCGTCGGGAGCGGGCTTGCCGCGCGGTACCTCCTCGGTGGAGACGGTGACGGCGAAGCAGTCACGGAACTCGGCCGCGTCCAGGACCACCTCGATCAACGCGCGCGGCGAGGAGCTGGCCAGGCCCAGCGTGAGGTCCGCCGCCAGGCGCCGGACCGCCTCGGGCGCCCCCTTCATCAGCGGTACGCCGTGCCGATAGCGCTCGGCCATCTGGTCCACCACGCCGCGCGCGATCTCGTCCGGAGACAGCGCCACGCCGAGTTCGTGCAGGTAGGAGGCCCATTCCTGGGTGCTCATCCCCATGAGCCTGGACTGGGTGTCCTCCTGCCAGGTGCCGCCGTGTTCGGCGACGAACGCCCGCCGTACCTCCTCCCAGACCGGCTCGGAGTCGACGAGTACGCCGTCGAGGTCGAACACGCACGCTTCCACGGAACCCCCTAGCGGGCTTTGTCGGGATTGCCCATTAACGAGGATATGCGTTGACCGGTTCTCGGGAATGGGCCTGGGCATGGCCGACCTTCCACTGCACGATTCCAACGACTTCGAGGCGGCGGCGGATCGCGGCTTCATCGCGAAGTTCAGCCCGGCGGTGGTCAGCGCCGCCGACAGCAAGGTCATCTGGGACGGCGAGTCGGCCGCCTTCCTGGAGCAGGAGTGCCCCGGCAGCGCGCATCCCACCCTGTGGCGGCAGGCGCGGCTGTCCGCCAGGCAGGGGCTGTACGAGGTGACGGCCGGCGTCTACCAGGTGCGCGGGTTCGACCTGTCGAACATGTCGATCGTCGAGGGCGACTCCGGCGTGATCATCATCGACCCGCTCATCTCCACCGAGTGCGCGGCCGCGGCGCTGCGCCTCTACCGAACCCATCGCGGTCCCCGGCCCGTGACCGGGGTGATCTACACGCATCCGCACGTCGACCACTTCGGCGGCGTGCGCGGCGTCACCGGCGGCGGCGTGCCGATCCTGGCACCCGCGGGCTTCCTGCGGAACGTGGCCCGCGAGCACCTGCACGCCTGGTCCGCCACGGCCCGCCGATCCGTCTACCTGTACGGCCAGGCCCTCGAACGATCACCCGATGGCCAGATCGGTACGGGCCTGGGCAAGACCCGCTCCATCTCGCTCATCGCTCCCACGCTCGACATCGAACGTACGGGGCAGGAGGAGACGATCGACGGGGTACGCATCGTCTTCCAGCTCGCCCAGGCGCCACCGGAACTGGCCCTGTACCTGCCCGGTCACCGGGCCCTGTGCCTGGGCGAGAACGCCACCCGCAACCCGCACAACCTCCTGCCCCTGCGGGACGCCAAGGCCTTGGCCCGGCAGCTGGACGAGACGGTCGCGCTGTTCGCGGCCGACCTCGACGTCGCCTTCGCCTCGCACCACTGGCCCACCTGGGGCGGGCCGGAGATCGTCCGGTTCCTGTCGCAGCAGCGTGACCTGTACTCCTACCTGCACGACCAGACCCTGCGGCTGATGAACAAGGGCCTGACCGGAGCGGAGATCGCCGAAGCCATACGGGTGCCGCCCGAGCTGGAGCAGGTCTGGCACACGCATGGCTACCACGGGCCGGTGGGCCACAGCGTCAAGGCCATCTACCAGCGCTACCTGGGCTGGTTCGACGGCAACCCCGCCCACCTGTGGGAGCATCCGCCGAGGGAGAGCGCGATCCGCTACGTGGAGTGCCTCGGCGGCGGGGCGGCCGTCGTCGCCTTCGCCCGGCGCTACCTCAAGGAGAACGACCTGCGCTTCGCCGCGCAGCTGCTCAACCACGCGGTCTTCGCCGACGAGGGCAACAAGGAGGCGCGCGACCTGCTCGCCGAGGTGTACACCCGGCTCGGGCACGGTGCGGAGAACGCCACCTGGCGCAACCTCTACCTGACGGGCGCGCTGGAGCTGAGCGACGGCGTCGTGCCGGCCGCCACGGAGCAGGCCGCGCCCGGCCTGGTCGCGGCGCTCGGCGTCGACCAGATCCTCGACTCGATCGCCATCCGGATCGACGGGCCGCGGGCCTGGAACGAGAGCCTGTCCATCGACTGGCACCTTACCGATCTGGGGGAAAGGTATCGGACCACGCTCTCGAACGGCGCCCTCATCCAGCACGCCGACCCGCCCGAGGGGCCGGTCGACCTGACCTTGCGGCTGACCAAGGCGCAACTGCTCGGCCTGCTGGCCGGTCGGGGGGTGGAGCGGGTCGAACGAGAAGGCGACATCGGCGTGCTGCGGCGCCTGGTGGCCGTACTCGACCACCCGATACCCGACTTCGCCATCGTGACCGCGTAGAAGCGGTCAGCCGCTACGGCGGGGCGTCAGACTCGAGATCGCGAAGTACAGGACCCCGGCCAGCACCAGCGCGACCACCACGCCGATGTTGGCGGCCCCGAACGTGCCCGCCCTCATCTGGTCGCTCATCAGGAAGCCGACGACGCGGGCGATGTTCGGATCGCTGGAGGTGATGAGCCCGATGCCCACGACAGACGCCACGACCAGCGAGGTCACCCCGGACCAGTTCAGGGCGGGCGCGCCGGGGCGAAGCAGCCGCTCGTCATAGGACCGCCCGCCCGCGCGCCGGAACCACATGTCGACGAGGAAGACGGCCACCCAGGCGGCCATCACCACCCCGATGATCGCCAGGAACGCCTGGAAGGTCGCCAGGAAGCTGGTCGAGACGAACAGCAGATAGTAGCCGCCGAGCACCATCAGCGCGCCGTCGATGAGCACCGCGTAGTGCCGCTTGATTGGCACCCCCAGCGCCAGCATGGACAGGCCCGACGAGTAGATGTCCATGATCGCCCCGGCCAGGAAGCCACCGATGGCGGTCAGCAGGTACGGCAGCAGGAACCAGGTCGGCAGGGCCGCCGCCAGCGCCCCGACCGGATCCGCGCCCGCGGCCTGGGCCAGCTTGGGGTCGCCGCCGGCGAGCAGTACGCCGAAGACGAGCAGCACCATGGGCGGCACCGCCCCGCCTGCCGTCGTCCACAGCGCCACCGACGGGGGCTTGGACGTGGCGGGCAGATAGCGCGAGTAGTCGGCGCCGCAGTTGACCCAGCCCAGGCCGAGCAGCGTCATCGCGAAGATGACCGCGCCCACCCAGCCGCCGGGGCCCGCCGTGGTGTCCAGCGAGGTGCCGAGCTTCGGGGCCATGAGGATCATGTACACGACGGTCAGCACGATGAACGCGTACGTCAGGTACCGCTGCACCGCCATGATCAACGCATGGCCGTACACCCCGATCACGATCGTGAGCAACGCGGCGACCGCGAAGCAGGCCGCCATGGCGGTCGTGCCGGGAATGCCGGGCGCGACCCGCTTCAGGATCGCCGCGCCGCCCTGCGCCGACAGTGTCACGAGCACGATCTCCCAGCCGACGTTCGAGACGTAGGAGAGTACGGCCGGCAGCTTGTTGCCCTGGTAGCCGAAGGGGGCGCGGCCGAGCGTCATCGTCGGCACCCCCGACCGGGTGCCCGCGATCGCGACCAGCCCGACCAGCCCGAACGACAGCGCGTAACCGATCACGCCCGTGATGATCGCCGGGAAGACGCCCAGGCCGAGCCCGACGATGTAGACACCGAAGGCGACCCCGAAGAGGGAGAGGTTGGCGCCGGCCCAGGGCCAGAACAGGTCCCGGGGTGTGCCCCGCCGCTCGGCTGCCGGAACGGCGTTGATGCCGTTCTGCTCGACGGTCATCATGTCCATGATCGGACGGTACACCGGTATCCGCGGCTGCCCTAGAGCAGGTGCCAGGGCTGGGATCAGCCGTCGAGTCCCAGCAGTGTGGCCTCCACCTTCGGGTCCAGGCCGACCGGCGGCCGGTCAGGGCGCATGGGCGCCCGCCCGCCGATGCTCCGCAGCCAGGCCCATGTGTCGGCCACCGTCTCCGCCACCGGCCGGAACCGCAGTCCGGCCGCCACCGCCTTCGACACGTCGGCTCGGTGCATACTGTCGTGGTCCTCGCCCAGCAGCCAGATCGGCAGATCGGTCCACGGCTCCACGTCGGCCGCCAGGATCGGCTCCGGCTCCACCCACCGCAGCTCGGCCCCGGACCCGGTCACGTCTATGCAGGTCCGCAGCAACTCCTCCATGGTGACGAAGCCCGACGGGCTCACCACGTTGTAGGCCCCACCCAGTCCGTCCTTGGCCACCTCAAGGCACCACTGGGCCATGTCGCGCGCGTCCACGTACTGCAGGGGCAACCCGGCGGGCCCCGGCGCGAGCACCGGCCCACCACGCGCGATCCTGTTCAGCCACCACGGCAGCCGCCCGATGTTCTCGTACGGCCCAAGGATCAACCCCGCCCGCGCCAGCAGCGCCCGCTCTCCGAAGGCCGCCACCGCCGCCAGCTCCCCACCGGCCTTGAACCGCGCGTAACCCACGTCATCGCCGTCATCGGCCGAGGCGGCCACCACCGGAGCGTCCTCGTCGGCACCGGCCGCCGACGGGTAGGTGTGGACGGACCGGCTGGACACGTAGACGTAGTGTCCCGCCCGCCCGGCCAGCAGCGTCGCCGCGTCGCGTACGGCGGACGGCGCCCACGACCAGGTGTCGACCACCACGTCCCACTCACCACGCTCGAGTGCCGCCAGCCCGCCCGGCTTCGCCCGCTCGCCCCGCAGCGCCGTCACCGTGGGCGGCGGGGCGTGCGTGCCCCGGTTGAACACGGTGACGTCCCAGCCGGCTGCGAGGGCCTCGTCGACGAAGGCCCTCCCCACGAACTCCGTCCCGCCCAGCACCAGAAGCCTCATGGCCACCACCATGCCGGTCGCGGCCGCCGCCCGGTAGCCGTGCACGCCATCAGCGGAATCGCCAGCAGCGAAACCACCGACTGAGCAATCGCCGGCCGCGAAACCAAGGCATCGTCTGCGGCGAAATCACTGTCCGCGCCATCGCTGACAGGGGAATCGCCGATGGCGGAGACCCTCACTCTCCGCGACAATTTAGCGCTGCAAAGGTAGATATATCCGCAGGTCAGTGTCAATGCTGTTCCTCGCGGCATAATGGGGAAGTGTCACAGATAGTGATACTAGGGACCATGGGATGGTGAAAAGGATCTTTCCCTACTCGATCCGGGCGCGCCTGACCATGATCGCGACCCTGGTCGCGGCCGTGGTCTTCGCCGCCACGGTCGGCCTCACCCTCAGCACGTTGCCCGGCAACCTCCGCAGCGGCGTGCAGAACCGGGTGGAGCTGGCCGTACGACGGGTGGCCAACGACGCCCGGACGAAGGAACTGCGCAGCCTGCTCCCGACGCCGGCCCGCGTACCCCTCCTGCAGGTCGTCTCGTCCGAGGGCACCGTCCTGGCCTCCAGCCACAACCTGAGAGGTCAGCCCCCCATCGCGAACCTGCGGTTGCCCCAGCCGGAAACGATCTACGCCACCGAGATCGAGCTCACCGGCAACAGCGAGAGTGTGGAGCACGGAGTCAAGTACCTGGTCATGGCTATGCAGTCGCAGACGTCGTACGGCCTGATAACCGTGTACGGCGCGTCCTCGCTGAGCGACGTCAACCGGGCACTGGGGTGGCTCTATGCCCTGATCTTCCTCGGCACCCCGCTGATGCTGCTCGGCGTCGCGGGCATCACCTGGGCGGTGGTCGGCCACACTCTGCGCCCGGTCGAGCGCATCCGGGCCGAGCTAGCCGAGATCACCGGGCACGACCTGAGCCGCCGGGTCCCCGTGCCCGGTGCCGGGGACGAGATCTCCAACCTCGCCATGACCACCAACGACACCCTCGACCGGCTGGAACGCTCCGCCGAGACGCAACGCCGCTTCGTGGCCGACGCCTCGCACGAGCTCCGCAGCCCCATCACCGCGCTGCGTACCCAGTTGGAGGTGGCCAGCGCCTACCCGGACGACACGGACTGGGCGTCTACGGGCGCCCGGGCCCTGAAGTCAGCCGACCGTCTGACGGACATCATCGAGGAGCTCCTGATGCTGGCCCGGCTCGACGCGGGCGCCGTCATCGACTGGCACGTCGTCGACGCCTGCCAGCTGGCGGAGGAGCAGGGGCGGCGCCGTGCGGGAGGCGACATCAGCGTCGTCACCCATGTGATGGGCAGGGCCCCCGTCATGGGCTCCCGCATCCAGCTGGACCGGCTGCTGACCAATCTGCTCGACAACGCCACCAGGCACGCCGCCAGCAGGATCGACCTCCAGGTGGCGGTCAACCGAGGCGACCAGACCGTCGACATCACGGTAACCGATGACGGGGCGGGCATCGTGGCGGAGGAGCGCGAGCACGTCTTCGAGCGCTTCGCCCGCCTGGCCGAGGCCCGGGCCAGGGACAAGGAGGGCAGCGGACTCGGCCTGGCCCTGTCGAGGGAGATCGCCCAGGCGCACCGGGGGACCCTGACGATCACCGACCACTATCCGGGCGCCCAGTTCGTCGCCCGTCTGCCGCTGTACCTGGACGGAGATTCACCGGGGTGAGCGGCTCGCGCCCGTCCAGCACGGCCGCGATGTTCGACACCGACAGGTGGCACATCCGCTCGCGGGTCGCCGTGCCCGCGCTGCCGATGTGCGGGGTCAGCACGGTGTTGCCGAGCTCGACCAGCGCCGGGTTTACCTTCGGCTCGCCCTCGAACACGTCGAGGGCCGCCCCCGCGATCGTCCCCGACCGCAGCGCCTTGACCAGTGCGTCCTCGTCGATGATGCCGCCACGAGCGGTGTTGACCAGGATCGCGGTGCGCTTCATGCGACCCAGGGCGTCGGCGTCGATGAGGTGGCGGGTTGTCGGGGTGAGCGGGCAGTGCAGGGTGACCACGTCGGCACGCTCCAGTAGCTCGGGCAGCTCGACGAACTCGACGCCCCGCCGATCGTCCTCCGACAGCGGCGAGGAGGTGGGCGTGGCCAGGATCTCCATGTCGAACGCGCGGGCGCGGCGGGCGACGGCCCGCCCGATGCGGCCGTAGCCGACCACGCCCAGCGACGCCCCGGCGCTGAGATCGAGCCCGAGCAGCATGCGCGGCCCCCAGATCCACGGGGTACGCTCCCGCAGCAGCCGGTCGCCGTCCAGCACGCGGCGCGCGGCGGCCAGGATCAGCGCCATCGTCAGGTCGGCGGTGGCGCCGTCGAGCACCCCCGGGGTGTTGGTGACCTGGATCCCGCGCTCGGTGGCCGCGGCCACGTCGATGTTGTCGTAGCCGACCGCGGTGTTGGCGACGACCCGCAGAGATGGGCCCGCAGCGTCGAGGAACTCGGCGTCGACGCGCTCGGTGAGCGTACACACGACCCCCTCCGCGCCCGCGGCCAGGCGCAGCAGCGTGGCGCGGTCGGGCGGGTCCTCCTCGCCGCACACCACGGGACGGCCGAGCGAGCGCACGAGCGCCATGGCGGCGTCGGTCAAGGTGCGGGTCACGTAGATCATCGACTCTCCTCGCTCATCGGGGGTGCTGTGGGGGCGGCCCACGATCTTGCCCCAGCTCTCACCGTACGAGGGGCCCGCTTCTGCCGCAGAAGCGGGCCCCTCGGCTTTGCTAGCTCCGCTAGGGGGTTACGGTGATGCGGTTCGTGGCGGGCGGGGCGATCGGGTTGTCGCGGCCCAGCTGGTCGACGAAGGCGTCGATGTCCAGCGGCCCGCTCCAGAGCTCCGTACCGTCCTTGAAGCCGAGGAAGGCGTCACCGCCGCCGACCAGGAAGTTGTTCGCCGCGACCCGGATCGTCTGCGCGTCCGTCACCGCGACGCCGTCGATCTTCATGTTCGACACCTTGGACCCCCACGCAGCGCCGCTGCTGTAGGTATAGGTGAAGTTCGCCGACGGCTGGAGGATCTTGGTGAACGGCTGGGCGTTCGGCCCGCCGGTGAACTGCTGCTCCAGGACGGTCTTGAGCTGCGCCCCGGTCAGTGTCACGACCTGCATCAGGTTGTTGAACGGCTGCACGGTGAACGCCTCGCCGTAGGTCACCACGCCGGCACCCTCGCCCGCCGCGGAGCCGGCGAAAGTGAGTGAGGCCCGAACGCCACCCGGGTTCATCAGGGCGATCTGCGCGTTGCCGCCGGTCTTGGTGCCGGCCAGCTGGCCGTCGGCGATGAGGTCGCCGAGCGGGGACTCGCCGCTGGGGGCGGCGGTGTTGGTGATGTCCGCGGTGATCCGGCCGACGGGCTTGTTGGCGACCGGGGCGACGCGGTCCTTCCACGTCTGCACAAAGGCAGAAATTTCGGGATCCGGGGTGACCGTACGGGTCACGACTTGGTTGTCCGCCACCACCGAGGCGCGGTCGATGTCCCGCGTCTTGACGTTCACGTTGAGATCGACCTTCGTGATGACGCGGCCGAACGAGCCACCCTGCGAGTACAGACGGTCGTTGCCGGCGGGGTCCTTGACCTTGCACAGGTACGCCTGGTGCGAGTGGCCGCTGAGAATCACGTCGATCTCGGGGTCGACCTGCGTGGCGATGCGGTTGCCCGCGCCCGGGACGGCGCTGCAGGCGTCCGGAGACTGACCCGCGGTCACCTGGTCACCCTCGTGCACGAGCACGACCTGGGCCTTGACGCCCACCAGCTTGAGCAGCTTGGACGCCAGGTTCGCGGCCTTGACCTCATCCACGAACTTGAGGTTCTTGATGCCCTCGGCGGTGACGATGTTCGGGGTGGTCTGGGTGACCAGGCCGATGAAGCCGATCGGCACGCCGTTCATCCACTTGACGCTGACGGGCGGCAGGGCGGGCACGCCCCAGTCGCTCATCAGCTTCTTGACCTGGCTCTGCGGCGCGCCCAGCGCCGCGAGCGCGTCGGTCTTCTCGTTCGGGTTCTTGAACAGCACGTTGGCGCCGACGTAGTCGTACTGGGCACCCTTCCACGTGCCGGCGGGCGAGCAGCCGTCCACCGGGTGGCAGCCGCCCTTCATGATCCGGCGCAGCTCCGTGTATCCCTCGTCGAACTCGTGGTTGCCGACCGCGGCCACCTTGAGCCCGATCTTTCCCATGAACTCGACGGACGGCTCGTCGTGGTAGGCCGCCGAGATCAGCGGGCTGGCGCCGATCAGGTCGCCCTGGGCCACCGCGATCGTGTTCTTGTCGCTGAGCGCCTTCATGTGGGTGGCGACGTACGCGGCGCCGCCAGCCTCGACGGTGGCGCCGTTCTCGTCGACCATCCGGCCGGAGGATCCGGTGGGGGGTTCGAGGTTGCCGTGGAAGTCGTTGAGCGCGAGCAGCCGTACCGGAACGGTCTTGGGTGCCTTACTCGCGTCCGCGGGGGCGGTCGCCGCGGCGAACCCGCCCGCGGCGACGGCTCCGGCCAGCACTAGCCGGAGGAGGGAACGTGGGGTCATGGCCCTAGACGTTACGGCCGGAACCTATGCAGCCAATGTCGCAAAGGTAACGATTCATCGGCCCGCCACATGGCGTTATTTGCCAGCAGTACCCCTAGAGTTCGGACTGTGACAGCGCACGTGGAGATCAGACAACGACTTGATGACCGCGAAATCGCTCAGGTGCTCGGCGTGGTGGACGCGGCGACGGAGGCCGACGGCGTCCGCCCGCTCAACGAGCATGTCATGCTCCACCTGCGCTATGGCGGCGATCCGCAGGCCCGTTCTCTGCTCTTGTACGACGACGATAAGGCTTTGGTGGGCTATGCCCACATAGATCCCACCGACGAGGTCGAGGGTCCCAGCGGCGAACTGGCCATCCACCCCGCCCGACGCCGGGAGGGGCACGGCACGCGGCTGCTGCGGGCCGTACTCGAGGTGTCAGGTGGCAGCCTGCGCCTGTGGGCGCACGGCGATCATGAAGGCGCGGGCGTCCTGGCGGCGTCGGCGGGGTTCGAGCGCGTGCGCTCGCTCTGGCAGATGCGCCGGTCTCTGTCCACGCCGCTGCCCGCTTTCGAGATGCCCGACGGAGTACGGCTGCGCACCTTCGTACCAGGTCAGGACGAGGAGGCGTGGCTCAAGGTCAACGCCGCGGCCTTCGCCCACCACCCCGAACAGGGCGCCTGGACGGCGAGCGACCTGCGCCAGCGTGAGCAGGAGCCCTGGTTCGACCCGGAGGGCTTCTTCCTGGCCGTCCGCGGCGAGCGGCTGGCCGGCTTCCACTGGACCAAGATCCACGGCTCGTCGGAGCACGGCCACGAGCCGATCGGCGAGGTGTACGTCGTCGGCGTCGACCCCTCCCAGCAGGGCACAGGGCTGGGCAAAGCGCTCACGCTGGCGGGTCTGGACCATCTACGCGCGCGTGGCCTCGCCCAGGCGATGCTCTACGTGGACGAGGCCAACACGGCGGCGATCCGCCTGTACGAGTCCCTGGGCTTCGACCGCTGGGACGTCGACGTGATGTATGCCGTTATTCCACCACCCAGTGCAGGGCGAAGTAGGACACCGCAGCCACCAGAGCCGCAGCCGGAATCGTAAGGATCCAGCCGGTCACGATGTTGCCCGCGACGCCCCAGCGCACGGCCGAGAGCCGCTTGGTGGCGCCGACGCCCATGATCGCCGAGGTGATCGTGTGCGTGGTGGAGATGGGCGCCCCGAACCCGATCGCCGCCGTGTACAGGACCACTGCCGCCGCGGACTCGGCGGCGAAGCCCTGTGGCGGGTCGAGCGCGATGATCCGGCGGCCCAGCGTACGCATGATGCGCCAGCCGCCGGAGTACGTGCCGAGCGAGATCGCCCCCGCCGACGCGAGGATGACCCACTGCGGGATCTCCGACCCCGGGTTGATGTAGCCGCCGACGACGAGGGACAGGAAGATGACGCCCATCGTCTTCTGCGCGTCCTGCAGGCCGTGGCCGAGCGCCATGGCCGCGGCCGAGACGGTCTGCGCGTAGCGGAAGCCGCGGTTGGTCTTGCCGGGCTGGCTGTTGCGGAAGATCCAATATATTGCGATCATGATCGCGCCGGCCAGCGTGAACCCGAGCAGCGGCGAAAGCACCATCGGGACCACCACCTTTTCCAGCACGCCGTCCCAGTGCACGGTGCTGGCCGACGCGAGTGCCGCGCCGACCAGGCCGCCGATGAGGGCGTGGCTGGAGGAGGAGGGCAGGCCGAAATACCAGGTGATCAGGTTCCAGCAGATGGCGCCGATGAGTGCCGAGGCCACGATGACCAGGCCGTGCGAGCCGTCCGGCGCGTCGATGATGCCCTTGCCGACGGTCGCGGCGACCTGGGTGCCCAGGTGGGCGCCGATGAAGTTCATCGCGGCGGCCATGAACAACGCGGCCCTGGGAGTGAGCGCGCGCGTCGAGACCGAGGTCGCGATGGCGTTCGCCGCGTCGTGGAACCCGTTGGTGTAGTCGAAGGCCAGTGCGATGACGACCACGCCGATGACGAGGGCGAGCGAAAGGTCCACAGAGGTTAGCTTTCCTTGACCGCGATCGACTCGACCGTGTTGGCGACGTGCTCGAAGGCGTCGGCCGCCTCCTCAAGTGCGTCGACGACCTCCTTCATCTTCATGACCGTCAACGCGTCGTACTCACCGCTGAACAGCTTGGCCAGCAGCCTTCTGTAGACCTGGTCGCCCTGGTTCTCCAGCCGGTTGACCTCGATCCAGTACTCGTTGAGGTTCTTCATCGACCGCAGGCGCGGCATGGCCTCGGCAGTCAGCTCCGCGGCCCGCTCCAGCACCTCCACCTGGCGGACGACGTCCTTGGGGAGGTGGTCGATCTGGTAGAGCACGATGAGGTCGGATGCCGCCTCCATGGCGTCCATCACGTCATCGAGGTTCGAGGCCAGCCGGTAGATGTCCTCACGGTCGAACGGAGTGATGAAGCTCTCATTGAGGCGGTTCATGATCGCATGGGTGCGTTCGTCCCCGGCGTGCTCGCAGGCGCGCATCTTTTCGGCCAGGGTTTCCCTGTCCGAGCCCTCGCTAATGATCTCAACCAATAGGCGGGATGCAGTGACCAGGTTGTTCGCGGAGTCGGCGAACAGGTCGTAGTAGCTGTCCTCACGTGGCGTGAGACGCAGGCGCACGTCGTTCTCCAGATGTGCGGGGATGGTCCGTGGTAGAGAGTACGGGTTACCAGGAGAAATGCGAACTTCATGTCCCCTTCTCCTACTGGCTACCCTCCGTATGGTGTGCGACACCGGGCCAGTTGGTACTTTGGTTGCCCTTTTTCCACGGCGGGGTGGGGAAGACTTGGCCGTGGGTTTCGGTCACCGCTTGTCCAGTCCATCTTGGTGACATTTCCGGACCACCGCTAGTCCGGGCGCGGGTTGTTGGGGTGTGTTTTCGAGCCTCTTCGAGCCTCTTCGAGCCTCTTCGGGCGTCTTCGGGCGTCTTCGGGCGTCTTCGGGCGTCTTGGGTGCCGGATGGCGCGGTGGCGGGCGGCGGTGGCGTGCTTGGGTGAGCGGCGGTGCGGTGCTGGGCGGGTCCGCGGTCAGGGCCGCTTCCGACGGGTCTGGAGCTGTTACTGGCAGGCGCCTGACCGCTGCTCATATCGGACGCTGGAGGCTCGCTGCTCTCCGCAAGTCGCCCGCCAGTTTGGCGGGGTACGCCCGCCAGGGAGGCCCCTCCGAGGGACGCCCGCCCGAAAGAGGCCGGAGGTCCGTCCGGGAGGCGCCCGCCAGCTACCCCGAGGCGCCCTTGCCAGTTACCCGAGGGCGCCCGCCAGCTTCCCGCCAGTACTCCGGAGGGAAGCCCGAGCCCCAGGCAAGCCCTAAACAGCCCGCCCTGAAACACCCCAGAGCGTCGGATCTTCGTCAGACACTCATCAGAAATCGTCAGATCTTCGTCCGATGGAAGTTCCGGAACGACCGGGAGGGCGTCGGCCCGCGCTGACCCTGGTACCGCGACCCGTACTTCGCCGACCCGTACGGATGCTCAGCCGGCGAACTCAACCGAAACACACACAGCTGCCCGATCTTCATCCCCGGCCACAGCTTGATCGGCAACGTGGCCACATTGGACAGCTCCAACGTGACATGCCCACTGAACCCCGGATCGATGAACCCCGCAGTCGAGTGAGTCAACAACCCGAGCCGCCCCAGCGAACTCTTCCCCTCCAGCCGCGACGCCAGGTGATCAGGCAGACTGATCACCTCGTACGACGAGGCCAGCACGAACTCCCCGGGATGCAGGATGAACGGATCATCCCCTTCAGGCTCCACCATCCGCGTCAGATCCGGCTGCTCCACGGACGGATCGATATGCGGATACCGATGATTCTCAAACACCCGGAAGAATCGATCGAGCCGGACGTCGATACTGGACGGTTGGATCATGTCCCGATCGAACGGATCGATGGACAGCCGTCCCGAGTCGATCTCGGCCAGGATGTCGCGGTCAGATAGCAGCACGCAGAGCAACCTACCGCGTGTCGGAGGGAAACTCGGGGGGCACGGCTGGCTGATGTGGGCCGAGTTTCCGCTAGAGTGGTGGGCGCGGCTACGGCCGA
Source organism: Nonomuraea sp. NPDC050680 (assembly GCF_040654555.1). Classification (NCBI taxonomy): domain Bacteria; kingdom Bacillati; phylum Actinomycetota; class Actinomycetes; order Streptosporangiales; family Streptosporangiaceae; genus Nonomuraea; species Nonomuraea sp. NPDC050680. Next base: position 245,666 of record NZ_JBFAIF010000008.1, on the reverse strand, counting down.
TGCGGGTGTAGTTCAATGGCAGAACATCAGCTTCCCAAGCTGACAGCGCGGGTTCGATTCCCGTCACCCGCTCTCACGAGGAAAAGCCAGGTCAGGGATGAATTCCCAACCTGGCTTTGATCGTTTCTAAGGCGGCTTTCGATCTTCCGTGCCCGTTACGTGCCCGATCCGTCTTGATCTTGGTCTTTCAGGGCTTCTTCGGCGAGCTTGCCGAGAGCGTCGGCGATGGCCCGATCACGCTCCATCGCGGTGTGCTGGTAGATCAACGCGGCTCGGGTGGACGCGTGGCCCATGCGGGTCATGAGGTCCCGGAGAGTCGCGCCGGACTGGGCCGCGAGGGTGTTTCCGGTGTGACGGAGATCATGAAAGTGGAATCCGCTGAGCATCGCCTTCTTGAGCGCCGCCGCCCAGACACGGGGTGAAGTTCGCGCGCGGGAGCTTGGCACCCTTTGGGCCGACGAAGACGTGTCCGTGCTCGCCTTTCTCGGCGTACGTCTCCATGTGCGCTCGCAGATCGGGCAGCAGCGTCGCCGGGATGCTGACGAGACGCTTGCCCGCTTCCGACTTGGGCGGCCCGATGGTCACCGAGCCGTCCTTGAGCTCGGTTGTGGTCCCGGCGATGCGGATCGTCCCCGCTTCCAGGTCGAGGTTCTTCCGCTGGAGCGCGGCCAGTTCACCCCCCCGGCAGACTGGCGAAGGTCGCCAGCAGGATCAGCATGCGGAACCGCGGTTCGATGGCGTCGGCCAGGGTGAAGACCTGCTTCATGGTCAGTACGGGCCATGCTCGCCGAGCTCTGGAGTCCGCGCAGCGCAGCGAGTCAACCTGGGCCCTCCAGCACCTGGCCGCGATCGAGGAGACCCTTGCCGCCCAGAAGGACCAGGCCGCCCGCGAACTGCTCGGCGACCTCGCCGCTACACGCCGGACTCTGGGCTCGTCTCCCGCCTGATCCACTCCAGATAGTCGGCCGTCCCTGCCACCAGCGGAACGGCGACGATCTCGGGAGCTTCGTAGGAGTGCAACTCCTGAACGCAGGCGGCCAAGTCCTCGAAACGCTCCATGGTCGTCTTCATCAGCAACAGCCACTCGTCGGCTCGCCGCACCTCACCGCCCCACCAGTAGGTCGAGACGATTGGCGCCACCACCTGAGCCGCCGCAGCCAACCGGCGCCCCACAACTGCCGAACACATCTGGTCCGCCAGCTCACGGCTATCCACTGTCACACGAACCTCGATGCAGTCGGCCACGCCGCTCTGTCCTGTCTCGCTTGATGGTTGACACTCTGGCCTCGCTTGATGCTTGACACCTTGATCGTCTTCTGTGCCTGCTCGTGGCGTTATCGACGCTTCGGGGGAGGCTCAGGTGGCATTGGTGGAGTTGAGCAACGCACTGCCGAATAGTTCTTGTAGGTATCAAGGCGGCGGCGCAAGCGCCACCGCGCGGCCCGCGCACGCCCGCACGCTGCGCGTGCGGCCTGGGGGCCGTTCTCGCGCGCGACGCGCGCGGGCCGCTCCAACTCAACGGCGCCACCTCATCCACCAAGGGCGAGGGTGCCCCGACTGCTGCTCTGCCTGCTGATACGTGTCCAGGACAGGAACAGCAGCAAACGCCTCTTCATACTGAGCCCGTTGGAACACGAACGGACCGATGCCATCGAGATCTTCGAAATCAACCTCATCCCGGTAATCCACTTGCCAACCAAGGTCCCGCCAAACCGCCTGATCAGAAGTGATGGCCACGACGGCTGTCAGCGCACCACATCCAAGGTCACCGCACTCCGGGCACACATACAGCGGAATCCTGCCGTCATCCAGCGGAGAGGCAGCTCTGCCTTGCAGCCGGTCCACCTCAAGCCCAAGCTCACTGCCAGCGGACAACCAGAGGACGGATGCCATGTCCCCGTTCCCCGGATTTCGCCGCGCCGCTGAATCAAGCAGAGACCCCCCGTCGATCTCGAAATCAAGAAAATTGCACTCTGATCGAAAGACTCCCTTGCCGAGCTGCTCATGGGGACGCAACCGCCGGACCAGTGACAACGTGTTGACCATGCCGTCCAGCGTTCCAGCACCAAGGTTGAGACACCAACCCATTTCGCCTCCGGCGGGGGCACTCCGGCTCCGGGATGATCGCCGCGGCGGGCCTGGGGTCCGAAAATGGCTGGGGGGGAAGCCTGATCATCCCGCCCACCATCGACCCGGACAAGCCGAGCAGACCAGGGCCACGGGTACCAGATCGTTCGTCCGGTGGGGCGCTCCATCTGGTACCCGTGGCCCTGGCCCGCTTTCCCTTCGGGCGGGTCGACGGCAGACGGGATGATCAGGAGGGCGGGGTGCGCGCAGGTGCGCAACCTGCACTACTCGACGTAGGTGCCGTCCGATCGGATTATCTGGTCACGTGTAAATGGAGCGTTGGTTGACCGGCGTCGTCTATCGCTCACTGCCACAACCATCCGGAGGCGTTCGTCGGCGTCGCGAACGACGTAGGTGAGGATCTTGTACTCGTTGCTGTCCCGCCCGACGATGTTCTCCCAGTCCTTGTCCCCGTTCTCTTCCATGAGGGCAAGCTCCGCGTAGATAGCAACGCGACGCCAGCGGGTCAGATACTCCTCTGCGATCTCGGCCGCGACCTGCTCGTTCATCCCCACATCCTCGCCTAGGGTCGTGCCATTAGCGTGCCATTAAGGGGAGTAACGAGGGGTCAACCACGGTCACTCAGGACCTGCCTCAGTCCCAGGTCAAAGCCCCTACGAGCCAAGATCCCTGCAATTCCCAAGCTGACAGCGCGGGTTCGATTCCCGTCACCCGCTCTCAGGCTGAAAGGCCAGGTCAGGGAGGGTTTCTCGATCTGGCTTTGATCGTTTCTGGGACTCGTTACGATCTTCCGTGCAATTGGCGTGCAATTGGCCCACGGGAGTCAGCACGCCCGCCGAGCCGTCATCGTCGCTGCCCTCGTCGTGCTGCTTGAACTGCTGATCGATGGCATTCGTGATCATCTGGTCGGCGCCTCTGACCGCGTGCTGGTAGATCATGGCCGCCCTGACGTTGTCGTGCCCAATCCGGGCCATCAGGTCCTTCAGACCGGCCCCCGACATCGCGGCACTCAGGAGCCTGTAGTCACCGCGACCATGGGATGCTCGGCGCGCCAGAATCCAGCAACACCAGGACCAGAAGGGACAGCCTCATGCCGATCCAGGGTGTGCTTTTCGACGTGGACGACACCCTGTTCGACTACTCGACTTCGGAAGAACTCGGCGTGCTCGCCCACCTGCAGGCCGAAGGACTGCTTGAGAAGTTCCCCGACCCCACCACGGCACTCGCGCTCTGGCGGAACATCATGCAGAGGCAGTACGCCCGCTTCCTGAACGGCGAGCTCACGTTCACCGAACAGCAACGCGAACGCACCCGGGAATTCCTCTCCCGCATCGGGCAGGTCACATACGCCAGCCTGTCGGACCAGGAAGTCTCCGCCTGGTTCGCCGGATACCAGGCTCATCGCAACGCCGCCTGGGCGGCATTCCCCGACGCCGAGCCCGTCCTCAGGAAACTCGCACCCGACTACCGCCTGGGCATCGTCTCCAACTCATCCGCCGATCACCAGCGTCACAAGCTCGACGCCATCGGTCTCCTGCCCTACTTCGGCGACACGCTTGTGTGCTCTGATCAGCACGGCGTGGCCAAGCCCGCGTCGAGCATCTTCGTCGCCGGCTGCACCTCCCTCGGCCTCCAGTCGCATGAAGTGGCCTACGTCGGAGACAAGTACGCGCTAGACGCGGTGGGAGCCCACGAAGCAGGGCTGCACGCCTACTGGCTCGACCGGGCGAACACCAGCGACAGCACAGCGATCAGTAACGGTATCCGAGTCATCCACTCCCTCGACGAACTCCCGGCCGCGCTCACCGGCTGAGCTCTATTGGCACCATGCCGACCATGACGACACCTCTGTCAGGGGATGGATGTCCGACCTGCCGCTGATTGTTTCCAGTGCTCTTTTCGATCTCCCGTGCCCGGTCCCGGCTCAGGTCAGGTGGGCAGCCGGCATAGGAGGCGCTACTGGCCTTCTGAGTCAGGTGCGTGCCTGCCGTTCGACCACGCCTCGGTCATCGCTCCAGTCCGGTCTTGTGCAGGGCAGCGCTTGCGCGGAAGCGTAGTCTGAGGCACCGGTCCAGGGTTTCTTTCGTCGCGTTGGCGGGACAACAGCAATGTTCGGCGAGCCAACGGAGATCATCGGGCTCCAGCCAGAGCGCGATCCGACCTAGGGCTTGCTCCCTGTCCGGTTCGGTGGGTTCGATATTGGTCGGCACAGTGGAAGAGTAGGTCTGGCTCGTGCCCGCTGCGTGCCCGTTCCTACGGCGATCTGCGGGGACCTGCGGGGAGTCACGGTCACTGGACCGGCATACGCCCAGGTCAGCGTTTCCCCTGCTCAGGTCTCATGATCTTGAAAGAGTTCCCAAGCTGACAGCGCGGGTTCGATTCCCGTCACCCGCTCCAGCGTTCTTGTAACAGTGTTCAGTCCCACCGCTCAGCGGTGATCACTGAGGGCTTGCGCCTTTAAGGAGTTCGCTCTCGACGACGCCATCAAGCGCCCGGTGAAGTTTTGCGTCGGTGGTCAGCAGCGGAATCTCTCGATCGAGAGCAAGCTGTGCGAAGACAGCGTCATACATGCGCAACGTCAACCGCACCGCCAGGGCGGCGGCCCGCTCCAACCGGTCGGCGTCCACGGGATAGACCCGGACACCGAGCTCGTCAATGATCCGAACGGCCGCAATGAACTCATCTGCGGACAGCCGACCCGCGAGCAGCCCCTTCTTTCGTAGCACTCCGGCAACCTCAATCCGCGCGAAGTCCGCTGTCTCCAGTTTTACCCGGCCGTGCAGGAAGTCGTCCCGGATCTGGCGGGCGTGCTCGTAGCCAGGTTGATCGACGAACCACCGTAGGAACACACCGGTGTCCACGACGTACGCGTCAGCCACGCGCGCCTTCCCGGAGACGGTCCAGTTCCTCGTCGACACCCGTCACACCGCGCATCCGCTCCTGAACCCGCTCCATAATGGCCAGCGCTCGCTCACGCCGACCAGCCGTCTCAAGGTTCTCGCGGACAAGTGCGAGAACCGGCTGGACACGATCATCTGGAAGCCGATCGACCAGAGCATGCAACTCTTCACGCATCGCGCTCATGCTTGCAGTCTATGCCTCGCCAGGCTCGCCTCCCTGGCCATTTGCGCAGGGCGGGGCAGGCCGGTGGCGTGCCCGTTGTGTGCCCGTTCGCAGAGCGATCTATGGAGGCTCAGGGGGACTCACGGTCACTTGACCGGCATACGCCCAGGTCAGTGTTTCCCCAGCTCAGCCTGTGTAATCTTGAAAGACTTCCCAAGCTGACAGCGCGGGTTCGATTCCCGTCACCCGATCCCATGCTAAATGCCCAGGTCCGGGACGTGATCCCGAACACAGGGCCTTGATCGTTCGAGGCTCGGAACGCCACCGCGCATGAGGCCGACACCAGGGTGCCGCCCTCAGTCTTCGCATGGAGAAGCGCGTTCAGCCTATCTGCACGATCAAGCTTCGGAGGGATGATAGGTCGGCGATGAGGGCGATGCCCGTACGCTGACATGGAGTGCGGGTAGGCGCGCCGAGCAGCCCGCCATGTGCCACTTCTGCGTCACCCGCTCCACTTCACGCCGTGACAGGTGCGGCTTCTCCCGTGCGCATGAAGGATGGCGCTCTTCCTCTGTAGTCTCTAGAGGACAGGGAAGGGAGCAGGGCATGACCGCACAACCGCAGGACTTTGTCTCCGTTGATGCACCTCTGCCTGAGAAGAACCTGCGGGCCATCCGTGCTGCGCTGATCGTCCAGGAAGATCGCGAAGCTTTCGACGCCGGGCTGAAGGCCGTGCTCGACGAGGTGCGGGTGAGCCTGGACCTTGGAGCGCTCAACGCCTTCATGCACCGCTGGGGGATCTCCGCATGTGACACCGTCAAGGATCCCGAAGGGCGCCGTCAGATGCACGTTAGAGCCCGACAAGCTCTGGCCGACGAACCGGTACCTCAGGGCAGGCCGTGGCGGGAGAGCCTTGCTGCTCGCGGGATCGATGTCTAGGTGTTCAAGCTCATCCTTGATCCCGTAGCGGAGGAACAGATCGCCGCGCTACCTGATCATGCATTGAGGCCGCTCGCCGAGCTGTTCACGCTCTTGGAGACCAGTCCCTGGAGCGGAGACCCGTTCAACTCTGCGAATCCCAGGGCGAACATGCTTACGCATCCGTTCGGAGAGCGTGGCCTTGCCACGTACGTGGTCCTGGATCGGCAGCGAGAGGTCTACCTTGTCCGCATTGAATGGCCGTAAGCCCGTGCCCGTTGCGTGCCCGTTCGGATGGCGATCAACGGGGAGTCGCGGAGACTCACGGTCACTCGACCGGCATATGCCAAGGTCGGCGTTTCCCCTTCTCAGATGTCATGATCCTGAAAGGTCTCCCAAGCTGACAGCGCGGGTTCGACTCCCGTCACCCGCTCCCACTACGAAGGCCCAGGCAGGGATGTGAATCCCAACCCGGGCCTTGATCATGTTCGGACTTGTTTGATCTCCGCGGATCATTAACGGGCCGTTAGCTCTTGATCACCCTGCGGGGACCAGCACGCCGCTGGTCCCTCGTCGCCGTCATCGTCACGTGCTTCGAGCCGCTTGTCGATGGCGTTCATGATCATCTCGTCAGCGCCTCTGACTGCGTGCTGGTAGATCATGGCCGCCCTAACGTTGTCGTGCCCCATGCGTGCCATGAGGTCTTTGAGGCCCGCGCCGGACTCGACGGCCGGCATGTTCCCCGTGTGTCTCAGGTCGTGGAAATGAAGCCCGGTCAGGCCCATCTCCGTGACGACTGCGGCGGGAGGAGTCCGAGCTGGTCAAGCAGCACGCCATGAGAAGGCCGGCTGGGGAGAAGGAGCTCCTCCGCGCACAGCGCGAGCAGCGGCGGGAAGAGGGGCCGCACGCCGCGAGTTCGAGCGGGAGAAGGCGCGCTTGCGCCAGGAATAGGCGCACTACCGGTCGGCACCGGCCGAGCTGCTGAAGAACGGCGCCGCGTCCGCGGAGAGCGTGGACGAGTTGAAGGCCAGGCTGGAGTAGATCGGTGCGGCGGTCGCCGACGTGGAGGCTCGCGAAGCGAACCTCAGGGCTGGGTACGTGCGCCGTACTCGGTCCTCTGCCGCCCGCCGACGGGCATGCGGCCTGAGGGCCGGTCCCGGCCGGCGGTGACCCGGGCCGTACCCGCGCCGCACGCCCGCCGTACCCAACGCACTCACCGACGCCAGCGGCGCAGCGCCACATCAGGGCGAGACTTTCCCGATTCCTACTCGACCCCGTGGCCCTGAGAGGAGTGACGAGCGGCCAGCTCGCCGATCGGCCCCGTACGCCAATCAGAGGCGTAGACGCCTACCTGAATCCGTCGATCGGCGCCGATCGTGTGAACCTTCGGGGGAACCGCCTTCCGCCGACGGCCTCTCACGTCCACCGGCTCCACGGCACCGACGCTGAAGGTCATCACATCCACCGGATACAGGCCACCAATGCGTTTGGGCTGCACATCAACGAAGTCCGACCAGTTCACCGCAACCCTGAAGGTATCTCTCTGAGCGATCATTCCCTCCTCGGTAACCGTCAGACTTCGGCGCCGCACCTTCATCACAATGAAAAGCAGATACACCAAGCTCGCGGCCACGGTAACCCCTGTCGTCAAATTCGCGGGCGAGCCAAGGACGATGGCCAGGACGCAATAGACGACGGCGATCACGATGACACCGACTCCACCAGAGAAAAAGGCGAGCGACCAACGTGGGCGGTAAATGATCTGCATGGGCAAAACTGTACCGGTCCAGCCACAATCGCCACTTCTTCAACCATCGCCCCTGGCGGGCGTTCCGGTTCCGGGATGACCGCCAAGGGCTGCTCATCGCCGCCGGTCTGTGAGTGGCTGAGGCAGGGTCCCTGATCATCCCGTCTGCCATCGACCCGGGCCCGCTTCCCCTGCGGGCTGGTCGACGGTAGACGGGGTGATCACGGACGGAGTGCGCGGAATGAGGCCACGTGCTCTCCATGCTGCGGACTCACGGTCACTCGACCGACATATGTCCAGGTCGGTGTTTCCCCTGATCGGACGGCATGGCCTTAAAGAGTTCCCAAGCTGACAGCGCGGGTTCGATCCCCGTCGCCCGCTCCACAGCAGAAAGCCCAGGCCAACCGGCATTTTCAGGATCTGAGCTTTGATCTTGTTCGAGCCTATCGAGTTGCAGATGGAGCCCCGGCACCCCAATGGCCCGTACGGCATGCGTCCAACCGCTCACTTGTTGAACCCACTCCGCCGCATCGGGCCGCCCTTGACCCCCGAGAAGACGAGCGCGTCATCCTCCGGCTTCACGTAGATCCTCATGTGCTCGCGCAACTCCGGCAGGATAGGCCTCCGGGATACCGATCACGCGCTTGCCGGCCTTGAACTTGGGCGGCCCGAGAATCATCTCCCGATCCCCGGCGCCTCGGCAAGGAAGCCGAGCACCCTCCACCTGTGACAATGTCCTGCCATAGCCGAACGCCCCGGCGTTCGGTGCGCTCCACGGCCTCATGATGACGCCACCTTCGGGCTATTCCACCAGCGCGCCGAATACATAGGTCCCGGGAGCGTCCGGGTCGTCGCCGGCCCAGAACTCTGTCCAGTGGATGCGGAACTCGTCGCGGGTGAGGTGGCCGTCACCGTCCAGGTCGAGGCGCGGGAAGATCTCATCGGTCGCTGAGGGCGCCCCGTTCCACGTCTCGATGAGCGCGCCGTATTCCGAACAGGAGATGAGGCCGTCGCCGTTGAGGTCGATGGCCTCGAACATCGCGTCGGCAGTGCCGGAGACCGCCTCGGTCATGTCACCGAGTCTTTCCACGACGCGAAGCACCTCGTCGAGGGAGACGGAGTCGCCGCCGGGGCCGGAGGCGGCTCGGAGCACCGGCCACCAACCGGTCATGATGGAGGACAGTCGCTCTGGGTCGACGGACCCCCCGACGGCCGTCCAGCGGTGGGCGAGCGCCTGGAAGTCGGCCTGGGTCAGTCGGCCGTCGCCGTCCACATCCATCGCCCGGAAGACTCTGCCGACCTTTCTACGCTGGAACTCACTGGCCACATCCGCCTCCACTCTTCGGGAGACCCAATGTTTTCGAGAGATCACTGATCGTGACCATACTCATTTGAGTGACGGATCTGTTACTTAACGTGGAGGCTCTGGTTTGTGACGTAGGAAATCGTTATCCAAGGTGGGGTCAACGAGGATTAGAGAAACGCCCCGGCCGCCCCGAGAGCACGTGCGGTCGATCGCGCCACAGCCACCTTGCGGCCGACTACGGTACGAGACTGCGGCAAACCCCTTCGTGGCGCTCAGCCGAGACTCCCAAAGGCGTCGGCCCGCTGACGAAACAAGCAACGGAACTGTCGGCAGTGGGACGTAACCTCGCAAGCTCGAGGCCGTCGAGCAGCTCATCCTCTGGCCAAGAGCGCCGGCCTGCCGCTGACCCACCTGGTGAGGGCCTTCGCCATCGAGCACGCGGCGGCTACGCAGGCGAGCAGCCGACGAGCGGGCTGCGGCGTGACCCGATGACCATCCTCGGTGTCGCGCCAGAAGACGAGGGATCTCATCTGGCATTTTGTTTCCCGTTATGTTTTATGCCATCAGGACCGCTGCCCCGAGCGCGTGCCCGACAGCCGCCTCGTTGAACGCCCGGATCGCCGCAGTCTCCGCCGCCTTCACCCAAGCCAGGCCGAGGATCGAGGGAGGCAACCCCGCGACGGGAACGAAACTGACGTCCGGGCGCCCGTGGTGAGCCGCCGTCGGAGTGCAGAACAACATGCCGCCCCGGTTGAGCGCCACCTGGGTCAGGCCCTCCTGGCTGGTGGCCACCGTACCGGCCAGGGGAATGGGACGGCCGGAAGGCGTTGCGGACGGTGTCACACGCTCGCGCCACGTGCGCGGAGCCGGGCCGTCCAGACCGATCAGGGACACGTCGGCCAGCTCCTCCGCGCCGATACTCGTACGGGCGGCCAACGGGTGGCGCGAGGAGACGCCGAGCTGGTAGGAGACCCGGTTCAGCCCTTCGCTCGTAGCCAGATCGGGCTCGTCCACCGGGAGCAGCGTGAACGCGATGTCCACCTGCCCGACCCGCAACTTGCCAAAAGGGTCGGAGAGCGGGATCTCCACCAGCTCCACCTCGCATCCCGGGTACTGGCGCTCGAAGGCGCGCACGCTGCCGATGACGACGTCCGTGGGGGTGGCGAAGAAGCCGAGCCTGATCACGCCTGTCACCTCGCGGGCGGCCGCCTTGGCCCGGCTGACCGCGTTCGCGAGGCCGTCGTAGGAGGGGCGCAGGTCAGCCAGGAAACGTTCGCCCAGGGGCGTGAGGCGTACGCGCCTGCTGGTCCGGTGGAAGAGCCGGCCGCCGAGCCTGGTCTCCAGCGAGCGCATGAGCTGGCTCACCCGGCCAGGTGACAGGTAGAGGCGCTCGGCCGTACGCGCGAAGTGCAGCTCCTCACTGAGCACGACGAAGCACTCCAGCTCCCTGAATTCCATCCCACCTCCATCTGATCGCTTAGTCCACCTAAACCAAGCCTTCGACTTCCGCCATTGTTCCCCCTGGTGGTCGGCAGAAAGCTGGCTGGCATGACCATGACTGATGTTTCCGCCGCCACCCGGGCGCGCTGGCTCGCCGTGTTTTCGGTCGCGGTGGGCACCTTCACCATCGTGACCAGCGAGATGCTGCCCGTTGGCCTGCTGACTTCGATCGCCGCCACCCTCGGCGTCTCCGACGGAACGGCCGGGCTGATGATGTCGGCGCCCGGACTGGTCGCCGCCGTCTCCGCGCCCGTGCTGGCGATCACCACCCGACGGCTCGACCGGCGCGTCACGCTACTAGGGCTGATGGCGCTGCTGGCGGTGGCCAACCTCGCGGGCGCGTTCGCGCCGAACTACCCCGTCATGCTGGCCGCCCGGGTACTGACTGGGGTGAGCATCGGCGGGTTCTGGGCCTTCGCGGCCGGACTCGGCCTGCGACTGGTGCCCGAAGGGTACGTCGGGCGGGCCACGTCGATCATCTTGGCCGGGGTGTCGGTGGCGTCAGTACTGGGGGTGCCCGTGGCGACGTTCATCTCGTCGTTCGCGGGGTGGCGGACCGCGTTCGTCGCCATGGGGGTTCTGGCCCTGGCCCTACTCGCGCTGCTGGCGGTCGCCCTGCCGCCCCTACCCGGCGAACCCCGAGCCCGCGTGTCCGAGCCGTTGCCCCACGAGGCCCCGCCTCGTGCGTCGGAGGGGCGGCTCCCGTGGTTCTCCGGCCCGCTCAAGGTCGTCCTCGTCCTGACCGTCTTGATCGTGTCCGGCCACTTCGCGGCCTACACCTACGTCCGGCCGTTCCTGGAACAGGTCTCGCAGGCCGGTCCCGCCCTCGTCAGCGCGGCCCTCCTCATGTACGGCGCCGCGGGCGTGGCCGGCAACTTCGCGGCAGGGGCATGGGCGGCCAGGAACCCCAAGCCGGTTCTGGTCACGCTGGCTGTGCTCATGGCACTCTCCACGGCGGCGCTGCCCCTGATCGGCCTGCCCCTGATCGTGCTCGTGGTCTGGGGCCTGGGCTACGGCGGCGTGGGAGTGACCCTGCAGCTCTGGATCATGCGGTCGGGCGGCGGCGAAATGGGCACGGCGCTCTTCGTCGGCGCCTTCAACGTCTCCATCGCGCTCGGCTCATTCGTCGGCGGCCGGGTCGTGGACGGCGTGTCGATCTCCGCGGTGATGTGGGTGGGAGCGACGCTCGCCGTGGTCAGCGCGGCCACCGCCGGCATCTCGGGCAGGGGTAGGACGACCGCTTCATGAAAGGAACGCGCCTGATCGGGCCGTACTTGCCGCAGGCCCGCGGGGTCGACTCACCTACCTTGGTGATGAGAGATGACACCGCTGCTGACGGCCTGTTTCCCGTCTTCGATTCCTCGGCATCCGCTTCAAGGAGCTATAGGGGTATTCCTTTCCTGGCAGCCTCCGCGACAATCGTCCCGTGATCGATCACTACCGCAATCTCTTCAACAAGCAGCAGTGGCTTGAGAACGGACTCTGCTGGACCGTAGTGCAACCCCTCAACGAAGAGATCACCGTAAGCGATCTCCTATGGCGGCTGAACGGAGGCCGCGATCCCGAGGAACGCATTATGGAGTACCCGAGAGAAGAGGCCGGCGAAGATCTCCTGCCCGTGGTCTTCGTCTACGAGGGGGAAGGAGCCTGGGGCTTCCTCGAATTCTCCTACGGCTTCGCCACGCCCGACTACATCCTCAACGAACTCAGCAAAGAGGCACGCGTGTGGATGACAACCTGGCACTTCAACGGGGGGCACTCGATCCTTTACGCGGCCGATGGCAGGATCAGGGCACGGATGCGCAACTTCATCTTCGCCGAGCACACCGTCCAGGAGGGCGATCCGAGCATCCTTGCCGAGTTCCGCACCATGCTCGACCCGCTCGACCCAGAGGATTACCGCGGCAAGCGCAGCGCGGCATTCGCATTCATCGAAGCATCCACCGGCATGGGCATCGAAGCCGAATGGCTGGATGTGGAAGATGCGCCTGTCATTATCCTCGACAACTGGAATGAGGCATGAATCCCAGCGCTCGACTTCAGTGCTGATGAGCATCGAACAACGCCTCCGGCGGGGGCGCATCCCCTCAGGAGGAAGGACCTGTCTACTGATACGTCGCAGTGCGGGTGAATCACGCTCACAGTCCCACCGCGCCGTCGATGCCTTGTCGTAGGAAGTCGGCGTGGCCGTTGTGCCGGGCGTACTCTTCGATCAGGTGCACCATCACCCACCGCAGCGTGATCGTGCCGCGCCAGCTGTCCTCGCCGCTTACCTCCAAGTCGGCCGCCTGGGCCACGAAACGCTCGGCGAAGTCGACCTCCTCCTGCCACAGTTGCCAGGCCTCGGCGGCCATCTCAGCGTCGGGCGCGGCCTCATCGAAGGCAGCGTCCCGGTGGTCGTCGGTGCTGAAGTGTGGGTCGGCCGCGTGTCCGGCCAGGTCCCGGCGAAACCAGCGGCGTTCGACGTCGGCCAGGTGGCGGACCAGGCCCAGCAGGGATAATCCGGAAAAGGACACCGAGCGCTGGGCGAGGGCTTGCGGGGCCAGGTCGGCGCACTTCAGCATGAGCGTCTGGCGCTGCCAGCGCAGGAACGCGGCGAGCATGGCCTTCTCCTCGCCTCCGCCCGGAACGACGCCCCTGGGATCGACGTCCTCGGCGAGGAACATCTCGGCGAACATCGGCTTGTGCGGTGTCATCTCGCTCCTCCATATGTGGCCAGGCGCTCCTGCAGCCCCGCTTTGACGGCCGGCCATTCGGCGGCGATCACCGAGAACATGGCCGAATCCCGCATCAGGCCTTCCTCGCCCGGCGCCCAGGAGGGTGACCAATTGCGCAGCACGCCCTCGAAGGTGGCGCCGAGGCCCGCGATCGCGCGGCGGGAGCGCTGGTTGCGGGCGTCGGTCTTGAGGTCGACGCGGGTCACCCCCCACACCTCGAACGCGTGGCCGAGCAGCAGCAGCTTGGCCTCAGCGTTGATCGTCGTGCCCTGAGCCGAGGCGGCCAGCCAGGTGAAGCCGATCTCGACGGCACGCGGATCTTGGCGGCCTGGCCAGGTTCGGACATCCCAGAGCCCCGTGCAGCCGACCGCTTTCCCATCTCGCACGCGGATCTGCGCGAACGGGATCAACCCTTGACGGGACAGCTGGGCCTGGAGGTAGTCCTTCACCTGGTCGGCGCGCGGGACCATGGTGAAGGCGTAGGAGGAGCGGTCCTCTTCCGCGGCCTGCGCCAGGTCGGGGGCATGGTCCATGGTGAGCGGCTCCAGCCGTACAGAAGCACCAGACAGCGCCGGAACATTGAGCCTCATGAGATCGGTGACCTTCCTAGGAGGTTGCGCAGCAGAAGCCTTGCCACTGCGCGGCGCCGGTAACGGGCGGTGGAACGAATATCGTCCACGGGTTGTGCTTCGCGGCCGAGGGGGCTCAGCTCTCCGCTCCCGCCTTGACTGCGGTCAGCAGGCGCATGCCGCGCGGGCCGACCTCGTCGCGTCGCACCGACAGCCCGGCCACAACGCATTGCGCGGCGAGCCAGTCGGCGCCGATGCGGAGCTTGGGGTAACTGCCGACCAGTTGGCTCCAGGTGTCGTCGGCACGGGTGGACAGCACGTCGTGGACGAGGACGGTGTCATCGTCGACATAGTCCAGGAAGCAGGTGAGCAGTTGGTCGGCGGTGCCGCGGACCAGGATGAACCGGTCGGCGCCAGTCATTGGACGCGTGAGGTCACGATAGGTGATGACGAGCCGGCCGTCCTGAGCCAAGGCGTCGGCGATGTCGCCGAGCAGGGCGGTCACGTCGTCCTTGCTGGGCAGATGGGTCAGCGTGTCACCCATGCAGACGATGGTGTCCACCTCGCCGGGCCGGGTGATGTCCGGCAGCACTGTGCGGATGTCGGCCTGGACGGTCCGGATCACCGGGTCGCCGCCGGCGGTGGCGGTGAGTTCGTCGAGCAGCGCCTTGCTGGTGTCGACGGCCAGCACGGTGGAAAAGCCGAGTCTGGCCAGGGCCAGGCTCTGGTTGCCCGGTCCGCAGCCGAGGTCGACGGCGGTGGCAGCGGCGGCTGCTGTCGCAGTGACGCCGACGCTGCGCAGCAGGTCTGCTTGCGCTGCGGCGAGGGCGGGCAGATCACCACCGAGCATCCAGGTGTAGTGCCGGGCGAGCAGCCGGTCGTAGTGGTCAGCGGCTTCAGTCATGGATCTTCCTCACGGTTGGGGTCGTGGCCGGGTCTTCCCACGGTCGCGCAGCGGCCGTGGGCCGGGGGACGGCCAGGTAGGACAGCAGCAGTCCGGAGGCGCTGAGCGCGGCTCCGGCCAGCCCCGTCCAGCGCAGCCCGGCGGCGGTGACGACGCCCCCGCCGATGGCCGAGCCCACCGCGTGGGCCAGCATGAACGCGGCCACGTTGACCGTAACCGCCAGGGTCGGTGCGGCGCCCGCGTGTTGCAGGATCAGACTCTGCAGCGGGGCGACGGTGGCGGTGGCCAGCACGCCGAGTCCCAGCACCGCCGCGATCGCCGACGGCTTGTGCACGACAGCCAGGGGCATTACGGCCAGCAGCACTGTCAAACACGCGAAGACGCCGCGCAGCGTCGCTCCCACGGAGCGATCGGCGAGCCGTCCGGCGACGAGGTTGCCCAGCAGGCTGCCCACCCCGTACGCCAGCAGCAACCAGGACACCATGGCTGGGGTGAACCCGCTCACCTGGGTCAACGTCGGCGCCACGTACGTGAACACCGCGCCGACTCCGGCGAAACCGACGGTCGTGGTCGCCACGGACATCAGCACCGGCCGCCGTGCCAGCACCGATACCTCCCCGGCCACGCTCGTGGACCGCGACGGGATATGTCGCACCTCGACACGCGGCAGGACCAGCGCGAGGAGCGCCAGGCACGCCAGCGCCAGAGCGGCGAGCACGGCGAAGGGGAAGCGCCAGTCCAGGTTCTGCCCGAGCGCTGCGCCCAGCGGCACGCCGAGCAGGTTGGCCACGGTCAGCCCTGAGGTCACGGCGGCGATCGCAGAGCCGGCCCGCCCGGGCCCGGCCGCGGTGGTGGCCACGATCAGCGCCAGCGCGAAGAACGTGGCATGGGCTATCGATGAGATGACCCGCCCGGTCAGCAGCAACGCATAGTTCGGCGCCAGCGCGCTCACCACGGAGCCGGCCAGGAAGATCGCCATCAGGGTGAGCATCAGGCCCTTGCGGGGCAGCCGTATGGTGGCGATCGCCACCAGCGGTCCTGCGATCACGGTGCCGAGCGCATAAGCGGTCACCACCTGCCCGGCGACGGGCACCGAGACCCCCAGGTCGGAGCCGATCTGGGGGAGGAGGCCGGCGGCCAGGAATTCGGCGGTGCCCACGACGAAGACGCTCGCGCACAGCACGGCAAGCACCGGGAACTGTCTTTTCACGCGAGGAAGGCTAAGCTCTCACATCCATGTCAGAGTCAAGTGGAGGCGCCGTGCGGATCGGGGAACTATCGCGTCGTACCGGGGTCCATGAGCGGCTGCTGCGTTACTACGAGGAACAGGGTCTGCTCTACCCGGAGCGGGCGGCCAGCGGGTACCGCTACTACCAGGAATCGGACATCGACACCGTCCTGCGCATCCGCCGCCTGCTGTCGGCCGGGCTCAACACCGAGATCATCGCGCAGGTACTGCCCTGCATACGGGTCAAGTCGGGCCACCTGGTACCCGTCTGCCCGGAGATCACCGACGATCTGCTACACCAGCGTGACCGCATCACCCGCGCCATCGAGGAGTTGCAGAGCTCCCGTGACCTGCTCGACGCCGTCATAGCCGCCGCGCCCCTCACGCTTTCGTAATCCCTTCGGAGCCGAAATCACCTACCTGAACACGATCTTGGCCCCGCTCGCTGTCCTGAATCCCCGTGGCCCCTCAACCACACATCGGTGCCAACCTCCGCCAAGAACTTGATAACGCGCACGCTGCGCGTGCGGCCTGGGCCGTTCTCGCGCGCACCCGCCACTCGGGCCGCGCCTATGCGAGATCGCGCACCAGATAAAGCAGCTCACCACGCTTGTCGGTTTCGACGCGGTCCAGCACCAGGCCCAGCCGTTCGCAGATTCTGAGCGAGGCGGCATTGTGAGGTCGAACCGTTGCCCACAGACGCTTCACGGCCGTGGTTGCCTGTAGCTCGGACACAACGGCCTGAGCCGCTTCAAGCGCGAGTCCGCTTCCACGTTCGGAGTGTTTGATCTCGTAGCCAATCTCCGGCTCCAGGACTCCTGTGCGGCCGGCAAGAATGCCACAGCCACCGATCAGCGCGCCGCCGTCACGATGGCGAATGCCGTACCAGACAAAGCCATACTCGTGCTTCGTCTTGAGCCTGCGCTCAAGCCACTCCACCGTCTCACCCCGCGACGTGAACGGTCCCGCCCCGATCGTGTGGGTTAGCGGATCGCTATATAGGCCGTGGAACTCGTCAGTGTCGTTTCGGGTGCAAGCAGTCAGCCGCAGCCTGATGGTCTCAATCTTGTCGCGCACGCGATCCTTTGTCGAACGCCTCCGGCTCCCGGGATGATCGCGAAAGGTGGAGGTCCATTGGCTCGCCACCCGCCGAGTAGGCGTACTGCCAACCTTGTGCTTGAACGAGATCCAGCAGCACCTGCCAGTCCTCGACAGTCGTCCCTTCTACAACCACGTCGGGCAACGCTCCGTTGACCTCAGGGTCGAAGAGAGCTTTCACGTCATCCCACAACAGGTCGGGCACAGCACTCATCATCCCTTAACAACTTGCCTTCGGCCGGGGACTCTGACTCCGGGATGATCGCCGTGCGGGTACACCCGGTGCGGGGGACGAGGTTCCGCTCCCAGGCCATGTCATGAGAAGCTGCGCTGATGATCCGAACCGGGACGTAGGAGTCGATGGTGCGCAGGAAGTCGCAGCAGGAACCGCCACCGAGCGACGCTGAGACTGCACAGCACATGCGGAACCTGGCCGAGCTTTTCGTTGAGCACACGCGCGAGGACGGATACTCCTTCGACTGGGACCCGGCGTTCATCCATCATCTCGACAACTACTGCACCGAGTTCGCCGCCTCGAAGCCGCCTCCTGAGGTCATCCACAGCGTGATCATGGGTGCGGGGGCGTACCTGGGCGAGATGATCGTCCGAAACGGCGACTGGACATGGGTGTACTGCACGGCCGAAAACGCCGCCGCCGTGGAGAGCCCCGAGCAGCTTCGAGGCTATCCGCACAACAAGGTCGCCAAGCGGATTCACAACGGGACCGAGCATGACCTTGAGGCGTTCTTCAAGTACGCCGTGACAGGAGAGACGCCACGCGGGACCACTGCCCGTGTCATCAAGCCTTCATGGTGGCAACGACTGAGGTCGAGAGCCTGATCGCCGTCCCATTAGCCTCAGCTATTCAACGGGGCGGTAGCTGTGCTCTAGAACATGAGAAAAGGTGCCCCTGAACTGCAAGGATTCGGGTGTCGAAGCCATATCCGCTGCAGAAGCAGGTGCACCTTTCTGGTGAGTGAGCGTATCGGGTGGGATTGCCGGTTGTCTGTCACAGCCGTTGGAAAAGGGCTGGTGGGTCACGCGGGCGCGGTCGCTGGGAAACGACTCACCCATCATCCGCTGCTTCATTGAGACGAACTCGGTAAGTTCCACGAGGGCAGCGTCCCACTCCTGCAACGCGACATGATCACCGTGCAATTAGCGGCAATCAGGTGAGGAGACGAGGGGGCAATCACGGGAAGGTTCCGGAGCCGCGCCACTACGCGGCGATGACGGCGACTCCGGTCCTGCCCCCGTCGACGTCCACCACGGTTCCGTGCACGAAGGCCGCTTCGTCGCTGGCGAGCCAGACCACGGCATGCGCGATGGCATCCGGCGTGCCGATGCCGCCGGCCGGGGTGCCCTTCATCATGATCTCGCCTGGATGGGGCTCGTCCGCGGCCGGGGGGAGGATCACGCCCGGCGAGACGGCGTTCACCCGCACGCCCATCGGGCCGAATTCCGCGGCCCACGCCCGCGTGAGTGTCTCCATGGCTCCCTTGGTGGAGCTGTAGAGCGCGCCGAGAGGAACGCCCAGGCGCGCGATCCACGAGCCGAGGTTGATGATCACTCCGCCGCCTGATTCAGTCATGGCCGGGATGACGGCAGCGGTGAGGAAGAACGGCGCCTTCACGTTCACCCCGTAGACCTTGTCGAACGTCTTCTCGTCGGTGGCGGTGGTGCCGGGGGCCGGATAGATGCCGGCGTTGTTCACCAGGATGTCGATCCGTCCGCCCAAGGTCTCACGGGCGCGATCTGCCAGGTCCTGGGAGGACTCCACGCTGCCATCGAGGTCCGCCACCAGGAAATCGGCCCGGCCACCGGATGCGCGGATCCCTTCGACGACCTGTGCCCCGCGTTCCCGATTGCGCCCCGACACGATGACGTGGGCCCCCTCGGCGGCGAACGCTTCGGCGATCGCCTGTCCGATATTGCTGGTCGACCCCGTGACCAGCGCCGTCTTGTTCCGCAGTCGTTCACTCATGACGCGACCTCCCTGTCTCGCAGTGTGTGCGGACAACTCTGCCTCGCAAAAAATGGACCAGCAAGTCCAGACTGAGAAGGGCTTCGCCAGCCGCCGCCCGCGCCTCATGTCGGGTAAAATGGACCCATTAGTCCATTGATCTGGAGGGCAGGAGAGGCTGGATGCCGGACGCGCCGACCGCGAAGGGCCGCGCCACACAGGCCCGCATCGTCAAGGGCGCGGCCGAGTTGCTGCGGGAGCAAGGTGTCGCTCTTACGACGCTCGACGACATTCGCAGCCGCACTGGCACGAGCAAGAGCCAGCTGTTCCACTACTTCCCCGACGGCAAGGACGAACTGCTGCTGGCGGTGGCCCAGTTCGAAGCGGACCGCGTTCTGGAGGACCAGCAGCCGCACCTAGGGCGCCTGGACTCGTGGGAGTCCTGGCATCAGTGGCGGGACATGGTGGTGGAACGCTATGAACGCCAGGGCGACCACTGCCCCTTGGGGTCGCTGTTCCTGCAGGTCGGGCGGTCCCGACCCGGTGCACGGGCAATCGTGACGGAGCTGATGCGCCAATGGCAGTGGCAGCTCGCCCGTGGCATGCGCGCCCTCCAAGCGAACGGCCTGGTTGGGCCGGCCCTTGATGTGGACCGGACAGCCGCCGCGCTGCTGGCGGGCATCCAGGGAGGCGTGACCATCATGATGGCCACGGGCGACTCGACCCACCTCAAGGCCGCGCTCGACACCGGCATCGAACACCTCCGTGCGACCACTTGATCGTCGTGAGATCTAGCTACATCAGTCTGAAGAACGTGCGGAGAAGCGTTCTGTGAGCGGCTTGTGGTCGTGCTCGGGGAACAGGACCGGCAATGCGTCGAGCATGTTCTCGATTCGATCGCGCACGCCCTCGAACTCTTCATTGTCCAGCGGCGCGCGGGTGAATAAGAACTGCCAGGAGAAGGTGCCCTTGGTCAGCTGAAGCATCTCCAGGTATTCACGGTAGCCAACGTCCATCTTCCAGGCGCCATAGCGAGGCTCGGCCACCCACCAGATTTCGGGTTCGCCCCCGCCTGGAAGCAGCCGCAGTGCGGCATAGTGACCCGTACCCGTGATGGGGTGGCCATCGATAACGCGCAGCTGCGATGACGGGAAAAGCTCCTTGCCCGTCCACGACTCAATCCACTCCTCTCCCAGCCCTGGGTTGCCCGCCCGTGCGATGTGGGTGAGGTAGAACTCACCGTTGACGTACGGCCCTTCACCCATCCACTGGCGCCCCAGCTCCCGAAAGCGCAGATCGCACTGCTCCAGCGCGGCGGGCGCCGTGACCTCCTGCCCGCCCACGAGAGCCGCCCACGAGGCGGCGACATCGGTGAAACCCGTGTCGAGTTCACCCTCCAAGGCGTGAAGGATCTTGATCTGGGGATGGTTGTCCAGGTCGCCGCAGACCTTGCGCCAGCCGGCCTCGTACGCCGTCAGTTCCGTCATCACGTACCGTCCCAACTCGCTTGGTGCCGTAACAGTCCGCATCGGGTAGTGCTACAGGCCGAACAGGGTCGCCGCATTGTCGTGGCATACGGCCCGCAGCCAGCCCTGTCCGAGTCCCAGTCGTTGCAGGGCGTGGAGCTGGTGCAGGTAGGGGTAGGGGATGTTGGGGAAGTCGGAGCCGAGCAGGATGCGGTCGCCAAGCGCGGTGAGCCGTGGCAGGGCTTCGCGGGGGAACGGCATGA
The DNA here is from genome assembly GCF_040654555.1 of Nonomuraea sp. NPDC050680. Classification (NCBI taxonomy): domain Bacteria; kingdom Bacillati; phylum Actinomycetota; class Actinomycetes; order Streptosporangiales; family Streptosporangiaceae; genus Nonomuraea; species Nonomuraea sp. NPDC050680. Next base: position 224,836 of record NZ_JBFAIF010000008.1, on the reverse strand, counting down.
ATTCTTCGGTGAAGTCGGTGAACGCCATCGTCGTGTCCAGCCGTACCTGGTCGTACCGTTCGGCGAGGTCGAGGAACTCCTCGTACTCGGGCATGCCCATGTGCGCGACGATCAGCCGCAGTTTCGGATGGCGGGCTAGCACCCGCGCGATGGGCTCGGGGCCGGTGTGCTTGCCGGGCGCGGGCCCGGAGCCGCAGTGCATCACCACGGGGATGCGGGCCTCGGCCAGCAGCCCCCATGTCCGCTGGAGACGTTCGTCGGCCGGGTCGTACGCTCCCACCTGCACATGAGCCTTGAACACGCGTGCCCCCGCTTCGACGGCCTCGCGGACGTACGTCTCGACGTCCGGCTCGGGGTAGAGGGTGGCGGTATGCAGGCAGTCGGGGGTACGGCGGGCGAAATCGGCCGCCCATTCGTTCAGCCACCTGGCCATGCCGGGCTTGTGAGGGTAGAGCATCGCGGTGAAGGCCCGGACCCCGAACTCCCGCAGCAGTGCCGTCCGCTCAGCCTCCTGCTTCCGGTAGGTGATCGGCCACTTCAGCCCACCGATCAGCGGCCCGGTACCGTCGAAGTAATCCCAGACCTTGTGCAGGACACGCTCTGGCATGAAATGGGTGTGGACGTCGATCAGCCCGGGAAGACCGAGCCCGGCCCAGAAACGGCGGACCTCACCGGCCTCCTCGCCCAAAGCCATGGGGGTGGAACTCACCCGGCACCGCCTTTCTGTCGAACGATCTGCGACTAGTTCGTCACCTACACATGGCCCGATCTCTGGACGACGACTCTATGCACAAGGAGAAGCCATCGCCGTGCTGAGGGCAGGGCCATAGGCGGCTGTGCACATGGCAGCTCTTCAGACGAAAGGAGTCACGATGCGTATTGCCATACCGTTGTTCGATCGGTTCACAGCGTTGGACGCGGTCGGCCCGTACGAGGTGCTGAAGTTCCTTCCCGATGCCACGATCGTCTTCGTGGCCGCGGCCTCCGGACCCATCTCGGACGTGCCAAAGTGGCTGGCCATCGCCGCTGACGCCACGTTCGCACGCCCGCGCTTAGGAAGCGAAGCGTTTCGTCACCGCGTCTTGGCAGAATCTCCTCATGCCTAACCTGGCCAAGGTCTCAGCGCAGGTCCTGATGCGCGCTGTCGCGATCTCCCTACTGGCGGCCTGCGGAACTAAAGCACCGCCAAGCGCGGACCCACCCGTAACTGGGCCCAGCTCGTCGTCGCTGAGTCCCAGCCGCGCTACCCCCTATGACGAATCGACACGCGTCGGCGGAGACGTGGCACCGCATCAAGCCGAGAACAACGCGTGGAAGTATCCCCCGGACCTGACGCCTTCCCAACAGCGGATCGCCGACGCCGCCGCCGAGCGAATACGCCCAGCTCTGAAGAAGCTGCGGGCCGCTCAGCGCTTCGATCCGTACTCAGTAAAGGCTGCCCTTGAGGCGCTCGGCTACCCGGCGGATTCGATAGGAGCCCACGCATTTGACATCCGGGCAGGGTGGACGGAACCTACGCCGCCACCTGGAGTGGTCTTCGGCCTCAAAGTACGAGACGGAGTATGCCTCACCGGAGACGTACGCCCCGAACGAGTGCTGATCGAATCGAGCGGCCCAAATATAGAAACGGGCTGCATGCCGCTGCCGGTAACGCATTAGCTGTGCGTGAACAGCCCGACCGAGCGGCTCACCCTACTCGGCTTGGGGCCGCTCGCGCGAGGGTGTTGACGCCCGGGGCGGGTTGCCGGATGTTCGCAGCGTGGTGGTCCACGATTCGCCGGCCTGGAGGGCGGCTATCCCGATGCCCGTCATCGGTTGTGGGACGCAGCGGGTCCACAAGTCGCATTAAAGGCGAGGAACACCAGTGGTCCCAGCCTTCCTCGCCGTCGTCGTTTTCTAGCGGTCCCAGCCTTCCCAGCCTTCGCCGCCGTCATCGTCGTGATGACGGGTGTGGCCGTCGGCGCGGACGGTAGCGGCAGGGCGTCCGTCGCGGCAGGTAACGGTCATGGTGACCTTGCGATCGCCCGCTTCGAACTGCACGGAGACGTCGGTGGCGGGGCCGCGTCTGGCGTCGTCGGCGCGGTAGCCCTGCATGGGCGTCCAGGACACCAGGTATGCGAGGTTCTGTTCGCAGCGCGCCAGTACGTTGCCGCCCTCGGAGTTCAAGCTCCGGGGCGCTCCCACGGCCGATCGGGTGACCTGGGTGGGGGAGGGACCCACCCAGGCATGGGGGGCCTTTGAGGTTCGCGGGCTTCTCGACGCCCGAGGGGTGGTCGAAGGGGTGGCCGTCGGTGAGGGCCTCGGGGTGCTGGAAGCGCGCGGCGTGTCCGTGACGGCATCGGCGAGTGCCGCTTGCACCTGCGCCGAGGTCATCGGTTCGACGGTCCGGTCGATGATGCCGGCGCCGATCGCGGAAAGGGCGAAGAGCCCGGCTCCGACGGCTCCCATCGCGGTCGCCGTCCAGGCTGCGATGGCGAGTACGGCGCGACTGGACACCGAATCAGGGTGCCACATCCATCACTAAGACCCCGCTAAGCACGCAATAAGTCCTGTATAAGACCATCTTTTCGGTTAGGCGGTAAGGGACGTTCGGCTAGCTTGTGGGCCATGGTTCAACTGCTGCTGGTGGAAGATGACGCATCGGTGCGGAGCGCGCTGACGCGAGCTCTGTCGGAGCGCGGTCACGTCGTGACCTCCGCGCCCACCGCGGCCGAGGGGCTTCGGCAGGCGGTCGAGGGGCGTCCGGACCTGGTGGTGCTGGACCTGGGGCTGCCGGACCTGGACGGCTCCTACGTGCTGCGCATGCTCCGCGCCGTGACCTCGGTGCCGGTGATCGTCGCCACCGCACGCGACAGCGAGCAGGAGATGGTCCGCGTGCTGGACGCGGGTGCGGACGACTACGTGGTCAAGCCGTTCAGCGCGAGCCAGTTGAACGCGCGGATCAGCGCGGTCCTGCGCAGAAGCCAGGGGGAGACCTCTGGAGAGGACGCGGTACGGGTCGGCGGCCTGCGCATGAGCGTCAAGGCCCGCGAGGCGAGCCTGGAGGGCCGGCCGCTGGAGCTGTCTCCCAAGGAGTTCGACCTGCTGCATTACCTGGCCACCCGGGCTGGGGAGGTGGTTTCGAAGCGGGAACTGCTCGCCGAGGTGTGGCAGATCCCCTTCGGCGGTGCCGACAAGACGATCGATGTCCACATCGCCTGGCTGCGCCGCAAGCTTGGTGAGACCGCCACGGCTCCCCGATATCTACGCTCGATACGTGGATCGGGAGTCAAGATCGTCGATCCCTCTCGATGAGGCGGTACATCACGCTCCTGGTGGGCGCCACCGCGTCGCTGGTGCTGGTGTCGTTCCTGGCTCCGCTGGCCTTCCTGGTCCGGGACGTCGCCGCCACCCGGGCAATGGGCGCCGCCACGGTGCGGGCCCATTCGCTGGCCCCAATGGTCGCGACCGGTGACAGGAAGACCGTGGAGATCACCCTCCAGCAGTCGCAGGCGAGCGACTACCCCCTCACGGTGCTATGGGCGGACGGCACGGCGAGCGGTGCGCCCGCTCCCCGGGACGCGGCGGCCCGGCTCGCCGAACGCGGCCGGAGCATCACCGTGGACGTGGCAGGCGGGCAGGAGATCCTGGTCGCCGTGTTGGGTGGGAAGGGCGGCCCCGCGGTCATCCGGAGCTTCGTCTCCGACGCCCAGTCGCGCTCCGGTGTGGGGCAGGCCTGGACGATTCTCGTACTGCTGGGGGCGGGTCTGCTGGCGGTAAGCCTGCTGCTGGCCGACTGGCTCGCGCGTTCCCTGGTCCGGCGGATCGCCATGCTCGCGCACTTGTCGCATCGACTGTCTCACGGAGAACTGGGGGCCCGGGTCCGCCCCGGAGGACCGCCGGAGATCCGCGATGTCGGTGCCGGCCTCAACCATCTAGCGAAGCGGATATCGGACCTGCCGGACCGTGAACGCGAATCCGCCGCCGACCTCTCCCACCGGCTGCGCACGCCGCTTACCGTGCTCCGGCTGGAAGCGGAGGCCCTGCGCGACCCGGACGAGGCCAGGCGGATAGGCCATCAGGTAGACATTCTTGAGTGGACCGTGACGGAGCTCATCAATGACACGCGGCGGCCCGCCCGGTCGAGCCATCCGCGCTGCGACGCCGCCGAGGTCGTGTCGGAGAGAGCGGCCTTCTGGTCCGCGCTCGCCGAGGAGCAGGGCCGCCCGCTCCATGTCAGCGTCCCGGACCAGCCGGTACGGGTCGAGGTCGGGGCCATGGAACTGACGGCATGCCTGGACGCGCTGCTGACCAACGTCTTCGACCATACGCCTGAGGGGACCGCCCTGTCGGTGACGCTAGAACAGCTGGGCGTCGTCGCCCACCTGGTCGTCAGTGACGCCGGCCCCGGATTCGGCGGCAGGAACCTGCTACCGCGTGGCGTCAGCACCGCCGGTTCGACGGGGCTCGGCCTCGACATCGTCCGCCGTACCGCGGAAGGCTCTGGGGGGTCGGTGCACCTGGAAGCCTCCCCGGCGGGCGGGGCGGCGGTGATCGTTCGTCTGGGGATGGGGACGCCCACCGAGTCGCCTTAACCGAGCCTCAAAGGGGATGCCCGCCGAGCTGCCTTAGCCGAGCCTCAACGGGGATGCCCGCCGAGCTGCCTTAGCCGAGCCTCAACGGGGATGCCCGCCGAGCTGCCTTAGCCGAGCCTTAACACCGCCGCAGCGTGCCCTTAGCGCCGGTAATGGCACTGTTTGGTGTCGGTGGCGGCGTGTTCGCCCGCCGCCGGTTCGTCGGTGTGCCTACGGAAGGGACTCAGCCATGATGTGGCGTTCAACAGTGGCATCCGCCCCCAGCGAGGCCGTTGCCCGCGGGGTCTCTCGCGGCCCGGGATGTTAATGCCGCGATCGTCCTCCGGTCGCCGCTCGATGCTGCCGCTGACCAACCTGATCGGGCGCCTCGGCGGCCTCACGGTCGTCCTCGCCGGCCTCGCCCTGTGCGCCATCGTTCAGCAGGAGGTCGATGGCCGGCCGATGGTCCCGGCAGTGAGGCAGCCGAGCGCGGCGGTCGTCCGTACCCATCCGGCCGCGAAGGTCTCCCGGCCGCCTGACACCGCGCCGCTGATACGTCAGGTGCGGGCCACTGTGACTGTGCAGTGGGGCGCGCTGGTGCGCAGCGCCTTCGGGGCTCAGGAGGTGCCCCAGCCGGACGTGCATCTGGTACGGATCGGCCAGGCCGGGGACTGGGCGTTCGGAACGTGCGCCGTGCCGCCGGCTCCCGGCATGGACGCCATGCCGCACGCATCGGTGTTCGTCGCCCGGCGGGCCGGGAAGACCTGGCGGATCGCGCTGGCAGGCACCCGGGACTTCGCCCAGTTCCTGCGGCAGGCTCCTGCGGCGGTGATCCCGGCGGACCAGCGACCGTCCCTGGAGCGGTACGGCACGACGCAGAGCGGGAACCCACCCGCCGGGCTGGCGCTCCCCTGGCGCGCGGGCCAGTCCTGGACGGTGCAGTCCATGGCCGACATGTCCGGGCTGCGTTTCGCGGGAGGCGACGGCCAGGTCCTCGCGTCCGGCACGGGCAGACTCTACCGGCTCTGCGCACGCTCACCGGGCCGGGCCATGATCCTGCTGATCCACCCCGACGGGACGGCCACCGAGTACTACCAGGTGGCCGACATCACCGGCGTTAAGGACGGCGCACCCGTCCAGCAGGGCGAATACCTGGGGAGGGTCAGCACCGACCGGCCCTGCGGCGGCCCGTCGGCCCAGGGCCAGGCGACGGCCAGCTTCACCCTGCTCAGCGGATACCGCGCCGTGTCGCTGGACGGCGCCAGAATCGGCGGCTGGACCCTGCACACGGACGAGGACCGCTTCTACGCCGACCGCTCCGGGATGCGCGTCGACTCCGGCAACCCGCTGCTCAACTTCGGGACGGACCCCGCCCGGTCATCGACTCCGCACCCTCCGAGCGCCACGTCCGCGCCGCGATCGTCCTGACCGTACCGACGCCCACAGAGGACGCCCATGGAGCATCGACAACTCAGCAGGCAGGTCGCCCGCGCCCGTCCCCGGCGGTGGAAGATCCTCCGGGCCGTACTGCTCTGTGCGCTCCTGGCCGCCGTCCTGGCCGGCGGCGCCACCGAGCGCGGTGCCGACGTGGTGATCCACGTGCGGGACTTCCTGGAGTTCTACTCCGGCGTCTTCACGCTGGTGGGATTGTCAGCGGTGGTGGTGGCCGGGCTGGCGGCCTCCGGCCGGTTCACTCCCGTACGGCTGCGCGTCATCGCCCAGTCGGGACACCGGGCCGCCGCGGTCATGTCAGTGAGCTTCCTGGTCGTGCACGTGCTGCTGAAGGTGCTGGAGCAGCACGTGTCGGTAATCGATGCCGCCGTCCCCTTCATCGGCCACCAGGAGCGCGCCCGCTGGATCGGCCTCGGCACGATCGCCGCCGACCTGATGATCTTCGCTTTCGCCAGTGGGGTGGCCCGAGGCAGGTTCATCGGCAGGGGGCGTCCCTGGACCTGGCGGGTTCTGCACATCAGCGCCTATCTCTGCTGGCCGGTCGCGATCATGCACGGCCTGAACGCCGGCCGCTCGCCCAAGGATTGGGTGACGCTCAGCTATGTCGCCTGCCTGGCGCTGGTCGCCGTCATGGCGCTCGTCAGGTTCCTGATGTGGCTGCGCGGGCGTGGCACGGTCCGCCGGCAGGCAGGACGGGTCACCGCACATACCACTCGGCGGGTGCCGGACCCCGGGGCGCACGGCGTGCCGGACGAGGAGTTCTGGGCGGAGCTCAAGCACGAGGCGCGGCTATGGACGGGGAGTCACAGGTGAGCGATGCTTTTGAGGTAGTCACGATCGGCCCGGCCCGGCTCTTCCACGGCCTGGCCAACATGCCGCGGCTGGATCTGGCCGCCCACCGCCGCTGCCATTCGCCGTTGCCCCGGCTCTCGCTGCGGGAGCTGGTCGCGCTGGCCGAGGAGGTCGATCTCCGCGGCCGGGGAGGCGCCGCTTTCCCGTTCGCCCGCAAGCTCGGCGCGGTGACCGACGCGGCCGTCCGCCGCGACACCCGGCCGGTGGTTCTGATCAACGCGACCGAGGGCGAGCCGGCCAGCGCCAAGGACAAGACTCTCCTCGCGCGGGCGCCGCACCTGGTGCTCGGCGGGGCCGCGCTCGCCGCCCACGCGCTCGACGCCAGTGAGATCGTCATCGGTGTGACCGACGGCGGGGCCGCTGAGCGCTCGCTGCTGAGCGCGGTCGGGGAGGCGGGCATTGTCCCCGCCGTGAGGGTCGTTAACCTGCCCGAACGCTTCATCACCGGAGAGGGCGGCGCCCTGGTCCGCGGGGTCAACGGGGAGACGCCGATCCCGCCGGGCCGGAAGGTGAGGGCCGCGCAGAGCGGGGTCGACGGCCTGCCGACCCTGCTGTCCAACGCGGAGACCTTCGCCCAGTTGGCCGTATTGGCCGAACTCGGAGCCGCCGGCTACCGAGCCGTCGGAACGCCCGCCGAGCCCGGTACGGTCCTGCTTACCGTGACCGGGCCTGGCCGGCGGCGCACCGTCGTGGAGACCCCGGCCGGCCTCCCGCTCTGGGAGGTGCTTCAGCACTGCGGGCTGGACGCGGGCCAGGGCGTGATGGTCGGCGGCTACCACGGGGCATGGCTCGCCCCGGACCAGGCCGCCGCGGTCGCTGTGTCACGGCAGTCCATGGCCGAGGCGGGCGCCGCGCTGGGCGCCGGGATCATCGTCCCCCTGGAGGAGGGGACGTGCCCCCTGGGAGAGGTGGCCAGGGTGGCCGACTACCTCGCGGCCGAGTCGGCGGGGCAGTGCGGGCCCTGCCACATGGGGCTGCCCGCCATCGCCCGATCCTTCTCCTCCCTGGCCGCGGGCCATGCCGGCACTGGGGCGCTGGCCGCGATCAGGCAGGGGAGCGGGATCGTCCGCGGCAGGGGGGCCTGTCATCATCCGGACGGGACCACCAGGTTCCTGCTCTCGGCGCTCGACGTCTTCAGCGACGATGTCGCCGCGCACGCCGCGAAGGGCGGCTGCGGCCGCCCCGTACGTGGGCTCCTGCCGGTGCCGGGTGAAGCGGGCCAGGACTCCGGGCTGCGGCTGACCGTGGACTGGTCCCGCTGCGCCGGCCACGGCCTGTGCGGCCACCTCGTTCCCGATGTCGTACAGCTGGACGTGTTCGGATATCCGGTGCTCACCGAGAGCGAGTTGCCCGCGCGGCTCCTGCCGGACGCCCTGCGAGCCGTCGAGATGTGCCCCGCTTTGGCCCTCGGGCTCAGCGGGACGCCGTCCGCTGTCGCGCCAGGCAGGCGCGCGTCCCGTTGACCGGCCCCGATCAGGGCATCCGGCCGCTGGATCGTCACCACGGAAGAGCGCCATCCGAACGCAGTGGGGCCCGCATCCATGCGGATGCGGGCCCCACTTGAGGCATGCGCCGTGTCAGGCGGGAACGATGTTCTCCGCCTGCGGGCCCTTCTGGCCCTGGACGACGTCGAAGGCCACCTTCTGGCCCTCGGTCAGCTCACGGTAGCCGCCGTTGGCAACGATGTTGGAGTAGTGGGCGAAGACGTCGGCGCCGCCGCCATCCTGCGCGATGAAGCCGAAGCCCTTTTCCGAGTTGAACCACTTCACGGTTCCGGATGCCATATCAATCTCCTTCTGATGGTTGCAGATACGGGATCCGCACTTTTCGGATCCTGTGTCGCTTTGATGAGCCCATCCGGAGATGACCGGCAAACAAAAAACGCACCTGAAGATCATGCTCGTTCAGGTGCGCACAAGTCTCTATGGGTACCACAACTGCAACGCGCCGAGCCTAGCACATATCTCGCCGCAGCTTAGGAAACTTGTACGTCGGCCTAGGTGAGGTCGGAGCCGCGTTGATCGATGGGGGTGTCCAGCAGGGCGGTTGCTGCGCTGCGGATCTTCGTCAGTGCGCTGAGCAGATGTTCGCGCTCAGTCTCGGTGAGGTCGGCGGTGATCTGCTCTTCGAGCAGCCGGCGTTCCCTCTCGATGGGAGCTTGCAGGGCACGCCCGGCGTCGGTGAGCCACAGCCGGACCAGCCGATTGTCCCGGTCGTCGCGGCGCCGGGTGAGCAGGCCGGCCGTGGTCATCCGGGTGGCCGCCTTGACCACGTTGGGGGTGGTGACGTTCAGCGCGGCGGCGACCTCACCGGGGGTGCGGCCGTCCTGCCGCCACAGCACGGCAAGCAGGTGATCTTGCCCCAGGTGCAGTCCGTGGCGCCGCACGGCTGCCTCGGCCGCCGCCCGCAGCGCCTTCGACGCCTTGCTGTGCAGGTCCAGGAACTCGGGCATGGGCATGGCCTCCGGTGGTTTTGACAACCAAATCGTGTACCGGTTAACGTTCTGCCGAATCATTAACCGGTACACGATTTGGGAGTCCTCATGATACTGGTCACCGGCGCGACCGGGAACGTCGGCCGCGAGCTCGTCCGCGAGCTGGACGAGACCGGCGTGCCGTTCCGCACTCTGGTCCGCGACCCCGCCCGCGCCGCCACGCTGCCCGAGCGGACGGGACGGGTCGTGGCAGACCTCAGCGACCCGGCGACGCTGCCGCCCGCCTTCGCCGGAGTCGACCGTCTGTTCCTGCTCACCCCCGGCATCGGCCTCGACCACACCAGGCACGCCGTCGCCGCCGCCCAGTCCGCCGGGGTACGCCACATCGTGCACCTGTCCTCGTTCAACGTGCTCGGCGACCCCATGCCCGCCATGGGCCGCTGGCACCACGAACGCGAGCAGGCCATCCGAGCCTCCGGCATCCCGGCCACGTTCCTGCGGCCCGGCGGCTTCATGACCAATGCCTTCGACTGGCTGCCCACCATCCGCCAGGCGGGCTATGTCCTCGATCCGGTCGGACCCGGCCGATACGCCCCGATCGACCCCGCCGACATCGCCGCCGTAGCCGCCCTGGCCCTGACCGGTGACGGTCACCAAGGGCAGGAGTATGTCCTCACCGGCGAGGAACTGTTCACCATCACCGAACAGGTCAAGATCCTGGCTGCGGCGGCCGGCCGGGACATCGCGATCCGGCCGGTGACCACCGCAGAGGAGGCCGTAGCCTCCCGATTCCCCAACGGGGCACCTCCGGCGCTGGCCGAGGCCGTCATCGAGGGGTTCCACCTCATGCGCGCCGACACCGCCGGATTCCGCACCAACACCGTGGAGCACCTACTCGGGCGCAAGCCCCGCACCTTCGCCGCCTGGTGCGCACGCAATGCCGACGCCTTCCGGACCACCTGATCCGCGTCGATCTGTTTCTTCAGGATGAACCCGTGGTCGCGCTCCTGAGCCGGCCCGGAATCAGCTGGGGCCGCCCGCCGGATCAGGGAGCTGCCTCCCCAGACGGGCGAGAGGGGACAGGGCCATGAACACCGGAGACAGGGCCAGAGCGACAGCGGTCAGCAGCAGACTCGTTCGCAGCCCCAGCGTGCCGGCCAGATAGCCACCGAGGAGCGAGCCGAGCGGGGTCAGGCCCATGCCGACGAAGTTGAGCGTCGCGACGACCCGCCCCTGGATCGGGATGGGGGTGATGGCCTGGCGCACTGTCACGACGGTGACGTCGACCACCTGGCTGAAGACGCCGAACAGGAAGTTGACCGCCATCAGCGCGGCGATCGTGACCGCGGAGGAGCCGTGCAGCGCAGGGACGCACAGCATCACACCATCGGCGAGCACCGCCGCGGACACCAGTACGACGCCGTACCCGTACCGCCTCGGCAACCTGGCCGACAGCAGGGAACCCACCAGCGCGCCCGGGCCCATCGCCGCCAGTACGAGCCCGATGGCGGCGCCCGACAGGTGCAGCGTACGCGGCAAGAAGAGCAGATAGACGGTCATCACAGCGGCGAAAGAGAACTGGAAGAGGGCCGAGGCGATCCCTACCGCCCGCAATGAGGCGTCGTCGATGACCAGGCGCAGGCCCTCGTGGATCTGCCGCCACACGCGCCCCTGCCCCGCGGCCGGCCTGGGCATCGGCTCGGTACGGCGGATCCGCCGGATCGACAGGACGGACAGGGTGAAGAAGAAGGCGCTGGCCAGGATGGCGATCGGCGCGGTGACGAGCGACATCAGCGCGCCGCCGAGCGCGGGGCCGGCGATCTGCGCGCCGGATCTGCTGGCTTCGAGCGCGCTGGTGCCCTGGGCGAGCTGGTCCCGTTTCACCAGTCGTACGAGGGAGGTCTGGTAGGCCACGTCGAAGTACACGGTGAGAGCGCCGACGAGGAAGGCGACCAGGACGAGCAGCGGGACGTCGAGCCTGCCGAGGAGGTAGAGGACGGGGACGACGGCCAACACCACGGTACGGCCGGCGTCGGCCAGCACCATCACGTCGGGGGAGCGCCGGCGGTCCACCCCGGCGCCGGCGAAGAGCGAGAGCAGCAGGATCGGTGCCTGCTGGACGGCGCGGAGGACGCCGACCTGCTCGGTGTCGGCGCTGAGCGCGACCACGGCGATGAGCGGCAGGATGACCTGGGCGGCCTGAGTTCCCAGTTGGGAGGTGGTCTGACCGATCCAGAGCCTGCGGAAGTCACCGTCTCGCCACACATTGGGCGGGGTCGGGTCGGGTCCGGTCATCGGCGGCCTCGCAGGGGCGGGCGCGCGGGAACGGCAGGGGAAACGTACGGCACAGGGGTCCTTGAGTCGCTGAGAAAAGGTGCCCGTCCCGCAGGATCTGGGCAGGAAGGTGCGCTGTGCCGCAGTTCGAATGCAGCACGCGGTGACAGGTCGGGAAGTGACCTAGAACGTCAGCGCGTGCTCGGTTGACCGGGCATCTCAGCTCCTCGAAGGATCAATTGCTGCTCGAGACTAACCGTCGGCCCAGGCGGCTGACAAGGCGATTGTTGACCGCTTCGGGGACAACACCGCTGCCTGAGGGTAGAACTCCGGTCACAGGGTGCTCGTACGGTCGCGGGCCGCGATGGCCAGGGCGATGAACTCGCGGAAACGCGCGAACTCCTCCTGGCTCATCTTCAGTTTCACTCCGCCGTTGACCTGGTCGTCGCCATGCCTGGTGCCGAGATGGACCTTGAAGCCGTCGCCGTGCGGCCGGGCGTCGACGCCGAGAAACGCCACGTGGTAGCGCATGCTCTCGGACAGGCCCCGGTGGAAGATTTCCAGTGTCCTGCCGTCCTGCACCAGGATGTAATCGCCGAGCTCGAACTCTGCCGCCATAGCTCCCGTTTCGAAACCGTGTGGATGCCGGATCTTAGAGAAGGTCCACCGTACGCTGCTCCAGCACATGGGGGAGAGGGCTGAACAGGCCCACTGTTGCGAAGTTGTCGATCAGCTAGCCTGTGGGCTGTGATTCAGAACGATGGCGTCGAAAGCAGCGATCAGAGCATCCTGACCGGCTTTGGGGGAGATTCCGGTCGCGTGACCTTGCGCCGGATGACCGTCGATGATCAGGACGAGTTCACCGAGCTGGTCAGGGCCAGCGCCGACCTGTACGGCCCGTACATGTCCCTGCCCGCCACGCCGCAGGATTTCCACGCCTTTCTCGGAAAATTCGCCGACCCGCTGCTGGCCGAAGGCCTGGTGGTCTGCTTGCGCGACACCGGTGCCATGGCGGGCAACATCAACATCAACAGCATCATCCGCGGGCGCGCCCAGACCGCCTCCCTCGGCTATGCGGCCTTCGCCCCCACCGCCGGTCAGGGGTACATGTCCGAAGGGCTCCGCCTGGTGATGCGTTACGCGTTCGAAGAGCTGCGCCTCCATCGGCTGGAAGCCCAGATCCAACCCGGCAACGACGCCTCCCTGAAGCTGGTCCAACGCCACGGGTTCCGCAGCGAGGGTTGCTCACCGGAGCTGCTCTTCATCGACGGCGCCTGGCGGGATCACGAACGGTGGGTCATCACCAACGCCATGGCCGGCATGGTTCCCAGCGAGCCGCATCCAACCCAGCCTGTGCGTTGAGGATTTCGTTGGGTTCGAATAGCCCACCGACCTATGAACGGCTCGTCGAGCAGGCCACGGAGGCATCCCTCGGCGGGTGGCTCACCCAGCGAGTAGGCAGCCGTAATGGGTTGGAACTGAATGACGCTCTGGGGCGCCGCCCCCTACCGACCCAGCGAGCTGGACTTTGGCAGTCGCGGTCGAGCAGCTGCGCCACGCCGGGCTGCGCGTACTGGACGCCCGCGAGGAGATGGTCGACTACGTCTTTCACGACATCGGCGCCGTCGTCTTCCAGTTGCGCGCGGTCCCGTGGCAAGTCCGCGACTTCGACCTCGACCGTTATGACCGGCGGCTACGTGAGCTCCATGAGCGCATCTGTTCCCAGGGCGCTTTCACCACTCGCGATCACCGCTTTCTCATCGAAGCCGAGCTCCCCTGATCAACCGTGCTCGCCGATGAGCTTCGAGTACAGGTACATGTCGCGACGTTCACCGCCCACCTCCTGCCAGCTGCGCAAGAGCCCCTCCCGGAGGAACCCCGCTCCCTCGGCGGCCCTCCAGGACGGCGTGTTCCACGGCTCCACGTGCAACTGCAGCCGTGGAATTCGCAGCCGCTCCAAGCCCCACGACGAGATGGCCCGCAGGGCGGTGCCGGCGACGCCTCGGCCGCGGGCCGACTTCGCCACCCAGTAACCCACCGAAGCCCGCCCGTGAAGACCCGGCCACAACCCGATCTGGCCCACGGCTCGGTCGTCGCCGACCGTCGCGATCGCGAAGGAGTAGCCGATCCCGTCGGCGGCCTTACTCCACTGGCGCTGGATGAAGGCGATGCCCTCGGCGGCCGAGTAACGCGGTGGCACGCCGGTGACCAGGGGGATGTAGGCGTCTTCGGAAGCCTCCCGCACCGCCACGACGTCGTCCAGCCGCCACGGACGAAGCAATAACCTGTCGCCCGCCGGAAGTTCGGGAACCACCACCATTCCCGCATCATGCCACCCGTCAGCCCTTGAGGCCGGTCGTGGAGATGCCCTCGGTGATGCGCCGCTGGAAGATGAGGAAGAAGCCCAGGATCGGCACGAGCGACAACACGGCCATGGCCAGCATGGGCCCCCAGGTGGAGCCGCTGCTGGAGTCGAGGAAGGCCCGCAGCGCCAGCGGCACCGTGTACGTCGACACGTCGCTGAGGTAGACGAGTTGGCTGAAGAAGTCGTCCCAGGTCCAGATGAAGGTGAAGATCGCGGTGGTGATCAGCGCGGGACTCGACAGGGGCAGGATGATCCGCCAGTACACCTGGATCGGCCCGCAGCCGTCGATCCTGGCCGCGTCGTCGAGCTCCCTGGGCAGCGACCGGATGAACTGCACCATCAGGAAGACGAAGAACCCGTCCACGGCCAGGAACTTCGGCACGATCAGCGGCAGGAACGTGTCGACCCACCCCAGCGCCTTGAACAGCGTGTACTGCGGCACGATCAGCACGTGGATCGGCAGCATGATCGACCCGAGCATGACGCCGAACCAGACGCGCTTGAACCGGAACGACAGCCTGGCGAACGCGTAGGCCGCCATCGAGCACGACAGGACGTTACCGACGACGGCCGCCGTCGCCACGATGAACGAATTGGCGAAGAAGCCGGTGAAGGGCACGCCGAGCGCGTTCCAGCCATCGGTGTAGTTGTCCGTGACGACGGTCTGGGGCACCAGGCCGGGATCGGCGAAGATCTCGTCGTTGGGCTTGAACGACGAGCTGATCATCCAGAACAACGGATAGAGCATGACCAGCGCGCCCACGACGATCAGTACGTGAACGGCCCAGCGTGACCTAGTCGGCATAGTGCACCCAGTACCTCGACGAACGGAAGGCCAGCGCGGTGAAGGCCGCGGTCACCAGGAGCAGGATCCAGGCCAGGGCCGAGGCATAGCCCATCCGGAAGTTCCCGAACCCCTCCTGGTAGATGTAGAGCGTGTAGAAGAGCGTGGAGTCCGCCGGGCCGCCCGTCCCGCCGCTGAGGATGAACGCCGGGGTGAACGCCTTGAACGCGTTGACCGTCTGCAGCACCAGGTTGAAGAAGATGATCGGGCTGAGCATGGGCAGCGTGATCTGGAAGAAGGCCCGCACCTTGCCGGCCCCGTCGACCGCCGCGGCGTCGTACAACTCGGCCGGGATCTGCTTGAGGCCGGCCAGGAAGATCAGCATGGGCGAGCCGAACTGCCAGATGTGCAGCGCCACCAGGGTGTAGATGGCGTACTCAGGCGTGGAGATCCAGCTCGGCCCGACGATCCCGAAGGCGGACAGCAGATCGTTGACCAGCCCGTCCGGCCCGAAGATCTGCCGCCACAGGATGGCGACCGCCACGCTGCCGCCCAGCAGTGACGGCAGGTAGTAGGCCGCGCGATACACGCCCACACCGCGCATGGGCCGGTTCAGCAGCACCGCCACCAGCAGGGCGAACCCTCCCGAAAGCGGCACCGAGGCGACCACGTAGATCATCGTGATCCGCACCGCGTTGCCGAAGTGCGGATCGTCCATGATCCGCGCGTAGTTGTCCAGGCCCACCCACGACGGCGTCGTGAGCAGGTCGAAGTCGGTGAACGAGAGGAACAGCGAGGCCAGGATCGGCCCGCCGGTCAGCAGGAGCAGCCCCGCGAACCACGGCAACAGGAAGAGGTACGCCGACCGCCCTTCTCTCCTCTTGACCGTTATTTCAGTACGCGGCGCGCTTCGTCGAAGAATCGGGACACCCCCTCGGCAATGGACAGCTTCCCGAAGCCCACCTGCTGGTTGACGTTCATGAGCACCTTGTTGTGCAGTTCGCCCGCGCCGAGCGGCTGAGGAGGCGGCAAGGGGCCGACCTTGTCGGCGAGCGACTCGATGTAGGCGTAGACGAGCTTCTCCGACGGCGACGCCTTCGGCTCCAGCGCGGCCCGGATCGCCGAAGAAGGCGGTACGCCTCGTTCCGAGCCGAGTGGCGTGGCCACGTCCGTGTCGGTGACCAGCGCGTTGACCAGCGCGATGGCGTCCTGTGGCCGTTTGGTGGCCGCGCTGACCGTCAGCAGCATCGACGGCTTGTAGTACTGGCCGGGCTTGTCCCCCGTGGGGAAGGCGTGGACGGCTATGTCGTCCTTGGTGACGCTCATGTAGGCGGTGAGCTGGTTGGACCAGGCCCAGTCCATCACCGCCTTACGGGTGGCGACCAGGCTGTTCTGCACATCGCCCGCGGCCGTGGCCTGAACGTCGGGCGGGGCCGCCGCGCCCGCCTTGCGCAGCCCGTCCCAGAACGTGAACCACTCGGTGAGGTCCTTCTCGTCGTAGGCGAGCTTGCCGTCGGGGGTGAAGAACATCTTGCCCCGCTCCAGCAGCCAGTTCTCGAACGCGCCGCCGTCCTGGGCGCCGTCCTCGCTGGCGTAGACGCCCTTGGGCGCCTTGTCGGCGATCTTCTTGGACAGTTCGCCGAACTCCGGCCAGGTGAAGGTCTCGGGCACCTCGACACCGATCTCCTTGGCCAGCGTGCGGTTCCAGATGAGGGCCATGGAGTTGATACCGAAGTTGACGCCGTACTGCTTGCCGTCGATCTTCCCGGCGTCGACGACGTCCTTCGCGAAGCCGGACAGGTCCAAGCCCTTGCCGAGGTACGGGCCCAGGTCGAGCAGGCTGCCACGCCGGGCGTACTCCCCGATGTAGGAGTAGTCCATCTGGATCACGTCGGGGGCGTTGCCGCCGGCGGTCTGTGTGGCCAGCTTCTCCCAGTAGCCGTCCCAGCCCGAGAACTGCGTCCTGACCTGGACTCCAGGGCGCTTCTTGCGGAACGCCGCGAGGGCCTGCTGGGTGCTGTTGTGCCTGGCGGTGCTTCCCCACCAGGCGAACTGCAGGCTGGCCGCCCCGCCCGATCCGCCGCCACCGCCCGCGCAACCCGCCAGGGCCAACGCCCCGGCGGCTGCCACTCCGACCCGCAGGAATCCACGTCTGCTCAGATCGCTCATGGCCACGCCCGTTCGTTACGCCCAGACAATATTTAACTTAGGACGGTAATGAAAGGGCTACGTGACGTCAATCATTTGCAGTGGGTTGTTTCCCCCGTAAAACCGGCCCCACCCGTGTTGGGCGGAAAGTTGACCTCACGTCCGTATCTCGGCATCGTGAACCGAGTGACCAGCGATGAGACGCGGGACGGAGTGTCGCTGACCAATCTCGACCAGCCGCTGTTCGACGGATCGAACGCGACGAAACGGGATCTGGTCGACTACCTGGACGCGGTGCGCGACCGCATCATCCCGGTCCTGCGGGACCGCGCGCTGTCGGTGATCCGCGTACGGCCCGGCCAGGCGGCGTTCATGCAGAAGAACGTGCCCAAGTACGCCCCCGACTGGATCCGTACGATCTCCGTCTGGGCCGAGGCGTCGCACCGGCAGGTGTCCTACGCCCTGTGCGACGACCGCAGGACCCTGCTCTGGTTCGCCAACCAGCGGGCGGTCGAATACCACCCGGCGCTGTTCCGCGGCGAGCATCCCACCCACCTCGTGCTCGACCTCGACCCGCCAGAAGGGGACGCGTTCCCGCAGGTCGTCCGGGCCGCCCGGCTGGTACGCCAGGCTCTCGACGACGCGGGGCTGGCCGGGGCGGTGAAGACCAGCGGGGCGAAGGGGCTGCACGTGTTCGTGCCCGTGGTGGCGGGGACCGCGATGGACGACCTGGCCGCGGCCACCCGAGCCCTGGCCGCGCGCGCCGAACGCGTCGACCCGGCGCTCGCCACCACGGCGTTTATCCGTGAGGACCGCGAGGGCAAGGTGTTCCTCGACTCCACCCGGGCGGGTGGGGCGACGGTGGCGGCCGCCTACAGCCCGCGCATTCGTCCAGGTACGCCGGTCTCCTTCCCGGTGGCTTGGGAGGACCTCGACCGGGTCGCGCCGTCCGACTTCACCGTCCACACCGCGCCGCGGTTGCTCGCGGACGGCGATCCCTGGGCGGAGCTCATGCCGGAGCCGCAGCGGCTGCCCGCGGACCTGGTCGAGGAGGGGCACACGATCCCGATCGCCCGCGTCCAGGCGATGCACGAGGGCAAGCGCCGGGCGAAGGCCAGGAGAGAGGGATGATCACAGGACGTACGCGAACGCCGCTTCCGCGATCACCAGCAGCGGCACGAGCGGCACGGCGTACAGGGCCGCCTGGCGAGCGCTCGTGTGCCGCTCGGGGATGGCCGTGAGCAGGGCGAGCAGCACCGCGCAGCCGATCGGCGCGAGCAGCCAGGTCGAGAGGGTGACCGTGCCCCACGTGCTGGCCGAGTCGCACTCCGCGGTCTGGTCATAGGTCAGCGCGCCGAGAGCGCACGCCTTCTCCCCGAGGAGCGACACGGCCATCCAGGCGACGAAGCCCGCCAGCCAGATGACGACGGCGAGGACGGAGACCAACGCGACGGTTGTGCCGCTCGGCGAAGTCGTCCGGCTGAAGGACGGGGAGGGGGCGATCACGCCAGGACTCTAATGCTGATCAACGTCGCCGGGGCCGACTTTGATCAACCTGACAATCGCCGGATGGCCCTCAGCGCACGATCGCCACCCCGGCCCGCAGGAACCCCTGGCCCTCAGCGCACGATCGCCACCCCGGCCCGCAGGAACCCCTGGCCCTCAGCGCACCACCGCCACCCCGCCCCCGGGGACCTCGCCCGTGAAGGGGTCGCCGGTCAGCAGGTCCGTGCCCGCCAGGCCGGGCGCTGTGACGGGCGTGTCGCCGTGGTTGATGAGGAAGACGCAGGCGCCGCGCCGTACCAGTTCCAGGGTGTCGGGCAGGTCGCGCGGCCGGGAGACGCCCGCGCGGTCGAGCACCTCGCCCAGCAGGTCCCGCAGGTCGTCGCCGCCGAGCGCGGCGGCCAGGTAGCTCGCCGTGCCGCCGCCGAACGCGTTGGCGGTCATGGCGGGATGCCCGGCGTCGGGGCCGTCGGTGAAGTGCCGCACGGCCACCGCGCGTTCGAGGCGGACCCGCTCGGACCAGATCCGGCCGGTCGCCCCGCCGGTGAGCGTCACGGTCTCCAGCTCGCGCAGCGGGTGGAACTCCTCGACCGACAGCCCGAGCACCTCACGCAGCGCGCCGGGGTAGGCGCCCGCGTGGACGGTGTCGTTCTCGTCGACGATGCCGGAGAAGTACGACACGAGCAGGTGGCCGCCCGCCTCGACATAGCGCTGCAGGTTCTTGGCCGAGCCTTCGGCGAGCAGGTACGAGCTCGGCACGACAACCAGCCTGTATCCCGAAATATCGGCGGAAGGGTGGACGAAGTCCACCGTGACGTGCTCCCGCCAGAGTGCCTCGTAGAAGGCGTCCACCCGCTCGCGGAAGCGCAGGTCGCCCGAGGGTCGCCACTCCAGCTCCAGCGCCCAGTACGACTCCCAGTCCCAGACCACCGCCACCTCGCTCGTGACGCGCTCGCCCTTGACCGGGGCCAGTCGGCGCACGTCGGCGCCGAGCGAGACGACGTCGCGCCAGATCTGCGAGTCGGTCCCCGCGTGCGGGATCATCGCCGAGTGCCACTTCTCGGCGCCGTACCGCGAGGCCCGCCACTGGAAGAACAGCACCGAGTCGGAGCCCCTGGCGACGTGGGCGAGACTGTTGCGGCGCATCTCGCCGGGCCGCTTGGCGATGCCGCGCGGCTGCCAGCTGATCGCGCTCGTCGAGTGCTCCATGAGCAGCCACGGCCCGCCGCCGGCCAGGGAGCGGCTCAGATCGGCCGACATGGCGAGCTGGATGTGGTTGTCGGGCTGCTCGCCGTTCAGGTAGTGGTCGTTGGCGATGACGTCCAGTTCGGGGGCCCAGCGCCACAGGTCCATCGACTTGCAGTTGACCGTGCCCGCGAAGTTCGTGGTGACCGGTTTGCCGCTGCGGCGCAGGATGTCGCGCTGCAGCCGGTAGTGCGACAGATGCTCCTCGTTGGCGAAACGGGCGTAGTCGAGGCGCTGCGCCGGGTTGACCACGGTATGACTCCATCGGGGCGCGTCGATCTCGTCCCATTCGCCGTAGTGCTGACCCCAGAAGGCGGTGCCCCAGGCGGCGTTGAGCGCGTCCAGGCTCTCGTACCGATGCCGGAGCCATTCGCGCCAGGCGGCCACGCTCGACTCGCAGTAGCACTCGCCGAGCGGCGCCCCGTACTCGTTGTGCACATGCCACATCACCACGGCCGGATGCCCGCCGTAGCGCTCCACCAGCCGCTCGGCCAGCCGCGCGCTGGCCGCGCGGAAGGCCGGGTGACTGGAGCAGGCGGTCTCGCGCGCGCCCGCGCCGACGCGCACGCCCTCGCGGGTCATGGGGGAGGCGTCGGGATACTTTCTGGAAAACCAGGCGGGCGGCACCGTGGTCGGGGTGCCCAGGTTCACCGAGATGTCCGCGCTGTGCAGGCGGTCGATGATGGTGTCGAGCCAGCCGAACTCGTACACCTCCTCGGCGGGTTCCATCAGCACCCACGCGAAGATGCCCAGGCTGACCAGGTTCACCCCGGCCTGCCGCATCAGCCGTACGTCCTCCTCCTGCACCTCCAGCGGCCACTGCTCCGGGTTGTAGTCCCCGCCGAACGCGATGCCCTCGGGCATATAGGTCCCCCTTTTGGATCTGTTGTCAAGCCTTGACGGCGCCGCTGCTGAGGTCCGTGCGCCAGAACCGCTGCATCGTGAGGAAGAGCGCGATCAGCGGGATCAGCGCCAGGAACGTCCCGATGAGAATGAGGTTGTACAGACTCGGATGGTTGGCCCCGGCGGCCAGCATCGTGTAGAGCCCGACCGTCAGCGGGAACTTGCCGTCGTCGCCGAGCATGATGAACGGCAGCAGGAAGTTATTCCAGATCGCCACGAACTGGAACAGGAAGATGGTCACCATCCCCGGCCCCATCAGCGGCAACGCCACCCGGGTCAGCAGCGTCCAGTGCGAGGCCCCGTCGATGCGCCCGGCTTCGAGCAGCGAGTCGGGGATGGCCGCGCCGGCGTACACACGGGCCAGATAGATGCTGTACGGATGCAGGATCTGCGGCAGCAGGACCGACCAGTACGTGTCCGCCAGGCCGACCTTGGCGAACAGCAGATACTGCGGGATCGCCAGCACCACCGCCGGCACCAGGATGCCGCCGATCAGGATGTTGAAGATCAGGTTCCGGCCGGCGAAGCGATATTTGGCCAGCGTGTAGCCCGACACCGCGGACACGGCGGTCGACAGCAGCGCCCCGCCTCCCGCGTACAGCAGGGTGTTGAGCATCCACAGCCAGAACACCCCCTCCCGATAGGCGGCGAGATCGGCCAGGTTCTGGAAGAACCCGGTGCCGGGCGAGAACGTCGAGGTCGAGAACAGCTCGCCGGACGTCTTCGTGGCCGCGATCACCACCCAGCTCACCGGGAACAGGCAGTACACCGCGCCGACCAGCAGAACCCCGGTCGGGACCAGCCCGAGCGGCCCGTACGTATACGCGGAGCGGGCCCGCACGCCTCTCCGAGACGCGGACAGGGCGCGAGCCATCACGTCTCCCCGAACGCGCGGTTCTTCACCACGCGCAGGAACCCGAACGACAGCACCAGCGAGATCCCGGCGATCACCACGGCCGTCGCCGCCGCCGCATACAGGTCACCGGTCACGAAGGCGTCCCGGTAGATCTTCATCAAGGGGCTCCAGGTCGAGCTGATCGTGTTGGAGAACGGCCGGAGCGCGGTGGGCTCGGTGAACACCTGGACCGTGGCGATGATCGAGAAGACGGTGACCAGGATGATCGCCGGAGCCAGGATCGGGATCTTGACCCGCAGCGCGATCTGCAGCTCCGACGCGCCGTCGATGCGGGCCGCCTGATAGAGGTCCTGGGGCACCGCCCGCAGGTTCGTGTAGAGCACCAGCATGTTGAAGCCGGTGCCGCCCCAGACCGCCACGTTGGCCATCGAGTACACGACCGCGCTCTGACTCAGCGGCGCGACCCCGAACACCTCGCTGATCGGGCTGACGCTCGGCAGGTAGAGGAAGCCCCACATCAGGCTGGCGGCCACGCCCGGCACCGCGAACGGCAGGAAGATCGCGATCCGGGAGAAGCGCGCCAGCCGTACCCTGGCGGCGTCCAGCATCAGCGCGAACACCAGCGCGAGCCCCAGCATCACGACCAGGACCAGCACGCCGTAGCCGAGCACCCGCAGCCAGCCGGTCCACAGCTCGCCGTCACCGATGGCGGCGGCGTAGTTGTCGAGCCCGACGAAGATCTCCCGCTTCGACCCCTTGCCGAGCCCGAGTCCCGACACCTTGGTCCGGCGCAGGCTGAGGTAGACGGTGTAGCCGATCGGCAGCGCCAGGAACAGGGCGAACAGGGTGACGGCCGGCGTCAGGAACAGGTACGGCGCCCAGCTCTTCCTCGGGGTCATTGGGCGAGCTTGAAGCCGGACTTGGTCATGTCCGCGACCGTGGCGTCCTGGACACTCTGGAGGGCGCCGCTGAAGGAGGTCTTGTTCAGCGCGGCCTTGTCGAAGGCGTCCTTGAAGGCGTTGTAGGCCACATTGACGTTCGGGCCGAAGGTGAAGCCGCGCGCTCCCGCGCCGAACCCGGCCGCCTGCTTCCAGAAGTCGGGGACGTTCGAGAAGTACGCGGGCGGCTCGGAGAGCAGGTCGGCGCCCTTGGTCGCGGCGGGATAGACGGCGCCCTCCTTCACCAGCAGGGCGAGCGCTTCAGGGTCGCTGTTGAGCCAGGTGGCGAACGTGGCCGCGGCCTCCTTGTTCTTGGAGCCCGCCGATACGGAGACGGCCGAGCCGCCCCAGAAGCCGCTGAAGTTCTCGCCGGCGTTCCACTGCGGCAGCTGCGCGATCGCCCACTTGCCCTTGGACTTGGGCGCGTTGCTCGACAAGGGGCCGGGCGCCCAGATGGCCGACGGCCAGGTCAGCAGCTTGCCGTCGTTCAGGGCCTTGTTCCACTCGGGGGTGAAGTAGGGCATGTTGTCGATGACGCCCTCTTTGACCAGGCCGCCCCAGTAGTCGGCGAGCTTCTTGCTGGGCTCGTCGTTGATGGCGACCTTCCACGCCTCACCGCTGATCGACCACCACTGCCCGCCCGCCTGCTGGGCCAGGCCCGCGAAGGAGCCCGGGTCCTTGCTGGAGAACGTGCCGAGGTACACCTTCGGGTCCTTCGCGTGCACGGCCCTGGCCGCGTCGGCGTACTCCTGCCAGGTCTTCGGTACGGCTATGCCGTACTTCTTGAACAGGTCTTCGCGGTAGTAGAGCAGCATCGGGCCGCTGTCCTGCGGGATGCCGTAGACCGCGTCGGTGCCCAGCGTGACCAGTCCCCAGATGCCCTCGCCGAACTGCGCCTTGACCGGATCCGCGGCCGTCTTGATGTCCGCCACCGCCTCGGCCGCCACGAACGACGGCAGTGCCTGGTACTCCGCCTGGACGAGATCCGGCGGGTTCCCGGCCTTGGCGGCGGTGAGGAACTTGGTGGCCGAGTCGTCCCCGCCCGCCTGGGTGCTGGAGGTGACCTGGATGTCGGGATGCGCCTTGTTCCAGACCGCGACGACCTTGTCCATGCCGGGCACCCAGTTCCAGTAGGTCAGGGCGACCTTCTGGGCCTTTTGTGTGGAGGAGCTCGACGGGGCGGCGCTCTGCTGAGCACCACCGCTGGAGCAGCCGGCCACGAGGGTGACGGCCGCGGCGACAGCGGCAAGCCTGTTCATGTGCATGGGTACCTCGACCTGGGGGAGTCTGTGACCGGTGGATCTGTGAACGTTCACAGCGTGTGTCCGGCCATCTGCGCTGTCAACCCTTCGTTATGTGGTCGTTAAACGGCCCAAAAGGTGTGTGCACGTTCACAGTGTTTCGGCGTTGGACCGTGAGATGCTGAACGCGTGAAGAGGCCGACCATCCATGACGTGGCCGCAGCGGCCGGGATCTCACGCGGCACCGTCTCGCGGGTCCTGAACGGCGACCGTTATGTGAGCCCCGCGGCCCGGATCGCCATCGAACGCGCCATCGCCGAGACCGGCTACGTCGTCAACCGCAACGCCCGCAACCTGGTCAGACAGCGCGCCGGATCGGTCGTCATGGTCCTGTCCGAACCCCCCTTCGAGGACCCCAACTACACCACCACCATCCGCACCGCGATCCGCCGCCTCGGCGAACGCGACCTCTCGCTGGTCATGATGATCGCCGGCGACGACAGGGAGCGCGAACAGGTCCTCCGCTACGTACGCGGCGGCCACGCCGACGGCGTCTTCCTCCTGTCCACCCATGCCGGCGACCCCCTGGTCGACACCCTCCACGGCGCCGGCATCCCGGTGGTCTCCTGCGGCGCGGTCATCGGCAGGGAGACGGTGATCCCGTACGCGGCCTGCGACGAGCGGGGCGGCGCCCGTCAGATGGCCGAATACCTGGTCTCACGAGGCCGAAGGAAGATCGCGATGATCACCGGCCCGATGGACACGCCGGGCGGCATCCAGCGCCTCGAAGGCTTCGCCGACGTCCTCGGCCGCAAGGCGTCGAAGAAACTGATCGAACACGGCGACTGGACCCACGCCAGTGGCGAGGCCGCCATGGCCCGGCTCCTGGAACGCGTACCGGACCTGGACGCGGTCTTCGCGGCCTCGGACGTGATGGCCTCGGGGGCCCTGCACACGCTACGGGCGGCGGGCCGGCGGGTGCCGGAAGACGTGGCGGTGGGCGGCTTCGACGACTCATCGGTGGCGATCTCCACCCATCCGCCGCTGACCACGGTGCGGCAACCGCTGAGGGACGTGGCCCAGGAGACGGTACGCCTGCTACTGGCCCTGATCGACGGCGCCGACCAAGTCGACTCGATCGCCCTCCCCACCAGCCTGATCGTCCGAGAGTCGGCCTAGCCCTCCCCCCGCCCGTTACCCGATTCGGTGGTTGGCCCTCTGATGCCCGCCCGCCCAAAAAGGGCCTCCGCTACGCTCCGGACGCTCTCCCAGGCGGGCTGACGCCCGCCCCCTGAAGGGCCTCGCTGCGCTCGGACTGCCTTCCCAAGAACGCTTCGCCTGCTGCTGGCCCTGATCGACAGCGCCCGCTGGGGCGGACCAGGTAATAACCGGTTTGATATCGGCGGCGTGGGGGGCTGCCAACTGTTAGCTGTTGAGCCTGTATCGAGTGGATCGACCAGCACACAAAGGTTCGGGCCCGCCGATAACTTGCGGGTCTGCCTCCTCGGAGGCATGGACGTACGACGGGATGACTCACCTCAGCTTGGACGAGGCGCGTGCGGAGTTGACGGTGTCTCACCCAAGCTGACTCTCGTGCTTTCGTGGCTGAAGGTTGTCCGCGTGATGGCCGCCGTCGGTTGGCTCTGCCCAGCGCGATGAGTTTTCCGGCCGTCGGTCGTCCTACTTGCGGAAGATGCCCCGCACGAAAAGGGTCCCGGATGCCTGTGACCGCGGCAGTCGCTCGGTGTGCGACTCCTGCGAGGCTCGTGGCACGGCACACCACCTTCCGCCGGGCAGGAGGGGCGATTCCTCCGCGCGGCCGGGGAAGTGATGAGGATAGCGATGAGTGAGATACAGGACCAGATTCAACGTCATATCGACACGCTGGTCGATACCGGCGCGGAGACCGGTGTGCAGGTCGCCGTCTATCAGGATGGCGCGCTGATCGTCGACGCGGTGGCCGGCACGGCCGACCCGGCCACCGGGCGGCCGGTCACCTCCGGCACGCCGATCTTCAGTTTCTCCACTGGCAAGAACGTGGCGGCCACGCTCGCGCATCTGCTCGTGGCGCGTGGTTTCCTCGATGACGACAGCCCGGTCACGGACCTCTGGCCCGAATTCGGTGTGCGTGGCAAGGCCACGGCGACACTGCGGCACGTGCTGACCCACACGGTCGGCCTTCCGGCCATGCCGCGCGAGATCACCCCGGGCGAGCTTCCCGACTGGTCCAGGGTATGTGAGTCGCTGGCCGCCGCCGAGCCGCGCTGGCGGCCGGGCGCCGCCATGGGCTACCACTCCTACACCTTTGGCTATCTCGTCGGCGAGTTGGCCCGCCGCGCGACCGGGCGGCCCATGCGCGAGCTGCTGCGTGAGTGGATCACTGCGCCGCTCGGGATCGAGGGGCAGCTCTACTTCGGCGCCCCGAAGGAGTCGCTGCCGGGGTTGGCGCGCCTGGAGCAGCAGGCGCGCCAATGGCCTGCCGACCCGGACGACGGTGATGCGATCCTCGCGCCGTGGGAAAACCAGCCGAGTGCCGATTTCGGCAACAACGGCGAGATCCTGCGCGCCGATATACCGTCGGTGGGTAGCGCCACCGCGCACGGCCTTGCCGCGATGTACAACGCCGTGCTGCAGGGCAGGCTCGTGGACTCTGCGCGGTTGGCGGAGCTGTCCGCGCTCGCGTTCGAGGGTGCGGATCAGGTTTTCGGTCATCCGGCGCGGATGGCGCTGGGCTTCCCGATCGGCAGGATGGGTGCCCCTGCCGAGGAGAACTCCGTGGCATTCGGATGGCCGGGCGGGGGCGGAAGCTACGCCTACGCGGACCCCGCGCGGGGGGTCGCCTTCGCGCTGACGAAAACCCGGCTCGTCCCGAACTTCGACACCATGCTGTCGGTCACCACGATCCTGGCCGACTATCTCGCCAAGACCCGCTGAGCTTTCCCCGTGGATGCGCCGGGGTCAAATTCGCGACGATCACAAGGAGAAATCATGTCCGCTCATACGGCCGGCGACTCGACCGCGCCGCAGACCAGTCTCGGTCCGTTCTCCTCGCCAGGCGCCAGTCCGACGCCGTGGGAGGCGACGGAGTGGGCACTGCGTCGGATCCAGAAATTCCAGCTATGCACGGTGCGCCGGGATGGCCGCCCCCACGTGACACCGTTGCTGGCGATCTGGGCGCTCGGCGCGATGTGGTTCACCACCGGCGACAACGAGCAGAAAGCCAGGAACCTCAGCGCCAACCAGCACTGCGCGCTGACCACCGGAACCGACACCCTGACCGGCATGGACTACGTCATCGAAGGCACTGCGAGCCTGGTCACTGACCAGGCCACCAGGCAAGCCGTGGCGACTGCGTTCGAACAGGCTTATGGGTGGCAGCTCACCCGCGAGGACGGAACCTGGTATCAACTGGGCGACGCCGTTCGGACTGGGAATGTTCAGCTCTACCGAGTCCAGCCGGACAAGGGGTTCGCCTTCGCCACTGGTAGCGAGTCGTCCCAGACCCGCTACCGGTGGAGCTGAGGGGCGCCACCTTGAGATCCGCGACTCGGCCTGAAGGGCCTTCGCTTCGCTCCGGACGTTCTTGCTCCCACCCCTTACCCGATTCGGTGGTTGGCCATCTGATGCCCACCCGCCCACAAAGGCCCTCCGCTTCGCTCCGGACGCTCTCCCAGGCGGGCTGACGCCCGCCCCCTGAAGGGCCTCGCTCCGCTCGGACCGCCTTCCCCAGCACGCTTCGCCGGGTCGGCTGGGTAGAGCGGGACCAAATGGACGGTGGAAGTGAGGCCCCCGGTTGAAAAGTGCGTCCAACCGGGGGCGACCTCATCCGCGAACACCAGGGACGGACGTTCGCGGATGAGGGGATGCCCTGGTTGGGAGGTAGGGGGCAGTTCTCAACCAACCAAGGCGAGCCTGAGAGACCTTGTTACGGCTTTCGTCGCTACCGGATTCAACGACGAAGGCCGCCCCCAAGGCCCACTTCAAGAGACAACTTGGCGGCTTGTCTCCTTTCCCGCTGCTCAGCGGTGGGGCCGGGGGAGAGTGACCAGCCGTGGCGGTGGCACTCGGCTGGTCACGAGCTTCAAGGTTGGCGCTCTAGCTTGGCGTGCAGTTGGTCGAGATCACCGGCAACAAGCGCAAGGAGCTTTCCCTCTCGCCGCTGATCGTCAGTCATAGCCGCCCGCTTCCGAGCTGCCCCGACGCCGATGGCCAGGTCGGGAAAGATGTCCCACTGATCGAACTTCTCTGCGAGATTTTGGGGGGTCATCTGGGCTCCTGGTCGGGCAGGGAGTGGGGGATCTCTAGGTCGCACCACACAACGCGGCGGCCGAGCGGAGTGACGTACGTGCCGCACCGCACGGAGAGCCTGCTTACGATGTCGAGGCCGCGGCCCGACTCGGCCTCGACATGCGGAGACTGGCCAGGGATGAATCGTGGCTCTGACGCCGGGGCACCGGGGTCGATCACCTCCAGACGGATGAAGCCCTTCCCGAAGCCCATCCGTAGTTTGAGCCAGTCGCGCTGCCGGCCTTGCGGCACGTGCACACAGGCGTTCGTCACCAGCTCGGAGACGACTTGGAGTGCGTCGTCTCGTACCGGGTCACTGGCGGCAAGCCATATCTTGATCGCTTGCCGCGCCTGCCAGGGAGTTTTGGCATTTCGACGCAGAGTTATGAACCTAGATATGACAATTTCCACTGTTTGTGCTGGCACAGAATCACCGACCATGTCTGTGTCTGGTATGCCGCCCGCCTCGCAACTAGGTAAGAGTTGTCCTGTTATGGGCGACTGAACCGCTGTCGTTTGTTCTCCGAGAAGCATTTCCAAGAATGCTCTTGGCCAGCTAGTTTTGGGATAGGGCGACTGCGACACCTTTCAACAATTCTGTTGCGGCTGTTGTTGTTGCCGTCCGCAATTCCTGTTGTCCCCCCGAACGGAGGGTCGAAATGTCGGCATGGCCAGACGAATCCCAATGCCTCCCGCCAGAGGCCACCTTTGGTCTTGAGCTGCGCAGGCTGCGCAATGCTCAGGGCTGGTCGCTAGAAGCGTTCGGCTCGCGGGTGGGGTATTCGGGAACGATGGTCGGCTACTACGAGCTTGCGAAACGTCCAGTGCCGGAGGAGTTCGTTACGCGCGCTGAGGAGGCACTAGGGCTCAAGGGGGAGCTAGTCGCCCTCTGGAAAGAGATCAACCCCAAGACCGCGCCGAAGTGGTTCAGGCAGTGGCCGAAGATCGAGGCAGCGGCGCGGATCATACGGAGCTGGGAACCCCTCCTGGTGCCGGGGCTCCTACAGACGGCCAATTACGCGCGAGCTGTCCTGCGGGGAGTGCCTGGCGCGACCGAAGAGGAGGTCGAGCAGGCGGTTGAGGCGCGGCTCCAGCGGCAAACCATCTTCGACCGGCCTACGTCTCCCATGTTCACCGGCATCATGGATGAGGGTGTCTTGCATCGTCCGATCGGCGGACACGAGGGCATGCGGCAACAGCTTGAGCGGTTGCTGTCACTCATGGATCACCCGAAGATCACGATTCAGATCGTCCCGCTTGAAGCAGGGCCGACAACCGGGCTCCTGGGAGGCTTCGCCATTGCGCAGCTTCCCGACGCGAGGGACTGGGCTTACCTGGAGTCCGCATCGAGTGGCCAAGTAACCGATCGCGTGGACGAGGTGCAGGGGATTAGCCTGAGGTACGACAAGATCCGTGCATGGGCGCATCCCCTGCATGTCTCAAAGGACGTGATCCGCGACATGATGGCGAGGTATGAGCAATGAGCGAGGAACTGTCCAAGGAACTGGCCGGCGCCGACTGGCGCAAAGCCAAGGCTTCAGGCGCGAACAACGGCAACTGCCTGGAGGTTGCTCCTTTGTCTGGTGGACGTGTCGGCGTCCGCGACACTGAGGCTCCCGACCAGGCCCCGTACGTCGTTCGCGGCGCGGTCTGGGCCGCCTTTATCGACGGTGCCAAAAAGGGTGAATTCGACTTCTAACGTCACGCAAAGCCCCCGATATTACATCGGGGGCTTTGCTATGGCTGTATTCCCGGTTTGTCTTGTTTGTTGCGCACAAACAATCGCAGCATCTGGCCTCCGGTGCAGCCGCGGCCTAGCATCGAGGCACATCAACCCTCTTTACGTGGAGCTGACAATGGCTTTGATCGCCCGTACCCGCGACTCGACGACGGCGGCGCCCAGAGTGCTGGTACAGCGGGCGCTGCCGACCGAGCCCGCCGTACGAGGTTCGAAGTCCCTGTTCCTCGCCGAAGCCGAACGGCAGGGACTCAAGGCGGGCCGCCGGATGCTGTACGTCGGGCTGGAGCCTGCCGGCGATCACGTGGCGGCCTGCCTGCGAGTCGAGCCCGGTACGGAGATCGTCGCCCGTCGCAAGATGATGACCGCGAACGACGTGCCCGTACGGATCGCGACCAGCTACTTCCGCGCCGACCTGTTCGGCGACACCCGACTGGCCGAGCCGGAGTTCGTACAGCCGTCACTCCAGTCCGCGCTGACTGCCCTGGGCTATGCCTTCGGCCACGCGGAGGAGAACCTGACCGCCCGGCCGCCGACACCGTTCGAGCGCGAGACGCTGGAGCTTGAGCCCGGCGAGTGGATCGTCCAGGTGCTGAGGGCGAGCTATTCCACCGAGGACACGCCCGTCCACGTCCTGGAGACGATCTGCGCCGCCAACCGGCACATCTTCCCGATCGGCCAAGTCTCCGGCTACGACGAATTCTGAGCTCAGAGCCCAGGCAGCCCTCACGGCCTTCCGGAAGCCGGCGCGGCCTGAAGGCTGCCCTCAGCCGTCACCTTGAACGACGTCCAGTGGCCCGTTGTCGGTCCGACGGCCATGGGCGTATACGGCCGTCGCTCGTATGACGGGCGCGGGCGCCAGAAGGTAACGAAAACGCGCTGCAGTCCGCCGACACCGATCCACTCCAGGCCGCGACCGGTCGCGGCCCGCCATCCCTTTACGGGGTGGTCGTCAGCGCCGGGTTCGTTTCGACAACGCCGTCGAGCACCTGGTCGACGCGCCCCAGAAGGTCGGCGTCGAGCCGGACCCCGGCCGCTTTGACGTTCTCCTCCACCTGCTCGGGCCGCGACGCCCCGATGATCGCCGAAGCCACATTCGGGCGCTGCAACACCCAGGCCAGCGCGAGCTGCCCCAGAGTCAGCTCGGCCTCGTCGGCCAGGGGACGCAGCCGTTGCACCCGTACCAGCACGTCCTCACGCAGGAAGGGCTGGATGAAACTGCCCGCACCGGTCAGGTCCGCCCCGCGCGACCCGGCGGGCGACGGCTGCCCTGGCCGGTACTTGCCCGTCAGCACGCCCTGCGCGACAGGGGACCAGGCGAGCTGACTGAGCCCTTCTCGTTCGCATGCCGGCACGACCTCGGCCTCGATCACCCGCCACAACGCGCTGTACTGGGCCTCGTTGGAGACCAACGGCACGTGCAATTCCCGGGCGAGCGCGGCGCCCCGCGTGATCTGCTCGGCCGTCCATTCGGAGACGCCGACATAGAGCACATGGCCCTGCCGGACCAGGTCGGCGAACGCCAACATGGTCTCCTCCAGCGGCACCGTGCGGTCAAATCGATGCGCCTGGTACACATCGAGATAGTCGGTGCCCAGCCGCCGCAGCGACGCGCGTGCCGACTCCATGACGTGCTTGCGGCCAAGACCTTTGTCATTGGGCCCGCCCGGCCCAGTAGGCCAGAACACCTTCGTGGATATCTCCAGGCTTTCCCGGCGCTGTCCTTTTAGAGCGCGGCCGAGCACCGACTCGGCTGCGGTGTTCGCGTACGCGTCCGCGGTAATGAACGTGGTGATGCCCGCGTCCAGCGCCGACGTGACGCACGCCCGCGCACGTTCTTCCTGGTCCGGGGCGTCGTACGCGAGCCAGTGCCCATAGGAGATCGCGCTGACAGAGAGGCCGCTACGGCCGAGACGACGAAATTCCATGCATTTAATGTAACCCTTAATTTCGAGTGGCAAAGCCTTTATCGAGCTGATTTGACAAATCAAATAAATGCGCTCTGAAGGCAAATGGAGAGAACATATGACGGCGAATTTGTCAAACTTCGCGCGGGGGATTCATGGATTGGTTCGAGGACGGCACGGCGCCCCTCGGACTCTGGGAATGCTTCGCAGGATCGGTTGGTCGGAGCGGGAGGAGACGCGCCTGGAGGCAACTCGTCGATCTTCCGCCCGGCGATGGTGAACGTCTCGGCGACGACGTCGAGCGTCGTCCACCCTGTTGACTTTGTCGCAAGCTCGCGATGGCAACGCGCCGAGCGTGCTGTTGGGGTTGCCGGTGGTGTTGCTGTTCGGGTCCGCGCCCGGCTGGTGGAGCGCCGCCTCCCTCGGCTTCATGGTGCTGGGTCTGGCCGCCATCATCGCCGTCCACGCCAGGACGCCGTCGTGCGCGGAACATCAACACGGTCGGCCGGGAGGGCCTACCGGGAGCTCGAGGAGGCCGGGCTGATCGAGACCCGGGGCGGGCGGGGTCGTTCGTGTCGGCGGCCGGCGAGGAGGCTCGCGAACGAGCCCGCCAGGCCGCCGCCGACTACGCGGCCGTCGTGGCGAGTGTCGGCATCGACGAGAGTGAAGCTCTCTGCATCGTCGAGGCGGCCCTGAGATCCGGCGACGCGGCCGCTTCCGCCTCATTCTGACTCGGTGCTCGGGCTTGTGCGGCCCGAGCACCGAGTGCTTGGGCCTGTGAGGCCACGGTCCGCCGCCACCATCGTCACCCCCAGGCCGACCGTCTTCTGAATTATTTTTGGGAGTGATGTCGAATGGCGTCGAGCCCGTTCGTAGCAAAGGTGAGAGACCGGCAACAGCCGGTCGCCACTCACCGGAGGCCCACGATGTCCAGCATCACCACCACCGCCACCGCCACCACCGCTCCCGCGAAGCCACTGATCATCGGCGGCCTGACCGCCGCGGCCGTCGCCGCCGTGGCGACCGCGGCCGTCGCAGCGGCGGGTGAGTTCGCCGGGATCAGCCTCGTTGTCGGCGGCGCGCCGATCCCGCTGTCCGGGTTCGCCGTGCTGACCGGCATCTTCTCCGTGGTGGGCCTGGCGCTGGCCCTGGTACTGGCCCGCGCGGCCCGCCGCCCGCGCACGGCGTTCGTCCGCACCACGATCGTGCTCACCGCGTTGTCACTGGTACCGGATGCGCTCGTGGACGCGTCCGCGGCCACGAAGGTGCTGCTGATGGTGACGCACGTGGTCGCCGCCGCGATCGTGGTCCCGGCCATCGCCCGCCGCCTGATCGACGGACGCTCCTGATCGACGGAGACGGGATCAGTCGCAGGTCTGAGTGCTGACGGGTTTGGTGGCGGTCGCGGCCTCGCGGGCGTCGGCGGCGACCTCGCTGGCGGTCAGTACGTAGCCGATGTCCTCCTGGCTGGTGACAGCGGCGAAGGTCACGCCCAGCACCCGCCCGTCGGTGGCCAGTAGGGGACCACCCGAGTCGCCATGCTGGACCTTGCCCCGAATGAGGTACACGTCCCGCGTCACCTGGGATTCTCGGTATATGTCGGAGCTGGAAGCGCTCTTCCGCGCCACGACCCGGGCCGGCTGCGGAGTGAACCCGCGGCCCTGGGGGTACCCCGCGATGATGGCGTCAGCGCCCTTGGCCGCCTCGCCGACGAAGGTCAGGTTCGGCAGTCCGAGGCCCGGCACGTGCAGCACCGCCACGTCTCGCCGCGGGTCGTACAGAACCACCACCGCTGGACGAGGACGCTGCTCGTGATCGACGATCAGTAACTCTTGGTCCACCCCCGCGACCACGTGCGCGTTGGTCATGATGTGATCGGGCGCGTACACGAATCCGGTGCCGGTGATGCGCTTTCGGCAGGAGCTCGCCGTCCCCTGCACCTGCACGATCCCTGCCTGTGCCTGCTGTAACCCAGGACTGTTCAGCACTGCCGCGTTCGGCGGTGGAACGTCGACGAGCGGCTGGCCGGCGATCACGTCCAGCACCGGCGGGAAGCCGGACCGGTCGATGAACTGCTTGAACGGTTTCTGCCAGTCGCGCGCCGCGTCCGGAACCGCCTGATCAACCGTGGCCAGGAGCAGCGAGCCACGAATCTGTTCCACGACCGGCACCAGCGAGGTGGATACCAGCAGGCTGCCGACCAACCAGGCGATGACCAGCACCGAAAAGGCGGCGACCAGCATCCCGCCCACCGCATCCAGCAGCCGGGCTGGTTCGTCCCGCAGGTGGGAACGCAACACCGCGCCCATGGTGGACGTGGCGAACTGGCCGATCATCGCGGCCAGGAGCACGATTACCAGGGCCAGCAATAACTGCGGGAGGTCTCCGTCCACAACTGAGCCCGCGATGAGCGGCGCGAGGTGAATCCCGAGCACACATCCGCCGATGAAACCGATGAAGCTCGCCGTCCCGACGACGAACCCTTGGCGATATCCGGAGAAACTGAAGGCGATCACCAGGGCAACCAACACGATGTCGAGCAGATCACCGTTCACTAGGCAAAGGTAAACCCGATCTTTATCTCTGCGCTCGCGCGGGATTGGCTTTGAGCGAATGTAGTGGCCCCACTGGCGGATGCACGGTGCCGGGGCCGTTACCTGTTCGGGCGGAAGTAGTGCCCGACCATGTAGGCCGTGACCTGCCCGCCGATCTTCGCGCCCTGCTCGTCGGCCGTGCGGGTGTGGATGCCGCCCCAGACGCGGGCGTTGACGACCTCGGCGAGCGCCTGTGAAAAGCCGCGGAAATACCTGGTGGTGCCCGAGGCGGCGCTGTACCCGCTGAAGGGGATGTCGTCCCGGCCGAAGAAGTACGCCAGCGCCGACATGCTCGCCGCGGTGAAACAGGTATGCCCCGAGGTGAAGTCGGGGTGCGGCGGCGTGACGAGCAACGGCGCCCAGTTGGGGTCGGCGGCCGTTGCCGGGTTGCCGTCGGTGTCGGCCAGCTGGATCGCCGTGACCGGCCGCCAGAAACTCCATGCCGCCTTCTCGTTGAAGCAGGCAGTCGTGGCATCGGCTTCGGTCAGATCGACCATCGCGAACATCCGCGCCGTCTGAAGCGTGTTCAGTCCCCGCGTCGTCGCAAGCTGGCGCTTGATCTCCCATTCGGCCAGATGCCGATCATGCCACCAGATCGCGGCTTGGGTCTGGTCGGCGGTCCTGACGGTGCTGGTTGCCGAGCCGATGGTCTTGACCTCGTTGAAGTCCCGGGCGTACTGGCGGCTGGTCAGCGAAGGTGGGCCGGAGGTGCGGAACATGGACGCGCGGGGGATAAGGAATGGTTTGAGGTCACCGACCCATGCCCCGTCGGAGGCGAAAGCGGGAGGTGCCGGCCGCCACTGGCCGGGTTGGGTGCCGACGGTCCAGGTCTGGCTGCCGAACGCCCCGTCGTCCCGCCGCGCGGCGATCATCGCAGCGGCCGCCTGAGTGCCCACCGTGATCCCGCGCTGCTTCGCCGCACTGTCGGGAATCGCGGCCAGCGACTCGCCGTACTGCGTCTCCAACCTCGCCTGCTGCGCCGGGAACAGCGCGTTCAGCACACGGAAGGCCGCGGTCGCGACGGCCGCGTCCGTCGACTCGGTTCCCCTGGCCGGCGGTGCGATCAGGTACGGCTGATACGGAGTGCCGGCGATCGCGTTCACCGCATCGTAAACGGCCCCGTGCACCATCGCGAAGCTACGTGCCTGGACTTGCGGTTGCTGCGCGGCGATATCCCAGATCGCTGTCTGGGCGTTGCCGTCCCAGACAATGACGGCATTGGCGGGTGTGCGGGAATTCGAGGCGTACGCGAATGGCGGGCCGAGTGCGACCGGCGAACCGGCGATGACGATTCCGGCGACGACCGGCCAAACGGCCATGCGCCGCAGGTTGGCGACCCAGCCCGCATTGCGTGATCTAAGCACTGAAGCAAAGTACTATGCCGGCTCCGGCCGTTACAGCGGCCGAATGGGCGAAAAGCCGATAATGACGTAGCCGGAAACGCGAAGCTGAAGTGTCCGGCTCAACGATCCGCGCTTTCTGGATTAACGTCGTCGCGGGCGATTGCGAAGCCCGGTCACGCGACCAGGCGCAGCCAGGCCGCCGCGAGTGCGGCGTGACCGGCCGGCGTGGGATGCGCGCCGTCCGCGGCCCAGTACTCCGGCCCGGTCGTCGCGGCGAGCTCGGCGAACATGCCGTCGGCGGCGAGCAGGTGCGCGCCGTACTTGCGGGCGAGTTCGCGGACGACCTGGTTCTTCGGGTCCAGTTCGGCCCGCCACTCCTTCCGCTCCTCCTCGCCGATGTGCACGTCGCCGACCTCGACGCTGCCGCTGATCGGCAGGAGGGACGTCTCGATGAGGATCAGGTCGGCGCCGGCCTCGGCGAGGGGCGCGAGCAGGCGGTCGTAACCCGCCGCGTACTCCTCCGCGGAGATCACGTAGCCGTCCGGGTCGTACGTGTGCCAGGCCACGTCGTTGCCGCCGACGAGGATCGACACCACGTCCGGGCGCGCGTCGAGCACGTCCGCCTGCCAGCGGGCTTCGAGGTCCATCACCTTGTTGCCCGCGATCGCGGAGTTCAGCCAGGTCACGGGCCGGTCCGGGTGCCGCAGTCCCCACTCGCCCGCGACGCGCAGGGGGTAGCCGAAGCCGAGGCCGTCTTCGCTTTCCAGTCGTTGGCAGTCGGTGACGGAATCGCCGGTGAACATCACGGTGCTTCCCGGTCGGAGGGTGATCGTCATGTGTGCTCCTTGAACTCGGTTGAGGAGAGGAAAATGGCAGCACCGTGATTTCCTTCGCGCCCTTGTAGCGCTCGCAGGAAGGAAAAGGGATTCAAACTGCCGGACTGCCGAACCAATGGCCGGCGGCTCGTTCGAACGCTGCACGATCAGGGTCGCGATCGCCTGCCCAGGCGACTATGCCGTCGGGGCGGATGAGCACGGCCCCGAATCCGAGGTCGTTTCTCGCCGGGCCGGCCGCGTACCGTATCCGGCTCTGCCAGCCCATCGCTGAGTCGTGCAGGCGTCGGTCGGTGCTGAAATCGAGTGCGACGCCTCGTCCGTCCCGCATCAGGTCGCCGAGGCGAGTGCCGTCCTCAAGGTGAAGGTCCGGGGCGTTGCGGCCGACCAGCGGCGGCTGCTCGCTGCCGAGGTCGTGGCGGAGCGACGATCCTGAAATCTTCTCGAACGCGTAGGTGGTTCCGTCACGGGTCCCGAGCAGGTCGCGGATCACTGCTTGGATCGCCTGGGCATGAGGGTCCGGCCGCATGACCGCCGCTTGGGCGCGCGTCCAGTCGAGCACCCAGGCGCCGATCGGGTGGCGTTCGCGGGTGTAGGTGTCGAGCAGTTCGTCCGGCGCGTCCCCGTGTACGGTCGCCGCGAGCTTCCAGCCCAGGTTCAGGGCGTCGCCGACGCCGGTGTTGAGTCCCTGTGCTCCCAGGGGGGAGTGGATGTGGGCGGCGTCGCCCGCGAGCAGGACGCGTCCCTGCCGGTAGGTCGTCGTCTGCATCGCCCGATCGGTGAAGCTCGAGGCGAGATGGACGTCGCTCAGCGTCACGTCGGTGCCGGACACCCGGCGCAGAACCGCCTGGAGATGGTCGCGAGTCGGCTGCTGCGAGCGATCGAAGGTGCCGCCGTCGAAGTCCAGCATGCCGATGTACCCGTCCGCGGGCGTCCGGAGGTACATGCCGGTCGGCGTCAGAGTGAACCCGGGCCGCAGCTTCTCGGGATCGGCGATGGTGGCGAGTACGACGTAGCCGGTGAACTGCGGCTCGGTGCCGACGAAGTCGAAGCCCGCGAGCCCGCGCACCGTGCTGCGGCCGCCGTCGCAGCCGACGAGCCAGCGCGCCGCGTACTCGTGCTCGCCGGCTCGCGCGACCACGCTCTCATCGGTCTGCGCGACGGCTGAGACCATGACGCCGCGCCTGATCTGCACGCCGAGCTGGGCCGCCCGCTCGGACAGCACCTCCTCGACCGCTTCGAGGTTCGTCATCACGCCTTCCATCGCCGGGCTGGGCAGTCGGAACGGCAGGGCGGCGACGTCGACCTTGGCCGGATCGAGCATCATGCCGGCGAAGTGGCCCACGCCACGAGGGGGTGACGGCTCGTCCGTGCCGAGGTTCCCGCCGGCAGGGACGCCTGAGGCCGTCAGCAGCGGGTGCAGCATCCCCCGGCGGTAGAACGCCTCCACCGACGCGGCGGACAGGCCCCGCATCCCGAGCGGGTACGCCTTCCACGGGGAGCGAGGCTCGGGCTCCCGCTCAAGCACCAGGACAGAGCAGCCCGCGAGGCCGAGCTCGCAGGCGAGGAACAGACCGACCGGGCCGGCGCCCACGATCACTACATCATGCATGAGAGCCCCCTTCCGAAAATTATGGGAACGCTATTCCAGAGCGCTTGCGCGGTCCCTCCGCGCGCCCCACGAGATCGTTCATCCCGTTCTCTGAGGCATTGCGAAGACTGGCGCGGGCCGCTCACACGGGGCACACACGGCGCTCACACGGGGGAACAAGTCCTGATTTGGCACTCGACGGCACGCGCGCGAAGATTCGGAAGATGGACGGGGATGCGCGGCTTCGCGTCACGCTGCTCGGTGCCTTTCAGGCGTCTCGCGGTGACGCCGACCTGCCCGTTCCCGGCGCGCGGTCGCAGGGGCTGATCGTCCGGCTGGCGCTCGCCGGCGGGCGCGCGGTCGAGCAGGGCGTCCTCGTCGACGCGATCTGGGCCGAGGACCCGCCGGTCGGCGCCGCCCACGCCCTGCAGGCCCTCGTCTCGCGGCTGCGCCGGACCCTCGGCTCGGCCGGCGACGTCACGCAGGTCGCGGGCGGCTATCGGCTGAACGTGGACGCGGCCGATGTGGACGCGCTGCGATTCGAGCAGCTCGCCGCCGCCGGCCGTGACCGGCTGCGCGCCGGCGACCCGAATGCCGCGGCGGCCGTGCTCGGCGAGGCCGTGACGCTGTGGGGCGACCGCCCCGGAGCCGAGCCGACGGTCGTCGCCGCGGTCGCGCCCGCCGTCGCGACCTGGCTGGCCCACGCCTCGGTCGAGGCCGTCGCCGACCTCGCCGACGCCGAGCTGTCTCTGGGCCGTGCCGACGCGGCCGCCGCCCGCCTGACCGCCCTGCTCGCCGAGCACCCCGTTCACGAGCGGGCGGCCGCGCTGCTCATGGACGCGCTCGCCGCCCAGGGCCGCCAGGCCGACGCTCTGGCCCTGTACGAGCGCGTCCGCGAATCCCTGGCCGACGCCCTCGGCACCGACCCGGGCGACGCCCTGCACGAGCGCCACCTGCGCCTGCTGCGCGCCGAGCGGCCCGCCCCGGCCGCCGATGCCGCACGGACCGGGCCGAATAACCTGCCCATGCCGCAGACCAGGCCGAGTAACCTGCCCGCGCCGCAGACCAGGCCGAGTAACCTGCCCGCGCCGCTGACCAGCTTCATCGGGCGCGACGGC
Organism: Nonomuraea sp. NPDC050680; assembly: GCF_040654555.1. Taxonomy (NCBI): domain Bacteria; kingdom Bacillati; phylum Actinomycetota; class Actinomycetes; order Streptosporangiales; family Streptosporangiaceae; genus Nonomuraea; species Nonomuraea sp. NPDC050680. Next base: position 185,877 of record NZ_JBFAIF010000008.1, on the reverse strand, counting down.
GACCTCGCCCGGATCGACACGCTGCTCGCCGCCGGGCGTCTGGTCACCGTGCTCGGTCCCGGCGGCGCCGGCAAAACGCGCCTCGCCGTCGAGGCCGCCCGCCGCCACTGCCACGAGTACCGCGACGGCGCCTGGATGATCGACCTCGCCTCGGTCACCGAGCCGGCCAAGGTCGGCGCGGCCGTGCTCGCCGGGATCGGGCTGCGCGGCGGCGCGCTGTTCGAGGCCCGGAGGCGGGTCGAGGGCGGTGCGCTGTTCGAGGCCCGGTCGCGGGTCGAGTCCGGCGCGCTGTCCGAGGCCCGGAGGCGGGTCGAGGGCTCCGATCTAGTCGAGGGCTCCGATCTAGACGTACTGGTTGACCAACTCGGCGGCCGGGAGAGCCTGCTGCTGGTCGACAACTGCGAGCACCTGATCGACGCCGTGGCCCACCTGGTCGCGGCAGTGCTGTCCCGATGCGCCGGGCTGCGCGTGCTCGCCACCAGCCGCGAACCCCTCGCGGTCGACGGCGAGGCGCTGGTGCCGCTCGGCCCGCTCGCGCTGCCCGGGCCAAACGATGGCGTCGAGCAGGCCCGGCGGGCGGCGTCGGTACGCCTGTTCACCGAGCGGGCCGCGGCCGTGCGGCCGGGTTTCGAGGTGGACGAGACGACCCTGCCCGAGGTCCGGCGGGTGGTCCGCAGCCTGGACGGGATGCCGCTGGCGCTGGAGCTGGCCGCCGCCCGGCTGCGGACACTGTCGCTGCCCGAGCTGGCCGACGGGCTGTCCGACCGGTTCCGGCTGCTCACCACCGGCAGCCGTACCGCGCTGCCCCGGCACCGCACCCTGCGCGCGGTCATCGCCTGGAGCTGGCAACTACTGAGCGAGCAGGAGCGTACGGTCGCCGAACGCGTCTCGATCCTGCCCGGCGGCGTCACGCCGGCCTCGGCCACCGCGGTCTGCGCCGGCACCGCGGTGCAGGCCGCCGAGATCCCCGAGCTGCTCGCGGGCCTGGTCGACCGGTCGCTGCTGCAACTCGCGCCCGACCCGGGCCGCTACCGCATGCTGGAGACGCTGCGCGAGTACGGCACCGACCGCCTGGCCGAGACAGACCACCTCGACACCGCCCGCGACCTGGCCGCCGACCACTTCGCCAAGCTGATGGCCCAGAACGACCCGCGGCTGCGCGGGCCCGGCCAGCTGGCGGCCCTGCGAGTCATCAGCGCCGAGTACGACAACACGCTGGCCGCCCTGCGCCGGCGATGCGAGACCGGCGACGCCTCCGGCGCGATCACTCTCGCCCTGAACCTGACCTGGTACTGGCAGATGCTCGACCGGTACCCCGACGCGGCCTACTGGCTGGGCGAGGCGCTGGCGGTGCCCGGCGGCGGCGAGCCGACGCCCGGCCGCGACTGCGCGTACGCGATCTACCTGATCCACCGGGCCGACACCCGGCTGGGGCCGACCACCGAGGAGGTCGCGGACGACCAGGCGCGGCTGCGCGAGCTGGCCGACCGGCTGCTCGCCTACCCCGAGCTGCCGGGCCCGTGCGGCGCGCTCACCGCGGTCACGCTCGCGTTCCTACAGGAGGAGACCGCGGTCGCGAAGATCGCGCGCCTGGCCGACGGCGACGACGTGTGGCTGGCCGGGCTGGCCGGCATGTTCCGCGCGCAGTTCGCCGAGAACGCGGGCGAGTTCGACAACGTGCGCGCCGACGTGGCGGCGGCCCTGGCCTGCTTCCGGCAGGCCGGCGACCGCTGGGGTCAGGCCACCGTGCTGCCGATGCGTGCCCAGCTGCGGCAGTACGACGATGAGCTCGACGGCGCGCTGGCCGACCTGCGCGAGGCGCAGTCGCTGGCCGGCGAGTTCGGCTCGCTCAGCCTCAGCGACGAGGTGTTTCTCCACCTGCGCTGGATCGACCTGCACCTGCGGCGTGGCGACACCGACGCGACGATCGCGATGCTCGGCTCGGCCCGGGAGCGGGCGCTACGCGCGGCCTCGCCGGAGCTGTCGGCCCTGGTCGACGCGTGGGAGGCCGCCTTCCGGGTGCGGCTCGGCGACCTGGACCGGGCGCGGGACCTGCTCGACGACGCCGAACGAGCTCTGCACGGCGACACCACGTTCCCCGGTCAGCACGCGCGGGCGCTGGCCGGCAACGTGCGGGCCTCCCTCTGCCTGGAGCTGGGGGACTTGGCCGGCGCGGAGAAGATGCTGGCGAAGGCGTACACGGCGGCACTGAAGACCCGGGACCTGCCGATCATGTCCCTGGGGGCGGTGACCGCGGCCGCGCTGGCCGAGGCGCACGGGCGGCATCAGGAGTCGGCCGTCCTGCTCGGCGCCGCCTCCAGGTTGCGCGGCGCGCACGACCGTACCGATCAGCAGGTTCGCGAGCTCAGCCGCCGAGGGCGGGCCGCGCTGGGCGAGGAAGCCTTCGCCGCGGCGTACGGCAAAGGCTGGGAGCTGGACGGGAAGGCGGCCGTGACCGCAGTCGACCCGGCCCGGCCGCGCCGGGAACTCGGGACGGCTCACCCAGATCCCGAGTGATTCAGCCAGGCGTGTGGATGGGCACCGCGGTGCCGGAGACCGTGACGCGAGAGTCGCCGGGAATGGTGCTACATGTCAGGAGGCTGGGTCGCCCCATGTCGACGCCCTGGTGGATGGTGAGAACGGTCCCGTCCTCGAGGCGTCCCAGCGTCCGCAGGTAGCCGGTGAAGGCGGCGGCCGCGGCGCCGGTGGCCGGGTCCTCGACGACGCCGCCAGGCGGGAAGGGGTCGCGGGCGTGAAAGACGGTGGGGGATTCGGGCCAGAAGAGGTGGACCGTGGTCCATCCCAGGTCAGCCATGATCTTGCCCAGGGCCTCGAAGTCGTAGTAGAGATCGGCCAGGCGACCCCGGCTGGCCGCGGCCAGGACGAGATGGTCGTTGCCGGCGTTGGCGACGTGCGCCGGATAGGCGGGGTCGAGGTCGTCGGCCGACCAGCCCAGTGCGGCGAGCACGGGCCGTACCTCCTCTTCTTCGGAGGCCGGGCGGGTGGAGGTCGGCGGACTGGTCAGGGTCGCGGTGATCCCACCGGCCGGATCCGCGGCGATCTCCACCGGGACCGGGCCCGCCTAGGTGGCGAGGTGCACGGTTCCGGGGCCGATCCGCTCGCCGAGCGCGACCGAGGCCGCGATCGTCGCGTGGCCGCAGAAGGCGACCTCAGCCAGAGGGCTGAAGTACTGGATCCGGTACTGGCGCTCGTCCGTGGGGTGCAGGAAGGCGGTCTCGGAGTAGCCGAGTTCGGCGGCGATGGCGAGCATCTCCGCGTCTGACAACTCCCGGGCATCCAAGACCACTCCGGCGGGGTTGCCGCCAGCGGGGGTAGTGGTGAAAGCGGCATACCTGAGGACTTCGCTCATGCGGTCATCATGGCGCATGGCAGCCTACTGAGCCCTGGACCATGCCGCCCGCAGGCCCCCAGCGCCGGCCCAGCCGCCATCCGGCCGTTGCCCAGCACATCCCCCAGAGCAGGAAGAACGGCGACCACAACAGCAGATCCCAGCGCGCCAAGGTGCGGGCCAGCGCGGCGTGCTCGACTGGCGCCGGGTGGACCCCGGCCAGCAGCAGTGTGTCGCCGACGAAGCCGAATCCCAGCGCCCCGATCGACCGGGCGATCATGAAGACCCCCAGCGTCCATGCGATCGTGCGCAGCAGCCGACGCGGGACCCTCGCGCCCCAGGGCCGCACGGTGGCCAGCGCGACGATGACACCGACCATCGCGGCACCGGCCAGCAACCAGTGGCTCGCCACGAACAAGGGATCACGCGCGAGCAGCTGCTCGCGCAGTTGTGGAGGCAGCGGGTCCTTGTCAGCCAGCGCATTGGCCCCCAGCGCTTGGGCGAACTTCATCGATCCGTACGCCGCGGCGCACACCGCCGCCCCGTAAGCGCCCACCCGCGCCCGATCAGCCCGTCGCACGTCTCGTCACCGCCACGTAGGACCGGGTCATCTCCAGGAACAGCCCGATCACGAGGATGCCAAGGATCCCGTGGTACCACTGCCAGCCCACACCGATGCCGACGAACCCGTCCACGATCATGATCCCCGCGCCGCCGCCAACGGCCAACAGCATCCCGACCAGGACGAGGAGCATGAACATTCTCGGCACCCTGCGCCCCAGTGCCGTGACCGTGGCGATGGCGACGCACGCGCCCAACACTCCGGACGCGGTTGCGAGCCACTGCGCGGTGGCCGCGTCCATGAAATAGCTTCCGGTCTCGGCAGCCGACACGGGCGGGCCGCCCGGGAACCCGAGCCGGGCCTGCAGAGCGAAGGCGGCCTTTCCCGCGGCGTAACCGAGGAACAGCACCGCCACCGCGTAAGCCGGCCAACTTCTCCGACGATCAGAATCAACCATGACTGCGACAGTAGGGGCCGCGCACCGGGGGTCTCTTCCCCAGAGCGAGGGAGGTTGCCCCCCCGCCAGGGGGAGATCCAACTGCCGCTGGCGCCCGCCCTGCTCACCAGTTGCCGCTGGTGAGGCTCACCTCCTCTGGGGCGTGCACCGCAAACCGCTCGCGGTGCAGTGGTAGGCGGCGCGGTCGGTCCCCCAACGGTCACCCCGGTTGCTCGCCGGGACGGCGTTGCCCTTCCAACGACCGGCCTCGCGGAGATGTAGCTGTCACCGAGGAAGACGATGGCGGTCCGGTCCACAGGTTTCTCGAGAATGGCCACACCGATCGGAAGCCGACCGATGTTGTTGATGGTGGTGGCTTGCTCGTTGGTGTCGGTGTCAATGACCGACACGTTGCTCGACCCGTAGTTGGTGACGTAAACGCGGGTCCCCGCCGGGTTGATCGCCACACCGGTCGGGAAACGGCCGACGTTGATCGTACTGACGGAGGGCGGGGTGGCGGTGGTGTCGATCACCGCCGCACCGGCCGATCTCGTCTGCCAGATGGCCGCCTGCGGCGACTCCCTGTTTGCATAGTGACGCTCCGGCAGCCGTCGATCGCTCAGCGCGGCTCCGCGCCGTCGCCGCGTACGATCTTGTAGAGCCCGTACAGGGCCTCCAGACCGCCGATGACCATCAGAACCAGCCCGACCTTCGTCGGTGTGAACACGAAGATCTCGGTGTCGAGCCCGAACAACCACAGCGCCAACCCGGCGGCGAAGACGGCCAGGCCGGTGAGGAGTGTCTTGCGGGCGGGGGCCATGCGAATCTCTTTCGATCATGAGGGACCCGGCGCCCCCGCTCTCTGGAAACGCTAATCAAGAGCCAGGTCGGAGGCTTCCTGCGCGTTGAGGAGATCGGACTACATCTTTCGGGTGACGTTCACTCCTTGCCCCTGGCCGGTAAGCGCTGGCATCATGCCGAACATGATCGACAGAATCGAGTCATTCGTCCGCCGGTGAGCGTGACACCCGAGCCGGGACTGCTCGGACCCCAGATCAGCCTGTTCGACCACGCGTTGAGCCTGCACCGGCAAGATCCGAACTCTCCTCTGCCGCGTGACGGCGAGCCGTACCCCGACGAGCACCAGTACCGTCGGCGATCGCGGCGAGAGCTCCCAGAAGACCAGCGGCTGGCCGGCGTGGACGTCGCCGCGATCCTGGATGCGCACTTCGCCAGAGCCGACGCACCGCCCAGCGAGCTCGCCGATGCCTTCCACGACGTTGACGTCCCGATCCAGCACAACGAGCACATCGCCGCCGCAGCGCTACGGGCGGACAAACAGCGGGTTCAGCGGACCGGGCGATGGCTCGTACGCCACAGCGGCGATCGGCGCTCCGCCGTCGTGGGGCTGGCGTTGCTCGCCGCCGATTGGGCGGAAGAGGACATCCCGCTGATCCAGACGATTGGGCTGCTGTCGAACTGGTTCGGTCCGTTGGCCGCCGATGCCCTGCCACGACGCCATGGTGGTGGCCAGGAGGCACTGATGTGGCTTGCCCAAAGGGTCGCCGGCTGGGGAAGAGCCCGAAGCCGACGACGGCCTGATCGATCACACCGGCCGGCTGCTGAAGACCATGGCTGACTGCGGCGGCATGGGCCTGACCCTGGAGCACTATCCGCCGGCACGCATCGTCCTGGACGCGTACGTCGGTCATCTCAGCCGTCAGACAGCGACCGTGAGCAGGTATGTCGACGCCGCCATGATTGCCGACCACCTGGCCAAGAAACCGGCGGAAAGGCTCGGTTGCACCCCCGAACATCGAGACCGCCTCCTACGCCAGTACCTGGCAGTGCTCGACCGGGAGGACTGGTGCGCGACGGTTCGCGCGGGCCATGATCCGGACAGCGACTTCTTCGCCTGGTTCGCCGGAAACGTGGCAGCGAGGCTGCGTCTACGAGCGTTCACCGATCCCAACGCTGAGAAATCATGAGTAAGGCCCTCCCTCGACGAACCGCTGTGGTGGACAACCTCCACATTGTTAGCGGGGATGGTGCCGCCTGATCTCCTTGAGCGCCAATGCCCAAGGATAAGTGTCCAGCTTCTCCCCTCCGATTCCAGAGGGAAGGGGCTCGAATTGGCCAGGACCGAGGAGGACAGCAATGCCTTCGGCACGCAGGCTTTCGACGCTTCGGAGAAAGGGGGCGCGGGAGGCTAAAGCGCTGTTGACGAAGGGCAGGACGACGACGGGAATGCCCAGGCCGGGCGCCTCAGCGAGGAGGCCGAGAGCGTAGGTGTCGGCGATGCCTTGGGCGAACTTGTTGATGGTGTTGTAGGTCGCGGGAGCGACGATTATCGCATCGGCTCTGGGGGGCCTAGGCTCGTGTGGCTTGCGGTACTGGCTGCGGACGGGGCGGCCGGTCTGCTGCTCGAGTTCGTGAACGTCGATGAAGTCCAGAGCGGACGGAGTGGCGACTATCTGGACCGTCCAGCCCTCATCCTGGGCGTAGGTGACCAGTCGGCCGACGTCGGCGGCGGCTCCTGCGGCGCACACGATGATGTAGAGGATCTTGCTGGATTGGATCACGTGAGGACTCCCGGCGGCGCGGCATACTCGCGGGCTTCACGGTAAACGCTGCGGGGACTACCAGCGGTATCGGTACGCCCGATACGTTCCTCAGGTACTCCCGCCTCCCGGAGAGGAACCACGCCCCTCGTGCACGTGGGCATCATCGGGCAAGCCGCCGGCCTGTTCGCCGTCACCAACATCGACGACATCGTGATCCTCGCGCTGTTCTTCGCGCAGGGGGCCGGGCATCGCGGCGCCACCTCGCGGATCTTCGTGGGGCAATACCTCGGGTTCGCCGCCATCCTCGTCGTCGCCATCGCCGCCGCTTTCGGCGCCACTTTCCTGCCCGAGCCCGTCATCCCCTACCTGGGCCTGCTACCCCTGGCCTTGGGCCTCAAGGCCGCTTGGCGGGCGTGGCGCGACCACGCCAACGGTGAGAACGCCGACAACGAGCAGGCCGCGACGGGCGGACCCAAGGCGTTGGAGGTCGCGGCGGTCACCTTCGCCAACGGTGGCGACAACATCGGCGTCTATGTCCCGGTCTTCGCCACCGCCGGGCTCGGCGGTATGAGCGTCTACGCCGTCGTCTTCCTCGTCCTGGTCGCCGTCTGGTGCCTGGCGGGCAAGTTCTTCGCCACCCGACCCGTCATCGCCAAGGCCCTCAGCCGATGGGGGCACATCCTCCTGCCCATCGTCCTGATCGCGATCGGCCTGCTCATTCTCATCCAGGGCGGCGCCTTCGGCCTATGACCGGGACGACCCGGCCCACCACTCACCCATCTGTCTTGCGCATGCTTCTTCCATCAGCTGTCACTAACATTGATGGATGGAGATGCGTCAGCTTCGTCATTTCGTCGCGGTCACCACACATGGCAGCTTCACCGCCGCGGCCCGCGCGGAGTTGATCGTGCAGTCCGCTCTCAGTGCCTCCATCCGCAAACTGGAGCGGGAACTCGGCGCGGAGCTCTTCGAACGCACCGGGCGCCGCCCCGTACTGACGCCGGCAGGGCACGCTTTCCTGCCTGCCGCCCGGCGGCTGCTCGCCGACGCCGCTGCCGCCAGTGACGCTGTGGCCGCGGTCACGGGGCTGACCGCCGGGCGGGTGGCGATCGGCGCCATCCAGACGCTGGCCAGCGTCGACCTGCCCGCGGAATTGGCGGCCTTCCATCGCGCATGGCCGGCGATCCAGATCGCCGTTCGCGAGGCATCGGTCGCCGGCCTGCTCGACGCCTTGCTGACCCGTGAGCTCGATCTGGCCTATCTCACGCTGGACGGTGCCGAACTGCCGAACGGTCTGGCCGTCTTTGGTTCCTGGCAGGAGGAACTCGTGTTGATGACCGGGCCCGAGCATCGGCTGGCCCGGGTCGAACGCGTCCTGCTGTCCGAACTGACCGAGGAGGCGTTCGTGGATTTCAAGGCGGGCACCGGGCTGGAGACCGCCGTACATCGTTTGACCGCCGGGTGCGGTCTGCACCGGCAGATCACCTGCGAGGTCACCCAGGCCGGAGTGCTGGTCGATCTGGTACGGGCGGGGATCGGTGTGGCGATCGTCTCGCGGCAGATCGCCGAGCGGGCGAACCTTCCCCGGGTGAAGATGCGCCAGCCCGACCCGGTCAGGACGGTGGTGCTGGTCGGTCGCGCTCCCCGACCGACCAATCCCGCCGCGTCCGCCTTGCTGCACCACTTGACCCCACAGGTCAGTGCGTCAGGAACGGGTCATGGTCGGCCAGTGCCAGCAGGCGGATGAAGGCGGTGACCTTCAGGGCGGCACGGGCCAGGAGACGGAGGGGGAAACGGTGACGGGGTCCGTAGGCCAGCGGCCACAGGTGCGGAATGTGGTTCACGCAACCTAGCCTGAAGCCGACCCCGCCCATCGGTCCAACACATGGTTTCAATGGCAGCAATCTCCAACGTAGATGGGTGCTGTCGCCTCAGCTCTGATCGGGCTGCGGGGTCTCGAAGCAGGAGAGCCAGGTGGTGAGCAGCGACTCCAGTTGGGCGGCCTGCTCAGGCGTCAGGCCATCGAGCAGGCGGCGCTCGTTCGCCACGTGTTCGGTGAACGCCTGGTCGAACAGTTGCCGGCCGGCCCGGGTGAGCGCGACGACCCGGCCGCGGCCGTCGCTCGCGCTGCGCTGGCGGGTGACCAGGCCGGCGCGTTCGAGCCGGTCGATGCGCTTGGTCATGGCGCCCGTGGTGACCATGGTGTGCGCGGCCAGTTCGCCGGGCGCGCGTTCGTAGGGCGCTCCGGCCCGCCGGAGGGCGGCGAGCACGTCGAAGTCTCCCTCGCCCAGCCCGTACTGGCGATACACCACGCACAGCCGTTCGGTCAGGTAGCCGGCGAGGCGGTGCAGCCGTCCGATCACGCCCAGCGGGCTGACGTCCAGATCGGGCCGCTCGTGGGCCCACGCTTGCTGGATGCGGGCGACGTGGTCGAAATTGTTCGTCACGGCACCAATATACCTTCCATGGAAGCTATATTGCTTCCATGGAAGGTACTTTCCGATGGGCGGCTGTGACCGCGCTCGCGCCGATCGCCTGGGGCTCCACCTATCTGGTCACCCACCAGTTCCTGCCGCCCGATCACCCGCTGTACGGAGCGGTGATCCGGGCCCTGCCGGCCGGGTTACTCCTGCTGCTTCTCGCTCGGAAGCTGCCCCGGGGAGCGTGGTGGTGGCGTTCGCTGGTGCTCGGCACGCTCAATATGGGGGCGTTCTTCGCGCTGGTCTACCTGGCCGCCCAGAAGCTGCCGACCAGCATGGCATCGACGATCATGGCGACCTCTCCGGTGGTGATGATGCTGTTCGCCTGGGCGGCGCTCGCCGAGCGCCCGAGGGTGGCGCACGTGACCGGGGCCGGGATCGGGATCGCGGGCGTCTGCCTGCTGCTGCTCGACGGTACGGCGTCGGTCGAGGCGTCCGGCGTGCTGGCCTCCGTGCTGGCCATGGTCATGTCGTCGGCCGGCTATGTGCTGGCCAAACGGTGGAGCGCGCAGGTCGACGTCTTCTCGCTGACCTCCTGGCAGCTCATCGCCGGAGGGATCGCCGTGCTACCCGTCGCCGTCGCCGTGGAGGGCGCGCCGCCGTCCCTGGACGGCCCGGCGCTGCTCGGCTTCGGCTATGTCACGGTCGTCGCGACCGCGCTGGCGTTCGCCGCCTGGTTCGCGGGGCTGCGGCACCTGAGCGCCGCGACGGTGGGCCTGATCGGGCTGCTCAACCCGGTAACCGGCGTACTGCTCGGCACCGCGCTCGCCGGCGAGACGCTCACCGCGCAACAGGTCTGCGGGCTGGTCCTGGTGCTCTCCGGCATCCTGCTGGGCCAGCCGGCCGCCAAGCGCCTCGTCGCGCTGATAGCGACGGCCCGCACCTGATGCCACGGGCACGGTCAGACCATGGCCAGCTAACACGGTCACACCATGGCCAGCTAACACGGTCACACCATGGCCAGATAAGCGGCGAGTTCCTCCGCCGACGAGGTCGAGATCCCGACATATCCATCCGGCCGGACCAGCGTGTGGCGATCGGCACCGTACGGCTCGGCCAGCTCGTACGCCCGCACCTCCGGCCCACCGACCACGCGAGGCGCGGGATCGGGCGACAGCAGCGTGAAGTGCGTCCCACGCAACAGGTCGAACATCCGAGCCTGAGACCCGTCGGCCAGCCGCACCCGACCATCCGGCACGCGATCCCCGCCCCGCCGGGCCAGCGAGCCGCCCCGATAGCTCACCATCAGCTGGTGGGTCTCCTCGTCGCGCTTGTACGCCTTCTTGTCGAGGAGCTCTGTGCTGAGGCCGAGCACGCGGGCGGCGACGGGCCGCCGCTCCTCCTCGTACGTGTCGAGCAGCGCCTCCGGCGCTCCGGCCAGCACCCGGGCAAGCTTCCAGCCCAGGTTGTAGGCGTCCTGTACGCCGGTGTTGAGCCCCTGTCCGCCGGCGGGCGAGTGCACGTGGGCGGCGTCCCCGGCAAGGAAGACCCTGCCGGCCCGGTAGCTGTCGGCCAGGCGGATGTTCACCCGGTACAGGGACGACCACAGCAACTCGGTGATCCGAACCCCGCCCAGCATCGACCGTTCCCCGAAGATCCGCTGGAAGCCGGAGAGCGTCAGGTCGGGCACGACGCCCGGCTTCAGCGGGGCGATCATCTGGAAGCTGTCGGTGCCGGCCATCGGGAAGAGCACCACCATTCCCTTGCCCGGCCGGAACCAGACATGGGTGTGGTCCCGGCCGAGCCCCTCGACCCGCACGTCGCCGAGGGCCATCCGCTCCTCGTCGCGGGTCTCCCCGGCGAAACCGATGCCGAGCGCCTTGCGTACGAAGCTCTTGCCGCCGTCCGCCGCGACCAGGTAGTCCGCCCGCAGGGTCGTCCCCGTGCTCAGCCTGGCCGTCACTCCGCGCGCGTCCTGCTCGAATCCGGTCAACCCGGTGCCCTGCTCCACCTTTCCGCCCAGCTCGGTCAGCCGCTCACGCAGCACCGCCTCGGTGCGCCACTGCGGGTGCATCATCACCATGGGGTACGGCACCGCCTCCGTGGGGGCGACGAGCTTGTGCATGCGGCCCTGGTACACCGGCACCCTGCCGATCCTTGCCCGAAACGGCGGATAGAGCGTCGTAGCCTCCATGACTCGGTCGATCACCCCCAGATCATCGAAGACCTCCTGCGTGCGGGGCTGCAGCCCTTTGCCCTTGGAGCCACCTGAGGGCTCCGGGGCCTGCTCCACGACGCGGCAGTCGACTCCGCGCCTGGCCAGATCCACGGCGAGGGTGAGCCCGGTCGGGCCGCCGCCGACGATGAGTACGTTCGTCTTCTCGGTCATGGTGCGACCATGCCGATCCGTACTGCCAGATCTCTGTCAGCATCCCGCCGCCACTGTCATCGTCGGACTCGGGCGGTCCTTGAGATACTTCCGATATGTCCTCCGTGTTCCCCAGTGCGCTCTCCATGATCGCGATCTCTTTCCTCGTCCTCTATGCGGCGTGGATGATCATCGCGAACTTGCCCCGCCGAGATCGGGCGACGTCGCACGCGCTGGCGGATCGCACGGGCGTGGTCGTCTACTGGCGGCCCGGCTGCAAGTACTGCATGAGGCTGCGCATGCGTCTGCGCTTCACACGGTTGCGGCACGCGGAGGTGAACATCTGGCGAGACCCCGAGGCGGCGGCGTTCGTCCGCTCGGTCGCGGACGGGAACGAGACCGTGCCGACCGTGACGGTGGCCGGGAAGGCGATGGTGAACCCGTCGAAGCCGCAACTGCTGGAAGCGGTCACGATGTACACCCCGCACCTCCTGCCCGGCCCTGGAGAGCCGACCGGCGGTCGCGGCTGACGGCCGACCGGTTTCCTCAGGGCCGTTCCCTGCGGAAATAAACCCTCGCCGACGGGACGGCGAGCAGGATGACGACGAGCAGCGAGCCCAGGGTCGTCAGGGCGAGCTTCCCGATGTTCACGGGGAGGAGCCACCCGGGCATGACGTGCACGGCCGCGTCGACCATGGCCTGCACGTCGATACGCGTCAGCACCGGGTCGCCGGAGTTCTTGAAGGAGGATTCGAGGACCTGAGCGGTGAACACCTGGCTGGGCACGATGACGCAACCGGCGACGAAGAGGATCGGCTGCAAGATCCAGGACAGGGTCCGGCCGATCCGGTTTCCCGTCAGGTTGAGCAGCGCCAGGGTCGTCAGGACCAGGGCGATCCCGAGGGCGAGCGGTATCTCCGCGAGGTTCGACCCGAAGCTGATGCCGTGCTCGGCCAGGACGGTCGCGGGAAGACTCTGCCGCACGACCTCGGCCTCGGCCGCCGTCTGAGCACCGGCCCCGTAGAAGAAGACGATGACGGAACCGCCCAGGAAGGGCACGGCGGTCAGCAGTTGCACCGTCGCCGCGAAGACGACACTGCGCGGACGACGCTTCTCCCGAACAGAAGCTGGATTGATCACGGCGTAACCCCGATTCGCATTCCGTCAACACGCGACTTGAACACTGTGCAAACACCCGTGGCTCGTGACTGCCATAAGCACCCACCTCATGTACGGCCCCGGCAAGGCACGCCGTGACGACCACTGCCTCGCCGTCTTCGAAGCAGCCGGGTTCGTCGGCGTGCATGCGGACAACGCCAGCAAAACAGTCCTGACGTACGTCCTCGGCACCGCCCTCAGCGAAGTGGCCGAGGCCGCCTGGAGAGCCCGACTACACCGTAACGGCGGCAACGAGGAGGAGCAGGTAGGGGCCGCCATGGCCCAGGCGAGCGAGATCGCGATGCGCTTCCCGCGGCTCCGCGCCCGTCTCGAAAAATGGGAGGAGGCTGACGCCACCGCGCCTCCCGACAAGAGCTTCGAACTCGGCCTCCAGGCCATCCTCGACGGCCTCGAATCCCAACTCACCGCCCGGCCCGCGCCCACCGGCTGAGCCGCGCACTAGCACCTCGGGCCCAAGGAGCCACCCGGGACGCCACTCATCGAGCCTGCCCCAGCAGAATGCGGGACCACAGCCGTGCTGCTACCGAGGCGCGTAGCCATCGGTTTGATGTTCGAGCACACCATCGCAGCGGTAGAAGCGCCGCCGGGACCGAGCCCAGCCACTTCTCACACCATCCGCGTACATCCATGATCACTAGAGATGCCAACGATGCTGGCATACTGCCCGGATGTCCGATTTCGCTGCCTTCTTCGCCGCCGGCCGCGAGGCGCTCCTCTCGGGCCGGGCCATCCACGACCGGCCGATGGTGGAGGGAGCCGCTCGCTGGGGTGCCGCCGCGATCCTGCGGCCCGCCGGTACGGTGCTCGACCGGCTGGCGGAGCTGGCCCAGCAGGCGGGTGCGGTCGCCGGGCCCGGACACTGGGCGCACCGCACGGACTGCCTGCATGTCACGCTGCGTTCCCTGGAGCCCTACCGGTCCGTCATCCCAGCGGACGATCCGCTCCGGCGGGCCTACGCGGACGCTTTGCGGGAGGCGGCTGCGGGGTTGCCGCCGGTCCGGGTGGTGCTGCGGGGAGTGAGCCCCCACGCGGGTGGGGTGCTCGCCTGCGGCCATCCGGCTGACGACACGCTGGTCACCCTCCAGAAGCGGTTCGCGCACGGGCTGGCCGCTCGCGGGGTGCGCGACTTCGAACATGGCCGGTTGCGTGATCGCTGGTACGTCAGCCTCGTCCACTTTGCCGAGCCCGTGTCCGCGATGACGGCCGAGGCGATCGTCGGGTGGTGCGACGAGCGGGCCGACCTGCCGATCGGCCTCGCGGAGCTCACCACGGTCGAGATCGTCCAGGCCGTCTACACGGGGACCGGAGTGCGGCTCGACGCACTGGAGCGGGTTACCTCACCAACAGTGCGGTGACGAACTGCAGCAGGTGCCACGCCACATAAGCGCTGAGCGAGCAGAACGCCCACTCCTTGGCCCGTGCGATATGCGACACCCACCGCAGCACCTCGGCCGGCTCCCGACGCGGCCGAGTCGTGATGGCGAGGAAGCCCGCCGCCACAAGCCAGGCCGCCCCCGACGCGGTCACCAGGCCCAGGGAGATGGCCAGCAGGGGACCCGACCCGGGCATCGGGTCGGTGGGGGAGAGCTGGCGGATCCAGGCGGCGAGCACTCCGGTGAGCACGGAGAGCGTGATCCGCCGGTCCTTGCGTCCTTGTCGCTTGAGCCAGTGCAGGTCCCGCTTGAGCCAGCGCAGGTCACGACGCGGCTGGTTTCTGAGCATCCGGTTCACCTCCGTTGGAGTAGCTGGTCGTACCAGCTAACGGCAGGAACCCGGTCAAGATCTGCGACCTCTGGTCGCAAAATTTACGACATTTGGCGGAGTTCGACGGAGGCTTTCTTGAGTTCGAAGACGTCACCCACCTCCTCCAGGATGCGTACCGCCTCCCTCAGGTTGGCCACGGCTTCCGTACGGTCCCCGAGCCGGTGGGCGATCAGGCCGAGGGCCCGCAGCGCGCAGCCCAGGTCGCGCCGGGTGCCGGAGACGAGGTGCACCTCCCGGGCCTGCGACGCGAACGTCAGCGCCTCCTCGGGCCGGTCCAGGTCCAGCAGGATCATGGCGAGCGTGGTGAGCGCCGCCGCCCAGCGGTCCCGGGTGCCGCTCTCGTTCTGCAGCTCGACCGTCACCCTGGCGTACCCGAGTGCGTCAGCCGTCTTGCCCGCGACGTGCATGGCCTGCGCGATCGACAGCAGCGAGCTGGCCTTGTTGTCGCGCAGTTCCTCCCTGATCGCCAGCGACGCCTTGGCGGCGCGCAGCGCGTCCTGGTGCCGGTCGAGCGAGAGGTAGGTGTAGGCCAGCGTCTCCTGGACGTCCGCCTCGGCCCGGCGGTTGCCCATGCCCTGGACCAGGTCCAGCGCCTCCAGCGCGTGGACGAACCCCACCTGCGGCAACCCCTGGCGGCGCCGTACCCGCGCCAGCCGGTTGAGCATCCTGGCCTCGACGGGCAGGTCGTGGATCTCCCGGCTGATGGCGAGCGCCTGGCTGAGGTAGTCGTCGGCGCGCAGGTAGTCGGCCAGCCGCCAGTGCACCAGCCCGATGTCGCCGAGCGTCTCCGCCCGTCCCTGCTCATGATGGAGCTCCCGCTGTACGGCCAGTGCCTGCTCGTAGTGTTCGAGGGCCTCGTCGTAGCGGGAGCCGTTGCGCGCGATGCGCCCCAGCGCGCACAGGGCCCGGCCGCATCCGTGCTGGTCGCCGGTGGCCGTGTACCCGGCCAGGGCCCGCTCGGCGTCGCGCTGCGCGTCGTGCGGCAGCCGGAGCGAGTCGTAGATCTCGGCCAGGCAGAGCAGCGTCTCGGCCTCGCTGTGCTCGTCGCCCAGGTCGTGGCAGATCGTCAGCGCCTCCAGCCCCTCCGACAGGGCCGCGTTCGGCTCGCCCAGGTGGTGGTGTACGCGGGCCAGGATGATCAGGCTCTGCGCGGTGCCGTGCGGGTCGCCGAGCTGCTCGCGTACCTCCAGCGCCTGCCGGGCGTGGTGCAGCGCGAGCTCGTGCCGCTCCTGGGACAGGTGCAGCCGCGACAGCGAGTGCAGGCAGTCGGCGACCCCGGCCAGGTCGCCGATCTCCTGGTAGAGCTCCAGGGCCTGGCCCGCGCACGTGAGCGCGTCCTCGCTGTTGCCCGCGATGCCGTGTACCTCGGCCAGGTCGTTCAGGGCGCGGGCCCGGCCCTCGCGGTCGCCGAGCGAGGTGAAGTCGGACAGCGCCTCGCCGATGTGGCGGGCGGCCTGCGTGGAGGGGCCGATGTCGCGGTATATCGAGCCGAGATGGCTGCGCATCAGCGCGATCGCCCGCCGGTCGCCGATCCGCGCCGCCGAGTCGAGCCCGATCTGCTGGATCTCCAGGTCGTTCTGGTAGTACCGCAGCCGCCTGAACGGCTCGAACACCGCCTCGGCCAGCCGCCAGGCGGCGTGGTGCGCGCCGGTCTCCTCCGCCAGCCGTACGACCGAGACCAGCGAACGGCGCTCGGCCTCGAACCACGCGCGCGGTGTGGCCGGATCGGTCGCCATGCCCAGGTAGTGGTCGAGCAGCCGGACCCTGGCCTCGCGCACGCCTGCCTCCGCGTGCCTGCCCAGCTCCCTGGCCAGCCGCTTGACCAGATCGTGCACGCGATAGCGCGTCTCGGCCATCGGCTCCACCAGGTACGCCCGGTGCAGCCCCTCGACCGCGATCACCGCCTCGCTGACGGAGCCGCCCAGCGCGGCGGCCAGCACCTCGGGCGTGAAATCGCGGCCGGGCAGGAGCCCGACGTGCCGGAACGCGCGCCGCTGCGGCGGAGACAGCGACTCGTAGGCCAGGTCGAGCGCGGACCGGAAGGCGTCCTCCGGATCACCGGACAGCGGCTGCCGCTGGCCGGGGCCGCGCAGCTCGTGTACGCGCGACTCGACGCTCAGCCCGGGGTCCTCGGCGAGCTTGGCCGCCGAGATGCGCAGCGCGAACGGGTGGTACGAGCAGACCCTGGCCAGCTCGGCCAGCGCGTCGCGGTCGGCGGCCCGTGGCGACTCCTCGCCGAGCACCGCGACCAGCAGCGCGACGGCGTTGCCCGGGTCGAGGACGGACAGGTCCATCAGGTCGGCGTGCCCGGTCGCGCGCAGCGGCGCCATCCTCGTCCTGCTGGTCACCAGCACCACGCAGTCCTTGCTGCCGGGCAGCAGCGCCCGCACCTGGGCCGGATCGGCGGCGTTGTCCAGGATGAGCAGCAGCTTCCGCCCGGCCAGCCGGCTTCGGTACAGCAGCATCAACTCGGCCTCGTCGGCGGCGGGCATGTGCTCGCCGACGCCGAGCGAGCGCAGGATCTGCCCGAGCGCCTCGGCCGGGTTCATGGGTGGCTGGCTGGGGGACTGCCCGCGCAGGTCGATCACGATCTGCCCGTCGGGGAACCGGGCCGCCTGCTGGTGCGCCCAGCGCGTCACGAGCGCCGTCTTCCCCACGCCGGGAAGCCCCTGCACGACCATCGTGTTCGGGCGGCGCGGCCGGTCCAGCCATGAGGTGAGCAGATCGAGGCTCTGCTGCCGCCCGGTGAAGTCGGACACGTCGGCGGGCAGCTGAGCGGGCCGGGGCACCTCCCCGGCGGGCAACGGCTCGGCCGGCGCACCCGGCCGGGTCAGGAACGGTATGACCCGCCCCTCCCAGGGCGCGGACAAGTGCTCCCAGGCTCCGGCGACACCGCGCAACGCCGCCGCGTCGGCGATCCGCAGCCGCCGATAACCGGGCCGGACCAGCCACCCCTGCCGAACCCACCGGGTCAGCTGCCGCTGCACCACATCGTGCGCGCTGCCCACCAGATCGGCCAGCGTCTCCATGGACAGGGGCGGCGCCGACTCGCCGGCGAGCCCGTAGCGCTCGTCCAGGTGCAGCAGCCACACGGCCAGCCGCGCGGCGACGGGCGCCCGGGCCAGCGCCTCATGCCGGCGCGCGGCGACGTCCCTGGCGAACAGTTCCCGCACCAGCGCCATGGCCACAGCCGTATTGGCCGCGGCGTGCTCGCGCAATGTCCGGACGTCGATGGACCAGGCGCGAACCTCGGTCAGCGCGTCGATCCGCACCCGTTCGCCCGGACTCCAGAACGCCAATTCCCCGACGAGATCGCCGCCGGCCCGCAGATCGTGAATGCCGTCGCGCTCGCCGCCCGCTAAATACTCCCGCGCATAGCCATAATCGATCACAAATACCCGGTTGCTCGGCCGAAATGCAGAACAAATGCTCTCGTTACGCCGAAAAATCCGGGGCCGCGCGCCTTCTTCGACCAGCGACCGGAAGATCCCCACCCCGACACCACCCCTCTCGGGACGGCGGTGTCCACGACCGAAACAGCCCACATGACATGACAGCGACACGACGGCCGAGGGCCGTCCTGTCACATCAGTGGAACCCTGGGGGCGTCACATGTCAACATCACATGTCAACTGTGCGGGATCAGACGTGGGCCGGGTCGGTGCGGTCGGGGACGAAGCGGTAGCCCACGTTGCGGACCGTGCCGATCAGCGACTCGTACTCCGTGCCCAGCTTCGCGCGCAGCCGCCGGACGTGCACGTCGACCGTCCGGGTGCCCCCGAAGTAGTCGTAGCCCCACACCTCCTGCAGCAGCTGGGCGCGGGTGAACACGCGGCCAGGATGCTGCGCGAGGTATTTCAGCAGCTCGAACTCCTTGAACGTCAGATCGAGCACCCGCCCCCGCAGTCGCGCCGTATATGTCGCCTCATCAATGGACAGATCGCCACTACGGATCTCGTTCGGAACATCCTCGGCCTGAGTCGTACGGCCGACGGCCATCCGCAGGCGCGCCTCCACCTCGGCCGGTCCCGCGCTGTCGAGCAGCACGTCGTCGACCCCCCACTCGGCGGTCATGGCCGCCAGTCCGCCCTCGGTGACGATCACCAGCAGCGGGCAGTCGATGCCCGTCGTGCGAATCAGCCGGCACAGGCTTTTGGCCTGCACCAACTCCTTTCGGGCATCGACCAGAACGGCGTCGGCGGGCGGGGTGTCGATCAGCGCGGACGCCTCTGCGGGCGAGACGCGGACCGAGTGGAGCAGCAACCCCAGAGCCGGCAGCACCTCGGCCGATGGCTCAAGGGCGTTGGTCAGCAGGAGCAGGTTGCTCATATCGGCCTCCTCAAACACGCAAGGACCCGGGGGCTTCGTCGCCCAGGTCCTGTAGGCGAGGATATCTCACGCGAACGTCACGTCCATTGCGCGTCCACCAGATGAACAGCGCAAACCCTGGAACGCCGATGTTAACGCGGTCGCACAATGGAGTCTGGAAGAATGTGAGGTGGCCATGGCCACGGGAAAGGTACGTTATTGGGCCGCCGCGAAAGAGGCGGCCGGAGTCGCCGAAGAGCCGTTCGACGCGGCCACACTTGGTGAACTCATGACAAAAATCACACAAAATCGTGCCGAACTGGCCCGCGTGGTCAGCCGGTCATCGTTCCTGGTCGACGGCTCACCGGTGGGCAAACGGGCCCACGAGGATGTGGTCCTCGGCGACGGGGCGACGGTCGAGGTGCTGCCGCCCTTCGCCGGGGGGTGATCGAGCGCTCGGCCAGGGAATGAGGCATTCCAGTCGATAAGCTCATGATCCCCCGTGAGACAGGATGTCCGATGCGCAAACTGATCGTTTTCCTGATCGTGCTGGTCGTTCTCCTCGCTGTCGTCGACCGGGTGGCGGTCACCGGAGTGCAGCGCGATCTGGCCAACAGGATCGCCGCCGCGGCCGACCTCAACAGCCAGCCGACGGTGACCATCGAGGGCATCCCCTTTCTCACACAGGCGGTCTCCGGCCGCTATCCGGAGGTACGGTTTGATCTCGGCACTCTCACCTACGGGGGAGTTCCGGTGAAGAACCTGCGGGGCGTCGCCTACGACGTGACCGCCCCGCTGGCCGACGTACTCCAGAACAGAGCCAACGTCCGGGCCGGGCGCCTGACCGTCCACGGCACTCTGACCAGGGCGACGATCGACAAGTACGCACCGCAGGGCGTCAAGATCTCCGGGAACGGCCAGCGGCTCGTCGCGTCGGGTGAGGTGACGGTAGGGGTGAACAAGGTGAAGTTCAACGCGGAGATGCGCGTCCAGGTGGCCGACGGCGGCATCAAGCTCCAGGCGGAGAAGATCGAAGGTGTGCCCGACGCGCTCGCGAAGTTCGTGACCTACACGATCCCGTTCAAGGGGAAGCTCCCGTTCGATGTGAAGGTGACCGGAGTGAGGAGCGTGGCCGACGGGTTGGAGTTCGCTGCCGAAGCGTCTGACGTGCCGCTCCGTGGATGACATCGAACCGGTCGCTCCCGCCGTACGTGATGAGGGTGTGACTGCAGCCGACACCGCCGACGAGGAACTGGTCAGGACCCTCTTCGACGAGCACGCTGGGCCACTCTACGGATACGTGCTGCGACTCACGGGCGATTCGGGACGAGCGGAGGACGTCGTGCAGGAAACGCTGCTGCGGGCTTGGCGGCATCCTGACGCCCTCACCGGCCGCCCGATACGTGCCTGGCTGTTCACCGTCGCCCGTAACCTCGTCGTGGACCAGCACCGCGCCCGCAAGGCGCGCCCGCCGGAGACCGGCGACGAGGCGCTCGCCGTACTGCCTGCCGACGACGAGCTGGAGCGGGCGGTCGAGTCATGGGCCGTCGCCGAGGCGCTGGCCGCGCTGCGGCCCGAGCACCGTGAGGTGCTGCTGGAGGTCTACTACCGGGGGAGATCGGTGAAGGAGGCGTCGGCCACGCTGGGCATCCCGCCGGGCACGGTCAAGTCACGCACCTACTACGCGCTGCGCGCGCTCCGGCTCGCGCTCGAGGAGCGAGGGCTGGCGCCGTGATGACGTGTGAGGAGGTAAGGCTGGCACTGGGCGCGCACGCGCTCGGAGCGCTGGAGCCCGACGAGGCGATGGAGATCGACACCCACCTGGCGACCTGCGAGGTGTGCGGTGCCGAGCTGCTCGACCTGGAGGGTGTCGCGTCCTTCCTCGGCAAGGTGTCGGAGCGCGACGTCGAGCTGGTGTCCAGCCCCCCGCGTCAGGTGCTCGACCGGCTGCTGAACGCCCGTGCCCGGCGCCACCGGAGGGGACGCGCGCTGCTGACCGTGGCCGCCTCGGTCGCGGTGATGGCGGTCGGCGTCACGGTGTGGATGGGCTCCCAGCAGCCGACCTCCATGCAGTCCGCCGCCAAGCCCGCCGCCACCTCCGGGGCGGTCGAGTCCCATGCGGAAGCGCCGTACGCCGCGACGGACAGCGCGCCGAATGACGCGCGGCTCAAGAAGTCCGAGGCGCGGCCGACTCCGAGGCCATCGGCGAGTCAGACGGCGCCCGGCCGCGAGTTCCCCGGCGAGAACGCGGCCAAGGGCTATCAGGCGAGCGTGGCGGCCTTCCCCGGCGGCGACGTGACGAAATTGTCGGTGCGGGTCAGTGGCCTGCCGCTCGGTACGACGTGCCGGCTGGTGGTGTTCGCCAAGAACGGCGCGTCGGACTCCACCATGAGCTGGAAGGTCAGCCGGGAGACCTACGAGAACAAGGCCGTCTTCCCGCGTCAGACCCGCATCCCGATGAACGACATCGCCAGGTTCGAGGTCGTTGACGCGGGCGGCAAGGTGCTCGTCAAGATCCCGGTCCCGAAGGGGAGGTAAGTTTCCGGTCCCGAAGCGGAAGTAAAGCGTCCCCTCCGGGGTTGGACCAGGAGATGACAGGACTGTGGGTGGCGCTGGCGACGCTGGCGCTCGGCTCGGTGATCGGGGTGGTACGACTGCGCCGCGACGGCAGGGTGCGCGACACGGCTCAGGCGGACGACCGCCTGGTCACCGCCGACCTGGGTGCCGACCTGGGGGAGCGGGCGACGCTCGTGCAGTTCTCGACCGCCTTCTGCCAGCCGTGCCGGGCGACCCGGCGGGTGCTGGCCGACGTCAGTGGGCTCGTGCCTGGTGTGGCGCATGTCGAGATCGACGCCGAGTCGCGTCTTGATCTCGTCCGGCGGCTCGACATCATGCGCACGCCGACGGTCCTGATCCTCGACAGCGCCGGAAATATCGTGAAAAAGGCGTCTGGCCAGCCACGCAAAGCGGACGTCCTCGCCGCCTTGGCGGGCGCAGTATCCCATGTTTCGTCTCAGAACGCGGACGAGATGTGACAGATGCCGAGACGGCGAGTAGTGTCCTAGCCATGAACCCATCGACAGAGCTGCTGACGAAGCGGCGCGCGGTTGATTTTTGCCGCGTAGCCACCGCGCTCTGTCGCGCTGCCTGAGGACGGTCTCGCGCGGACTTCCGATCCGCCCCAATCCGACCCCCTTCAGGAGCATCCTTCGATGCGTGCCGACCCTAGAGCGTTGCGTTTCAGCGCGGCCATCACGACTGCCATCCTCGCCCTCGTCCTGGTGACGGGGAGCGCCTGGCCGTCGGCCGCCCAAGTGCTGCTGGCCGCCCAGGCGCTGGTGTTCGCACTCGGCGTGGCAGGTCGTTCGCCTTACGTGCTGCTCTTCAAGGCGCTCGTCAAGAGCGCTCCGAAGGAGACGGAGGACGCCCGCCCACCCCGCTTCGCGCAGGGTGTCGGGCTCGGCTTCGCGGTCGTGGGTCTGGTCGGATATCTCGCCGGGATCACGCCGCTCGCCCTCGTGGCCACGGCCGCGGCACTCCTCGCCGCCTTCCTCAACGCAGCCTTCGGATTCTGCCTCGGCTGCGAAACGTACCTGCTGATTCGCCGACTACTGCCCGCCGCCAAATTGGAGGTTCCCCAATGAGCCGCTCCGCCGTCCTGGTGGATGCCGAATGGGTCGAGGCCAACCTCGACACCCCCGGCGTCGTTCTCGTCGAGGTTGACGAAGACGCCAGCGCCTATGACAAGGGCCACATCCGTGGCGCCGTGAAGGTCGATTGGCAGAAGGACCTTCAGGACCCGGTCCGCCGTGACTTCGTGGACAAGACCGGCTTCGAGACACTGCTGTCCGAGCGCGGCATCTCCAACGACGACACCATCGTGCTCTATGGCGGAAACAACAACTGGTTCGCCGCCTACGCCTACTGGTACTTCAAGCTCTACGGCCACGACAACGTCAAGCTGCTCGACGGCGGACGTAAGAAGTGGGAGCTCGACTCGCGCGAGCTGGTCAAGGACGTGCCGCAGCGCGCCAAGACCTCCTACGTGGCCCAGGAGCAGGACACCGCCATCCGCGCCTTCCGTGACGACGTGGTCGCCGCGATCGGCAAGCTCAACCTGGTCGACGTCCGCTCTCCCGACGAGTTCACCGGCAAGCTGCTCGCCCCGGCCCACCTGCCGCAGGAGCAGGCGCAGCGCGCGGGCCACGTGCCCACCGCTCGCAGCATCCCGTGGTCCAAGGCGGCCAACGACGACGGCACGTTCAAGACCGACGAAGACCTGCGCACGCTCTACGGCGAGGCGGGGGTCAACTTCGACAAGGACACGATCGCCTACTGCCGTATCGGCGAGCGTTCCGCGCACACCTGGTTCGTCCTGCACGAGCTGCTCGACCAGGCGAACGTGAAGAACTACGACGGTTCGTGGACCGAATACGGCTCGCTCGTGGGCGTGCCGATCGAGTTGGGGGAGGCCCGCTGATGACCACCACTCAGACCGCTCAGACCGCACCGGGTTGCGGAGCTCCGGAGCAGACCATCGCGCTGCCCGCGGGGATCGACCTGTCCACCCAGTCCGTGATCCAGGGCGTCGTGACGGGCGCCGGCACCGCCTACGCGCGGCTGCTCGACCACTCCGGCGAGTTCACCGGCGAGGTCGTCGTGTCCGAGGAGGGCGTGTTCCGCTTCTTCGCCGCACCTGGCGACTGGACGGTACGCATCATCGCCGGCGGCGGCGTCACGCGTGACGTCCAGGTCGAGGCGAAGCTGGGCGAAGTGGCCCAGCTGGCCGTCGCCGTCTGACCCGGAAACATCTAGAGGAAGGCTCGCGTCCGATCTCGGGCGCGGGCCTTCTTCTTCTGCAACCGAATCCGGCCCGATGGTGTTGTACCTGGTGTGAGTGACATCGATTGCCTCGACCCGGTGCGAAAGGCGCTGCTCGACGACCTCGACGGAGGGTTCGCCGAGCTGTTCGGCGCCTATCGCGGCGTGGTCTTCTCGACCGCGCTGCGGCTGAGCGGGCGGTGGGCCGATGCCGAGGACCTCACCGCTGAGACGTTCCTGCGTGCCTACCGTGCCGTCGCCGGCTACGAGCGAGAACGGATCGCCGCCCTGCAACCACGGGCCTGGCTCCTGACGATCCTGCTGAACATCTGGCGCAACTGCGCCCGTACCAAGTCCCGGAAGCCTCCCCCCGATCTACGCGAGGAGCCGGTCGATACCGTTGATCCACGCGAGAGCGTGGAGGACGCGGCGGTGCGGCACGAGACCGGTGACAAACTCGCCGAAATGCTCGGCATGCTGCCGGAGGATCAGCGGGTGGCCGTTGTTCTCCGGCACGTCGTCGATCTGCCGGTCAATGAGATCGCCACGGTTCTCAGGATTCCGCAGGGCACGGTCAAGTCGCATGTGTCGCGGGGACTGCGGCGACTGCGCACACTTGGAGGTGTCGGATGACCCAGGACCCGCTGCTCGCCGGACTCGCGGCACTGGCCACGGACGCGCCCGACGGGCTGCTCGAGCGGATCGCCGCGCGCTGGGTGACGGCGCCGAGCCCGCTCGGGGAGCTGTCCGTCGCGTTCACCGGTCAGGGTGTCGCCTACGTTCATCGGGGCGACGGCTTCGCCGCCGCCTTCAGGGCGCGTGCCGGACGTCCGCTGCTGCCCGCCGAGAGGCCGCCCGCCGGGCTGTTGCCCGCACTGCGTACCGGCCGCTCCTCGGGGGTCGCGCTCGACCTGCGGGGGCTGAGCGACTTCCAGCGCGACGTCCTGCTGGCCGCCCGGACGATCCCCAGGGGCGAGGTACGGCCCTACGCCTGGATCGCGGCTCAGGTCGGCCGGCCCAAGGCGGTACGCGCGGTGGGCGCGGCGCTGGGCGCGAACCCGGTGCCGCTGCTCGTCCCGTGCCACCGGGTGACCAGGTCCGACGGGGTGGCGGGCGACTACGTGTTCGGGGCGGCGGCCAAGGAGACGCTGCTGGTGGCCGAGGGCGTGGATCTGGACGCGGTGCGGCGGCTGGCGCGGGCGCGGGTGTTCTACCTGGCCAGCGACACCACCGGTGTGGTGTGCTTCCCGACCTGCCACAACGCCCGGCGCATCACCGCCGCGCACCGGCACGGCTTCCGCAGCCTCGCCCAGGCCCAGGAGGCCGGTTACCGGCCCTGCCGCACCTGCAGGCCCGCCCTGGCCGCCTGAGCACCCGTCAGGGACGGGTGTTCGGTCAGGCGTCCGGCCGGGTACAGGTGTCCGTCCGTCAGGGCCGGGTGTCCGTCAGGGACGGGTGTTCGTCGGGTAGCGCATCAGCAGTGAGGCTCTGACCTCGTCCGGGGCCACCGCGCGGTAGCCGTGCGGGACGTCCGAGCGCCACGAGATGTGGTGGCCGGGGCCCGCCGTCAGCGGCGCGTCCATCGGCCCCGCGATCAGTGTGCCGGCGTAGACCGTGAGGTGCTCGGTCACCCCTTCCAGATGCGCGGCGGAGGTCTGGGTGATGCCGGGCGGAATGCGCAGCCGATAGAGCTCATAGGTCACCCCCTCGTCCTCGAACACCTCCAGCAGCGCGGCCTCGATCGCCGTGCCGTGCACGACCTGCGGCGATGGCGGTGTGTCGAGTATCGCGCCGATCGGCACGCCGAGCTGCGCGGTGATGGCCCAGAGCATCTCCGCCGTCGGCTTGGCCAGGCCGGTCTCTACCTCAAGCAGCGTTGTCCTGTCGATGTCGGCGCGCTTGGCCAGTTCGGACAGCGAGACGCCTGCCGCCTGGCGCAGCAGTCGTACTCGTTGCCCGACGATGACCGGATCTGTGTCCAGCGCGGGCCGTGCCTCCATGTCGCTATGTTCCCCCACATCTCGCCGGATTGCGCCGGGCGCTCCGGCCTGTTATGGCTATCTCGCGGTGATCCTTTTGGGTTCGCCATGAATGCCGGCGATCATCACGCCTGGTAGTCGCATGTCTCGACATGTCGGTAGGATCCCGTGGGTGTCCGCGATGTCAGGAGTGATGGCCCCGTCCCGGCCCGTGCCCGCACCGGGACCGATGCCGTCCCCGTTCTCGCTGCCCTTGCACGCGCTACGCATCGCCGGGAAGTGCGCGCTACCGCTGATCGCCTGGTTCTCGGCCGGTCAGGCGGTGCGCTTCGGGCTGCTCTACCTCGGTACGGAGATCTCTCACGGAGACGCCCGGCAGCTCCGCCTGGTCGCGACCATCGCGGTGCTGACGCTCATCGTCATGGCGTCGATGACGATCACCGCGGGCATGCTGTGGTCGGTACGCGGCGCGCTCTGGGAGATCCGCGCCCGCCGGGCGACGGGCGAGGAGGACGAGCGCTACTGGGTCTCCATGAACCGGGTCGCCCCCGCCTTCGCGGTCATCTACCTGACGTGGGGGTTCCATGTCGAGGACGCCCGGGACTTCGTACAGACGGACTACGTGCACAACATCGACGACTTCTTGAGCGACAGCTTCCTCGGCAGGAGCAGCACGGTCGGGCGGGGACTCATCGACCTCGACTGGCGGATCTCGTTCGGCCTGATGGCCGTGGCGTTCCTGCTGCGCGCGCTGTTCAGCAAGATGGTGGAGCGGGGCGACGGGAAGGTCTCGGGCCTGGGCACCGCCCTGTCCGAGTTCGCCTTCGTGTTCTTCGGCCTGAACGCCACCTTCGTGCTGGCCAACGTGCGCTCCGACTGGGTCTCGCACCGCCTCGCCGTGTCCACCTCGGGTGAGCTCGTGACCCAGGCCGAGCGGAGCATTCCCGGCTGGGAGGCGTTCTGGGGAGCGGTCGGTGAAATCTGGCCGTACATCGTGGACGGTGTCTTCATCCCGCTCACGTGGCTGACGGTGGCGGTGCTCGTCTTCGGCACGTACGCGGACGACGCCCGTACCATGCTCCGCGACACGCGCTTCGAGAAGGGCATCGACAAGCTCTACTCGACCCACTCGATCACTCAGAAGTCGGTCGAGCGGATCACCGGCGGCTTCCAGGAGCGCTGGGTCCCGCTGGCCAACTCCTTCAGGCAGACGCTGACGGGCGGCGTGGCGCTGTTCGGGATGATGTGCCTGTGCTACGTGTCGCTGCACGTCGGCGCGGAGTACGCCATGCGCGGTGTGCGGACGCTGATCGGGTCGAAGGTGGAGTGGCTCTGGATGCTCGTCGGCGCTCCCGTCGACTTCGTCAAGAACCTGCTCGTCACGGTCCTGACCATGGCCCTGCTGGCCGCCGCGTTCGACATCGCGGCCACGCGGGGCCGCCGGATGGCCCCGGCGCCCGAAGCGCCCGCCGTACGAGGTGGCCGGATGGACGTCAACGCCTGACGCCCCGCACGCCCTGACGAGCCGCACCCGGCCGGTCGGTCGGTGGGAGGAGCGTCAGCGCTTGAAGCGCAGCACGTCCAGGTCCGGTTCCGTCTTCGCGGTCATGAGCTGGTTCGTGGGGACATCCGAGCGGTAGTTGCTCGGCGTGAGCAGCAGCTCGACCTCGGCCGCCTGCGCGGCCGGCACCCGGGCGTAGGCCGTCATCTGGTACGGCTCGCCGACCTCCATCTTCTCGGCCGGTGTCGTGTCATCGCCGACCAGGGCCACCCAGGTACGGCCCTGTCGATCCGTCACGAACAGTTCCTTGGGCTTGGCCGTCTTGAACTGTCCGTCCGCGTCGACGGCCGACCGGCTGATGTCGATCTTGACGTAGGCCGATCCCGGCTGGGGCTTGCTGCCGGGGATCTGCGGCACGGTCTCCATCGTGGACTTCCAGCTGACGTGCTTGACCGTGACGGACTGCCCCGCCTGTACGACCTGCTCCTGCTTCGCCGGAATCTGCCCTGACCTGACCAGATAGACGTGATAGCGGTCGTAGGTCATCGCCCCGAGCGCCACGACCAGCGCGGCCACGGCCCCGAGCGCGGCCAGCACGGGCCGCCGTCTGCGCGGCGGCGGAGTCACGGCTACCGGAACCTCGGCGACGACAGGAAGCTCGGCGGCTACCGGCACCTCGGCGGTGACCGGTCCCGCGAAAGGGGCCGGTTCCAGGGGAGAGGGCGGTTGCACGGCAGGGGGCGGGACGGCGGGGAGGGGCGGGACGGACGGCCGGGGAAGCGGCCCGGCGCTGGGGATGGCCGGGATCGGCTGGGTGGAGGTGTCCACCGAGGGTTCCGTCCGCTTGGGCGGCCACACCTGCTGATCGGGAGGGATGACCCGCGTCGCGGTCGGACGTCGCCGCCGCGGCCTCGGCCTCTGAGATCGAGGTTGCGGCTGAGGCGGAGGCGGCGCCTGGGGCTGGGGCTGGTCCGCGTTCTGGCCGGCCGGAGGGGAGAACCAGCCGCGGTCGTCTGTGCTCATCAGCTCTTCTTCAGGATGTAGACGTCGCTGGGCGCGGACTTGAGCTGGGCCGCTGCCGGACCGTCGATGCCCAGATCGACCTCGGCCTCCGGCTCGAACGGCTCGACCAGTGCCGATCCGGGCAGCTTGAACACCACCCGCGCGCCTTCGAGCGCCGAAGCGGGGATCTCGAAGACGAAGTTGCCGCTGACCCAGAAGCCCGGCTGTACCCAGGGGTTGGCCAGCGTCTCGGACGGCTCGATCTTGTCCGTGGCGTCGTAGCTGACGCCGTCCGGGGTCAGCAGCGCGGGGGTGCCCAGGCGCATGGGCTTGGTGGCGGAGGTCGCGGACGCCTGGACGATCAGGAAGAGCTGCTCGGTCTCCACCTTCCCGCTCGCGCCCTGCACGGCCCGCGCCACGGCGACCGAGTTGACACGGACCGCGAACCTGCCCGCGTTCACCTCCTGGCCCTTCGCGCCGACGGTGGTGATGGGCGCGTCCATCTCGTTCGGAGTCAGGTTGCGCGTCTGGAGGCCGACGGCGCCGGCCAGCAGCACCAGGCCGACGAGGGCGCCGAGCACGCGCGAGCCACCCTGGCGGCGAGCGCGGGAGCGGCGGCCGGGCGGGCGGCGGGACGCGGTGGCGGTCATGTCGCCTCCGCGCCGTGCACGGGGAGCGTCACCTGGGCCTGGACGACGGGGAGCCGTCCGCTGCCGGGCTCTTCTGAGCCGGACTTTTCCGAGTCGGACTCTTCCGAGATCAGGTTCCAGTGGAAGGACGGGTCGTTGAAGCCCGGCTCGTAGGCGAAGCCCGCCACGTCCAGCGTCACCTTCTGCGGCGGCTTGGCCGCGCCGTCCAGGTCGTAGCGGAGGATGACCGTGGTCGGGACGCCCGGCTGAAGCTGGCCGCTCTGCGCGTTCTTCGACAGGCTGTAGACCGACGGCACACCCTTCGCCTGGACCTGTGGGGTCACCTTGACCAGCGATCCGGCGAAGCTCGTCGCCGAGACCGCGCGCTCCGGCTTGTCCGGCGGAAGGCCGACCATGGCCGTGGTCTTGCCCTGGTTCGTCACCTTGAAGGTCAACTCCACGAAGCGCTTGTCGGTTTCCCAGTCGGTCTTGGCCTTCTGCGTGGCCAGCTTGGCCGTCACGAACTGCGTACTGAACTGCCCTTGGTCGAGCACCGCCCCTTCCCCGTATTGAGGCGGCGCCGGATCGGGAACCTCGGCGAAACCGCCGAGCAGGGCGGTGATGCCGAGAGCGGTGACTGCCACCAGGGCCACTGCGGGCACCACTACCGGGCGTTTGGGCTTGTTGCTGCCGCCGGAGGGTTCCGTCATGGGTAAGGATGGTAATAGGTCACGCTTGCCCCATCTGCCGCTAGCCTCCCATCTGGCTGGTCTAATTGCCGAGAACCCTGCCGCAGCAGGGGGTCTAGCTCATACGCTGTCACGGAGCGGAGGGTCAGCCCCCAACTAACGACATATCGCGGCCGGAGGGTCACGTGGCGGACGTGCATCCCGAGCATGCGCAGCTCCAGGCGGACCGCATCTACCTGGGCTGGCAGTACATCCTGCTGCACCCCGATCCCGGACCGCCGCCCAAGCGCCCCTCGCCCGGCGAAGAGGAGGCCCCCTCCGAGGCGGCCGACCAGGAGCTGCTGCGCCGCGAACGCTTCCAGGAAGACCTGCTCAACCGGCCCGTGCGGGTGTTCAGGGTGTTCATGGTCATCCTCACCGTGCTCATACTCGGGCTGGCCGTCGCCGGTTACCTGCAGTGGTCGTTCGCGCTGCTGGGTCTGGGCGCGGCCGGCGGCGTGGCGATCATCTGCAGCTACGCGCTCATACAGGGTGACCGCGCGGTCCGCTACCGGGTGAGCGAGCAGCAGGCCCGTGATGACCGGCAGCGACGGGAACGTGACAAAGAGCTGTTCCGCGCGCAGGAGGAGCACGCCCAGCGCTACCGCGAGTGGCAGGAGGTCAAGGAACGCCACGACCGCCAGCTCACCTGGTACGCGGTGGCCGTCCCCGACGAGATCGACCGCATCGACGTGGCGGGCGGCACGCTGCCCGGCTGGTCGGCGTTGATCACCCTGCTCGGCGCCACCCGTCTCTACAGCGGCGGCCACCTCACCGTGCTCGACCTGTCCGAGGGCGCGATCGCCAAGGACCTGATCGAGCTGGCCCGCCGGGGCGGCGACGACCCGCTGGTCTGGGTGCTGCCGACGGACCTGCCCCGGCTGGACCTGGGCGCGACGCTGAAGCCCGAGGCGTTCGCCGACGTGCTCGCCCACGTGGTCAGTGTGAGCGAGGAGCACCGCACCACGCGCGACCTCAGCTTCGACAACGCGATCCTGGAGCGGGTGCTGGAGGTGCTCGGCGAGAACGCCACGATCAACCAGGTCACGGCCGCGTTGCGGGCCCTCGCCCAGGTCGGCGACCCGCGTGACGACCTGAGGTTCGGGCTGATCACGGCGGCGCAGCTCGAACGGATCGGCACGCTGTTCGGGCGGGGCGTCAGCGACCGCGTGGTGATCGAGCGGGCCTGGGCGCTGGAGTCCCAGCTGCGCAAGCTGGAGACGCTCGGCACGGAGGCCGTACGGCTGCCGCCCGCCAGGTTGCGGGTGGTGAGCATGGACCGCCAGGCCGGGGTGTTCGGCAACCGGGTGCTCGGCACCTACGTAGCCACCGCGCTCACGCACATCCTGCGCCAGTCGCCCGCCGCCGACCGGCCCTGGTATCACACGATCATCGTGGCGGGGGCCGACAAGCTTCGTGGCGACGTGCTGGACCGGCTCATGGACGCCTGTGAGACGTCCAGGACCGGCCTGGTGCTGACGTACCGGAGTCTGACCCCGACCGTGCGGGAGCGGCTCGGCAGGGGCCACGCGGCGGTGGCGTTCATGCGTCTCGGCAACGCCGAGGACGCCCGGGTGGCCAGCGAGCACGTCGGCACCGAGCACCGGCTGGAGCTGGCCCAGCTCACGGAGACGATCAGCGACTCGATCCCCCGCCTCGACGGCGGCTACACCTCCACGATCTCCCAGGTCGAGGACGCGACGGAGGAGCGTGACGACAACCGTACGGACCTCGCGGAGGACCTCGTGGAGTCGACGGAGTGGGGCAGGACGGCCGACAAGATCGCCGAGAAGGAGCGGGTGCTGCAGCGCTCGCGCGAGTTCCTCGTCGAGCCGCACCAGCTCCAGCAGTTGCCCACGACGTCCGTGATCGTCACCGACGCGACCCCGGAGGGCCGCCGGGTCCGGCTGGCCGACGCGAACCCGGCCATCCTCACATTTCCCAAGACCACGCTCGGCGAGCTGGACGACGTCCGCGAGGCCGTACTCGCGATCGACGGCAAGGGCGCGGACGGCGACGGAGAGCCGCCTCCGAACCTCGGCCCGCCGCCGCCACGCCTGGACTGGCGCAAGGACAGGCAATGACATGGTCAATGTCAACGTGGCGCGCTGACGGTAGGCGGATTTTACTAGCAACCGTCTGTGGGGGAATGAAATGCAGTCGAGTGTCTCGCTGAGCGGGCCCTGGTACCGAATCCAGTCGATCGCGGCACCCTCGCGAAGCTCGTCGGCGGAGTGGGACTTCGTCACCGTGCTGCCCGCCGTGCTGTCCGCCGCCCAACGTGACCGGCCGTTCGTCATCGGGTGGCTCTCCCGCGGCTCCGGCGCGCCGCTTGAGCTCATCACCAACGCCGGGCCGCTGTCGCCACCGCGCCAGCCGCGCCGGGCTCCCGACGCGCCGGGGGCGCCGGCCGGGCCGCAGCCGCTGCTGTTCCCCGGTGGGGCGCGCGGGGTGCAGCTCGACGAGGAGTACCTGGCCGACCTCGCCGACCTGGTGTGGACGCCGTGCCCGGGACGGCAGGCGCCGCCGCTGGGCGGCCGGCGCGAGTTCGGCGGGCTCGAACCCGACGAGCTGAAGCGGCCGACGCTGTTCGAGGCGACGCTGGTCACGCTCATGTCGAGGCCGTTCGCGTGGCTGGTGGTGGCCGAGCCGACCGACCTGCTCGACGCCGAGGTCGCGCACCTGCGTACCCAGCTCAACGTGCTCAGGCAGTACGGCGACGCCTCCGAGCGCAGCAGGTTCGATGCCGAGCGGGCCGAACGCCGCATGCAGGAGCTCGACGCCTTCCGCGAGGCCGGGCTCTGGAACGTCCGCGTGCTCGCCGGCGGCGCCACGGCCGAGGAGCTCCGGCAGATCGCGCCGGTCCTGGTCGGCTCCGTCGAGATGAGCCACCACCCCTACCGGCTGCGCAGCGCTCAGGGCGCCGTCTACGGCCTGTCGGAGGCGCTCGGCCTGACGATGCAGGACCCGGCCGACGGCGCCGCCGCGCCCTTCGCCGCGACCGCCGGGGCCCTCGCGGCGCTGGCCGGACTGCCCAGGCGCGAGGTGCCTGGCGTACGGGTGCTCGACTCCGGGTTCTTCGACGTGACCTCCGAGGCCGAGGAGGGCGAGCTGGACCTGGGGGAGATCCTCGACGGGCAGGACCGGTGCGTCGGCTCGTTCCGGGTTCCGCTGAGCACGCTCAACCGGCACGCCTTCGTCACCGGGGCCACCGGCTCGGGCAAGTCGCAGACGGTCAGGCACCTGCTGGAGCAGCTCAGCAGGGCGGGGATCCCCTGGCTGGCGATCGAGCCGGCCAAGTCCGAGTACGCCGCCATGGCCGGCCGCATCGAGCCCGGCACGGTCACTGTGATCAACCCGTCGGCCCCCGCGGGCGTGCCGTTCAGCATCAACCCGCTGGAACCCGAGCCCGGCTACCCCGTCCAGGCCCACATCGACATGGTCAGGGCGCTGTTCATGGCGGCGTTCGACGCCGAGGAGCCGTTCCCGCAGATCATGTCGCTGGCCCTGCAGCGCGTCTACGAGGCCACCGGCTGGGACGTGGTCACCGGCGGCGCCGTACCGGGCTCCAAGGTGCCGCCCAGCGTGCCGACCCTCGAACTGCTCCAGCAGCACGCCATGGACGTGATCCGGGAGATCGGCTACGGCCGCGAGGTCCAGGCCGACGTGGAGGGCTTCATCTCGCTGAGGCTGCGCTCGCTCCGCGTCGGCTCGGCCGGCCGCTTCTTCGAGGGCGGCCACCCGGCCGACATCGGCGGCCTGCTGGAACGCAACGTGGTGCTGGCGATCGAGGACGTGGCCAACGACGAGGACAAGGCGTTCCTGATGGGCACGCTGATCATCCGCATCGTCGAGCACCTGCGGATGCGGGCCCGGCAGGAGAAGTCCACCGGCCTGCGCCACGTCATCGTCATCGAGGAGGCCCACCGGCTGCTGCGTGACCGCGGCACCGGCCGCGCCTCCACCCACGCGGTCGAACTGCTGGCCGGCCTGCTCGCCGAGATCCGGGCCTACGGCGAGGGCATCGTGGTGGCCGAGCAGATCCCCACCAAGCTCGTCACGGACGTGGTCAAGAACACCGCCCTGAAGGTCGTCCACCGGCTCCCCGCCGAGGACGACCGGCAACTCGTCGGTGGGGCCATGAACCTCAGCGAGGAACAGTCCCGCCACGTCGTCTCCCTGCAACCGGGCTCCGCCGCGGTGTTCGCCGACGGGATGGACCGCCCGCTGCGCGTCCGGGTGCCCCTCGGCGAGTCCCGCGAGAAGCTGATGGCCAGCCCCGCCCCGCCGATCCGGGGCCGAAGATCGGCGGCCTGCGGCAGCCAGTGCCGCACCGGCCAGGCGTGCACCCTGGTCGAACTGCGCGAGGCAGACGTCCTCGCCGACGCGCCCGACTGGGCCTGGCTGCGCATCTGGTGCGACACGGTCGTCCTGGCCTTCGTGAGCAACCGGCCTCTGCCCGGCGTACCTCGCGCACTGACGGCCGCCTGGTCCGAGCTGCCGGCCAGACGCCGGGAGTGCCTGCTGGCCACCCTGATCGAACGCTCGGTGCAGCGCCGGGCCTGGTCGCTGCGCAGCTGGTTCGACCCGGCCCTGCTCACCGAGAAGGCCGCCGAGACGGCAACCCGGCTCCTGGCCGCCGTGGACAGCGGCGGCGAGCGCCCCGGCGCCTCATGGGTCATCCCGCAGGTGCGCTGGCTGCACGAGGTCGACAGACTCTTCCCGTACGGCCAGCCGGCCCCGAACCTCCGCAGCCCGGCACCGCCGATGGAGTACGCCCTGTTCCGCAACGCGCCCAACGGCAGCTCGGCCGAACTCCTGCAATCGGAACTGCTCGGCCACCGCGCCAAGGCACTGCGACACCACCCGCTGTCGATGGAGATCGACCACAACAGGGCGCTGGCCTGGCGGGTCATCTTGGGCGACGACGAGAGCGAGGGCGTCCAGCGCGACATCAGCACGGTCGCGATCGGCGTCGACCCGTCATCGCGGTTGCGGCACGTGGGGCAGACGATGGGGGCGGGGTGGTTGGAAGGCGTACTGTCTTGGCCACGGCGGTTCGTGCTGCCGTTCGACCGGGACGGCGCCCCGGAGCTCTCTTTCGCCGAGCCGGGCTGAGCTTTACAAAGGGCTCGCAGTCGGCGCTTCGCGCATTGGAAGCTCGGCGTTCTTCCTTTGGCGCTGGTCGCGCACTGCATGGGCTCGCCGATCAGGCGCTTCGCGCCGATGGGGCTTCGGCGTGCTCCCCGGGGCCTCCGGCCCCTCCTATGCGAGGGCAAGCCCTCGCGCTCCCACGCTCCGCCACGGCCAGACCAAGGGGGCGGCGGGTGTTCCTTTCACCAACAAGGAGAGCTTACGAACGCGTCACCGAGGAGTGAGCGAGCCTCTCGGCGTGACATAAGCTAGGAGTTATACTGCCTGCATGGCGTGGGAGATCGTGCTGCTGGAGCCTGTCGAATCGTGGTTCCTCAAACTCTGCGAGAGCGAACCAGACTCTGCCAATTTGATAGAGAAAGCCATTGATCGGCTTGCAGAGGTCGGCCCCGCGCTTGGTCGCCCATTGGTGGACACCCTGATAGACGACGGTATGAGCAACCTCAAGGAGCTCCGTCCGGACTCAAGGAAGCGAACCGAGATTTGAATCGTGTTCGTCTTCGATCCGGACAGGGAGGCGATCTTCCTTGTGGCCGGCGACAAGGCCGGCAGATGGTCAGGCTGGTATGAGGAAGCGATACCTCTTGCCAAGGCGCGCTATGCCGAGTACCGCGCCGCGAAGTCGGCTGAGACGAAGGAGGAGGGCAAGCGATGAGCCCCGGACGCAATTGGCGTGAGGTCAAAGCGGAAGCGCACCGGTTGTATCCCGATCTGGCCGACCCGCAGCGTCAGGCTGCTGCCGATGCGCAGTTGGATGCCTACGTCGCCGGTCATCATCTGAAAGAGCTGCGCAAGTCGGTGGGCAAGACCCAAGCCGAGGTGGCGGCTGCTCTCGGCATCTCTCAAGCGCGTATTTCTCAGATTGAGAACGGCGATCTGGACTCGATGGAACTCGAGACCATCCGCGCCTACGCGGCCGCCCTTGGTGGCCACGTCGATGTGACGATCAGCGTTGGGCCTCACTCGGTACGGGTCGCTTGACCGCGAGCCCGGTCAAGGACGAGCGATACGGCTGCCGTCCATAGAGCGATGTGCGCTTCCTTTGGCGCTCGTCGCGCACTGCGAGGGCTCGCCGATCAGGCGCCACACAGCCCGCCCCTGCCACGGTTTCCCCATCATCAGCCTCTCCATTGTCGGCTTTCCCTCGGCCAACGTCGAACATCGCCGTCGAGCTCCCACCCCGTCCCAAACTTCGACTTCCTGGCGTCCTAGCTAACGGCGCGAGTGGAACCGTCGTTCGTGATCGCTAGGGTTTCCACCTGCGACCGGATGGAGGAGACCGAAGTGGCCGAGCTGATCCGCAGCGTCTACGACGAGGCGCCGATCTCGGATGGGCGGTTTGGCCTGTACGACGTGTCCGGCCATAGCTGGGGTGCCGTGCAAGAGGCCGAACACGGTGCGCTGGTGACCGGCCCTGAAGGAATTTCGCTGGGGCTTGAACGGGTCCAGTCGGGATGGCCGGGGCGGCGGCGGCTTTGCGCGGGGTGAGTCAGCCAAGATCAAGTGCTTGGCGTTACCGGCTGTTCCGTTGGTCCCCAAGGTCAGTAACGTGCCGGTCATGACCGAGAGTTCGGGTACCGGTGTCAAGGCGTTGCTCAATGAGGAGATCGTCGCTCTCGCCGCCAGTACGTTCGTAGTGGTGTTCACGGGCGTCGGGCTGGGACGTGAGCAGGCCCGAAACCGGGTGGACAAAGAGCTGTACGGCCGGTTCGGGAAGCCGCGTGGAACCGACGCCCACCATGCCTACCAGGCGGTCATCCTGCAGATCGTCCTGGTCTGGGAGCGGGCGGGGATCGCGGCACGGACTACTACAGGCCCACTGGTCCTGCTCCCGGACGGCGCCCGCCTGCTCAACGCCACCGACGCGGCCCGCGAACTGCGTACCCTGCTCTGAGCCGTTGAGCTGAGCTCGATGCCGCGGCCGAGCCGCTTGTGTTCGTGGCCTACGACGGCGCCGTACGGCCCCCGCCCCGCGCACCGCCAGCCCCGTCATACCGGCGTGACCTGGGCCGTGCCCCGTGCCTCCTGGACGCGGCGCTCCCACAGGCCGGTCCACGGCCTGGTTCGCGGAGGGGATGCCGAGTAGCAGTGCCGCGGCCCGGTTGATCGGCAGCCCGGCCTCTTCGACCAGGGCCAAAGCCCGCCCGATCTCCTCGAAGTCCACTCCCGCTGCCGGGCCGGGGCGCCCGCGGCCAGGGCGCCGGCCCTGCGAGGAGATGGCTGACCTGTTCGCCGAGGACGCGGTTTTCGAGTTTCCGTTCCAGTTGCCCGGCGCCCCACAGGAGGAGCAGGGCCGCGAGACCTTCCGTGCCCACCTCAAGACGGGTGCCCAGATTCAGAGGTTCGAGTCGGTGGACAACGTCGCGATCCGCCAGACGGCCGACCCGGAAGTGGTGATAGCCGAATACCGGCTGCAGGGCCTGGTCACCGCGACGGGAAAGCGGTTCACTTCCCAGATCGTCATGGTCGCTCGCGTGCGCGATGGACTGATCAGCTGGTCGCGCAACTACTCCAACCCACTCGACAGTGTGATCGCCTTCGACATGGTCGACGATCTCATCGCCGGGCTGGGCCGACACTGAAGCTCCAAGGGGGGTTAAGGCCAAGCTCAGGAGCAGGCGTGGTGGCCCGGACCGGCTCGCTGAGTCCACTTAGCAGCAAGATCGTTTATCGACCGGGCGCGCAGCAGCCTCTATCGCACTTCGTAAGTGTTCTCTCGCGGCTCCCATACGAACGGTTAACAACTAAGTGTTCGTATGAGCGAGAGGTAGTAACGCTTGTGGCCGAGTACATCACCCTGTCGTGGCAGGGCACCCCCAACGGTGCAACGCGAGCGGAACGTCAGCGCTGCGACTACAGAGCTTACGTTCCCGACCCTCTGCTGGGTCGTCCATTGACCCTGACGGGACAGCGCGCGGCGGACGTGAGCGACGTCGAACGCCGGCTCATAGAGCTGAACACCTCCGAACGTCCTCTGGTCAGCCTTGAAGCACTGGCCAGGCTTCTCCTGTGGGCCGAGGCCGTAGCGAGTTCCTTCATCGAAGGTCTGCAGATCAACGTGCGACGTCTGGCCAAGACCGACGTGGCAGAACGTACGGGCATAGAGATGCGCGACGACACGGCACACGCCGTCCTCGGAAATGTCCGGGCGATGGAATCAGCCCTCGGACTCGCGGACGCGCCGGCCATACACCTTGACGACGTGCTGGAGCTGCACCGGCGACTTCTCAACGGAACCCGGGACGCACGCTTCGGTGGGCTGATCAGAACCGAGCAGAACTGGGTCGGCGGAACCGGAATGTCACCCTGCAGTGCCGA
Source organism: Nonomuraea sp. NPDC050680 (assembly GCF_040654555.1). Taxonomy (NCBI): domain Bacteria; kingdom Bacillati; phylum Actinomycetota; class Actinomycetes; order Streptosporangiales; family Streptosporangiaceae; genus Nonomuraea; species Nonomuraea sp. NPDC050680. The sequence goes on along the minus strand of NZ_JBFAIF010000008.1, from coordinate 147,795 downwards.
CTTCGTCCCTCCACCGCCGGACCGAGTGCACTCGCTCCTCGAAGACCTGTGCGCGTACGTGTCAGGGGACGAACACCCCGCTCTTGTCCAAGCGGCTATCGCGCACGCGCAGTTCGAGACGATCCATCCGTTCGTTGATGGGAACGGCCGCACTGGAAGGGCACTTATCCACCTGATCCTTCGGCGTAGAGGGCTGGCACCCCGTTTCGTTCCTCCGATCAGCCTCATCCTGGCCTCACACGCTGACGCGTACATCTCCGCACTCACGTCATATCGGTATGAAGGAGCCGCCGACTCCCCGGAGGCCCAGGAGGCCATGGGCGCGTGCATCGATCGATTCACCGTGGACACCGCCCGCGCCATCATCGATACGGATCGCTTCGGTGCGGACCTTGACGCCCTGGACACGGACTGGCGACGGAAAATTGGGAGCGTCCGCTCTGGATCCTCCGTCGATCTTTTGCTGCGAGTGCTTCCCTCCGCTCCTGTGCTCACGGTGGCCACTGCCGCCGACCTGATCGGAAGATCCAGTCAGCGAGCCAATGACGCCGTCAATCAGATGGCAGCAGTCGGCATACTCCGACAGACCACCATCGGCAGACGCAACCGCGCATTCGAGGCACCCGACCTCATCAACGCCCTCACCGGATTCGAGCGAGCACTCGCCAGCCCTCTGGGTGACACGCGGCAGGCGCCGCCCGCGCGTCCAGTCCCCTACCGGACTCAGGGGTGAGGGTTAGCTCGGTCACGCCTCCCGACTCTTGGGAGGCCGTCGTGCTGCCCATGCGAACAGTTGGCTGCTAAGTGTTCGCATGGGCGAGAGCTGGTAACGCTTGTGCCCGACTGCATCACCCTGTCGTGGCAGGGCATTCCGGTCAGCCGACCGCAGATGCAGGCTCTTGCTCGTGATCACGAGTGCTCCCCGGTGTTGAGGAGGCCCACCGACTGCTGCAACGGGGTGTTGCGTGCCTAAAACGCTCACTTAGGGCGCAGGCTGTCCAGCACGAGGTCGGCGAGGCGGCCGGGCTTGGCGTGGTCGGCGCGGCGGCGTTCTGCGGTGACTGCGGCCAGGACGATGGCTTGTGCGTCTTGGCTGTCCACATCGGTTCGCACCACGCCTGCCTCCTGAGCATGGGCCAAAAGTTCGGCGAAGATCTGTTGGAGTTGGGTCGGGCGACTCCGTCCCCGTCAGCAGCGGCACCGCGAACGCAACGTTTGCCCTGCGCGGGCTGTGTGATACCTTCGCCGCCGCTGTGCATCGCCGCGAACCGAGGAGGTGAGACCGATCAACGCTGTGACAGGTCGGGGCTCCCTCCTTTGCACGGTCTAGGGAGCGCCCGCAGAAGGCATCCCGAAAGGCTTGCGACGCTATGCGCTTCACCTCCCAGACGTCGTTGGACGGCGTCAGCGAACAGATCTTCACCTTCGGCGACATACCCGGTGTGCTGTGGACGCCGGAACATGCCGTCGGGCCTCGTCCCCTGATCCTGATGGGGCACGGCGGCAGGCAGCACAAGAAGGCCCCAGGCATCCTGGCCGGTGCACGCCGCTTCGTCGCCGAGGGCGGGTTCGCGGTCGCCGCGATCGACGCGCCCAACCACGGCGACCGGCCGAAGGACGAGGAGTTCGACCGGATCGCGGGCGAACTGCGGGCCGGCATGGCCGCCGGCCAGGATCCGTCCATGCTGGTCGCCGCCATGCACGCGCACCTGGCCGGGCAGGCCGTCGCGGAATGGCAGGCGGTCATCACCGCGGTCCAGGAACTCGATCACGTGGGCGTCGGCCCGGTCGGCTATTGGGGTATGTCGATGGGCTGCGGACTCGGTGTGCCGCTGCTCGCCGCGGAACCCCGGGTCCGCGCCGCCGTGCTGGGTCTGCTCGGCCTGCACGGGCTGGCCGAGAGCGCCGCTGGAGTGACCGTCCCGGTGCTGTTCCTGCTCCAATGGGAGGACAACCTGGTGCCGCGGGACCAAGGGCTGGCGCTGTTCGACGCTCTGGCCTCGACTGACAAGACGCTGCACGCCAACCCGGGCAAGCACGGGGAGATCCCCGAGTTCGAGACCGACAGCTCGCTGCGGTTCTTCGCCCGGCACCTTGGTTAGGGCCGCTGCCTGATAGTTCGCGACATGCCGGCCGGGCTTGGCTGATCAGCCGTTGTAACCGTGGCATGGATCGATGCTCGTGGAGCGGAGCCCGGCCGCGAAGTCCCGATCTCCGCCGATCGCCGGGAAGTCGATCAGGTGATCTTGCAGACGGGCGTGGCGGAACTGATAACTGCCGCCCACCTGCCGGAGCACGCCGTGACGGTGGGCATGGTCCAGGAGATCCATCACCCGCCAGGGCAGCTTCTTCCTGAACACCAGCCAGGCGCGGATCAGCATCCACCGCCCCCACGCGGTGCTGCTCACCGCGACCAGGGTGACCCCGATGCCCACCCCGGCGCCGGCCACCAGCGCGGTGCCCAGTCTGGCCGCGGGATGGGCGAGCATGGCCGCCGCGACGCCGACCATCAGCCCCGCACCGAGTCCGCCGCCGAGCGCCTGGGTCAGCGCGGTGGCGCGGTCCAGGTCGAGGAGGGAGCGGGGGCTGATGTTCTCCTCGGGTCCGACCGGCGCGGTCAGGCCCGCGCCCAGCCCGACGCCGATCCCGCCGGCGACCCCGGCCACCACACCGGCGACGAGCCCGATGTCCGAGCCGTCCGCCATGGACCAGAAGACCATCCCGAACACGAGGCCGGCGAACAGCCCGACGGCCACACCCACGAGGATTCCCCGCAGGATCTGACGGCGGCGACCCTTGATCCGGAGCCGGACCCGGGAAGGCGACGGTCTTCTCCCGAATCCGGACACCAGTGCCGCCCCGACACCGACGCCGAGCCCGGTCCCGCATCCGGCGATGGCCAGGAACGATCGGCCGTACACAAGCCCCGCCACCAGCCCCATCACGGGCCCCGCAGTCAGTCCCGCGGCCAGTCCGGCGATGAGTTCGAAACCGCCCCGGGGGAGGGTCCGGTGCAGCTCCCACCAGCCGAGATCACGGGTGCCGAGTGCTCTCAGATGCCGGGCGAGGTGCGCGAGCCAGGCCCGAGCCTGGTCGTGCTCGTACGTGCGGAGGGGCGTCGCGGGAGATCCGGAATGGTCCGGCGGCGGCAGTGAAAGTTGATAGACCGTGGGGAGGAACGCCTCGAGCAGGTGGTGTTCGATCGCGGACCGGTCCGGGAACCTGCCGAGGTCGAGCAGGTCGGACGGGTCGGTGCCGGGAGGGGCGTACGCCGAGCGCGTGAGGGAGACCATCAGCGGAGGCGACAGCGCCCGTGCCAGCGGACCGTCGGGGCAGGCGAGGAGATGATCGAACATCGGTGTCCAGCGATCGTCGCCGGTGGGAAGGGCGGCGCGCAAGTGGTCGACGGCGTCCTCGGGTTTGACCGGTTCGATCTCTACGACCGCCGCGTGAGCGAGTGGCTGGCCCTCCGCCGCGACCGCGGCGTCGTACTCCGCGCAGCGACAGGTGATCACCAGCGGACGCTTGTCGATGACGGCTCGATCGATTGCTTTGATCGCCGTAGCGTGCAGCCTGCCCGGCATCTCGTCCAAGCCGTCCAGGACCAGCATCACCCGTGCGGAGTGGACCAGCCGCCAGGCCACGTCATTGCCGTGGACGTCCCGGTCCGCCAGGAACGGATACTCCTCACGCAGTCGCCTGGCGAACCAGACGTCGAGCCGTTCCCGGGCCGGGTCCCATGAGGACGCGGTCAGCAGGACGGGCACCGGCTCGGCCGGCTCGCGGGTTTCGAGCACGCCGAGGGTGAACAGGAGCGCCAGCACGGTCTTGCCGGCCGCCTGCTCTCCCAGGACCATCAGCTGCTTGCGCGGGAGCTTCCGGAACGCCGTCACCACGTCGCCCAGGTCGCCGTGCAGCCGCAGACGCGTGGGCCGCCCCGGTATCGTCCCCTCGCCCAGCACCGCGATCGCGGAGGCACCGGGACGGCCCGAGGACGACCAGTGCAACCGCAGCGGATCCGGCCGGCCCAACGTCCGCACCGCCGCCTCCTCAGTCCACTGGTCACGTACCCTGCCCGCCAGCCGGGCCACCCACGGATCCAGCGACCGGGCCTCGTCCGCCGCGGAGGCGGCGCCTTCGCGCCGAGGTGCGGCGGCCCCCCATCCCAGAGCGGCCACGGACACCAGCAGCGAGACCCCACTGAACAACAGGCTGCCGACGCCGGCGAGCTTGTCTGCCTCCTCCAGACGGTCGGGCGAACCGAGGTGAAAGTACACGAGCACCGCGGCCACGGCGATCAAGAACGCCGCACAGCTCACCCAATGCCACACCCAGCGTCGCGACTTGATTACTCTCCGCACCTGAATATCATCGCCCACCGATGTCCGGGCGGGTGCGGGAACGCCCTGGCCGGGACGCGCGGCTCAGCTCAGCTGTGTCCGCGGCCACGTTTGTGCTGCCGTCCCGGGCAACGTGCTCATGTCCGCAACGCTTGTCCTCAGCGCCCGGCCGGGGTGATGGCGGAGATCTGCGTGGCGAGCGCCGCCAGGTGCGCGAGTGAGGAGTCGGCGGCGGCGTCGGGGACGGCGACGATGACGTGGTCGATGCCCAGCTCGGCCAGGTCGCCGCAGCGCTGGACGCTCTCTTCGACGCTCTCGCCGTCGGGGATGCGCATGTGGAGGGTCTTCTCGATGTCCTCGTACGGCCGTCCCAGGCGTTCGCAATGGTCGCGCAGCACGCCGAGCTTGTGCCGTACATCGGCGCCGTGCAGGAAGTTACAGGCGTCGGCGTACTCGGCGACGAGACGGAGAGTCTTCTTCTCCCCGCTGCCGCCGATCAGGATCGGCGGGCGGGCCTGAGGGGAGTTGAGCGTGCGTTCCAGTCTGTAATGGGTGCCCTCGTACGGCTTGTCCTCGTCGCTCCACATCTGTTTGGCGATCTGGAGCGTCTCCTCCAGCCGCTCGAACCGCTCGCCGAGGGAAGGGAAGGGGAGACCGAGACCTCGGGCCTCATGCTCGTACCAGCCCGCGCCTATGCCGAGGACGGCGCGGCCCCCGGAGAGCGCGTCGAGCGTGCTGACCTGCTTCACCAGCAACCCGGGCGCACGGTAGACGGCACCGGTGACGAGGGCGCCGAGCGTGACCCGGCGGGTGAGGGCGGCGGCATACGACAGCGCGCCGTACGCCTCCAGCATCGGATCCTCGACGGCGCCGAAGTTGGGGATTTGGAAGAAATGGTCCATCACCCACAGGCTGTGCAGCCCGGCTTCGTCGGCGCCGCGGGCGACGGCCGCGAACCTCTCGGCGATGGCGGTGTCGCCGCCGGGCCAGATGAAGCGAGGGCAGGTCAGACCGAGTTTCATCGAATACTCCTTGATCGGGGAATGCCTGCCGCAGGGTGACGCGTCACTGCGATTTCGGGCATGAAAAAACCCTCCCGCCTGGGTCGCTGGACCCGAGGCCGAGAGGGCTCCGTACGAATGATTATCTCATAGGCCGAGCACGGGAGACCGAAGGCCCCGGACGTGTTTTGGTGCGCCCCACCAGAGCAGAGCCCAACGACGACTAGGATCCTGTGCCATGACCCAGCTTCCACTGCGGGCTCAGCTCGCGAGCGCCCTGGGCCGCAGTGCCGCCACGCTGTCGAGGATGACCGGGCGCGGCGACGGCTCGGTCATCGGCGGTCGGGTCGGCCTGATGCTCGAGCCCGACCTGCTCCGGCAGCTCGCCCGCGACCGCAGGCTGGCCCTGGTCAGCGCGACCAACGGTAAGACCACCACGACCCGGCTGATCACCTCGGCGCTGCTGGAGCTGGGGGAGGTGGCCACCAACGCGTTCGGCGCCAACATGCCCGCCGGTCACGTCTCGGCGCTCTCCACGCACAAGGACGCCCCTTACGGCGTGCTGGAGGTCGACGAGAAATACCTGCCCGAGGTGCTCGACACCACCGGCGCCGGCGTCGTCTGCCTGATGAACCTCAGCCGCGACCAGATGGACCGCGCGGCCGAGATCTGGCTGCTCGCGCAGAAGTGGCGCAGGGCGCTGTCCGGCAAGCCGACACACGTCATCGCCAACTGCGACGACCCGCTCGTCACCTGGGGCGCCTCGACCGCGGCCAAGGTGACCTGGGTCGCGGGCGGTCAGCGCTGGAAGGAAGACTCCTGGTGCTGCCCCGAGTGCGGCGGGCCGCTGGATCGTAAGGACGCCGACTGGGCGTGCCGTGAGTGCACCTTCCATCGGCCGGAGCCGCAGTGGGTGCTCGACGACGACGCGGTGATCGATCCGCGCGGACAGCGGTGGCTGCTCGACATCCAGCTGCCCGGCCTGGCCAACCGGTCCAACGCCGCGATGGCGCTGGCGGTGGGCGAGGCGTTCGGACTGTCGGTCGAGCGGGCGTTGCCCCGGCTGCGCGAGGTCACCTCGGTCGCGGGCCGCTACACCACGGTCGAGCGCGACGGCCGCCACGCCCGGCTGCTGCTGGCCAAGAACCCGGCGGGCTGGCTGGAGGCGTTCGACGTCTCCGACCCGCAGCAGCCGATCATCCTCTCGGTCAACGCGCAGGGCCCCGACGGGCGCGACACCTCCTGGCTGTGGGACGTCGACTACCGAATCCTGCGCGGCCGCCCGGTGTTCGTCACCGGTGAGCGGCGGCTGGACCTGGCGCTCCGGCTCGACGTGGCCGACGTGCCGTTCACGCTCTGCGGCACGTTCAACGAAGCGCTGGCCATGCAGCCGCCGGGCCGGGTCGACGTGATCGCCAACTACACCGCCTTCCAGCAGATCCGATCGGAGTTCGGTCGTGCCGTCTGACAGCGCCCTTCGCATCGTCTGGATCTATCCTGACCTGCTGAGCACGTACGGTGACCAGGGCAACGTGCTCGTCCTGGAGCAGCGCGCCCAGCGCAGGGGGATCGAGACCGAGACCATCCACGTGCGCTCGGCCGACCCGGTGCCGGAGAGCGGCGACATCTACCTCATCGGCGGCGGCGAGGACCGACCGCAGATCCTCGCGGCGGAGCGGCTGCGCAAGGACGGTGGCGTGCACCGCGCGATCGCGCGGGGCGCGGCGATGCTCGCGGTCTGCGCCGGTTACCAGATCATGGGCAGTACGTTCGGCGGCGAGGAGGGCCAGCCGGTCGACGGCATCGGCGTGCTCGACATCGCCAGCTCCCGCGGCCCCTCACGGGCGGTCGGCGAGCTGGTCGCCGAGGTGGATGCCGAGCTGGGCCTGCCGACGCTGACCGGCTTCGAGAACCACATGGGAGTCACCCGCCTGGGGCCGGGCGTCAAGGCGCTGTCCCGGACGACCGTGGGAGTGGGCAACGGGGACGGCTTCGAGGGGTGTTACGCGGGACACATCGTCGGGACCTACCTGCACGGGCCGGCGCTGGCGCGCAACCCGGCGCTCGCCGACCTGCTGCTCTCCTGGCGCGCGGGCGACCTGGCCCCGCTCGACGACACCCGCTACGAGCAACTCCGCCGCGAGCGCCTGGCCGCCGTGCTCGGCAGCTGACCTTCCAGCGCGCCGGCCTTGGCGTGCAGGTAGCGCTGTTGCTGGAGGCTGCTCGTTCGCTGTGCGGCCGCCTCGTACGACTCGCGGGCCGCCCGGTGGTCGCCGGACATCTCCAGCAAGTGGGCCCGGACCGCGTGCAGCCGGTGGTCTTCGGCTATCCGGGCGTCGTGTGCCAGCTTTTCGAGCAGGGCCAGACCCGCTTCCGGGCCGTCGACCATGGCGGCCGCCACGGTGTGGTTGAGCGTGACCACCGGGTTGTCGGAGAGCCGCATCAGCACCTCGTACAGGGCCTTGATCTGGGGCCAGTCGGTCGCCGCCGCGGTCGGCGCCTCGTCGTGCAGGGCGGCGATCGCCGCCTGGAGCTGGTAGGGGCCGGTCGGGCCGCGGGGGAGGGCGCCGGTGATGAGGGCTGTGCCTTCGGTGATGTAGGCGGTGTTCCAGAGGGTTCGGTCCTGTTCGGCCATGGGGATCAGGGAGCCGTCCGGGCCCGTACGCGCCGGTCTGCGGGCGTCGGTGAGGAGCATGAGGGCCAGCAGGCCCGCCACCTCGGAGTCGTCCGGCAGCAGGCGGTCGACCAGGCGGGTCAGGCGGATCGCCTCGATGGTCAGCTCGGTGCGCTGGAGGGCCGGACCCGAGGTGCTGGCGTAGCCCTCGTTGAAGATCAGGTAGAGGACGTGCAGGACCGCGGCGAGCCGTTCCGCGCGGTCCTGGCCGGAGGGCATGCCGAAGGGGAGGCCGCTCTCCTTGATGCGGTGCTTGGCCCGGGTTATGCGCCGGGTCATGGTCGCCTCCGGGACCAGGAACGCCCTGGCGATCTCCGCGGTCGTCAGGCCGCCGACGGCCCGCAGGGTGAGCGCGATCTGCGACGCGGGCGACAGCGAGGGGTGGCAGCACATGAACAGCAGGATCAGCGTGTCGTCGGACTCCGACGCCGGCCGGTCCGCGGCGGGGGCCAGCCACTGGTCGGGCAGTGTCCAGCGTGAGACGGTGTCCTCGCGGTGCCGGCGGGCCTGCTCGCCGCGCAGCAGGTCGGTCAGCCGGCGTGAGGCGACGGTGATCAGCCAGCCGCGTGGGTTGTCCGGCAGGCCCTCCCCGGGCCACTGCAGGGCGGCCGCGAGCAGCGCCTCCTGCGTCGCGTCCTCGGCCGTGGCGAAGTGTCCGTAACGACGTACCAGCGCGCCGAGGACCTGCGGCGCCAGCCCGCGCAGCAGGTCCTCGATTTCGCCCCCGGTCACAACAGGACCTCGCCGCCGGTCACAACAGGACCTCGCCCCCGGTCACAACAGGACCTCGTCGCCGATCACAACAGGACCTCGTCGCCGATCACAGCTCCTCGGAGCCTCCGGCGATCGGCCGTATGTCCACGTGCCAGTCGTGGATCAGGGTCGCGTTCGCGGGGTGGGGAGTGTCGGCCAGTCGCGCGGCGATCTCGGTGGCCCGGTCGAAGCTCTCGCACTCGACGATCGTGTAACCGGCCAGGACCTCCTGCGTCTCGGAGTAGGGCCCGTCCGTCACGACCGGAACCCCGTCCTTCAGCTCGACCCTCCTGGCGAGCACGGGCGCGCTCAGGCCCTGGGCGTCCACGAACTCCCCGGACTCGACCAGGGCGTTGTTCCACGCCTCCATGAAGGCGTGCAGCGCCGCGACGTCCTCACCGGACCAGACCGGATTGTCCGGCTTCCCGGACAGATTGTCGTAGTCGCGCTGCGTGCCGCTCATCATGATCATGTACTTCACGATCTCTCCTCTCGGCCGGCACCGCTCCCGGTGCCGTACACCAGAGACGTCGGAACCACCGAGCCACTCCGGACACGCGCGCCGGAGGTTTATCCGCGGTCAGTACACGAGAGCCTGCGCGCCCTCCGCCACGGCCTCCTCGACGAAGGTGGAGGCGCCGGCGATGCGGACGCCGTCGATGAGGTCGTCGACCGTGAGGTCACGCCGGGCCGCGCACTGGGTGCACACCGTCACCCGGCCGCCCGCCAGAACGGCGTCCAGCAGGTCCGTGAGCGGAGCGGCATGGGCCAGGTTGAACTCCTTGGCCTTGCCCGGCACCGCGAACCAGGAGGACTCGCCGGTCAGCCAGAGAGAGACCGGAACACCGCTCGCCAGCGCGGCGGCCGCGACCGTGAACGCCTGGTTACAGCGCTCCGGGGCCTCGGCGCCGGCGGTCACCTTGATCACCAGTGAACGTGCCATGCTCGTCACCCTAACCCCCTTCCCGCAGGACGCCTTCACCGCGGGCGGCCAGTACAGTTTGGTGCCATGGAAGATGCTGAGGTCCAGGTGCCGGTGCATCCCGATCTGGAGCCGATCGCGTTCCTGATCGGTCGCTGGGAGGGCGCCGGTGTCGGGGGATATCCGACGATCGAGAGCTTCAACTTCGGTCAGGAGATCGAGTTCGGCCACAACGGCAAACCGTTCCTGTCGTACGTGAGCCGCACCTGGCTGCTCGACGAGGACGGCAACCGGGTCAGGCCGCTCGCCACCGAGTCCGGCTACTGGCGGCCGCAGCCCGACCGGCAGCTCGAGGTGCTGCTGGCGCATCCGACCGGCATCGTGGAGATCTACATCGGCGAGGTCGTCTTCCACAAGATCGAGCTGCGCACCGACGTGGTCGCGCGCACCGCCTCGGCCAAGGAATACACCGCGGCCACCCGCCTGTACGGGCTGGTCAAGGGCAACCTCATGTGGGCCTATGACATGGCCGCGGTCGGGCACCCGCTCACATCGCACATGTCGGCGGAGCTGAAGAAAGTAGCTTGATCCAAATGAGCACCCCGTTCACCGCTGAGGCGGTCGAGGCGATCAAGCGGCACATGAACGACGACCACCCCGACGACGCGCTGATCATCGTGCGGGGGCTGGGCGGCCGGCCCGCCGCGACGGCGGCGGCCACCAGCGGGGTCGACGCCGAGGCGATCGAGTTCACGATCGACGGCGGCGAGCAGGTCAGGGTGCCGTGGGGAGAGACGCTGACCGAACGCCCCCAGGTGCGCATGGCGGTCGTACGCCTCTATCGCGAAGCCTGTGACAAGCTCGGCATCCCGCCCCGCGGCGCGCACTGACCACGCGCTGCGGACCGAGGGCATGGAAAAGGGCCCCAGGCGGCGTTCCGCTCGTGATCGAGCGGGTCGGATGGACCATGGACAGGAAAACCATCCCCGCCCTCCGACTGCCAGGGGCCCCGGTGGTTGCCTCGAATTCGCTAAGCAGACGCGAGACAACAGTCCGCATCGTTAGCGGACAACCACCTCGCTAGTCCAACTATGAATCACCATTGTTTGGACCACCTCCTTTCGGCGTACTCCAGAAGCTATGCGCTCGGTCGAGGAGGGGGCAAGTGATTAATACTCGGTCGTAGACTCGGGGCATGACGGAGACGCAGTGGCACGAAGAACTCCGCGCCAAGGGCTACCGGGTGACCCCTCAGCGACAGCTCGTGCTGGAGGCGGTCAAGTCGCTTGAGCACGCCACGCCCGAAGAGATCTGCGTCAGGGTGCGTGAGACGGCCCGCGGCGTCAACATCTCGACCGTCTACCGCACGCTGGAACTGCTCGAAGAGCTCGGCATGGTCACCCACACCCATCTGAGCCACGGCGCGCCCACCTACCACCTGGCGGCGGACGCCGACCATCTGCACCTGGTCTGCCGGGGCTGTGGCGAGGTCGGCGAAGTGCGCCCCGAGCTCGCGGACGGGCTGGTCAAGGGGCTGGACAGCGAGATGGGCTTCGTGGCCGACGTACGCCACCTGACCGTCTTCGGCCTCTGCGGCAAGTGCCGATAAGACTGCCTTCAGCCGCCGACCACACCGTCTTCGGCCTCTGTCGCAACTGCCGATAACCTGGAAGGCATGCGCAGCCCTCTGCTCGATCTCCCCGGTGCCGTTCCCGCCGACGGCCCCGACTCCGACGTGGCCGCCCACTACGGTGACCTGTTCGCCGAACAACGGGCGCTCGTCAAGGGCGAGGCGGTGGTCGACCGCAGCAACCGCGAGGTGGTCCGTGTCTCCGGGGCCGACCGGCTGAAATGGCTCAACGACCTGACCTCGCAGAAGCTCGACACGCTGGCGCCCGGCGAGTGGACGCAGACGCTCGACCTCGATCTCCAGGGCCGGGTCCTGCACCACCTGACGCTGGTCGACGACGGCGAGAGCGTGCTGGCGCACGTCGAGCCGGGCACCGCCGACAGCCTGGTCGCCTACCTCGACCGGATGCGGTTCATGCTCCGCGTCGAGGTCTCGCGCGCCGACGACCTGGCGGTGCTCTCGTCCGCGACCGAGGACTTCCTGGTGCCGCGCGCCGAACTGCCCGACCATCTGGGCAAGCCGCTGGCCGGGCTCTGGGCGTACGAGGCGCTCCGCATCGAGGAGCACCGGCCCCGGCTCGGCTTCGACACCGACCACAAGACGATCCCGCACGAAGTGGGCTGGATCGGCAGCGCCCTACACCTCACCAAGGGCTGCTACCGGGGCCAGGAGACGGTCGCCCGCGTCCACAATCTGGGGCATCCGCCGCGGCGGCTGGTATTCCTGCACCTCGACGGCAGCGTCGACACGCTGCCGGCGCACGGTGCGCCGGTGATCTTCGAGAGCCAGGAGGTGGGCGTCGTCGGCTCCGCCGCCCGCCATCATGAGCTGGGCCCGATCGCGCTGGCCATGGTCAAACGGACGGTGCCGGTCGACGCGCCCCTACTCGCGGGCGGTGTCGCCGCCGCCCAAGAGGTCATCGTCCCTCCAGACGCGGGCCGCAACGTCACCATCGACCCGGCGATGCGTCGCCGCCTGCGGTAAAGCGCCCGTCTCCGGTAAAGCGGGCGTCTCCGGTAAAGCGGGCGCGGAGGCTATATTCACACGTCCACCACGAGCGTGATCGGCCCGTCGTTGACCAGGGACACCTTCATGTCCGCGCCGAACCGGCCTGTCTCCACGTGGGCTCCCAGCGCCCGGAGTTCGTCCACCACCGCGTCCACCAGGGGCTCGGCGACCGGTCCCGGGGCGGCGGCCTGCCAGGTGGGCCGCCTGCCCTTGCGGGCGTCGCCGTACAGGGTGAACTGACTGATCACCAGGAGCGGCGCCGACACGTCGGAGCAGGACTTCTCGCCATGCAGGATGCGCAGCCCCCAGAGCTTGGCGGCGAGCTTGCGCGCCTCGGCGTGGGTGTCCGGGTGCGTGACGCCGACCAGCACGAGCAGGCCCGGCTCGTCGATCGAGCCGACGGTCTCCCCATCGACTACCACGGACGCGGTACTGACTCGCTGCACGACTGCTCGCATGAGACCTCATTCTGGCCCAGGTCAAAAGCTTCGTAGACTCATGCCGAAAGGGGAGGCGAATGTCGCTGGTCGTGGAGGTTGTCCGGTCCGGGTTCGTGGAGTCGACCCATCACGTGCGCATGCTCACCGTGAACGCCGCGGGCGATCCGGTCGCGGTGCACGGCGCGGTGCACGTGCCGGCCTCGCCGCGCTCGGCCATGAAGCCGCTCCAGGCGCTCGGCATGCTCCGCGCCGGGCTCGCGCTCGACGGCGAACTCCTCGCGCTGGCCTGCGCCTCCCACTCCGGTGAGCCGTATCACGTGGACGGCGTGCGGAAGATCCTCGCGGAGGCCGGGCTGACGGAGGCGGCGCTGCTCTGCCCCGAGGACTACCCCTTCGAGCGGGCGGCGACCGACCTGGGCCGCGTTTACATGAACTGCTCGGGCAAGCACGCCGCCATGCTCGCCACCTGTGTGCTGAACGACTGGCCGCTCGCCACCTACCTGGAGCCGGCGCATCCGCTGCAGCGGACGATCCGCCGCACGGTGGAGGAGCTGACGGGCGAGCGGGTCGCGGCCTCGGGGGTGGACGGGTGCGGCGCGCCGCTGTTCTTCGTCTCGATGGTGGGCGTGACGCGGGCCTTCCGCGCGCTGGCCCTGGGGGAGGCGGGCTCGTACGAGCGGCGGATCTTCGACGCCATGCGCGCGAACCCGGAGTGGACCTCGGGCACGATCAGGCCGGAGGCCGAGCTGATGCGGGCCCTGCCGGGGCTGATGGTCAAGGTGGGCGCGGAGGGGTTCGACGCGTTCGTGTTCGAGGACGGGCGGGCGGGCGCCGTCAAGGTCGAGGACGGCGCGCAGCGGGCCCGCACGCCCGCCACGGTGGCGGCGCTGCGCTCGCTCGGCCTGGACGCCCCTGAGCTGGACATGATGGCCCGCCCGCCGCTGATGGGCGGCGGACGCGCCGTGGGCGAACTGCGCCTCCGCTGAGCGGCTGTCTATGTCCCACAGCCCGCCTGCCCGATGCGCCGTTCGATGTGGGTGTACGGAAGGTCGCGCTCCGCCAACGCCCTCACGACCGCCGGCCCCGCGGGCCCGGACCCGATGACACATGTGTCGTACTGGTTCTCGCTCACCAGTCCGCCTCCTTTCTCTGCCCGCGTCGCAGGCGGTGCCGGGAACCTGTTCGAATCCGACGCCGTCGCCTTCGCTGGTGCGACCCGTCTGGCGACCAGGCCTGTTCGGGCGGGTCATCGCCCGTCACGCTGCCCGTCACGTGGTCACTGTCTCGCGCTGAGTGCGGCGATCGTCCTTGGCGTCCATATCAGCGCCAGTTCGTTGACGACCACGACTGGCTGACGGTCTTCGATCGAGCGAGCGGGTTCACGTGGTGACCGCCACGAAGCCGGTGCCGGGGCGATAGTCGGGTGACTGGTGGCGGAAGTAGGTGTTGTACACCTCGCAGTAGCGGCCGCCCCGGGCCAGCAGGCTGGTGTGGTCGCCCTGTTCGACGATTCGGCCGTGGTCCAGCACGACGATCCGGTCCACGTGCTCGATCGTGGACAACCGGTGCGCGATCACGATGGAGGTACGGCCGGCCAGCACCGCGTCCAGCCCCTCCTGGATCTGGGCCTCGGTCAGCGGGTCGACGCTGGCGGTGGCCTCGTCCAGGACGACGACCGCCGGATCCTGGACGAGCAGCCGGGCCAGGGCGACGAGTTGCCGTTGCCCCATGGACAGGGACCGGCCGTGCTCGCCCACGTCGGTGGCCAGGCCGTCCGGCAGCGCCTCGATCCAGTCGCCGCCGCCGACACCGATGGCCGCTTCCAGCACCTCATCGTCGCTCGCCTCGGGGCGCGGGTAGCGGATGTTGTCCGCGACCGTGCCGCTGAACAGGAACGGCGCTTGCGGCACCGCCCCGATCTGGCGGCGGTACGCGGCCAGATCCAGAGACCGGATGTCCCGGTCGTCGATCAGGAGGGTGCCGCCGGAGAATTCGTAGAACCGGGTGATGAGCTTGCTGAGTGTCGACTTCCCCGCCCCGGTGTGGCCGACCAGCGCCACGGTCTCCCCGGCCTCGATCGAGAGATTGAAGTTCTCGAGGACCGGGGTCTCAGTGGAGTAGCCGAAGCTGACGTCTCGGAACTCGATCCGCCCAGCCAGCCGCCCGACCGGCAGGGCATCGGTCTGCACCACCCTGGGGGTGGCGTCGATCAGCGCGAAGACCCGCTCGGCCGCCGACAGCCCCTGCTGGAACTGCGACCAGAACGCGGCGATCGACGTCAACGGGAACCAGAAGAACGCGACCGCCTGCAAGAACAGGTACCAGTCACCGGCCGACAGGCCGCCGTCGCGGACCGCGTTGCCGCCCGCCAGGACCAGCATGACCTCGGCCAGCCCGGCGACGAGGAACAGCAGTGGGAAGATCGACGCGAAGGTGAACCCCTGCCGCAGTTGTACGGCGTAGCTCTGCTCGTTGATTGGGCGGAACTCGTCGTAGACCCGCTGCTCCTGGCGGAAGTTCTTGGCGACCGCGATCCCGCCCATGGTTTCGGTGAGATTGGCGTTGACCCGGCTCATCGAGCGCTGCGCCCGCCGGGTGGTGGAGCGGGCGATCTTCCGGAACCGCAGCGCGCAGCCGACCACGATGGGCACGATGAGCAGGGTCAGCAGGGCCAGCGGGACGTTCCGGGTGAACAGCAGCGCGGTGACGAATCCGACGACCAGCACCTGGCTGAGCAGATCCATGCTGAGGCCGACGACGCTCGCGAAGTCATCGGTGTCGGAGGTGACCCGGCTGACGATCCGCCCGGACGGGTTCTCGTCGTAGAACGACAGGTCCCGTTCGAGAACGGCGTCGAAGGCGTCCTCGCGCAGGGTGAGGACCACGTCGCCGGTGGCTTTCGCGTTGAGCCACTGCCGGACGAAGTTGAACACCCAGCCGAGCCCACCGGCGAGCAGTATGCCCCCGGCCAGTGTCCAGATGCCGCCGCCGTGCACGATCCGGTCGATGCCCCAGCTGATCATCACCGGGACCGCCGCCTGGGTCAGCGAGCCGAGCACGATCATCGACGCGACGCCGAGCATCGTCCAGCGTTTCGGCCAGAAGTAGCCGACGACGCGGCGGAGCAGCTCACGATCGGTGTAGGTGCGGTCGTAGTCCTCGGCCTCCAGACCGTCCATCAAGAACCCCATCAGACCGGCACCTCCAC
Organism: Nonomuraea sp. NPDC050680; assembly: GCF_040654555.1. Lineage (NCBI taxonomy): Bacteria > Bacillati > Actinomycetota > Actinomycetes > Streptosporangiales > Streptosporangiaceae > Nonomuraea > Nonomuraea sp. NPDC050680. The sequence goes on along the minus strand of NZ_JBFAIF010000008.1, from coordinate 131,819 downwards.
TTCGTCGTAGCGCGAGAAGATCCGCCGATACAGAGGGCTGCGGCCGAGCAACTCGTCGTGGGTGCCGAAGTCGACCAGCTCGCCCCGCCGGATCAGGAGCACCTTGTCGGCCCGGCGGATCTGGGACAGCCGGTGGGTGATCAGCAGTGTGGTCCGGCCGGACTGGACGCGTTCGATCGCCTCCTGGATGCGGTCCTCGGTGGCGGAGTCGATGGCGCTGGTCGAGTCGTCGAGGATCAGGATGGCCGGGTCGGTGAGCAGCGCCCGGGCGATGGCCAGGCGCTGCCGCTGGCCGCCGGAGAGGGTGACGCCACGTTCGCCGATCACGGTGTCGTAGCCGTTGTCGAGCTCGTCGATGAACTCGGCCGCCTGCGCGTCTTCGGCGGCGCGGACGACGGCTTCCCGGTCGGCCCGCTGACCCAGCCCATAGGCGATGTTCTCGGCGATCGACCGGGAGAACAGCACGATGTCCTGCTCGATGGTGGAGATCTGCGAACGGAGCGAGTTGAGGTTCCAGTCGCGTACGTCCACGCCGTCGACCAGGATCCGGCCGGAGTCGACGTCGAAGATCCGCGGGACCAGCTTGGTCAGGGTGCTCTTGCCGGAACCGGTCTCGCCGACGATGGCCACCGTCTCGCCCTGCCGCACGGTGAAGGAGACACCGCTGAGCACCAGCGAGCCCGCGTAGGAGAACGACGCGCCGTCGAAGACGAGCTCACCGCGCATGGCCGCGGTGTGGCCGTCGGCTCGCTGGTGGAGCTCGGTGTCCGCGTTCATGATCTCGAGAATCCGGCGGGCGGAGACCAGCCCGAGCTGGACTAGGGAGAAGGTGAAGGTCGACACGTTCGTCGGGAAGTGCAGCAGGGTCATCAGACCCATGAAGGCGATCAGCTGGCCGAGTGTGAGATCCCCGGCGGTGTGCAGGGCGACGCCGTGCCAAAGGGCGGCGGCCATCGCCAGGGCGAGCAGCAAAGTCGGCAGATAGCGGGCCCGGACCAGGCCCTCGCGTACGGACAGGTCGCGGTAGAGCCGCGCGTTGCGGTGGAACCGGAGTCGCTCCTGGCGTTCCTGCGCGGTCACCTTGATGACCTCGATGCCCCGGACGGCCTCGCTCAGGTGGGCGTTGAGCGAACCGAACTGCTCGCGCATCCCGGTCGCGACCGGGTTGAGCTGCCGCATGTAATGCCACAGCGCCAGCCCGAACACCACCAGGAAGCTCGCCGGCACCAGCAGCAGCCGCACGTCGATCAGCGCGATGAAGACCAGGGGGATGAAGGCCTGCGAACCGGAGTCGACGATCATGTCGAGACCAGGTGAGACCAGCATGCGCAGCTGTTTGATGTCGTTGGCCGCCCGGGCCATCAGGTCGCCGACCCGCTGCCGGTTGTGGAAGGTCTGGCTCTTGCCGAGCAGACTCACGTAGAGCTCATCGCGGGTATCCCGGTTGAGCCGGCTGGCCAGCAGTTCGCTGCTGAGGCGCGCGCCGATGTCGAGCAACCCGCGGGCCAGCACGATCCCCAGCAGAGCGCCCACGATGGGGAGCAGCTCACCGTGGCCGGCCACCGCGTCGAACGCGGCACCCACCAGACCGGGTATCGCCGCGTTCAGAACCACCATCGCGATGGCTCCGACTAAGAACACGCTCAGATAGAGCGGCTGGCGGCGCAGATGGGACCAAATCCAGCGAGCCGGTCCACGCCGGTCGTGGGTCACCCCCACGACCGAGAACTCAGCCTGCTGAACCGCTCCTGTGACAGTCACCCGCGCCTCCCCGAGCCATGCCGCCCCCGCCCAGGACGCCGCAGGGTCGGTTGTATCAAATGGCACCGACATTTCCCCAGCCGTTTATTCGGGGGCTGCGGCCCCGCCCGCCGACGTTTCCGCGCGTCAGCGGCGGCGGTAGGCCCACACGCCCAGCGGGGCGAAGAGCACCGCGATGACGACAATCCACAGCAAGGACACGAACACGCTGTCCCCGACGGGCTGGCCGAGCATGAGCGGGGGAATTACCGCCAGACCAACACGGCGGCATGCCCGCGGAGGAGGCCGCGGCGCTGCCCCGCCCGAATCCGTCGTAGACGGGATCGGATCAGATTGGTCAGGCCTTCGCCGGGCCCTACAAAGTGCGGAACTGGCGGCTGGCCGAGATGGCGCCCGAGGTGGTCGTGGTGAACGTCCGCATCGACCCGGCGAACTTGGACAGGTCCCACTCGGCCGGGCCGTGATACCAGTACAGGTTGTCGGTTTCGTGCCCGTTGCCGGTGACCGAGGCGACGACCCGGGCCCAGTGTTCCACGCCATCGAAGATCACCGCGTACGGGAGATAGCGGGAGAAAAGCTCCACCCGGTGCTGCTCGGGCACCTCGCCGAGGTCACCGGAGAACAGGTACTCGCGGAAACCCATCGTGTGCGCGAGCGCGGCCGAGCCTTTGGCGGTCTTGGCGGGCATGTACTGGCCGCCGACCGCCAGGGCGCCACCGGCGATGATCAGCGCCAGGCCCAGCAGACCGTACGTGGTGAACCAGGCGAGCGCCACCGTGGCCAGCAGGCCCACGCCGATGAGCAGCACGCCGATGACCGTCCAGCGGGTCCGCTCGGTGTCGGGACGGCGGGCGAACCAGCCCTGCGTCACCACGTCGGCGTAGAGGGCGTCGCGGACCTTGCCCAGGTGGCTGGCGAACGAACCGGACAGCTGGGACAGCAGCACCATGTCGCGCCCGTCGAAGATGGCGTCGTAGAGCGCCCGCTCGTACGGCAGCAGCGTGTTGACCGGCGCGTTCGGCAGCCTGACCAGCGTCCAGTCGGGTGCGTCGTAGGTCTGCCTCGGCTGCTCGTCGATCCGCAGGTAGCCGCGGACCGCGAGGTCCACGATCGTCGCGGTGACGTCGACCACGTCGGCCTGCTCGTCCACGAGTGTGCCGATCTGGCCGGGCCGGACGCCGTCGGGCGGGGAGAAGTGCCCGTTCTGCACAGGGGCGACCGAGTTGCGCTCGTGCCCGGCAGCCCTGGAGTCGCGTCCGCGCGTCCAGTAGAGCAGGCCGACGCCGCCGAGCAGGAGGACCAGCAGGGCGGCGAGCGCGCCGCCGGTGACGCCGTTCAGCGTGAACGCGCCGGCCAGCGAGAAGCGCCGCTCCAGGATCGGCGCTCCGCCGGTGGAGCCCTTGGCGTAGCCGACGACCACGGTCAGCGCTTGGCCGGGGCCCACGTTCTGCTGCTCGAAGGCGGCCTCGGTGGCGCCGTGGTCCATGGAGGCGGACGTACAGCCGATGGCCGAGGTCAGCTCACCGGCGAAGCACGACAGGTTCTGCACCTGGCCAGGGCCGCTCACCTTGACCGTCGCCTTGGTGACCGGCGTGCTCCAGCCGTTCACCGCGAACCAGCGCAGCTCCTCGATGGCGCCCGCGGGCGTCACGGCCCCCTTGACGTCGTACTGGACGGTGCCCGGCCCCTTCATGGTCAGTACGTCGCCGGTGAGCGTGCCGCCCTTGACGTTCGAGATCTGGTAGAGCCGGTCGTTGTCGTCGTCGAAGCGGGTCCTGGTGAGGAACGTCCGCTTCAGCTCCCCCGAGCCGCCGCTGATCTTCTCCACCACGTGCAGCGTGCCGTCCTTGGCGAGGCTCATGGTCACCTCGTCGGTGATCCCGGCCGCCGCCGTGGCGGGGACGGCGCTCAGCGACAGAGCGACGGCCCCCAGTATGGCCAGCGTGCGCCTGATACCCGTCATGGCGGCACATCGTAGCGGTTCGTACACCTTGCGCGGGCAGGCGGGATCAGCCGAGCACGATGCCGTTGGCGGCCCGCTGGACGTTCTCCGGAGCCGCGCCCTGACCGGGGTTCTCCAGGGCGAGGGCCTGGTTGAGCTCGGCGAAGGGCCGCAGCCGCGCCTCGTAGCGGTCGAACGCGCCGTGCGGATCCCTGGACAACTCCTGAGCCAGTACGTACGCGCCGACCATCGCCAGGCTGGTGCCCTGGCCCGACAGCGGCGAGGCACAGTAGCCGGCGTCGCCGACCAGCGTCACCCGGCCTTCGGACCAGCGCTCCATCCGGATCTGCGCCATCGCGTCGAAGTAGAAGTCGTCGGCCGCCCACATCGCCTTCAGCAGCCGGGGCGTCTCCCAGCCCAGCCCCGCGCAGCGCTCCTCGATGAGCCGCTTCTGCTGCTCGACGTCGCGGTAGTCGTAGGCGACCTCCTCACCGCCGAAGCCGATGTTGACCCGTATCGAGGCGTTGCCGGGGGCGGTGTAGAGGCCGAACCCCGCCTCGCCCTCGCGGTGCCACACCTGCCAGCGGTCCAGGCCGAGGAAGTTGTCGGCGCTGTAGATCGCCACGTACATGCCCAGATGGTGGATGAACTGCGACTCCTCGCCGAACACCAGCCCGCGCACGTTCGAGTGCAGGCCGTCGGCGCCGACCACGTAGTCGAAGCGCCGCCGCACCCCGCTCTCGAACGTCACCTGGACACCCTGGCCGTCGTCGTGGAGCGCCGCGATCGAGTCGCCATAGAGGTATTCGGTGCCGCTGCCCGAAGCGGCGATGACGAGCGCGGTCAGGTCGTCGCGCATGATCTCGATGTCCGGGCTGTCCAGCCGGCCGCCGCTGATCGTCTCCTCGGTGGTGCGCATCAGCTCGTTGCCTTCGCCGTCGACCATCGACATGCCGCGCATGTCGGTCTTCATGGCTCGCGCCTGCTCCAGGATGCCCATGCGCGCGGCCACCTCCAGAGCGGCTCCCCGGATGTCGATCGCCTGGCCGCCTCGCCGGGGGGCGGGGGCGCGTTCGACCACGGTCACGTCGAAACCGTGCTCGCGCAGCCAGTAGGCCAGGACGGGTCCGCCGATGCTGGCGCCGGAGATGAGGACGTTCATGGGGTTCTCCCTTGCTTGTTGTTGACGCTGTACGAGGTGAATGTACGGCGTACAGACAGGGTTTGCAACTGGGAATCTGCTAATCTCTGTACTAGTACAGGGTTGGGGAGGTCGGGTGGCTGTGGAAGCCGTGCCGCCGTACGTGCGGATCGTCGAGGACATCAAGCGCCGCATAGCGGACGGCGAGTTGCGGGTCGGGGAGCGGGTGCCCTCCACCAGGCAGCTGGCCAGGGACTGGGACGTGGCCCTGGCCACGGCCGCCAAGGCGCTGGCCCGGCTCGGGCAGGAAGGCGTGGTCGTGGCCGAGCCGCGCGTCGGCACGGTCGTCGCCGGACCGTCGGCCCGGTCACCACGGCGCCCGCACGGCGACCTCCCCGTCCCCAGCCGGGAGCCGACACGAGAGCCGGCCCGGGAACCGACACGAGACCCTGCCCGGGAGCCGACACGAGACCCGGCTCGTGATCCGGCCTTCCGTGATCCGGTCCGTGACGCGGTTCGTGATCCGGCCCGTGATCCGGCCCGTGATCTGACGCGGGATCGTGTCGTGCGGACCGCCGTCGAGATCGCCGACGCCGAGGGGCTGCCCGCGCTGTCCATGCGCGGCGTCGCGGGTCGGCTCGGCGTGGCCACGATGTCGCTCTACCGTCACGTGGGCGGCAAGGACGACCTGGTCGAGCTGATGATCGATCAGGTGTTCGGCGAATTCCCGCTCCCCGCCGAGCCGCCCCCCGGTTGGCGGGCCCGGCTGGAGGTGGCGGCCCGCGTGCAGTGGGCGGCCTACCGGCGGCACCCGTGGCTCACCCGGATCACCTCGCTGACCCGGCCGCTGCCGTCACCCAGCCTGCTCAGGCACGCTGAATGGGCGCTGGCGGCGGTCGACGGCCACGGCCTCGACCCGGAGAGCATGATGCATGTGCACATCCTGATGTACAGCTACGTCCAGGGGATCGCCGCCAACTTCGAGCTGGAGTCACAGGCGCAGGCCGCTACCGGCCTCACCGAGGACGAATGGATGCGGGCCCAGGACGCGCAGCTGACGGCCGTCGCCACTTCGGGCGCCTATCCCACGTTCGCCGACGTCATCCGGCGGATGGACGGCGACTTCGACTTCAACCTCGACCGGCTCTTCGAGTTCGGTCTGCGACCGCTGCTCGACGGGCTGTCCGGGATCATCGAGACCGCAGGCCAGGCCAGGTCATGACCAGTCCGGGAGCGCGACCGGGAGGCGCTGGTCCGGGACCGCGACGCGGAGGCGTCAGCCTGAGGTAGCGATGCGGAGGCGTCAGTCTGAGGTAGCGATGCGGAGGCGTCAGTCTGAGGTAGCGATGCGGAGGCGTCAGTCTGAGATGGCGATGCGGAGGCGCCGGAAGCCGCGGCCCTTGCTCTCGATCTTGGCCACCTTGATGCGCCCGATCTGCTTCGTCGAGGCGACGTGCGTGCCGCCGTCGGCCTGGGTGTCCAGCCCGACGATGTCGACGATCCTGACGTCCGCCACGTGCGCCGGCACCAGGTTCGTCGCCGTCCGGATGATGTCCGGGATGTTGAACGCCTCCTCGCGCGGCAGCACCCGTACGTCGATGCGCCGGTCCGCGACGATCTCGGCGTTGCACGCGTCCTCGACCGCCTCCTTGAAGCCCGGCGGCAGCTCCGGCAGGTTGAAGTCCATCCGCGCGCTCAGCTCGTCCATGTTGCCGCCCGTCACCAGCGAGCCGTAGTCGCGGAAGACGACGCCGCACAGGACGTGCAGCCCCGAGTGGGTACGCATCAGGGCGGAACGCCGCGCGTCGGCCACCGCCCCCTGAACGACCGTGCCGACCGGCGGGACCGGGTCGCCCTCTGCCGGAATCAGGTGCAGATCATCGCCTTTGCGCACTCCGACGATCCGAGTTTCCACCCCCTGCCAGAGCAGAACTCCGTGATCCGCCGGCTGACCGCCTCCGCCCGGATAGAATGCCGACTTGCTCAGCACGATTCCGTCGGGTGTGGAGTCAAGGACGACGGCCTCGAAGTCGCGCAGATTCTGATCCGACAATTCGAGCCGTTCTGTCCGCCCGTGGAGGTCATGAGTCATGTCGGCAGCTTAAGCCCCGAGGTGGTTATGCGCGGCCTGCTGGATCGAGCCCTGATCGCACCGGCTGTCGCGATATTGGGGATTTGTTGCGCTATAGCGGGATGCAGTGGTGGGGCTGGTGAATCCTGGCCGAGCCCGGCGCAGCTTCATTCTGAGTCGCCTCTGCCGCGGAGCGCGCCGACCGCGCCGGTCGTGATGTTCGTCGGCGACAGCTTCACGGTCGGTTCCGGCCCGGTCCCGCCCTGGCGGACCTATGCCGCCGAGACGGCTCGCCTGCTCGGCTGGCAACCGGTCATCGCGGGCGCGGGCGGCACCGGCTATCTCAACCAGGGCCGCGTCGGGCGTACGTTCCAGGAGTCGTTCGAGGCCGAGCTGGCCTGGCGTCCCGCGCCCGATGTGCTGATCATCTCGGGCGGCCACAACGACTGCCCGTGGTCCCCGACCAGCGTACGGCGAGCGGCGGCGAGCCTCATCTTCGAGGCGCGGACCCACTGGCCGAGAACCCGGATCCTCGTGATCGGCCCCATCTGGCTGCACGACACCCCACGCAAGGCATATCGGCTGCGTGACGCCCTGTCGAGCCTGGCCCAGCAGGAAGCAGTGCCCTTCCTGGACCCGCTCGCCGACCAGCGGATCACCGGCACCCCGTCCGGCCAGTTGCTCCCCGACGGCATCCATCCGACCGCCGAGGGCCATCTCCACCTGGCCCAATGGCTGGCGGACGCCGTCGGCCGCCTACCCGGGAAAGATCACCAAGGCCCATAGGGGCCGTTGTTGCCGCCGCGCCCGCCCATGCCCTTGACGGCGGGCTTGACGTCGACGACGTAGATCGTCGCCGCGATGACGGCGATGATCGAGAAGAACCCCAGCCCGATCCCGAGGAACTCGCGGCCCCCAAGGAACATGAAGGCCTGGAAGTAGGACCACGCGCCCGCGGCGGAGAACAGCGTGGCCAGGATCAGGATGATCAGCCAGAGGTTTTTCTGCAGCTTGCCGGCCGACACGAACGCGTTGGTCGGCACCCGCGCCGCGTGCACCAGCGCATAGACCGACATGCCGAAGATGCCGACCGCGAGCAGCAGGAAGAGAAGATTCAAGCCGCCGTTGACAATTTCCATAAGAGTCCCGCCCAACGCTCGCGATGAAACGGCCCCAGCCTAGTAGGCGCCCCCGACAAACGGGCACCCCCGAAGCGGAAAGCCCGCCTCCGTGCGGAGGCGGGCTTTCGGCGTGGTGTCAGGCCTTGGGCGTGGTGGCCTTGGTGGTGCGGGGCTTCCTGACGGGGGTGGCGACGGCCGGCTCGGCGGCCTCCGACACCTCCTCCAGCTCCAGCGCGGCCTCGCCGGTCGTCTTGCTGACGACCTTGCGCCCGCGGGTGGCGAAGTCCTCGTAGACCTCGGTGGCCAGCACAGTCAGCTGGTCGGCGTAGGTGCGCGCCTTCTCGGGGAACTCCCTGGCGAAGCCCTCGGCCTTGTCGGCGTAGGTGCGGGCCTTCTCAGGCAGGTCCTTGGCGATCTCGGCGCGCCGGGACTGCAGCTTCAGCAGGTGGTCGGGCAGCTCCCGCAGCTTCTCCACGGCGTAGTCGCCCGCACCCGCCACGGCGTAGAACGGCTTGGAGTCGGTGAGCTTCTTGACCTCAGTGGCCAGCGTCATGGGTTAACCTTCCTTGGTTTCCTGGTTGGCGGTGCCATTGCCGGTGGACGCCGCAAAAGGCTCAAGCGCGGCGAGATAATCCTCAGGCAGCGGCTCGTCGTCCGATTCGGAGTCGTGCCGGAGATGAGCGTTCTGGGAGGTCTGCTCGTCTTCGGCGCGCTTCTCTTTGCGAAACGACTCGTAGATATCGATGAGCACCTGGCGTTGCCGCCCGGTCAGGGTCGCGTCGGCGCGAATCGCGGTGATGACATCACTCGGCGGCTCGCGATCCTCGATCAGGCCCGCCTGCACGTAGAGCGCTTGCGATGAGATGTGCAGACCCTTGGCGATCTGGTTGAGAATCTCCGCGCTCGGCTTTCGCAGACCGCGCTCGATCTGGCTGAGGTAAGGGTTGGACACCCCTGCGGCCGCCGCGAGCTGGCGCAGCGAGATCTTCGCCTGCTGCCGCTGCTCGCGGATGTATTCGCCGATCGAGCCGACCTTCGGTAGTGCCATGCCTCTAGTGTGCCCCAGAGTGCTTGCAATTGCAAACGCAAAGGAAACGCCAGCAAGCATTAAAACTGGATGGTCCAGAGGAACGGTGTGGCGGTGACCAGCGTCACGGACAGCGCGAGGATGCTGAAGCGCATCGCGGTGGGCAGTGAAGGACTTGGCTTGATCAGGCGGTCCACCCGGGCCATGACGTTCTGGGCGCGTACGCCGAGCATGCCCTGCGGGGTCGGCATGGCGCCGGCCGTGCCGAACCTGAGCAGGGCGGTGGCCAGCCTGCGCGGCGAGCAGTAGCGCCGCGCGCGGTCGTCGGCGGCCATCTCGATGAGCAGCTCGACCTGCGCCTGCGCCTCGCAGACCACCTTGGACCAGGGCAGGGCCCGGCGCAGGGCGGCGAACGGCAGCAGCACCAGGTCGTGCCGCTCCCGTACGTGCGCGGCCTCGTGCGCGAGCACGGCCGTGAGCTCGTCGTGCGACAGCAGCTTGAGCGCGCCCTCACTGACCACCACCTGCGAGCGCAGCCCCGGCACGCAGTAGGCCGCCGCGCTCGGATGGTCGAGCACCCGCACGCCGGGCACGCCCGGGTCGTCACGGGCGATCAGGGCGAGCAGCACGCGGTGCCGCCTGCGTGCCTGCAGCGCCTGCACACCGGCGGCGATCAGCACCACGATGAGGACGGTCAGTGAGGTCAGCCCGGCGATCATCGCCGTCACGTGCAGCGGATCCCAGGTCCCACGCGGGCGCTCGCCACTCAGGAAGGCGGCCATGCCCGGCAGGATGCCCAGCCCGGAGGGCTGGACGGCGTACGCCAGCATGGCGCCCGTCGTGGCCAGGCCCCAGGCCACGCCAAGGGACTGCCAGAGGATGATGGCGATCCGAGGGGCGCGAGACGTCCAGCGGGCAGTCGTGAGACGCCAGGAGCCGAGCCCGCACGCCAGGGCGAGCGCTGCCAGCGTCGCTGCCGTGGTCACTCTTCCTCCAGCTCCAGCTCCGTGAGAGCCCTGCGCAGGATCTCCGCCTCCGAGCCGGACACGGCCTGGGCGAAGCGGGTGAGGGCGGCCGAGCGGTCGCCCGTCAGGTCCAGAGCTTCCAGCATAAGCTCAGCGATGTACGCGTCGCGGCTGGCCGCCTGCTCGTAGCGCCAGGCGCGGCCGTCGCGGGTCCGCTGGAGGAACCCCTTGCGGGTCAGACGGTCGAGGACGGTCATGACGGTGGTCGGGGCCAGATCGCGGTCGGCTATGAGCCTGCCGACCTCACGGGCCGTCAGAGGGTTGCTCCCCGCCCAGATGATGTCCATGATGCTGCGTTCGAGCTCGCCAAGACCCTTCACACGCTTCAGCGTAGTACTACAAAGCGTCGAGCAGATATCCGGGATGCTGGTGAGATGGACGTCACGCTCGTACAGGGGGACATCACCGCGCAGACGGTTGACGCGATCGTCAACGCCGCCAACTCGTCGCTGATGGGCGGGGGCGGGGTCGACGGCGTGATCCACCGGCGCGGCGGGCCGGAGATTCTCGCCGCCTGCCGGGAGTTGCGGGCTTCCCACTATGGCAAGGGACTGCCGGCCGGGCAGGCCGTGGCCACGACCGCCGGACGGCTCGACGCCAACTGGGTGATCCACACCGTCGGGCCGGTCTATTCGCGGACGGATGACCGCTCCAAAGTCCTGGCCTCGTGTTATCGGGAGTCGCTTCTGGTGGCCGACTCGCTGGGGGCCCGGTCGGTGGCCTTTCCCGCGATCTCGACCGGCATCTACGGGTGGCCGCTGGACGACGGAGCCCGCATCGCGCTGCGCACCGTGCGGGATGTTTCCACAGCTGTGGACGAAGTGCGGTTCGTCCTGTTCGACGCGGTCGCTTACGCGGCCTTCTCCGAAGCTCTTTAGAGGGCTGTCAGAGGGGCGCCACGGAGTCCCAGGGGAGGGTCAGTTCGCCGAGTCGCCATCTGGCCGTGCCGCCGAGCGGCGGATGCCGGTGGATGGGCCAGGAGCTCGCCAGCAGGTCCACGGCGGCCAGCCAGCGTTGCCGGCGGCCATGGGCGCCGTACGGGGCGGTTCTCGCCCAGGCACGGTCGAAGTCGCTCAGGAACGTATGGATGCGCTCACCGGGGATGTTGCGGTGGATGAGGGTCTTGGGCAGGCGGTCGGCCAGGTCCGAAGGGCGGTCGAAGGCGTCGAACCTGGCCGAGAGGGTGAGCGTGCGCGGGCCGTCCCGATCCAGGCCGGCCCAGATCGCCCGGTGGCCGCTCTCCGAGCAGGTGCCCTCCACCAGGACACCGCCGGGGGCCAGCCGGCCGCGCAGCGCCTCCCAGTAGCGCCAGGCGTCCGCCTCGCCGTACTGCCGCAGGACGTTGAAGGCCCGGATCAGCAGCGGGGGACGCGAGACCGGCAGTTCGAAGCCGCCCAGGGCGAAGCTCAGGCCGGCGCGCTCGTACGGCTTGGCCAGGGCCACTCGCGCGGGGTCGATCTCGATGCCCACCACCTCGATGTCCGGGCTGATCCGCCGCAGGCGGGTGAACAGCTCCAGCGTGGTGGTGTGGGAGGCGCCGTAGCCGAGGTCCACGGCCAGCGGCCGGACGGCGCCGCGCAACATGCGGCCGTGCGCGGCGGCGATCCACCGGTCGGCGCGCCGCAGCCGGTTGTGCCCGGTCGTGCCCCTGGTGATCGAACCGACCGGCCTAGCCACCGACGCGGTGCACCCGGTGCTGGGCGGCCTGGGCGCGCGGGCGTATGACCAGGCGGTCGATGTTGACGTGCGCGGGCCTGGTGACGCACCACACGATCGCGTCGGCCACGTCGTCGGAGCTCAGCGGATCCGGCACGCCCTGGTACACGCGGGCGGCCGCCGCCTCGTCGCCGCGGAAGCGGTTCACCGCGAAGCCCTCGCTCTGGACCATGCCCGGCGCGATCTCCACGACGCGCACAGGCTGCCCGACCAGCTCCAGCCTGAGCGTCTCGGCCATCGACCGCTGCGCCTGCTTGGCGGCCACGTAGCCGCCCCCGCCCTCGTACGCCACCAGCGCCGCGGTCGAGGTGAGCATCACCAGCACTCCGTCGCCCGACTCGACGAGCATGGGCACCAGGGCCTGCGTCATCCGCAGCGATCCGAGGACGTTGGTGTCGTACATCCGCTGCCAGTCGTCCAGCAGCCCCTCGGCCACCGGCTCCATGCCGAGCGCGCCACCGGCGTTGTTGACCAGCACGTCGCACCGGTCGAGCGAGGCCGCCAGCGCGTCCACCGACTCCTGAGAGGTCACGTCCAGGGACACGGGACGGATGCCGGGCACCTCGGCGGCCAGCTTGTCCAGCCGGTCCTGACGCCTCGCGCCCGCCACCACGTCGTAGCCCTCGGCGGCCAGGCGCCGCGCCGTCGCCTCACCGATCCCGCTGCTCGCGCCCGTCACCACAGCCGTCTTCTTCATGGCCGACATCTTGCCAGGCCTGCCCAGACACCCCGCTTGTCGGGAATGTCGGGATGCTCGGCATAGTTGTAATGCGTTTGGAGGTGGTGTCGGGTGAGGCGACGACGGGTCAACCGGGTCGCGACCATCAGCATGCACACGTCCCCCCTGGAACAGCCCGGCACGGGCGACGCCGGCGGGATGAACGTGTACATCGTCGAATCGGCCAAGCGACTGGCCGAGTCCGGCGTCGAGGTGGAGATCTTCACCCGGGCCACTGGGCGTGACCTGCCACCGGTGTCCGAACTCGCCCCCGGTGTCATGGTCCGCCACCTGACCGCCGGACCGTACGAGGAGCTGACCAGGGCCGACCTGCCCGGCCAGCTCTGCGCGTTTTTGTCCGGCGTGCTGCGGACCGAGGCGATGTACGACCCCGGCCGCTATGACGTCATCCACTCGCACTACTGGCTGTCCGGCCAGGTCGGCTGGCTGGCCAAGGAGCGCTGGGGCGTGCCTCTGGTGCACACCATGCACACCATGGCCAAGGTGAAGAACCTGCTGCTGGCCCAGAACGACCAGCCCGAGCCGCCGGCCCGCGTAGTGGGTGAGCAGCAGGTCGTGGAGATCGCCGACCGGCTCGTGGCCAACACCGCCGATGAGGCGAACGAGCTCATGGAGCTGTACGGGGCGCAGGAGGAACGCGTCGCGGTCGTGAACCCGGGTGTCAACCTCACGGTCTTCCAGCCCGCTTCACAAGGGGCTTCCCGGCGCCGCCTCGGACTGCCGCAGAACGCGCACGTCCTGCTGTTCGTGGGCCGGATCCAGCCGCTGAAGGCGCCCGACGTGCTGCTGCGCGCCGCCTCGCGGATGCTCATCGACGACCCCTCGCTGCGCGAGCGCCTGGTCGTCGCGTGCGTGGGCGGCCCGTCGGGCAACGGCCTGGCCAGGCCGTCCCTGCTCGCCGAGCTCGCCGCCGAGCTGGGCATCTCCGACGTCGTCCGGCTCGTGCCGCCCGCGCCGCAGCACGAGCTGGCCGACTGGTACCGCGCGGCCGACGTGACCGTCGTGCCGTCCTACAGCGAGTCGTTCGGCCTCGTCGCCCTGGAGTCACAGGCGTGCGGCACCCCCGTCGCCGCGGCCGCCGTGGGCGGGCTGCGCACGGCCGTACAGGATGGCGTGTCGGGCGTGCTCGTGGACGGCCACGACTCGCACGAGTGGGCCCGCGCGCTGCGTCGCTTCGTCACCGCGCCGGCCTGGCGCGACGGCCTGTCGGCCGGCGCCCGTGAGCACGCGGCGGCCTTCGGCTGGCAGGCCACGTCGTCGCGGCTGATGGAGGTCTACGCGGACGCCGTCGCCGACCTGCACAGACTGCCGGTCGCCGTCATCTCATAGGCGGTCGTTCCATGGGCCGGCCGGTCGTTCCGTAGGCTGTACGACATGCGCGAAGTCGTAGAAACCGCGCTCAAGGCCGCGGACGTCTCCTTTGACGAGCCACGGCCGGGGGCGTTCCTGGTGAAGCTGCCCGGGCAGCACAAACTCGCCACGATGACGTGGTTGATCATCGGCGATCAGGCGCTGCACGTCGAGGCGTTCTTCTGCCGCCAGCCCGACGAGAACCACACCGAGTTCTACAAGTGGCTGCTCGCCAAGAACGGCGGCATGTACGGCGTCCACTTCTCCATCGACAGCGTCGGCGACGTCTACCTCGTCGGTCGGGTGCCGCTCACGGCGATCACGGAAGAGGAGATCGACCGGCTGCTCGGCTGCGTGCTGACCTATTCCGACGACTGGTTCGACAGGGCCCTGGAGCTCGGCTTCGCCTCGTCGATCAGGCGCGAGTGGGCATGGCGCGCCAAACGCGGCGAGTCGCTGGCCAACCTCCAGGCGTTCGCCCGCTTCGCGGATCCGGCCCGGACCGACGGCTGACGGCCGCCGGCTTCGCGGACAGCCGGCTTCCCGGGTCCGGCGCGGACCGGCGACTGACGCCCGCCATAGGATTGCCCGCATGGCGACTTTGGTGCTGCTACGGCACGGCGAGAGTGACTGGAACGCGAAAGGCCTGTTCACCGGGTGGGTGGACGTGAGCCTCTCGGCCAAGGGCGAGGACGAGGCCCGCCGGGGCGGCAAGCTCCTGGTGGAGGCCGGGGTCCGGCCCGATGTGGTGCACACCAGCCTGCTGACCAGGGCCATCCAGACGGCCCAGCTCTCCCTCGGCGAGGCCGACCTGCTCTGGCTGCCCGTCAAGCGCTCGTGGCGGCTCAACGAGCGCCACTACGGCGCCCTCCAGGGCAAGAACAAGGCGCAGACCCGCGAGGAGTTCGGCGACGAGCAGTTCATGCTCTGGCGGCGCTCCTTCGACGTCCCGCCGCCCCCGATCGCCGACGGCGACGAATACTCCCAGGCGGGCGACCCGCGCTACGCCCTGCTGCCGCCCGAGCTCATGCCGCGCACCGAGTGCCTCAAGGACGTCGTCGACCGCATGCTGCCCTACTGGTACGACGAGATCCTCCCGGATCTCGCGGCCGGGCGCACCGTGCTGGTGGCGGCGCACGGCAACTCGCTGCGAGCGCTGGTCAAGCACCTCGACGGCATCCCCGACGAGGAGATCGCCGGGCTCAACATCCCCACGGGCATCCCGCTGCGCTACGAGCTGGACGCCGAGTTCCGGCCGCTCCAGCGCGGCGGCGAATACCTCGACCCGGAGGCCGCGAAGGCGGCGATCGAGGCGGTCGCCAACCAGGGCCGTTGAACACCGACGGCGGGGCGCATCGCGCGCCCCGCCGTCATCAGCTCAGGTCAGCTCAGGTCAGGTGGCCGTCGGGCGGGAGCCCGTCACCAGGTAGACCACGTCACCGGCCACGCGGACCGCGTGGTCGGCATAACGCTCGTAGTAACGGCCGATCAGCGTGATGTCGATCGCCGGCTCCACGCCGTGGGGCCAGTCCTTGGCCAGGATGTTCCTGAACAGCCGCCGGTGCAGCTTGTCCATGGCGTCGTCGTCGGCCTCCAGCTCCAGCGCCGACTCCACGTCGTGCGAGGCGATGCAGCCGCCCGCCTTGGTGACCAGGGTCTCGGCGATCTGGCCCATCTGCAGGATCGTGGGCCGTACCTCCGCCGGGATGGCCGTCTCGGGGTGGCGCAGCCGCGCGACCTTGGCCACGTGCACCGCCAGGTCGCCCATGCGCTCCAGGTCCGTGCCCATCCGCAGGGCCGTGATGACCAGCCGCAGGTCCACGGCCACCGGCTGCTGCCTGGCCATCAGCTCGAAGATGGACGCCTCGAGCTGCTCGAACGTCGCGTTCACCTCCACATCCCTGGAGATCACGCTCTCCGCGAGCTGGAGGTCGGAGTCGAGCAGGGCCGTGGTGGCTCTGGAGATGGCCGAGCGGACCAGTCTGGTCATCTCGACCAGCTTGTCAGTCAGGGAATCGAGTTCTTCATGGTACGCGTCGCGCATGTCGTCACCGTACGTTGCCCTTGATGAACGAACTCCTACAGCGAGATGAACTTTCCCGGAAAGGGCCGTTCATCCGCAGGTGGAAGGGCTGTCACTTGGACAAGGCCGCCTACCATCGAAAGCATGAGTGAGATGGCCATGAGCTTGACGGCCCTGGCGGGGTTCGTCGTGGGAGCGCTGGCGGTCCTGTTCTACCGCAACCAGATCGAGACCCAGAACAGGGCCGCGACGGCCGGCGACCAGGAGGCCGGCGCCCTGCCGCAGGGCGTGGCGTCGGTGCTGGCCGTACTTCCGTCGTCCGCGGTCGTGCTCGACGCGCACGACCGCGTGCTGCGGGCCAGCTCGGCCGCCCGCGCGTTCGGGCTGGTCAAGGGCGACCGGCTGATGGCGGCCGAGCTTCTCGCGCTGGCCAGGCAGGTACGCCGGGACGGCGAGATCCGCGAGAGCGAGATCGACGTGGCCGGGCACAAGTTCGGCCAGGAGATCACGAACTTCGCGGTCCGGGTGGCCCCGCTCGGCTCGTACGGCCAGGTTTTGGTGCTCGCCGAGGACCAGACCGAGCGGCGCAGGGTCGAGGCCGTCCGCCGCGACTTCGTGGCGAACGTCAGCCACGAGCTCAAGACCCCCGTCGGCGCGCTGAGCCTGCTCGCCGAGACCATCCAGGACGCCGCGGACGATCCCGAGGCCGTCACCAGGTTCGCCGGGCGCATGCAGCACGAGGCCGCCCGGCTCACCTACCTCGTGCAGGACCTGATCACGCTGAGCCGGATCCAGGGCGCCGAGCCCATCCCCACCCCCGGCCAGGTCTCGATCGACGAATCCGTCCACGACGCCATAGACCACTGCAACACCAGAGCCATCGCCAAGGACATCACGCTGGTCACCGGCGGCACGGAGGGCCTGCGCATCTGGGGGGACGACGAACTGCTCGTCACCGCCCTGCGCAACCTCATCGACAACGCCGTCGCCTACAGCCCCGAACACACCCGGGTCGTCGTCAGCGTCAGACCGGCCGGCGACTCCGTCGAGATCAGCGTCAGCGACCAGGGCATCGGCATTCCGGAAGAGTCGCTGGAACGCATCTTCGAACGCTTCTTCCGCGTCGACGCGGCCAGATCCCGGGCGACCGGCGGCACCGGCCTCGGCCTCGCCATCGTCAAGCACGTCGCCGCGGCGCACGCCGGCGAGGTCTCCGTCTGGAGCAAGGAAGGCTCCGGCTCCACATTCACGCTGCGGCTGCCCGCATTCGGCGGCACCGCGGTGGTCGTACCACCCCCGAACACCCTGGAGGCCGCAAAATGACCCGAGTTCTCGTGGTCGAGGACGAGGAGTCGTTCTCCGACGCCTTGTCGTACATGCTCCGCAAAGAAGGCTTCGAGGTCTCCGTAGCGGCGACCGGGCCGGAGGCGCTCGACACCTTCGACCGGAGCGGCGCCGACCTGGTGCTGCTCGACCTGATGCTGCCCGGACTGCCGGGCACCGAGGTATGCCGCTCGCTGCGGCAGCGCTCCAAGGTGCCGGTCATCATGCTGACCGCCAAGGACAGCGAGATCGACAAGGTCGTGGGCCTGGAGCTGGGCGCCGACGACTACGTGACCAAGCCGTTCTCCTCGCGCGAGCTCGTCGCCCGCATCCGCGCCGTGCTGCGCCGCCAGGGCGACGCCGTGGAGGAGCTGGAGTCCGCGGTGCTGGCGGTGGGTCCCGTGCGCATGGACGTCGACAGGCACGTGGTGGCCGTACGCGGTGAGCAGGTGCAGCTGCCGCTGAAGGAGTTCGAGCTCCTGGAGGTGCTGCTGCGCAACGCCGGGCGGGTGCTCACCCGGGGGCAGCTCATCGACCGGGTGTGGGGCGCCGACTACGTGGGCGACACCAAGACGCTCGACGTTCATGTCAAGCGGCTGCGCGCCAAGATCGAATCGGATCCGTCGAATCCGCGCTGCATCCTGACGGTGCGCGGGCTGGGCTACAAGTTCGACGCGCTGGAGAGCTGACCTGGAGAGCTGACCTGGAGAGCTGACAGGGTCAGCCCCGGTTCGGCACGTACAGGCTTCCTCTCGTGCCGGACCGGGGCTTTCTCATGGCGCCAGGCTCTTGGCGTCAGGCTTTCTCTTGGCGTCAGTGGGCCGCTTCGGCCTCGGCGGCGGCGGTGGCCGAGGGGGAAGGCGTCGGCGCGGGGGTCGCGTTGGGCGCCGGCGGGTAGTCCTTGAACTCGCGGCTGCGCGTGACCACAGGGACGTTCATGGACACGACCCCGGCGTTGGCGAACTGGAGGTCCAGGCGGATGCTCTCGCCGCCCCTGAGGCCTTTGGAGATGCCTTCCAGCATGATCTGCGGGCTTGGCTTGCCGGTGTTGACGAGCTGGTTGCTCGGCAGCTGGATCGGCGCGGTCACCTTCGCGGTGGCCATGTTGCCGGCGTTGACCGCCGTGAGCGTGTCAGGGGCGCCGTTGGTGTTGAGGATGTTCAGGTAGACCGGGGCGGAGCCGCCATAGACGAGCTGTGCGCCGGGGTCGGGGCCGAGGATGAACGCCTGGGGGATATGGATGCCACGTGTGCCGTAGTTCTTGGCCTGATCGAAGAGGACACCGGCCTCATTGGGGGCATACGGCTTGTTGGTAGCGGCGTCGAATCCAGCCGAACAGCCAGCGAGCACGGGGGCAGCCAGGAAGACGGCGGCGGCGACAATCCAGCGACTGCGGGTCACGAGCGGGTTCTCCTAGGGTCTTGCGCATGCATGTAGGGCAGCGCCCACCATATCCACCCGAATCCATGGTCATATCCGCACCCCTGCAGGTCATTAGCTATGCCCGCATATGCGATTCATAGAGTTGACGGCTTGTCAACCCCCAATATGCCGCTTTGACCTGCAGTTATGATGATTTCACTGTTCCGGGAGCCTGTGGATGCGTGGTACTCTGGAGTACAGCGGAAGGGGTACTTGTCACATGACTTTCCAGGTCGGCGACACTGTCGTCTACCCCCACCATGGGGCTGCTCGGATCGAAGCAATCACGAAGCGATCCATCAAGGGTGAGGAAAAGACCTACCTGGTGCTCAAGGTCGACAAGGGCGACCTTACCGTCCAGGTGCCAGCAGAAAACGCAGAACTCGTCGGCGTGCGCGATGTTGTCGGCCAGGAAGGCCTTGAGAAGGTTTTCGATGTTCTTCGGATGCCGCACACCGAGGAACCGACCAACTGGTCCCGGCGCTATAAGGCCAATCTGGAGAAGCTCGCGTCCGGCGATGTCAACAAGGTCGCCGAGGTGGTCCGGGACCTGTGGCGGAGGGACCGCGAGCGCGGCCTGTCCGCCGGTGAGAAGCGCATGCTCGCCAAGGCCCGTCAGATCTTGGTGAGTGAGCTGGCCCTCGCCGAGAAGACCAATGAGGACAAGGCGGAGGCCTTGCTCGACGAGGTTCTCAACTCCTGAACACGAAGCTTCCACGGGTGGGCGTCGGAGTCGACGTCCACCCGTTCGTTTCAGGGCGAGACCTGCATCTCGCCGGCCTGCACTGGCCGGGCGAGGTGGGGCTCGCGGGCCACTCCGACGGCGACGCCGCCGCGCACGCGGCCTGTGACGCACTGCTGTCCGCCGCCGGGCTCGGCGATCTCGGTGGCCTGTTCGGCACCGCCGACCCACGCTGGGCGGGCGCCTCGGGTGTCACGCTGCTGGAGGAGACCGCGCGCCAGGTACGTTCGGCGGGCTTCGAGATCGGCAATGTCGCCGTCCAGATCATCGGTAACCGGCCCAAGCTCGCGCCTCGCCGTACAGAGGCCGAGAAGGCGCTCAGCGCCGCTCTGGGGGCGCCTGTGAGCCTCAGCGCGACCACCACGGACGGGCTGGGGCTGACCGGGCGGGGCGAAGGGGTCGCGGCCATCGCGACCGCGCTCGTTGTCGCTTAGAGCTCTTCGTCTCTTCGTCTCTTCGTCTTTCTAGGCAGTTCGTCGTCAGACGCGGCGTTCGTCAACCTTTACCGGCACTGCGGCGTCTTCTTACGGGATCCGTTGAGGGTATCCTGGCGGGCGCTGCCTCCGGCCCGCCGAGCGAACGGGGGCGGCGGTCCGTTACTGGCGCGGTACGGATCGCCGCCTTCCCGAGGGTACTTTCCCGATATGTCGGGTAAGTCCTTCTGGAGACATGTGGAACGTCTTCGGGGGGAGCTACACATGATCGGCGCGATTGTTTCCGCAATCGTCATCGGCGCCATTGTCGGAGCACTGGCCCGGTTGATAGTGCCCGGTAAGCAGAACATGTCCATCGGCCTGACGCTGATCGTCGGCATCGTGGCAGCTCTGCTCGGCACGCTCGTCGCTCAGGCCTTCGGCTGGGCCGACACCAGAGGCATCGACTGGCTGGAGCACATCATCCAGCTCGTCCTGGCGGTCATCGGCGTCCTCATCGTGGCAAGGATGAGCACCGGAAAAACGGGCCGAACCGGAGGAACCCCAATCTGACCTGCTGTTTCCCAGCACCTACGCATATTCGCGCGTGGCCGGGTACTGATCTCCCTCGAGAGTGAACGGCTCACCCTCACTGGGAGGTTTGGTCATGACAATCCAGTCCATCCTTGGCGCCATCGTGATCGGCGCCGTGATCGGCGCCCTCGGTCGACTGCTGCTTCCTGGCAGGCAGGCCATCGGGTGGATCCTCACCATCGTCGTCGGTATCGTCGCCGCCCTGGTGGGCACGCTCATCGCGCAGGTACTCGGCGTCGCCACCACCAATGGCATCGACTGGATCGAACTCGTCATGCAGGTCGTTCTGGCCATTGTGGGTGTCGGGCTCGTGGCCGGGCTGCGGCGGGGCAGTGGTAGGAGCGTTTAGACGATGGCTTAGGCAGTTCCGCGACTGTGCCGAACCCCCTTCGGCGCGGAACGGTACGCGAAGACCCGCCCGGTACTTAAACCGGGCGGGTCTTCTGCTGTCTTCTGCCGTGTCGGTTCACCGGGCGGCACTTCTGCTGCGCCGGCTCAGTCCTCGGGCGGGAGGGGGGTGCTGCGGAGCCGGCCCGAGGGGGCGTCGTCTTCTATGACGGGGTGAGGGGCGGTGTCCTCCAGGGCGCGGTCCTGCAGCGTGCGGGTAGTGGCGGACTCGCCGGGGTCGGCGGCTTCCGGGCCGTGGTCGGGGTCGGGGTCGGGGTCGGGCTCCGCTTCGGCCCGTTCGGCGACTCCGGCCTTGGTTCCGGCCTGTTCGGCGGCTCCGGCTCCGGCTCCGGCGGCTCCGGCAGGTCTGGCGCGGGGAGGTGCGGCTTGGACGTCGCTGAAGACCCGGACCGGTTGGGTGTCGGTGTCCCGGTCGGTGACGAGAGGGGTGCGGGGGTGGACGAGGACGTCGGTCGGCTTCACCCGATCGCCCCAGCGCACCGGACGCTTCTGCTCGTTGCTGGCCTCAGGGGCCGACTGTGGCTCGGCGCTCGCCTCAGAGGTCGGTACGGGTTTTGGGGCAGGCTCAGGCTCCGGGGTTGGCTCAGGCTCCGGGGTTGGCTCGGACTCTGGGGTTGGCTCGGGTTCCGGGAGGGATGGGGCCGCCGTCGCGCCTCGGGGTTCTTCGTCGGCGGGTTCCTGAGCACGCTTGCGCAGGCCACGGCGGAGCTTCGGCGCTCGCGCGGGCGTGTCAGCGGCTTGCGGCTCGAGCCGATCGCCCGGCTCGGTGCGTCCGTCGGGCTCGGTGTGTCGATCGGGCTCGCCGTCTCCGTCGCGCCCGTCCTCTCCGCCGGGCTCAGTGCGCCCACCCGGCTCGGCACGTGTACCTGGCTCGGTGCGTTCGCTGGGCTCAGTGCGTGTACCTAACTCACCGCGTCCGCTTGGTTCACCTCGTCCGCCTGGCTGCGGCCGTCCGCCCGGATGGGTACGGTTGCCCGGCTCCGGCCTCGATTCCGGCTCGTGCCACGGCCCGGTAGCTTGCGAGGCCGTACTCACCCGGTTGGCGTCATCCTCCCTGCGGGCCTGGGAGTGGGACTCCGGCTGTGACTGTGTCTGTGGCCGCGAGTCGGGCGTCTGGCGCATGTGCGGCAGTGCCACCGGCCCTGGCGGCGTCGACTCGGGCTCCGGCCGGCCCTCGCCGTCAGGGGCGCGTACTTCGGACTCAGGGTCGCGATCTGACCGGTGGGCCCGCTCGCGCCCGGCTGCCGGCTCTTGGGCCCTCGCCGGCTGGCGGGGCCACTCGGCAGTCGGTTCGGGGCTGGGTAGCGGCAGATGCGTCGGTTCGGCGTCCGGATCCTGTCCGGGGGTGGCGGGCCAGTGGGTCACGCGGGCGGAGATGGGCGGGGTTTCCGGGGCGGGTGTGGGGCCGACGACCGGGGTGGTCTCCAGCACAGGGTGGTGCAGCGGCTTGGTCAGCGGCGGCGGGGTCTCGGGGGGGCGGTTCCGGTGGAAGGGCACGATGTCCTGCTCCGCCGTACCGTCGTCATCGTCGTCTGTGGACGTCCTGCGGGCCTGGACGTGCTTGATGAGCAGCAACCACAGCCAGAGGGCGATCGCCAGCATGACCCACGGCGCGACCGCCACTCCCACCGCGAGAGGCCGTACGTCGAGCTGGATCTGGAGCGCCGTCAAGGCGTTCGACGCGGCGGCGGCCACGATGAGCAGGACCAGCACGAGCGCCGCCTGGGCGCGTACCAGCAGACGGGCCGAGCGCAGCAGGAGTACGCCGATCAGCGCGACGACCAGGAGCGCGTCGAAGCCGGCCGGATAGAGGAAGGCGAGGTCGGG
Organism: Nonomuraea sp. NPDC050680; assembly: GCF_040654555.1. Lineage (NCBI taxonomy): Bacteria > Bacillati > Actinomycetota > Actinomycetes > Streptosporangiales > Streptosporangiaceae > Nonomuraea > Nonomuraea sp. NPDC050680. Next base: position 109,174 of record NZ_JBFAIF010000008.1, on the reverse strand, counting down.
TCGGGATTCGCCGCGGATGGCCAGCACCCGCAGGTCGTCGAAGGAGAGCACGCAGGCGACTGCCGTCAGGCCGGCCACCGCGAGACCGGCGAGGGCGATGCCCAGGCGTCGGAGCGTAGAAGGGGGAGTCACGTCCATGGCGGTTCGAGCCTACAGAACAATGGGGGTCAGGACCGATCAAGGGAGATACATGACCGAGCTCTCAGGGGACGTGCGCGAGCTGTTCGACGCGCCCAATTACGCGACGGTGACCAGCATCAATCCCGACGGCGGACCTCAGTCGACGGTCGTGTGGGTGCGTACGGACGGTGACGACGTCCTCTTCTCCACCGCCAAGGGGCGGCGCAAGCCGCGCAACTTCGAGCGCGACCCCCGGGCCAGCCTGCTCGTCATCGACCCGGCGAACCCCTACCGCTACGCCGAGGTCCGTGGTCGCGTGACCATGGAGGAGGACCCCGCGGGCGACCTCATCCAGGAGCTCTCGCTGAAGTACACCGGTAAGCCCTGGGAGGACAAGCCAGGGGTCGAGCGGCTAATTGTCCGCATAAGTCCGGAGAAGGTCATCATGCGCGCGTGATTAAAAGGACCTGTGATGTTGGCTTAGGCGTTAGCCTTCTTTCGTGAGCCTGCACATCTACGACACCAGCGCACGTGCCATCCGCGAATTCGTTCCGGTCGAAGCCGGCCGGGCGTCGATCTACCTGTGTGGGGCGACCGTGCAGGCTCCCCCGCACGTCGGGCACATCCGCTCGGGCGTCAACTTCGACGTGCTGCGCCGCTGGCTGCTGCGTTCCGGATATGACGTGACGTTCTGCCGCAACGTCACGGACATCGACGACAAGATCATCCGGGTGGCCGCCGAGGAGAGCGTCCCCTGGTTCACGGTCGCCGAGCGCAACCAGCGCGCCTTCACCTGGGCGTATGACACTCTCGGCTGCCTGCCCCCGACCGTCGAGCCCCGCGCGACCGGTCACGTGCCCGAGATGATCGTCCTGATGCAGCGGCTCATCGATCTCGGCCACGCCTACGCGTCGGGCGGCGACGTCTACTTCGACGTCGTCTCCTACGAGGACCGCTACGGCAAGTTGTCCAACCAGAAGCTGGCCAACATGCGTGCGGCGGCCGACACCGACGACGAGTCGTGCAAGCGCGACCCGCGCGACTTCGCCCTCTGGAAGGGCGCCAAGCCCGGCGAGCCGACCTGGCCGACCCCCTGGGGCCCCGGCCGTCCTGGCTGGCACCTGGAGTGCTCGGCCATGGCCACCAAATACCTCGGGCCGACGTTCGACATCCACGGCGGCGGCCTCGACCTGATCTTCCCGCACCACGAAAACGAGCTCGCCCAGTCCCAGGCGGCCGGAGACGGCTTCTCCCGCTACTGGATGCACAACGGCCTGGTCAAGATCGGCGCCGAGAAGATGAGCAAGTCGCTCGGCAACTCGCTGCTGATCCCGGAGATGGTGCAGAAAGTACGCCCGGTGGAGCTGCGCTACTACCTCGCGGCACCGCACTACCGCTCGTCGATCGACTACTCGGAGGAGGCGCTGCGGGAGGCCGCGGCCGCCTACCAGCGCATCGAGGGCTTCGTGACCCGGGCCGCCGAAGTGATCCACGACGTCGACGCCGACGCTCCACTGCCGCAGGCGTTCAGCGACGCGCTCGACGACGACCTGGGCACCCCGCAGGCGCTCGCGGTCGTGCACGAGGTGGTCCGCGAGGGCAACGTGGCGCTGGCCAGGGGCGACAAGGAAGCGGTGGCACGGCTACTGGCCGAGACCCAGAACATGCTCGACGTGCTGGGCCTCGATCCGCGCTCGGCCCAGTGGCGCTCCGCGAAGTCCGACCTCAAGCCGGTGGTCGACGCGCTGGTGGCCGTGGCGCTGGACCAGCGTAGGGCCGCTCGGGCGCGCAAGGACTACGAGGCGGCTGACGCGATCAGGGACCAGCTGACGGCGGCGGGGATCACGGTGGAGGACACACCGCACGGGGCTCGCTGGGAGCTGTCCCACTAGGTCCGCTCCGTGGCAGACCCACTAGCTTCGGTAACCACAAGCTCAAGTTTCGTTGTCACAGGAAAGGGCGGGCACGACTCCCAGCTTGCTTGCAGTTCGGGGCGCATCCAACCAACCCAGGGCAGCTTAGAGCTCGTTGCTCGGCGCCCTGGCGTTGAGCTGGCACCTTCACGTTGGACTCGTCGCGCGTATTCGCCTCAGAGCGCGGAGCCATTCACTGACAGGGCGACGTCGATGTTGCCGCGTGTGGCGTTGGAGTACGGGCACACCTGGTGCGCGGTGCGCACCAGGCCGGCGGCCTGTGCCGGGTCCTCGATCGAGGGCAACGTGACGTCCAACTCGACCCCGAGCTTGAACGTGCCGTTGGCGTTCGGGATCAGCATGACTCTGGAGTCCACCGCCGCGTCTCCTGCCTTCAACCCCTGCCGTTGCCCAAGCATCGTCAGGACAGCGGAGAAGCAGGCGGCATAGCCGACCGCGAACAGCTGCTCCGGATTTGTCCCATCACCATCGCCACCCAGTTCTTTCGGCTGGCGCAGGTTAACGTCCAGCATCCCGTCGCTGGAACGCCCGTGCCCGTGTGCTCGGCCGCCGGTCACCTGTGCCTGGGCGGTATAGAGCGGTTTCGTCATGTCGGTTTCCTTGCCTCGTCTTCTTGAAAGTGAATCTTAGACTTCAAAAACAGGAAGTCAATGCTTTAGGATCCGATCGTGATCACTTCACTGGAGGAACTATGACGAGGCCTCAGGTCGGCTATCTGCTGCCGACTCGTGACTGGGTCGTTCTGGGCGATCGGGAGCCGTCCGCGCTGGTAGAGCAGGCGCGACTGGCCGAGAATCTCGGCTTCGACTCCGTCTGGGCCGGCGACAGCCCGGTGACCCGTCACCGCGCGGATCCGCTGATGCTTCTGTCTGCGGTAGCCGCCGTGACGGAACGAGTGACGCTCGGCACAGCCGTGCTCCTGCCCGCCTTGCGTCATCCGATCCTTCTGGCCCATCAACTCGCCACGCTGGACAGGATCGCCGACGGGCGCCTCATTGCCGGGATGGGCGCCGGATTCCCACATCCGAACACCGAGGCACAGTTCGATGCGCTCGGCGTCGCGTTCAAGCGCCGGGTCAGCCGTACCGAAGAGTCGATCGACGTGATGCGGCAATTGTGGGCTGGCGGGGCGGTGACGTACCAGGGTGCGCATTTCGACTTCCAAGATGTGGTGCTGGAACCCAAACCCGCGCAGGTCGGGGGGCCGCCGGTCTGGCTCGCGGGAAGCGGCGCGTCGGGGCTGCGGCGCGTGGGACGACTGGCCGATGGGTGGCTGCCGTACCCGCCGACAAGTGAGACGTACGCCCATGAATGGGGCGTGGTTCAGGAGGCGGCACGTCCGGGCGGTGGCGGGGTCGGGGAGGCGGCACGTCTGGGCGGTCGTGGGGTCGGGGAGGCGGCACGTCTGCGCGGTCGCGGGGTCGGGGAGGCGGCGCTGATGGGACCTGCTGGGGATGAGGCGGACTCCCTGGTGGGACCTGCTGCGGGCGAGGAAGCGCGGGTGATCACGCCTGCGCTGTACGCGACGGTCTGTCTCGATGATGACGCCGAGCGGGCGCGAGGACGTCTGCGGACCAGTATTGAGCGCTACTACAACGCGCCGCTCGAGTTCATCGAGACCATTCAGGCCACGTTTGCCGGATCTGCGGCCGATGCGGTCGATTGGCTGAACGCGTACGCCTCGGCTGGAGTGCGGCACGTGGTGATCCGGTTCGCTGTCGATGACCATCGTGCGGCGTTGGAGGAGTTCGCTGACCGGGTGCTGCCGCGGCTTCGCGCGGAGATCCGTCTATGACCACCTTTGTTCTGGTTTCCGGTGCGTGGCATGGTCCCTGGGCGTGGGATCGCGTTGTTCCGTTGCTCGAACGCGCAGGAGCGCGCACCGTCGTTCCGGACCTCGTGTATGGCCGTGACGTGGGTCTGCACGACCATGTGGCGCAGGTCGTCGCCGCACTCGACGCTGCCGAAGCCGAAGCCGAAGCCGAAGCCGAAGCCGAAGCCGAAGCCCAAGCCCAAGCCCAAGCCCAAGCCGAGGCCTGGGCCCAGACCGCGGGAGCCGGGGCTGAGACCGAGGCTGGGGTCGGGGCTGAGGCACCGACCGGGGCCGCGGCTGGGGCTGAGGGCGGTGCTGAGGGCGGTGCTGAGAGCGGGGCTGAGGGCGGTGCTGAGGCCCACGTCGAGGGCCGTCATGTGGTCGATGTCCGTTCTGGCGGCGGTGTTGTGCTGGTTGGGCACAGTTATGCGGGCTTGGTGGTACGGCAGGCGGCCGACCTCCGTCCTGAACGCGTTGACCATGTGATCATGGTGGAGGGCTGGGCCGGGACGAACGGGGACAGCATGCTCAGCCTTGCTCCCGAAGGGTTCGTAAAGTTCGTTCAGGCTTCGGCCGATGGCTGGCAGGTACCCGCCCCCGCGCCGGCGACCTTCGGCATCACCGATCCGGCCGACGCCGCGTGGCTTCAGGAGCGGTTGCGTCCGCAGCCGCTGCGTACCTTCTCCGAAGGCACTCGCCTGACCGGGGCCGTCGATCGGATCCCTGGGACAGGGGTCTATTGCCGGCCGCAGACTTTTGCCTTTGACAGGTTCGCTGAGGCGGTCGGCTATCGAACCATCGCGCTGGACGGGCCACATGATGTGCTGCTCACCGATCCGGGTGCTGTGGCTGCCGTACTTCTGGGAGGGCGTTGTGTGGGCTGATGCCGGTGATGGCGCGCTGATCAGCCGACGACCACGTCCAGGAAGATCGGCTTCTTGGCGGACAGCAGCTGAGTCCCGGTCTCGTCGGTCATCTTCCAATAGATCTTGCATCTGCCGGGGGAGTCCGATGCGCGGACGCGTACCGCGATGTCGACGGGCTCGCCCGGCTGGACCATGCGGATCTCGACCCGTTTGGGGGCGCGGCACGGGGTGTCGTTCAGCCGGGTGAGATAGCGACCCCGCCACAGGATGGTGCCGGTGTTCCTGATCCGCCAGATCTTCGTGAACTCCGTCCCCGTCTTCACCACCGTGCCGTCCGGATGGGTGACGTCCTGCTCGAAGGCGGAATCGTCGTAGGGGGAGGCGGCCCGAGCCGGGGTGGCAGACGCGGTGGGCTCGTCGTTTCCGGAGAGCGGGGCGAGCCAGGTGAAGAGGGCGGCACCGGCGGTCGCGACCGCTGCGATCATGGCCGTCCTCCTGGCAAGGAGAGGCCGGGCTCGGCGTTCGAGGCGCTCCGCCGTACGGACCTCTGTCTCGATGCGCCCGGTACTGGTCTCGTCGTGACCCGTATGGTCCTCGGTGGTCCCGATGTGTCCGGTACTGGTCTCGTCGTGACCCGTACGGCCCTCGGTGGTCTCGCTACGTGCGGCGCTCGCGGCCCGCTCCCAGTGGGCTCGCCACTCGCGCCTGGCCTCCGCGGCGTCCTGCTTCAGCCGGTGGACGGCGAGCACCCGGACGAACTCCCACGTCGTCTCCCAGGTCGGGAGCACCTGCCCCCGGGCGGCGGCCGCCAGCGAGGACTTCGAGGCCGCCGCGCCCATACGGGTCGACATCTCCGCGTAGGACGGGTCGCCCGCCTTCGTCTTGAGCTCCCACAGCCGATACGCGAGGGCCGCCACCGGGCCCGCGGCCGGGTCCGGCTGGACCGGCTTTCGCCCAGGCCGCGCTCCCATGCCCGACCACTGCGGGCCAGGCTCGTCCCCCTGCGAGCCTGATGTCCCCGGTAATTCCGGCATCTTCACCTGCCCTGTCCGGCACCGTCATCCGGCCGTGCCGACGACTCCGGCATGGCCTGCTGACACCTGAGAGCAAATGAGATTACCTGAATTGTCCAAATAAGTCCGGAATTCTACGGTCTACTCGGGCGCCGTGGTCATTCACCCGCGCATGCCCGGAAGCCGTACTCCGCCGCGAAGGATCGCAGCGCCTTCTCGTTCTCGTCCGGTTCCAAGGACTGTTCCACCGCCTTCTTCGCCTCGCCCTCCCTGCCCGCGCGCATCGCCGTCTCCGCGCTTCCACTGAGTTCGCGCAGGCTCGCGGCCAGCGCCCTGGCGGGCACGAAGAACCTCTCCCGCACCCGCGGGACGTCACCATCGGGCGGCGCGATCGCTTCTATCGCGGCGATGGCACTGGTCATCGACTCCGACGCGCGGCGCAGTTCGTCCACCTCCTCGCGCAGGTTCGCAGGTGGCTCCTCGCGGAGATCCGACTGTCGGGACACTTCCTCACACACCGCGTCTACGGCGGCGATGTATTGCCTCTTGATGTGCTCGTACGGTGCCTCCTCCGCCACCGAGACCGTCGCCCACAGCACGAAGGCCAGGGCCGGTACGACTCCGACGACGATCAGGCGCCACGCGGGAACCTGCCTTCTCTCGCGCGATCTCATCCGCCGCTCACTCCTTCGGAAGAAAACGCCCTTGACGCTCTCGCGAGCGCCAAGGGCCGAAATCCGGCCGAGCTACGTCACCGTTCCAGCCCGGGATCAACACCGGATCCGGCGCTCCTGCGTCCGCTTGTACAGGGTGGCCACTTCGCTTCCACGCAGGAGAGAGTAGAGATGCACCTTCGTCTGGTTCCGGTAGAGCTGGCTACCGCCGGAGCACTTCCACGAAGGTGTCGTCGTCACGGTGAACGCCGCCCTTCCCTTCTTCACCTCCGAGGTGGCCTTCGTCCGCCAGAAACCGAGCCCGCGATATTGCTGGAGGCTCGTCTTGACCACGGCCCGGCGGCCCCACTCGCCCTTCTCGCAGTGGACCTGCCTGCTGGTCGTGATGTAAGCGCCGGTCCTGTACGGGGTCTTTATCCGCTGCCAGCCCTTGCAACGGTCGTGGTACCCGATCCCCAGGTAGGACTTGGCCGACCAGCCCGGCGCCAGGACGGCGGAGCTGTCCGAGACAGCGGTGACGCCCTGCCCCGCCTGCGCCGACGCTGACGACCCCGCCATGAGCCCGGCTGTCAGCCCGATGACGAGAGCTGCTCCTGTAATCCCTTTTCGTCCGACCATCGGATCTCCTTTCAGAGAAATCCTCTGCACTTTCCGACTCGGGAGTCTCCGATCAACCGCGCACAGCGATTCAGCGGAATATCCGCACGCCTGCCAATGGCGGCGGCGCTGGGAATGGCACCACTCTGACCGTCAATGACCGGATGCGGCAAGCGATCTGCGTTGTCAAATTATCCAAGCATTGTCCAGAGCTATTGGGACAATCAAATTCGCAGGTCAGGAACCTGCGACAGGGATTCAACACGCCAGTGTAATCCTTCTCATCTTCGCACGATCAGCGCCCACGCCGACCCCACTTCGGACGTCGCAGCAATTGCGCAATTCAACAATTCAGGGCTGACGTAGTGCTCGCAAAAAATCGGGCGGACATGGCCATGGCCAGGTGTCTCACTAATCCGAACGGAGCAGGTGGACAGGGAATGGGGGTCGTCTCCCGATCGCCGCCGCCCAGGCCGAAGGCGCCCGACTCCGCGAGCAGAACGCAGAGCTGTCGGAACGGCTGAGCGCGGCCGAGGACGCGCTGTTCCCGTTGCACATCACCCGCGAGACGAACCTGGAGATGACCCGATGACCTGGCCGAGGCCGCCTCTGGCATGCCAGCGCTCCCGCCCGTCCACCGGCAGATCCTGGCGATCGTGGAGCAGGCGCCGGACGGGCTGCGGGTCAAGGACAGTACGAAGTTCAGAAACAGGAAGTCCGAAGCTTAGAATGTTGAAGTGGATCAGCGATCGTACAACCAGTTCTGCGCCACTGCCCGGACCCTGGACATCGTGGGCGAGCGGTGGACACTGCTGCTCGTGCGCGAACTGCTGACGGGGCCGAAGCGGTTCGGGGATCTGCAGCACAGCCTTCGCGGGCTGGGCACCGGGCTGCTGGCGGCTCGGATGAAGCATCTCGAGCGTGAGGGGCTGGTACGCAAGATCGTGCTGCCTGCACCGGCGCGTACCCCCGCATACGCCCTGACCGAGGCCGGTGAGGAGTTGGGGCCCGCGGTGCTGGCTCTGGCGCGCTGGGGCATGAAGTGGGCGATGGGGGAGCGTAAGGAAGGGGAGGCGTTCCAGGCGGGGTGGGCGGTGCTGGCGTTGCGGGTCGGCTTCGAGCCGGAGGCGGCGGTGGGGTTGCGGGCGGTGTACGAGTTCCGGGTTTCCGATGAGGTCTTTCACGCTCGGGTCGACGACGGGACGATCGAAACGATGCATGGGCCCGCTCAGCGGCCGGATGTCGTTATTGAGATGGATGACGATGTTCTGGCGGATATGGGGGCTGGGCGGGGGACGCTTGGCGATGCGATCAAGAGTGGAGCTGCGAGGGCGTTCGGGGATCTTGAGGCTCTGGGGAGGTTGTACGGGTTGTTCCGAATCCCTCGGCCGGAGGCTCGGATGGGTGAGCAGGGGGCGTCGTAGCTCGGGGATGCGGGCTGCTGACCGTACATTGCTTCAGAGTTTGTCCACTTCGACGACGGCTTCGGCGAACGGCTGCGGGGCCTCCTGCGGCACGTTGTGGCCGATGCCCCGCAGGGTCCGGTGCGCGTATTTGCCGGTGAAGTGCTTGCGGTAGGAGGCGCCGTCGCCTGCGGGGGTGAAGGGGTCGCGTTCGCCGTCGAGGGTGATCGTGGGCAGGGAGATGGCGGGAGCCGCGGCCAGCCGCTTCTCGATGCCGTCGTATCTCGGGTCGCCCGCGGCCAGACTCAGCCGCCAGCGGTAGTTGTGGATCACGATGGGCACCCAGTCCGGGTTCGTGAAGGACACCGCCGTGCGCTCGAACGTTGCGTCGTCGAACTTCCAGGTCGGGGAGACGTTCTCCCAGATGAGCCGGGCGAAATCGTGCCGGTACCGTTCGAGGCCGAGCCGGCCCCTCTCGGTGGCGAAGTAGTACTGGTACCACCAGGCCAGCTCGGCCCGCGGCGGCAAGGGCTCCTTTTGCGCCTCGCGGTTGGTGATCAGATAGCCGCTCACGGAGACCAGGGCCTTGCAGCGCTCGGGCCAGAGGGCGGCGATGATGTCGCCCGTACGCGAGCCCCAGTCGAACCCGGCCAGGATCGCCTTTTTGATCTTGAGGGCGTCCATCAGGGCGACGATGTCGAGGGCGATCACCGACTGCTGGGCGTTCCGGAATGTCCTGTCCGAGAGGAAGCGGGTCGTGCCGTGGCCTCGGAGGTAGGGAACGATCACCCGATAGCCCTCCTTCGCCAGCAGTGGTGCCACCTCGGCGAAGCTCTGGATGTCGTACGGGAACCCGTGCAGCAGGATGACCGCGGGACCATCGGTGGGACCGGCCTCTGCGTACCCGATGTTCAGGACGCCGGCCTTGATCTGCTTCAGCGGGCCGAAGGGCGTCTTCCATCTGTCGGGCGCGAGTGTCGAGGCCGAGGCGGTCGGGAGGACGGGCAGTGAAGCCGCGGCCGTTCCCGCGAGGAGCAGCTTGGAGAACGTTCGCCTATCCATATATTTCGCCTTCCGGGAAACAATATGAACATATGTATGTACTTAGAGTAACTGGAGGGTCTGGCGGGGGCCGCGCCGGGTTTGTCACCCTCTATCGGCGTAAGAGAACCAACTGCTCCTGTCGATCTGAGGGCGTGCAGGCAGTACGGCTTCGCGGGTGTGCCCGGCGTACTCGTAGCAGAGAGTGATCTTGAGTGAGGCGTGAGGTGGGTGGTGGCCCGAGTACGCTTAATGCCATGGCAGCAGGCGGTAGGGCATCGGGCAGGCCCGCGAAGAAGAAGGGCCCGTCCAAGGGCACCGGTGGGCAGGGACGCCGCGGGCTCGAGGGCAGGGGCTCCACCCCGCCTGCCGAGATGCGTCACTGGTACAAGGACAAGGCCCGTTCCGAGCGGATCGCCCGCGAGGAGCAAGGCGGACGGCGACCCGGCCCGGCTCGGCAGCGGCGTTCAGAGGACGCGCCCGAATACATCGGCGGCCGCAATCCGGTGCTCGAGGCCCTGGTCGCCGGGGTGCCGGCCACCGCGCTGTACGTCGCGCAGCGCATCGAGAGCGACGACCGCGTACGCGACTCGATCAAGGCCGCGACGGAGCGGGGCATAGCGCTGCTCGAATCGACCCGCGACAAGCTTGACCGGCTCACCGAAGGCGCCGTTCACCAGGGCATCGTGCTGCAGATCCCGGCTTATGACTATGCGCACCCTTCTGAGCTGGTCGAATTGGCGCAGGATGCGGCAGAAGTCCCCTTGGTTGTGGCCCTCGACGGCGTCACCGATCCCCGCAACCTGGGCGCCATCGCGCGTTCGGCGACCGCTTTCGGGGCGCACGGACTGATGATCCCGTCGCGGCGTTCGGCCGGAGTGACGGGTGGGGCGTGGAAGACGTCCGCGGGCACGCTGGCCAACCTCCGCGTGGCCCGGGCGGCCAACCTCACGGCGGCGCTGCGTGAGTACCGGGACGCCGGCCTGTTCGTGATCGGACTCGACGGCGAGGGCAGCGCGGACATCGGTGACGTCGACCTACTGAGCGAGCCGCTGGTGATCGTGGTGGGCTCCGAGGGCAAGGGGCTGTCGCGGTTGGTGCGGGAGCAGTGCGACGTTGTGGCACGGATTCCCATGCGGGCGGCTGCGGAGTCGTTGAACGCGGGGGTGGCGGCTGGTGTGGCGTTGTACGAGGTGGCTCGTCATCGGGGTCGCTGACCGTCTACACTGATAGGCCGCGCCGACGTAGCTCAATCGGCAGAGCATCTGTCTTGTAAACAGAAGGTCAGGGGTTCGATTCCCCTCGTCGGCTCTGCAACTGAAAGGCCCCTGAACAGGCATTACGCCGTCAGGGGCCTTCCGCTTTCCGATCTTCAACCGGTGTCTTCGGCGTCTTTGGGAGCCACCCTGGGAGCCACCGGGGACTGTTTCCCCAGAAGGGCGCTGGATATGGCTTCGGTCGCGGCGCGCCGGTCGCCTTCCACCAGGTGTCCGTAGATGTCCTTGGTGATCGCGATGTTCGCATGGCCGAGGACTTCGGAGACGACGTGAAGCGGGGTGCCCTGCGCCAGCATGAGCGGCGTCGGAGTGGCGAGGCTCGTGCGGGTGCCAGTGGCCGAGGCCCGCCTTCTTAGCCAGGCGGGAGAACAGGTGCGAGAAGGTGTCGGGGTCGGACGGGTTGCCGAAAGCTGTTGGGAAGATCAGGCCGTGCTCCGTCCAGTTCTCGCCGGCCTTAAGGCGCTCCTTGTTGTGGGCGGCCTTGTGGCGTTTGATCGCCTCGACCAGTTCGGGAGTCAGGCAGAGGACGCGGCGTGACCGCCTGGTCTTGAGTTCGCTGATCACGATGCGGGTCTTGGCGGTGGCGTTCGGGTCGCGGTTCTTGAGGCGCTTGACGGAGTGGGTGACTCGGAGGGTACGGGCGTCCAGGTCGAAGGCGTTCCACATGAGCCCGAGTGCCTCGCCACAACGCAGGCCGAAGACGAGGGCCAGGAGGACGAGCTCGCCCATGCGGTGATCGGCGACAGCGCCGAGGAGCCTTTTGCCCTCCTCCACCGTGAGCGTTCGGCCTTCCTCGACAGGTACGCGCGGGGCATCGACAGTGCTGCGACGTTCCGCATGACCAAGCCCTCTCGTTCCGCCTGGCCCAGGGCCTTACGCAGCACGGCCCGCATGTTGCGGACGCTGTTCGCCTTGTAGCCCGCCTTGCGCTTGGCCTGCCACAGGGCATCGACCTGGGCCACGGTGAGCTTGGTCAGCTTGTGTCGGGCGAGTCCTGGCTTGAGGTGCAGCCGTACCGTGTCCTCGTAGTCGTCCAAGGTCCCATCGGAAATGTGGCCGGGCAGGTGGAGCAGCCAGCGATCGAGGAACGCACCGACCGTAAGCCGGTCATCTGGGACTGGAGCACCCTTGGCCAGGATTTCCTTGAGCTTGCGAACCTTCTCGACCACTTCAGCACGGGTCTTGCCGGAGACCTTCTTGCGGATGCGCGTCCCGTCCGGGCCGTAGCCGAGGGAGACCGCACCGCGCCAGCGGTCACCGTCCTTGTAGATCGAGTCCTCGTTCTGGCCACGCTTCTTACGGACCTTGCCGTAGCTGGGCAGGGTGAGTGTGACGAACAGGGACGGCCGGTAGATCCTGCCGTCCGCGCCATGGAAGGTGCGTCCAAGGGTGGTGTTGGTCATCGCGCGCTTGGGCAGGTCCGGTGCGTCCTGCCGCCGCCTGGTCGAGCGGGAGCGCTTGGCGGTTGTCCGGCTAGGGACGTTGCCGCGTATCCCGGCCGCGTTGATCTCCTCGTCTAGGCCGGTGATGATCGCGTGACGCGGGCCTGCCCGGTCTGCCTGTCTGGTCTGCCTGCCTGGTCTCACTTGATGCTTGACGCTTTGGCATCGGATGATGCTTGACACTCCTAGCCGATCTTTCGCTTCTTAGTATGCGCCTGGGACTTGATCCGGGTGATCTCCTGGGTGGTGGTTCGGGGGACGACGCGGATGGGTTCGCCGTTGTCGTGCACGGTGATGTGGGTGTCGTCCACGGTGACGTCCAGGATTTTGCGGGCGTGAACCCGGCCGACCTGGATCTTCTGACCGACGATCTGGAAGTGGCCGCGGCTGCAGACCACCCGCTGGACGGTGACAGGCTCGGTCGAAACGCCGGGCGGTGGTCCGGCCGGGCGGGCGTTGCGCAGGGTGACGCACTCGGCGAGCGGGAGCGGGCAGGGCACGGCACGCAGCAGCAGGCGCTGGTCGTCCATGACACGGGCGGTGATGCCGTCCAGGCGCACGATGACGCGGCGGCCGGCCAGGTGGGCGCCGATGCACAGGGCCCGGCCGGCCAGGCTGATGGTGCCGATCGAGCTGACCTGCCGATCCACCTCGACGGCGCTCGCCGCAATCGCGGGCCCGGGGACGGGCTCGTCCGGTGCCGGGCGGGCCTGTCCCGAGGCGACCAGCGCGGCCAGGTCCTTGACGGTCAGCCGGGAGGCCACGCTCTTGAGCCTGCCACCGCCGATGGTGAACACATGCAACCGTTGAGTGCTGATCCACAAGGTGATCGGCATGCCCGCCCGATCGGGGCCGAGCCACAGCTGCTGACCACCGATCGACAGGTTTCCCGACGCAGGAACGACCCGATCGACCTCGATCGCCTGGCGCGACAGCGGATCGACCGTGCTCGTCTGGATCGGCTCGGGCCGTTCGAGCTGATCAAGGTGACTGACGGCCGGGACCGGGAGATCCGGCAGCGCGGCAGCGGGAGGGGCCTCAGGAGCAACGCCGGCAGCGGGAGGGGCCTCAGGAGCAACGCCGGCAGCGGGAGCGGGCACCGTGGTCAGGCTGGCGGGCAGGTGCAGCGGTAGTTCCTGCTCGGCCCGGTGCTGGCCGGGGCTGCGCTCGGCGAAGAACCAGTCGGCGGGGAAGGCCATGTCCAGCGCCTGGTGCGGGCGGGCGGTGTTGTAATGCTCGGCGAACGCGTCCACCTCGGCCTGGGCGGCCTCGAGCGAGGCGAACGGCAGCGCCTCGGCCAGCAGTTCGCGGCGCACGCTTTGATGGAACCGTTCGATCTTCCCGGTGGTGGTCGGAGTGCGCGGCGGGGTGTGACGCAGTTTGATGCCGTTCTCCCGGCAGATGCGCTCGAACAGCACCTCGCCCGCCTTCGGCCCGCCGAACCGGCCGGTGAACTGCTTGCCGTTGTCGGTCAGCACCTCCAGCGGCACCCCGTAGGCGCGCATCGCCGCGGCGAACGCGGCGCACACCATTCGCCCGGTCGATCGGGCCACCACCGAGGCGATCACGCAGAACCGGGAATGATCGTCCACACCGGTGATCAGCTTGGCCTCGCTGCCGTCGGCCAGCAGCAGCCCGCCCATGATGTCCATCTGCCACAACTGCATCGGCGCCGGCCGCTCCCAGCGCCGGTAATCTTCGCGCTTACGCCGCCGCGCCACGGGATCGATCAGGCTGTTGCGCACCAGCACCCGGTAGATGCTCGCCCGCGACGGCAACGGCTCTACCTTGCGCCGTCCCAGCTCCCACAACAGGGTTCGCGGTCCCCACCGCGGATGAGCGCGCCGCAGCTCACAGATCAACGCCTCGATCGCGGCCGGGGTCTGCATCGGATGCGCCTTCGGCGCATGCGACCGGTCAGCCAGCTCCGCCAGGCCGCCGTCCTGATAGCGGCGCACCCAGGCATGCACCGACTGCCGCGACACCCCATACCGGCCGGCCACATCGGTGACCTTCGCCCCCGACAACACCTCGATCACCGCGTGATAGCGCTGCTCCACGACGCTCAACTCCACCAATGCCACCTGAGCCTCCCCCGAAGCGTCGATAACGCCACGAGCAGGCACAGAAGACGATCAAGGTGTCAAGCATCAAGCGAGGCCAGAGTGTCAACCATCAAGCGAGACAGGACACCTGTCTGGTCTGCCGCATTGCCGAATTGCTCTTGTAGGTATCAAGCGGCAGCGCGGCGCGCCGCCGTACCCCCGGCCCTCCGCCCGCCCGCCGTCCGGGCGTGCGGCCTGGGGGCCGGTCCCGGACGGCGGCGGGACACCGGGCCGGCCACCGCACGCCCGCCCCGCCGTACTGACCGAACGCTCCGGCCGAGGTTGCCGCTCCGCCGCACAGATGCAGCCCTGCGATCGCCACTGCATGGCTGGACGCCGTACGTGCCTGGGGGCGATCGACGATCCGGGACTTCGTTCCTCAGCCCCGGCTCACGGAGCATCGTGGTAACCGTGATCAGTAAGCACGCCCAAAAATGACACGCTTGCCATATGCCGATGCTTCACCGCAATGCACGCACCATCCGGTCTCCGGAGTACCGTCGAGCGGAATGCAGCGCGGAGTTGCTGCGACCTTGGCCTTGATGTCGTCCTCACAGGCGGGTCTGCCGCAGTGCAAGACCAACGCCCATCCCGATGCCACCGCCTTCGTGAAGGCGTCCCAGGAGTCCACTCTCATGGTGTGACTGTCGCGGTATTCGGTAGCCCGCTGAAGAAGGAAGGCTTGGAACTCCTCCAGTACGCCAGGAATGAGCTCCGGTGCAGAAGACAGCGAGATGCTTTGTTTGCCTTCGTCGCCCAGCCTCTTGGCCATCACTACAGTGCCAGCCTCAAGATCACGCGGACCGAGTTCCAGCCGGATAGGGGCGCCGCGCAGTTCCCAGTCATTGAACCGGAAGCCAGGTGAAAGCTGTGCGCGATCATCGACATGGGTACGTATACCGGCCGCCTTAAGTCGCCCTGCAAGCTCCAGTGCCGCGGCTGAGGTCTGCGCGCCCTGATCGCCACGTCCAATCGGCACGATTACAACTTGATAGGGGGCGAGTCTGGGTGGGAGGACCAGGCCCTTGTCGTCGCCGTGGGTCATGATGACGCCGCCGATCATTCTCGTCGACATGCCCCATGAGGTGGTGTGACACAGTTCGAGACGACCGGCTTCGGAGGTGTACTGGATGTCGAAGGCTTTGGCGAAATTCGTGCCCATGTAGTGGGAGGTTCCAGCTTGGAGCGCCTTGCCGTCCCTCATCATGCCCTCGATGGTGAAGGTACGGACTGCGCCGGCGAACCGCTCCCCAGGTGTCTTCTCGCCAGGTACTACTGGGATCGCCGCGATGTCTCGCGCAACCTCCGTGTAGAGATCGAGCGCCAGCATCGTCTCGCGCATGGCGTCCGCCTCGTCGGCGTGTGCTGTGTGACCCTCTTGCCAGAGGAATTCCGTCGTGCGCAGGAACATGCGGGGCCGCAATTCCCAGCGCACGACGTTGGCCCACTGATTCAGTAGGAGCGGAAGGTCTCGATGGGATGAGACCCACTTGGCCATCATCTCGCCGATGATTGTCTCTGAGGTGGGCCGAACGACCAGCGGCTCTTCGAGCTCCTTACCGCCAGCGTGAGTGACAACGGCGAGCTCAGGCGAGAATCCCTCGACGTGATCGGCCTCTCGCCGAAGGTAGCTCTCTGGGATCAGTAGAGGGAAGTAAGCATTCTCATGACCGGTGTCCTTGATCCGGCGATCAAGTTCCTCCTGGATGAGCTCCCACAGGCGGTAGCCGTACGGTCGGATGACCATGGTGCCCTTGGCGGGTCCCCTGTCAACGAGTTGCGCCTTGGCAACCAGCTCGTTGTACCAGGCCGAGAAGTCCTCATTCTGAGGAGTCACACCACGTTCATCACGTCCCATGCACGGAGAATATCGCTCATGGCATGTCCTCGTGGCCCCGTGGAGGACGGCCTTGCGACAGTGCCCTACGGGGAAGAGAGCAGGTGGCAGTCATAGGGTCTGTGACGCCCAATACATTAACCTGGCCTCGTGCCTGCTCATGAGTGCACACGGGCGATCTCGGCCGGGACGGCGGCCCCGGTTTGGGAGCCACGTGGGGAGCCACCCGAACGGACAATCATGAACTGAGCCGTACGAGCCTGAACGGCGAGGCGACCTCCAACTGGCCCAGCGAACGGACCTGAACGGCCCTGAAGATCGTTTGGGGGCCTTGTAAACAGAAGGTCAGGGGTTCGATTCCCCTCGTCGGCTCTGCACGAGAAAGCCCCTGAGCTGGGATGACCCGCTCAGGGGCTTCTTGCTTGTCAGGATCGCCACCGAGGACGCCGTCCAGTGCCTCCGACCGTCCCCGCCCATGTGACTCATCATCGTGGCGTGCGACCCAATGGACAACAAGCCCCGCAAACCGGAAGGAGATCAGACCTGGGCGCCGCGACCGCGATAGTCCGGGGCGGCTGGTCGAGAGACATGCGCGCCATGATCTTGTGTGCCCCAGGCCCATACAGGGCATTTGCCCAGCTCAAGATGCCCGAACAGGCGGAGGAACCTCCACTCTCCTATCTCCTAATGGGGGCGTGTCGCATCATCTGACACTTCAGACCAATCCCGGCAATTCGGTTGCTGCGAAAGGCGGAGCGCAGTCCAATGGCCTTAACGCCCTGGTCCGTAGCTTGATCGTCGCACCCGAAGGAGTCACGTATGACCCGGGAGCAAGTGGAACAGGCCTTACGCCGAGCCGAGGAACTCACCGATCAAGCCAGGCCCGGTCTCGACCAGGCGATCGCGCTCATGGCGCAGAACGTCTGGACCGGCCCGGCCGCACAACGCTTCGCCGACGAACTGACCGCTCAGCGCCAAGCCCTCATCGGAGCCTGCGCAGGCACGGTCGAGGAACTCCGGGCGCTATTAGCCCACACGCCAGCCGACAGCCTCGGCTAACCCATGGGTCAACTGGAGGGCATGGTCCCCGAGGGAGTTCGCAGCCTGAAGGACGCGCTGCGCCAGGCCGAATCATCGCTGGACTCCATCGGTGAGGAGTTATGGAACTTGCTGCGCGGTGCTTGGCTATCGACCGCCTCGGCCGACACGATCCGTCAAGTAGCGGCGTGGGCTGGAACCCAGGGGCCTGAGATCAATAGGCGGTTGCTGCTTCTGGAGCGTATGGAGCTGGACAAGCCGGAGTTGTTCGGCGCGGGCATGCCACCGATCTCGGTCGACGACTCTGTATTCGCTCCTGGAGCGGTTCTGCCCACGACAGGAGGTTTTTGGGATCGCGTCGGCCAGCAAATCCAGGCCACCTTCGACCCGAACCTGAACTCCGGCGACTCCCTGACGGAGGCGGTCAAAGGCACGGTGGAGAGCGTGGCCGGCATGGGGAAGATGGTGATCGACTACTCTCCCATTCGGGCGATCGTCGACTTCATGGGCTGGCAACGCAGCGTAAATGACATGGCCCAAGGCCTGCTCTACGGCATCCAGAACCCGGCTGAGTTCGCCAAGTCGGCGCTGGACTGGGATACCTGGACCTCCAATCCCGAGCGAGCATTCGGCCGCCTCATCCCGGACATCGTGGCAGCCATCACTACGGCCGGCTCCAGCGGCGCAGTCTCCGGAACCAAACAGGCCGTGGGTGCGCTGGGGAAGGCGGCCAAGAGCGTGATAAAACCCACGCCGTCGGCCAAGCTCTCACACTACGGTGAGCGCTTCGAGCTTAAGGGGAAGGAAGTGCCACCGCTGTTCCGGGGAGACGGCCGGACACTGGACAGAATCTTCGAGAACGGTATGACCGCACGCGACCCGGACATGAGCATCGAAGACCACCTCTCCGGCGAGAACGGTTTGATCGCCGCCTCGAAGAGCAAGAACGTGGCCAGGGGGTTCGCCGTCGGACACAAGGGATACATCTTTGAGATCGATGACCGCGGAAACGGCATGGAAGTAAAGTACGGCCCCGGCTTCAAACACCTCAGAGGCGAGCAGGAGGTCGCGTTCAAGCGGATCGATCCATCGCAGATCAGAGGAGCTTGGAAGCCGGGCAAGTACGGGAGCGCTGACGACGTCTGGATTCCGAACCCCCACTACGTGCCGAGGTGAGCATGCACGACCTCGAATTGGTCAACTTGGCGGATGAATCCCTTCTGCCCTGCCAGGTGACAACGCAGACCGATGGCGAGACGTACGAGCTCCGCCTGACTCGCGCAAGCGCTTCGCCGATCAGGGTTCACTCGTCGATCGACTTCGAAGACGCCTTGCGCCAGCTGAGAGCAGAGCTGGAACAGCAGAACCTGCTGTTGCTCTGTAACAGGTACCGCCGCGATGCGTTCGTCTCCTCGATGTCACGTCAAATGAGTGAGGGCCTCTCGTGCTACCTGGTCGTCGCCGGGGAACCCGTATCGCCAGAAGTGCTCGCCGATAGCCTCGGGCCCGCGCCCAGGAGCGATGTCGTCATCGCCGAGGATGCGTCGAAGTTCATCAATGAATGGATCGCCAGCTTCGACAACTGACGAGTCTCTTCGGACAGGTCATCGGCTCTTGGTCGGTGTCATGCCGACACGCCGCCACGAGGAAGCCACCAGCCGCGGATCTTGCTAACGCCGATGCTAACAACGCCCCTGGACCACCGGCGTACGCCCCTGAAAGATGATCAAGCTGGAGAAGCCGCCGAGCAGGCACTTCCGACAGCGGTAGATCTCCGTAGACGATCTCGAACTGGCTACGGATCAGATGCCGGACTCCCGTGATTCTGACCTATGATGAGGCCGACCCGAGACTGCCCAGGCCGGGACTATCCGGAAGAAAGCGCGAGGAAGGCGCAGAGCAGAAGGAAGAGGGCCAGCACCAGACTGGACCGCCGCCACGTCAGGCGCGGCGCGCTTGCCAGGGCGGCCAGTGGGTAGGCGAACAATCCGGCGACTACGCCGACCGGTACGTCGGCGAGTTCCCAGATTGGCACCAGGAAGAAGGGCGCCAGCACGGCGACGGACCACGCCGGGCGCACCCGTAGGAGGTGCAGCAGCGGCCAGGCGAGCACGACCGCCGTCCAGTTCCCCACCGTCCACGCGTCGGCCAGCTGACCGACGCAGCCGAAGTGGCCGCAGCTCGAGTCGTCGGACAGGGCGGCTACGAGTAGCAGCCAGCCGAACTGGAGGAAGGGCAGGATGATGCCGGCGAGCCCGGCGGCGACCACCCGCTCGGCAAGCCGCCCTTCGGCGGCGGGCGAGACACTCGCGTTGCACATCTCCACACCGCAAGCATCTGATCCGACCGTCTCGCGATGCACACGCATTGATCACGATTCATGTGGGGGTTGTCGGCGTCCTGCCGTGTGCTCGGCGCTGTACAGCAGAGGCATAGCAATGAGGTCTTACACGATCACACCCTGCCACTTGGGAACTGGTCTCTGAACTGGGCACCGCGGGCTCCAGGTGGTACCTGGCTCCTTTGCAAGTAGGCGCTCACTAGCGCTTGCGCGGGACGCCATGTCGCGCCAGTCAAGGTCATGACGATTGCTCCGCTTGACTCGAACAGCGGACGGTCGGCAGTTCACCCCTGCCAAAGCCTCAGAGGAAGTCGCCCCAAAAGCGAACCAGCGGTGGTGTGATCCAGTCTTCACTGATCGACTGGCCTGTTCCGCTGAACTCGTTCGTGATGTAGTCGGCCAAGTCAGTGCCGTAAAAAACGATGTCGGTTTGGTAGACCGACAGCACCGGATGTCCGTGCGTACTGTGGCCGGCGGGTAGATACCGGTGTCCGAAGATCGGGACGAGGGTAGGTACTTGGGCTAGCTGGCTGCGCGCTACAGTAAGCGCTGCCGTTAGGTCGTCGGGTCGGTCGCCCCACGTGTTGTGCCAGAAGGCGTTGTGCTCGACATCGAACAGAATTCCGTCGACGGGCCAGGCGAGTTGCTCGCGAAGTCGGTCAGGAACGCAATTGCGCCAGTCCGGCCATAGTTTCTCCCAGGTGGTACCGGGTTGTGGTTCCTGTCCCACCGGAAGTCCGGCCGCGAGGAACGCTCTGTGATCGTCAGCGAACTCGAAGCCGAAGTCGCGCTCGATACGGTCGAACTCCGCCTCGCTCAGCCCCGGCTCGATCTCACAGCAGCCCAGTTCGGCCAGTCTGTGTGCGGCCCTCAAGCCTAGGAGTCCCCCTTCTCGGCTGATCACGATCGCAGCCTAGCGACAGCACCTGTTGAGCAGCCAACGCCGCCTCGCGAGCCGGGTGTGCCACAGAGTTGATCTTGCTAGCGCCGTTGCTAACAGCGGCCTTGGACGAACATGGACGGAGCTGGAGCCGAAGTCCTGCGGGAGGCCATCTGAGCAGGCTGTTCTGTTTGCTGTGGATGCTCGTGGACGTCCTTGATCCTGCTTGTAAACAGAAGGTCAGGGGTTCGATTCCCCTCGTCGGCTCTGCAGTAGGGAGCCCCTGAGCAGGCATAACGCCGTCAGGGGCTTTCTCTTTGTCAGGACAATATCGAGATCTTGCTAATACGGTGGCTCCCAGGTGGCTCCCCGCCAGCAGCGTTGCCGTCTTTGGCATCCCACGCGGCTGCTGTCGAGTGTTCGGAGGATGTAAAGGCCGGCCGTTGCGGGAAGGTCGGTGAGCTCTACTCTGATGTGGTGGAACTCGAGACATGGCGAAGGCGCGCCGGGGCAGTGCCTTCTCAACACTCCCTGAGAGCCTTGCGGAGGGTATTGGAGGAGGTAGGGAGAAGGCCTCGCTATCAAGCCTGTTGGTAGGGCCGGGCTCACCCTGTCAGAACAGGACGATCCGGGTTAGCAGCACCTGTTGATTCTTCCGGTCGATCCGATACTCCGCGATGCCGAATCCCTTGGGGATGAGGATCTCCCGCCAGTCGGGATCGGTGCCGACCTGGTCGCTTGCCGTCAGCCACAGGTCCTCTTCAAATGGCGACTGTGAGTGCGGCCACACTCGAGAACGCCTCCGCCGAGACCGATGGGTTGGCGAGTGTTTCAGCCACGACCTCCGATGGCACGACCGGCCATAGGTCGTCCTCGCTCACTGAGCGCCACGCTCTTGTCGGCGACGTAGGACTTCCTCCATGGTCGCGGTCGGCAGAGTCCCGGCTTCGGCTGCTGCTCGGATACGGTCACGGTCCGGGTCGGTGTCCAGCATGGCCCGACCCCACCAGGCGTTGAGCACGCCGTCCAGTTCAGCGCCCTGCTGAGCTTCAAGAAGTTCGGCGAAGAACTGCGCACGGCGGCTGCCGCGCAGCGCGCCGGAGATTCCGCCGATCGTCCGCGGCACTCTGGGGTGGTCCGGTGCGCCACTGTGGACAGGCTGAGCGCTCATGACACCACCTTTCACGCTGTCAGCCTACGGCTTGATCTCAACTACTCGCAGGAATCCCGTAGGTCCAAGGGGAAGAGTGTGCCCCTGATCGTCTACCAGGCGTACACCGAGCATTACTGTCCGGCTCGGCGCCCGTGATCTGGAGACCTTCAATTCCGACGATTGGTGATCCTGCTAACGCGGACGCTAACAACGGCCTTGGAAAACGCAGCCAGGTCCCTGCGTCAGTCTGAATTCGGATGCTCCACGAGGTCACGAGCGAGGTCGATCAGGTGGGGCAGAGGCAGAGTTCGGCCGCCGCTTCCGGGTAGCGGAACGTGTAAGGGATCGGTCCAACTGGTTGGGATCGCTGCCGCTCCGTACACGGCCCCGGCCAGTCCGCCGGTGACCGCGGCGACGGTGTCGGTGTCGCCGCCCAGGTCGATCGCGGCGCGGACAGCATCCTCATAGCCGCGGGTGGTGCGCAGTGCCCATATGGCTGAGCCGAGGCAGGGCCAGACGGCACCGTTGAATTCGGTGGCTTGGTCGGGATGCCAGCTGGGCGCGAGGATGGCGGCGTAGCGCTGACGATGGTCGGGGTGGACAGCGGCCAGGGTCTGGGGGAGCTGGTCCAAGGGGTTCGCTCCGGACAGGGCGACGCGTATCAGGTCGTGGAAGATCGCGGTGCCTTCCCATGCTGCCGGGTCGCCGTGGGTGAGGGCGGCGATGTGCCGAGCGGCGTCCATGGTGGCCTGCCGTCCGTTGCGGGCGAAGTACACCGCCGACGGGGTGGCCCGCATCAGCGCGCCGTTACCCGCGGCTCGGTGGCTGCTCCGGTAGTGGGCGGCGGCGGCCTGATCCCAGGGCAGACTGCGGGTCAGTACGTCTTCGGTCTGCAGCCCGATGTCTTTCGGCTGATCGGCCGCCCATCGCTGGAAGCGGGCGAAGATATCCGGCAGGTCCAAACCGCCCTGTTCCAGCAGCGACTCGGCTACGTGAACAGCCATCTGCGTATCGTCGATGGCCTCGCCCGCGTCCCAGCCGCCGCCTCCAATCATCTCGCCGCCGGCACCTGGTACCGGAAAGCGGGAAGAGAACGCGCCCGCCGGACCGAACTCGAAGGGAGCACCCAGCGCGTCGCCCACAGCCGAGCCGACGACCGCGCCAACGGCACGCTGCACAAGATTCACTCCAGCAGGCTACTTGGCCCGTGCAGCGCCGACCGTCTGGTGCTTCGAGGCGGAGTGACTGAGCTAACGGAAGGAGACGGCGGACCTTGGGTCATGACGGGCAGGTTGCCGAAGCAGAGAGCTGTAAACAGCAGCGGAATACAGCAACGTCGCCTTACCCGATCACATGTCGTTGCCCCGCATCTACCGCTTGACCAGGCTCGCCAGCCCTCAACGAGGTGACTGGCTCCCGTTTGCAAGTAGGAAGTCGGATAGTGGGTGGGATCAGAGTCCGAGCGGGTGTGTAGAGAGCCAGTCGGCGTGAGCGTTCTTCAGGGCGTCTCGTTCTTGCGGGCTGGCCAGGATGACGTCGGCGCCGCCGTCGTAGGGGAGGTAGAGGCGTCGCAGGTCGGTGTCCATGATGATGACGCTGGCGCAGTCGTCATCGGCGACTGCCCGCAGCAGGAGGTCGGCCAACGTGATGGTCCAGGACACCGACGTCGCCGCCTACCTCCGGGCCGCTTCAATCCGCGAGACGGGATTCGGGACGTTCGTGCAGCGGGTCGAAGCCGCACGGAAGAACGGGGAGTTTCCACGTGGCTTCGACCCGCACGCGCTGGCCGCCTACTTCGCGGCTGTGCTGCGCGACATGTCTGAGTGGGCCAGGGACGGGGCCGATGTCACCGAGCTCAGATCGGTCGCGGAGCTGGCTCTCGCCGTCTGGCCCGGCCCGACAGATCTCAAGCATTGCTCAAGTCATAGCAGGGCGGCGGCGTAGAAGCCCCTTCCACTACTGCCTACTTGATCGTGATGTAGCCGGAGCTGTTCTGGCAGCCGCCGCTGTTACAGGTGCGCAACATGTACTTGTAGACGGTGCCGGTGGAAGCGGTGTAGTTCAAGCCGGTCTTCGAGCTGCCGCAGCCGTTGTCGTTCTTCTGCACCCAGCCACCGATCCAGATCTTGGGGCCGTACTTGTCGCACTTGGTGTCCCTCGTCCTGAACCAGATGTAGTCCTGGTCGATGCGCTGCCATCCACTGCCCTTGACGGTGCATCCCCTCTTGACATACCCCTCGGCGGAGGCGCCGGTGATGCTCGTGGAGAAGGTCTGCGTGGATTTGCAGCCCTTGACGGTGAGGGCTGCGGCAGGGGCCGCATTGAGGGTGATGGTCGTGGCGGCCGCGACCACGCCGACGGCAATCGCGGCGATGCGCTTGGAAGTCAACTTCATGAACCATGAAGCTAGCGGCGTCTGGTATATCGCCGGTATGCAGGCCTTACCGGGGTGCGCTTCCCCTCATACGGTGGAGACCGAACCTGAGGTGAGGTTGGGTCGTGGGAGTGAGCAGGCGCCGGTTTGATCCGGAGTTCCGAGGCGGTGCTGTGCGCATTGTCAAGGAGACCGGCAAGCCCGTCTCGCATGTCGCGCGGGACCTTGGTGTCAACGAGTACACACTGCATAACTGGATGCAGATGGATCGGCAGGTCGGTGGCAACGGCGGTGGGAGCGGGAGGCTGACGGAGTCCGAGCAGGAGGAACTGGCCTGGCTGCGGCGGGAGAAGGACACGACGTCGGCTCGGCGTTTGGCTTCTGGGTTCAATCGTGCAGGGGGTTGGTCGACCAGATCTTCTTTCAGTGAGCGAAGGGGAGGCGGCGAAGGCGGTTATGTCGTCAGCGGCATTCAGCGTGATCTGGCGAGAAACCCCGGGCGTGCGGCCTGGGGCCGGTCCCCGACGGCGGCGGGACACCGGGCCGGGCGCCGCACGCCTGCCGCGCCGTACGGCCCGAAAGCTCTGACCAGGGCTGCCGCGCCGCCGCACAGATGCAGCCCTACGATCGCCACGGCGTGGCCGGCCACCCGGGGCGGCAAGATCAACTCGGGCAAGATCAACTCGGGCCAGAGTCTCCGTAGGAGCGAGGCGTTCAGAAGGCGCTGCAGGTCGTAAGACGTGGCGCTTTCCCGGATCACGCGCATGTACATCAGTCGCGTGCCAGTAACCACCAGTCTGCTACCGGGCCTCCTGACGGTTGCTCGGACCGACTCCCACCCGGCAAGCGAGGCCGAGCTTACGACCCACAAGACTCATCGCTACGTCACGGCTTCGCTCCTGTTCTGCTGGGCGCACGGAAGATCGAGCCTAGAGAATGCGCTTCCAGTAAGTGGAGAGGAATTTCCGGGCGATCTCCCGGTCCAATTTCAGGCTCGCGTGCTGGTCATGCCAGAGGCCCGTGAAGCCTCGTTGAAGGTCGTACGCGAATGTCCCCTGCTTGAGATTGAGCTCGACGGTCTTGTTGGGGAAGGCGCCGAGCCACCCAGGCTTTCCGGCCAGATCCGCTTCGTTCCAGCGTGGTCCCAGGACGGGCCCGAGCGCCGCTACTGTTCTCTGTCTGTCGGGGGTCAATAGCGGTCGGTCGTTTACGACCGACATGTTTCCCTTGATGATGACGTTGTAGAGCATTTGGACGGTCTCGTCGAGAGTGGTTCGCGACCATCCATTACCGACGCTCGTACGTTCGCCGCTACCGCCTTTGGTGCCGTCGGTTATCTTCATCGTACGGCCCTTGGCCATGTCGAACTCGTGGCCGAACTGACCAACCCGTTTCTGGAAGAAGAAGGGATTTCTTCCGTCCTCGGCGAACTTCGCGAGCGCGAAGATGGCGTTCGCAGGAGTGGTGATCATGACAATCCCGCTGGCCCACTTGACGTCATGCCACCGCTTGGCCGGGCTCTGCTTCCATTCTCTGCCCCTCAGGCTCGCATAGGGTGGGGCAGGCCAGGACCGAGCCGCGATACCCGCGCCGGTGCTGAGTGCGGCCATGCCGAAGCCCATCTCAGCGGCGTGCTTCCAATCCCAGCCGGCGCCGCTCGCCCATCCCGCGGTTGCCAGCACGGTTGAGCTCACCGCACCGCCGACCATGATCCGGGAGAATGCCCGCTCCCATGTGGCCGACTCCATGGCCTCGGCCAGGCCGGTGAGCGCGGGTCCGCCTCGGCGCAGCAACGCGGGCAGCGCGCCGTGCGCACCGGCCATCAACCCGCCGGCGAGCGCTCCGTGCAACATATCCCGAACCAGCTTCCCGACATCGATGGTGCCGGTGGCGAACAGCTGGTTGATAGCGCCCAGTCCGCCGGAGTACATCGCGCCCAATGCTGCCTGACGGATGATCAGCAACGTGATCCGCAGTACCTGGCCCTCGGTTCGGAGCAGCCTTTTCACCACGGCGTCGAGGAGCGGGCCGAGCCGGGGGGCCAGTAGCTTCGCAATGAGCATCAGCGCCACCACGAACGCCGCAGATGCCAGGAATCGCCGTCTGGCCTCCACGATCGCGTCGTAGCCGATCTGGCCGCTGTCGGCGAGATGCGCGCACCGCCGATGCAGGTCAGCCAGCTGCCCATTCTCGCCGTGCACCACCCGCGTGGTACGTCCGAACACAGCGGTGGCCAGCCCGGACCCGGCCCCGGTCACCCGCTCGGCCTGCCCGGCGACCTGCTCCTGGACGTCAGCGACCACGCGTCCCACCGCCGTCGCGGCATCCCGCAGCCGCGCCACACCGTCGAGATCACCATCCGGCCACGCGGACCCGACTCCTACAGATTCGAGGAACCAGATCGCCTGGCTCACGAAGTCAGGCGCTGGTGTGGTCGTCGGCAGACCGCTCGGGCTCAGCCCGGGCTTGTACACATCCGGATCCGTCAGCCATCCCGGGTATACCTGCGCGTACGGGATCTCGGTGGTCGCCTCCCCGGCCTCGGCGTAGCTGCCCCCGGCAATCATCCTGGCGTTCAAGTCCTCGGTTGCGGCATACCCGCACCCGGCGACGACCATCCCGGCCGCCATCGCGCGTAGCAGGTTAACCGCTCCGACCAGGTCTTTCAGCAGGTCGTCACGTAGTTGGGCGAACCCCGGCATGCCCGCCTCGGGATCGCCCTCGAACAGCGCCCGGCCTAGATCGTCCTGGCCGAAGGGGCGCTCATCCACCGCCCGGCAGAACTCGTCCACGCCCTCGGCCAGATCATCAGCGGCCTTCCGGACGCCTTTCCCCGCGCTGAGCCAGTTCTCCGGGTCGAATATCAGCATCCCCGCAGGGGCCAGATCGTTGGCGGCGATGTTCCTCATCTCCATGATCTACAGCAACGCTCGCAATCACTAACGGAGCATCTACGCCGACGGATGGCGGGGCCGCCTTCACTGTCGGCCGACAAGGCGCGACGCAGTGGTGGCTGATGCGCGTTCGGCAACGTAGCACACCCGCCGATGGCGAGCGCTTTGGAGACCAGACGAAGCCGCGACTTAAATTGCCGCTGCTGAACAAAGAGCTCGTTCGACCAAAAGCCGATGCATTGCAGCTCCATCCTTCGCATGGGTATGTCTGGCAGCTATCGAAGCACCCTCAGAGTAGATGGGGTAAGTGCGGACGAAGACTCAGTCGCCTGCGGTCGTCTCGTCGGTTGTCTACGCCAGTCGATCAAGAACAGGGGCCCACGTTCGCGCGCCATCATCCCCGATCGACGTGCTCGCCCGCCACCTGGTGCACGTCACCCTCGCCTCTTCGCGTCAGCCGGGCGACGGGTGAAGTCCTCGACGGAGATGGTGAGCTGATCGTTGATGAGGGGTCGAGCCGCAGGCTGTGGCTGCGAGGCAGAGGGCTGCGATGGCTGAGTGTGGGCGCGGTATCGGTTATCTCAATCGTGGGCGGACAAGCCGGACACGAAGATCTTGGCAATCCGGATGAGGGACTTACGGAGGGCGGCTTCGTCGAGGTCCGGCTCCTGATAGCCGGGGGTGTCGCGGACGCCGCCGCCGGTGTTCGTGCCGTCGTAGCTGAGCTGGATGAGGTAGTCGCCGGCCAGGACGTGGACTTGGTCGGCGAAGGCGAACGCCCGGTCCCCGAGGCCGGTGAGGTGCTTGACGGGCGCGTCCTTGGCGTAGCGTCTGGCCTTGGCGTCCCACCCCCCAGTTTTTAGCTCCCGGTGGCCGCGGCGTCCGACGTTGTTGACGTAGATGCGCAGATCTCCGCAGAGACGGGTGATGTCCCCAAGTTGGATCACTCCGAGGCCGCAGTAGCCGCCTGTCTCCACGACCTCGTCTGTCTGCCCGAGCCGGTCGCGGAGTTTCCAGGTGCAGGTGGTGTCGTGAGCGTCGCCGCTGCTACTCACTTCCGTGACGGAGGGGAAGAAGGCCGAGGTGACGTCGGCGGTGGAGATGGCCCCGCACAGGCCGCTGTCATTGGGGGCAACGGTGCTGGGGTCTTTTGCCATTTCCGTGGTGAAGACCTCGGCGACCTGGTCCGCGCCGCGGCGAAGCTCGGCTTCTGCGGGTAATTTGTCGTCGCGCTCTTCGCCTTGGTATCTGATCGAGATCAGCCAGGGCCCTTGCCGGATGTGCATATGGACGTAGCGAGAGTCGGACCGGCCGGACTGGCCGGTCCGACTCCCCGTCAGGCTGTACGCGGCGTCGCCGTGATCCGCTGCCACGGGAGGGGTGTATGTCCAGCCGAGGGCGTCCGGCTCTTCGGCCAGTTTTGCGGCGTCCGCCTTGCTCTTGTCGAACTTCTGCTTGGCGTGGTCGGTCGCGGTCTTGGTGACAGTGCCGTAGGCCTGGACGGTCACGCCCAGCGAGCGAGGGCCGCCGAAGTACCATTGGCACTGCCCCCAGACCTGGGTGGCGGTCGCGACATTGTTGCTCCAGTCGATCTCGTCGCTGAGCATGTCGCTGCGGACCAGGGACACCCGGAGCGCCTCGGGGACGGCCGCGCAGACCTGGGCCCCGGTGATCGGACGTAGCTGGTCGGGGACGACGGGGGTGGGGGTCGGGCTGCCAGTCGCCGCGGTGGGGGTGGGGGCCGCCGCCGGGGGAGTGACGGTGCAGGCGGCCAGTGTGGTCGCGAGCAGGAGGATGAGGGGAGTTCGCATCGCAGCTACTTGAGGTCAGAGACGAAGGTCTTGGCCAGCCGTACGACGGCTGACTGCGCGACGGAGGGCTCGAAGGCTGGGGCGAGGTAGCGGGGGCTGTCGATGATGCCGCCGCCGGTGGTCGTACCTCGGTAGGTGAATACGAGGGTGCGGTCGCCGTGGAGGACCTCGAGCAGGACCTCGTGGGTGGTGCCTTCCTTGGGGCGGTTCGGCCGGTACG
This sequence comes from Nonomuraea sp. NPDC050680, assembly GCF_040654555.1. Taxonomy (NCBI): domain Bacteria; kingdom Bacillati; phylum Actinomycetota; class Actinomycetes; order Streptosporangiales; family Streptosporangiaceae; genus Nonomuraea; species Nonomuraea sp. NPDC050680. The sequence goes on along the minus strand of NZ_JBFAIF010000008.1, from coordinate 80,341 downwards.
TGGAAGACACCACGGCGAACGCCTTTTCACCGAGGCCGGATATGTTCTGGCGGACCTCGTAGTCGGTGTGGATGTTGGCGTCGCCGAGGCCGCCCTTGGCGTTGTAGCGGTCGAACTTCTTGGCGGCGCGGTCGAACTGGAACTTCGAGCCTAAGCCGTCCTTGCCCCAGTTGGTCAGGTGGATGCCCAGCGTGCCGCCACGGGCGGTGAACTCCTGGCCGGGGCTATGTTTGACGACCTCGCTGATCTTCCAGGTGCAACTGGTCTGCTGGATGCGGCCGGAGTTGCCGCCGACGGACGGGCCCTCGACGGTGGGGAAGAAGGCCGACTTGATGTCGGCGGTGGTGAGGATCGCGCAGGGGCCGGAGAGCTTCACGGCGGCGGCGTCCTTGGCCATCTCGGCGGTGATGAGTTCGGCGACCTTGCCCGTGGCCTCGCGGACCGAGTCGCCGGTGGGGTATTTGTCGCCGGTCCGGTTGTCGCCGCCGTACGAGATCTCGATCAGCCAGGGGCCCTGCCGCACGTACACGGTGGCGAAGAGGCCGCTGAGGCCGATCGAGCTCTGGTTGTACGACGCGTCACCGAAGGTGAGTTCTTTGAGTGGGCCGAACGTGGAGCCGGTGGTCCTGCCGTCGATCCGTTTGCCGTCGCGGACATTGACGCGGCGCTCATACGATTTCTTGTCGCGGTCGAACTGGTCCTTGGCGTAGTCGAGCGCGTTTTGGGATCTGCTGTTGCGGGCCTTCACGGAGATCTTCAACGAGCGGTAGCCGAGGACGCCGGAGCCCACGTCCATCTTGCTGTTGTTCCACGAGCAGGCCGCGTGCTTCTCGGTTTCAGTGGCCATGCTGGTGGACGCGTCGTTTCCGCCGTACTTGCCGTCGGTGACCAGCGTTTTGCGGTACGCGTCGGGGATGGCGGCGCAGAGCTGGTCGCCGGTGAGCGCCCGCAGTTTCACGGCCGCGACCGTCGGTGTCGCGGATGCGACGGGCTTCCGCCGGGTGGCGGAGGTGGACGCGGCCGGGCGAGGTTCGTCGCTGAACGCGCGTAGGAGCAGCCAGCCGCCGGTCGCCAGCCCCCCGATCATGAGGATGCCGAGCACGACGATCAGCCCGATCAGCGGCCCCCGCCGGCCGCCGCGGCGAGGTGGCTGAGGTGGCGGTGGCCAGTGCTCACCGGTCTGCCGGGCATGCGCTCCGCGTCCCTGAGGGTGCCCAAGCGGCTGGCCCTGCGGCCGCTGGGGAAGGGACCTGTTGGACGGGGGGTAGGGCGTGGGCATCGCGACCTTTCAACCGGCAGATGGCTCCGGTCGCGACTTTACGGAGAGCCGAATGCCCGGTCTGTCAGGTGAACACCCGACAGAATGATCACGTTTTGGAGACTCCCCAGGAAGAGGCAAGAAGTCCGCGTGAGATGGTGGGCCAACTGCTGGTTGCCCTATCTCGCCTGGGTGGGAATCGAACCGGCGGTGCTCGGGGCTTGCGCCCGCGGCGTTCTCGTCGCGGTGCACGCATTCAGCAGGCGTCGAGGTCGCGGAGCCCGACCGCGTCGTGACGCCAGAACGGCTCGGAGTAGACCAGGGTCCCCGTCATCCACGGCTCGTACGCCGGAAGCCTGATCACCTGGAAGGCGTCGTCGGGGATGCGCAGGGACGGCTTGCGGAAGCCCAGCTCGGCCCCAGGGATGAACCCGAAGCGAGAGTAGTAGCCGGGGTCGCCTTCCAGGAAGACGAGGGGACTCGCTCCTTCGGTGAGAGTCGCGAGCCCGGCGCGGACCAGGGCCGAGCCGATGCCCTGTCGCTGGTGCTCGGGCAGCACGCCCAGAGGGCTGAGCACCTGTACGTCGACCAGCCGCCGCGGGGCGTCGAGCAGGCTGCGGGTGAACATGACGTGCCCGACGACCTGCCCAGCGGCCTCGGCCACGAGTGCGAACCCCCCGTCGGAGCGGATGCCGTGGCGCAGGGTGTCGACCAAGTCGACCACGACTCTGCCGTGATCGCCGAACGCTCGCAGATGGACGTGACGTACAGCGTCCGCGTCGCCCGGCCGCTCTTGTCGAAGCTCCACCTCCCGAACGGTAACGATCTATCCTGCCGCCGGCATCTGGTTTTCACTCGCAGGCCTCGCATGTGGACGGCGAGACGCCCATCTGAGCTCAAAGCTGTTATCCCGCGCCTCCTCAGATGGATGTCGCCCCCTTTAGTACGGTCAGGCGGGTGTCGGTACGGGGGCCGGGCGCCACTGTTCGGAGCCGAAGACCTCGTAGCGGATCCGCTCGTCCGGTACGCCGCGGCGGTGCAGGCCGGCCCGAACCACCTGCATGAACGGGACGGGACCGCACAGGTACACATCCGCGTCGGGATGCAGCGGGATGGCGTCGGTGTCGATGAAACCGGTGAAGGCATCCGGCGCGTCCGGGACCGTCTGCTCGTACCAGACGAGGTTGCGGAAGGAAAGCAGCCGGGAGCCGTTGGCGATCATGTCGGCGCGTAGTGGGTGGCGTTCCATGCTGCGGTCGGCGTGCACGGCCGTGACGTCGCGGGTGGGCTGGGTGCGCGAAACGTGGTCCAGGATGGCGGCCATCGGGGTGATGCCGACGCCCGCGCTGACCAGGACCAATGGCGCTTCGCCGGCGCGCAGGGTGAGTTCGCCGTACGGGTGGCTCAGCCGCAGCCGGTCGCCGATACCCACATGGTCGTGCAGGAAGCCGGAGACCACGCCGTCCGGGGTGCCGCCGGCGCCGCGTACCCGGCGTACGGTGATCCGCAGCATGCCGGCGGCGGCCGCCTGTGAGAGGGAGTACTGCCGCAACTGGCTGGTGCCGTCGGGCAGGTCGGCGGCGACGGTGACGTACTGGCCGGGCAGGAAGCCGGGGGCAGGGTAGCCGTCGGCCGGCGTGAGGATGAACGACGCCGTGTCGTGCGCCTCGCTGATCTTGCTCGCCACGACGTATTCCCGCCAGGGCGTGGCGCTGTTCACGTCGGCCTCGGCGTAGAGGCGCGCCTCGTGGCCGATCAGCCGGGCGGCGAACAACCAGTACACCTCGTCCCAGGCGGCGGCGACCGCCGGGGTGACCGCGTCACCGAGCACGGTGCCGACCGCGCCCAGAAGGTACTTGCCGACCACCGTGTACTGCTCCGGGCGGATGCCCAGGGCGCAGTGCCGTTGTGCGATGCGCTCCACGATGTGGTCGAAGACCGGGGCGTCCGGGCCGGCGCCGATCAGGTGCCCGGCGAACGCGGCGACCGCACCGGCCAGCGCGTGCTTCTGCTCGCCGGTCGCCTGCGCGCTGCGGCTGAACAGGTTGAGCAGGTCAGGGTTCTCGCCGAGCATCGTGTCGTAGAAGGCTCCCGAAATGGTGCCGAGGTGTTCGCCGACGACGGGGAGAGTCGCCTTGACGATCGGGACACTGGTCGCGGAAAGCACTTGTTCCTCCAGGTGAGGGGATAGATGACGAATTAGCGACGGCCGAGGCTCAGCAGCACCTGCCGGGTCGGCGGCGCGGTCAGGTCCCCGACCGTGAGCGGGTCGAGGCTGGCGTAGAACGCCTCTTGCGCGCGGCGTAGGGCTCCGCGCAGCAGGCAGCCTCGGCTGAGCGGGCAGATCGGGTCGCCGTCGCAGTCGACGACCTCGGTCCCGCCCTCCAGTTCGCGAACGAGGCCGCCGATCGAGGCGGTGCGGGCCGTGGCGGCGAGGCGTACACCGCCACTGCGACCACGGACGGTCTCCAGCAGGCCCAGGTGCTGCAACCGCTGGACCACCTTGGCCAGGTGGTGCCGGGGTACGACGAGGGATTCGGCCAGTTCGTCGATGGTGAGCAGGTCGTCGCGGGTCGCGCCGAGCATGAGGATGCGGAGGCTGATGTCCGTGGAGCGGTTGAGGTACACAGGACGACTCTACTTAAACAGGAATCTGAAAGTCCTCTTTTGTGAGTGACCTCACTGGGGTGAAACCGAACTCGGGGCCACCAGGCCGGCGACAACCGGCACTGTGCAGCCGCCGGCCGAGGCCAAAGGATCATCGCCCGCCGATGGCGCGCCGGGTCAGGCGTGAAGCAGTTCCGTGAGCGGCCCGCGCACATCGGCGGGGTACAGGTTCAGCTGCTCGAACTCGACAGCACTCGCCCATCTGAGCTCAAAGGTGTTGTCCGGCCCGTGGTCCAATGCCTCCTCGCCGGAGAGCGCCGGGACGCCGCTGACGTCACCCATGAGGAAGTAGAAGGCGGGCCGGCCATTGTGTGAGCTGGTGAAGAGCAGCCGGTCGACCTTCCCGGTGAGAGCCGTCTCCTCGTGGAGTTCACGGACTGCCGCACTCTCCGGCGACTCGCCATCCTCCACATGCCCCCCGGGAAGAACCGCGTAGTGGTGCGCGGGACATGACGACCCCCGCCAGCCTGCGGCATCGCACATGACGCACGGGACGCCTGGGCGGCGGCGGAGAAACCGCTTGATGACCAGGACTCGGGTGCCGTCGGTGACCACGGCGACCGCTCGGGGGATCGGCATGAAACGATCATACGGTCAGCCCCGGCGGAGTTCCGTGCCGTGCCGGAGCACATCACGACCCGGCCGCCCAGTCACCCCGCCGGACTTCACCCACGCGTTTATGCCTGCTGGGTTGAGTTGTGGTGCATATTAGCCGCGTGCCCGTAGCCGGCGGGTGCCGGCTCCCGGCGGCGGGCCGCCAAGATGGCCGGCACAGCCAGCAGCGCGGTCACGGCAACCGATACCGCGAGCGCGATCCACGTGGCCGTGTCGGGGTGGATCAGCGACTGACCGCGCAGCGCCTGCCACGCCGTGATGGCGAACAGCGCGGCGTAGCCCAGGATGACGATCCCGGTCAGCTGGGCGCGCGTGCGTTCGACGCGCAGCCAGGTGATCCGGGCCGCGAGGGCGGTGAGAACCAGCACCGCGAGTACGAACACCTGCATGGAGTGCAGGCTGATGAAGTGCGGAACGCGCAGGTCGCCACCCACGGTGCTCCAGTTCGTGATCGGCATGCCGTCGCCGTCGGGGACCCCCACTCCGTGCCCCCCTACCAACGGGACCGGGTTTCCGTAGGCATCCTCGACCATCCGGGGCGGCCTGGTGGCCGTCCCGACCATGAAGGACGCCAACCCCATGCCCATGACGGCCAGCCCGATCCCGGCACGCAGGGCCCAGGTGAGTGCCGTTTCACCGATCCGCTGGAACAGCAGCATGATGGCGATGAGCAGGTTCGCCCCGAACAACCCGACCACGCCGGTGGAGAAGACCACCTGCCCGATCTCGTTGAACGTGTCGGTGCCGGTGTTGAAGTGGCTGTAGGTGCCGCGAGCGGCCTGTACCGCGATGAAGCCGACGTCGATCAGCCCGGCGACGGCCAAGGCCGTTCCGAGGGCCCACATCGTGCGCTTTGCCTTGCGAAGCTTCGGCAACAGCCAGGCGAGTGTCGCGCCATGGATGACGAACGACACCCCGAATTTCAATGGTTTCACCCAGATCGACTGCTGCATGAGCTCGCGACCGTCTGCGAGGAGGCCGAAGATCGCGACGACGATGAGCGCGGACATCGCCGCCACCATGATCATCAGTGGTCGGTGCCATGACCGCACTTCGGCGAAGGAGATGGACGTCGGGTCCTCTGGCCGGCTCATGCGGCACCCGTCTGTCGCATGGATGCGTACGGTGTATCAAGTGTCATGCGTACAGAGTAGCCAGCGGTCGCCGAAAAGCGGGATTATTCTGCGGTTTAGCAAGCTAAAGTGCACTAGTACTGTGGTAATTGAACTAGTACACTAGCCATCTCACCAACGAATCGGGGGCACCCATGTCGTCGTCCACGCAGCGGCCGGACCCGCCATACCGGCGGATCGTCGCGGAGATCCGCGCCCGGATCCTGACCGGCGACCTGCGGCCCGGCGAGCGGATGCCGTCCATCCGGCAGATCGCCCAGCGATGGGGCGTCGCGGTCGCGACCGCGACCAAAGTGATGGCGACGCTCCGCGACGACGGGCTGGTCGAGGCGAAGGTCGGTTCTGGCACGGTGGTCAGCGCACGCGTGAGCCGGCCGCAGCCGGCCGGCCCGAGTACGCCGCTGAAGCCACGGCAGGGCGCAATCACCAAGCTGAACCGGAAGCAGGTTCTCCGTACCGCGATCACGATCGCCGACGCCGAAGGGCTGGACGCCGTCTCCATGCGGCGACTCGCGGCCGAACTCGGCGTCGGTCCGATGTCGCTGTACCGGCACGTGGCGAACAAAGACGAGCTGGTGACGCAGATGGTCGACGAAGCCTTCGGCGAACCGGATCTGCCCATCCCGGGGCCGGAGGGGTGGCGAGCCAAGCTCGAACTGATCTCCCGCAGGCAATGGGAGCTGTGCCGTCGTCACCTCTGGCTGCCGAGGGCCATCTCGTTCACTCGCCCGTCGCTCGTCCCCAACATGATGGAACACACGGAGTGGACCCTGCGCGCACTCGACGGGCTCGGGCTGCCCGTGGCGACAGGGATTCAAGAGGCGCTCACGCTGCACACACTGGTCCTCACCATCGCTCTGTCCATGGCGGACGAGGTCGAAGCGGAGCAGGAGACCGGTGTGACGCTCGACCGGTGGTGGCTGGCCCAGCGCAAGCGGACCGACGAACTCCTCCACAGCGGACGATTTCCACTGCTGGCCGCGATACCAGAGGAAGTGGCGTCGGACCTGAACGGACTGTTCGAGTACGCCCTCGCACGCCATCTCGATGGGTTCGCCGTCCTGGTGGAGGGCCAAGGCCGGACCCGGTCATGAGGCCGCGGTGATCGCAACGAACGATGTTCTCAGGTACACATCCACCTGGGGGGTGCAGTGGGATCGCGTCGGTGTCGATGAAGCCAGTGAAAGCGTCCGGGGGTCCGAGGCGGCGTGCCCGCTAGTGATCGCCTGTAGGGCCCCGCGAGAAGGGCGAACGGGCTTGACTCTTCCTTTGTGGGAGGGTTCATGCTGCTCCCGGCGTTCCGCGCAAACGGCGGCTCCGCCCACGCCGATCGTCCGGCTATCGAGGAGAGCGACATGACCATCGTGCAAGGTATCGAGGGCCGTGGCTTGCAACACTGCGAGACGACGGCCCTGGGGGTGTTGCTGCGGCCTCAGGGACTTGATCTGTCCGAGCCCATGCTGTTCGGGCTCGGCTCGGGCCTGTCCTTCATCTATTGGGACAGCAAAGGCATGCCGTTCCCCTTCCTTGGAGGGCGCGTCAAGCCCTTTGACCTCACCAGAAACCTGGCTGCCAGGCTCGGGCTGACGCTGCAGGTCGACGAGACCACCTCACCACGCAAGGCGTGGGAGAACGTGGCCGCCCAGATCGATGCCGGTCGACCGGTCGGCCTCCAGCTCGACTGCTTCCACTTGGCCTACTTCCAATCCAAGGTGCACTTCGGCGGCCACGTCGTCGCCATGTACGGCTACGACGAGCACGATGCCTACCTGGTGGACACCGCGCAGCAGGGAGGAGCCGTACGTACGAGCCGGACCAGCCTGGCCATGGCCAGGGCCGAACGAGGCCCGATGACGGCCAGGAACCGCTCGTTCTCCATCACCCTGCCGGCGCATGCGCCCTCCTGGCAGGACCAGATCATGCCCGCGATCAAAGCCTGCGCCGACACCTTCCTCGCCGCGCCCATCGCGAACCTGGGCCACCGCGGCATCCAGAAAGCCGCAGGCCAGGTGTCCAAGTGGTGGCAGCGCACGGACGATCCACAGCGTGACCTGCCGCAAGCCGCCGTACTCATGGAGAAGGCCGGCACCGGCGGCGCCCTGTTCCGCGCCCTCTACCGTGACTTTCTTGGCGAGTGTACCGAGCTCATCGACGATGACCGCCTTCGCACAGGTCACCGGCTGTACGCCGAGGCAGCCGCACTGTGGACGAGCGTGGCCGACTTGATCGCGAAGGCCGGACAGGACGGCGACGCGGCCCACCTTGAGCAAGCCGGCGCCATCCTCCACGACCTTTCGCAGATCGAACGGGACGCCATGCAAGTGCTGAGTGCGATCCAACCGCCACTCCGGACAGCTTCTTGACGGCATGGAGCAGACCTGGCGATTGGCACAAGCCTCAGCGCAAGAGGCCGGGAGCGGTGGGTGCGCTGAACGTGCCCTCCCGGCGTACCGTGTGCCAGCGCAGCCGTACGCCCAGCACCGCGGTCGCCAATGACTGGATGACCACGAGGTACAAGAGCTGACGGTAGACGAACTGCTGCAAAGGGAGCACCCACAGGGCCGAGGCGCGCTCGCCGTCCAGGCGGAGCGCGTACCAGCCGGTCAGTGCCTGCACCGCGACGAACCCGGCCCACACCGCGACCACCGGCAGGGGATCGCCCACGGCCGTGCTGTAGATCGCCATGAGGTCGACGACGGGTGCGAGCAGCGGCAGCAGCACCTGGAACAGCGCCAGGTAGCCGAGGCAGCGGCGGCCGAACGGGTCCTGGTCGAGTACGGCGCGGCGATGCTTCCACATCGCCTGCATGGTGCCGTAGCACCAGCGGTAGCGCTGCTTCCACAGCTGGCCGAGCGTGGTCGGGGCCTCGGTCCAGGCCAGGGCCTTCTCCTCGTAGACCACGCGCCATCCGGCCCGGCACAGTGCCATCGTGAGGTCGGTGTCCTCCGCCAGCGTGTCGGTGCTGACACCGTCCAGGGCCACCAGCGCCGAGCGGCGGAACGCCCCGATCGCGCCGGGTACGGTCGCCATGCAGTCGAGCTGCTCGAAGGCACGCCTGTCGAGGTTGAACCCGATGACGTACTCGATGTGCTGCCAGCGCCCGATCATGCCGCGCCGGTTGCCGACCTTGGTGTTGCCGCTCACCGCGCCGACCGTGGGGTCGGAGAGCTGGCGTACCAGGTGGCCGATCGTCGCGGGTTCGAAGACGGTGTCGCCGTCCACCATGATGAGCAACTCGTGCCCGGCCGCCGCGATGCCCGTGTTGAGCGCCGCGGGTTTGCCGCCGTTACGTTGCCGGATCACCCGTACGTTGGCCAATCCCAGCCCGGCGGCCAGTTCGGCGGTCGCGTCGGTCGAGCCGTCGTCGATGACGAGGATCTCCAGCTGGCCCTGATAGGCGGTGTCGGCCAGTGAGCGTACCGTCGCCTGGATCCCCGCCGCCTCGTTGTAGGCGGGCACGATCACCGTCACGGGCGGGGGTGCGGGCCATGCGGGCGCGCGCCCCCTTCGCCGCTTTCCACCTCTGGTACGGCGGGCATGCACCCACGCGAGTACGGCGAAGAAGACCAGTCGCGCCAGCGTGAGCGCGCCCGCGGCGACGAGCACCCACATCAGCGCGTCGGTGAACCATCCGGATGCGCGCTGGGCCATGTTCAACGCTGAGCCGACGAACCGGTCCACTCCGCCGGCCTGCTGCTGTGCCGGTGGCATGCCGAGGGCCTTGGTCACCGTGACCGCCCGGTAGCCCTTGCCCGCGAGCTCCTTCAGGACCAGATCGACGGCCTCGACGGTCTGCCGCCTGTCGCCACCCGAGTCGTGCATCATGACGATCGCACCGCGGCCCCCGGCCGGAAGCGACGAGGTCACGATCTTCCGCGTGCCGGGGCGGCTCCAGTCCTTGGTGTCGAGATCCGCCAGCGTGACGAGGTACCCCTCGGCCGCCAGCGCCTTCATGCTCTCCCACTGCGGGCCCGTGATCGCTTCGGGGGTGGAGGAGTACGGTGGGCGGACCAGGGCGGTGTGCAGCCCGGTCGCTCCCGTCAGGGCCTTCTGCGTCAGAGACAGCTCCAGCCTGAGCCGCCAGCCGGGAACAGCCGCCAGCTCGGCGTGCGTGTAGGTATGGCTGCCCAGCTCATGGCCTTCCGCGACGATCCGCCGAGCCAGTTCGGGGTACTTCGCGACCTTCGAGCCGACGACGAAGAACGTCGCCTTGGCACCGTGCTTCTTCAGGGCGTCGAGCACCGCCGGCGTCCAGGCGGGATCCGGGCCGTCATCGAAGGTGAGAGCGATCGTCTTGTTCGGCAGGTGCGCGCTGGAGGGCTCGCTGCCCGTGAGGTTCAGCACGGGTCCGCCTCGCCGCATCTCCGCGAGCTGCGGGGAAGGGTGGTCGGTGGCGGGCGGAGCGGTGTGCGTCTCGCCGACGACGTTGGTCACGTAACCGTTGAGTACGAGGGCGCCGACCGCCAGCAGCATGCCGATGGCCAGCAGGAACCAGTGGCCCCTCGGGTCGGCTCGCTTGGCGGGAGACGGCGTGGGGGCGGGCGGTCGGGCCTGCTCAGGCTGACCCGCCCACTGGACCGAAGCGGGATCCTGCCAGGCGGAGACCGCCGGGCGGGGCCATACCTGCCGATCTTGGCCGGCTCTGTCCTGGTCGGCTCTGTCCTGGTCGGCGAGGCCGCTCACTTCTTCGGCCCCTTCGTCCGGTCCGGGTCGAGCCCCGGCGGCGTCCTGCTCTGGCCGCGGGGTAGGTCGGTCGGCTCGGCTACGGGCTCGGCTGTGGGTTCGGTGGTCGGCTCCGGTTCCGGTGCAGTACTCGGCTTCGCGCTGGGTGACGAAGACGGGGTCCGTACGGTCTCAGGATCCTTCGACTGTACGGCGGACCGGGTGCTGCTCGGAGTGGGACGCGCTGAGGTGCGGATCGCCGAAGGGGTGGGCCGCTTGGTCCGGCTCGCCCGAGGCGTCGGTGAAGGATCGGGCGAAGCCGTGCTGCCCATCCCGCCCTTGTGATCGCCCGGCCATCCGGTCACCGACAGCGTCGTGTTGGAGAACAAGCCGCCGATGACGACCGCGAGCAGTGCGATGACCAGCACACTGGACGCGATCGAGCCGATCATGATCAGCCGTCGCCGGCGACCGCTCTGGTCGACGAAGACGGCTGTCGTGTGGTGATGCTCAGGAGACACATCGGGAAAGAGTAGTGACCAGATGTAACTTGTGGGGAAATAGTGCGATTTGGGCGGGGTGCTCCCCGAACTCGCCGCGCACGGCCGCCGCGATCGAACCGTTCACGATGCTCGGGTACGCCGGCAGCTCCGCCTGGGCGTGGGCGACGGCGTCGAGGTGGAGCGCACCCGCCTTCGTGGACCTGGAGACGGAGAGCGCGCCCAGGTAGGCGCCGTCGCGTTCCAGGGCCGCCAGGTTCTCCAGGACCTGTACGTGGTTGACGCCGTGATAGGCGTCCACCCCGAAGCCCAGGCAGGCCACGATCTTCTCGGGAACGTCGAGAGCGTGGGCGGCGGCCAGGCTCGTCATGTCCTCGGCCGGGGTGCCGAGGCCGGCTTCGTCGCCGCGCATGAGGATGTCGGTGCCGCCGTCCACCAAGACGACCGCGTCCAGGTCGAGGTGCTCGGCGAGCTTGGCGTACGGGGCGCGCAGCGGGCGGACGCCCACCTTGGGGAAGCAGCGGGCGGACGCCCACCTTGGGGAAGCAGCGGGCGGACGCCCACCTTGGGGAAGGCGTACACGGTCGACGGCTGGCCGTGCGTGGCCAGCCAGCGGGCCAGGCAGCCCTCGGGGAAGTACCAGTCGCGGGTCGTGGTGTCCGGGCGTATCTCCGCCACGTCCTCGAACAGCCAGACGTCCAGGTCGAGGGCGTCGAGGTGGCTGAACGACAGGTTCGCCAGGTGCACCTCCTTGCCGGCTTCCCGAAGAGACAGGGCAAGGGGTAGTCCGGCGTACACGTCGAGGCCTCCGCCCGCGCCGGCGACGAGGATCCGGCTGGAACGCTCAAGCCGGGCGGACAGGGGCGTGCCAAACATGCGTCACATCTTCCCGTAAAGCTGGTGGAAACGCCCGACCCGATCGCTGTCCATGACCCCGCTCCTGCGCGAGCAAGCTGGCCGGGGTGGTTGCCGCTGGTCTTGAGCTCCGCCCTTGGGACTGATTAAAGTCGATGATCGATTCCCGGAAAGAGCCAAGGCTCTGTCTTGGTCCGCCACACGATGCTCAAGGGTAGGAAGTCGCCAGCTGTGCAGCCTCTGCAAGGACAGGACCCCGACCGGATCGCTGACTACCGGCTCATCGGCAGGCTGGGGGAAGGCGGCATGGGAGTGGTCTACCTGGCACGGTCGCCGCGCGGCCGGATGGTGGCGGTGAAGACCATTCGCGGCGATCTGGTGGCGACCCCGGATTTCCGCCGTCGGTTCGCCGAGGAGGTCGCCGCGGCCCAGCGGGTCGGGGGGAAGTGGACGGCCGCCGTACTGGAAGCCGACCCGGATGCGGCATTGCCCTGGGTGGCCACGGCGTACGTCGCCGGGCCGACCCTGCAACAGGTGGTGACGGAGCCGCGCAGGCCGCTGCCAGAGCATTCGGTGCGCGGCCTGGCCTCCGGGTTGTGCCAGGCGCTGGGCGACATCCACGCCGCTGGGCTCATCCATCGCGACCTGAAGCCGTCGAACGTGATGGTGACCATCGACGGACCGAAGGTGATCGACTTCGGCATCGTCCGTGCCTTGGATGCCTCCACCGCCGGGGGCCTGACCTCCACCGGGGCGTTGATCGGCTCGCCCGGCTTCATGTCACCGGAACAGATCCGGGGCGAGAGTCTGACCGAGGCGAGCGACATCTTCTCGCTGGGCACGGTGCTGGCCTTCGCCGCCGCCGGGCGGCTGCCGTTCGACGCGCCGGAGAGTCAGGTGCACGCTCTGATGTACCGGGTGGTACACGAGCCGCCGGACCTCACCGGGGTGCCAGAGTCGCTGCTGGGACTGATCAAGGACTGCCTGGCCAAGGACCCGGCCGACCGGCCGACCCTGGTCGAGCTGCGGGAACGGGAGGATACGCAGTATCGCTCGCTGGGGCCGTGGCTGCCCGCAGAGGTGTTGGCTCGGCTGGGCCAGGAGGCGGTACAGCTTCTCGACCAGGAGGATCCGCGGACCCGGATGATCCTCGCCGCGGGCGCCGCACCCGGCGCGGACCGTGTCACCGAGGCCAGGGCGACGGCCCCGGCCGTCACGCCGCAACCGCCCACTGCCCAGCTCACCATGTCCTTGGCCGGCCCCGTGGCCGAGCCCCCCGGCGACCAGTCGCAGCAGGCTGCTCGGGCCGGGCAGTCGAAGGCACCACGGCCGCGACTGGTCGACGAACGCCGCCGCGCGCGCGGCCAGGCGCTCCCTGCCGACGGGTACCGGGCCGCTGTCTACTGGCTTCTCGCTCTCTTCGCCCTGGCCTCCGCGCTTACGGCCGTCCAGCAACTCATCGTCGTCGTCGACGGAGCAGATCGGGACGGGTTATCCAGCTGGTGGAATTCGCGGTCAGAGATCGAGGACACCGTCTACGTCCTGCTGGGCGCCCAGATCCTTTTCGGCGTCGGGCTGGTGGTGGGCTGGCTGATCTGGTTCGTCCGGGTACGCGCCGTCGCCGAGCGGCTCGCGCCCGGGCAGCTGAGGTACCGCCCGTTCATGGCGGTGGCCGGCTGGTTCATCCCGGTGGGAAACCTCTTCCTTCCCAAACAGATCGCCAACGACGTCTGGCATGCCTCCAGCCCGCCCGGCCGGGGCGGCGGTATGGCCCCCGCCGGCCTGCTGCACACCTGGTGGTTCGTCTGGCTGGCCACCCTCCTGACCTGGCCTCTCTACTGGACCCCATGGACGGAGACCGGCAAGATGCGGTATTCCGGCATGCGGCGGCCCCCCTGGTACGACTTCGAGCCGCTGACCTGGATCATTCTGATCCTGCACGTGCTCGTCGTGCCGGCAGCGGTCGTCGCCGCTCTCTATGTCCGTCGGCTGACCGCCATGCAGGCGGCCAAACTCGGCGACTGACCGCTCGCCACACCGCTGCGAGGGGTAGACCAGGCGGGCTTTCGTCAGAGAAGACGCCGGCCAGCGGGAGTGATCTTTAAAGAGTGAGGACGAGGCGACCGCGGAGGCCGCCTTTCGCGAGGCGTCGGTGGGCGGCGGCGACTTGGTCGAGGGGCATGGTCTCGGCTACGCGTAGCGTGAGGGAGCCTGCTTCGACCAGGGTGGCAAGCCTGGAAAGAAGGACGCCGTCAGCGCGAATCCAGTGGTTGAAGACCCGGATGCCGCGCAGCGGAGCCGGCGCCCCGCCCGACACCAGCGCGGCGAAGGCTCCCCCCGACCGGACCGCGTCGAGGGCGGCCGCTCCGACCACGGCCGCGTCCAGCGCCGCGTGCACACCGCCCGGAACAAGGGAACGGACCGCCTCGCCAAGCCGCGCCGTACGCGGTACGAACAGTTCGGCGCCGAGCCCGCGGACCAGCGGTTCGTCATCGGCTCCGGCGACCGCGACCACCCGGAGCCCGCGCTCGACGGCCAGTTGGATCGCGAAGCCGCCGACCGCACCGGCCGCCCCGGTCACCAGCAGCGTCTGCCCGTGGCTCAGGTCGAGTCCGTCGAGGGCTTGCGCGGCGGTGAGACCGTTCAGGGGCAGCGTGGCGGCTTGTACGGGCGATACCCCCGCGGGCGCGGCTGTGACCGCGTCCGCGTCGATGACGACGTGTTCGGCCTGAGTGCCGAGCGGCACGTCCAGCCGGTCGGACAGGCCGATCACCTGCTGCCCGCGCACGAAACCGGTGACCCCTGGGCCCGTCTCCTCGACGGTTCCGGCGACATCCCACCCGATGCCGATCACGTCCCGCACCGGCAGCAAGCCCGCCTCCGTGAGCGCACCGGACCGAGTGGCCAGATCGACCGGGTTGACCGTCGCGGCCTGGACCCGAATCCGGACTTGACCTTCTCCCGCGACCGGCGTCGGCACGTCCGCGATCTGCAGAGCCTCAGGGCCGCCGAATGCCTGGATGACTACTGCGCGCATGAGCTCTCCTTGTTGTTCCAAAGGGTTCAGGACTTGAGACGACCCTACGGAGAGCTACTCTCTGGCGGGAAGTAGGCACCTCGAGGTGCCTAGCGTACGGACAGGAGCGCGCACCTCGCCGCCGCCCGCGACAACCGTTCGGCTCGGTAGCCGCATAACTCTTCCGAAACCTTGACGCAACATAGGCTTCCGATTCATAGTGAGCCAGTCAACCCATAAACGCGTCTCTGGAGGTCGTATAGCAGCCAAAAATGTTAGCGCTAACAATGTAATCTCCTTTCCGTCCCTGTCGCGATGTCGCAGGTCGGCTGGTATGTCGCTGCGTACATGGTCGTACGGCGGCGTCCCTCGCGTCTTTTGTTAATGACCTGTGCCTGGAATATCGCGACGTCCGCGACGCCCCCTGAAAGGCAGAGGTTCATCATGATTGTTCGGTCCCAATTACGGCAGCTTAAAAAGGTACTGCTGTCCGCGGGTGCGGCCGTCGCGCTCGCCGCCGGCCTCCTGGCCGGGATCTCCACGCCGTCCCAGGCCGCGACGTCGCTGTCGTGTGACATCTACGCCGCCGGCGGCACCCCGTGCGTCGCGGCGCACAGTACGACCCGCGCCCTGTACGGCACCTACAACGGCTCGCTGTACCAGGTGCGCCGTTCCTCGGACAACACCACCAGGAACATCGGCCTCCTGAGTGCGGGCGGATACGCCGACGCCGCCACGCAGGATTCGTTCTGCGCGGGTACGACCTGCGTCATCACCATCATTTACGACCAGTCTGGTCGGGGCAACAACCTCACCCAGGCGCCCCCCGGCGGATTCCCCGGCCCGGCTCCGGGCGGGTATGACAACCTCGCGAACGCGACCGCGGCGCCGACGATGATCAACGGTCACAAGGCGTACGGCGTCTATGTGGCTCCTGGCACCGGCTACCGCAACAACAACACCAACGGCGTCGCGAAGGGCGACCAGCCTGAGGGGATGTACGCGGTCTTCGACGGCACGCACTACAACGGCGGCTGCTGCTTCGACTACGGCAACGCCGAGACCAACAGCCGTGACAACGGCAACGGCACCATGGAGGCCATCTACTTCGGGAACATCAAGGTCTGGGGCTACGGCACGGGCAACGGCCCCTGGGTCATGGCCGACCTCGAGAACGGCCTGTTCTCCGGAGTGAACCCGGGCTACAACGCGAACGACCCGACCGTGAACCACCGGTTCCTGACCGCCATCATCAAGGGCGAGCCGAACCACTGGTCGATCCGGGCCGGCAACGCGCAGTCGGGCAACCTGTCGACCTACTACAACGGAGCGCGCCCCAACGTCGCGGGCTACAACCCGATGAAGAAGGAGGGGGCGATCATCCTGGGCATCGGCGGCGACAACAGCATCGGTGCCCGCGGCACCTTCTACGAAGGCGTGATGACCTCCGGCTATCCGTCGGACGCCACCGAGAACGCCGTCCAGGCCGGCATCGTCGCCGCCGGATACTCGCCGTCGAGCGGCGGCGGCAACCCCGGCGGGACGCTCACCCCCGGCTCGTCGATCTCGCTGCGCGCGACGACGTCCTCCTACACGGACCGCTACATCCGGCACCAGAACGACCAGGCCATCACGTCGGTGATCACCTCGGCCAGCTCGTCTCTCGACAAGAGCGACGCCTCGTGGATCGTGCGCAGCGGTCTGGCCAGCGGCTCGTGCGTGTCGTTCGAGTCGAGGAACTACCCCGGCGACTACCTGCGGCACCAGAACTACCAGCTGTACCGGCAGCACAACGACGGCAGCTCACTGTTCGCCGCCGACGCCACCTTCTGCCCGCAGACCGGCAAGAGCGGTCAGGGCACCTCGCTCGCCTCCTACAACTTCCCGACCCGCTTCATCCGCCACTACAACAACATCGTCTACATCGCCAGCAACGGCGGGTCGAACGCCTTCGACAGCGCCACCTCATGGGCCGACGACGTGAGCTGGATCGTCGAACAAGCCTGGGCATAGATGTCGCCCTCTTGAGTGGAGCCGTCTCCTTGGGGGCGGCTCCACGCCGTTCTCCCAGACCGTCGCAGCCACATGGTCGCGCTTCCGTCCGGATGACAAGTGGGGCCTACCTACGCGACAGCCGTGCTGCCAGGATCCGGGCGCGGGCGAGCTGGACGTTGCGCGCCTGGCCGGCGGCGAACCCGGCCAGGAGCCACGGCGCCGTCAGGTCGAGCCGGTCGCTCATCCGGGTGCCGGTGCCGTCCGGCTCCAGGTCGAAGCGGTAGGCCATGCGAATGCGTCCCGGGCTCCGCACCTCGCCGTGGACGGACAGGCCGTCGGTGTGCAGGGCCACGTCGATCGCGTTGTCGTAGGTGAAGATCCGCAGAAATCGGAACCGCTCGACGGCTGTGTACCGGATCACGCCGGCCTCCGAGCGGTCCACATCGCTGACGGCGACCACGAGGGGAGACAGACCGATGTAGCTCTCCGGAGTCGTCAGGTGCTCGAACACCTTCTCCGGTGTGGCGTCCACGTGGAATTCGTGGGTCAGCACGCTGCTCGACACCTGGCCTCCCGTACCTGCGAGTTCTGTCCGAGAATTGTGGTCAGATTTCTTACCGCCGGGAAGCGCGAAATGATCACGAACGCCGCCTGAGATGATCAGCAGGATCACTGTCACCCCGGCATCCCAGGAGCACCCCTTGTCCAAGCGTCGTGGCTTAACCCTGTCCGCGGCCCTCACCGCGCTGTTCGTGTGCGTCGCCATTCCCGGCGCGGCGGCGGAACAGCAGACAGAGGATCCGACCTATCCGGGGCCGGTCTACAAGACGGTCACGGACAAGAGCGGCATGCTGTCCCTGCAGACCAATGGGCGACCGGACGGGCGGGACATGGTC
Source organism: Nonomuraea sp. NPDC050680 (assembly GCF_040654555.1). Classification (NCBI taxonomy): domain Bacteria; kingdom Bacillati; phylum Actinomycetota; class Actinomycetes; order Streptosporangiales; family Streptosporangiaceae; genus Nonomuraea; species Nonomuraea sp. NPDC050680. The sequence continues at coordinate 62,744 of NZ_JBFAIF010000008.1, read as the reverse complement.
TTCCGGATCTCGGGAGCCGTCTACGCCAACATCGAGGGCAACGCCTACGACCCGCAGCTGCGCCACGGCCAGAAGCTGTTCAACCTCGAGGGCTACAACATCCGGCGGCTGTACCGGGTGCCCGGCACCACGCAGCTCTACCAGCTCTCCCGCGAGATCGTCTTCTACGCCGACCCCGCCGACCCCACGAAGATCCTGCGGGAGTGGAAGAACCCGATCGACCAGCGCACCTACCCGGTCGTCCCGATCAACAACGACACGGTGAACTTCGGCCCGTTCAACGTCACCTCCTCCTACGTCGGCCCGCCCCTGCGGGAGATGCACGACGAGACCGAGTGGACCAGCGACATCCCGGTACGCACCGACTTCGGGGCCACGTTGGGTGAGCAGTTCGGTCTGGTGAACGGCGTCTACGCGGCCCAGGAGATGTTCGACTTCTACGTCGACGATCGCGAGGTCGCGGCCCGTACGGTCGCGGGCAGCGTCCCCAGGGGCGCGATGGACACCAAGATCAGCTGGGCCAGGACGAGCCCGTGGGCGCCGTTCATGTGCCTGCCGGAGACCGGCGTCCGCGGCCAGCTCACCTACCACGCCCGCAGCTGGTCACTGGATTCCTACCTGGACGTCGAGCCGTGGCTACGCGCGGAGATCGACGCCGCCTACCCGCTCTTCAAGGCCGCTCCCACCGCTCCCGGCCCGAGCGAGAACTCCTGGAGCTCCTTCTACAACAAGCAGCTGGGCAAGGGCGCCACCACGTGGTCCGGCTGGTGCGCCGCCAACGGAAAGGGCTGACCTTCCGGGAGCCGCATTGCACTCTGGCAACAGCCCGGCACAGGGTGTCTGCGCCTCGGGTTCAATGCCCCAACAGCCTCACGGGACGGAATAGGCTCATGCGTGCAGTCGGGCCGGGGCGCGAGGTTAGGGGAACGGGTGAGCAAGTCCTTCGTACATCTGCACGTCCACACTGAGTACAGCATGCTTGACGGGGCGGCGAAGATGAAGCCGCTGTTCAAGGAGGCCGCCCGCCTCGAGATGCCGGCGATCGCGATGTCCGATCACGGCAACATGTTCGGGGCGTACGAGTTCCAGAAGGTGGCCAAGGACAGCCCCGTCAAGCCCATCATCGGCATCGAGGCCTACGTGGCGCCGGAGAACCGGTTCGTGAAGAAGCCGGTCTTCTGGGGGTCGCGAGCCGAGACCGGTGTGGCGGACGGCGAAGGCGGCAAGGACGTCTCCGGCGGTGGCCGGTTCACCCACATGACCATGTGGGCCAAGGACGCGAACGGACTGCGCAATCTGTTCAAGCTGTCGTCCTTGGCCTCGTTCGAGGGCTACTACTCCAAGCCCCGGATGGACCAGGACCTGATCTCTCAATACGCGAACGGCATCATCGCCACCACCGGCTGCCCGTCCGGTGCGGTGCAGACCCGGATCCGGCTCGGCCAGTACGACGAGGCGGTCAGGGTCGCCGGCGAATACCAGGAGATCTTCGGCAAGGAGAACTACTTCCTGGAGTTGATGGACCACGGCATCGACATCGAGCGGGACGTCCGGGCCGACCTGCTGCGACTGGCCAAGCAGCTCAACATCCCGCTGCTGGTCACCAACGACAGCCACTATGTGACCGAGGACCAGGCCGACGCGCACGACAGCCTTCTGTGCGTCGGCGTGGGCAAGAACAAGGACGACCCCAACCGGTTCCGGTTCAACGGGTCGGGCTACTACCTCAAGAGCGCTGACGAGATGCGCAGGCTGTTCGCCGATCTGCCCGAAGCGTGTGACAACACGCTGCTCGTGGCCGAGATGGTCGGCGACTACAGCGACGTGTTCGCCTACGTGGACCGGATGCCCCAATACCCGGACGTCCCCGAGGGCGAGACGCAGGAGTCCTGGCTGCGCAAGGAGGTCGAACGCGGCCTGGAGATGCGTTACGGCACCCCGGTCCCCGCCGAGGTCACGGAGCGCTACGAGACCGAGATGAAGGTCATCGGTCCGCTCGGCTTCTCCTCCTACTTCCTCGTCGTCGCCGACATCTGCCAGCACGCCCGCGACAACGGCATCGCGGTGGGGCCCGGCCGTGGTAGCGCCACCGGCTCGATCGTCGCCTACGCGACACGCATCACCGAGCTCGACCCGTTGGAGCACGGCCTGCTGTTCGAGCGGTTCCTGAACCCCGAGCGCATCAGCCCGCCCGACATCGACCTCGACTTCGACGACCGCCAGCGCGACCGCATGGTCCAGTACGTGACCCAGAAGTACGGCAGCGAGGCCACCGCGCAGGTCAACACGTTCGGCACGATCAAGGCGAAGGCCGCCGTCAAGGACGCCTCCCGCATCCTGGGCTACCCGTTCGTGATGGGCGACAAGATCACCAAGGCGATGCCGCCGGACGTCATGGGCAAGGGTGTCCCGCTGGCGGACATGTTCAACGAGGATCACCCCCGTTACGTCGAAGGCGCCGAGATCCGCGCCCTGTACGACAACGACCAGGACGTGCGCAAGGTGATCGACACCGGCCGCGGCATCGAGGGTCTGATTCGCGGTACGGGCGTGCACGCGGCGGCGGTCATCCTGTCCTCGGCGCCCCTGCTGGACCTGATCCCCATGCACATGCGGGACAAGGACAAGGTGATCATCACCGGGTTCGACTACCCGAGCTGTGAAGACATGGGCCTGATCAAGATGGACTTCTTGGGCCTGCGCAACCTGGGCATCATCGACCACGCCATCAAGATCATCAAGCAGAACCGGGGCGTGGAGCTCGACACGCTGACGCTTCCCCTCGATGACGAGACCACGTACAAGCTGCTGGCCCGCGGTGACACCCTGGGCGTCTTCCAGCTCGACGGCGGCCCGATGCGGCAGCTGCTGCGGCTGATGGAGCCCACCCGGTTCGAGGACATCGCGGCAGTGCTCGCCCTCTACCGGCCGGGCCCGATGGCCGCCAACGCGCACACCAACTACGCGCACCGCAAGAACGCCCGCCAGGACATCGAGCCCATCCACCCCGAGCTCAAGGAAGCGCTCGAACCCATCCTCGGCCCCACCTTCCACCTGCTCGTCTACCAGGAGCAGATCATGGCCGTGGCCCGGGAGCTGGCCGGCTACACGCTGGGCGGCGCCGACCTGCTGCGCCGGGCCATGGGCAAGAAGAAGAAGGAGATCCTGGACGCCGAGTACGCCAACTTCCAGGCGGGCATGCGGGCCAACAACTACAGCGACGAGGCGATCCAGGCGCTGTGGGATGTCATGCTGCCCTTCTCCGGATACGCCTTCAACAAGTCCCACACCGCCGGATACGGACTGGTCGCCTACTGGACCGCCTACCTGAAGGCCAACTACCCCGCCGAGTACATGGCCGCCCTGCTGACCTCGGTCGGTGACGACAAGGACAAGGCCGGCGTCTACCTCGCCGAATGCCGCAAGATGGGCATCCAGGTCCTGCCGCCGGACGTGAACGACAGCCAGCTCGACTTCGTCGCGGTCGGCGACACCCAGGTGCGCTTCGGGATGGGCGCGGTCCGTAACGTCGGGGAGAACGTGGTGGAGGGCATCGTCAAGGCCCGCGCCGAGAAGGGCCGCTACGAGCACTTCAACGACTTCCTCAGCAAGGTGCCGTTGACGGCCTGCAACAAGCGGGTCATCGAATCGCTGATCAAGGCGGGCGCGTTCGACTCGCTCGGCCACCAGCGCAAGGCGCTGCTCATGGTGCACGAGCAGGCGGTCGATTCGGTCATCGACATCAAGAAGAACGAGGCCCACGGCCAGGACTCCCTGTTCGGCGGCCCGAGCGACGACGAGGGAGAGGCGGCGTTCTCCGTCCAGATCCCCGACATGGAGTGGGACAAGAAGACGCTGCTGGACTTCGAGCGGGAGATGCTCGGCCTGTACGTGTCGGACCACCCGCTGGCGGGCACGGAGCGGCTGCTGGCCCGCAACCGCGACACCACCATCGCCGAACTGCTCGAAAGCGGCCGTGACGACCGCGGCGACGTACGGGTGTGCGGCCTCATCACCAAGGTCGACAAGCGGGTCAACAAGGCCGGCAACGTGTGGGCGATCGTCACCGTCGAGGACATGGACGCGGCCATCGAGTGCCTGTTCTTCCCCAAGAGCTACGAGCTGTACGCCCCGGAGCTGCGCGGCGACGTCGTGGTGTCGGTCGGCGGCCAGGTCAACAACCGGGACGGCGCCATCAGCGTCTTCGCACAAGATCTCACACCGCTCGACGTGTCCGGCATCACCAGCGATTCCGGGCATCCCGTCACCATCCAGGTCCGCGAGGAACGCCTCACGCAACAAGCCGTGGAAGAGCTCCGTAACGTACTGAAGCTGCACCAGGGCAGCGTGCCGCTGCGGATCAACGTGCAGCGGCTGAGCGGGAAGACCCTGGTGTGCGCTCTGCCGGAGTTCTCGGTCAATGCCGAGCCCAGCTTCGCCGCCGACGTGAAGCAGTTGTTCGGGCCGGAAGCCATCATGCTGTGACCCAACGGCAGATCGAGGTCGTCTCGACTGCGGAGCCACCCACGTGCCCGCGCTGTGAAGGCAGGTCCAAGTGAAAGAATCACCTCATGGCAGAAGGTATTACGACATTTCAGGCATCCACGGATGACGGAGGCGTGGTGGGGGAGATCCACGCGGAGTCCTGGAAGGCGGCCTATGAGGGCTTCTTCGACGCGGAGTACTTCGCCGAAGCCGTACGGAGCCGGCGCGAGAAGTGGCACGACACGCTCGCCGACGGGCAAGGCACCATCCTGCTCGCCGCGCTGGCCGGACGGCCGCTGACCTTCTCCTACTTCGGCCCCTCGCCGACGCGGCCAGGAGATGCGGAGATCTTCGGCTTCTACAGCCACCCGGACGGGTGGGGCACCGGCAGTGCGGGCGCCCTGATCGCCGCCTCCTTGACCAGGCTGCGCGAGGAGGGCTTCGGCGGGGTGCATCTGTGGACGCTGCGCGACACACCCCAGTCACGCCGCTTCTACGCCAAGAGCGGCTTCACCGAGTCGGGTGCGGTCCGCAAGCATGATTTCGGTGACGGCAATCCGATCGAGCAGGTCGAGTACGAGCTGAGCTTCCGCTGATCCCGTAGACGGTTCCCGAAGGACGTTTGCCGGCGCTCTGGAGCAGATCGGCTCGGGGTCATCGCGCCTCGCCGGCGGTCTGGAGCAGGGCGGCCAGGTCAGCGGGGGTCCTCCAGGGTGGGTGAGCAGCAGTCATCGGCGCACGCGTCGGCTTCGGCGGCGTTGGTGGATGAGGTCGTCAAGCCGGTGGGCGCGGCGCAGCAGGCATCGCCGCGCCAAGCCTCGCGGCCTTCCTTGACCGCCACGGCGGCGATGACCAGGGCGGTGATCGGGTCGGCCCAGGACCAGCCGAACAGGCTGTTGAGCGCCAGCCCCACGAGCAGCGCCCCGGACAGGTAGGTGCACAGCAGGGTCTGCTGGGAGTCGGCCACCGCCGAGGTGGAGCCGAGCTCGCGGCCGGCGCGGCGCTGCGCCGCCGACAGGAACGGCATGATCATCAGACTGAGCGCGGCCAGGATCAGTCCGGGCGTGGAATGTTCGGCCTGTCCGGCACCAAGCAGGGCGCGTACCGCATCGAAGGTGACATAGGCGGCCAGCGCGAAGAAGGAGATCGCGATGACGCGCAGCGCGGCCCGTTCCCGGCGCTCATGGTCGGTGGCGGAGAATTGCCAGGCCACCGCGGCGGCCGAGGCGACCTCCACGACGGAGTCGAGGCCGAAGCCGATCAGCGCGGCGGAGGAGGCGACAGCGCCGGCGGTGATGGCCACCGCGGCCTCGATCACGTTGTAGGTGATGGTCGCCGCGACCAGCAGCCGGATCCGGCGCTGCAGCAAGGCGCGCCGGTCCGGAGCCGGGCGGAGACCGGGCAGGTTCGCCGTGCTCATGACCTCGACGCCTCCCCGGTCACCGGCTCGACGTCCCCGTCGGCGCGCTCGGCACCGTAGACGGGACACAGGGCGACCGCGTGGCCGGTGGCGGCCAGCAGCTGCTCGGCTGAGGCCAGCAGATCCAGCAGCTCCGGTCGGGTCAGGGAGTAGAACGACTGCCGGCCTTCGGTGCGGTAATCGACCAGCCCGCAGTCGCGCAGGCACGCCACGTGCTTGGACACGGTGGACTGGGCCAGCCCGAGCTGGGCGGTCAGGTCCACCACCCGCGCCTCCCCACGGGCCAGGCGCTGCACGATGCGCAGCCGGGTCTCATCGGCCAGGGAATGGAACAGCGCCGCCGCAGGGGAGATGCCGGCGGCGATATCGGTAGTCACACATCGGCCGCCATCAGGGTCGGCACTCACACTTCTGTCACTAGAAGGATCAATCGCCATATTGCGATGATAGCCCGTATTTGGGATGGATGGGATGGCTGCTCAGGAGAGTAACGCGCTGATCACGCCTCTCTGCGGGCGATGTCGCGCAGTGCGGACGCGAGCCGGTCCACATCGTCGGCGGAGGTGAACAGGGCCGGGGTGACGCGTACGGCGGCGCCGCCGGTCATCCCGGTGCGGGCGACGGTGAAGATCCGGTGCCGGGTCATGAGCTCGTCGGCGATGGTCAGGTTGTCGGCTTCAGAGGTACGGCCGCGCAGCCGCAAGGCGGTGATGGCGCCGTACATGTCGGGCTCGTCCGGAGTGAGGATCTGTACGTTGGTGAGGTCGCGCAGCTGGTGGACCCAGCGATCGCGCAGGAACCGCAGCCGGGCCTGCTTGACCTCGGCGCCGAGAGTGTCGTGGAAGTCCAGGGCGGCGTCGGCGGTGAGGAAGGGGGCGACGTTCATGGTGCCGGAGTGCACGCGGGAGCGGATGTCGGTGGCCGGATAGGTCTCATCGGCGTAGAGGGGGTCGATGTCGGCCAGGCGCTGGGCACGGATGTAGAGGAATCCGGCCCCCAGCGGCATGTTCATCCACTTGTGCAGGGAGAAGGCGGCGAAGTCGGCGTCGAAGTCGGGCAGGGTGAAGTCGAGCTGCCCCCAGGAGTGGGCGGCGTCGACGATGACGTCGACGCCGCGCCGGCGGGCCATGGCGACGATCTGGCGCACCGGCGTGACCAGGCCGGTGCGGTTGTTCATGTGGCTGAGCAGCAGCAGTTTCGCCTTCGGGTATTCACCTAGGGCGCGCTCGTAGACCTCCAGCACCGCCTGACGGGTGGGGGGCTCGGGGATGGCGATCCGCGCGAGGTGGACGCCGCGCCGGGCTTGGAGCCAGTTCATCGCGTACTGGGCGCTGTGGTAGTCCAGGTCGGCGTACATGATGCCGTCGCCCGGGCGCAGGCGGCGGTAGCCGGAGATCAGGCTCTGCAGCGCCTCGGTGCCGCCCCGGGTCAGTGCGATCTCGTCCCTGGTGACGCCGAGCAGAGTGGCGATGCGGTCGCGGATCTGGTCGGCTCGCGGCTTGTACGCGGTGCGCAGCAGGTGGGAGCTGCGCTCGTTGAGCTGGTCGACGTTGCGGTGGTAGGCCAGCCGGACCGGGTCGGGCATGATGCCGTAGTAACCGTTCTCCAGGTTGACGAAGTCGGCGCTCACCTGGAACTGGCGGGCGACGGCCGCCCAGAAGCGCTCGTCCCGGGCCAGCTGTTCAGGGGTCAAGCCGCCGGGCACGATCAGCGACTCGGTCATGGCTGGGCGGGTCACGGCCGGGGCCGGGCGGGTCACGGCACCGGCGGCCAGCGCGCCGAGTCCGGCGACGATCCGGCGTCGGGACAGGGTCATGAGGGACTCCACCTGATAACAGCGCGATTCACGCGGGCCACGAATGTCCACCGTAAATCGCGGTACGGGAGAAATGGCCGTACGGTAGGACGCTCTTTCGCCCGTGTCGATGAGCGGGCCATCGACGCGCCCGCGAAACCGGATGACGGCACGAGCTTTACCGGAAGCATTGCTATTGCGGGGCGCGTCCGGCTGCCTTTCGGGCACTATCACCGGTGATGCTCGCGACACGAACGCTCCGTTCGCGCCGACCGGCCGCCCGCGGCGCCGGCCGGCTGCTGACGCATGCGATGTTCGCGATCGCCTTGGTCCTCAGCGTGGTGTTCGCCCATGGCGGCGCGTGCGCGGCCGTGGAGCTGTCGGAGCGGGTCGTCCACAGCGCTCATCCGGCGGGCGGCGGGGGCTCTTCGGCCCCGCACGGCGTCCGCTGCCTGCATCGTGACCTGCCGGTGGGCCATGTACACGGAACCGAGCAGGACTGCTCGGCCACCAACCCCACAGCCGCGCCGATCTCGCCGGCCGGGCCGGCGGTCGTGCTGTCCTGCCCGGCGGGAGCGCGGACCGCCGTGGCCGCCACGGCGCCGACCGGCATCGGCCGGGGGGCCGGGCCTGACCGGGCAAGCCTCTGCTTGATGCGCGTATAGGTCAGCACTGCGTCTGCTTTCGTCGTCCATTGCCCGCCCACGTTCGCGGTCGGCTCGCCATGCCGTGAATTTCGCGTATTCTTCGGGGATTTCATCAATGTCATCACAAGCAATTTTCGCGCGCCCGCAAGAGGTTTCGCCGGCCGCCCATTCCACTCTGTCGCTCACCGTCGGCAATACGCCGCTGGCGTTCATTTCCGAGCCGTTCGTGCCAGGGGGAGGGGGATTCTGGGCCAAGCTCGAAGGCTTCAACCCGGGCGGCATCAAGGACCGGCCCGCCCTGCACATGGTGCGCCAGGCCCGAGCCCGGGGAGAGCTGGCACCCGGTGCGACGATCATCGAGTCGACCAGCGGCACCCTGGGGCTCGGCCTGGCCTTGGCCGGGATCGTGTTCGGCCACCCGGTCGTGCTGGTGAGCGACGTCGGCATGGAGCCGTTGATGTGCCGGTTGCTCACCTCCTACGGTGTCCGGCTGGAGATCGTCACCGAGCCGCACCCGGTCGGCGGCTGGCAGCAGGCCCGCCGGGAGCGGGTACAACGCCTGCTCGCCGACCTTCCCGGCTCCTACTGTCCCGACCAGTACAACAACCCCGACAACGTCGACGCCTACGCCGGTCTCGCCCACGAACTGCTGGCCCAGCTGCCGCACATCGACGCCCTGGTGTGCTCGGTCGGCACCGGCGGGCACAGCGCGGGCATCTCCGACGTGCTGCGCCGCCACTTCCCGCACCTGAGACTGATCGGCGTCGACACGGTCGGCTCCACCATCTTCGGCCAGCCCGCCCGGTCCCGGCTGATGCGCGGCCTGGGCTCCAGCATTCACCCGCGCAACGTCGCCTACGACGCCTTCAGCGAGGTGCACTGGGTCAGCGCCGCCGAAGCGGTCTGGGCGTGCCGCGCCCTGGCGGCCCGGCATTACATCTCGGGCGGCTGGAGCACCGGCGCGGTCACGCTGGTGGCCCGCTGGCTGGCGCGCACCACTCCCGGTCAGACCATCGTGGCGATCTTCCCCGACGGGCCGTGGCGATACTGGAACACCATCTTCGACGACGAGTACTGCCAGAGGCACGGCCTGCTCGGTACGACCCCGGCGGAGGAACCGGACCTCCTCCCGGCGCCGAGCGAGCGGGAGGTGCACCGCTGGACTCGTTGCACCCAGGTGATGGACCCGCTGGCGGGAACCCGATGAGCGGCACGCTGCGGCAGTTTCGATCCTTCGACCGGCCGATCCAGCTGCTGCAGATCAACCAGGCGGGCATCAACCTCGGCTTCTACATGCTCATGCCCTACCTCGCCCAGCACCTGTCGGCCGCCGCGGGACTGGCGGCCTGGACCATCGGGCTGGTCCTGGGCCTGCGGAACTTCAGCCAGCAGGGCATGTTCCTGATCGGCGGCACCCTGGCCGACCGGATCGGCTACAAACCGATGATCATGGCCGGGTGCGCGCTGCGTACGATCGGGTTCGCCCTGTTCGGGCTGACCACCTCGCTGCCCTGGTTGCTCGCGGCGGCCGCCGTGACCGGGTTCGCCGGGGCGCTGTTCAATCCGGCGGCCCGCGCCTACCTGGCCGTCGAGGCCGGCGAGCGCAAGGTGGCGGCCTTCGCCGTGTTCAACGTGTTCTACCAGGCGGGCATCCTGCTCGGTCCGCTGGCCGGCATCGCCCTGATGAGCGTCGGCTTCCCGGCCGTGTGCCTGTCCGCGGCGGCGATCTTCGCGGTGCTGACCGTTCTGCAAGGCGTGTGCCTTCCGGCCCGACGCCCTGCGGTGGCAGAGCATCAGCCGGTGCTGCGCGAGTGGCGCGAGGCGTTCGGGAACCGGGCGTTCGTCTCCTTCGCCGCGGCGATGATCGCCTCCTACGCGCTGTCTTACCAGATGTACCTGGCCCTGCCGCTGCAGGTGCAGCGTTTCGGTGGCGGCCAGGCAGGGGTGATGGCGCTGTACGCGCTCTCCGCGCTGCTCGGCATCGCCGGGCAGGTGCACCTGACCACCTGGTGCGCGGCGCGCTGGAGTCGCGGACAGGCGATCAGCCGCGGTCTGGCGCTCATGGGCATCGCCTTCCTGCCGCCGGCCGTGGCGGCGCACCTGCCGCTCGCGCCGGTGTGGGCGATGCTGCCCGTGCTCGCCTGCACTCTTCTGCTCACCGTCGGCACGCTGATGGCCTTCCCGTTCGAGATGGCCACCATCGCCGACATGGCGGGAGATCGGCTGATCGGCACCTATTACGGGATCTACAACCTGGCCTCGGGCGTGGGCATCCTGACCGGCAATCTGGTGGCCGGTGCCCTGCTCGACGCGGCTCGTACGACGCGGCTGGCCGCTCTGCCCTGGCTGCTGCTGGCCGTCGCCGGGCTCACCTCCGCGGCCGCCGTCAGACGGCTGGACCGGCGTGACCGGCTCGCGCCCGCCGCCAGGGTGGCCACCGCCACCTGATCGGCGGGGACATTTCACCCGAGGGAGGCCAGGGCGCGGACGGCGACGCCGAGGCCGACGAGCAGGACGAGTGCGGCGGTGATCGTCGCCGTGTACGGGCGCAGCCTGTTCAGCCGGTTCGTCAGGGTGAAGTCGGCCAGGCGGCGGACGGTGAGGGCCGCGGCGAGCAGGGTCAGGGCCATGCCCAGTCCGTAACAGACGACCGTGACGATCCCGAACGCCGTGCGCCCGAGCGCCATCGCCCCCAGCAGCACCACCAGAGCCGACGGGCTCGGCACCAGCCCGCCCGCGACCCCCAACCCGACCACGCCCCGCCCCGACGGAGCGACATGCCCATGCCCGTCCCCGTTTCCGTGCCCATGCCCGTGTCCGTGCCCATGCCCATGCCCATGCCCATGTCCGTGTCCGTGTCCGTGTCCGTGCGCATGCTCCGGCCCGTCCGCGTCGCCGTGCTGGCTCGCGGGTCGGACAAGGGCCGAGCGGAGCAGGGCGGTGCCGATCGCCGCGATGAGCAGCCCGCTGATCACCCCGAGCCAGCCCAGCACCGCCTCCCCGGCGATCGAGGCGCTGACCGACAGGAGCACGCCCAGCACGATCACCCCGGCCGTGTGCGTCAGCGTCACCGTCGCGGCCACGACGAGCGCGTCACGCGGACCGCCGTCACGCCCGGCCAGGTACGCGGCCATGACGGTCTTGCCGTGGCCGGGCAGCGCGGCATGGACGGCACCCAGGACCAGCGACACGAGCAGGGCCAGCAGCCCGAGCGGGACCGTCAGCCGGTCGGCCCCGACCAGGCTGTTGAGGCGGTCGGCCAGCAGACCGGTGTAGCGGGTGAGCACATCCGCACCGGGAACGCGGGCCGGTGCGCCGAGGCCGCCACTGCCCGGCTCCACCGTGAAGCGCGCCTGACGGACGTCGAGCGGGGAGCTGAGCAGGTCCACCGGGTAAGCGTGCAGCTCACCGGACACGCTGCGGGTGGGCACACTGGACGCGCTGAGCCGGACACCGGAGCCGGACGCCGTGATCTCCCGCCAGCCGACGGCCTCGCCGCGGTACGGGTTGGCGAAGGTCAGAGTGACTGGCCGGTCAACGCGCAGCGGGGCGGCCAGGCGGCAGGTGAGCCTGCTGGTGGGCAATCCGGCGGCGCCGGGGCGGTAGGCGAAGGACGCGCTGGTGACACGCCAGGCCAGTGGTTGTTCCCCGACCTGTCCGCGCACCGCGGCGGCCAGCTCCCCACAGGCGCGCGCCGCGTAGGCGTCGGGAGGCCCGGGGGCGCCCTGGCGCTGCTGCAGGGTGGGGATCTCGGCGCTGTCGATGATCGCCGTGTCCTCGATCCGGTCGAGGAACACACTCAGGCCGTCGTAGTGGTTGACGCTCAGATTCCCCAGCGGGTGCGCGGCCAGAATCACGGCGGCGGCGACAACGCCGATCACGCCGTGCCGTCCAGCGCCGCGCGGGCCTTCGCCGGGCCGCGAAGTGCCGCATCGTCCAATGCCGCGCGGGCCTTCGCCGGGCCGTCCGGGGAGAAGTATGGGTTGATGGACAGTGCCCTGGTCAGCTGGGCGTGAGCCGAATCGGTCCGGCCGAGGGCGCGGGAGATTTCCCCTCGGTGGTAGGCGAACAGCGCGTTCCGCCCGCCGAGCCGGTCGGCGTAAGCGGCATACCGGGCAGCCTCACTGTGGCGCCCGGCCCGGTGCAGGGCCCAGCCGAGCGCGTCGGCCACGTCCACGCTGCGCCGCCGCCCCCACTCCGCCCGCAGCTCCCGCACGGCGACGGCCGGTGAGCCGTGGTCCGCCTCGTACCGGCCGACGGCGAGGGAGTCCGTTACGCCGCTCGCCGCCTGCAGCTTGACCTGCGCGCGAAACACCGCGTACAGCCGCTGGGCCCCGGCCCGGTCCCCGAGGTGCTGGAGCAGTTCGCCGTACTCCACGCCGAAGGAGGGATTACGCGTGACGGCGTCGGCGTAGTCGCGCCGCGCGTCGGCGAAGCGCCCGAGCGCGGCCTCGGCGCGGGCCTTGCCGGCGAGAGAGCCGGCGAGAGAGGGGTCGGCGGCCAGCGCCTCGGTGTAGGCGGCCAGGGCGGCGCGCGGGTCGCCGTCGCTCCAGGCGAGCTCCCCGAGCTGCCACAGGCAGAAGGCGTAGTCGGCGGGATCGGAGGCGATCTCCCGGGCCCGTTCCATGGCCTCGCGCGCACGGGCGCTCTGCCCGCGCAGGTGGAACAGGTGCGCGGCACGGGTGAAGGAGACCAGGTCCGGACGGCCGTCGAGCAGGTGGCGGAGCACCCGGTCGGCCTTGACGTACTGGCCGAGTTCCACGTACGCGTCGGTGAGCACGGCGTACAGCGGCCATCGGTACGGCGCCGCGCGGCGCGCCCGCGTGCCCCAGCGCAGGGCGAGAGCGAAGTCGTGGCGGGCGTTGGCCAGGGCGCCCATCCCGATCATGGCGTCGATGTCGGGCAGGGAGCGCTGCAACGCCCCCTCCGCCTTGCCATAGAGGGCCGGGTCGCCGGTGCGGCGGGCCTGCTCCAGGTACGCACCGCCGAGGTCGGCCCAGGTCCGTGCGTCGCCGGGGTGGCGGCGCAGATGGTCCTGGGCCTGATCGATGAACGCGGCCGGTTCGTACGCCGTACGCCGCGGCGGGGTGGGCGGCGGTTCGTCCCGGCGGAGCCAGGCGCCGGGGGCGAACCAGGCCAGCAGGGCGCAGCCCAGTAGCACGCAGCCCAGCAGCGGTAGCGCTTTCCGTACGCGTCTCATCAGTCCTCGGTCGGTCAGGCGCTCTGCCGGTCTAGTGCACCGGCAGGGCGACGTACGGGAAGCTGCCGGTGATGGGCGCGGTGAGGAAGACCGGGTTGTTCTCGTCGATCAGACCGGGCGCGCCCGGTCCCGCCGGCTCACCCAGGAGCATCCGGAGGTTGACGGTGACCACGTCGTCAGTGAGGCGGCGGCCGTTGGGATAGCCCTGCTTGTCCCCTTTGAGGTAGCCGTACTTGTGCGGTTTGGCAGTGACGGGGGTGCTCATGTTGAGCCGCAACTGCTCCGCGGACGTGAAGCCCGAGGCGTCCCGGTTGAGCAGTTGCGAGTTGAGGTCCTCCTTCAGCGGGCCGCCCCGCTTGGTGGTCAGGCCGGTGAGGTAGATCTCCTCCAGGTCCGCGCGCGGCGGGGCCGGCGCCTTGACCCCGGCCTGCCGCTCGACGGTTCTGGCCTGCTCGGGGTCCCGGGTGGACTCGACGACCAGGCCGCTGCCGGCGTCGTCCTGCGGGCGCATGCCGTTGAAGCGGTCACGCGAGGCGAACGGGATGAGTGCCTCGTTGTAGTTGGGGTTGCCCAGCCGTGACACCTGCCGGTATTCGCCGTTCAAGGACTTGCGGGCGGCCGTGGTCCAGACGCCGACGACCGGGTTGGCCGTGGGGTCGCCGCCCAGGGCCAGCTCGGATTTGGGCACCTGGATGGCGAGCGAGTCGACGTTCATCGGCACGCCGGTGGCGATCGGCGGGAACGGCATGCCGAACCTGAGCAGGTTCACCGCCTTGTTGTCGCTGAAGAAGGGATCGGCGGCCTGCCCGGTGAAGACCTTCCCGCCGCCGGGCAGGTCGAGTACGGCCTTCTGGCGCAGCCTCTGGTAGCCGGGCGTGATCAGGAGGCCCATGTCGGAGGGGCCCACGTAGCCATCCCTGACGAGGATCTGGTCGGGCTGGCCCGGCCGCAGCTTGGTCAGCGTGAAGCTCTGCTCCACCAGGGATTCGGGCGCGGCCGCCTGGCGTTCGCGCCGCAGGACCGAGGGCACCGGGAGCCCCTTGTTGCGGAAGGTCCAGCGGTAGGTGATGGCCGCCTTGCCGCTGCCGGTGTTGTCGATGTGCAGGTCGTATTGGACGTTGGTGTCGAACTGGTAGGGCTTGTAAGGGATCTGGAAGGGGATGTAGTTCGCGACGATGGTGACCGTGTCGGGCTTGTCCGGGCTGGTGAAGGCGTACAGGTCGCTGGCGTCTATGACCTTGTCCTTGAACGTCCCCGGGGCGTCCCAGTGGCTGGTCGCCGTGACGGCGTCCATCGCCGGGCCGAGCAGCACGGCGCCGGCCAGTACGGTGATGGAGGCGGCGGCGGCCATGAGCCATGGCCGTCTGCCGATGAGGTTCAGCATCATGTCCCTCGCTTCGCGGATGGTCTCGTACGCGGTTCCTGGGGTCAGGGCACGTACTGCACGACCGCGTCGAGGTTGGCGAGGTACTCGCCCGGGTTCAGAGTGATGCCGGTGATGTCCTTGACCGTGCTGCTGAGGTACGCGCTGACGTAGAACGGCCAGTACTTCGGCCCGACCCCGCCCTCCAGCGGACGAGGCGTGGCCACGGTCGGCAGGAACTCATGCAGCTTGTACGTCGCCACGAGCTGCTCGCCCTGCTCGACCCCGTCGATCGCCACCCCGGCGTGAGTGCCGTCAGCGCGCAGGTGGATGTCGTGGATCGTCACCTTGTGGCCGCTCTTGACGTCGTTGAGGGTGAAGCCGCCCGGGTAGTAGACGCCGTTGCACGGATCGATGTGGTCCTGCTGCCAACCGATCGGCATGTAGACGCCCTTGTTGCGGGGCTTGGCCTCGATCGGGGCGACCCCTTCCACTTTGACGCCCCGGTCATCGAGCAGTTGGACGACCTTCGGCCCGAAATCGAAGTTGGCGTGTCCCTTCGGGCCGAAGTACGGCAGCTTGAAGCAGACGGCGCTGAGCTGGTCCACGGGCGGACCGCCGGGGACGGCGGGTCGCAGGGGGAAGGGATTGGCGGACGCGGACAGGGCCGGTGCCGCCAGGAACATCGCGGCGACGAGTGCGGCGGTTCGAGCGGCGAGAGGGAGAGCGCGCATGCTGTGCACCTTTCATCGTGCGGAGGGCTTTCTGGCCGCTGAACTGGCCAGGCGCACTTACTGTAATCAATTGACTACGCACGGTAAAGGGCTTGTAAAGAAGCTTTACCCGAGGCATTTGCCCCCATCGAGCATCAAAGGCTCATGATCCGCTGACGCTGAACGGCGCGAACCACTGACTGATCACCCGCACCTTTCCGGACGACGGAGGTATGACGGCGACGAATCGGCAAGTTCAGCCGGAATCGCCGCGCGTTCTCTTCCGATTCGGAGAAATGAACGTGGGCAGCAGCCCCCGGGGCAGGAAGAGGACGACGATGATGAGGACGAGCGCGTAGACCGCGTACGACAGCACACTCGGCGCGTACGTCGGCATCCCCGGCAGGTTCGCGACCCGGTCGAGCCCCTGCACGAGCAGCGTGATCGCGGTGGCCCCGACGACGGCTCCCCAGACCGTGCCCAGGCCGCCGACGACGGCCATGACGATGTACTGGATCGAGATGAGCACCGGGAACGACCCCGGCGCGACGTAGCCGGTGTAGAAGCAGTAGATGCCGCCCGCCAGGCCGGCGAAGGCGGCCGACAGCGCGAACACGACGAGCTTGTAGCGGCCGACCGGGATCCCGGCGGAGGCGGCGGCGGTCTCGCTGGTGGCCAGGGCGCGCAGGGCCCGGCCGGGCCGGGAGGCGATCACGTTGTGCGTCACGAGCATCACCAGGGCCAGGCCCGCCCACGTCAGATAGGCGTACGCGGAGGCGCTCTCCGCCTCGACCGAGCCGATGCCGAACCGGGGGATGGCCTGCAGCCCGATGTCGCCGCCGGTGAAGTCCAGCTGCCCGGCCAGGGAGAGCAGGATCAGCTGCATGGCCAGTGTGGCGAAGGCCAGGTGGTGGCCGCGCAGCCGCAGCAGCGGCGTACCGATCACGAGGGCGAACGCGGCCGCCGCGACGGGCGCGGCGATCAGCCCGGCCAGGGGAGGGACGCCGTTCAGCGCGAGCAGGGCGGCGGTGTAGGCGCCGATGGCGTAGAAGGCGCCCTGGCCCAGGGAGACCTGCCCGGCGTACCCCATGAGCAGGGAGACTCCGACCGTGACCATGGCCGCCAGGCCGAGCAGGATGTACACGGCCAGCGAGCTGTCGTCGAGCACGGCGGGCAGGACGAGCGTGACGGCGCCGATCAGCAGCCCTGCCGCCGCCCGCTTCACACCGTCTCCTGGTGGATCGTCGATCGGCGGCCGGCCTGTACGACCATGACGACGAGCATGAGACCCAGGGCGACCTCCAGCTGGTGAGACCCGTAGCCGTACCCCGCCGCCATGGTCTCGGCGACGCCGAGCAGCAGCGCGCCGCCGAGCGCGACGGCCGGACGGGTGAGCCCGCCGAACACGGCCGCGGCGAAGCCGTTGACGATGAGCGTGACGTCGGTGTCGAACGAGATCGGCCGCAACGGCGTGACCAGCACTCCGGCGATGCCGCCGAGCAGCCCGCCCAGGGCGAAGGCCAGCAGGCCCATCAGCCGGGTGTCGATGCCGATGACGCGGGCGGCGAACGGGTTGGAGGCGCACGCGGTCAGCGCCTTGCCCAGGTAGGTACGGCCGAAGAACAGGACGAGCAGGACGAACGTCGCCGCGGTGATGGCGATGACGAGCAGGTGTTGGGTCTGGACGCGGGCCCCGGCGATGGTCACCGACCCGGCCAGGCCGGGAGCCGAGCGCGGCTGGTCGCCCCACAGGACGATCTCGACGGCGTAGGCGAGGACCCCCACGCCGAGCGTGACGATGAGCGACGACAGAGGGGTGGTGCCCCGTTTGCCGGTGGCGGCCAGGCCGGTCAGCAGGCCCGCGAGCGCGGCGACCAGGACGGCGGCCACCTCGCTGACCCCGTGGGGTAGCCCGAGCCCCAGCAGCGAGGAGGTGCAGAGCCCGGCGACGACGGCGAAGGTGCCCTGGGCGAAGTTGACCACCCCGGTGACCCGGTAGATGGTGACCAGCCCACTGGCGATGAGCGCGATCGCGCACCCGACGGCCAGGCCGTTGAGCAGGTACCCGATGAACGCGCTCATGTGATCGCCCCGCCCAGGTACGCGCCGGCCACGCGCGGGTCGTCGGCCAGCTCGGCGCACTCGCCCTCAGCTACCACGCGCGCGGATTCCAAGACGTAGGCCCGCCGGCACAGCTCGAAGGCCAGCCGCGCGTTCTGCTCGATGAGCAGCACCGTCAGGCCATGCCTACGGTTGAGCTCGACCAGGTGTTCCGCCAGCTTGGCGGTGAGCAGCGGAGCGAGCCCCAGCGACAGCTCGTCCACCACGAGCACGTCGGGCCGGGCCATCAGCGCCTGGCCGAAGGCCACCATCTGCTGTTCGCCGCCCGACAGCACGCCCGCCCGCCTGCCGGACAGCTCGGCCAGCCGCGGCAGCAGCTGGTAGACGAACGAGGGGTCGCGCTGCCGGGCGCGCCAGCCGCCGAGGGTGAGATTGTCGGCGACCGACAAATCCGGAAACACCTGGCGGCCCTCGGGGATGAGCGCCAGCCTGCCATCGATCCGCACGGTCCCGGAGGCCGGAGCGAGGAGGCCCGCCAGGGTGTTGGCCAGCGTCGACTTGCCCGCGCCGTTCGGGCCGAGCAGCGCGACCATCTCCCCGCGTCGTACCGAGAGCGTGACGTGATCGAGCGCGGTGGCCGCGCCGTACGAGACGACCAGGTCGCGGACGTCGATCATGAAGCCTGTCCGAGATAGGCGGCGAGCACGAGCGGGTCCGCGCGTACCTCGGCGGGGGACCCCTCCGCGATGACCCGCCCGAGGTCGAGGACGACGACGCGGTCGGCGAGCCGGGTCACGAAGGCGACGTCGTGCTCGATGAGCAGGATGGTCAGCCCGCTCGCGCGCAGCTCCTCGACCAGGGTGGCGAGCCGTTCGCGCTCACCGCCGCGCAGCCCGGACGCGGGCTCGTCGAGCAGCAGCAGCCGGGGCCGCGCGCACAGGGCGCGGGCCAGTTGCAGCGCTCGCTGCTGGCCGATCGGGAGCTGGTCGGCGGGCCGGTCCGCCCACTCCGCCAGCCCCACCCGGTCGAGGGCGAGGTCCGCCTCGCGGGCGATCTCCCGCTCGTCGGCGCGATGCCGCGGCAGCCGCAGCGCCGCCGCGACGAATCCGGCCCGGGTACGGCTGTGCGTCCCGACCATGACGTTCTCCCTGACCGTCATGCCGCGGAACACCCGGGCGCCCTGGAAGACGATCGACATGCCGAGCCGGGCCCGGCTGTGGGGCGCCAGCCGCTCGACCCGGCGCCCGAGAAAGGCGATCTCGCCGCGGTCGGCGAGCAGGTGGCCGGTGATGAGGTTGAACAGCGTGGACTTGCCCGCGCCGTTGGGCCCGATGATCCCGCACACCTCGCCGTCCGCGACGCTCAGCGTGACGTCGTCGACGGCGTAGACGCCTCCGAAGGAGCGCGATATCCCGGTGACCGCCAGCACCGCTACTCCGCGGCCACGGTCTTGGCGAGCTGCGCCTTGGCCCAGGGGGTGGTGATGAACTGGCCGTTCTTCACGGTGTTGACCGAGATGTACTCGGGGGAGAGCCCGGAATGGTCGGTGGGGGAGTAACGGAACCGGCCGTTCGGGGTGACCAGGTCAATGCTCTCCAGCGCCTGCTGGATCTTGGCCTTGTCGGTGCTGCCCGCCTTCTTGATCGCCTCGAACAGCAGCAGGCCGGCGCTGTAACCGTCCTGCGCGAACTGCGGCGGCGGGTAGCCGTACTTCTGCTGGTACGGCTTGGACATCTGCTCGATGACCTGCTTCTGCTTGCCGTCGGGTAACTGCTCGCCCACCACGCCGATGGCGCTCTGCACGGTCATCCCCTCGGCCGCGGCGCCCATCGGCTCCAGCCAGAGCTTGCTGGCCTGGGAGGCGGTCAGGAACAACGGCACCTTCAGGCCCGCGGCGGCGTACTGCTTGGCGGCGGTGACGCCGGGCGCGCCGGAGCCCCAGAAGACCAGCGCCTCGGCCGTGGAGCCGCGTACGTGGGTGAAGAGCGGGCTGAAGTCGGAGGTCGTGGTCTCGTACGGCTCGTCCACGGCGATCTTGACGCCGTACTTCGGGGCGAGCGCGACCATGGCCTTGTGACCGGACACGGAGTAGGCGCTCTTGGAGTCGTAGGCGAGCGCGACCGTCTTGAGGCCGGTGGCCTGGAGGTACTGCAGGTAGCGCTCGGCGTACATGCTGGACAGCGCGGGCGTGACGAAGACGTAGGACTTGATCGGCTCGACCTGCTCCTGGGCGGGCGCCAGCGACAGGTAGGGCATCTTGTCGCGCTGCGCCAGCGGCTCGATCGCCAGCGCCGAGTTGGAGAAGACCGGGCCGATCAGCGCGTCGATCTCGCCCTTGATCTGGTTGTAGGCCACGATGCCCTGGTCCGGCGCGGTCTTGTCGTCGCGGGCGATGAGCTCCACCTTGCGGCCCAGCAGGCCGCCGCCGTTGTTGATCTGCTCGACGGCCAGCTCGACGGCCTTCTTGTCCTCGCTGCCGAGCGGGGTGTAGTTGCCGGTCAACGAGACGATGAGGCCCACTTTGATCGGCTCTTGAGCGCCGGATCCGCCGCCCCCGCCACCGCCACCGCTGCCGCACGCGGCCGTGGCGAGAACGAGACAGGCCAAGGACGGGAGAAGCCTGTGCATTCAGGACCTCCAGGACCGCGAATGTGGCCCTGAATGTAGGCAGGCACTTTACGCCTGTCAATAGAGTGCCCAACATTGTGATCAGGAGGACGTTGGGCAGAACCGTGACAGCCGTTGCATAGTGGCCTAACTTTGGGCGTACTACGTACGCCTAGAGAAGGTGATCCACATGCGCACCTCACCCCCTTTCCGCGCAGATCATGTCGGCAGCCTGCTCCGGCCACTCGCCCTGCTCAGCGCCCGTGAGAGTCTCACCGGCGAGGCGCTGCGCGAGGTGGAGGACGAGGCGATCCGCGAGGTCGTGCGCAGGCAGGAGGAGCTGGGCCTGCAGGCGGCGACCGACGGGGAGTTCCGCCGGGCCTCCTGGCACATGGACTTCATCTACCAGCTCGGCGGCATCGGCCAGGCCACCGGCGAGCACATCACGGTCCGCTTCCACAACGAGCGGGGCGACCTCGAGTACACCCCCGCGGCGATGCGGGTGCACGACAAGATCAGGCTGACCGAGCCGATCTTCGCCGACCACTTCACGTTCCTGCGCGACACCGTTACCACGGCGGTGCCCAAGCTGACCATCCCCTCGCCCAGCATGGTCCACTACCGGGGCGGTCCCGCCTCCATAGACCCGGACGTCTACCCCGACGTCGAGGAGTTCTGGAGCGACCTCAGCGCCGCCTACGCCGAGCAGGTACGCGGGATCGGCGAGCTGGGCTGCACCTACCTGCAGTTCGACGACACCAGCCTGGCCTACCTCAACGACCCGGCGCAGCGGGCCGAGCTCGCCGAACGCGGCGACGACGCCGAGCACATGCACCTGCGTTACATCAAGCAGATCAACATCGCGCTCGCGGCCAAGCCCGAGGGAATGGCGATCACCACGCACATGTGCCGCGGCAACTTCCGCTCCTCCTGGGCGGCTTCAGGGGCCTACGACTTCGTGGCCGAGGCGCTGTTCGGCGAGCTGGCGGTGGACGGGTTCTTCCTGGAGTTCGACGACGAGCGCTCGGGCGGCTTCGAGCCCCTGCGCTACGTACCGCCGGGCAAGATGGTGGTGCTCGGCCTGGTCACCACCAAACGCGGTGAGCTGGAGTCCAAGGACGCGCTCAAGAGGCGCATCGACGAGGCCGCCAAGTTCATCGACCTGGACCAGCTCTGCCTGTCCCCGCAGTGCGGCTTCTCCTCCACCGTCGAGGGCAACGTGCTCGACGCCGACCAGCAGTTCGCCAAGCTGGCCCTGATCGCCGAGACCGCGCGGGAGGTGTGGGGCTAGGAGACCCCCGCCGGGTCGCGGCGGGCGTCAGGCGCGGACGGCGCAGAGGAGGCGGTTGTTGCCGCGTTGCCAGAGCGTGCCGACCTCGGCGAAGCCCGCCTCGCGCAGGGCGTCGACGTGCTGGGACAGCAGGCCGGACTCGGTGCCACTGTGGTTCGCGCCCGCGGTGGTGCGAGCGGTACGGGCGTCGATGAGCTCGGCGAAGGCGGGCTCGGCGGCGATCGAGTCCCACCACTGCCGCCAGTCCTCGGGCCGGCCGTCGGCGAACACCCGGTCGGTGTGGCGGTCGTGGACGGCGCGTTCGAGCCGGGCGATGACCGAAGTGGCGTCGTCGGAGTCGAAGTGGTCGCCGTTGAGGAGCAGCCCGCCCGGCCGCAGCACGGAGACCAGGTCGGCGTACATCTTCCGGAGCTCCGGCACGGCGAGCCAGTGCAGCGCGGTGGTGCTCACCGCGACGTCGGCCGGGCGGTCCAGGGGCAGGGACTCCGTCCAGCCCGGTGTACGCAGGTCGAGGTCGACGAAGCCGAGTCGCGGGTACGCGGCCCGGCCGAGGCCGAGCAGCAGCGGGTCGGCGTCGACCGGGATCACCGTGGCCTTGGGCAGCCGCTCCAGGAGGCGGGCGGACAGCGAGCCCGGCCCGCAGCCCAGGTCGATGACCAGCGGGTCGGGGCGGCCCAGCGCCTCGACGGCGTCGATCAACGCGGTGAAGCGCTCCTCGCGGTCGGGCAGGTAGCCCTCCTGCTGCCGGTCCCAGCGCGCGATCCAGTCGACTGCGATCTCGTGAGTGAGCACGTCGTCTCCTTGTGACCCTCGTTTAAGCTTTAGACAGTCACACGCTAAAACACAGGATGTAACTGGTCAAGTGGATTTCAACAGTCACACGGATACGGTCGTCCGAGTCGCCGTGGCGGTGGTCAATGTGCTGACCCCTGGCGAGAGCCGGGGGCGGCCCTGGCCGGCGCCGCACGATCTCGGCGCCGCCGCCACGGACGTGCTCCGTACCGTCTACCCCACGCATCCCGAGGTCACCGAGGCGGAGGGCGGTGCGTACGCCGAGATCGCGGCGCGCCTGCGCCTGGTCTTCGAGGCCGTCGCGGCGGACGACATCGACACGGCGGCGACGCAGGTCAACAGCCTGCTGGAGGAGTCGCACGCCCGGCCGATGCTCCAACGGCACGACGGCGAGCCGTGGCATCTCCACTTCCACGGCACGGGTGGCACCCTGGCCGGTGACTGGGCGGCGAGTTGCGCCACCGGGCTCGCGATCGTGCTCGGCAGCGAGTTCTCCGACCGGCTCGGCGTGTGCACGGCGCCGCACTGCGACCGGGTCTACGTAGACGTGTCGCGCAACGGCACGCGTCGCTTCTGCTCCACCGCCTGCCAGAACCGGGTCAAAACCGCGGCCTTCCGGGCGCGGGGCAAGGTCACGTGAGCAAGCGGGCGCCACATGAGCAACCGGGCACGAGAAAGGCCACGTGAGCAACCGGACCGGGCTTACGCGAGCAGCCGGACCGGGCTTACGTGAGCAGCCGGACCGGTGTGCCCGCGAGGAACGCCTCGATGTCGGCCACGGCCTCCTGGAAGTAGGTGCGGTAGTTGCCCTGGGTGACGTAACCGAGATGCGGCGTGGCCAGGACGTTCGGCAGCGTGCGCAGCGGGTGGTCGTCCGGAAGCGGTTCCTCGTCGAAGACGTCCAGCCCGGCGCCGGCGATGCGGCCCTCCCTCAGCGCCTCGATCAGGGCGGCCTGGTCCACGATGGCCGCCCGCGAGGTGTTGACCAGATACGCCGTACGACGCATCAGCGCCAGCTCCGAAGCGCCGATCAGCCCGCGGGTCCGGTCGCCGAGGACGAGGTGGATCGACACGATGTCCGACTCGGCCAGGAGCGCCTCCTTCGTGGCCGCGTACCGTACGCCCAGTTCGGCCGCCCGGTCGGCGGTGAGGTTGCGGCTCCAGGCGACGACGTCCATGCCGAAGGCGCGGCCGATGGCGGCCATCTGGGAGCCGATCTTGCCGAGGCCGAGCAGGCCGAGGGTGCTGCCGCGCAGGTCGAGGCCGATCGTGTGCTGCCAGGGGCCGCCGGCCCGCAGCGCGGTGGCCTCGGGGATCAGGTGGCGGGCCAGGCCCAGGATGAGGGCCCAGGTCAGTTCGGTGGGCGGCGCCGAACTGCCGGCGGTGCCGCAGACTGTGACTCCGTGGGCGCGGGCGGCGTCCAGGTCGATGGAGGCGTTGCGCATGCCCGTCGTGATGAGCAGGCGCAGGTTCGGGAGCCGGGCGAAGAGCTCGGCGGGGAACGGCGTGCGCTCCCGCATGATCACCAGGATCTCGTGGTCGCGGACGGCTCGCACCAGGTCGTCCTGCGTGGCGAAGTGCTCGCGGAAGCTCGTCGCCCGCACCGGGGACCAGTCGGCGAGGTCGAGTGCGATATCCTGGTAGTCATCCAATACGGCACAGCGCAGCATAAATGCGGATATTACCGGCGCTGTCTCCGGCAGGCACAGGTGCTTACCGTCAAGCCGCTTCACCCATACTTCGCCGCCTCGAAATCCGCCACGATACGTGCGGCAGGGTGTCCTGAAGTCTGATGGGAGAGGACCACGTCCCATGAGCAGATCCTTGGCAGTCGCCACCCTCACCACCGCAGCCCTCGTCACCGGCCTCGTAGCCCTTCCTGGCTCCGCCACCGCGAGCCCCGCCGGCGCCGCCGACCGCGGGCAACGTGTCGTCATGACCGGCCGGCAGGAGGTGCCGGGTCCAGGTGATCCGGACGGGCATGGCGCCTTCACCTACCAGGTGAAGGGCGAGACGCTCTGCTACACCATCACCGCCGACCGCATCCTGCCCGCCACGGCCGCCCACCTCCACAAGGGCAAGAAGGGCGTGGCAGGCCCGATCACCGTCACCCTGAAGTCCCCGACCAAGGGTCCCGCGAAAGGCTGCATCAAGGCGGCCAAGCAGCAGAGCGGCTCGAACGCCGCGCTCGTCCTGACCCAGAGCGAGCTGCACGGCATCGTCAAGTCGCCGGAGCGGTACTACGTCAACGTGCACAACGCGAAGTATCCCGACGGAGCCATCCGCGGCCAGCTCCCCGGCATGGGCGGCGGGTCGGCGACTCACTGACCCCCTGCTCCAGCTCCCAGGTGCGATCGGGGAGCTGGAGCCCGTTCAACGGGTGGACAGGCTTTCTGCTTCCTCGTGCAACACCGCGATGAGGATCAGCTCCAGGTGGAGCTCGGCCAGATCGGGAGCCGCGAGGCCATCGAGGACATGCATGGTGGGCCTCCCTGCACGAAGGACGCCCCACATGTCACAGAGGTTTACCGGCAGAACGAGCAGCGCAGGTTGTCCATCCTGTCAGGCATGGCCTGACAGGAGCGCGTCAGGTAACGCCTGACAAGCCCGCGAGGGCCCGCATGATCTCCTGCCGCTCCTCGTTGATCCGGCGGCAGATCGTCACGTACGCGTTCAGCACCTTGCAGTACGCCTGCCGCGCCTCGTCGAGCTGGGCGCCTCGGATGACGATCCGCTCATGGTCGTCCTGTGTCTCGGCCTCGGCGAGCAGTGCTCGCGCCTCGTCCACGATCTCTTCCGCCCTGATCCGCGTACGGCGGAGCAGGGCGGAGCATTCATGCAGCTCTCCCAGCCGCGCTGAGGAGACGATGAACTCCGCATCGTGTACGGCCGAGCCGGTCACCCTGGGCCCGCGAAGATCGGATCCCACTCTCGCCACCTCCCCGGTCAAGGTTGCCTCACTGTAGACGCGTCATCCCGTCCCGTGGATCACCTGTTCTCGCGTGGGGTACGGCATCCTTCCTCCGGGGGAGGTTCTCTCCTCCTGGGTGGGATAACAGCGTCCCTGAACCCCGTTCGGTCCTGCCGTATTGTGCGGATTAGCGGTTTCACCTGCGCTTATGCGATGAGTGCGGTGAATCTTCTGTCTGGGGAAAAGGGGCGGAGGAAGAGGCGAGATCGGCCACGCGACGCCCGGTCGTCATCACATACTGAAACGACGTGACTGCGGTATGTGACGGCGGCTGAAGGGCGCGCTTGTGGCTATGGCGACATCGAACGGCGACGAGGACGCGGTGGACGTCAGCGTCATCATCCCGGCCCACAACTGCCGTCCATACCTGGACCGGTGCCTCACCGCCGCGCTGGTTCAGCGGATCAGGAAAGAGATCATCGTCGTCGACGACGGATCGACCGACGGCAGTGACGAACTGCTCGACCTCTACGCCACCTACCACAAGGGCAACGTCAAGGTCATCAGCATCGCCGCCTCGGGTGGCGCCGGGCGGCCGCGCAACATCGGCATCGAGCACGCCACCGGCCGCTACGTCTTCTTCTGCGACGCCGACGACTACCTGGGCCCCGAGGCGCTCGAACGCATGGTCGCCATGGCCGACCGCAACGGCTCCGACATCGTGCTGGGCAAGGTCGTCGGGCACGGCAGGCGCGCTCCGATGTCGATGTTCCACCGCGGCGCCGAGCGGGCCGAGCTCGGTGACAGCGCCGTCTACAACAGCCTGAGCTGCTTCAAGCTGTTCCGCAGGGAGATGCTGGTCAGTCATGGCATCAAGTTCGGCGAGGGCATGCTGGTCGGCGAGGACATCCACTTCACCGTGCACGCCTACTGCCATGCCAAGGTGATCTCCGTGGTGGCCGACTACGACTGCTACCACCTGGTCGCCAGGTCCGACGGCAGCAGCATCATGCAGCAGCCGGGCAGCCGGGACCCACGCGGCTGGCTCGGCATGATCCGCGGGCCGATCCAGCTCATGACCGAGCACGTCCCGCCGGGGCCGCTGCGCGACCACCTGCTCCGCCGGCACTTCAGGCTCGACGTGTTCGAGCAGCTCGGCGTGCCGTTCCTGAAGTCGGACGAGGTGCAGCGCAAGGAGATCGCGCAGGAGGTGGCCGCGCTCTGCGACAGATGGCTGACGCCCGGCGTCTACGCGCGGCTCAGCCGGACCGACCAGCAGCGGATCGCCGCGCTCGGCGACATCCACCGCCTGGTGCGGCTGGCCCAGATCGAGGCCGCCGCCGTGAGCCGCCGGCTGACCGGCCTGCGCTGGGAGGCGAACCGGCTGGTCGTGACCGGGGTGGCCGGGCTCGACGGCATGCCGGAGCACGACGGGGTCGCGCTCGTGCTCCGCGCCCGCAACGTGCGCGGGCAGGAGCTGATCGTGCCCGCCGAGCGCGAGGGCGCCGCGTTCGTCGCCAGCGTCGACGTGGCGGCGCTCGACTCCGGCATCTGGGACCTGCGGGTGGCCGTCGAGATGGAGGGCGTGGTCCGATACGGCCGGCTCGGCGCCGACCGCGACAGCTGCGTCACCCGGCCGGCGCCCCGGCTCATCGGCGCCGTGGTGGCGCTGCCGTACTTCACCAAGGACAACGGCAACCTCAGCATCGACGTCGGCGGGCACCTGATGA
The DNA here is from genome assembly GCF_040654555.1 of Nonomuraea sp. NPDC050680. Taxonomy (NCBI): domain Bacteria; kingdom Bacillati; phylum Actinomycetota; class Actinomycetes; order Streptosporangiales; family Streptosporangiaceae; genus Nonomuraea; species Nonomuraea sp. NPDC050680. The sequence goes on along the minus strand of NZ_JBFAIF010000008.1, from coordinate 35,729 downwards.
CGGTGCCGGGCCGGGCCAGGATCCACCGGACGCGCTGGACGCTCGGGCGGCGGCTGCTCATCGACGGCGAGGTCACGGTCGTGGGCGTGATCCCGGCGGCCTCGGCGATCACCCGGCTGGTCTGGCGCGAGCGGCGTACGGGCAACGAACGGGCCGAGCGGGTGGTCGCGCTGCCGGGCGGCGGGTTCGCGGCCCGGCCCGCGATGGGCAAGTTCGCGCCGGGCATCTGGGACGCCTATCTGGAGGTTGAGCTGGGCGGTCCGCCCGCGAGGTTCCGGATCGAGACCGACGCCCAGACCGTCGCCGCGCCGCGCCGGTTGTGGGGCAGGTTGCGCGGCGGTGCCATGCTGCGGAGCGTGCGTCCGTACGCGACGTCGGGCAAGGGGCGGCTGAGCACGGTGGTGCTCAAGATGACGACCCGTACGGCCTTCCGCAGAATTCTTCGCTAATTGCCATCTATGTGCAGGTGCAAGGCGATGTCCTAAAGTGGGGAGTTGCAACACCGCTTGACGAAGGGCTTCACCGTGCACGTACCCGATGGCTTCTTCAACGCGGCCGTATCCGTGTCCGCCGGCGCGGTCGCCGCCGCCGGGCTGGCGGTCTGCCTGCGCGGCGCGCGCCGCGAGCTCGACGACCGGACCGCGCCCATGGCCGGGCTGGTGGCCGCGTTCATCTTCGCCGTCCAGATGCTCAACTTCCCCGTCGCCGCGGGCACCAGCGGGCACCTGCTGGGCGGGGCGCTGGCCGCGATCCTCGTGGGGCCCTATACGGGCGTGCTCTGTATGGCCGTGGTCCTGCTGGTGCAGTGCGTGTTCTTCGCCGACGGCGGTCTCACGGCGCTGGGGATCAACATCACGATCATGGGCATCGTCACCGTGCTGGTCGGCTGGGGCGTCTTCCGGCTGGTCGCGCGGCTCGCCAAGGGCAAGGGCGGTGTGACGGTGGCCGCGTTCCTCGCCGCGCTGATCTCCGTGCCGTCAGCCGCCCTGGTGTTCTCGGCGCTGTTCTGGGCCGGCGGCACCGCGCCGATCGAGGTCTCCGCGGTGGCGGCCGCGATGGGCGGCGTGCACGTGCTGATCGGCATCGGCGAAGGAGTCATCACGGCCCTGACCGTCGGCGCGGTGCTGGCAGTCCGGCCGGACCTCGTGTACGGCGCGCGCGGGCTGACCACGCCCCTTGTGCTGAGGGGTGCCGAAGAGGCGGCGGTCACGGTGGGCTCCGCTGAGGAGCCGGTGGCCACCCGCGGCCCGCTGCGGGCGTTCCTGCTCGGCGGCCTCGGCCTGACGCTGGTGCTGGCCGGGATCGTGTCCTTCTTCGCCTCCTCCAGCCCCGACGGCCTGGAGGCGGTCGCCGAGAACCATGGCTTCCTCGACCAGGCCACCCACCACGTGTTCGGCTCGTGGGCGCTGGCCGACTACGGTGATGTGGGCGGCATCCCCGTGGGCGTCGCCGGGATCATCGGAGTCGGGCTCGTGCTGCTCATCGCCGGGGGCGTCGCCTATACCGCCCGTGGCCGAGCAAAGGCGCGGGTCTGAGGCTAGCGAACGAGAGACGGTGAGTGTCGGGTGGGCGCGGGGCACCATCATCAGCTCTACCTGGCAGGGGACTCGGTCGTGCACCGGCTCCCGCCGCAGTGCAAGCTGCTGGCCGTCGCCGCCTTCGCGATCGTGGTGGTGGCGACGCCGAGGGAGCGGTTCTGGGCCTTCGGGCTCTACGCGGTCCTGCTCGCGGGGGTCGCGGTGGCCGCCAGGGTGCCGCTGACGTACGTGCTGCGGCGGATGGTGGTCGAGCTGCCCTTCGTGCTGTTCGCCTTCCTCATCCCGGTGATCGGGCTGGGGGAGCGGACTACCGTGCTGGGCGTCTCGCTGAGCGTGGCCGGGCTCTGGGCCGGGTGGAACATCCTGGCCAAGGCGACGCTGGGGGTGGTCGCCTCGATCCTGCTCGCGGCCACCACAGAGCCGCGGGTCATCCTCATCGGCGCCCAGCGGCTCCGGCTGCCCAGCCTGCTGGTGCAGATCGCCATGTTCATGCTCCGCTACATGGACGTGATCATGGATGAGATGCGCCGGATGCGGGTCGCGCGGGAGTCTCGTGGCTTCGAAGCACGGAATTTCCGGCACATCCCGGTGATCGCACGGTCGGCGGGCGCGCTGTTCATCCGCTCGTACGAACGGGGCGAGCGGGTGCACCTCGCGATGCTCAGCCGCGGCTATTCCGGGCGGATGCCGATGATGGACGAAATTTCGGGATCTGTTGGGCAATGGGCCACGGCCCTCGCTCTGCCGGGCATGGCTCTGGCCGTACTAGGACTGTCAGCCGTACAAGGACTGTCACTGTGAACTCTCCGGCCGTCAACTCCCTCGAAGTGAACCGGCTCGCCTACGCCTACCCCGACGGGACGCAGGCCCTGTTCGGCGTGGACTTCACGATCCGGCGCGGCGAGCGCGTCGCGCTGCTCGGCCCCAACGGCGCCGGCAAGACCACCCTCGTCATGCACCTGAACGGCATCCTCACGGCCGGGCACGGCTCGGTGAGCGTGGCCGGCACGCCGGTGCGCAAGGACACTCTCAAGGAGATCAGACAGCGCGTCGGCCTTGTCTTCCAGGACCCGGACGACCAGCTCTTCATGCCCACGGTCAGGGACGACGTGGCGTTCGGCCCGGCCAACTCGGGCGTGTCGGGCGCGGAGCTGGAGCGCGTGGTCAAGGGCGCGCTGGAGCGGGTCGGCATGCTGGAGGTCATCGACCGGCCGCCGCACCACCTGTCGTTCGGCCAGCGCCGGCGGGTGGCCGTGGCGACCGTGCTGGCGATGGAGCCGGAGATCCTGGTGCTCGACGAGCCGTCGTCCAACCTCGACCCGGCCGCCCGCAGGGAGCTGGCCGAGGTCCTGCGCTCGCTCGACGTGACCGTGCTCATGGTCACCCACGACCTGCCGTACGCGCTGGAGCTCTGTGAACGCTCGCTGATCCTCTCCGACGGCGTGATCGTCGCGGACGGGCCCACTCGCGAGCTGCTCGCCGACACCGAGCTGCTCGCCAGCCACCGCCTGGAGCTCCCATACGGCTTCGCCATCCCCGCACCGGCGGAGCACGGCTGATCCAGGGAGGTCATTTTCCCGTTTCGGCCTTCACATACGGATGATCCGAGTTTGTGCATGCCCGGTACCCGGGGATGTCGAAGTACAGTGGCTCATCGAGGAGGGCCAAATGAAGCTGCGGCTTGCGCGACACGCCCTGGGTGATGCCGTGGTGGTGGCCGTTGAGGGTGAGCTGGACCTGTTCACGGCGCCGTTCCTCCGCGACGAGGTGCGGGACGCCATCAAACAGGATGGCGCCTGGCTGGTGCTCGACCTCCAGCAGTTGTCGTTCATGGACTCCAGCGGCCTGTCGGTGCTCATCGAGGCATGGCGGCTGGCCACGGGAGAGGGCGGCGGCGTGTCACTGGCCGGGCCGCAGGCCCCGGTGGCCCGCATCCTGCGTACGACCGGGCTCGACCGGCGGATCAAGGTATATTCCGATGTCGACACGGCCGTAGGCGAGATTTAACCCACCCCGAGTAGAACTTCATTCGGTTGGCGGGTTAGGGTCCGGGATATGGACGTGAACGGATCTGCAGCAATCATCTCCGGCGGGGCCAGTGGCCTCGGCGAGGCGACGGCCCGCGAGCTCGCGGGCCACGGCGCCACGGTGGTCATCGCCGACCTCAACGAGGAACGCGGCAAGAGCATCGCCGACGAACTCGGTGGGGTCTTCGCCCGGACCGACGTGACGGACGACGAGCAGGTACAAGCGGCGGTCGAGGCGGCCGTCGCCACCGGCAAGCCGCTGCGCGTCGTGGTGAACAGCGCGGGAATCGGCTGGGCCGAGCGCACTGTCAACCGTGACGGCGCCCCGCACAACCCCGCCTCCTTCCGCAAGGTCGTCGAGGTCAACCTGATCGGCACGTTCAACCTCATGCGCGTCGGCGCGGCGGCGATCGCCAAGACCGAGCCGGTGGACGCCGACGGGCAGCGGGGCGTGGTCATCAACACCGCCTCCGTCGCGGCGCTGGAAGGCCAGACCGGGCAGCTCGCTTACTCGGCCTCCAAGGGCGGCATCGTGGGCATGACCGTGCCCGCCGCGCGTGACCTGGCGGCCATCGGCGTACGGGTGAACACCATCTGCCCGGGGATCATCGACACTCCGATCTACGGCTTCTCGCCCAACTCCGACGAGTTCAAGGCCAAGCTGGTGGCGCCGGTCGTTTTCCCCAAGCGCATGGGGCGGGCCGACGAGTTCGCGCACCTGATCAGGTCCCTGATCGAGAACGACTACATGAACGCCGAGGTCGTCCGCTTCGACGGCGGCATCCGCTTCCAGCCCAAGTGAGGTCACGTGTCTGACGAAGTGCTCGTCGAAGAGTCCGACGGCGTCGCCGTGATCACGATCAACCGGCCCGCCGCGCGCAACGCCATCAACGGCGCGGTGGCCCGCGGTATCGCGGCAGCCCTCGACACGCTGGAGGCTCGTCCCGACATCTCCGCCTACGTTCTGACCGGAGCGGGTGGCTACTTCTCGGCGGGCATGGACCTCAAGGGCTTCCTGTCCGGCGACTTCCCCGTGGTCGAGGGCCGCGGCTTCGGCGGCCTGACCGAGTCGCCGCCCAAGAAGCCGATCGTGGCGGCGGTCGAGGGCTACGCGCTCGCGGGCGGCTTCGAGCTCGCGCTGTCGTGCGACGTGATCGTGGCGTCGGCGGAGTCCACCTTCGGCCTGCCGGAGCCCAGGCGGGGCCTTGTGGCGGGCGCGGGCGGCATCATGCGGCTGCCGCGCCGGATCCCGTACCACGTCGCCATGGAGATCGCCCTGACCGGCGATCACTACCCCGCCTCGCGCCTGTACGAGCTGGGACTGGTCAACCGGATCACCCCGGCGGGCGAGGCGCTGGACGGGGCGCTGGAGCTGGCCCGGAAGATCGCCGCCAACGCTCCGCTGGCCCTCGCGGCCACCAAGCAGGTGATCGTCGAGTCGCAGGACTGGTCGCTGGAGGAGATGTTCGCCAAGCAGGGCGGCATCATCAGCCCGGTGTTCAGCTCGAAGGACGCCATGGAGGGCGCGGCGGCTTTCGCCGAGAAGCGCGCCCCCCAGTGGAAGGGCGAGTAGCCCTTTTCCCGACCCCCTCCCCTTTTTGGGAGGGGGTTTCATCGCGCGCGCATAACTTCTTCTGCGTACGGTAAAGAAGGAAAGGTCTAGCGGGAGGGGCGCATGAGCGACTATTCGAGGTCCGCGTACGAGTCGGCCAAGCGTGGCGCGGGCTCCCTCCTCGCCGGCGCCCTGAGCGCGACCTTCGTCATGGTCGTGATGCTCGCCGTGATGTGGGCCGTCGAGGTCGTCGACTACACGACGAACGGCAGCCTGGACCGGGAGTTCGGCATCGTCGGCTGGGACCCCTCGGGCCTCGTGGGCATCTTCTTCGCCCCGTTCCTGCACGTGGGCTTCGGCCACCTGATGGCCAACTCGCTGCCGCTGCTGATCCTGGGATTCCTGGCGGCGTTGCGTGGGCTCGGGCGGTTCTTCGCGGCCAGCCTGCTGATCATCGTGATCGGCGGGATCGGCACCTGGTTCACCAGCCCCGACACGATCACGGTGGGTGCGAGCGGCCTGGTGTTCGGATATTTCGGGTACGTCCTGGCTCGCGGGATATTCGACCGCCGCGTGTTCGACATCGTCATCGGGATCGGCGTGGGGATCGCCTACTACTCGATCCTGTGGGGCCTGCTGCCCAACCAGCAGGGCATCTCCTGGCAGGGCCACCTGTTCGGCCTGGTGGGCGGCGTCATCGCCGCCTGGCTGCTGCGCCGCAAGCGCGAAGTGGCGTAGGCCGAACCAGCCAGGTCACCGCGCTAGGAGCTGTGCACCCGCTCGGCCGGAGACGAGGACAGCAGGCGATCTATCAGCGCCAGGCCGATGGCCGACAGGACGAAGGCCAGGTGGATGATCGTCTGCCACATCATCTTGCTGTCCTCGATCGTCTGGGCCTTGATGAACGTCTGCAGCAAGTGCACCGACGAGATGCCCACGATGGCCGTCGCCAGCTTGACCTTGAGGACGTTCGCGTTGACGTGGGACAGCCACTCCGGCTCGTCGGGGTGCTCGTTGAGGTTGATGCGCGAGACGAACGTCTCGTAGCCCCCGACGATGACCATGATGAGCAGGTTGGAGATCATCACCACGTCGATGAGGCCCAGCACCGACAGCATGACCGTGACTTCGATGTCGCTCTCGCCGCCATGGAGGACGCCTTCGATCAGGTGCCAGAGCTCGACCATGAACTGCCAGACGTACACCCCCTGGGCCACGATGAGCCCCAGGTAGAGGGGGACCTGTAACCAGCGGCTGGCGAACATCAGGTAGCCCAGGCCATTGGGCCGCCTGCTCATACTCATCCGGTATAACCCCTGTCACATGAGGATATGTCGGCGCGACTGGGCGGAAAGGAAGATCAACCCTGGTCGCGCGCGGGCTTTTTAGGGAAGAATGTTTCCTAACTCACCGAGCCGGAGGGTTGGTCAGTTGGCGAACCTGGGATCCCTGGAGCGCGCGATCATGGACGTGCTGTGGGATGCCGGTAGGCCGATGCGGGTGCGTGAGCTGCTCGCCACGCTCAACGAGGTGCGTGAGCTCGCCTACACCACGGTGCAGACCGTCGCCGAACGGCTGGTGAAGAAGGGGCTGCTCGTCCGCACGCCGTACCGTAACGCCTTCAAGTACGCGGCCGCCTACTCCAGGGACGAGCACGTCACGCGGCTCATGCTGGAGGCGCTGGCGGCCAGCACCGACCGGCTGCCGGTGCTGGCGAGGTTCGCGCAGAGCGTCGAGGAGGAGGACGCCCTGGCCCTGCTGGACGAGCTCTCGCGCCGTACGGGTCAGAAACGCTCGACCACGTAACCGGCGTAACAGGTCAAAGACGCTCGACCACGTAGTCGACGCAGACCGTCAGCGCTTCGACGTCGGCCGGGTCGATGGCCGGGAACATCGCGACGCGCAGCTGGTTGCGGCCGAGCTTGCGGTAGGGCTCGGTGTCGACGATGCCGTTGGCGCGCAGCGCCTTGGCCACGGCCGCCGCGTCCACGTCGTCGGAGAAGTCGATCGTGCCGACCACCTGTGAGCGGAACTCGGGAGCCGCGAACGGCGTGGTGTAGGAGGTCTTGTCGGCCCAGGTGTAGAGGCGCTGGGCGGAGTCGGCGGTGCGGGCGGTGGTCCAGGACAGGCCGCCGTTGCCGTTCATCCAGTCGAGCTGGTCGGCCAGCAGGAACAGCGTCGCCACCGACGGGGTGTTGTAGGTCTGGTCCTTGCCGGAGTTGTCGATCGCGACCGGCAGGCTGAAGAACTCGGGCACGTAGCGGTCGGTGGCGGCGATCTCCTCGACCCTGGCCAGGGCGCGCGGCGACATGAGCGCGATCCACAGGCCGCCGTCGGAGGCGAAGCTCTTCTGCGGGGCGAAGTAGTAGACGTCGGTCTCCTCGATGGACACGGGCAGGCCGCCCGCGCCGGAGGTGGCGTCCACGAGCACCAGGGAGTCGTCGGAGCCGACTCGCTTGATCGGCATGGCGACGCCGGTCGAGGTCTCGTTGTGGGTGAGCGCGTAGACGTCGACGCCGTCCTCGGCCGCGGCGGCCGGGTAGGTGCCCACCTCGGACTTGATCACCGTCGGCTCGCCCAGCCAGGGTGCCTTCTTGGCGACGGTGGCGAACTTCGAGGAGAACTCGCCGAACGACAGGTGCTGGGACCGCTCCCGGATGAGCCCGAAGGAGGCGATGTCCCAGAACGCGGTGGTGCCGCCGTTGCCCAGCACGACCTGATAGCCCTCGGGGAGCGAGAACAGATCGGCGAGGCCGGCGCGTACGCGGCCGACCAGGTTCTTGACCGGCTTCTGGCGGTGCGAGGTGCCCATGACGCTCGCGCCGGAGGCGGCGAGCGCGGCCAGTTGCTCGGTGCGAACCTTCGAGGGCCCGCAGCCGAAGCGGCCGTCGACGGGCTTGATGTCAGCGGGAATCACGATGTCAGCCACCTGACCAAGGGTACTTTCCCGACGAGGTTGCCTGGACCCGGGTCCGGATCCTGAGAAATGATGAACCATTTCCCTCGATCATTCGTTGGACCGGCAACACGGGTGAGGTCTGGCTGGAGGAGTCCGGGTGGCCGATCTGCGGAGTGTCGTCGAAGCGTTGATTCACCGGCCGGTGTTCTGGCGGGCCGACCCGCCGCTGCCCACGGTGCTCGTGACGGGCCCTGAGGCGCTCGCCGCGGTCGAGCTGCTCGCCGAGCCGTTCCAGGACTCCGTGCCCTACGCCCACGTCAAGGAGGGCGAGTACGGGACGGTCCAGGAGCTGGTGAAGGCTCTTGCGGGCGAGCACGGCCAGCTGGGCAAGCCGGTGGGCGGGTCGCTGCTGCCGCCGCCCCGCTTCCCGCTCGCGCAGTTCGTGCTGTGGGCGAGGGAGCAGCGGGACCTGCCGCCGCCGGACGCCACCGGGAGCTGGCCGCCGGATCCGCACTCTCACACGGGCTACCGGGCGTTCAAGGAACGGCTCAAGGAGAGGCAGCGGAGCAGCCGCGACAGCGACCGGGGGCGCAGGACCTCGGCCGACTTCCTGGCGCGCGCCGCGACGACCTGGGTGCCGGTCGGCACGCTGGCCGTCTGGTGGTTCAACGGCCCCGCCGACCTCGTCGGCCTCGCTCCGTGGGTGCTCGGTCTGCTGGTGGCCGCGCTCGGCACCACCGGCCAGGCCTTCTTCTCGATCAGGGGGACACTGTTCACCGGCTGGCTGCGCAAGCAGCCGTACGTACGGCGCAAGCGGTTCGAGCGGCCCACCCCCTACGCGCTGCGCCTGGCCAACGCCGACGACGAGGCCATCGAGCGGTTATTGGTGCACGCGCTGATGCGGGATCTGCGCGAGGCGTACAAGAAGTGGATCATCCCGTGGCCGAGCTGGGGCAGAGGGCTGTACGCCCTGCTGCTGATCCAGGTCGTCGATCCCGACGGGGTCAACGCGCGGTTCCTGCGGCTCGTGGAGGAGACCACCAAGAAGACCGGGTTGCTGCCGCCGATGGTCGTGCTGGCGGCGGTGTCCGCCGTCCCGCCCGGACCGCCGATCGGGTCGGCGGAGCTGGGCGAGCTGCCCGAGGTCGTCGGGCGGTGGCGGGCCGCGGCCCGGCTCCGCGTCCCTGACCTGCGGATCGGCATCCAGGCCGCGGAGGTGCCCGCAGTCGGGGCGTACCCGCCGGTGCTGCCGCGCAGGAAGCGGGCCCTGGCCTACTGGACGGCCATCGGGCTGCTGCTGGTCCTGCCGTTCGCCCTGGTCTTCTGGATGCAGCGGGACAGGGCCGCGCACTGCGGCGGTCTGCGATGGGCGGAGCGGAGCGGCACCGAGTGCGTCGGCATCGTGAACGCCACCGGCGACACGCCGGACGGCCTCTTCGACGGCGCCGTGAAGCAGCTGGTCAAGAAGATCGACGCGAACAACGGCTACGCCCTCGGCTCGGGACGGTACGTCAGCGTGGTCCTGTTCGGTGAGTTCTCGATCACGAAGACGGAGGCGAACGACACCCGGCTGTCGGCCGCCGTGTCCGAGCTGGAAGCGGTGGAGGAGCAGCAGCGGACCGCCAGCACCACGCCCCGGCTGCGGGTGCTGCTCGCCAACGCCGGCGACAACTTCCGCCATGGCCGCCGGACGGCGCAGCTCATCACCGAGCTCGCCGCGCAGGACCCGCACGTGATGGGTGTGATCGGCCTGCCGCGCAGCATGGAGGGCGTCAGCCAGGCGATCGAGGAGTTGCACCTGGCGAAGATCCCGATGGTGTCGACCACGGCGACGGCGGACCGGCTCGGCTACGTCGGCGACTCCGCCGACGGCAAGCAGCCCGGCCAGCCGTCCCCCTACTACTTCCAGGTCGGGCCGACCAACTTCCGTGAGGCGACGCTGGGCGCGCGCTTCGCCCGGAGCATGCTGCTCGAGGACGTGGCCAAGCCGGTCGCGGTCATCGTCCAGGACGAATCGATCACCGACCAGTACACGAAGAACCTGGCCGACGACTTCGAGACGGCGCTGAAGGCGCAGGGCATCACCGTCAAGGAGCCGGAGGACTACAACGTCGAGTCGGGCGGCATCCAGGAGGCCGCTGTGGCGGCCTGTGGCCTCAAACCGGACGTCTTCCTCTATGCCGGGCGGGCTTCGGAGTTCCTCGGCTTCCTGACCTCAGTGGAGGGCAGCGGCTGCAAGGACGCGAAGGTGCTCGCGGGCGACGACGTCGTCAGGGCGATGGCCGAGCACGCCGGTGAGATCGCCCACATGAAGCGGATGCAGGTCTACTACGTGGCGCTGGCGCACCGGGCGGTGTGGAACCAGAGCGCCACCAAGCAGACCGCGTTCATCAGCGGCCTGCTCGCCGGCGCGCACGCGAAGTCCTCCGACGACAACCTCATCCTCACCTTCGACGCGGCCAACGTGCTCTACCAGGCGGCCAGTACCGCCTATCGGGCGGGCGCGCAGGAGGGCGGCGGCCTGCCCAGCCGGGGCGACATCCTGTACCGGCTGACCCGGCGGGTCTGGAACGGCTCCAGCGGGAAGATCGACTTCGGCTCCGCCGATCTGCACGCCCCGGTCGACAAGGCCATCGCGATCATGAAGGTGGACGTGGCGCGAGCGGGCAACCCGAAGTCGGTCGTCCGCTGCGGCTCCCTGGACGTCAGCGAGCCGCCCCCGAAGGACGCCGTGTGCGCCCGTCTGCCCGACACCGCCGACTCGCCCTCCGCCGCCATCAAATGAAATACGGCTGCCGCGTCGGAACGCGGCAGCCGTACACAAGGATCGAGGCGTCAGATGGTGCCGACGACCTCGGAGGCGCCGGGGACGTCGCTGAGCGGACGCGACGCCGGGCCGATGTACTTGGCGCTCGGGCGGACCAGGCGGCCCGTGAGCTTCTGCTCCAGGATGTGCGCGGCCCAGCCGGCCGTGCGGGCGCAGGTGAACATCGAGGTGAACATGTGCGAGGGCACCTCGGCGAAGTCCAGCACCACGGCGGCCCAGTACTCGACGTTCGTGGCGAGCACCCGGTCGGGCTTGCGCGCGTGCAGCTCTTCCAGGGCGGCCTGCTCCAGAGCGGCGGCGACCTCGTAACGAGGCGCGTTGAGCTCCTTCGCGGTACGGCGCAGCACCCGCGCGCGCGGGTCCTCGGCACGGTAGACGCGATGGCCGAAGCCCATCAGCCGGCTGCCCTTGTCGAGCTCGCTCTGCACGTACTTCTTGGCGTCGCCCAGGTGCTCGACGCCTTCGATCATGTGCAGCACCCGGGCCGGAGCACCGCCGTGCAGCGGGCCGGACATGGCGCCGACGGCACCGGAGAGCGCGGCGGCCACGTCGGCGCCGGTGGAGGCGATGACGCGGGCGGTGAACGTGGAGGCGTTCATGCCGTGCTCGGCGGCCGAGGTCCAGTAAGCGTCGATGGCCTTGACGTGGTTGGGGTCGGGCTCGCCACGCCAGCGGACCATGAACCGTTCGACGATGGTCTTGGCCTCGTCGACGCGGCTCTGCGGCACCATCGGCAGGCCGAGGCCGCGCGCCGACTGCGCCACGAAGGACAGCGCCATCACGGAGGCGCGCGCGAGCTGGTCGCGGGCCTCCTCGTCGCTGATGTCGAGGAGCGCCTTGAAGCCGTAGGCCGGGGCCAGCATGGCCAGCGCGCTCTGTACGTCTACGCGGATGTCACCTGAGTGGACAGGAATGGGGTACGGCTCCGCCGGGGGCAGGCCCGGCTGGAACTTGTTGTCGACCAGCAGGCCCCAGACGTGCCCGAAGGGGACACGGCCGACCAACTCCTCGATGTCGACACCCCGGTAGCGAAGGGCGCCCCCTTCTTTGTCCGGTTCCGCGATCTCGGTCTCAAAAGCTACAACGCCCTCGAGGCCGGGTTTGAAGTCGGACATTCTCGGCCGCCTCCCTTTCTTGCCATGTTGCGGCAATGCCTTGATGTCGAGATACCGGCGGGTCAATTTAACCCCCTACCCGCCCGTGGTCGGTCTCCGGACCCGCCGGAACGCGAAAGCCGCTGGTAGGGAGTGTTGTGTGGGATCTGCCACCAAGCGCGCAAGAATACCGTCTCGTGGATGCCACCTCGCGCCCGCCCGCGCTGGCGGGGCTTCGCCGTACGTATGAGGGCGAGCCGCTGCTCGAAGCCGATCTATCCGCCGATCCGATCACCCAATTCGCCACCTGGTTCCAGGAGGCGCTCACGGCCGGCCTGCCGGAACCGAACGCCATGGTGCTGGCCACGGCCTCGGCCGGCGGCCGGCCGAGCGCCAGGACCGTCCTGCTGAAGGGCTATGACGAGCAGGGGTTCGTCTTCTACACCAACTACGAGTCGCGCAAGGGCCGCGACCTGGCCGAGAACGCCCGCGCGTCGCTGCTCTTCCCCTGGCACCCGATCCGCCGCCAGGTGCGGATCGAGGGCACGGTCGTGCGGCTCTCGCACGAGGAGTCGGCCGACTACTTCAACTCCAGGCCGTACGGCTCGCGGATCGGGGCCTGGGCCTCACGCCAGTCCGCGGTCGTGCGGTCCAGGGAGGAGCTGGACGCCCGATACGACGAGCTCGCCGCCCGGTGGCCGGAGCATCCGCCCGTGCCCGACTTCTGGGGCGGGTTCCGGGTCAGCCCGCTGGAGGTGGAGTTCTGGCAGGGGCAGCTTGACAGGATGCATGACAGGCTGCGATATCGGCGAACGCGCCCCGGATGGGTTCTGGAGAGACTCGCCCCTTAATGTGCCTTAAATGGCAATCGGGGAGCTGATCAAGCGTCATCTCATAGACATACGGCCGCTGGCCGTCCCCACCTATCGGCGCCTCTGGTCCGGTCAGGCCATCGCCAACATCGGCATCGGCGTGACCGTCGTCGCGGTCAGCAAGCAGGTTTGGGACCTCACCCAGTCCTCGTTCTGGGTCGGCCTGCTGGGGCTGGCCAACCTGCTCCCGCTCCTGGTGTTCGGGCTGTGGGGCGGGGCGTTCGCCGACGCGGTCGACCGGCGCCGGCTGCTGATCATCAGCTCGCTCATCTCCTGGGGCGCGACGCTCTTCATCCTGGCCCAGGCCCTCCTCGGCCTGGGCAACGTCTACCTGCTGCTGCTCGCCTCGGCCGTGAGCGCCACCGGGTTCGCGATGACCTCGCCCGCCCGCGGCGCGATCATCCCGAGGATCCTGCCCGCCGAGCTGGTGCCCGCCGCCAACGCGCTCAACTCGCTGGTCTTCGGGTTCGGCGCGATCGTCGGGCCGATGATCGCGGGCGTGCTGCTGGCCTGGCAGGGCTACGCGCTGGCGTACGGGATCGACGCGGTGCTCTTCACGGCCAGCCTGTACGCCTCGATCCGGCTGCCCCAGTTGCTCCCCATGGGCGAGATCCAGCGGCCCGGCTGGCGGTCGGTGATCGACGGGCTGCGCTACATCGCGACCGGGCCGGTCCTGCTGATGTCGTTCGTCGTGGACATCATCGCGATGGTGTTCGCGCTGCCCAGGGCGCTGATCCCGCAGGCCGTGTCCGAGCGCTTCGACGGCTCGCCGATCGCGCTCGGCTGGCTGTCGGCCGGCATGGCCATCGGCGCGGTGCTCGGCGCGCTCGGCTCCGGCTGGCTGGGCCGGGTACGCCGCCAGGGGGTGGCCCTTACGGTCACGATCGCGCTCTGGGGGCTCAGCGTGGCCGCCGCCGGGCTGGCGCAGCAGCTCTGGCTGATGGTCGTGCTGATGGCCGTCGGCGGGGTGGCCGACATGGTGTCGTCCGTCTGGCGGCAGTCCATCCTGCAGTTGCACGCTCCCGACGAGATGCGCGGGCGGATGCAGGGGGCGTTCATGGTGGTCGTGGCGGGCGGGCCGCGCCTGGGCGACCTGCGGGCCGGGCTGACCGCCGTGTGGTTCGGGATGACGTGGGCCTGGGTGGGCGGCGGGCTGGCGTGCGCCGTCGCGGTCCTGATCGTGGGCCTGTCGGTGCCGAGCTTCCGGAACTACCGGGCTGGTTAGCCGCTTTCATCACGATCGGGAAGTAATCAGCGCGCTCGGTTGTTGTGGAGCGTCACCCTCGCCGGTCGTTCTCCCCATAGGGTTCCGTGTGACTTCTGTTGCCCGTCGCCGACGGGTCCAGACCCTGCCCTGACCGGCGTAGCATTCAGATGGGAGGAGCCTTGACCGCACACGGCCTGATCGACACCACGGAGATGTACCTCCGCACGATCTTCGAGCTCGAGGAGGAGGGCATCGTCCCGTTGCGCGCGCGCATCGCGGAGCGGCTCCAGCAGAGCGGTCCCACCGTGAGCCAGACCGTGGCCCGGATGGAGCGCGACGGCCTGGTCCGCGTCGAAGGTGACCGCCACCTGTCGATGACCGACCTCGGGCGCACCCTGGCCACGCGCGTGATGCGCAAGCACCGGCTCGCGGAGTGCCTGCTGACCCAGGTGATCGGCCTGCCCTGGGAAGACGTGCACATCGAGGCGTGCCGCTGGGAGCACGTGATGTCCGAGTCCGTGGAGACCCGGCTGGTGGCGCTGCTCGACAACCCGACGGCCTGCCCGCACGGCAACCCGATCCCCGGACTGGGCGAGCTGGGCGCCAGAGAGCCCGTAGAGGGTGGCCCCAGCCTCTTGACATCCATGTCCGACCTCGCCGGACCCAGAGATATACCCGTAGTCGTGCGGCGAATTAGCGAACAAGTGCAAAGCGATCCTGCTGTGATGCTTAAACTCAAGCAAGTTGGGATACAACCCGGACGCGAGGTGACGCTCGCGGCGAGCGACGACGGTGTGCGGGTGACAGGTGACGGTGACGCGAACGACACTCTCGCGGAGCTTCCGCGTGACGTTGCCGCGCATGTTTTCGTCTCCAGGCGCTGACTCGCCCGCTACTCCTTGGTTGAATCCCTATTGGGAGGCCCTCCACTCCCGGCCGGTCGACGCTGTTGCAGGAGTGCCCGTGGTTCGCATTGCGCACATGCCCTCCCTAGGAGTGGTCTCCGGATGAAGCGTTGGGGGGATGTGTCCCAGGAAGAGGCTGATCATCTGGCGGCTGCATCCGTGCTTGACCATGCCGAGATGGCGGTCGTCGTGACCGACCGTTTCAGCAATCTCCTCTATTGGAACCCCTTCGCCGAGAAGCTCTTCGGCCGCCCGTCGAAGTCGTCACGTGACACCTCGATGCTGTCGCTGGGCATCATGGAGAAGGACCACCCGCTCGCCAGCGAGCTCACCAAGCACGTGCTTAAGGGCGGCGTGTGGGAGGGCACCTTCGACGTACGGCGGGGTGACGGCACGATCGTCTACGTACGCGCCCAGGCCGTGCCGCTGCGCCACCCCTCGGGGTCGGTGACCGGCATCGTCGTCACCGCCCGCGAGGCGCTGCGCAGCAACGAGCGCGAGAAGGACCGCTTCGGCCTGCTGGAGCGCATCGGCGAGCGGCTGGCCGGCTCCCTGTACGTCGAGGAGACGCTCAAGCGGGTGGCCGAGATGCTCGTCCCGCAGTTCGCCGACCACTGTTTCATCGAGTTGATGGAGGGCGACCGGCTGGTCCGGCGGGTCTCGCAGCACGTCCAGGGATGGAACCCACCGGCCGGCACCTGGAAGCCCGTGGGCGCGGAGATCCGCTACCCCGCCTCCCACTACGCCGACACCGCGCTGCGCCGCCAGGAGACCATCCTCGTCGAGGACTTCGCCCTCAGCAGCTTTCCGTCGCCGAGCGAGGGCAGCGCCAAGCTGTGCGGCGAGGTCGGCATGACCTCCGCCATCGTGGCCCCTCTGTGCGTACGCGGCGAGACGCTCGGCCTGATGTACCTCGGACTGTCCAACCTCACCGACCGCCGCAGCCCCCACTACGACGCCTTCGACCGCGACTTCGTCGGCGCCATCGCCACCCGGGTCGCGCTCGCGATCGACAACGCGCTGCTGTTCGAGGAGGAGCGGCACACCGCCGAGTCCTTCCAGAAGCACCTGCTGCCGCGCGCGCTGCCCCAGCTCGACGGCCTGCAGATCGCGGTGCGCTACTACCCGGCGGCGCCGCTCGCCTCCCACGGCCAGGGCATCCAGACCCAGGTCGGCGGCGACTGGTACGACGTGATCCCGCTGTCGGCCGGTCGCGTCGGCATCGTCATCGGCGACGTGGAGGGCCGGGGCGCCAAGGCCGCGGCCATCATGGGCCAGCTCAGGGCGGCGCTGCGGGCCTTCGCGCAGGACGACAAGTCACCGGCCGACATCCTGGCCAGGCTCGACGAGTGGACCCGCATCATCGCCACTCCCGAGAAGGACGACAGCGGCGCCGACATCAGCGTCCCGCCGATCGTGACCTGCCAATACCTCGTCTACGACGCCTGGTCGCGGCAGCTGTCGTTCGCCAACGCCGGGCACGCGCCGCCGCTGCTGCTCGTCGACGGCCAGTGCGTCGAGCTCGACATCGAGGAGGTCGGCCAGCCGTTGGGCGTACGCGCCAAGGGCCTGCACGCCGACCTCGTCTACAAGGAGGAGACCCGCACGCTGCCGCCCGGCGCGGCGCTGCTCCTCTACACCGACGGCTTGGTCGACCGCCGTCCCGCCCGCGACGGCCGGATGCCGAGCGACGAGGAGACGCTGGGCGTCCTGTGCGAGAAGCTGGCGAAGATGGCCGACGCCGAGGTGGAGCGGGTGGCCGACGCGGCGACCGTGGCGGTGCCCGGCGAGATCGACGACGACATGGCGATCCTGGTGGTCCGGTCGAGCGAGTCGGACCTCGACGTCGAGGAGCGCACGTTCCCGGCCCAGCCGATCATGGTCGGCGAGGCGCGCCGGATGGCCTCCGAGGCGTTCGGCGGCTGGAACGTCCCCGAGGAGCGCGCCGAGCTGGCCTGCCTGCTCGTCTCCGAGGTCGTCACCAACGTGGTGCTCCACGCGGCTCACGGCAGCGTGCCTCGCAGGGAGCTGGTCGTCGAGGGGCCGCCGCTGCCGTTCGAGGACTCGTGGGACGTACCCGGCTTCGAGGACGAAGTGGTGAGCGACAAGGAGTTCACGCTGCGGCTGCGCAGGGGCGAGGAGTCGGTCTGGGTCGAGGTGTTCGACCAGGACCTGCGCCTGCCCCGGATCCGGAGCGCGGGGGAGAACGACGAGGGCGGACGCGGCCTTTACCTGGTGGACCAACTCGCCAGGCGCTGGGGGTCGAGACCCACCAGGGAAGGCAAAGCCGTCTGGTTCGAGATTCCCACCCGTAGCCGTTGAGTGATTAGCTCGACGCCATGGACCTGGCCTTCGAGCGTCGCGGCACCGGCGCGCCACTGATCCTCCTGCATGGCATCGGGCACCACTGGCAGGCATGGCTGCCGGTCATGGACCGCCTCGCCGCCTCGCGCACCGTCATCGCCATCGACCTGCCCGGCTTCGGCGTCTCGCCCGGCCTGCCCGACGGCACGCCGTACACCGCGGAGTCGCTCGCCGACGCGGTCGAGTCGTTCTGCGCGCTGCTCGGGGTGCGCGAGCCGCACGTGGCGGGCAACTCGCTCGGCGGCTACATCGCGCTGGAGCTGGCCTCGCGCGGCGTGGTCCGCTCCGCCACCGCGCTGTCGCCCGCGGGTTTCTGGTCGCGCTCCGAGCTGCTGTACTGCCGGTCGGTGCTGCGCGCGCTGCGGGCCACGGCCAGGTCGCTGCCGCCGGAGCAGGCCATCAGGCTCGCCGAGAACCCCCTCGGCCGGGCCCTGTCGGCGGGACTTCTGGTGGCCCATCCGTCCCGGCTGTCGCCGACGGCGCTGATCGCCGCCACCCAGGCGTTGGGCGGTGCGCCCGGCTTCGACGAGACGCTGGAGGCGTTCGCCGGGGTGATGCCGCCCGCGCCGCCCAAGTCGCCCATCACGATCGCCTGGGGCGAGCACGACCGGCTGCTGCCGCGCCGCCAGGCCGTACGCGCCGCCAGGTGGTCGGGGCAGCGGGTCAAGCTGCTCAAGGGCTGCGGTCACGTGCCGATGAGCGACGATCCCGGGCTGGTGGCCCGGGTGCTGCTGGACGGCAGCGGCGGTTAGGCGGCTTCGAGGTTGGCGGCCATCTGGTTCAGCACCGCGAGGGTGGTCTGGAAGTCCTGCGTGCTCACGCCCTGGTTGGCGAGCTGCCTGAACTCCATCACGCGAGCGTGGACCGCCGCGTGGGCCGTCTCGCCTTCCTCGGTGAGGGTGGTGCCGGTGATCCATCCCCTGGCGGTCAGCTCGCGCACCGCGTCGCCGACGCAGTCGAACGCCTTCAGCGCCTCGTACGGGTCGTCGCCCTCGGCCACGGCGTTGAGTGCCTGCCATTGGCGGCGCGAGAGCTCATGGTCGTGGAGCGCGCGGTCCATCGTGTCCTCAAGGAGGGCGTGGACATGCTTCAGGAGGAAACCGATTCTTCGGGTCATGGATGTATAATAGCAACTATATGTATTTTGACAATGAAGTTGCAGCGGTCGAGCGCGCGATGGTCGCCATCAGGCGCAGGCAGAGCAGGCGCGCGCTGGCGCGGCTGCAGGGCGCGCCGGGCCCGGAGTTCGAGGTGCTCGACGTGATCGAGTCCGCGAGCGCGCCCGCCACCGTCTCCACGGTGGCCGACGCGCTCTCGGTCGACCAGCCGAGGGCGAGCAGGCTGGTGGCGGCGGCCGTCGCGGCCGGCCTGGTGGAGCGGCAGGCGGACCAGGCCGACGGGCGCCGGGCGCTGCTCGTGCTGACCGGTGCCGGCCGGACGGCGCTGGAGCAGGCGCATCGCGGTCGGCAGGCGGCGTTCGCCGAGGCGATGGCGGGATGGTCGGACGCGGAGCGCGCGGAGTTCGCGCGGCTCCTCACCCGCTTCGTCGAGGGACTCCCCGGCTAGCGGAACGTCTGGCCGTAGATGAGCAGCATGACGATGATGAAGACGATCATCACCCCGGCGTAGCCGACCGGCCCCAGGCGCAACACGCGGCGCACGCGGTTGAGCCCCCAGGCGAACAGCAACGCCAGGAAAACCAGCAGGATCAGGCCGCCGTACATGCTGACCAGTATGCGGTGCCGGGGCGCTTCCCGCGCGTCATGCGTCCGGATTCTAGAACCCGAAGGATCTTCCGATGATCTCCTTCATGATCTCGGTGGTGCCGCCGTAGATGGTCTGGACGCGGCTGTCGATCCACGCCTTGGCGACCGGGTACTCCATCATGTAGCCGTAGCCGCCGTGCAGCTGGAGGCAGCGGTCGATGACCTTGTTCTGGAGCTCGGTGGTCCACCACTTGGCCTTGGCGGCGTCGACCACGGTCAGCTCCTTGGCGTTGAGCGCCCGGATGCACTTGTCCACGTAGTGGCGGGCGATCTCCGTCTCGGTGGCCAGCTCCGCCAGGACGAACCGGGTGTTCTGGAAGGACCCGATATTCCGCCCGAAAGCCTGGCGGGACTTGCAGTACTCGATGGTCTGCTCCAGAACCGTCTCCGCCGCCGCGACCGCCGCCACCGCGATGGACAGCCGTTCCTGCGGCAGGTTGTTCATGAGCTGGAAGAAGCCCTGGCCCTCTTCGGCGCCGAGCCGGTTGGCCACGGGGACGCGGACGTTCTCGAAGAACAGCTCGGCCGTGTCCTGCGCCTTCATCCCGATCTTGTCGAGATTGCGACCCCGTCCGAACCCCTCCATGCCCCGCTCGACGACCAGCAGCGTGGTGCCGCGCGCCCCACCCGCGGGATCGGTCTTGGCGACCACCACGACGAGGTCGGCGTTGATCCCGTTCGTGATGAACGTCTTCTGCCCGTTGACCAGGTAGTGATCGCCTTCGCGGACCGCGGTCGTCCTGACCCCCTGCAGGTCGCTCCCGGCGCCCGGCTCGGTCATCCCGATCGCCGTGATGAGCTCACCGCTGACGAACCCGGGCAGCCAGCGCCGCTTCTGCTCCTCATCGGTCAGGTCGACGAGGTACGGCGCCATGATGTCGTTGTGCAGCCCGAACCCGAGCCCTGACGCGCCGTGCCGGATGATCTCCTCGACGATGACCGCGTTGAACCGGAAGTCGGTGACACCGGCTCCGCCGTACTCCTCGGGGACGGAGAACCCGAACAGGCCGATCTCCCCGGCCTTCTTCCACACATCACGCGGGACGATGCCGTCCTTCTCCCACTGGCCGTGGTGTGGCACGACTTCACGAGCCATGAACTCGCGCACGGTCTCCTGGAAGAGCAGGTGCTCCTCGTCGAAGAGGTCTCGCCGCATCGGTCGCCTCCAAGCGGGGGGTGGTCGTGCTGGACAGAATACGATTCTGTTGCCGGTTTGCGAGAGGCGGACACGGGTTCATCACAAGTGTCGGTAGTGGCGGTGTTCGGCGGATATCGACCCTAAGATCGACCTTCGGCCTACTGTGTTGATCGGAGTGTGCCGTGAATCGGTGGAGTAAGGCGTTCATCGCCGCATCGGTCGGCATGGCGGCGTCAGCCGCGTTCGTGGTGTCATCCCCCTCAGGGTCGGCGGAGTCCTCGCTCGTCGCGAAGTACCTCTGCACGGGTGGTGTCGCCGGGGCGGGCGTGCAGCTGGAGGCCACGATCACGCCCAGGATCGCCGCGGGCGGCATGCTGGACGTCGGCTGGGCGCTGAAGTACCAGGGCCTACACCGGTTCGGTTCGCCGGGCTTCTTCGAGGCAGGGTCAACGCTGAACCTGGAAGGCGTGGTC
The DNA here is from genome assembly GCF_040654555.1 of Nonomuraea sp. NPDC050680. Classification (NCBI taxonomy): domain Bacteria; kingdom Bacillati; phylum Actinomycetota; class Actinomycetes; order Streptosporangiales; family Streptosporangiaceae; genus Nonomuraea; species Nonomuraea sp. NPDC050680. The sequence goes on along the minus strand of NZ_JBFAIF010000008.1, from coordinate 15,067 downwards.
GACATCACCGGCGCCTGGAACGGTCAGCTCCGCCCGAAGGGCAGCAAGGACCAGGACGAACTGGTGCCCGGCGACCAGCTGGTGCTCCCCGACGGGCTGTCGGACGCGGGCTTGGTGAAGCGGACCGGCACCATCCGGGTCAGGCCGGGTGGGCTGGTCGTCCGGTTCCAGCCCGCCGAGGGCGAAGTGATGATCAACAACCACAAGAGCGTCACCTACTCCAGTGGCTGGCATCGGATCAACACCGAGAAAGAGTTCGGCGACTACCTCTACGACCTGCACACGACCGACCAGCAGGGCGAGAGCGCGAAGCTGTCCTTCTCCGGCACGCAGGTCACCTACATCGGCCGGCGGGACCGGGACCTCGGTGACGTGCGCGTGCTCCTCGACGGCGACACCGTGACCGACGGGCTGGTCAAGCCGAGCAAGGACCGCGACGGCAGCGACATGACCGGCTCCAGAGCCCAGGAAGACCTCTGGAAGTCACCAGTGCTCGCCTACGGGCCCCACACGATCGAGATCATCAACACCGAGTCCAAGGTCGCCAACGTGGACGCCTTCCGGGTGAGCACCGCCAACCTGGACGAGCCGCCGACCCACGACCAGGCCCTGTGCACGTTGCAGAACGACCCCGGTGCCATCGACGTAACGGTGCCCGGCGCCACCCCCACCTCGCCGACCCCCACCTCGCCGAGCCCCACGGTGACCACGCCCACCCCGACCGGTCCCGGCGGCTCGCCGACCCCGGGCCCGACCACGCCCACCCCCACGCTCCCGCACAACAACCCGCCGGGGACGAACGACGGCCTGGTGAGCGTGATACCGGGGACCGTACGCACCAGTCCGAGCACGGCTACCCCCAAACCGACCACGACCAAGACCACGTACGTCAAGGCGCAGGTCGCCAAGACACCCAAGGGCGGGGTCGATTCCGGTGAGGCGCCTGAGCCGCCGGGCGGCGGGTCGTACGGGCTGATCGCGGGCGGTTCGATGCTGCTCATGGGCAGCGCCACAGGAGGGCTGCTGCTACGGCGGCGCAAGGCCGAGCACGCCGGAGGAGTTGAGTCATGACCGAGCAGAAGCCGCTGCTGAACAGGGCACTTCCCGGGCTGCTGATCGCCGGGTCGCTGGGCGGGGTGGGCGCCATCATGGTCGGCCTGCTGTCGCTGGCGCCGACCGTGGACGACGGCTCGGGTCCCGGGCCGCAGGCGCAGCCGGGCGACACGGTCCAGATCCAGAACGCGGCAGGCGCCTTCGTCCTGCCCCCGACCGTGGGCCCCGGCGGCAAGAACGTGCCGCTGACCCCCGCCCGCCTCGACGCGCCGCCCCCGCTGGCCGCCGCCCCGGTCGTCGCGGCCATCCCGCCGGCCAAGACCAAGGCCAAGAAGGCGAAGCCGTACCGCATCAAGATCCCCAAGATCAAGGTCAATGCCACCATCGGCTCGGTCACCGTCGACCTCAAGGGCAACCTCACGACCCCGCCGCTGACGAAGCCCGGCCTCACTGGCTGGTACAAGTTCTCGCCGGTCCCGGGTGAGCTGGGGCCCGCGGTGATCAACGGCCACGTGAGCACCAAGAAGGGCGCGGCGGTGTTCTACCGGCTCTCCGAGGTGGCCAAGGGGGACCAGATCTACGTGTACCGGTCGGACAAAAAGGTGACGCGGTTCACGGTGAGTGGGGTCGAGCAGGTCAGCAAGTCCTCGTTCCCGACGGCTCGGGTGTACGGGAACACGAAGAACGCGCAGCTCAGGCTGATCACTTGCGGGGGCGTCTTCAACAAGACGGCCCACAGTTACACGGACAACATCATCGTGTACGCCACCCTGTCCAAGAAGAAGGGGTGAACGGCGGGCAAGTGCTTGCTTGTAGGGTTTACGGGAACTTCACAGGGAGAGTTCGTATCATCGCTACCTGACCGTGACCAACGGCTGGGATCCTGGTACGCCTGTTGATACTGCGCTGAAACGGAGAAGGACAGTGCTGACGTCCAAGGCGAGGCACCGCCTCGCCCTCAAGGCATCTGGCCTGGCCTTAGCGGGTGCGGGTATCTTCTGGGTGGTTCCGGCGGTGGCCGCGATGGCCACACCGGTTGAGAAGCGGTATGTCTGCACTCCGGTCGCTCAAGTAGCGCCTACGAGTGCACCGACTATCACCGTGCCGTTCAGCATGGAGATAGCGACGCCAACGCTGGCCGTTCCACACGTCGCCGCCACAGTGAGCTGGCGCGTCATGCAGCCCGCCACATCGCCGCTCGCGGTGCCCACAGCGATTACGCCTACAGCCACCTTCGCCGCAGAGGCGACCATCACGCCAACCGGAAGCCCCGTCCCTTCGAGCCAAGTCCTGGCCACAGGGACGACGACCGTGACGACCACGATCGCTTCAGGTGCGCCCATGCCGATTCCCACCATGGCGATTGTGGTCACCCCCACTGTGGCGGGAACCGTCGCCATCAAGGGAGACGCGTTCGCGGTCAAGGTCAACAACGCTGCGTGGTACAACTGCGCCCCCCAGACCGCAGGCGGTGGCCCCTCCGCAAACCTGGTCGTCGCGACCGCCACTCCCACCGGCACTCCCACCGGCACCTCCACCCCGAGCACCACCCCCACCCCCACCCCCACGCCGACACCCACCCCCACCCCCAAGCCCACCAAGACGACCACCCTCACCGTCACCAAGACCCCCCACGCGACGAAGACCACCACCAAGAGCTCCAAGACTCCCAAGGCCGGAGCCGACACAGGTGGTGGCGGTGACATGGGTCCCGACGGCAGGATGGTCGTGCTGACCGGATCCGCACTGATACTCGCCGCCGGTGTTGGAGGACTCGTGATGCGTCGCCGTTCCGCCACCAGAGGCTGATCGAGGTGGCCGGACAGTACCCCTACGGGGGCGAGCCGCCGCAGGACAGGGGCAGCACCGTACTCAGGTCGGTGCTGATCCTCGCCGCTGTGGCCGGGGTGGTGACCGTGGTGGCCGGGCTGCTGATCGTGCTCCGTTCGCCCGAGGAGTACGGCCTGGCCAGCCAGCGGGACACGCTGCCCGTCACCGTGCAGCCCGACGGCAAGACGACGGGACAGCCGGCTCAGGCCCTGTTCAAGGCGGCCCCCACGGTGCCGCCGCCGCTCCCGCTGCCGGACCCGGCGCCCGCGATGCTGCCGTCCACCCCACAGCGGATCGTGATCAAGCGGCTGGGGATCAACGCCCCGGTCGAGTCCCTCGGGCTCGCCAAGGACGGGACGATCCAGGTGCCGGCGGCCGACAACCCCAACCTGGTCGGCTGGTACCGCAACATGTCCACCCCCGGCGAAGCCGGTCCGGCCGTGATGCTCGGGCACAAGGACACCCGGACGCGCAGCGCCGTCTTCAGCCGCCTGTACGAGATCCGCAACGGCGACACCATCGAGGTCAAGCGGCAGGACCGTACGACCGCGGTGTTCACCGTCGGCGGCGTCGAGCAGGCGAGCAAGAAGACGTTCCCCACCCAGCGCGTCTACGGCAACCAGGCCAACGCCAACGCCCAGCTCCACCTCATCACCTGCGGCGGCACGTACAACCGCAGCATCGGTCACTACACCGACAACATCATCGTCTATGCGACGATGACAAGCTCCTATCGAGGCTGAACGCGGAGGCGCGTCATGGGCTGGATGGCTAAGCGGAGACTGCGTACTGGCCCGACGGCGGCATTGCCCGCCAAGCCGAGCCAGGCAGATCTCCTGCGACTGGTACGGCTGGCAGACCCGGAGGCCCGCGAGGACGGCGCCGACATCGTGGCGTTGGACGTCCGGGTGCACGTCCCGGTCGAGGCCGAGCCCGAGTTGGTGGGCGGCGAGCTGGAACAGGTGTGGGCCTGCCGGGTGGTGGCGGAAGGCCCGCTGCCGTTCGACTACTTCGACCGCTACCTGGCCGAGGGGATCGCCTTCCGCCTCGGCGGGCTGGCCGTGTGCCGGGGTGAGGTGACCGATCCCGCCGACAGCGACCGTGGCGGCCCAGCGGTGATCCTTCCGGAACGGCCGACGGCGGACGAACTGCGGACGGTACTGAGCGCTCTCGACGACAGCCCCAAGGCCGACGTAGGCGACGAGGCCAACAGCGTTACGGACACCGCGCCCGAGGACCCCACCGCTACCGACGCAACGACCACAGAGACCGACGCGGCTGCGGATACGGCTGTCGACACCGAGACCGAGGCTGAAACAGGTGCCGACGCCGAGGCTGAAGCGGTTGCCGAGGTCGCCGAGGTGGCCGACATCTCTGGCGTTGCTGGCGAAGACGACAAGCAGGACGATTTCCTCTACACGGTCGGCGACATACGAGTCCTCGTGGTCCCGGAAAAGGGCCGTCCGCCCGCCGTACAAGAGCTTCTGCCCTTCGCCACCGAGCTGACCGCGATCGAGCTGCGCGGCGACGACCCCGAGAAGGTCGGCGCGCTCGCGCTGCGTCTGGCGGATGCGCTGAACGGGCTGATCGTGGACCGGTGGCGGTTCCGGATCGACGCGGTGGAGGACCTTCTGCCCCCAGGGTGACGGGGCGTAGAGCATCGTTCTGTTGTAGTCTCTCCCTAATAACCGAACAATGCTCGGTTTCAGGAGGCACTGTGGCAGAGGCGTACATCGTCGGGGCGGTTCGCACCCCGGTCGGCAAGAAGAAGGGCGGCCTTTCCACCGTCCACCCCACTGACCTGGCCGCTCACACTCTGAAGGCGCTGATCGACCGCACTGGCGTCGACCCCACCGCGGTGGAGGACGTCATCATGGGGTGCGTCATGCAGTTCGGCCCCCAGAGCATGGACATCGCGCGAAATGCCTGGCTCTCTGCGGGACTGCCGGAGACCACGGCCGGTGTCACCATCGACCGGCAGTGCGGCTCCTCGCAGCAGTCGATCCACTTCGCGGCGCAGGGCGTCATGTCCGGCACCCAGGACCTGGTCGTGGCGGCCGGCGTCGAGTCGATGAGCATTGTCCCCATGGGCTCGTCGATCACGGCCGCGCTGGAGAAGGGCATGCCGTTCCCGTTCGGCGACATGTGGGTCGAGCGGTACGGAAAGCAGGAAATTTCGCAGTTCCGCGGCGCGGAGCTGATGTGCGAGAAGTGGGGCCTCAAGCGCGAGGAACTGGAGCGGTACGCCTTCGAATCCCACCAGCGGGCCGCCAAGGCCATCGCGAACGGCTACTTCAAGGACCAGATCGCGCCCGTCAACGACGTCTCCGACGACGAGGGGCCACGGGCGGACACGACGCTGGAGAAGATGGCCGGGCTGAAGACGCTCAAGGAGGACGGCCAGATCACCGCCGCCACCGCGTCGCAGATCTCCGACGGCTCGGGCGCGGTACTGATCGCCTCGGCGCAGGCCGTGAAGGACCACGGACTGACCCCGCGCGCCCGCATCCACCAGCTCGCGCTCATGGGTGACGACCCGGTGTACATGCTGACCGCGCCGATCCCGGCGACGCGGCGGGCACTGGACAAGGCCGGCATGTCGATCGACGACATCGCCGTCACCGAGATCAACGAGGCGTTCGCGCCGGTGCCGCTGGCCTGGATGAAGGAGCTCGGCGCCGACCCGGCCACCGTCAACCCCAACGGCGGCGCCATCGCCCTGGGCCACCCGCTGGGCGGTACGGGCGCGATCCTGATGACCAAACTGCTGCACGAGCTGGAGCGTACGGGCGGCAGGTACGGCCTCCAGACGATGTGCGAGGGCGGCGGCCAGGCCAACGTCACCATCATCGAACGCCTCTAACCTGCCCGGTAGTGCTGAAACGACGGTGCCCCGGCCCCTCGACGAGGGACCGGGGCACCGCGGGTTGTGTGCGGCGCGCCCATGGCGTTGGGTCGCGCGCCGCACTTACTACCATCCTGGTAGTGGACTAGCGTCCCTTGGACGGGATCCGCCTGGGCGGCGCGATGGGCCGCTGCGGCATTCTCGGCATCTGCCGGGGCACCGGCGGCATCTCCTGCCCGGGGAGGTTCTTGCCGTGTTTCTTCTTGCCTGAACGAACTCGCATGAGGGCTCCTTTACGTAATTCACGACGCGGCCAGGGCCGGTCGACAAGCTCAGCTGCCGCGTCTGGACGAGGTCGGCGGGCATACACACCGCCGGGCGGGGCCGAGTGGCCGGGGCATTGGCATCCCCAACGAATTACAGGTAAAAGCGCATGTCACCGACCCTATGCCTCGTCTGGCGCTCGCCGCAACCGATTTATTCGCGCGCGTTTCGTGGGGCCCGTCGCTCTACACGCCCGCCGACAACCCAAGCCAATCTCGTACGGCCTGCCCCCTCTCCTCAGCGGACAAGACCGACCAGCAAGGCGTGCCACTGCGCCTCCGCCTGCCCGGCAGGCCATCGGTCGCTTTCATCAACGATCCACTCGTTCGGCCCGTTTCGAGTGCGTCGGATGAACCGCTGGCCGCCCGCCTGGCACAGCTCGTAGAAGGGGCTGGCGCACTCGCAGGTCCACGCGATGACGCGCACGTGGCGGCCGTTGTCGCGGGGTGCGTTCCATGCCAATCGCTCGGCATGGGACTGCGCGGGGGATGCGTGCGGACTCCTGCAGTGGGGAGAAGACCACGCCTGATCAACCGTCCAGGACACGCCGGTGCACCTCATCTCGCGCCCTCACATCCTTGCCGCACAGGCAGGCGTGCCGTTCTTCGTGGACATCTCCGCCCACACCACTCGCCGTCTATAGCCCTCATCGCGCACGCCCCACCTGGCCGTATACGTTTCGACCAGCCATAGCCCCCGGCCGCCACAGTCGCCGGCGTCGGCGTTTCGCACCTCGGGAAAGGCCATGGCCGTCCCGTCGTCGATCACTTCGATGTAGGCCGTCGCGGCATCCAGGGAGGTGACCTCCACCGTGACGAACCCGCCTGCCTCGCCGGATGCGGTGTGCGACACGGCGTTCGTGACCTGCTCACGTTCCGCCCAGATGAGTGGGAAGCCTTCATTGGTGGTGTATGGCTAGGTGAATTTGACCTCTGACTCAGCCTCCCGTCCAACACCCGATCATCCATCTGCGCGTTTGAGCCCCTGGCCACATAGGTCGGGGGCTCACTCCTCCGGACCTCAGGAATGAGCGCAGGTCGCGGGGCAGAACTTGGCCTCGGGGTAGCGCGACGACGGCTTGTCCAGGAGGGGCTGCCGCTGTGACTTCAGGTGGTGGTCGAGGAAGGCCGCCACGTAGGTGCGGGTGAGTTCGGCGGTGCGCGCCGCCGGCAGGACGCCAGGGAGCGGTTTGATGCCGAGGGCGTCCGACAGCAGCGGGGTGTCGGTGAAGGACTGGTGTTCGGTGCCCGTCAGTACGATCCAGCGCTTCCATCCGGTGAGCAGCTTCCAGTCGCGGTCCCACGTGGGGGCGGGACCTCCGGAGACGTGCTGCGCCGAACCCAGGAACATGAACGGCCGGGAGAACCCGCTCTTGGGAATCCGGGCGTATGCGGTGCCGTCCATGTCGATTCCGGCCCGCACTCGGCGGTCTTCGAGCATGGTCGCCATGGCGCTCGACCCGCCGATCGACTGGCCGACCATGGCGATGCGGGAGCGGTCGATCCGGTCGGAACCGTCCCACCGCGATGGCAACTGGTCGAGCACGAAGGAGACGTCGGCGGCGCGGCCCTGGACCAGCCCGGCGCCGAAGCCGGGATCGGAGTTGCTGTCGCAGGCGAGGCATTCGGCGACGTGCCCGTCGGGGAAGGTGGTGGCGTAGCTTTCGTAGGTGTGATCGATGCCGGCCACGACGTACCCGCGGCTGGCCAGGTCCTCGGCCAGGGAGGTGAGGGTGCTCATCGGCTTGGTGAAGCCGGGGGAGAGCACCACCAGCGGCAGCGTCTTGCCTGCGGGTTCGGCGTTTTCGATGGCGTTCGTGCGGGTCTTGCTCAGCGTGTCGTACGGCGCGCTCGCAATCAGGGTGCCTTTCAGGAGGAGCTCCGATTCCTTGGGTGTCATGTACGGAGCCCGCTGCCCGTCGCGCTGCTTGGTCGGATACCACAGGGTGACCTTGAGCTCTCTGGCTTCGGCGTCGAGATTCCAGGGGTCGGGGCGGGAGGTGTCCTTCAGGTACAGGACGGTGGTGCCGACCGAGTGAGGGCCGGTGGGGGCGGGCAGGGTGGCAGGCCCGGCTGGCGCGGCGGACACGGCGTCGGATCGGGGCGGCGCGGGTGCGGAGCAGGCGGACGCGGCGAGGACGGCCAGTACCGCGGCGGCTACCAGGGTCTGTCTCATGGAGATGTCCCTTCACTTGTGCAGCAGGGTCAGGGCCTTGGCCAGGGCGGGGTCGCGCCCGGCGGCCGTGTCCTCCGGGGTCAGGGGCACGTAGTGGTCGGGCGGCACGCCGATCCGGTCGATGACCTCGCGGTTGGGCCCCAGGTGGTGTTTGGCGGGAAAGCTCAGCAGGGTGTTGTCGGCGAGCAGGTACGCCTGAGCCGGGCCGGAGACGACACCGGCGGTCCTGGTGCCGACCAACCGGCCGATGCGCAGATCCTTGACCGCGGAGCCGAACTGCTCGCACGCTGAGGCGCAGCCGCGGTCGGTGAGTACCGTCAGTGGCAGGTTGAGCAGCCCGACGGTGTCGTCGGTTCGCGATGCCGCGCACGTGCCGTCCACGGTGCAGTGGTAGGCGGTGACCTTGCCGTGGACGAACGCGCTCACCAGCCGGGTCACCTCCGTGAGACCGCCGTCGCTGTTACCGCGCAGGTCCAGCACGACGCCGGACAGCGTCCGGCCCTTGCGCAGCTGGGAGATCGCCCGCAGGACCCGGTCCGCTGAGTCGGGCGCGAACGCGGTCAGCCGTACGTAGGCGATGTCGTCGTCCAGCAGCTTCGACCGCACCACTTGCAGGGCGGCCAGGTCCCGCTGGAAAAGACCGGGCTGAAGCGTCACGCTCCAGCGGCGTCCGGTGCCTTTCCGCAGGAGCCGCAGCCGGACCTGGCGCGCTTCCGGATACTGCGGGTAGAGGGCGGTGATAGCGGGAGTGGCCCGGTCGTCGATGAAGGGCGCCGATTCGTTGATCGATTCGATGATGTCGCCTGGGCGCAGCCCTGCGGCCCGTGCCGCGCCACCCAGCACGGTCGTGACGAACAGCGGCGGTACGGCGACGCCGAGGTCGCCGTCGGCCTGCGAAGCGTCCACGTTCGCCTCGAGACCTAGGCCGTAGCCGTCGCCGTCGTAGTAGTCCGGCGGCTGCTTGACGCCGTGGATCCAGTCGGCGTGGTCGTCGCCGAGGCCGGCCACGATGGCTTCGAGGGTGGCGATGGCCAGCTTGTCGCGCAGGTCGGGCACTTGATCGGTGATCTTGCGGTAGACGGTCTCGAAGGCGGCCCAGTCGGCTTTGCGGTCGCCGGTCAGCGCCGGCATGGTGGCGCCGGGCAGGTCGCGTCCGTGGTGGTCGAGCTCCTGGGTCAGGGCGGTGAATCCGGCGGTCAGTAGCGAGCGGGCGTCCAGGGTGGCGCCGCTGTAGTAGTTGCCGAGGATGCAGAAGTACGCCTGCTCGATGACGTCGATCGTGGTGGGCGTCTCAGCTCCGGGCGTTCCGTGGGGCGGCGCGCAGACCGTACCGGCCGCCGTGCTTGACTGGCCGCGCGGCGGCGGCGGCGCGGTGCAGGCCGTCGCCAGGAGGAGGGCGAGCCCGGCGGCCGCGATCCTGGCGACGGTCATGACAAGCCTCGCCGTACCCGCCGGAAGCAGCGCCAGGTGAGGCCGAGGGTGAGCAGGGCGTAGATCCCGGTCTCGATCCACTGGAAGGGCCAGAAGCGCTCAAGGGGCTGGTAGGTCGCCTGCTGCCGGTAGCCGAGCCGGTTGATCTCCGCTGTGCAAGCGTCTGTGCCCAGCCCTCCCGATGGTGCGCAGGGTCCCGAGGTCGTGGAGACCGGGACGGACCGCGCGATCGTCGACGACGGCCCCGAGGCTCCGTCGCGGCCGACGACGGTACGTCCGGACGGATCGACCAGGTCGCTGGACAGGACCCAGGCGCCCGCGTGGCCGGGAACGGCCGACGTACTCAGGAAGACCTGTGTGCCGCCGCCTGCCTGCCCTTGCGGCACGAGGCCGTTCACATTCGTCCGGCCGAGCTCGAAGGTCGACGTGACCGGGGGCATCAGGTGGGGCCGGACCAGCAGCGGCATGGCGAGCTGGATCGTGGCGAAAGCGACCAGGGTGAGGGCCATCGCGGGCAGCGTGCGGCGCACCAGCACACCCGCGCTCACACCGAGGACGAAGGCGAAGGCCGCATACCCCATCGGGGCGATGCCGCGCGCGCTGAACACCAAAGGAGACATCTGGGCCAGTTCCGGCACGGCTGACTTGTCCAGCGGGTCGGACCACCAGGTCACCACGAGGCCGCACACGCCGGCGGCGGCCATGGCCACCAGGCCGGTGAGCCCGAGCTTGACCGCCAGCCAGCGGCCGCGGGTGACGCTCTGGTTCCACACCAGCAGGTACGTGCCCGCCTCCAGCTCGCGGGTGATCAGCGGCGCTCCCCAGAAGAGCCCGACCAGCGCCGGCAGGATCAGCACGACGAGGGTGAGGGCCAGGAAAGGGAGCTGGTACTCGTCGAAGAAGCGGTCGAAGAAGTCGTCGCAGGTGTTGTCCGGGGTGCAGCCGGCGATTCCGGCACCGTAGCGGGAGGCCAGACCCGGCCCGGTCAAGGCCAGCACGGCGATGAGAACGACGAGGACGGCGGCCAGCGTCGCGGCCGAACCGCGCGATTGCCGCCAGGTCAACCAGATCATCGCCGCACCTCCAGGGCGACCCGCCGGCGCTCGGCGGTGCCCTTGTCCATGTAGGCCAGGACGAGGTCCTCCAGACTGAGCCGGCTGACCGTCCAGGCGGGATCGTCGATCGGCGCTTCGGCATGGACCACGAACGTGCTCTTCCCATCGGCGTGCCGGGCGGAGACCACGTGCCGGCCGCCGGGCAGCCGGTCGGGATCGTGGCGGGGGCCGGTGAGCCGGTGATGGGTGGCCAGCAGTTGGCCGCTCTCCCCGGCGATCTGGACGCGGGAATCGACGAGCACGATCAGGAAGTCGCAGACCCGTTCCAGGTCGGAGACCAGATGAGAGGAGAGCACCACGCTCAGCTGGTGCTCGACAGCGGCCTCCATCAGCCCCTGCATGAACTCGTGACGGGCCAGCGGATCGAGCGCTGCCGCAGGCTCGTCCAGGATCAGCAGGTCGGGGCGCTTGGCCAGGCCCAGGGTGAGAGCGAGCTGGGCGCGCTGGCCGCCCGACAGCCTGCCCGCCCGATGCGCGGGGACGAGCCCGAGTCGCGCGATACGTTCCCGCGCCATGGTGGCGTCCCAGCGGGGGTTGAGCCGAGCTCCCAACGATAGGTGTTCGGCAACGGTCAGGTTCGCGTAGACGGGGGTCTCCTGGGCGACGAACCCGACCTTGGCCAGCTGCGCGGGCGTGCTGCCCGGCCGGCCGCCGAGCACGGCGACGCCGCCCGCACTCGGCTCGAGCTGGCCGCTGGCCAGCTTCAGCAGCGTGGATTTGCCGGCTCCGTTGGGACCCACCAGCCCCACGATGTGGCCAGCCGGTATGTCGATGGTGCACTCGCGCAGCGCCCAGCGTCTGCCGTACTTCTTGCCCAGTGCCTGGGCCTGCAGGACAGAAGTCACGCTATGTCCTCCTTGAGCAGCGGTTCGAAGGGATGGTCATGAGCAGCGCCTCGATCGTCGAGGCCCCGGCCCTCGTGCCGGGACCGAAATTAGGCGCCGCTCCTGCCTGTGCGCTTCGGCCGTGATGCCGAGATCACGTAGCGCCTGAGAACGAGGGGCCACCAGGTCATCCCTGCGATCTAGTCCCGAAGACCGTGAAGCCCCGTCACGACGGCCGATGTGGGACGGACAGGGCAGGCGTGACAATGTGCCGGTGGAGACCACAGAACGACGGCCGTGGTGGCGGCATGTGCTCGACCTGTACCGCCGGCTGAACGAGGACTACTCAGCTCGGGACGCGCCGGGACGGAGCAGCGACGGGCCCCCAAGGCTGTCCCGCCGGGCACTCGCCGCCGATGTCGTGGTCGCGATCGTCCTGACTGTCCTGGCGGTGACCGTGGCGGCGGAGTATCCAGCGATCGGTCCTGCCGCGAAACAGCTCGAAGTGATCGAGCACCTTCTGCTCCGACCGGGTCCCCCGGCCGAACACCCACTACTCCCCAGCGCCCTGTCCAACAGCCCGTTCCCAGCCCTTGGCCGGCTTCCATCCCACGACGCGCCCGCGTTCCTCGTGGCGCTGACGGCGTTGCCGCTGGCGGCGCGGCGCCGGTACCCGCTCATCACCTTCTGGGTGGTGTTGCTGGCGGCGCGGGCCACACAGGCGGACGCGACCTGGATCACGGTGCTGACCTGCGCTGTCGCCGCGTACGGTGCCGCCGCCCACAGCCGTAACCGAATCCTGGCGATGGGCGGCCTGGTGCTCGTGGCCGGGCTCGCCGGTGCCGGGTTCGGGGACATCGCACCCGCGCTGCCGGGCTGGATGGGGCCGTTCGTCGTCCTGCTGAGTGTCGGCCTTCTCGGGAGCTTCGTCCGTTTCTGGCGGCGACAGCTAGGAGCCAGCCGGTACCGGCTCACCGAGCTGCAGCGGGCGCAGGCGGACGCCATGCGCGAGGCTGTCGCGGAGGAGCGCTCCCGGATCGCCGCCGAGCTCCACGACGTGGTGACCCACAATGTCAACGTGATGGTGATTCAGGCCGGTGCGGCCCGCAGCGTGATGGACGCGGAGCCGGAACAGTCGAAGCAGGCTCTGCTCGCGATCGAGTCCGGTGGCCGGGCCGCCATGGCCGAGTTGCGCCATGTCATGGGCCTGCTGGCCGGCCCGGGCGGCGAACGCCTGGACGGGCCCAGCGACGGGCTCGAACCGCAACCCGGGCTCGACCAGCTTGACGGCTTGGTGGAACGAGTCCGCGCCGCCGGAGTGCCGGTGCGTGTCGCGGCGTCACCGCCCGGGCCGCTACCTCCCGGGATCGACCTCGCCGCCTACCGCGTCGTACAGGAAGCCCTCACCAACACGATCAAGCACGCGCCCGGGGCCGCCGCGTCCGTGACGATCGGCCATGACGGCGACTGGCTGGAGATCGAGGTGACCGACACCGGCGGGACACGCGGCGCCGGGCCGCGGGCCGGCGGCGGCAGGGGGCTGATCGGGTTGCGCGAGCGGCTCGCCGTCTACGGCGGGACCCTCGACGCCGGACGAACGGCCGAGGCCGGATTCCGGCTCAAGGCCCGCGTCCCGTGGAGGACCGCATGACCGAGCGGTTGCGCGCCGTCATCGCAGACGACCAGGCATTGGTACGCACGGGATTCCGCATGATCCTCGCCGCCAACGGCATCGAAGTGGCGGCCGAGGCCACCAACGGAGACGAAGCCGTCACTGTGGTTCGCCGGACCCGGCCCGACGTCGTGCTCATGGACATCCGGATGCCGCAGATGGACGGCCTCGAAGCCACCCGGAGGATCCTCGCGGGCGGCAATGAGGAGACCCGCGTGCTGATCCTGACCACCTACGACCTCGACCACTATGTGTACGCCGCGCTCGCCGCAGGAGCGAGCGGGTTCCTGCTCAAGGACGTCTCACCCGAGCACCTGGTGGCCGCGATACGTCTGGTGCGCTCCGGCGACGCACTGCTCGCGCCCACCATCACTCGCCGCCTGGTCGAGCGTTTCGCCCGCCGCGACAGCGCGAAGCCCGCTCTCCACCGCGATCTGCACCAGCTGACGCCCCGGGAACTGGACGTGCTGCGCCTGCTCGCCACCGGCCTGAGCAACGCCGAACTCGCCGACCAGCTGACCCTCAGCGTGGCCACGGTGAAGACCCACGTCGCCAGCATCCTGTCCAAGCTCGACCTGCGCGACCGGGTCCAGGCCGTGGTGGTCGCCTACGAGACCGGCCTGATCTCTCCCGGCGGCACCGGCTGATCGAAGCCCGCGCGCGTTTCGTGCGGGCTTGTCACTCTGCGGCGAGCCCTGCCGCCGAGGTCGCTCTTTATGGCGCTGTCAGCCTGGTTCGTTGAACAGATCTTGGAGGGTCTGGGCGGTGGCCGCGCGGGTGAGCCAGGTTTCGAGTTGGCCGAGGTCTGTGCAGGCGGTGATCTGGGCGTGGATGTCGTCGGGGACGTTGAAGTCGCGAGCGGCGAGCACGAGCAGCACCGATCTGGCGGCCTCTTCCGCTTTGCCGCGGCCGAAGTGTTCGCGGGCGAAGGGGCTGTAGACCGGCCATTCAGTGGACGCGGACTTCATGATCTCCTCCATGAGGCGGCGGATCTCGGGCGCGGACATGCTGTATGCGTATTCATAGTAATCCGGAGCGTGTTCGTCGGTCACGTCCGCCAGCGCGGCGGCAAAGGCCTCGATGACCTTGCGGTCGCGGCCGTGGATCATGACCGACATGGCGGCGAGGTGCGGGTGGGCGGCGGCCTCTTGGGGGTCGGTGATGGCCGGGATGTCGTCCGGCCCCAGTACCCAGGGTCGCAGGCGGTAGCCGGTCAGTCCGGACTCGATCGGCTGCGCGTAGTGGGCGGCGACTCTGCGGTCGGGGCAGATGACCAGGACTGAGACGTCGCAGCCCAGCATGAGCCACAGGGCGGCGGCGTAGCGGGCGAGTTGCCGGGGATCCTTGGACTTGTCCTGCTGGATCTCCACGATGATGGCGTGGGCGGGCGTTTGTGGTGGTCCCATCACGAGGACCAGGTCGGCCTCGATGTCGTCGGAAGGGCGGGTGTTGAAGGTGCTCTTCTCCAGCCGGACCAGCGGAGTGGCGGGCAGGTCCACCCCCAGGAAGTCACGCAGGATCTCCACCGCCAGTTGAGGGCGGTCGGCGAACAGTTTGATGAGGGTGTCATGTCGGGGGGACGGCATGGCACTCATTGTTGCATTGCAATTACAGAAAGTGATGGCTATTCACGTGTCTTCGGTTCACGTGCCTTCGGTATGGCGCCCCACCGCACACGACGGCGCCCCGGCCCCTCGAACGAGGGACCGGGGCGCCGCGGGTTGTGTGCGGCGCGCCCATGGCGTTGGGTCGCGCGCCGCACTTACTACCATCCTGGTAGTGGATTAGCGTCCCATGG
>NZ_JBFAIF010000007.1:0-344831 GCF_040654555.1 Nonomuraea sp. NPDC050680 | reverse complement strand
CCCGGTGCGCTTAGCAGCGCACGCCGGGTTCGGGAGGCGGTTCGGGGAGACCCACCAGTGGCAACACCGGCAGGGCGCCCCGGACCGACCTCACTTTGACCGTGCGGAGGTGGAAGGCCTTCGCCGATGGCCCGTCGAAGCGGGTCGTGTGAAGTGGGAGGCAGCCTGATCCCGGAGTCGCGGGTGAGGGTGGGAGCAGCCTCGACAACGTCAGGGCGTGCCGGTACTGCCGGACGGTGCGGGCCTGGTTAATGAGCGGGAAAGGTGTACGTGAGGAACCAGTGGTGTAACGCCCTTTAAGGCTTCCACCAGCTCAAATCTGGCGGATATGGGCTGGGTCGCGGTGCGTACCCGCCAGTCCGGCGTCCCCATTGAGGACATCTCACGCCTCGTCGGGCACTCCAACACGGTGGTTACCGAGACCGTCTACCGGCATCAGATCCGGCCCGTGATCATGCAGGGAGCTGCGGCGATGGACGAGATCTTCGGGAGTTAGTCACTCACTTAGTCACTCGGACGCCGTTTTCAAGATCAGAGATCATACGTTTCTGCTGGTGGGCGGTACTGGTATCGAACCAGTGACCCCTCGCTTGTAAGGAGCCATGATCGGCTCCGCGCGGTCCTCGACCTGGAGCTGCTCAACGCGGCACCCCACCCCCGGAAGCAGTCCGGCCACAGCTAATGGCACGCTAATGGCACGGTGATCATGCCTCTCTGGCCTGTATCCATGCCGACTGACCAGGGCTTCCCCATCGCTCTCAGGTCACTGAATGGCACGGGTAAGGCACGCACGCGTACGCAGGTACGCGGCGGCCTGTTGTGCCAGTCGCGATCACCAGGGGGCGACAACGGCGTCAGAACCAAGCCCGATGATCAGCCACATTGCTCAGTGGGCCAGGGCTGAGGAACGAAGCCCTGGCCCTTCGATCGCCCCCAACCTGAGCGGCGACCAACCATGCCGTGGCGATCGTAAGGGCTGCATCGGTGCGGCGGCGCGGCAAACCAGATCGGAGCGTTCGGTCCGTGCGGCGGGGCGGGCGTACGGCGGCCGGCCCGCAGTCCCGCGCCGTCCGGGACCGGCCCCCAGGCCGCACGCCCGGACGGCGGGCGGGCGGCGGGCCGGGAGTGCGGCGGCGCGCCGCGCCGCCGCCTTGATTCCTATGGGCACAATTCGGCAACTATGCGCTTCAGCCCAAGCACCCAGAGGCAGACTCGTTCGAAGTAGAGACACCTGGCATTCCTCTCATGGTTCTAGGAGACCGCATGACCAAAGAGCAGCCCTCTGTCGACAGAGACGCGGATTTGGAATTCGACGAGACCGGCAGGATAGGAGCGAAAGATTCGGCTACCAGCACGGCTCCTGAAAGCCTGACGGATGATGAGCGTTGGGTCGCGGGAGAGCTTAAGAAGAAAGGCATCGAGATAAAGTTCCGCGACAACCGCGTAGCTGTCGCAAGATCCTTATCTACATCTACAAAACGTAGGCTGATGCGATCGCGACCCATATTCGACCGTGGCCACATATCAGCCCTAAAGATGCAGTTGGAATGGAAGCCTGTAGATCACTCACATTATGTTGGATACCTAGTTCCAGATTTGGGGCTAGCCGAGATTAGCCTTGACATGCCTTACCAGATAGGAGGTTGGCGCAATCTTACAACACTGGCAAAGGCAACGACGCCCAACTGCAAACACGCACGCGAGAATTCTTGGATGCCAATCGTAGAAGATGGACCTCTACCGGAGGTGGACCGAAACTCAGAGGAACAGGATTCTGTTACGTCACAACGACTGCATCTGACTCGCCGCGACGGCGATGTGTGTATCGAACTCTCTAATTACAGCCCTCTTATTGCACCATCTATCGTTTATGCAGTTGGCTACCCGGAATGCACACTCAAGCTCTACTTCCAAAAACACCTTTCACTGGAGAGGATGGAGGAATATTGCGAAGATATCCTACAAGCTTTCCTCTATGAACTGAACACCAGGAATGGCCTACTATTCAGCGCTATCCGACGCCCCTTTGATGGAAACTCGAGAGAGGATGGCAAAAAACGAACGATGCCGGATACAAATGATGCGCGATTCCCTGTGACGTCCATCCAGCCAGAAGTAGCGAGGATGTTCAATTTTGCCAGCCAGGCCGCCGGCAATCCAACTCTCGCCTTTTTGTCCTACTTTCAGGTCTTGGAATATTTCCTGTTTACAATGGTGCGTCGCGGCACGGTAAAGAATTTGCGAAACGCGATGCTAGATCATCGCTTCAACGAGAAGAGTGATACGTCCCTAGTTCGCTTGATCGAGATAGTAGAAAGATCTTCGGGAAGCGTAGAGTCACAGCGTCTACGATTTCTTATAAATGAGTGCACCAGAAAGAGCGAGGTTACCGCTTTCCTGAAACAGGGAATATGGAACAATCACTTCGGCAATACGGGCCCCATCAAGGGCGTGCCTACTCTGAATATCAAAGATAAGGATAGCGGCATCTTGGATCAAGTGTCCGACAGGGTATACAAGATCAGGAATCGGATTGTCCACGCTAAGGATGATCCGAAGTATGGAGACACGAGGGTACTGTTGCCCGAGAGTCGCGAGGCAGACTCACTCGGCCCCGACGTACAGCTTGTTAGATTGCTTGCAATGGAGGTTATTCTGGAAAGCCAGGGACGACGATCATAGGGTCCATCATTGGAGCAACAGAATGATATATGCCTGATCATTCGAGCAACTCCGGACGACGACTTGTAAGAGCCCGACGCGCCATAACAAACCGCTCGTGGAACTCTACGGCAAGCGCTTCCCTCCGATATCGTTGCCGCAAGAGATGATGAAGGTCTCCCGCCCGATGAACTAGGTCTGTAAGTGACCGTCGGTCTATATCGAATGCAGCATTTCCTTCCTCTACAGCAGCGTCGAGGTCGCCACGCCGAGCATGGATGATCCCCAAATCAATGTGCGCGTCTGCGACGCGCATTGGAGCGTTGGAACTTCCATCCGGACGAGTGTGCATCTGAATGGTTTCGCGGGCATGTTCTTCGGCACGGTCATCGTCGGCGAGCCAGGTGTAGCAGGTGGCGGCGTAGAAGATCCACTTTGCGTGGTCGAACACGAAGTGGTGGTCTGGATGGTCCGGCATGGGGAGGCTACCGAGTACCTCGGCTCCTCGGGTCAGGGCGCGGTCGGCTTCGCGGCGGTCTCCTATGCGGGCCAGGCCGCGGGCTTCTTGGAGCGTGAGTTGGACCATGGCGCTGCTGGTGCCGGCCACGGCTTGGCCCGTGCGGGCGGCGGTGACGACGTCTTCGTAGCGGCCTTCGACAAGGGCGAACCAGGCTGACATTTCGTGTGCCCAGCCCATGAGTTCGCCATGTCCGACCTGGCGGCCCATCTCGAAGGCGGCGCGTCGGGCTGTTTCGGCCTCTTCCCTCTCGCCCAGATCGTAGTGGACGCAACCGAGCAGGGCAGTGAGCCATCCGGTGATCACGAGCAGTTCGCGGTGCTGGTCCAGGGTGAGGCGTCCGGCGAGCAGGTGGTTGATCTGCGCCAGGCGCTTCTGCGTGCGATCTCGTAGGGTGCCTGCTGGTACAACGGGGTAGGCACGGCATAGGAGGTCGACGGCCTCCGCGAGGGCCTCCAGGGTTCCGGTTCCGACGTCGGATGCCTGGAGTTGCTGAGCGAGTTCCATGGTCCCGTACAGGTCGGCCTCGGCTCGGAGGGCGTCGGCCGGGATAACGCGGGCCTCGATGAGGCGGCTTTCGTTCTGCCTCCCTTGGGAGAACCCGAGCTCTTCCGGTTCCTTTCCAGTCAACTGGGTCAGCGCGAGCCGGTATTCGGTGCGCGGCCACCTGACTTCGCCTGCTTCCCAGCGCCGAATCCGCTCCTCGTCGCAGGCCAACCCTTGCGCGACACCAATGGGAGTCGCATTGATCTTTTCGGCCATCTGCGCACGGCTGAGCTGCTCCTGATTGCGCCAGGCGCGAAGGCGAACGTTCGGAATGTAGTCGGGCATTTTCGGGTCTTCCTCCCGGCTGGGGGCTCGAAAGGGGAAACAAGGGGGGCCGTTCAGGGGTCCTGCTCAGACGCGGTTGCCGGTGGACTTGTCATCAATCAACCACGGTACGTCACGCGGCCTCCCGCCACAGGGAACGCCGGATGAACGAGGAGATGGCGACGGTGATCCGGCCAGACGAGACAAGCAAGACGTCGCCCTGCCCCGGCTGCCGGGGACGCGGGATCAAACTGCGCAACTCGCGCGGTGCGCTCCTTATCGGCGACATCGACGAAGATCAGATCTCGGGTGAGGAGCGAGAGTGTCTCGACTGCCTCGGAGACGGCCGGGCCGAAGGGAGCGGAAGATGAACTCGATCATTCAAGCGGCGGTGACCGGCTTCCCGGACAACAGCCAGGAAGAGGGCGACATGCTCGTCCGGTTGCGTGACCAACTCGCGAACCTCGGCGTGAACGCCGATCTGCGGGACAACAACAGTGCGCTGCTGGTGCGCAAGCCTGAGCCGGGGCTGCCGGTGTGGGTGTTCGTTGGGTACGGCGGGGCCTACTACTCGTGGCAGAGCGCCGAGCAGCGGCACCCGACCAGCGATCCGCAGGGCGCGGCGAACGTCCTGGCCGAGTACATCGCCAGGTGATGACGGGCGTGGCGGGGCAGGCATGGTCTCTTCCAGAGGGGGATGGCGGCCACTGCCTTGTCTCGCCACGCCTCTCCCGGCAGGTAGATGCAGTGGCATCCACGCGGCAACCTTCCCAGCCCGGCCGCTGCGCTGCCTGTCGGGTTCTCATGTGCGCTCACGCTTCCGGTAACGCCGTGGACAGCCGGCGGTTGGCCGGATACTCTCAAACTTAGTAAAACAACCTGTCGGCTGTTGGACGGTCAAGATGTCGCTAGAGTCCGTGCCGCCTAAGTATGCGCAGCTTGTGCACACTCTTCAGAGGCGCATCGAGGCGGGAGCCTACCCACCGGGCACGATGCTCCCCAGCGAGAACCAGCTCATCCAAGAGTTCAGCGTTTCCCGTCCCACCGTGGTCGCCGCCCTTCGCGTCCTGCGTGAGCAGGGCTGGATCGAGTCTCAGCAGGGCAAGGGACGCTTCGTGCGCGGCCGTCCGGCGATGGCCTCTGTTGAGCAGAAGCGTCCGGGACAGGCGTATCTGACCAAGCCGGAGACCGACTCCGCGGGCGAGGTCGTCGAAGTCGGCACGGTCGCCGTACCGAATCGGGTCGGCGTGCTGCTCGATGTGCGGCCCAAGAGCAAGGCGTTCGTTCGGCGGCGATTGATCACGCGAGAGGGCGAGCCGACTGAGTTGGTGTCGCTCTGGCTGCCGTTGGAACTGTCCGAGGGAACGGATCTGACCAGCGGCGAGCCGTTGCAGCAGGGCTTCCGCGAGCATCTCCAGGCGCGCCAGGGCGTGCGTTTCGATCACATCGTGGAGCAGATCACCGCTCGCATGCCCTCTGCTGACGAGGTCAAGCAGCTTGCCATGCCGAAGAACCAGCCGCTCTTGGCCGTCTTCGGTGCGGTTCGCGATGCCTCCGGCCGGCCTCTGGCGGTCGTAGAGGTTCTACTGCCCGCCGACCGGCACGAGTTGGAAGACGCCTACCCGATCGCCTGAGGCCACGTCATCCGCCGGGACAGTCACTGTCTCCGCCGCTGTACTCGGCGCAGTAACCGGATGGCAGAGGCGGCGGAGGGCGGTGTAGCTCCGCCTGGCGTGCGTTCATGTACAGGCTCCCCTGGACGAAAACTACGCACGCCACTGCGATGAGACCGAAGATCCAAGCGCCCGTCACTCTGCGGGTGAAGACACAGATGCCGGTGGACATGACGGGCGCAGCGATGAAGATCACTGCCGCTGCGGTCGTCCACGCGTTCACTTTCTCGCTGTCGACTTCGGGGAACTTCAGGCCAGCATCAAGCGAGTGCCAGAGGCACAGCGGTACGCCGATGAACCAGATGAGTGCCAGGAGGCAGAGAACTACACCGCCGACCTTCACTGGCTCCGTATCTGCCTCCACGATTAAGACTATTTCGTCCAGTTCTGTGGTGAATGAAGCACGAGAGATTCACGATTCCGCACCAAAAATTCTCTTAGGCACTTGACCTAGCAAGTTTGAGCTGCCTAATCTCAGAGCACTTGATAGGTTAAGTGCCTGTCAGTCAAGAGAGGAAAGCCTTATGGCTCTGCAAGGCCCCATCCCTGTCACCTTCGCCATGGTCTTCCCGCACGGCTGCTACGTCGTCGGCGAGGTCGAGCCCGTCAAGGACTTCGACGCCTCGTCCAACGGCCGGTTCGTGCAGGCCCGCGACAAGCAGACCGGTGAGCTGGTCTGGCAGGTCGCGGTCATGGACGGTGACCCGACCCTCAAGCCCGCTCAGAAGACGGTGGCGGTCAAGATCCTCGCGCCGGTCCAGCCGGTGCCGCCGTCCCCGATGCCGGGCCTCCCGTTCACGCCCGTCGAGTTCGACGCCATCTCGGTCACGCCGTACGTCAACGGCAACGGTCGCCTCGCCTACTCCATCAAGGTCCGCGACATGCACGCTCCCCGCCAGACCGCACAGCCCACCCAGGCCAAGGCCGGAAAGGACGCCGCCTGATGACCCGCCGCCGTACCCCGCGCAACAGCGTGATCCGGCTGACCACCGGAAACGCCGCCCGCACGCTCAACCACCCGTTCACCCGCCGTGAGCCCGTCCTGGCGCTCGACTTCGGCGCCACGTCCGTCCTGGTCACCACGAGCGGACCCGTGACGGCGGAGGACCTGGAGTTCGCGCGCCAGCTCGCCCGCGAGGCCCACCGCTTCGCCCGCTCTCTGGAGCGCAGCTTCTACGGCCTGCCCGATGGTCAGGGAGTGGCGGCGTGAGCGAGCACCGGCCCTATACCTACGTCACCTTGTCCATGCGACCCGATTCCGACCCGCACGTCGGTGTCTCTTTCCACACGCCGCGCCTCCAGATCCGCGCCGGACTGCTGGTCAGCAATCCGCGGCCGTACCTGGAGTTCGCCTCCCACGAGGCCAACGTCCACATCTCCACCACCGGGTCCGGGCCGGTCACCGACGCCGACCTGAACATCGCCCGCGAGATCTTCAACGCCGCCGCTCGCTACCTGGCCGACTGCGAGTTGCTGCACGCCGAAGAGCCGGCCGACGACGCCAACGACACAGCGGCCTGACACGAAGCGGGGCCGCTGGAAGCGGCAACTTCCGGCGGCCCCTTGGTTCTCCCCTGACTGCACATCACGAGAGGTTTCCAGCTTATGTTCAAGCGGCTGCCTGGAGACGAGGCGCGCAACCTCGTCTCCACTACGCCCGATACGGCCGTCGTCTTCCGACCGGCCGTGCTCAAGACACCCGCCCTCGTCACCCTGCTCATTTACGGCTGGCGCTTCCTCGCCGCCCTCATCCGTACCACCTGGCGGCACCCCGTAGCGGTCGCCGTACCCATCGCTCTCGCTGCCATCGGCTACCACTTCGGGTGGCCTCTAGCCGCGTCCCTCCTGGGGACCATCGTCTTGGCTCTGGCCTCCTGGTCCTACATCGATCGCGGCTCCTTCTCCCGTATCGTCGGCTTCCGGCTGCTGGCCTGGTGGCGACTGATGTCGGTGTACCGCCGACACTGGCACGGCGTCATGGACGTCTCCGGCCTGGCCAAGCGCGTCAACGGACGCGTCTACATGCCCCGTCTGATGCGCGTCACCTGCGATGGCTGGGCCGACCGCATCACGGTCCGGATGCTCGGCGGTCAGGCGGTCAAGGACTGGTCCGATCGCATCGACAACCTCGCTCAGGGCTTCGGCGCTACCTCCTGTCGTGTCGCGCTCGTCAAGGGCGGCCGGTTGCTGCTCACCTTCCCACGCAGCGATCCACTCGCCTCGCCCATGCCAGCCCTTCCCATCCCGGACGAGCCAACCGTGGGACCGGTTGAGATCGGCAAACAGGAGGACGGCCGACCGCTACGGCTCAAGGTGCACGGCACGCACATCCTGATCGCGGGCGCGACCGGCGCTGGCAAGGGCTCGTTCCTGTGGGACACCATCCGCGGGCTACTCCCCGCCATGCGGGCGGGCCTGGCCCAGGTATGGGCGTTGGATCCGAAGCTCATGGAGCTTTCGTTCGGACGGGAGTTGTTCCAGGGCCGGTACGCCGCCGATCCGACCGATTGCGCCGACCTGCTCGACGAGGCGGTCAGCGTCATGCAAAAGCGCGCGACCCGCTTCGCCGGTCTCCAGCGCTCCCACGTTCCGACGATCGAGGACCCGTTCGTCCTGGTGCTCGTCGACGAAGTCGCGTTCCTGACCGCCTACCAGCCCGATAGGCAGCTTCGGCAGCGCATTTCCGCCGCCCTGGCCACGCTCGCCACCCAAGGCCGCTCAGTCGGCGTCGGCGTCATGGCCGCCCTCCAGGACCCACGCAAAGAGGTCATGAACATCCGCAACCTCTTCCCCGACAAGATCGCCCTCCGACTCGACGAATCCGAACAGGTGGACATGATCCTCGGCGATGGCGCACGCGATCGTGGCGCACTTGCTGATCACATCTCACCGGTCCCGGAGCTGGGCGCAGGTGTCGCCTACATGCGCCTGGAGACCTCACCCGAACCGATCCGCGTCCGCGCCGCGTACGTCTCCGACGCTGACATCCGCGCCATGGTCGCCTACTACGGGCAGGCCGCATGACACTGGCTCACTTCCTGGACGGCCTTCGCTGCGCCACCTGCCTCACTCTGAACGCTCTGTGGCTCCACCCCGTCCGCGCCCTGGTCGAATGCCGCGAGTGCGGCCAGACCGCACTCACCGTCACCGATCCCGACGAAGGGAGGACCGCATGACCCATGCGCACGACCGCGCACTCCCCCGGGCCGTCCGACAGGCCATGCCGATGGCCCGCGACGTGCTCGAAGAGGTCGCCAAGCTCCACGGCGTCTGCATCCGGCCCATCCCGCTCAAGCGGCTCGACATCGTCACCGGCAAATCTGAGATCATCGACGTCCCCTGCGGCGCCACCCTCGACAGCAAGTGCCCGCCATGCGCCAAGCGCAACAAGCAACTGCGTAAGGCCCAGTGCCGCGAGGGCTGGCACCTCGACGCCGAACCCGCCATCACACCCGACGAGCCGAACGAGGAACAGCGCTGGCTCGTCGAGTTTCGCGCCGACTACCACGCGCAGCGTGACGCCGCCGAAAAGGCCGGCGACGACACCACCGAACTCGACACGATCATCACCGGCCTGGACGAGGAGATCAACGCCGCAGGCATGCGCGGCAACATCCTCGGCCGAACGACCGCCAAGCGCTCCCGCTCGACCAAGAGACGGCAAGACGCGCCCGACCTGCCCAAGCGCAAGATGACCAACACCACCCTTGGACGCACCTTCCAAGGCACCGACGGCAAGACCTATCGGCCGTCCCTGTTCGTCACACTCACCCTGCCCTCGTACGGCAAAGTTCGCGACGGCGTACCCATCGATCCGGACACTTACGACTACCGGCGCGCCGCTCGGGACGCGCTGCACTTCTCCAAGCTCGTCGATCGCTTCGTGCAGAACCTGCGCCGCGTCGCGGGCTATGACGTGCAGTACTTCGCCTCTGTGGAGCCTCAGAAGCGGCTCGCGCCGCACCTGCACATGGCCATTCGTGGAACGCTCCCACGTTCGGAGATCAAGCAGATAGCCGCCGCCACTTACCACCAGGTCTGGTGGCCGCAGGCTGACGAAGTCGTCTTCGAGGGCGATCACCTGCCGGTCTGGCAGGACGGCACCGGCTACCTGAACCCGGCCACCGGCGAAGTCCTACCCACCTGGGACGAAGCTCTCGACGCGCTTGACGAGGACGCCGAACCCCTCCACGTCATCCGCTTCGGCGAGCAAATAGACGTCCAAGGAGTCCTCGGCGGAACTCCGGATGCCGACCAGTGCATCCGCTACCTGTCCAAGTACCTCACCAAGTCCATCGGCGACACCCTCGACGGCGGCCAGGCCAAGCAACAGCACGCCACCCGCATGCTCGACGCCCTCCGCTTCGAACCCTGTTCACCTAACTGCCCGAACTGGCTGCGCTATGGCATCCAGCCCAAGAGCGCCAAGCCCGGCATGCTCCCCGGCCGGTGCCGTGGCAAGGCCCACAAGCCCGAACACCTCGGCTACGCGGGCCGTCGCGTCCTGGTCTCGCGCAAGTGGTCCAACAAGACCCTCGCCGAACACAAGCAGGACCGCCGCACCTGGGTCCTGCAAGCCCTCGGCCAACCCGACGAACCCACCGACCCACACCGCTACATCTGGCGCCCCGTCCCAGCCGGAGACGCCAACGTGCCACCCCTCGCCGTTCGCCTCCTCAGATCCGTCCACGAACGCCAACGCTGGCGAGCCCACCTCCGCGAACTGGAAGCCAGAGCGAACGGCCAAGACCTTTCGGCAACTGATCTCGGGAGGGCGGCCTGATGCCGAACAAGCCAGGCAAGCGCCGCTTCGGAAGCATCCGCCAACTCCCTTCCGGCAGATTCCAGATCCGCTACCCCGGCCCCGACGGCCAGATCCGCATGGGCGAGACCACCTATGCCCGCGAGCGCGACGCAGAGAAGGCACTCTCGCTGATCGAGGCCAAGCTGCTCACGGGCGACTGGACCGACCCACAGCGCGCCAAGGTCAAACTTGGCGACTACGCGGACAAATGGATCACAGAGCGGACGAACCTCCGACCTCGAACCGTCGAGATCTACAAGGGATTGCTCAAGCGCTACATCCGCCCCCACCTCGGCGGCGTGCCCATCGGCAAGGTGGACACGGCTGCGATCCGTGAGTGGCGGGTCCTGCTGCTCGGCAATGGCGTCGGCCCGTCCGAGGTGGCCAAGGCGTACCGCTTCCTGCGGGCCGTTCTCATGACGGCGGCAGACGATCAGATCATCCCGCGCAACCCGTGCCGCATTCGAGGCGCGGGCGAGGAGAAGCCGGAAGAGCGGCCGGTGCTCACCGTGGCGAAGGTGTTCGAGCTGGCCGGCCAGATGCCTGAACGGCTGCGCGCCTTGGTCCTCCTCGCCACCTTCGCCAGCCTGCGTTGGGGCGAAGTGGCGGCCCTCCGGCGGATGGATCTGGACCTCGCCGCCCGGACCATCAGCGTTCGGCAACAACACGTCGAACTCGACACGGGCGAACTTCTGGTCGGCCCTCCGAAGTCCCGCGCAGGAGTCCGTACGGTTGCTATCCCGGAAGCGATCATCCCGGCACTCCGCGAACACCTCGACCGGTTCACCGAGCCAGAGCCCGACGCGCTGATCTTCACTGGCGCACGAGGCGGCATCCTTCGCCGCAGCAATTTCCGACGTGCGGCCAAGTGGGACTTTAGCACCAAGAAAATCGGCTTTCCGGGCCTCCACTTTCACGATCTACGACACACCGGCAACACGATCGCCGCCAGCTCCGGCGCGAGCCTCAAGGACCTCATGCAGCGCATGGGACATGACTCCGTAAGGGCCGCGTTGATCTACCAGCACAGCACGGCGGAGGCAGACTCCAAGATCGCTGATGCCATGAACAGCAAGATCGCAGAAGCTCTGCCCGTCAAGGCGAGAGGGGACTGACCAAGATCACCCGCGTCGGCTAATGGCACGTTAATGGCACGAGCCCCGTTTCCGCAGGTCGGAAACGGGGCTCTTTTCGCAGGTGGGCGGTACTGGTATCGAACCAGTGACCCCTCGCTTGTAAGGCGAGTGCTCTACCGCTGAGCTAACCGCCCCTGATCGGCACTACACCTTACGACACCAACGGCTCCGATCGCACATCCACCGCCCACCCGGCCCCCAGGTCTTCCCGGCCGGCCGCGCGCCAGCCCAGCAAGGCCGCCCCCAGCATGCCGGCGTCGACGCCCAAGGCGGCGGGCAGGAGGGGTGGGGCGTCTCGGAAGGCGAGGCGTTTGACGAGGCGGGTGCGGACGGGGTCGAAGAGGGCGGGGCCCGCCTCGGCCAGGCCGCCGCCCAGGACGATCATGGAGGGGTCCAGGAGCAGGGTGTAGGTGGCCAGGGCCAGCGAGAGGGCCTCTACCGCCTCGTCCCAGACCTCTACGGCCAAGGGGTCGTCCGAGGAGACGACCTGTTCGGCGCGGACGTCCTCGAGGCCGGAGCGGAGGCTGTAGCGCCGGCCGACCGAGGCCGCCGACGCGTACGTCTCCAGGCAGCCGAACTGGCCGCACGCGCACTCCTCGCCGTCCGGGAAGACCGGGATGTGGCCGACCTCGCCGCCCCAGCCGGAGGAGCCGCCGTACGGCTCGCCGTGGACGATCATGGCGCCGGCGATGCCCGTGCCGATGGGCAGGAAGAGGAAGTCGGGTACACCGCGCCCCGCGCCCAGGACGCTTTCCGCCAGGCCGCCGGTGCGGACGTCGTGGCCCAGCATGACCGGCACGTCGAGCGCGGTGAAGTCGGAGGCCTGGACGTCACGCCAGCCGAGGTTCGCCGCGTAGACGGCCACGTCCTCGGACACCAGCCCAGGTACGGCCAGGCCGACGCCTGCCGGGATGCCGTCGCCGGAGGCGGCCAGGTGGCTGATGAACTCGCGGATGGCGGCCACGACGGCCTCCGGGCCCTCCGTACGCGGAGTGGGGCAACGCTCGCTCAGCAGCACCGCGCCGGACTCGCTGACCAGGCCGCCCTTCATGGACGTGCCACCGACATCGAGCGCCACCACGAACGAACTCATTGCAGACACGCAGGAGACGATAGCGCAGCTCAGCAAATGTCTGGATAAAGGCGGGCCGCGCCCTCGACGCCCCCAGGACCGCGCCCCCCGCGCCCCCAGGTCAGGCCCGGCCGAGTACCCGGTTCAGCGCCGCCTCGACCTCGGCCGAGAGGCCCGGCGGGGCGCCCGAGCCCGCCATCGCGTCCGACCCCACGAACGCCTCCGCCCGCGCCTGCCGCACGGCCCCGCAGGCCCGGCACTCCACCTCGCCCAGCCGGCAGATCAGCGTCGTGGACCCGCATGTGCCGCACGCGTCGAGGTCGAGGTCGTGCAGCCGTTGACAGTCCGGGCAGATGAGCACCTGCGTCTCGCGGCGCACCCCACGCTTCCACGGGCTGGCGCCACGGACGGGGTCCGTCTGCCGGGCCCCGCAGCGGTAGCAGGGCATCGTTTCCTCCGTTAAGAGATGTCGGCGAGTGCCTTGACGTAGTCGGCGACGTCACGTGCCTGGCTGGTCGGATTGACCACCGACCACCGGATCACGCCCGCGCCGTCGATGATGAAGGTCCCCCGCAGAGAAACCCCCTTCTCGTCATCGAACACACCGTACGCCCGCGCGACCTGTCCATGTGGCCAGAAATCGGACAGCAAGGGGAACGTGTAACCCTCCACGTCCGCCCAGGCGCGATGGGTGAACATGGAGTCGACCGAGACGGTGAGGAGCTCCGCGTCAGCCAGGGAATCCTGGACATCGCGCAGCGCCGACAGCTCCCGATGGCACACGCCACTGAAGGCAAGCGGATAGAAGACCAGCACGACCTTCCTCCCCCGGAAGCCCGACAGCTTCACCGGAGTGCCGTGCTGGTCCCGCAGTTCGAAGTCTGGAGCAAGGGCGCCGACCTCGGCAGGACGTTCGTTCACACACGCCATCCTGCCGCATGGCAGGCGCTCAGACTCCCTAGCGTCGGCCCTTCGGTGAGGCCAGTCTGGTCCCAGACCAGTCAGGGGCGGCGGAGATGCTGCTGGTCTGCGAGAGACCCGCGGTAGCGGCATCCTCCCCGATGTCGCTCGGCTCCACATGGCCGTCGCGCCCGGCCTTGGGAGTCAGCAGCCAGATCTGGCCGGCTTCGGCGAGTGCTCGCATGGCGTTGGTGAGGACATCGAAGAGATCGCCGTCGCCGTCGCGCCACCACAGCAGCACCACGTCGACTACGTCGTCGGTCTCCTCATCCAGCAACTCATTACCGGTCAGGTCTTCGATGGAGTCGCGAAGCTCGTCGTCGACGTCCTCGTCCCAACCGATCTCCTGCACCACCTGACCCGGCTTGAGGCCGAGCCGTTCGGCCAGGCCGCGCTCACTTTGCGCCTGACCCGCGGTCGCGCTCACGTTTATCCCTCCTGCTTGAGTGGCCCCGCATATGCGGTTTATCGCTTCGGGACAGTCCACACGCTGTGACCCTTAGTCGTCAACGGTCGCCACGGGTACGGCCGTAGACGGGCCGCATCAATCCGACAGAAACGACAGGCGGACCTGACGTTGCGGGTTGTCGACATTAAGGTCGACGATTGCGATGGACTGCCAGGTGCCCAGCGCCAGACGCCCGCCGAGTACGGGGATGGTCGCGTACGGCGGGATGAGCGCGGGCATGACGTGTGACCTGCCATGACCGGGCGACCCGTGGGCGTGACGCCACCTGTCGTCGGCCGGGAGCAGGTCGCGCAGGGCGGCGACGAGATCGTCATCACTGCCCGACCCCAGCTCGATCAGTGCCACCCCGGCCGTGGCGTGCGGTACGAAGACGTGCAGCAGCCCGTCCTCCCCCAGCGTCCGCACGAAGTCCGCGCAGTCCGAGGTGATGTCGTGCACCGTCTCCCGTGAACCCGTGGCCACGGAGATGATCTGAGATCTCACACACGAATTCTACTTAGGTACGACGACCGCATCAGGGCCGGGAAAGACCAGCCCGGTGTGCCCGTCATCGAACCGCACGGTGTACGGGGGCCCACCGGAGGTTCCGTGGATCTCGATGATGATCCCACCGTGATCCCGCTCGCCGACCGTATTGCCGTGCACCAGCAGCCGGTCGCCTATCGTCGCGTTCATATCTCCACACTCGTACGGAGAGCGCCGTTCGGAAAGAGGGACACACTCCTCCCTCCGCAGGGAGAGGGAGAATCCTGACCGAAACGTTACGCTGTCCAGGCTCGCGGCTGGGACTCGCGCGGCGCATCGCGTCCGGTGGGAGTCGTTCTCACCCTTACGGGGCTCTCCACGCCACGCCCGGCGAAATTTCGGAGCTTTTCCGGTCTTGTTAAATTGACGGGCCAAGGTAACCTTGGCCGGGATTCGTCCTACCATCGGTGGTCTAGGCCACCGTTCGTGACCCTGCCAGCAGGGACACACTGGTTACCGACCAGTAGAGATGCACTTTCTACGGTAAGCGACCAGGATGGAAGGCGACCCAGACCAGACATCAGTCACCCTCGGAAGGCGAGACCCAGTGGCTTCCGGACGCCAGCGATTTTCGATCATCAGCGACGGCCTACCCAGCCAACTGCCTGATGTCGACCCCAGTGAGACCAACGAGTGGCTCGAGTCCCTCGACAACGTCGTCAAGACGGAGGGCCGCAGCAGAGCTCGCTACTTGATGCTCCGCATGCTGGAGCGCGCCCGTGAGCACCAGGTCGGCGTGCCGGGCCTGCGCAGCACCGACTACATCAACACGATCCCGCCGGAGCGCGAGCCCTGGTTCCCCGGCGACGAGCACGTCGAGCGGCGGATCCGCGCCTACATCCGCTGGAACGCCGCGATCATGGTCTCCCGCGCCAACGCGCGCACCAACGTGGGCGGTCACATAGCCACCTACGCCTCGGCCGCGTCGCTCTACGAGGTGGGCTTCAACCACTTCTTCCGCGGCAAGGACCACGGCGAGTCGGGCGATCAGGTCTTCTTCCAGGGCCACGCCGCGCCGGGCATCTACGCCCGCGCCTACCTGGAGGGCCGCCTCAACGAGGCGCAGATGGACGCGTTCCGGCAGGAGCTGTCGCACGGCTTCCACGGCCTGCCCTCCTACCCGCACCCGCGGCTCATGCCCGACTTCTGGGAGTTCCCCACCGTCTCCATGGGCCTGGGGCCGATCGGGGCGATCTACCAGGCGCGGTTCAACCGCTACCTGCTCAACCGCCAGATCAAGGACACCAGCCGCAGTCACGTATGGGCGTTCCTGGGCGACGGCGAGATGGACGAGCCCGAGTCGCTCGGCGCGATCGGCCTGGCGGCCCGCGAGGAGCTCGACAACCTCACGTTCGTCATCAACTGCAACCTGCAGCGGCTCGACGGCCCGGTACGCGGCAACGGCAAGATCATCCAGGAGCTGGAGTCCTACTTCCGGGGCGCCGGCTGGAACGTCATCAAGGTCGTCTGGGGCCGCGACTGGGACCCGCTGCTGGCGGCCGACGTCGACGGTGTGCTGGTCAACCAGATGAACACCACGCCCGACGGCCAGTTCCAGACCTACTCCGTCGAGTCCGGCGGCTACATCCGCGACAACTTCTTCGGCGGCGACCCGCGCCTGCGCAAGATGGTCGAGCACATGTCCGACGACGACATCCGCAAGCTGTCGCGCGGCGGCCACGACTACCGCAAGGTCTACGCGGCGTTCAAGGCGGCCCGTGAGCACGTCGGCCAGCCGACGGTCATCCTGGCCCAGACCATCAAGGGCTGGACGCTCGGCAAGGACTTCGAGGCGCGCAACGCCACGCACCAGATGAAGAAGCTCACCAAGGCCGAGCTCAAGGAGTTCCGCGACCGGCTCTACCTGCCGATCCCCGACTCCGCGCTCGAGGGCGAGCTGCCCCCCTACTTCCACCCGGGCGAGAACGACCCCGAGATCGAGTACATGCGCGAGCGCCGCGCGGCCTTGGGCGGCGTGCTGCCCAAGCGCGTCATGCGCGCCAAGCCCATCAAGCTGCCCGGTGACAACATCTACGAGCAGTTCGGCAAGGGCTCGGGCAAGCAGCAGGTGGCCACCACGATGGCCTTCGTCCGCGTGCTGAAGGACCTGATGCGCGACAAGGAGATCGGCCACCGGTTCGTGCCGATCATCCCCGACGAGGCCCGTACGTTCGGCCTCGACGCGATGTTCCCGACGGCGAAGATCTACTCCCCGCACGGCCAGACGTACGAGGCCGTCGACAGGGAGCTGCTGCTGTCGTACAAGGAGGCCGTCCAGGGCCAGATCCTGCACGAGGGCATCAGCGAGTCGGGCTCGATGGCCTCGGCGATCGCGGCGGGCACCGCCTACGCCACGCACGGCGAGCACATGATCCCGATCTACATCTTCTATTCGATGTTCGGCTGGCAGCGCACCGGCGACCAGATGTGGCAGATGGCCGACCAGATGGGCCGCGGCTTCCTGCTCGGCGCGACGGCCGGCCGCACCACGCTCAACGGCGAGGGCCTGCAGCACGAGGACGGCCACACGCCGCTGATCGCCTCGACGAACCCGGGCGCCGTCTCCTACGATCCCTCGTGGGCGTTCGAGGTCGCGCACATCGTCAAGGACGGCCTGCGCCGGATGTACGGCGAGCAGCCCGAGAACGTCTTCTACTACCTGACCGTCTACAACGAGCCCTACACGCAGCCTCCGCAGCCCGCGGACCTCGACGTGCAGGGCCTGCTCAAGGGCCTCTACCGGTTCGCCACGGGGCCTCAGACGCAGGGACCGAAGGCCAACATCCTGTCGTCGGGCGTAGCGGGGCCGTGGGCCGTCGAGGCCCAGCGGCTGCTGGCCGAGGACTGGGGCGTGTCGGCCGACGTGTGGTCGGCGACCTCCTGGACCGAGCTGCGCCGCGACGCGCTGGCGTGCGAGGAGCACAACCTGCTCAATCCCGACGCCGAGCCGCGCGTGCCGTACGTCACCCAGGCCCTCTCCCAGGCCGCCGGCCCCTTCGTGGGCGTCAGCGACTACATGAAGGCCGTGCAGGACCAGATCGCGCAGTGGGTGCCGGGTGACTGGTCCTCGCTGGGCACCGACGGGTTCGGCCTGTCCGACACCCGCTCGGCGCTGCGCCGCCACTTCCACGTCGACGCCGCCTCGATCACGCTGGCTGTGCTGACCAGCCTGGTCAAGCGCGGCGAGCTCGACGGCGAGGTGCTGCGCGAGGCGATCGCCCGCTATCACCTCAAGAACGGCGTCACCGAGGCCGGTGGCGCGGAGAGCAACGACACCCAGTCGATGGGCGTCTGAGCGCACAACCTGACGGCGACGCCCCCGCGGAAGGCCTTCCGCGGGGGCGTCGCCATTTTCAGCCAGGAGGGGTACGTGCCGCCTCGCTCCATTGATACGCACTCGCGTATTGTGGGGAAAACTTCCCCCTGAGCTATCGAGGGGGAGATGGACATGCGACGCGTCCTTGCCGTTGTCACACTGGCCGCATCGGCCGCAGCCTGCATGAGTGCGCCGACGAAACCGGCCGTGGACGGAGGCACCGGCGCCGCCCAGCAGATCGCCTGGGGACCGTGCACGGACCTCAAGCGGCCCGACGGGCAGCGACCGGCCAGGCAGGACACCTCGGTGCGGTGCGCCAAGCTGGCGGTGCCCCTTGATTACGCCCATCCCGAGGGCGACAAGATCGAGATGGCGCTCATCAAGGTCCCCGCCACCGACCAGAGCAAGCGGCTGGGCTCCCTGGTGTTCAACTTCGGCGGCCCGGGAGGCTCCGGCGTCGACACTCTTGATCAGGCCGCCAAGTCGCTCACCAGCCTGCGCTCCCGCTATGACCTGGTCAGCTTCGACCCGCGCGGCGTGGAGCGGAGCTCGGGGGTGCGCTGCGGCGACAGCGCCGAGCTGGACAAGTACATGGCCCTCGACACGCTGCCCGACACCGAGCAGACCCGCGCGGAGGGCGACGCGGCCAACAAGGAGCTGGCCCAGCACTGCGAGAAGGACTCCGGCAAGATCCTGCCGTACGTCGGCACGGTCAACGCCGCCCGCGACATGGACCTGCTGCGCGCCGCGCTGGGTGACGACAAGCTCAACTACGTCGGCATGTCGTACGGCACGCAGCTGGGCGCCGTCTACGCCACCAAGTTCCCCAAGAGGGTGGGCCGGATGGTGCTCGACGCCCCGCTCGATCCCACGGTCACGTTCGAGCAGCGCACCCTGGCCCAGACCCGCGGCTTCCAGCACGCCTACCAGAGCTTCCTGAAGTCCTGCGTCAAGGACCGCTGCGAGGTCGGCAAGGACGTGCCGACCGCCGCCGCGAACGTCGACCGGCTGATGAACCAGCTCGCCGCCAAGCCGCTCAAGGTCGGCCAGCGCGACCTCACCCAGGGCCTGGCCTCCACCGGCGTCGCCGCCGCCCTCTACTCCGAGTTCGCCTGGCCGTTCCTGGGCAACGCGCTCGGCGCGGCGCTCAAGGGCCAGGGGCAGGCGCTGCTCTACCTGGCCGACTCCTACACCGGCAGGTCACAGGACGGCACGTACTCCACGCAGATGACCAGCTTCCCGGCCATCACCTGCGCCGACACCTCCGAACGGCCCGACCTGGCCGCCCTGCGGCACACCGAGGACGCGGCCGTGAAGATCTCGCCGCTGTTCGGCAGCGAGGGCCCCGGCGGGCTGTGCACCGTCTGGCCGGTCAAGGGCGACGACGAGGCCAAGCACGTCGACGCGACCGGCTCGGCGCCGATCATGGTGGTGGGCGGCACGGGCGACCCCGCCACGCCGTACGAGTGGGCGCCCAAGCTGACCGCGCAGCTCAAGACGGCCACGCTGGTCACGTACGAGGGCGAGGGGCACGGCGCCTACCTGTCGGGCAACAAGTGCGTCAAGCGGTTCGTCGACTCCTACCTGCTGGCCGGGAAGATGCCCGAGCGGGGTGCCACCTGCAAGTCGGTCTGATCTAGTCTCGGTCACGTGACGGACTATCCCCGGCTGGTGGAGAGCGAGAGCGCGCGGCTGGCCGAACTGGCCACCGGCGCCGATCCCGGCACCCCGGTGCCGTACTGTCCGGGCTGGACCCTGGCGGACCTGATCACGCACGTCGGCACGTTGCACCGGTGGGTGGTGCACATCGTGGAGACGGCGCGGCAGGAGCCGATCTGGTCCCGCCAGGTGCCCAACGGCCTGGCCGAGGGGCAGCGCGGCGATCCGGCCTGGTTGGGCTCGGGCGCCCGGGAGCTGGTCGCCACGCTGCGCGAGACCGACCCGGACACGCCCGTCTGGGCGTGGGGCGGCGATCAGCGCGTGCGGTGGTGGGCCCGCCGGATGGTGTTCGAGCTGGTCGTCCACCGCTGTGACGCCGAGCTCGCGGTCGGCGTGGCGCCCGTCGTCGAGGCGCCGGTCGCGATCGACGGGATCGAGGAGTTCCTGGAGGCCCTGCCGCACGCGTTCTGGGTCGCCAAGCGCCTGGCGGCGCTCGACGCGGAGGGGGCCACGATCCACCTCCACGCGAGCGACGCCGACGGCGAATGGACCCTCACCCAGGGCCCGGCGGGCCGGATCAGCTGGGCGCGCGGCCACGCCAAGGGTGACGTCGCCGTCCAGGGCCCGGTGAGCGACCTGCTGCTCATGCTGTACGGCAGGCGCTCCCCCGACGCGCTGACCGTCCACGGCGACCGCGCCTTCCTGGACCGCTGGCTGGCGACCGCCGCGCTGTGATCAGCCGGCTGATTCAAGCCGCGGTAATCGATGGTGAGGCCCTGGACGCGCC
The DNA here is from genome assembly GCF_040654555.1 of Nonomuraea sp. NPDC050680. NCBI lineage: Bacteria > Bacillati > Actinomycetota > Actinomycetes > Streptosporangiales > Streptosporangiaceae > Nonomuraea > Nonomuraea sp. NPDC050680. Next base: position 324,442 of record NZ_JBFAIF010000007.1, on the reverse strand, counting down.
GCCACTCGGCGGTCGGCGGCGTGTCCAGGGCGGGTGACCGCTCGCCAGAGCGGCTCGCGCGCGTGCCCCGGTCGGCGGGGAAGGTGCCTTCCTGGGTGCACGCCCGGCCAGGTCACCTGCGGTGGAAGACCCCGAAGAGGTTGCCCGAGCCGTCCTGGAGGTAGGCGAAGTCGGTGCCCGCGCCGTCGTCGACGACCTTCGTGACGACCTTGCCGCCGAGCGACTCGGTCTCGCGGCACTTCTCCTCCACGTCGGCCACCTCCACGTGGAAGATCGCGTGGCCGGGGAACTCGCCCTTGGTGTTGTAGAGGCCACCCCCGGGCTGCTCACGACCCGGATAACCGATCGTCCGGTAGTCGACCGGGCCACCGTCGGACGCCCCGAAGGTCCAGCCGAACAGCCCGCCATAGAACCGCTGGGCACCTTCGGGGTCGTCTGTCGCAACCTCGAACCAGGTAACCGTGTTGTCCATCGTTGTCTCCCTAATTTCTCGAACAAGACAACGATCTAACGGATGGGCGACAACCCTATGTCGGTGTTTTCGAATGATTAATCGAGCACCGTGCCGTGTACGAACATGTCCGGGATGTCGGTGGCGAACCTCTCCAGCGGCCGGTCGGGGCAGCGCTCGGCGATCACCGAGGCCGAGGCGATCCGGTCGAGACGGAAGACCCGTACGTCATCGCGCAGGCGGCACCACGCCACGAGATACCAGAAACCGCCACGGCCGCCCAGGAACACACCGGGCTCGACGTCGCGCGAGGTCAGTGCCCCCTTCGCATCGGCATAGTCGATCCTGAGCAGGCGCCGGCGCTGCAGGGCCTCCTCGATCGCCCGGGAGATGCCCTCGCCGCCCAGCGGCCGGATCTCGGCGCCCGGCTCGGCCGCCGGAGTGACCATGCGCACCCGGCGCGCCAGCTCCCTGGCCAGCTCGCCCTCCCGTCCCGGCATGGCCGCGACCACCTTGCGCAGCGCGCTGCGCGCCTGCCTGCCGAACGGCTGGTCACCCGCCCGGCTCAGCGCCACGGCGATGGCGACCGCCTCGGCGGGGGTGAAGTTGAGCGGGGGTAACGACATCTTCTTGTCGATCGCGTAGCCACCCTTACGCCCCGGATGGGCGTAGATCGGCACCCCTGACTCCTGCAGCGCGGTGATGTCGCGCTCGATCGTGCGGGCGCTGACCTCGAACCGCTTGGCCAGCTCGCGGGCCGAACGGCAGCGTGGCGAGATCGCGCGCAGGTCCTCGACGAGCGCGTAGAGCCGGTCGGTACGGTTCACACCCGTGACGTTACGCCGCGCCACCGACAATCGCGGGTCGCAAACCCCTTACCAGGCAGGCGATCCCGGTTCAAGCGTGACACGCCAGCACGTGCCGCACCGGCAGAGGTTCAAGCGTGACACGCCAGCACGTGCCGCACCGGCAGAGGTTCAAGCGTGACGCGCCAGCAGATCGGCGAGCGGCCAGGTGTTGACGATCCGCGCCGCCTCGATGCCGCACTGGGCCGCGCGCTCGCAGCCGTGGCGTTGCCAGTCGAGCTGGCCGGGCGCGTGCGCGTCGGAGTCGATCGCGAAGTCGCAGCCCATCTCGTAGGCCAGCCGCAACAGCCGTTTCGGCGGGTCGAGCCGGTCGGGCCGCGAGTTGATCTCGACCGCGACCCCGAACCGGCGGCACGCCTCGAAGACCACCTCGGCGTCGAAGTCCGACTCCGGCCGCACCCGGCCCCGCCGGCCGCCCGCTTGCACGACCCGCCCCGTGCAGTGGCCGAGCACGTCCACGTGCGGGTTCGAGATCGCCGTCACCATCCTGCGCGTCATCTCATGACCGCTCATCCGCAGCTTGGAGTGCACGCTGGCCACCACCACGTCGAGCCGCTCCAGCAGCTCGGGCTCCTGGTCCAGGGTGCCGTCCACGTTGATGTCGACCTCCACACCGGTCAGGATCCTGAACGGCGCGAACCGCTCGTTGAGCCGTTCGACCTGGTCGAGCTGCCTCTTGAGCCGGTCGGCGGACAGCCCGTTGGCCACGGTCAGGCGGGGCGAGTGGTCGGTCAGCGCCCAGTAGGCGTGGCCGAGCCCCTCGGCCGCCTCGGCCATCTCTTCGATCGGCGAGCCGCCGTCGGACCAGTCCGAGTGGCTGTGCAGGTCGCCCTTGAGCGCCGCCCTGAGCGCCGCGGTCGCGTCGTCGAGGTCGGCACCCTCGGTGGCGCGCATCCTGCGCAGGTACGTGGGCACGTCGCCGTCCAGCGCCTCGGTGATCGCCAGGGCGGTGACCTTGCCGATGCCCGGCAGATCGGTCAGGCCGCCGACCCTCGCCAGCCGTACCAGCTCGTCGTGGGGCAGGTCGGTGACGACGGCGGCGGCGTTGCGGAAGGCCCGTACGCGGTAGGTGGGCTCGCCCGCCCGTTCGAGCAGGTAGGCGATCTCGCGCAGCGCCTCGACGGGTGTCATGTGTTGATACGTACCCAAGCCGAGGGCAAGCGGCCGGTTGTAGGCATTGAAGCGTTACGACGTGCGGCTATAGGCTGTTCGGCCAACGAAAGCAGGAGCTTGATGGGTTACTCGCCGCCCGTGCCGCCTCCCTCGCCGGAGGCCCCCAAGCGGTCGAAGGCGTCGAAGGTGGTCACGCTGTCCATCCTCGGCATCGTGTCCGTTCTCTTGGTGGGCTACTGCTCGGCCCAGAACGACGACGACGTGACGGCCGACTGCGTCGACATGAACAACCAGCTGAGCGACGGCTCGTACGAGGTCGTCGACGAGTCCCTCTGCGACGATGACGACGACGGCACCTCCCACTTCTACGGCGGCTCACGCGGCGCCTACCACTGGTACTACGGCGGCACCAGGATCGGCACGCGCGTCCGCGCCGGCACCAGCTACCGCCCCTCCGACGTGAACATCTCCAGCCGCAAGGGCCGCGACATCCAGCGCGGCGGCTTCGGCAGCCACTGGAGCGGCGGCGGCTGACGGTGCGACGCGAACACGGCACTCCCAGGGACGGCTGGGAGAAGACGATCGAGAGCCATGGGCTGGCCTACCACCGGGCCGCCCACCCGGAAGGGCTCATCCGGCCCTACTGGGACGAGTCCATCCACTACGTCTTCTCGCTGGCGGAGGTGGAGGCGCTGGAGGAGCAGGTGGAGGAGCTCCACGGGATGTGCCTGCACGCCGTCGAGCACGTCGTCTCGACCGGGCGCTACACCGACTTCGCCATCCCCGCCTGGGCGCACGAGGACGTGGCGCGCTCCTGGGAACGGCGTGACCCGCACCTGTACGCCCGCTTCGACCTGCGCTACGACGGCACCGGCCCGGCCAGGCTGCTGGAGTACAACGCCGACACTCCCACCTCCCTGGTCGAGTCGTCGGTGGCGCAGTGGTTCTGGCTCAAGGACGTCCACCCGGCGGACGACCAGTGGAACTCCCTCCACGAACGGCTCGTGGAGCGCTGGGGAGAGCTGACCCTGCCCGCGGGGCCCGTCCACTTCGCCTGGACGAACATGGACGAGACCGGCGAGGAGGCGATGACCCTGGCCTACCTCCAGGAGACCGCCGAGCAAGCCGGGCTGAGCACGGTCGCCGTCGCCATGGAGGACATCGGCTGGGACGCGCTCAACCGCCGCTTCGTCGACGTCGAGGAGCGGATGATCCGCTCGGCGTTCAAGCTCTACCCGTGGGAGTGGATGCTGGCCGACCCGTTCGGACGGCACGCCGTCCGGCACGCGACCTGGATCGAGCCGCTGTGGAAGACGCTGCTGTCGAACAAGGCGCTGCTGGCCGTCCTCTGGGAGCTCTACCCGGACCACCCCAACCTGCTGCCCGCCTACCTCGACGGCCCCCGCGACCTGGACTCCTACATCGCCAAGCCGCTCCTGGGCAGGGAGGGCGCGTCGATGCGCATCGTCACGCCGGACGGCACCCAGGAGACGCCCGGCTCCTACGGTCAGGAAGGCTACGTCTACCAGGGGTTCGACGCCCTGCCCGACTTCGAAGGCGAGCGGCCGGTACTCGGCGCCTGGGTGATCGCCGACGAGGCCGCCGGAATGGGTATCAGGGAGACTACTGGCCTGATCACCGACGACACCTCTTCCTTCGTCCCTCACCGAATCGAGCACCCATGACCCTGCTGGAAACCCTCGCCCGCGGCGCGGGCGCCATCGCCGCCTACGCCGCCGTGGGCGTCGTGCTGCTCATCGTCGGCTTCTACGTGATCGACCTCGCCACACCGGGCAAGCTGAGCTCGGTCATCCGCACCGAGCGCAACCCCAACGCCACGCTGCTGGCCACCTCGGCACTGGCCGCGGTGGGCCTGATCGTCGCGGCCTCCATCTGGTCGTCGGGCGGCCGGCTCACCGAGGGCCTGGCGGGCACGGTGGTCTTCGGGCTGGTCGGCATCGTGGTGCAGACCGTCGCCATGCTCGTCTTCGACAAGCTGGTCGGCATCTCCGTACGCGATCTGGTCAAGGAGGCCGAGCTGCAGCCGGGCGCCCGGCTGCTCGCCGTCACCCACGTCGCCATCGGGCTCATCACCGCCGTCGCGGTCATCTGACCCAGATCCCGCTATGACCGCGGCCAGGCTCGCGTCGCGGTCATCTGACTCCACCTGGCACTCTAGGAGGCGTGACAGATCGGACCCGGGAGGACACCACGCGCAGGCTGGAGCGGGCCATGGGCTCGCTCGGCACTGCGGCCATGGCGCGCATGGACGATCAGCTGCCGTGGTTCCGCGCCCTCAGCGCCGAGGACCGCTCCTGGGTGGGACTCGTGGCACAGGCCGGCATCGCCGCGTTCGTGGAGTGGTTCCAGCACGCCGGCGAGAACCGGCCCACGCCCAGCATCGAGTTCTTCGGCACCGCGCCGCGCGAGCTGAAGCGGTCGATCTCCCTGCAGCAGACCGTCGACATCGTCAGGGTCGTCGTGGAGGTGGTCGAGGCGCAGACCGACGACCTGGCCGCGCCGGGCGGCGAGGACCAGCTGGAGCAGGCCATGCTCCGCTACACCCGCGACGTGGCCTTCGCCGCCGCCCACGTCTACGCCCGCGAGGCGGAGGCCAGAGGCTCATGGGACGCCCGGCTGGAGGCGCTGATCGTCGACGCGCTGGTGCGCGGCGAGGTCGACGACGGGCTGCACTCCTGGGCCGCCGCGCTGGGCTGGACCTCCTCCCCCGTCGTCGTGATCGCCGGCCGCGCCCCTGAGGGCGACCCGCGCGCGGTGATCGACGGACTGCGCGAGAAGGGCCGCCGCATCGGCATGGACCTGCTCGCCGGCGTGCAGGCCGACCGGCTGATCGTGATCGTGGGCGGCGCCGACAGCGTGGACGCCGCGGCCAAGCAGGTCGTGGCCCGCTTCGGGGAGGGGTCGATCGTCATCGGCCCGGAGGTGCCCGACCTGCACGCCGCCGCCAGATCGGCCAAGGCGGCGCTGGCCGGGCTGAAGGCGTCGTCCGGCTGGCCCGACGCGCCCCGCCCGGTGCACGCCGACGACCTGCTCGCCGAGCGGGCGCTCGACGGCGACGACGACGCCAGGGAACAGCTCATCGAGAACGTCTATCTCCCGCTCGCCGGCACCCCGCTGCTCGATACGCTGGCCACGTACCTGGAGCAGGGCACCTCTCTGGAAGCCACCGCCCGGCTGTTGTTCGTCCATCCCAACACCGTGCGCTACCGGCTCAAGAAGATCACCGAGCTGACCGGCTACCAGCCCACCGAAGGCAGGTCGGCCTTCACCTTGCAGGTGGGGCTGATTCTCGGCAGGCTTTCGGAGAGCGCTGTCACCTGGCGCGCCCTAACGTAATTACCCCGAAACCCCCACTGTAGGGTTCCTACAAAACCCCTGGGACCAAGTTCGTACGGATCCTTATCCGCGTGTCGAACCTCTACAGGGCAGTGTGGATTGTGTGCTTGTACTCGTCGCCCCGGGCCAAGGTGCCCAGACTCCAGGCTTCCTGACGCCCTGGCTCGAACTCCCCGGCTTCGCGGATCGACTGTCCGCGTGGTCCGAGGTCGTGGGCCTCGATCTGATCACCTATGGGACCAAGGCCGACGCCGACGAGATCCGTGACACCGCGGTCGCCCAGCCGCTGCTCGTAGCCGCCGCGCTGGCCTCGGCCGAGGTGCTCGGCGCGGCCCCGGACCTGCTGGCGGGCCACAGCGTCGGCGAGTTCGCCACGGCGGCGCTGGCCGGCGTGCTGACTCCCGAGCAGGCGCTGTCGCTGGTGCGCGAGCGCGCCCAGGCCATGGCCAAGGCCGCCGCCGTCACCGAGACCGGCATGACCGCGGTGCTCGGCGGTGTCGAGGACGAGGTGCTGGCCGCGCTCGACAAGCACGGCCTGACCCCCGCCAACGTCAACGGCGCCGGCCAGATCGTCGCGGGCGGCACGCTGGAGCAGCTGGCCGCCTTCAAGGAGGACGGGCCGGCCCGCGCCAGGCTGATCTCGCTCTCCGTCGCGGGCGCCTTCCACACCGTGCACATGGCCCCGGCCGTCGACCACCTGCGCACGGCCGCCGAGGGCATCACCCCCGCCGACCCGCGGGTCAAGCTGCTGTCCAACGCCGACGGCGAGGTCGTCACCGACGGCGCCGTGCTGATGCGGCGGCTGATCGACCAGGTCAGCAGCCCCGTACGCTGGGACCGCTGCATGGCCACGATGACCGACCTGGGCATCACCGGGATGATCGAGCTGCTTCCGGGCGGCACGCTGACCGGCCTGGCCAAGCGCGCGCTGCGGGGCGTACGCACCGTGGCACTGAAGACACCCGACGATCTCGACGCGGCCAGGGAGCTGACAAAGTGAGGATTCCCGACATCGCCCCGGGCGCCAAGGTGCTGGCCCTCGGCCACTACCAGCCGTCCAACGTCGTCACCAACGACGACCTGGCCAAGACCATGGACACCAACGACGAGTGGATCCAGTCACGCGTCGGGATCAAGGAACGCCGGGTCGCCGGCGCCGCCGAGTCCGTCGAGGACATGGCCGTGCAGGCCGGCGGCAAGGCACTGGCCGCCAGCGGCCTGTCCGCCGCTGACATCGACCTGGTCATCGTCGCCACCTGCACGCTGGAGAGCCAGATCCCCAACGCCTCGGCCGTCGTGGCCCACCGCCTGGGCATCAAGGCGCCCGGCGCGTTCGACGTGAACGCCGCCTGCGCCGGCTTCTGCTTCGCGCTCGGCGTGGCCAGCTCCGCGATCCGCGCCGGCTCGGCCAAGCACGTGCTGGTCATCGGCGCCGAGAAACTGTCCCAGTGGATCGACTGGACCGACAGGTCCACCGCCGTGATCTTCGCCGACGGCGCGGGCGCCGCGGTGGTGGGGCCCTCCGACACGCCCGGAATCGGGCCGGTCGTCTGGGGCAGCTCGGGCGACAAGTCCGACGCGATCATCATCAACGACCGCAACGACTCCCTCCACCAGGAGGGTCAGACCGTGTTCCGCTGGGCCACCACCGCGCTGCACCCGGTGGCCAAGGAGGCTTGCGAGCGCGCCGGGGTCGACCCCTCGGAGCTGGCGGCCTTCGTACCTCACCAGGCGAACCTGCGCATCATCGAGGCGATCGCCCGCAAGATCGGCGCCGACCAGGCCGTCATCGGGCGCGACATCGTGACCGCCGGCAACACCTCCGCCGCGTCCATCCCGCTCGCGCTCTCGCGCATGCTGGAGCGTGGCGAGGTGCGCTCGGGTGAGCTCGCGCTCATCCTCGGCTTCGGTGCGGGCCTGACCTATGCGGGTCAGGTCATCGAGATTCCGTAGGATCCGGTACGGCTCGTTCCGTACCCAGGAGAACTTGTACGGCCTGAGCCGTACAGAACCAGAAAAAAACCAAAGGAGAAATAGCGACATGGCTGCCACCGAGCAGGAGATCCTCGAGGGCCTCGGCAAGATCATCAACGAGATCACCGGTATTCCGGTGAGCGACGTCACCCCCGAGAAGAACTTCGTGGACGACCTCGACATCGACTCCCTGTCCATGGTCGAGATCGCCGTGGCCGCCCAGGACGAGTTCGGCGTCGAGATCCCGGACGACCAGCTCAAGAACCTGAAGACGGTCAAGGACGTCCTTACCTTCATCCAGAACTGATCTCACTCCCAACCTGATCGACAAGGAGCGCGAAACGTGAGTGCAAACCGGGTACGTGTCGTGGTCACCGGGCTCGGCGCGACGACGCCCGTCGGTGGAGACGTCACCTCGACCTGGTCGGCGCTCCTCGCCGGTCAGTCGGGCGTCGAGAGCATCACCGCGGACTGGATCGACACCGTCCCCGTGAAGTTCGCGGGGACGGCCGCGGTCGATCCGACCGAGGTGCTGGCCAGGCCCGAGGCTCGTCGCCTCGACCGCAGCGAGCAGTTCGCCATGGTCGCCGCTCGCGAGGCCTGGCAGGACGCGGGCGCCCCCGAGGTGGCGCCCGAGCGGCTCGGCGTCGTGGTGTCCTCCGGCATCGGCGGCATCACCACCACGCTGTCCGCCTACGACACCTACAAGGAGCGGGGCTGGAACCGGCTCTCGCCCTTCACCGTGCCGATGCTGATGCCCAACGGCCCGGCCGCCTGGATCGGTCTCGATCGCGGCGCCCAGGCCGGCGTGCACGCGACCGTGTCGGCCTGCGCGTCCGGCGCGGAGGCCATCGGCTACGCGATGGACATGATCAGGTCCGGCCGCGCCGACGTGGTGATCGCGGGCGGCACCGAGGCGGCGATCCACGGCCTGAACGTGGCCGCCTTCGCCGCCGCGCGTGCCATGTCCACCCGCAACGACGACCCCGCGGGCGCCTCGCGGCCGTGGGACCGCGATCGCGACGGGTTCGTGCTCGGCGAGGGCGCGGGCATCATCGTGCTCGAGTCCGAGGAGTACGCCCGTGCGCGCGGCGCGCGGATCTACGCCTACGCCTCGGGCGTCGGCTACTCCGCCGACTCCCACCACATCACCCAGCCCGAGCCGGAGGGCCGGGGCATCAGCATGGCGATGACCCAGGCGCTCACCGACGCGGGCGTCACCGGCCAGGACGTCAAGCACGTCAACGCGCACGCCACCTCCACCCCGGCGGGCGACGTCATCGAGGTGCAGGCGGTGGCCAAGGCCATCGGCACGCACCCGCTGGTCACCTCGACCAAGTCCATGACCGGCCACCTGCTGGGCGGCGCGGGCGGCATCGAGTCGGTCTTCACGATCAAGGCGCTCCAGGAGCGCCTCGTGCCGGCCACCATCAACCTGGACAGTCTCGACGACGGCATCGAGGTGGACCTCGTCTACGGCGAGAACCGCCCCCTGCCGCAAGGCGACATCGCCGCGGTCAACAACTCGTTCGGATTCGGTGGTCACAACGTGGCAGTCGTGTTCAAGGGGGCTTAAATGACTGTGCTCGACAATCGGGTGGCGCCGCAGGGCTCCGATCAGGAGCCCGCTGATCCCCGCGATCCGGTCGTCAGGCTGACCGCGCTGCTCGATGAGGGCTCACTGCGGTTGATCACTCCCGAGGACGAGAGCGGCGTGCTGGCCGCCACCGGCCGCGTCGAAGGTGTCCCCGTCGTCGCTTTCTGCAGTGACGCCCGCTTCCAGGGCGGCGCGATGGGCGGCGAGGGCTGCGAGCACATCGTGCACGCCTACGACGTGGCCGTCCGCGAACGGGTGCCGGTCATCGGGATCTGGCACTCCGGCGGTGCGCGACTCGCCGAAGGCGTCGAGTCGCTGCACGCCGTCGGCCGGGTCTTCGCCGCGATGACCAAGGCCTCGGGCGTCGTCCCGCAGATCTCCGTGGTCGTCGGACCCGCCGCCGGTGGCGCCGCCTACGGCCCGGCGCTGACCGACCTGGTGATCCTGGCCGACTCCGGCCGCATCTTCGTCACCGGCCCCGACGTGGTCCGCAGCGTCACCGGTGAGGACGTCACCAGCGCCGCACTGGGCGGCCCCGAACCGCACAGCAAGCGCAGCGGCGTGGTCCACGTCATCACCAAGTCCGAGACCGACGCGCTGCTGCGCGCGCGGCAGCTGGCCGTGCTCCTCGGCCACCAGGGACGGGTGCGCACGACGGGCATCGACGAGGTCGACTTCTCCACGCTGCTGCCGGAGTCGGCGCGGCGGGCCTACGACGTCAAGCCGCTGGTGAACGGCCTGCTCGACGAGCCGGGCATCGAGCTGCACCCCAAGTGGGCGCCGAACATCGTCACGTCGCTGGGCCGCCTCGGTGGCCGGACGGTCGGCGTGATCGCCAACAACCCGATGCGGCTGGGTGGCTGCCTCGACGCCACGTCCGCCGAGAAAGCTGCCCGCTTCGTTCGTATGTGTGACGCTTTCGGCGTCCCATTGGTTGTCCTGGTCGACGTACCCGGTTATCTCCCGGGTGTCGGACAGGAGCACGACGGCGTGGTCCGCCGCGGCGCCAAGCTGCTGCACGCCTTCGCTGAGGCGTCGGTGCCGCGCGTCACGCTGGTCACGCGCAAGGCCTACGGCGGCGCGTACATCGCCATGAACTCCCGCGCACTGGGCGCCACCAAGGTGTTCGCCTGGCCGACGACCGAGGTCGCGGTCATGGGCGCGGTCGCGGCGGTGCGCATCCTGAAGCGGCGCGAGCTGGCCGCGGCCCCCGAAGAGGAGCGGGCCGAGCTGGAGCAGCGGCTGGCCGAGGAGCACGAGAAGCTGGCCGGTGGGCTCGAGCGGGCACGGCAGCTGGGCGTGATCGACGAGGTCATCAAGCCGGAGGAGACCCGGGGGGCGATCGCCACGGTCCTCGCCCAGGCCACCCCGGCCAGGGGTGCCCACGGGAACATCCCCCTGTAAGCCACTCCTGTAGTCGTATGCGAAGAGCCCCGCACCTCCTGGGTGCGGGGCTCTTTCACGTTCTGACGGCCTCGTGCGGGTCTCAGACGGCGGCGTGCAGCCAGCGGACGGGCGCGCCGTCGCCCGCGTACCTGAACGGCTCCAGTTCCTCGTCCCACGGCCGGCCGAGCAGCTTGTCCAGCTCGTCCTCCAGCACCGCGCGCCCCTGGGCGGCCATCAGCATCGCGGTGCGGAGCCGGTCCTCGGGGATCATGATGTCCCCCGCGGCCCCGACGACCGCGCTGAAGGCGCCGAGCGTCGGTGTATAGGCATGCCGGGACCCGTCGACGCCCGGTGAGGCGTCCTCGGTGATCTCGAACCGGATGCGCTGCCAGCCCATGAGGGAGGAGGTGATGGCCGCCGCGATGCCCGGACGACCCTCCCACTCGGCCTGCGCCCGCAGGACGTTGGGCGCGGCAGGTTGCGGCGTCCACGTCAGGTCCACGGGTACGCCAAGAACACCCGCGACCGCCCATTCGATATGAGGGCACAGCGCGGGCTGAGCTGAGTGGACGTAGAGCACGCCACAAGCAGACACCGGACCTCCCGATTCGGTACGAGGTGCGCCTTCCCCAACGGCCTCGCCCCAGGATGATCACAAGTGACTAGGGAGAGACTACCGTCGGTCGCTACCCGGCACCAGAGGGGGGCCATACCAACTTGGTGCCGCAGTGGCGTGTGACACGCGGGTGAGCGCGGAAAGATACCCGCTCATGGACATCCAATCTGTCGGCGAGTCGCTCATCCGGCCAGGTCAGATACTGACCGACCGGGGCGCGCTGTCCGCCGCGGCTCGCTGGACTCAGGCCGTCGCCGACGCCGACGGCGTCTGCGTGATCCACTTGTCACCTGGCGTCGACCCCATCGAGATCACCATGGACCTGCGGGAGCGCGGCTTCAGAGCCTCCCCCAACCATCTGCTCACGGGGCAGCCGCTGTTCTGGGGCGGGCCCGCGTCCCGGCCGTTCCCCACCTCGGCCGTGTCGTACAAACCGGGCAGAGCACACTCGGACGTCGTCGTCGGTCTGCTCGACACCGGGATCGCCCCGCACCCGTGGTGGGCCGACAGCGATTGGTACAAGGAGCAGCCCGGAGACGACGCCGAGTTGCCCGAAGGTCCTCAGGCGGGCCACGGGACCTTCCTCGCCGGGCTGCTGCTGCGGCAGGCGCCGGGCGTGTCGCTGCGGGCGTGGCGGGTGCTCGACGGGCAGGGCGTCGGCGACGAGGCGAGCGTGGTCCGCGTCCTCAACCGGCTGCGCGAGCGCCCGCCACAGGTCCTGAACCTGTCCTTCGGCTGCCACACCTTCGACGACCGGCCGCCGCCCCTCCTGGCCGACGCGCTGCGGAGCCTGACCGACACCGTCGCGGTGGCCTGCGCGGGCAACACCGCGAGCGACCGGCCGTTCTGGCCGGCCGCGCTGTCGGAGGTCGTGGGCGTGGGCGCGGTCGACCCGACACAGGAGCACCGGGCGCCGTTCTCCGCCTACGGCTCCTGGGTCGACGCGTGCGCCCGTGGCGAGTGGCTGGCCAGCAGCTTCCTGGAGCGCGACGACTTCACCGGCTTCGCCGTCTGGAGCGGCACCTCCTTCGCCACGGCCCTGGTCGCGGGCGCCATCGCGGCCGCCGCCAAGGACCTGCCCGTCAAGGAGGCGGCCGGGCGAGTCCTTGACCCTGAGACGACCCGGCAAATTCCCGATCTGGGAGTTCTCATCAGGTCGAGTCTGTAGAGTTTACGCTCAGTCCTCGGCCAATCACGAGGAGGCAGGGTGGCCTCCTCGTCCGTCACGGCGAAGGAGGCCGCATGCACGAGCCACGCGATCCCGCGGAGCTGCTCATGGCTGCGGCCGAAGGCGACCACACGGCCTGGGACCAGCTTGAGTCCAGGTTCGGATCGCGCATGTGGGCGGTCGCCCGCGCGTGCGGGCTGAACGAAACCGATGCGGCGGACGCGGTTCAGGGTGCCTGGCTGCGTCTGCTCGAAAACCTCCACACCATCAGGGAACCATCAGGCGTCGGCGCGTGGCTGGCGACGACCACGCGTCGCGAGGCGCTTCTGATCATCAGGAAGGAACCACCCGGATTTCCGTCCTTCGACGTCGTACACGACCCTGATCCGGCGACTGCCGTCCTGGAGGCCGACGGCAGGCACCTGCTATGGAAGTCGGTCTCCGCCATGCACGAGCCTTGCCGCACCCTCCTCCAGCTGGTGGCGACGGATATGGGGAGCCAGCAGGTGGCGATGCGGCTCGGCATGCCCGTGGGCACCGTGGGTCCAACCAGGATCCGGTGCCTGGAAAAACTGCGCACCCTGCTCTCACTACAGGAGACGGTGCAATGATCAACGACGAGTATTTCCTGGCGGCTCTCCGGCTCGCCGCCGGGAGCGATCCGATTCCTGGGCATGTTTCCGCCGCCGCACGCGATGCCTTCGGACTCCGGGTCTCTCAGGCGGTGACCGCCCCGCCGGCCGACTGCGCCACACCCCGTGGCGTACGAGGCGGCGACGGTCCCGGCATGATCCGCTTCGTCGCGGCCGGCCTCACCTTCGATCTGGAGGTGACGGTGGGCGACGGACTCATCGACGTCGCGGGACAAGTGTTCCCGCATCCCGGCGAGGGCAGCCACGTCGATGTGAGGACTCCGCATCTGACGCTCACCAGGCGTCTTGCGCGTTCGGGCCAGTTCGCGGTCACCGGCCTGCCTCCGGGCTGGCTCAGCGTGGTCTGCCACCGGCCCGGCTTCGCACCCGTCCAGACCAGGTGGGTGCGGATCCGCCCATGACCACCCGGGAGCCAGGCACCGCGTCCCACCCCCTGGCTCCCAACCTCCCCCTACGAAGCCCAAGGCGCCATGATCGCAACGTCGGACGACCGTTCCGCCCCCGACACCATCGGGCCGCTGGTGGTGGCGGCCGAGACGGCGGTCCTGCGTTCGGTGGTCGATCCTCAGCAGGCACTGCACGCCGGGCGCACCGTCCTGGCCGCCGCCCGGGCAGCGGACTGCGCCGAAGCCGCGGTGGTCGCCCTCAGGGCGATGGCCCTGGCAGCCCGCGAGCTCGGCGATCTCGACGCCGCCGAAGATCATCTCCGGCAGGCCATCGACACCCCCGGCGCCACGCGACAGCGTCTGTCCCAGGCACGGCTGTCCCTGGTGACCGTACGCACCGAACGCGGGCACCCCCTGCAGGCGCTCAGGATCGCCGCCCTGGCCTGGGCCTACCTCTCCCCGCTCGACCGGGCCAAGCTCGACACCCAGCGCGCCGTCGCGCTCGCCCACCTGGGCCGCTACCAGGAGGCCGTCGCCTCGTGCGACCGCGCGCTCCAGGCGCTCGTCGGCGCCCCGGGCACCATCGACGACCGCCGGTTCCTGGCCGGCGGCCTGCTCAACCGCGGTCTCGTCCACGCCTACCGGGGCGACTGGGACGCCGCGACCCGCGACATCACCGCCTGCCTGGAGATCGCCCGTCACGCCAGGCTCGATTACCTGGCCCGCCTGGCCGCCGCCAACCTGCCCTTCCTCGCCGTCCGCCAAGGCGACATCACCGGAGCCTTCGCCCACTACCGGGCGGCCGAGAACACCCTGTTCGGCTTCCCCGAGCGGCTGGCCACGATGCGGGCCGACTTCGCCGGGGCCTTGCTGGCCGCGCACCTCCCCGGCGAGGCCAGGGCGCTGCTCAGCCTGGCCGTACCCGATCTGGAGTCGTCGGCCGCGCTGGTGGCGCTGTCCGAGGCGCGGCTGAAGCTGGCCCAGGTGGAGTTGCTCACCGGCGACGCGCGCCGCGCGCTGGCCGTGGCCGAGCAGGCGGCGGTCGAGCTGGCCGAGCAGGACCGCCTCTCCTGGCTGCCGCTGGCCACGGAGGTGGTGTTGCGGGCCCGCCTCACGCTGGAGGGCTCCTCCCCGGACCTGCTCGACCAGCTGATCGCGTGCGCCGACGACCTCGAGAACGGTCCCGCCTACCTGGCCGGCGCCGCCGCGCTGCGTTTGGTGGCGGCGGAGGCGGCACTGGCGCTCGACGACCACCCGACCGCGTCGGCGCAGCTGGGCCGCCTCACCGTGCACGTGCCGCGCGGCGAGCGCTGGGTTCCCGCCGGCACCCGTCTCACGTCGCTGGCCTCGGAGTCGCAGGCCAGGCATCTCGCGCAGGTATCACAGATCCCGGTGCTGGTGCGTCAGCACGCCCTCGCGCTGGAGGCGGCGCTGCAGGAGGACGTACCCCAGGCCTTCCGCGCGGTCCACGACGGGCTGAGCGAGATGGGCGGCAGCATGGAGTCGTTCGAGGACCCTTCGCTGC
Organism: Nonomuraea sp. NPDC050680; assembly: GCF_040654555.1. Lineage (NCBI taxonomy): Bacteria > Bacillati > Actinomycetota > Actinomycetes > Streptosporangiales > Streptosporangiaceae > Nonomuraea > Nonomuraea sp. NPDC050680. The sequence continues at coordinate 309,350 of NZ_JBFAIF010000007.1, read as the reverse complement.
GGGCCCACGCGGCGCGGGCGGGTGAGCGGCTGGCGGCGTTCGGGCTGACGATGGCGGTGCGTGACGGGTGTGCCCGGGAGGTGTTCGACTGGGCCGAACGCTGGCGGGCGGTGGCCGCTCCCGCGCACGCCTGCGGGCTGGCCGATCCCGACGCCGTGCGGGCCGGGCTGGGCGGCGCGGCGCTGGTCGAGTTCGTCGCCGAAGGCTCCTCGATGCTGGCCGTGCTGATCAGCGGCGAACGGCTCACGCTGCGGCGGCTGGGCGATGTGCGGTCGATTCGCGAGGCGCTCGTCCGCCTGCGCTACGCACTGCGCCGGGCTGTGCTCGGCGACAGCACCGCCGGGGCGCCAGTCGAGCCGGCCGCGGCGGAGCTCGAACGCCTGCTGCTCCGGCCGCTGCACGCCGAGCTCGGCGACCGGCCGCTGGTCCTGGTGCCCGCCGGCCTGCTGCACACGGTGCCGTGGGGGGCGCTGCCGTGCCTGCGTGATCGTCCGGTGTCCGTGGCCGCGAGCGCGGCCGCCTGGCTGGCGGCCGGGCGGCGCGCCACCGTACCCGCCGAACGGCCCGTGATGATCGCCGCGGCCGGGCCGGGGCTGGCGCACGCGCGCGCGGAGGTCGCCCAGGTGCTCGCCTGCCATCCCGGGGGACGCGAGGTGCCCGCCCGCTCCGGGTCCGTGCTGGCGGCGCTGACCAGCGCCGACGTGCTGCACCTGGCGGCGCACGGGGTGTTCCACGCGCGGAGCCCGCTGCTGTCGGGCATCACGCTCGCCGACGGGCAGCTCATGGCCTACGACCTGCTCGGGCTGTCCCGGACGGCCCCGCTCGTGGTGCTGTCGGCGTGCGACTCGGGGATGGCGCACACGCCCACGGACGGCGCACCGCTCGGCTTGGCCGGAGCGTTCCTGGCCAGGGGTACGGCCTGTGTCGTCGCGGGGATGGTGCCGGTGCGCGACGAGGAGGCGTTGGCGGTGATGTCCGCCTTCCATGGGCTCCTCGCCGACGGCCAGGCTCCCGCCTCGGCCCTGGCATCGGCCTCGGCCAAGACGGGAGTGCTCGGCTTCGTGTGCTTCGGCGCGGGAGACCGGCCGTTCACCAGGGGCCGGGCGGAGGCACAGCGCTCCAGGGGCCGAGCGGGCGCTCAGCCGGTAACGACCGGAGCTCAGCCGGTAGCGACCGAAGCTCAGCCGATGGCGACTGAGGCTCAGCCGGTGGCGACCGAGACTCAGCCGGTGGCGACCGGCCGGGTGGGGTCGGCGACCCACTCCGACCACGAGCCCACGTAGAGCGCGGCGGGCAGGCCCGCCACCTCCATGGCCAGCAGCTCATGCGCGGCGGTGACGCCGGAGCCGCAGTAGGCTCCAGCCGGCACCCCCTCACCCACCCCGAGGGCGGCGAACCGCTCGCGCAGGTCGGCCGCGGGACGGAACCGGCCGTCGGGGCCGATGTTCTCCGTCGTCGGCGCGCTGACGGCACCGGGCACGTGCCCCGCGACGGGGTCGATGGGCTCCACCTCACCCCGATAGCGCTCCCCCGCCCGCGCGTCCAGCAGCACTCCCGACGTCGCGAGCGCCCCGGCTTCGGCGGCGCTCAGCAGCGGCATTCCGCCCGGCCTGGCGACGAAGTCTCCGGGCGCCACCCCGGACGTCTCCTTGACGACCGGCAGGCCCGCGCCGGCCCAGGCGGACAGGCCGCCGTCCAGCACCCGGACGTCCGGGTGACCGAAGTAACGCAGCGTCCACCAGGCCCGCGCGGCGGCCATCGAACCCGTGTCGTCGTAGACCACCACCGGCCGTTCGCCGGACACTCCCAGCCGCCGCATCGCGCTCTCAAAGTCGTCCGGCTCCGGCAGCGGATGCCGCCCGGCCGTCCCGGGCGGCGCGGCGAGGTCGGCGTCGAGGGCGCAGAAGACGGCGCCCGGCAGGTGCCCCTCGTCATAAAGCTCGCTCCCCACTGGGCCGCCGAGCCGCCACCGCACGTCAAGCAGGGTCACGTCGTCCAGCGTGGCGAGCTCCTCGGGCGTGATCAACGGGCTCATCGGGTACTCACCTTCGCCGGCGACACGGTTGCCGTCAATGACCTCATCGGCTGCTTACCTCCAAGAGTGGTACGTGCTGTTCGGCGGTCGTCATCGAACCGTGGTAGCCGGTGAACAGCGCCTCGATCGGATGCGCGCTCGGCGCGGTGAGGGCCAGGTCGGTGTACGGGACTGCCACGACGTCGCCGATGCGCCCGAGCCATTCCGACCGTACGCGCGGCCCGAACCAGCCTGACTCGACCGCCTCCTGCCTCGACACCACCCATGCCCTGCCCATCAGGGTCTCACGCCAGGCGTCGAGCACCTCGGAGGCGGCGCCCGGCTCGGCGTACACATGCCTGGCCCGCGCCTCCCCGCCGAGCATCGCCACGCCCCGGCTCAGCGCGGGGTCGGTCTCGGCGTCGAGCTTCTCGCTCACGTTGACCATGCCGTGGTCGGCGGTGATGTAGAGGGCGGAGCCTGGGGGCAGGTCCGCGGCCATGCGTTCGGCCATCCGGTCGACGATTTCCAGCTGGTCGAGCCACTCCTCGCTGCCCCAGCCGGTCATGTGGCCCATCGCGTCGAGATCGCCGTAGTAGACGGTGACGTGGGCCCTCGGCTCGGCCATCGCCGCGCGTACCCTGGCCACGCGCTCGTCGACGCTGTCGGCGGCCAGGTAGCGCACGCCGCGGTAGACGGCCTCGGTCAGCCCGCTCCCCTCGAACTGGCGCGGAGCCACATAACTCGGCGTGATCCCCGCGGCGGCGGCGCGCTGGAAGACGGTCTCGGCGGGCTGCCATCGGCTCGGCTCCATGAAGGCGCCGCCGGGCAGCGTCCACCGCAGGCAGTTGAACAGGTGCCCGGCGCCGGGCACGGCCAGCATCAGACCCAGCATGCCGTGCTCACCCGGCGACACACCGGTGCCCAGCGAGCACAGGCTGGTGACGGTGGTGGCGGGGAACCCGGCGGTGAGCGTGGTCCGGGTGGCGGCGGCGAGGAAGGGCGCCCGGTCGGCGTGCGCTTGGAGCAGCTCGTCGCCGAGACCGTCCACGATGAACAGGCAGACGCGGTCGGCGGGGGCCAGCTGGAGGGGGTTCGGCTCGGCCACGCCCAGCGCCGCGAGCAACGCCCCGGGCAGCTCGGCCAGCGACGCGGTGCCGTAGCTGGGAATCAGTGGCGCGTATCCGTCCATGGCGCTCCATTCCGTTCGTCGAAACTCGATCAAACCGATCTTGTTGTACGGCGCTGCCCAGTGGGCGCCATCCACCGCACGGCCGATCGCAGCAAACCCCAAAAGCCGATCTTGTTGTACGGCACTGCCCAGTGCGCGCTATCCACCGCACATGGCTGAGGGCCTCCAGGAATACGCCCGCTGAGCCCGCACGTGGCTGGGCGACGTTACGTGCGTATGCTTGGCCGTCTTCTTCGTTTGGTCGGCTGGGCACCATACATACGGTGCGGGACCGTTCGTTGGGAATCTCCGGCTGGAGCGGCGCGCCCACGCGGGGCCGCATGGGCACCGTGGACGCTGTGGACGCCGTAGATGCCGTAGATGCCGTGAGGCAGCCGGGGCAGCGGCCATCGCGGGCGCGCGGCCGCCGTGGACCGGACGGCGTCGCCGGGGCGCTGTCGTTTGGGCGCGGCTCATCGACCCCGTCCGAGAGCGCCGTGCGCTGTCGCCGAGGTTCCCTCCTGGGCGCGGTCTCATGGACCGGGGTGCGCGTTGTCCGCATGCGTCTTGCCCTGGTGGCGCCGAGAGGGTGGGCGCCTGGGAGCGCTTGTGTCAGGTCGTGGCGCGGGCGGTGGCTTCGGAGAGGGACTTGGAGAAGGCGAGGACGTGGTTGACCGCGTCGGGGCCGTCGGCCGCCTCGCTCACCCGGAGCGAGAGGTCGTCCGCGGTGATGGCGCCCGTGTAGCCGTGGTCGGCCTCGCAGTTCTCGTCGCCGCAGGTGGCCGGCTCGAGGTCGACGTGGGAGATGGCGCCCCAGCCGATCGTGAGCGTGACCTCCGTGGGAGGGACGCCGGGGACGTAGGAGGCGGGGTCGGGGACGACACGGGTGACCGCGACCGACTGGACTCGGCTCAGGCGGACGGCCTCCGTGGTCGTGGAGGCGTGTGAGGTCGAGACGCCTTCCACCGCCGGATGCTCGTCGGTGTGGCAGACCAGCAGCCTCGTCGTCGACAGCACCAGGACGGTGACGTGCCTGCGCACCTCCATCGCGGGATCGAAGGTGGCCTCATGGTGGACCACGAATGCGGTCACCGCCTCCTTGCCCAGCGCGGATTCGACCGCATCGGTGACGAGGTCGGGGTAGTAGCCGCTGCGCTCGATCGCTTCACGCAGGCCCGCGGCTGAGACTCGGGTTTCCCTCATGGGTCCATCCTGCCAGGACCGCGCAGTGCACTCACCCACCAGACATAACGCTCTATAACGTCTTTTATCCGTTATCTACGTGTACGGCCATGCGCAATTACCGGACGTGCCATTGCGCCCCATCACTGCCGCCGCGCCGACCACTCGAGTGGCAAATGGTGAAATTTCATAGAAATGAGGTTTAGCGACCCTCCGAGAACCACCGTCCAGACGAACGCCTGGGACCCACAAGTTCGCGAACAGTGAAACGATCACAAGCTCTCAGACGGAGCTAGTTACGGTCAAGACCCAAATTTCCTAACACCGACTCGTCTCCTTCGCGGAGTGTACTGCACCCTATTGACGAGGCGTGCGCCAAAAGTTACGGTCAGGGCCGAAATCGAGCAGAATCGAACAAGCTCGCTGGAGGTACGGACATGACACGATCCCCTCTGGTAACCCTGGCCGGGTTCATCCCACGCTTGTCATCACCGCCACCGCCTGAGGTCGACGGCCTGAACCCGGCCGGGTTCACGCCCGATGGGCGCCGTCTCGCCGTGAAGGGGACGTTATGAGGCGCCTGCTGGCAGGGACGCTGTCGGCGGCTCTGCTCACCGTCCCGCTCGCGCCTGCGCAGGCCGCCGACCTGCGGATCGGCAACGGCGGTTTCGACGACGGACTGACCGGGTGGAGCGGATCGCACAGCCCGGGCGGCGTCACGGCCGTGACCTGGGACGGCCGCAGCACGGCGCGCGTCGCCGACGCCGAGCCGGGCAACGCGTACGGCAGGGAGAGCCAGCCGGGCCTGCCCGCCACCGCGGGTACGCGCTACACCGCCGGCACCGGCGTGTACGACCCGCTGCGTGGCGACGTCGACGACGGCAGCCCGGACACGCCCACCCGTACCGGACTCAGCCAGACCGACAGCGTCTTGAATTCTCTGTGGTTCCCTGAAGGAATCAGGCAACTCAGACAGGCGTGGCCTGGCCTGGGCCGTTCCCGTGCCCGATGAACGTGAGCACGGGGGTGGCTTTGGCGTGGTGGAAGCCGGTCCGATGGTGAGAATTCCTGACATGCCCTGTCCGGTACGGCTGGCGCCGTCCCGGCTTGGGTGCATGGCCCGCCGGACGCTGTCCACCGCCGGTGGGCGGTGGGGCGGGCACCGTGCGCCGATCGGGCACACGGCTGGACGTCATCGAGTTGTTTCGTGCGGTGGCTGAGGTGCGGGTGGGCCGTTTCGGAGTGGGGCGCCCCTTGGCTCTGTCGCGTGCTGCCGGTCGGGGGTGCAGATCGGTTCGGGTGCGGCGGGCGCGGCGGGCCCCTCGGGTGGGTTTGCGGGTTGATCGGGCGCGGGCGACGTTGCCCTCCACGATGGCGTGGATGGTGCGCACCCCGGTGGAACGATGGGTGCGGGTAGCCTGCTGGCCGAGCAGGCCACGGGAGACGATCCGCTCGGCCGCTGCCCAGTCCCGATCACACGACAGGCCGCAGGCCGGGCAGTAAGCCCACCTCCAGCCCCGCTCGCCGAGCCGGTCCGGGGCAGGGCAATGCTGGAGCACCGACGCGCCATCCCCGCACCGGGGACAGTACCGGGAGGTCCCACGCGCCGCGACCGTGACCACCGCGATGGCGTGCTTGGCCGCCAGATGCCGGATCGCCTCGACGATCCGCCCGCGCACCTGCCCCGACAGCCGCGCGTTCACCCTGGCCCGGCGCCCGCGCGCTTCCAGGGTGGCCAGATCCTCCAGATAGATGACCGTCGCCCCCGCGGCGGCGGCCTGATCGACCGCCCATCGCGCCGCCGACCAGGTCAGCGCCTTGTTCAGATTGCGGATACGGGCGCACAAACGCTCATGCTCGACCCCGAGCATCTGGCAGGCCGTACGCAACGCGGCGTAGCGGGGATCAGCAGGCGTGATCCCGGCTAGGAGCCTTTCCAGGTGCCGGTGCTTGGCGGCCAGGTGTTCACGCTCGCCGCGCAGCCGGTGCAGCTTGGCCGACACACCGCTCGCGTCGTAGACCAGCGGCCGCCCATCACTGATCACCCGGCCATCGGCCACATCGGCCATACGCCCCGCCACGCCGACCAGCAGCCCGTTGAGGCCCCAGTCGAACCCGCACCCGATGCGATGACCGGTCGCGGGCGCGAAGCCGACCGGGATCTGGAACGGCAGATCGACGCGCACCCGCCCCTTGACCACCCGCACGGTAGGGGCGCACAACGCCGCCTCAGCCGGCACCGTCGGCGGCAACGCGACCGGCAGCACATGCCACCCCCAGTCCCTGGAAGAGGAGGGAAACTCGACCAGCGGAAGCCGCACCCGCAGCCGGGCGCCGTCATCGCCGGCGCGCTCCAGGGTGAGCAGTTGCCGGTCGGCCGCCGCCAGCACCACCTGCGCCGCAACGTTCGGCGGCTCCTCCAGTTCGGTCAGATCGGCCGGGAAGGTGTGATGCTCGTCAAGGTAGGCGCGAACCTGCCGGGTCCGGTTGCGGATGTCGGCCGCGCTCACCCCGTCCGGCAGCAGCGCACGCAACGCGTCCCATTCGACGCCGGTGCGTGCACCCGTATTCTGCGGCCAGGTGGCCACGATCGCCGCCACCAGACGGCGCCGGTGCAGCGCCAGCCGCAACAGGCGGGCGGCCTGCTCTTGGGCGCACCGGAGCACCCGATCGCACACATGCACGCCCGAGGGCGGGCTCACGGCCCAGCCGAGCCGGCGCAGCGCCATCCAGCCCTTCGACGGCAACACCCGCCCGTCCAGCCCCACCCCGGACCCCAAAGCGTCCAGATCAGCCGCATTCCACCGGGCCACCACCAGACGGGCGGTCATATCGCGTGCCAGAGCGGCCAGCCAGGCCACCCGCCGCACCAGCAGCGCCTGCGCGACGATCTCACCGCTCGCCTCCACCACGGCGGCATGGGCGGTGCAGAGAGCGGTCGCGGTGAGCTTACTCACCCACCGCCCCCATCAGGTGATGCAGGCGGCATCGACGCGTGTACCGCACGGCCTGGAGCCCAATCTGCACCTCGCCCACCCCCCGCCACCACGAAGTGTGACCTTAACGCTACCAAGAGTTGGCATCTTTGGGTAGAACACGTGAGCGATACACGCCCGCCGGATACCGATCCATCCCGCGGATCACATTCCACCGACACGGCACGGACCACGAGCCCGGCGCAGAAGCAGCGGCGCGCTCACCATCTGGAAGGACGGCACGGCGGGCCGGACCGTGTGCGTGGTGCGGGACCAGGCCGTCGTCTCGCTGGCGTACGCGGGCGGCAAGGTGTTCGGCGGCACCTCCACACGCGGGGCGCTGGGCGTCGACCCCGTCTACACCCCGGGGGCCTCGGCCACCCTGTTCTCCTACGATCCCGCGACCGGCGCCGTGCGCACCCACCCGCTGCCGCTGACCGGGCCCAAAGCCGTCACGGCTCTCACCGAGGTGGACGGCGGGCTCTGGGGGCTGGCCGGTGGGTCGCTGTTCACGCTCGACCCCGCCAGCCCCGACGCGATCACCGTGAAAAGGCTGTTCGCCGACCCCGACTACACCGCCAAACCCAGTCTGGCCTGGCGCGACGGGGTCCTGCTGACGGTGGACAAGGATCCCGGCCATGTGTACGGCACCTCCGGCGACCAGATCTTCCGGATCGACAAGTCGACCAAGGCCATGACCGTGCTGCTGACCGACCCGGGGATGGAAGGGCTGACGGCCGACAGGTTCGGCAACCTCTACTACAAGATCAACGAACGGCTGCACAGACTCACGGTGACGGCACCGTAACCGATCTCCTCCGCTTCACGCACCACGTCTCAGAGAAGGACTTGAACCCGTGAAAAGACTGCTTTCGGCGTTACTCTCGCTGCTGGCAGGCGTGGCACTCGCGGTGGTCGCCGTGCCCGCCCTCCCCGCCCAGGCCGGAATCTGGCATGAGTATCCGTCCGCGGCCAACAGAACCTGCAACGACACCCAGTCGTACAACGGGACCGCCTACCAGGTGTGCCTGGAGTTCAACGGCCCCCGTACGCAGGTACGTGCGGTGGCCTTCATCAACCCGGGCGCCTACACCAACTTCCAGGTCAACCTGACACTGAAGTTCGGCGGAGGCGGCCCGACCATCGCCGACTCGTGCCCGACGATGACCACGAATGCCAGCCGGGCGTGCTACACCGCGTTCACCGATCTCAGACGTCCCTACGTCGTCGCCGATGCCACCTTCGGTATCGCCGGAACCTGGCGGCCGACCGTCCGGGCCCTGGACATGAGGCTCTCACTCAAGCAGCAGGAGAAGGCGAACTGGTGCGGGCCCGCCGCCGTGCAGATGACGCTCGCCACGATGGGCCACTCGGCTCCGCCGCAGTCCGAACTGGCCGACAAGCTGGGCACCGACGAGGCGATCTACGGCATCACCTGGCCGGGACGGATCCCCGACGTCATCAACCAGTACCTGCCGGCCTCTGACTGGCAGTACTCGTTCGAGGGACTGGACGTCAGCATCGACCAGACCCGCAGGGTCGTCTTCGACCGGATCGTCACCTCCCTGTCTCGCGGCAATCCCGTGATGATCATCGTGAAACCCGGCGCGTTGCCGTGGAACAACCAGGCCTCTCTCTTGCGGCACTACCTCGTCATTCACGGATACGGCGGCTTCTACGCCGACGGGTCCTTCTATCCCACGACGTTCAAGGTCGCCGACCCCGCGGACGCGACCGAACACTCCATCGACGCGCTGAACCTCGTCCTGGACAACGCGGGCACGGCGTGGAACTGGATCGACAACGTCGCGATCGTGCACGGCTGACCGAGCCCTTGGCCGCCCTCTGGGATCCCGAGGGCGGCCTCCAACGAGCGGGCGCGCTCAGGCCAGCCTGCGGGGACCGCCGTCCGGGCGGGGGCCGGGTGGGGTGCGGATCGTGGCGCGGGCGCCCAGGATGATGACGCCCTCCCGGCCCACCAGCACCTGGTCGAGGTCGAGACGGGCCACCTCCGGCAGGTCGTTGGCCATACGGCCGACCCTGACCAGGAGGTCCTCCAGGGCGTCGACCGCCACGGGCGGGTAGCCGTACTCGCCGAACAGCAGCGGGGCCCCGCGGACCGAACGGACCAGCCCGGCGGCGTCCTCGCCCGTGAGCGGCGCGAGCCGGAAGCCCTGGTCGAGGAGGAGTCGCGCCGTCACCTCGCCCAGCCCGAACGAGACGACGGGACCGAACGCCGGGTTCTCGGTGACGCTCACCACGGTCGGTACGGCGGGCTGCGGCGCCATCCGCTGAACCGCCAGCTCCACGTCCTCGCCGAACTGGGCGGCGAACTCGGCGTGGGCATGCCGCACGCTGTCCGGCCCCGCGAGCCCGAGGCGCACGGTCCCGGCCCGGCGGGCGGCCTCGGCGCCGGCCACCTTGAGCACCACCGGCCAGCCCAGCCGTTCGGCGGCCACCACCGCCTCCTCCGGGGATCGCACGACCTCGGCCGGCCAGACGCTCAGTCCGTAGCAGGCGAGCAACTCGGCCACGTCGGCCGCATCGGCCTCGACCGGCGGTCCGGGCTCGGCGAAGAAGCTCCGCGCGGAAGCAGACGATGCGGAGACGGAAGACGCGGATACGGAAGCGGATGCGAAAGGAGATGCGGATGCGGATACGGAAGCGGATGCGAAAGGAGATGCGGATGCGGATGCGGAAGCGGAAGCGGAAGCCTCGTCGACGGTGGCGGTGACGGGCTGGTGGAGAGCGTGGTGGATCAGGGCACGGGCGCGCTGGGGGTCGATGTCCGGGAGTTCGGGGGGCGGTAGAGACGGCCGGGCGCGCCATCTCGCGTAGCGGACCACGTACTCCAGCGCCCTGACCGCTTCCTCCGGCGCCGCGTACGAGGGAATGGACCCCCGCGAGGGCACCGAGCCCACCAGCAGGTCGGGGTGCATGCCGAGATGCCCCTGGAAGGTGGCGAGCACCGGCTTGGCCGAGTCCTGCGAGACCCGCAGCAGCTCGGCCGCGACCGCCGAGTCCTGGCCGGGGATCGGCGGCATGTAGATCACCACCACCGCGTCCACCGACGGCGAGTCGAGCCGCTCCGCCAGGGCCGTACCGAAGGCGGATGCCCCGGCGCCCGCGCCCAGGTTGACCGGCGGCAGGGGCTCCAGGCCCGCGGCGACGCAGGCGTCGACGGCGAGCAGGCCCAGGGCGTCGGAGTTGGTGACCAGACCGACCCGGGGGCCGGCGGGCAGCGGCTGGTAGGCCAGGAGCTGGCCCACGTCGAACAGCTGGATGAGGTCGTCCACCCGGATCAGCCCCGCCTGCGAGAACAGCGAGCTGATCGCCGAGTCGGGCAGCCCGAGCGCCTCCGCGGAGTGACCGGCGGGCGTACCGCCGCTCTTGACGACCACGATCGGCTTGCTGCGCGCCAGGCGCCTGGCCAGGCGGGTGAACTTGCGGGGATTGCCCAGTGACTCCAGGTAGAGCAGGATCACCTCGGTCGAGGCGTCCTCCTCCCAGTATTGGAGCAGGTCGTTGCCCGACACGTCGGCCCGGTTGCCCGCCGAGACGAACGACGAGATGCCCATCCCCCGCTGCGCCACCCGCTGGAGCAGCGCGGTGCCGAGCGCGCCCGACTGGCTGAAGAAGCCGACCCGGCCCCGGCCCGGCACGGTCGCGGCCAGTGTGGCGTTGAGCTTGACGGCCGGGTCGGTGTTGGCGATGCCGAGGCAGTTGGGCCCGACCACGCGCAGGCCGTACGCGCGCGCGATGCGGGCCAGCTCATCCTGCCGCTCACGGCCCTCGGCGCCCGTCTCGCCGAACCCCGAGGAGACCACGACCAGTCCGTGTACGCCCTTCTCGGCGCATTCCTTGACCACCTCGATGACGCCGGAGGCGGGCACGGCCACCACGGCCAGGTCCACCTGGTCGTCGATGGCGCCCACGCTCGGATAGGCGCGTACGCCCGCCATGGCGCGTACCTCACGGTGAACCGGGTAGACGGGGCCGCTGAAGTCGGCGGCGAGCAGGTTGCGCAGCACGGTGTGACCGACTCCGCCCGGCTCGCGCGAGGCGCCGATGACCGCCACCGAGCCGGGCGCGAGCAGGCGGGCGATGGACCGGGCCTCGGCGCGGTGTTCGCGGGCGGTCGTCACCTCGGTCGAGGTCTCCGTGGGGGTGAGGTCGAGCGTCATGCGGACGACACCGTCGGCGAAGGAGCTCTCGGCCGTGTATCCGGCCTGGCGCAGGACGCCCATCATCTTCATGTTGGCCGGGAGCACGTCGGCGACGAAGCGCTGGATGCCGCGCTCGCGGGCCGTGGCGGCCAGGTGCTCCAGCAGCACCGAGGCCACTCCCCTGCCCTGGTGGGCGTCCTCGACGAGGAAGGCCACCTCGGCCTCACCGGGACCGGTCTTGTCGTAGCGGATCACGGCCACCATCTCGGTGCCGATGGTGGCGATCAGCGCGACCCGGTCGACATAGTCGACGGTGGTGAACCAGGCGACCTCCTTGTCGGAGAGCCGCGGCCTGGGGCCGAAGAAGCGGAAATAGATGGACTCGTCGGAGAGACGGGAGTAGAAGGCGCGCAGTCTGTCGGCGTCGGCGGGCTTGATGGGACGCACATGGGCGGTGCCGCCGTCCGCCAGGACGACGTCGGCCTCCCAGTGCGCCGGGTACGGAGCCTCCACAGTCCCGAGCGTAGCCCCGCGTCCCGAATGCCACGCCCGGCAGGGCCTATTGGGCAACGCTTGTGCATCGACTGCCCCCCTGTGTCCGGGGTCCGCCCCACGGGCAGGCCGGAAGCTGTTAGTTTTGCCGTGGCCAGGCTCGTTCTGAAGGCAGCAAGGTGGTGGCATCATGACGCGGGTCGTCGTGGTGGGCGATCTCATGACCGACGCGGTCGCGCGCGCCCGTTATGCACTCGCCAGGGCGAGCGACACCCCGGCGATCGTGACGATGCACGGCGGTGGATCAGGGGCGAACATCGCCTCCTGGCTGGCCGTCGAGGGTGCCGAGGTGGCCTTCATCGGCCGCCGGGGCGCCGACATCACCGGTCGCAACCGTGACATGGAGCTGATGGGTTACGGCGTTGACGCCCGGCTTGTCATGGATCCTGAGCGGCCGACCGGCACCTGCGTGGTGCTCGTCACGCACAAGGGTGAGCGGACCATGCTCTCCGACCCGGGTGCCAACGCGGCGCTCTCGCCGGAGGATCTGCCGCGTGACCTGTTCGGCGGCGGTCATCTGCATCTGTCCGGCTACACCCTGATCAACGAGGGGTCCCGCGACGCGGGGCTGGCCGCGCTCGACATGGCTCGCCGCTCCGGGATGTCCATCTCGGTCGACTGCTCGTCGTCCGCGCCGTTGGAGCGTACGGGTGCCGAGCCGTTCCTGGAGTGGACCAACGGGGTCAAACTGCTGTTCGCCAACGTCGACCAGGCGAAGGTGCTGACCGGCCGCGATGATCCCGAGGCCGCGGCCAAGGTGCTCACCGCCTGGTTCCCGCAGGTCGTGATCAAGATGAACGACGAGGGCGCGCTCTGGTTCGGCAACAGCCGCTCGGAGCCGATCCGGGTCAACGCCGATCCGGTCGACCGGATCGTCGACGGCACGGGGGCGGGCGACGCGTTCTGCGCCGGGTTCCTGCCACCGTGGCTGGAAGGCAAGCCGCCGGCCGAGGCGCTGACGGACGGCTGCCGCCTGGCGGCCAAGGCGATCGTTCATCTGGGAGCGCGCCCGCGCCTCTAGTGCGATCTTTCCGGTGCCCTTTATCGTAAGAATCCTTATCGAAGGCGACCAACGTGCACGTCAGCCCGGTCTACGGCGGCTATGACCTGGCGACGATGTGCGTCAGCTGACCGCCGGCACCGGCCTGCGGTTGGGCGTCGGCTGACCGTCACCAGGGTCGGCGGCAGCAAGGCCCTGGTGGCGATGGGCGTCAGCTGACCGTCGCCAAGGCCAGCGGTAGCACGGCCGGGGCGCCCGCGTGGCGGACGAGCGCGGCGGCGAGCGTCATCGTCCAGCCGGTGTCGATGCGGTCGTCGATCAGCAGGACGGGACCGCCGCACGCGGCGATGGCGGCGCCGACCTCCTTTGGCATGGCCAGTGTCGCCCTGACCGCCCGCACCCGCTTGGCGCTGTTGAACTGCTTGCCCGGCGATCCGTCGCGGTAGCCGAGCTCGCCCAGGTAGGTCAGCCGCCCGACCTGCGCGAGCCGCTCGGCGAAGCCGCGCACGAGCAGGGGCCGCGATGTGGACGGCACGTTGACCACGGCGACGGGCCGCTCCCGCCAGTCCCAGGCGGACAGGACCTGGATCACGGCCTTGAACATGTCGTCGCTCATCGGCCCGTCGGCGCCGTTGAACAGCTCGCGCAGCCGGTTGCCCCAGCCGATGTCGGTGAGCCGCCCGAGCGCCCGGCCCGGCTCGGCGCCGAGCTCCGGCTTGATGCGGCCGGACAGGTCGGCCAGGCCGGTCGGCCACTGCCTGCGCGCGTCGATCTCGACGCCGGGCCTGGTCAGCCGCTCGCGGGCGCCCGCCACGGCCTGCTCGGCGATCTGCGGCGAGCGGTGCTCGCCGGTGCAGTTGTCGCACCTGCCGCACGGGCCGGCCGTCTCGTCGTCGAGGTGGCCGCGCAGGTAGCGTTCGCGGCACTCGGTCGTGGTCAGATAGCCGAGCATGGCCTCCTGCTCGGCCTTGCGCTCGCCGGCGATGCGGGCGTAGCGCTCGGCGTCGTAGTCCCACGGCTCGCCGGTCGCCTCCCAGCCGCCCTTGACCCTGCGGACGGCGCCGTCGACGTCGAGGACCTTCAGCATCATCTCCAGCCGCCCCCGGCTGAGGTCGACGGCCGTCTCCAGCGCGGGGGTGGAGAGCACGCCCCGCTCTTCGAGCGCCTGGAGCGTGGTCCGCACCACCGGCTCCGGCGGGAAGGCCAGCGAGGCGAAATAAGCCCAGATATCGCGGTCTTCGGTGCCGGGCAGCAGGATGACCTCGGCCCGTTCGACGCCACGCCCGGCCCGGCCGACCTGCTGGTAGTAGGCGACGGGCGACTGCGGCGCCCCCACGTGGACGACGAACCCGAGATCGGGCTTGTCGAAGCCCATCCCGAGCGCGCTCGTCGCCACCAGTGCCTTGATCTTGTTGTTGAGCAGCGCCTCCTCGGCGGCCAGCCGCTCGGCGGGATCGGTCTGCCCGGAGTAGGAGGCCACCTCATATCCCTGGTCGCGCAGGTATCCGGCGATCTCATGGGCCGCGGCCACGGTCAGCGTGTAGACGATCCCGGAGCCGGGCAGCTCGCGCAACGCCTGGGACAGCCACGCCAGCCGCTGCTCGGCGGTCGGCAGCCGCACGACGCTCAGGTGCAGGCTCTCCCGCTCCAGCGGCCCCCGCAGGACCAGCGTGCCCTCGCCCATCTGCTCGGCCACGTCCCGGGTGACCCGCGCGTTGGCCGTGGCCGTGGTGGCGAGCACCGGGATGCCCGGCGGCAGCTCGTTGAACAGCGTGGCGAGCCTGCGGTAGTCGGGCCGGAAGTCGTGCCCCCAGTCGGAGATGCAGTGTGCCTCGTCGACCACCACCAGGCCCGCGCTCTCGGCCAGCTCGGGCAGCACATTATCGCGGAAGTCGGGGTTGTTGAGCCGCTCGGGGCTGACGAGCAGCACGTCGATCTCCCCGTCGGCCACCTGCCCGTAGATCTCCTCCCACGCCTCGGGATTGGCCGAGTTGATGGTGACGGCCCGGATCCCGGCCCGCTCGGCGGCGGCGATCTGGTTGCGCATCAGGGCGAGCAGTGGCGAGACGATGACGGTGGGGCCGTCGCCGAGCTCGCGCAGCAGGGCGGTGGCCACGAAGTAGACGGCCGACTTGCCCCAGCCGGTGCGCTGGACGACGAGGCACCGCCGCCGGTCGATGACCAGCGCCTCGATGGCGGCCCACTGGTCATCGCGCAGCCGAGCGTGCTCACCGGCGAGCGCCCGCAGCCGGGTCTCAGCCTCTTCACGCAACATCTCGGCGTCTGGGGCGTCAATCATGTGCTCCTTGTTACCACCTCCCACCGACTTTTGGCGCCCAGCCGCTTAGTTACGGGCCGGACAAACCCCTTCCATCCGTTACGGCAAGCCGCACCCACCGCCACCCGCCGTACGTGGCTGAGGGCCTCCAGGAAAACGGCCGCTGAGCCCGCACCGGGCCAGGCGCCGTTACGTGCGCATTCTTGGCCGGTGGCGCCAGTGGTTCGGGCGGTGGTGGTCTGTGTCAGGTGGGTGCGGCTGTGCCGTAACAGAAATGCCGCTATTGATGTTCGGGGAAGGCGTTGATCGTGACCCGGTGCATGCGGCGGCGCTCGGTGTAGTCGGCCACCGCGTAGTGCTGCGTGGGGCGGTTGTCCCAGAACGCCAGTGTGCCCGGACGCCAGCGGAGCCGCAGCTGATACTCGGGCGACCGTATGTGGTCGATCAGCATGGGCAGCAACGCCTCGTTCTCCCGATCGGACAGCCCCACCAGCCGGGTCGTGGACGCCCGGTTCACGAACAGCGCCTTGCGCCCGGTCTCGGGGTGTACGCGTACGACGGGACGTTCGAGCGGCGGCCACTTCGCCTGGACCTCCGCCAGATCGAACGGATGCCCCTTGGAGATGGCCTTCTTCATCGACATCGTGATGTCGTGCACCGCCGTGAGCTCGTCGCAGAGCCGCTGCAGCGGCGGGGAGAGCGTCTCGTAGGCCAGGTAGGTGTTGGCCCAGCACGTGTCGCCGCCCACGCTCGGCAGCTGGACGCAGCGCAGCAGCGATCCCATGGGCGGCGTCGGCTCGAAGGTGTTGTCGCTGTGCCATTCGTCGCCGCCCTCCCCTTTGGGGTCGGTCTGGTCGAGTACGTGGATCGGGCTGGCGCTGTCTTTCTTGAAGGCCGGGTGGTTGAGCGTGCCGAAGTTCAGGGCGAACTGCAGATGCTGCTCGTCGTCGAGTTCCGCGTCCCGGAAGAACAGCACGAGGTACTTCAGCCAACCGGCCCGCAGGGTCTCCACCTGTTCCTGGGACAGCGGCTTTCGCAGGTCCACGCCTGTCACCTCGGCGCCGATGTGCTTGGTCACGGGATGGAACTCGATCATGATGCCTCCGGAAGCGAGTCTGCCGCTTTCATTTCCGAACGTAAGCCCCAAGCAATTGCTTGGTCAAGCACACTCTTTCGGCCCGGCGTGGCCGATGCGTCGCGGGCACTCAACTTTCTTCGGCACAATGTTCGACATGGCCCGACGTACGACTGCACCCCCACCCGAGGACTTCGAGGAGCGGATCGTCGACATCGACGTCTCCTCGGAAATGCGCGCAAGCTATCTCGAGTACGCCTACTCGGTGATCTACCAGCGCGCGCTGCCCGACGCGCGCGACGGTCTCAAGCCCGTGCAGCGGCGCATCCTCTATTCGATGAGCGAGATGGGCCTGCGTCCCGAACGCGGCCACGTCAAGTGCTCGCGGGTGGTCGGCGACGTGATGGGCAAGCTCCACCCGCACGGCGACGGCGCGATCTACGACGCCCTCGTCCGGCTGGCGCAGCCGTTCTCGATGCGCCTGCCCCTGGCCGACGGCCACGGCAACTTCGGCTCTCCCGACGACTCGCCGGCCGCCATGCGTTACACCGAGGCCAGGCTGGCCCCGGCGGCCATGCTGATGGTCGAGTCGCTCGACGAGGACACGGTCGACTTCAAGCCCAACTACGACGGGCAGGAGACCGAGCCCACGGTCATGCCGTCGGCCTTCCCCAACCTGCTGGTCAACGGCACGACCGGCATCGCGGTCGGTATGGCGACCAACATGGCGCCGCACAACCTCACCGAGATCGTGGCCGCCGCCCGCCACCTGATCAAGAAGCCCGACGCGGGGCTCGACGAGCTCATGCGCTTCGTGCCCGGCCCCGACCTGCCCACCGGCGGCTCGATCATCGGCCTGCAGGGCATCCGCGACGCCTACGAGAGCGGCCGCGGCACGTTCCGCATGCGGGCCAAGTGCAGGGTCGACCAGATCACGCCGCGCCGCAAGGGCCTCGTCGTCACCGAGCTGCCCTACAACGTCGGCCCCGAGCGGGTCGTCGCCAAGATCAAAGAGCTGGTCAACAGCAAGAAGCTGCAGGGCATCGCCGACCTCAAGGACCTCACCGACCGGCACAAGGGCCTGCACCTGGTCATCGAGATCAAGAACGGCTTCATCCCCGAGGCCGTGCTGGAGGAGCTCTACCGGCTGACGCCGATGGAGGAGACCTTCGGCATCAACAACGTGGCGCTCGTCGACGGCGAGCCGCGCACGCTGGGCCTGCGTGAGCTGCTGCGCGTCTACGTGGAGCACCGGCTCGAGGTCGTGCGCCGCCGCTCGGAGTTCCGCCGCCGCAAGCGCGAGGAACGCCTGCACCTGGTCGACGGCCTCATCATCGCGCTGCTCAACATCGACGAGGTCATCCAGGTCATCCGCACCTCCGACGACTCGGCGCAGGCGCGCGCGCGGTTGATGGAGGTCTTCGACCTGAGCGACATCCAGGCCGCCTACATCCTCGACACACCGCTGCGCCGCCTGACCCGCTTCGACAAGCTGGAGCTCGACCGCGAGAAGCAGACGCTCTCCGACGAGATCGCCGAACTGACCGGGATCCTGTCGTCGGACACCCGCCTGCGCCAGGTGGTCTCGGGCGAGCTGGCCGACGTGGCCAAGAAGTACGGCACGCCGCGCCGGACCGTCCTGCTGGAGGCGTCGGGCACGCCCCGCACGGCGGCGGCGGTGGTGGACCTTCAGGTGGCCGACGACCCGTGCCTGGCGATGCTGTCCTCCACCGGGCTGCTGGCCCGCACCTCCGACGCCTCGCCGCTGTCGGGCGGGGACGAGCGATCCGCGCACGACGTACTGGTCTCCGTGGTCCGCACCACCGTCAGGGGTGAGGTCGGCGTGGTGACGTCGGCGGGCCGGTTGATCCGCGTCGCGGTGGTCGATCTGCCCACGCTGCCGCCCTCCGCCAACCCGCCGTCGCTGTCGGGCGGCCATCCCGTCTCCGAGTTCGTCGCACTCGAACCGGACGAGACGGTCGTCGGGCTCGGCTCACTCGACCCCGACGGCCCCGGCCTGGCCGTCGGCACCGCGCAGGGCGTGGTCAAGCGGGTCGTCCCCGACTATCCGGCCAACCGCGACGACTTCGAGGTGATCACCCTCAAGGAGGGCGACACCGTGGTGGGCGCCGTGGAGCTCGAATCCGAGGACCACGACCTGGTCTTCGTCTCCTCCGACGCGCAGCTGCTGCGTTTCCCGGCCTCGCAGGTACGCCCGCAGGGACGTCCGGCGGGCGGCATGGCGGGCATCCGGCTCGACGACGCGGCCCGGGTGGTCTGGTTCGGCGTGGTCGATCCGTCACGTCCGTCCCAGGTGGTGACGGTGGCGGGCTCGTCCACCGCCCTGCCGGGGACCCAGGTCGGGGGCGGCAAGGTGTCGGACTACGCGGAGTTCCCCGCCAAGGGCCGGGCCACCGGCGGAGTCCGGGCCCAGCGCTTCCTCAAGGGCGAAGACGTGCTGCTGCTGGCCTGGGTGGGGCCCGCGCCGGCCAAGGCGGTGTCCTCGGTGGGCAAGCCGGTGCCGCTGCCGGACGAGATCGGGCGCCGCGACGGCTCGGGTGTCCGCCTCACCAACACCATCGGCGCCGTCGGCGGCGCCCTCGGGGCGGGCCCGGCCGAACCGGCCGAACCGGCCGAACCCGCTCAGCCGGAAGATGAAACGCCACTGTTCTAGCGTGCGGGCCGCCCGGCTCACGACAGCCGGGCGGCATCACACGGGTTGACGGGGGTTGTTATAAATCCCTCTCGTGACACGATCCCCTCTAGGAGAGAGCGCTCTCTCTTCTCTTGGGAGGAACCGTGTTCCGATTAAGGACCCCGTTATGGGCGGCGGTGGCTCTGGTAGCCGCTCTGGTCACCGCACCTCCGGCCCAGGCTGCCGCCGAACCGCTGACCGTCACCGACTTCGAGTCCGCGACCCTGCCCGCAGGCGTCTCCGCCTGGGGCAACGACACCGCCTCGACCCCGGCGCTGGCCGTGGAGCCCGACCCGACGAGGCCCGGCGCCCCCGCGACCAACCGCGTGCTCAAAGCGGTCTACACCGTGAGCCAGTGGGGCGGCTGGTCCCACGATCTGACGACCGCCCAGGACTGGTCCGCCTACGAAGGGTTCTCCTTCTGGGTCAAGGGCACCGGATCCGGGCAGAAGGTGTTCTTCGAGATCAAGGACGGCGGCGGCGGAGCGGGCAGCGCCGAGCTGTTCGAGTCGTCCTTCACCGACGACACGGCCGGATGGCGGCAGGTGCAGGTGCCGTTCGCCAGCTTCACTCGCCGCGCCGACTACCAGCCGGGCGGCGCCCCCACCGACGGGCAGCTCGACCTGGTCGCCATGTGGGGCTACTCGATGCGGCTCCCCGCCGCGTCCGGCACCCTGTTCTGGGACGACGTGCAGGTCTACGGCACCGCCCCGCCCCGGCCGGTACGCCTGGCCACGGACAAGCCGGTCTACCCGGTGAACGAGAAGGGCACGGCCGAGGTACGCGTCTCGGTCACCACCGCCACCGGCGGCCCGCTCCCCGCCGACCTGGCCGTCGGCTACCGCACCGGCACCGGCACGGCCACACCGGGCCAGGACTACACGCCGGTAGAGGGCACGCTGACCTTCCCCGCGGGCACCGCCTCGGGCTCGGCCAAGGCGTTCACGGTCAAGACGCTGGCCGACGGCGCGGCCGAGGTCGCCGAGACCATCCCGATCGAGCTGTCCGGCACGGGCACCAGACCCCCGGCCGAGACCCCGGCCATCGTGATCAACGCGCACGGCCTGCCGTACCTCGACGCTCGTAAGCCCGTCAAGCAGCGGGTCGCCGACCTGCTCGGCCGGATGAGCACCGAGGAGAAGGTCGGCCAGATGACGCAGGCCGAACGCGGCGCGCTCGGCTCGCAGAACGACATCGCCACCTACCTGCTCGGCTCGCTGCTGTCGGGCGGCGGCTCCACCCCACCGACCAACACGCCCAAGGCGTGGGCCGACATGATCGACGGCTTCCAGCTGCGCGCCCAGCAGACGCGGCTGCAGATTCCGCTGATCTACGGCGTCGACGCGGTCCACGGGCACAACAACGTGGTCGGTGCGACGATCTTCCCGCACAACGTCGGCCTCGGCGCCACCCGCGACGCCGACCTGGTCGAGCGGGCGGGCGAGGTCACGGCGAAAGAGGTCAAGGCCACGGGCATTCCGTGGGACTTCGCGCCGTGCCTGTGCGTGTCGCGGGACGACCGGTGGGGACGTGCCTACGAGTCGTTCGGCGAGGACCCGGCGCTGGTCTCGCGGCTGACCACGATCATCGACGGCCTGCAGGACAACGGCGTGCTGGCCACGGCCAAGCACTACGTCGGCGACGGCGGCACCACGTACGGCTCCTCGACCGGCGACTACAAGATCGACCAGGGCGTCACCCAGCTCACCAGAGAACAGCTGGCGGCCATCCACCTGGCGCCCTTCGCCGAGGCGGTCAAGCGCGGCGTGGGCAGCGTCATGCCGTCGTTCTCCAGCGTCGACTTCGGCCAGGGGCCGCTCAAGATGCACGCGCACAAGGAGCTGATCACCGACGTGCTCAAGGGCCGGCTCGGCTTCAAGGGCTTCGTGATCAGCGACTGGCAGGCCATCGACCAGATCCCCGGCGACTACCCGAGCGACGTGCGTACCTCGATCAACGCCGGGCTCGACATGATCATGGTGCCGTACGCGTACCCGCTGTTCACGAGCACGCTCAAGGCCGAGATCGCGGCCGGAGGGGTGCCCATGGCGCGGATCGACGACGCGGTCTCCAGGATCCTGACGCAGAAGTTCCGGCTCGGCCTGTTCGAGCACCCGTACGCCGACCGCTCCGGCATCGGCGACGTCGGCTCGGCAGCCCACCGCGCGGTGGCCCGTACGGCCGCCGCGAAGTCGCAGGTGCTGCTGAAGAACGAGGACCGGCTGCTGCCGCTGCGCCGCGACGCCAAGGTGTACGTCGCCGGATCCAACGCCGACGACCTCGGCAACCAGAGCGGCGGCTGGACGATCACCTGGCAGGGCTCGTCCGGGCCCATCACGCAGGGCACCACGATCCTGTCGGCCATCCGCGGGCGGGCGGCCTCCGTCACCTACTCGGCCGACGCCTCCGCGCCGCTGACCGGGCATGACGTGGGCGTCGTGGTGGTGGGCGAGAAGCCGTACGCCGAGGGCCAGGGCGACGTCGGTGTCAACGGGCACACGCTCGACCTGTCGGCCGCCGACCGGGCCGCGATCGACCGGGTGTGCGGGGCGATGAAGTGCGCCGTGCTGGTCGTCTCCGGCCGCCCGCTGCTGCTGGGCGACCTGTCCAAGGTCAAGGCGCTGGTGGCGTCATGGCTGCCGGGCACCGAGGGCGCCGGCGTGGCCGACCCGCTGTTCGGGGCCGTGCCGTACACGGGGCGGCTGCCCTTCACCTGGTTCCGTACGGCGGAGCAGCTGCCGATCAACGTGGGCGACGCGGCCTACGACCCGCTCTACCCGTACGGCTGGGGGCTGCGTACCGACCGGGCCCGCGACCGGCTCAAGGCGGCCTACGACCGGCTCGCCGGCGGCGACGGAGCCTCCAGGGCGGCTTCGGCGGCGCTGCTGGTGGCGCTGCTGGGCAACAACTGGAACGCCGACGGATCGGTGCGGGACACCCGCGTCGTGCTGGGGGCGATCGGCACGGCGGCGGCGCTGCTCGACCGTTCGAAGACGGACGCGTACGCGCAGGACGACGCCGTCGTCTCGGTGGCCAGGGACGTCGCCCAGGCCACCGGCAGACGGCCCGACCTGCAGGCGTCGGCCGACCACGAACTGGCGGCCGGCAACGTACGCAAGGCGGTGGAACTGCTGACACAGGCGGCCCGCTGACGCGGAGCGGTAGACCTGCTGACGCAAGACGGCGGGCCCACTGACCCAAGGACCGGCTTCTGGCGCCGGCACGCCAGAAGCCGGTCCACTCGTCCGTCAGGCGTCCTCGCAGAGGCGGTCTGTCAGACGTCCCTGCAGAGGCAGAACGTGTGGCCGGCCGGGTCGAGGAAGACGCGGAAGGAATCGTCCTCGCTCGGCTGGTGCTCGTGCTTGGTGGCACCGATCTCCAGCACCTGGGCCTCGGCCTTGTCCATGTCGCCGACCGTCACGTCGATGTGCATCTGCTGAGGATGCTCCGCACCGGGCCAGACCGGCGGCCGGTAATCGTCGACGGCCTGGAAGGCCACCCGCGCGGGCGAGCCCCCGTTGGTGACGACGGCCCACTCCTCGTCGGACCCCTCCAGGATGGGCCAGCCCAGCAACCGCGAATAGAACTGAGCCAGCTCCATCGGATGGGCACAATCAAGGACCGTGGTCCGGAACTCCGCGATGCCGTTCACTACCTACCTCCGAGACTCTCATACCGATGGCCACCGACGGTTTCGTCGGGGCCAGCAGCGACAATGGATGCCATGGCTGCCAACTCGTTCATGGTCCCACTCGGCTCTCCAGCGCCCGATTTCCAGCTGACCGCGATCCACGGCGGCAGCGTCTCGCTCGCGGATCTCAAGGATTCGCCCGCCATCCTCGTGGCGTTCCTGTCGAACCACTGCCCCTACGTGCGGCGCATCGAGCACGGCCTCAGCACCCTGGCCGCCGACTACGGGCCCAGACTGTCGATGGTCGCCATCTGCAGCAACGACAGCGTGAACTACCCCGACGACGACCCGACACACCTGGCCGAGCAGGCGGCGCGGGCGGGCTTCCCGTTCCCCTACCTGCTCGACGAGACGCAGGAGACGGCCAAGGCGTATCGGGCGGCGTGCACGCCCGACTTCTTCCTGTACGACGCCTCGTTCCGGCTGGCGTACCGCGGCGAGTTCGACGATGCCCGGCCCGGCAACTCCGTACCGGTGACGGGTTCCTCGCTGCGCGCGGCGATCGACGCCCTGCTGACGGGCGACCCGGTGAGCGAGGAGCAGAACCCGTCGCTCGGCTGCGGCATCAAGTGGAAGCCGGGCAACGCGCCCGCCTGACCGCAGCCGGGTGTCAGGCGGAGGTGGCGATGGCGGCCGGCAGGGCGAGCAGGAGTTCGTGGGGCTCGCCCTGCCAGCCCCGAATCAGCCGGAAGCCGGCCTCTCCGGGGTCGAAGTCGTCACAGCCCAGCGGCCCGAAGCAGCCTGCCTGGTCGAGCAGCACGATGAGCGGGTCGTCGTCGGGCAGGCCGCCCGAGTAGGCGGCCGCGTCGAGGAGCGCCAGCGCGCACTTCGCGTTGAGGCCGTCGTCTCGGGTCTCCACACGGTCGAGGCGGCGCCAGGCCTGGGTACGCAGGTACGCGGCGAGCGATTCGGACCTACTCACGACATCCTTCTTCGGTCACACACTGGACTGTTCATACGTTGGGCTACGACATCATCACGCAAAGTGAGCGTCGTGCGTGGGACCTTGGGCAACTTCAGCCGTGTCGCCACCCCGGAAACCACCACGAAACGGATGTGAGGGATCATCTGTCACATGAGCCAGTTCGATGACCTGATTTCCGCCAATGCGAAATATGCTGCTAAATTCCGGAATTCCGAACTGACCGGCCGGGCCGCTCGCGGACTCGGCGTGGTGACCTGCATGGACTCCCGCATCGACCCCCTTGGCCTACTGGGCTTGGAGGCGGGCGACGCGAAGATCCTGCGGAACGCGGGCGCGCGCGTGACGGACGACGTCCTGCGCACCCTCGTCCTGGCCGTCTACCTGCTCGGCGTGGAACGCGTCCTGGTGATGCCCCACACCGACTGCGGCATGTCGAAGGTCACCGACGCCGATGTACACGAGCTCACCCAGCGGCACGGCGTCGACACCCGCAGCCTGGAGTTCCACACCGTCCCCGACCAGGGCGCGGCCCTGCGCCACGACCTCACGCGGATCCGCTCCTCGCCCTTCCTGCCGCCGGGGCTGCCGGTGGGCGGCGCGATCTACGACGTGCACACGGGCGAACTGCTGCCGGTCGCCCTGGAATGACTCTCCGCTTGACCCGATAACTCTGCGTTTTGTGAGAAATATCGCACCCGAGCGGTCTCTTACTTTGCCGTGCTGTTGCCTGTGATATCCCTGTGACCCGTCGGCGATCTTGTCGCCGCGAAAGAAACGGGGATTCATGTTAACGATCAATCCGGTGCCGCCTAACGATCGGTGATCGTCGCCGGGGGCCAGTCCCCCGCCCGACGCCCTGAAGTCAGCGCATTCGCGCTACTCCACACCCATCGATTGTTAGGACGTTGATTTTGCGTAAGTCTCTCAACCGTTCCATGGGCCGCCTGGCCCTCGGGCTCAGCGCCGTGACCGTGCTCACCGCCGCCACGGCCATCCCGGCCTCCGCCGCTCTGGCCGCCACCGGCCAGAGCGCCGAGGACGTCGCGTCGGCCCAGGCCGCCGCCGACGGCCAGCCCGTACCCGTGCCGAGCCTGTCGGACGAGTCCAGCACCACCGTCGCCAACCCCGACGGCAGCTTCACCGCGACCATCACCTCGGGCCCGTCCCAGGTGCAGCAGAACGGCCAGTGGGTGCCCATCGACACCTCACTCGTCGCCGATGGCGCGGTACTGAAGCCGCGCGCCTCACGCGCCCAGGTCGAGGTCTCCAACGGCGGCGAGGGCACGCTGGCGAAGATGACCGACGACAACGGCCGCGTGTTCGCACTCAAGTGGCCGACCGCGCTGCCCAAGCCGGTCGTCAAGGCGAACGTCGCAACTTTCACCGACGCGGCGGGCCCGGGGGCCGACCTCGTCGTCACCGTCCTGCCGACGGGATTCCGTCACGACGTCGTTCTGCGCGAGAAGCCCTCCGGCCCGCTGGAGCTCCGCATTCCCGTACAGACCGAAGGCGTCGATCTGTCCGAGTCGGCCGACGGCCGCCTTCTCCTGACCAGTACGGCCGGTGACCAGGTGGTCGCCGCCGGGCCGCAGCCGGTCATGTGGGACTCGAAGGGCCACGGCAAGCCTCGCGGCGACTCGCTCTCGAAGATCGACACCACGGTCGAGACGCAGAACGGCACCAAGGTTCTCGTGCTCAAGCCGGACGCCAAGTTCCTGGCGGACCCGTCGCGCGTCTACCCGGTGACCGTCGACCCGGTGATCACGCTGCCGAGCGTGACGGACACCGACGTCGCCACCTCCTGGGCCTCGCACCCCGGCGACCCGATGATCATCGCGGGAACCATGCCATGGGAGAACGGCCAGGGTGGCGACGTCATGCGCAGCCTGGTCAAGTTCGACACCCACAAGCTGACCGGCAAGCGGGTCATATTCGCCAACATGGCGCTGTGGAACCTGGAGACGAACGCCTGCGGCCTCAGCGTGGGCTCCGGCCTCACCGCCCAGCGGATCACCAGCCCGTGGGACGAGACCGACCTGAACTGGGACAACAAGCCCAGCACCACCACACAGGGCCAGGCGACGAACCGCGCGGGCCGCGGCCGAACCTGGACCGCACCGTGCGCCGGGGGCGCCGGCTACCTGGCGTGGCCGGTGACCACCATGGCCAAGGCCTGGGCCTCGGGCGCCGCCAACTACGGCGTCCAGTTGAAGGGCGCCAACGAGACGGAGGCCACCAACTGGCGCGCCTTCGCCGCGTCGGAGAACAAGGACGAGGGCGTCAAGCCCCCGACCCTGACAGTCATCTACTGGCGCTGACCACCTGAAACCCCGAAGGGGGCCGGGCTCTCCCGGCCCCCTTCGGCATGTCCGGGCGAGCTCGGCGCGTCGGCACGAGCCCAGCATGTCCGCGCAGGCTCAGCATGTCCGCGCGCGGACCCAGCGCCTCCGGACGGGCCCAGCGTGCCTGGAGGTGTCGAGGGCGGAGATCAGCTCGACGGCCCGGAGCGCATCTGCTCGACCTCGTCCTGGAACACGGCCTGCGTCTTGTTCATGAAGTCGGTGATCACCTCAAGCTGCTCATCGCTGTAATCACTCAACGAAGCCCGCCACGCCTTGATCAGCGGCGTGAACACCGGTGCCACGTCCACCGCCGCCCGCTCCAGCACGAGCGTCACCACGACCTTCCGCCGATCGGCGTCGTCCCGCTCCCGCCGCACATACCCCACCGATTCGAGCCGATCGATGACCCCGGTGACGGACGCGGTGGTGATCCCGGCCCGCCGCGCCAATTCGCTGGCCGTCAGGGCCCCTTCACTCAACAGGTTGAGGCAGTGGAGATCGGTGGTGTTGATGCCGATGCGCCCCGCGGCCGCCTGACTCATCGAGACCGAAAGCACGTTGGTCTTGCGCAGCGCTTCGAGCAACGCGGTCACCAAGGTCGCACGTCTTGACATCGCCCACCAAATTCTCTAGCTTTTCAAATATCTAGGAAAACTAGAGATAAGCATCTCTAGTAACTAGCCAATCGGAAGGATATCCCGATGAAGGACGTCGTCATGCGCCTGTACGACGAGGTGCTCAACCAGGGCCGGTTGGACGTAGCCGACGAGATCATCGCCAGCACCCTCTCCACCGACCCCGACGACCCACCCGGCCCGGAGCGCGTCAAGCAGATCTCCACCCACATCCGCTCAGCCCTCCCAGACATGCACTTCGACGTCCAGGACATGATCGCAGAAGACAACAAAGTCGCCACCAGATGGACCCTGAGGGGCACCCACACCGGCACCTTCTTCGGCGTACCACCAACAAACCAGCCCCTGGAGATCAGGGCCTGCGTCATCTTCGAACTCAAGGACAACCAGATCACCAACCTGTGGCCAGTCCTGGACACCAGCACCTTGCGACCCATTTGAAGGCTCCCCGCTGAGGTCGGCACCATGACAGCGGTGGGCGCAAGCGATGGCCCGCGCGCGGTGTGTGGGCCATCCTCGTGGTGAGGGCAGGACGCTTGTCTCACGCGGTGACGGGTTCGATGAGCTCGATCTCGATGGCCAGCACGCCGAGCGCTTCCTTTTCCGGGCCGTAGATCCGGCGGATGTTGGCCAGTTGCTGCTCACGGGGGCTGTCGGGGTTCACGTTGGCGGCGCCTTCGGAGTCGAGCATCTCTTCGAAGCTGGTGTAGCGGGCGACGCGTTTGACGCGGGTGAGGGCGTCGTCGCGGCCGCAGACGAAGCGGATGCGGTCTCCAGCGGCGAGGTTGCGCAAGTTGGGGTATTGCACACGGACTTCGATGGTCTTGCGCCCGGTGGCGACCAGGTCGAAGTAGCGGCGGTAGAGGTTCATCTCGCGGGCGCGCACGCCCGTGGAGCTCGCGGGGCGGGCGGTCATGATGCGATCCAGTTCCTGGGTGGTGTAGCTGCGGTAGAAGTGTTTGGGGTCGGTGAGCATCTTGCCGACCAGCCAGACCATGGCGTCGACGAAGGAATCGGTGTCGCCGGGCCAGGTGGTGATGTCCAGCATCCAGTCGCGGGCGCCGGGCGGCGGCGGTATCTTGCCGTCGCGGATCAGCGATTTGGACAGTTTGGCGCCGGTGTCGGTGAGCACCATCGGGGTGAAGATGCGCGGCGGTGGGGCCAGGCCGGGCAGCAGGGCGAAGGCTTCGTCGACAAGCTGGCAGCCATACGCCCAGTCGCCGCCCTTGACCATGACCGGCAGGGTGACCGGGTCACGCATGGCCATGCGTTCCTTGACCAGGTTCCGGTACAGGGTGGCCAGATCCAGGTAGCAGCCGCCGTCAGCGGTCACGCTGGTGGAGTAGGGGCCGTGGTCGGTGCAGACGGCGAAAGTCCAGGGCCTGGGCGCGGCTGGCCCGGTTCTCGGCGCGGGCGCGGGCTCGCACGCCGGGCAGGGCTAGCAGGGCAGGCCCGCACTGCGGGGCGCGGATCGGCATCCCAGCACGCAGCAACGCCCGCACCTCGGCGGACAAAGCGTCGTCGGTGACGAGGCCCCGAGTCGCGCTCGTAACTGTCATGGCTTCAGCATCCCGCGATGCCCATAGAAAGCCCAGCATTATGCCCAGAAAATGCCCAGCGTGCGGCCCAGACTAGTGAGAGGAGGCGAACAGAGCCGCCGAGCAGAGCGCTGAGGGCATGGGCGAGCTCGGGCGCGCTGAGTTGAGCGGCCTGAGTAAGGCCCTGAGGGCTGAACCGGCCTGGGCAGCCTCGAAGCTACGACTCTGAGGAACGGGAGCTGGCTGAACGGGCCTGGGCGGCTCTGAGGCGTGCTGGGCAGGTCCTGGGTGCGCTGAATGGCTCGGCGGGCCATGCTGCGGTCTGTTGAGCATCAGGGACTCAACCACACGGAAGCCACGGTCAACCATGCGCACGTCACGGCGCCCGACCCGCTCCACCGGAGGAGCGTGCCCCTGGACAGACCCCAGCCCGCTACGGCGTCTGGGGCTTACCGTGCCTGCCGTAAAAGAAAGCCCAAAAAAGATGATTCAGGCGTCAATATGGTCGCGGTCGACTTCGGCGGCGCTGTTGACGATGAACTCGCGGCGCGGAGCCACGTCGCTCCCCATCAGCAGGCTGAAGATCCCCTCCGCCGTCTCCGCGTCCTCGATGCGGACGCGGCGCAGGATGCGGTGGCGGGGGTCCATCGTGGTCTCCGCGAGCTGGTCGGCGTCCATCTCGCCCAGACCCTTGTAGCGCTGCACCGGGTCCTTCCAGCGCCGGCCGCGTCGCTCCAGGTCGCGCAGCACCTTCTGCAGCTCGGCGTCGGAGTAGCAGTAGATGTACTTCTCCTTGCCCCGGCCGGGGTTGGTGAGCTCGATGCGGTGCAGCGGCGGGACCGCGGCGAACACCCGGCCCGCTTCGACCATGGGCCGCATGTAGCGGTGGAAGAGGGTCAGCAGCAGGCAGCGGATGTGGGCGCCGTCGACGTCGGCGTCGGCCATCAGGATGACCTTGCCGTAGCGGGCCGCCTCGATGTCGAAGGAGCGGCCGGAGCCCGCGCCGACCACCTGGATGATCGCGGCGCACTCGGCGTTCTTGAGCATGTCGCTCACGGACGCCTTCTGCACGTTGAGGATCTTGCCGCGGATCGGCAGGAGGGCCTGGAACTCCGAGTCGCGGGCCAGCTTGGCGGTGCCCAGCGCGGAGTCGCCCTCGACGATGAACAGCTCGCTGCGGTCGATGTCGTCGCTGCGGCAGTCG
The DNA here is from genome assembly GCF_040654555.1 of Nonomuraea sp. NPDC050680. Classification (NCBI taxonomy): domain Bacteria; kingdom Bacillati; phylum Actinomycetota; class Actinomycetes; order Streptosporangiales; family Streptosporangiaceae; genus Nonomuraea; species Nonomuraea sp. NPDC050680. The sequence continues at coordinate 279,907 of NZ_JBFAIF010000007.1, read as the reverse complement.
ACGAGCTTGGCGGGGAGCGCGGAGTTTTCCAGGGCGCTCTTGCGGCGCTGGTTGTCGCGGTGCTCGCGGGCCGCGATGCGGGCCTTGGCCGCGGCGACGATCTTCTCCAGCACGGCGCGCAGGGGCTGCTTGTAGCCGCGCGGCGGATTGGCGAACAGCTCCTTGAGCTCGCGGGAGACCACGTGGGAGACGATGCGGGTGGCCGCCGAGGTGCCCAGCACCTCCTTGGTCTGGCCCTCGAACTGCGGCTCCGGCACCCGAACCGTGACGACTCCGGTCAGGCCCTCGGAGATGTCCTCTCCCCTGACCGGGTCGTCGCCGTTCTTCAGCAGACGGGTCTCGCGCAGCAGTTCGTTGATCGTGCGGGCCAGGCCGCGTTCGAAGCCGGTGAGGTGGGTGCCGCCTTTGGGGGTGGCGATGACGTTGACGAACGAGCGGACGGTCGAGTCGTAGCCCTTGCCCCAGCGCACGGCCACGTCGACGGTGAGCTCGCGCTGCACCTCGGTGGGCGTCATGTGGCCCTGGTCGTCGAGCACCGGGACGGTCTCGTGGAAGTGGCCGACTCCCTGCAGGCGCAGCACGTCGCAGACGGCCTCGTCGCGGGCCAGGAACTCGGTGAACTCGGAGATGCCGCCGTCGAAGTGGAACTCTTCTTCGGCCCGCTCCTCGTGCCTGCTGTCGATCACGGCCAGGCTCAGGCCGGGGACCAGGAAGGCGGTCTGGCGCAGGCGGACGTGGATCTCGTCGAGCGAGACCTCGGCATCGGGCAGGAAGATCTGCTTGTCGGCCCAGAACCGCACTCTGGTGCCGGTGACCTGCTTGGGCAGCTTGCCGCCGTCGCGCATGCCGGACTTCTTCTTGAACTTGGCCTTCGGGCCGTCGCCGTCGAAGATGCCGGGAACGCCGCGGCGAAAGCTGATCTCGTGGATCTGGCCGTGCAGGTCGACCTCGACGTCGAGGCGCTCGGACAGGGCGTTGACCACGGAGGCGCCCACGCCGTGCAGGCCGCCGGACGCGCCATAGGCGCCGCCGCCGAACTTACCGCCGGCGTGGAGCTTGGTGTAGACGAGCTCGACACCGGCCAGGCCGCTCTTGGGCTCGATGTCGACGGGGATGCCGCGGCCGTTGTCACGCACCTCGATGGAGCCGTCGGGGTAGAGCTCCACCTCGATGCGGCTGCAGTGCCCGGCGAGCGCCTCGTCGACGCCGTTGTCGACGATCTCCCAGAGGCAGTGCATGAGCCCGCGGCTGTCGGTTGACCCGATATACATGCCAGGGCGCTTGCGGACCGCTTCCAGCCCCTCAAGCACCGACAGGTGGCGAGCCGTGTAACCCGCCTCCACTAGCGTCACTCCGGCTCCCTGCGTCTAAGCGTCGAACGTCTAAGTCTCGAACGTCCAAGTGTCGAACTAGGCATCGAACATGTGTGCGTAGCCTATCGTTCTTCCCCTACGCACGCGTACAAGCTTGCCATGACGGCAGGTTTGGTGTTACCAGGCGGCGGCTCTCCATCACTTCCGGCCACATTCTGCTCTCGGCGTAGCCGGGCAGTGATTGGGAACGTCCACGTCCGGTTAGATGTTGTCCAAGTGACTGACGCCAGATCCTCGCTTCGGCGAGGGTGACCCGAAAGGCGATACGTGACTGGAGCTCTCGCCCCCGTTAAGCCGCTGACGGCCCTCGACCGTTGCGACCGTTGCGGCGCCCAGGCCTACATTCGCGCGACCCTGCCTGTGGGTGGGGAGCTGCTGTTCTGCGCTCATCACGGGCGTCAGCACATAGCAGCGCTCCGCGATAAGGGCGCCGACATCCTGGACGAGTCTGCTCGGCTCAGCGAACCCGCAACAGTGGCCCCCAACGACGAGCGCTAACCGGCGCTGGTCGTGATGAGATAACAACATATTGCACGAAGCGGAACGGCGATCCCGGCAGGCCCGGGACCGCCGTTTCGTCACGCCTCAGGCCGTCTCACCTCACGCGGCCCTACTTCACTCTGTAGTGGTAGCGGGCCCGCGCCTCGAAGCCCTCGCTTCGGTACAGGGCCTGGGCCGCCTCGTTGGGCGCGGTGGTCACCAGATAGGCCGTACGCGCCCCACTACGCCGTACGAGAGCACGCAACACGCTCCTGGCCAGCCCACGGCGGCGAGCCCGGGGCAATGTGGCCATGCAGTAGATCCCGATCGTCTCCCCCTGCGGCACACCTCGGCCGACGGCGACGGCCCGACCGTCCTCCTCGACCGCGGCGTACAGGGCGGGCACCCCTCGGCAGATCCGCTCAGCCGCCTCGACGCCCTCGGCGTAGCGCCCGTCCACGGCCCACCAGGTCTCCAGCCATCCCGGCCAGGGCCGCTCCTCCACCCGAACCTGACGAACAGGATCCGGCACGCCGTCCCCCACCATGATCACGGTTGGATCGACGACCCCATATCCCCGGGCGGCCAGCTCGTCGTCGAGTCCCGGCATCGCCCCCACTCCAACGGAGAACACGCTCCGCTGCCCCTTCTCGGCGTAGAAGGCCTCGGCCGCCTCGATCGCGCCGGCGAGATCGGCGGGCCGCCCCAGGGCGAGCACGGAGTTCGCGCGTTTGGTCACGCCACCGGCGTAGCGAAGGATCCAGCCGTCGTACGTCCGCTGCTCATAGGCAGGCCAGGCTTCATGAACAAGCAGGTCAAAGTCCATTCGCGCACCTTACCCAACCAGCTGGACCTGATATGGAGGCGGCCAAGGACGCCTGCGGTCACCTCCGATGGCGTGGTGCTGCCCGGCCCCGCCTTGGCCGGCCCGATCGGCGGCAACGGCCACGTCCGCACCCTGCGGGAGCGACGCCACCGCCAACGCCGCCGGCTCCAAAAGAAGGGCACTCCGGCGGCACGGCGGGTGCTGCGCCGCCTGTCCGGGCGTGTGGATGATGACCGACCTCAACCACCAAATCTCGACGTTTGTGGTGCGTGAAGCCGAACGCACCGGCCGTGGCGTCGCCCTGGAGGATCTGCAGGGCATCCGCGGCCGGGTAAGGGCTCATCGGCTCCAGCGGCGCACCCTGCACAACTGGGCGTACGCCCAGCAGATCACCTTCACTCGCTACAAAGCCGCCCGCGCCGAAGTCGCCTTCGTGCTGGTCGACCCCGCCTACACCTCGCAGGCGTGTCCGGAGTGCGGGTGCGTGGCCAGGGCGAACAGGCCGGCGCGGGGCCGGTTCGTCTGCAAAAGGTGTGGCCTCGCTGGGCACGCCGACCACATCGCGGCCCGCAACATCGCCACAGGCGGCGCCGCAGGCTGGGCTGCCATCAACCAGCCACAGCTACGGGCCTCCCTTCAGCCAGACGGGACCGCGAGAGCAAACCACCGACAACTGGCGGTAGTTGATTATGCTGTGGCGTGCTGATTTTGTTGCCACCCTCGGAGGGGAAGGCCGGGGAGGGCAGCGGTCCTCCCTTGGGAGAGCTTTCGTTCCCCGCCCTGGACAGACCGCGCAAACGCGTACTGACCGCGCTCATGAGAGCGTCCAAACGGCGTGACGCCCTCGACGTCCTCGGCCTGTCGCCCGGCCTGGCAGGCGAACTGGCCAAAAACCTGGAGCTCCAAACCGCTCCGGCCCTCCCGGCGGCCGATCTCTACACCGGCGTCCTCTACGAGAAGCTCGGTCTCGGCACCCTGACGGACGAAGCCAGGAAGCGGGCCGAGGAGTCGGTGCTCATCTTCTCCGGCCTTTGGGGCGTGTTGCGGATCATCGACCGCATCCCCCCGTACCGGCTGTCGATGGGGGTGAGCCTGCCGGTGCTGGGCGGGCTGGCCGCCTTCTGGCGACCCACAGTGTCCAAAGAGCTGGAGCGCCTGGACGGGCTGGTGGTCGACCTGCGTTCGGCCACCTACGCGGGAGCCTGGCAGCCCGGGGAGCGGTCTGTGGCGGTACGGGTGTTCCGCGATGGCAAGGTGGTCAGCCACATGGCGAAGGCGACCCGGGGTGAGATCGCCCGCACCCTGCTGGAGACCGGGGCGGATTCCGCCACACCCGGCGAACTGGCCGCGCTCCTCACCGGCCACGGCCACGCGGTCCAGCTGATCGAGCCCACCCGCCCCAGCCGCCCCTGGACCCTCGACGTCAGCCTGTGAAGTCAGCCAGATGGTCCGCCGCCCAAGCCGCGAACGTACGGCCGGGGCGGCCGATCAAACGCTCGACGTCTGTGGTGATCTCGACCGGCACGCCGTCGTTGGACTGCCACCAGTCCAGCAACGGCTCGGCGAAGTGCTCCGGGATGTAGTCCGCCATCTCCGCCTTCCACTCCTCCCGCGTGACGTTCCTGATGGTGATGTCCCTGCCGGTCGCGTGGCCGAGGATGCCGATCTGCTCGGCGAAGGTGATCGATTCAGGCCCGGTCAGCAGGTACGGTCGGCCGCCCAGAGCCGGGTCGGTGAGCACGGCGGCGGCCACCTCGGCGATGTCGGCCTCGTGGATGGGGTCGTTGTGCGAGTTGGGGTACGGCAGGCTCACCGGCTCGCCGGCCTTGACGGGCCAGGACCAGGCCAGGGCGTTGCCGGCGAACGAACCAGGACGCAGCAGCGTGCTGCGGAAGGGCGCGGCGGTCAGGGCGCGCTCCACGTCCAGGTGGGACTTGGCCAGGGGGCTGGCCTCGGGGTCAGGGCCGAGTACGGAGGAGGACGACAGGAGCACGATGTGCTCGACTCCGGCCGTGGTCGCCTCCTTGACGAAGGCGTCGATGTGCGACGCTTCGGCGTACAGGAAGACCGAGGTGATGCCGGCCAGGGCGGCGGGGAACGTCGCGGGGTCGCTGAGGTCGCACGTGGTGATCGACGGGTCGCCGGGCTGGCGGGAGGCCGGGCGGACGGGCAGACCGCGTCGGCGCAGGATGGCGATGAGCTCACTCGCGACGGCGCCACGAGCGCCGGTAACAAGGGTAGTCATATCGGGATATGCCTTTCTGATGATGGATCTGAGCTTGCTGATGATGGATCTGAGTTTGATGAGCTTCGTGCGGGCTATTCAATGGCGGCGCGGCTGGGCCTTGCGCGGTAGGAGCCACACCAGGCCGCAGCAGGTGATCACGGCGGCGACCACGACGAGCAGGCTGCCGGTCGCGGCCTCCGCCTGGTTGCCGGTACGGAAGTAGACGGTGGTCACGGCCGCGGCGCCGATGGCGTTGGCCAGCTGCTGGACCGCGGAGAGCGATCCGCTGGCGCTGCCGGCCTCACGCGGGTCGATGTCGCCCAAGGTGACGTCATAGATGGTGCCGAAACAGGTGCCCATGCCCAGCCCGATGACCAGCGCCGCGAGGACGAGCGCCCAGGTGCCGTCCACGACCCCGGAGACGACGGCCAGCAGCCAGCTGGTGCCGATCAGCGCGACGGTCAGGCCGATCGTGATCAGCGTGCGGCCGAACCGGTCGATGAGCCGGTGGCAGGCCACCGAGGCGATGACGATGCCCACTGCCACCGGGGCCAGGCCGAGCGCCGCCTGTACGGGCGTGAAGCGCAGGCCGTACTGCATGAACAGCACGAGCACGTACAGGAGGCCAGACACCGCGGCGAAGAAGACCATGCCCAGGACCAGGCCGGCGGTGAAGCCGCGGTTGCGCAGGAGCGACGGCTCGATCAGCGGGCTTGCGGCGGTGCGCTGGCGTAGGCAGAACAGGCCGAAGAACACCAGCCCAGCGGCCAGGCACAGGATCGGGAGGAGCGTCCACCCGTGGGCCGAGCCGTCGATCAGGCCGTACAGGAGGCCCACCATGGTCACCGCCAGCAGCCCGGCACCAACACCGTCCACCCCAGATCCTCTGGAGCGATCATGATTGGCGTCGGCAGGCAGGAGCCGGGTGGCGGCGACGAGCGCGGCGCCCCCGAGCACGATGTTGATCAGGAACATCGTGCGCCACCCCAGCCCGAACAGATCGGCCTCGATCAGAAAGCCCGCCACCACCGGCCCCCCGACCGAAGAGACGCCAAGTGCGGGAGCGAACACGCTGAAGGCCTTGCCAAGCTGATCACGGGGAAAGACGACCCCCAGGATGCCGAACCCCTGGGGGATCATCAGCGCCCCGAACCCGCCCTGCACCAGCCGGGCACCGATGAGCACACCGGGGCTTGCCGCCAGCCCGCAGGCGACGGACGCGAGCGTGAAGCCGGTGATGCCGAGAAGGAAGAGGCGGCGACGGCCATACCGGTCGCCGAGCCGCCCGCCGACCACCAGCAGGACCCCGAGCGCCAGCGCGTACGCGGCGCCGAGCCACTGGATCAGGGCCGCTCCCCCGCCGAGGTCGGCCGCGATGGTGGGGGCGGCGACGTTGGTGATCGTCGCGTCGAGCAGGTCCAGGACGGCGGCGGCGATGATGACGCCCAGGACGGCCCACCGCCGGTCCGCCTGGACGGGTGAGGCGCGGATGAGTGCGGACATGCGGGTCCCCTCGATAGAATGCGTACGTGACACAAAGAGTGCGCCATGCAAAGATTGCGCGGCGCACATAAATATGAGGTACGGAGCAGCCTGGTGTCAACCCGAGCGGAAACGCTGAAGCAGATCATCGACGAGAGCCAGCGGCACTATGCGGCATATGTGCTTTTCAATCAGGCGCTGGCCGACCATCTGGGCATTCACTCGACAGACCTGCAGTGCGTGGCGCTGCTGGATCTGGAGGCCGGACCGGTGAGCACCGGGGAGATCGCCCGTCTGACGGGCCTGACGCCCGGCTCCGCCACCCGCCTGGTGGACCGGCTGGAGAAGGCCGGTCTCGTCGTACGGCACACCGATCCGGCGGACCGCAGGCGGGCGCTGGTCGCCCTCGCCCCCTCGGCCCAGGCCAGGATCGGTGCCGCCTGGGAGACGCCGGGCAAGGCGTTCGCCGAGGTGATGGAGACGTACTCGGACGCGGAGCTGGCCGTGATCGCGGATTACCTGCACCGGGCCAGCGCTGTCGGCCGCGCCCAGGCGAAACGCCTCAACAAAGAGGCATGAAAAGCACCTGGCCCCGCACAGCCGGAGCTGTGCGGGGCCAGGGGTGAAACGATCTACCGTTAGTCCAGGTAGTCGCGCAGCACCTGGGACCGGGACGGATGACGCAGCTTGGACATCGTCTTCGACTCGATCTGCCGGATGCGCTCACGCGTCACCCCGTAGACCTTGCCGATCTCGTCGAGTGTCTTCGGCTGCCCGTCCGTGAGGCCGAACCGCATCGACACGACGCCCGCTTCCCGCTCCGACAATGTGTCGAGAACGGAGTGCAGCTGCTCCTGGAGCAGCGTGAAGCTGACGGCGTCGGCCGGCACGATGGCCTCGGAGTCCTCGATGAGGTCACCGAACTCGCTGTCGCCCTCCTCACCGAGGGGGGTGTGCAGCGAGATGGGCTCGCGACCGTATTTCTGGACCTCGACCACCTTCTCGGGGGTCATGTCCAGCTCGCGGGCCAGCTCTTCCGGCGTGGGTTCCCGGCCGAGGTCCTGCAGCATCTGCCGCTGAACCCGGGCCAGCTTGTTGATCACTTCGACCATGTGGACCGGGATGCGGATGGTCCGCGCCTGGTCGGCCATGGCCCGGGTGATCGCCTGCCGGATCCACCACGTGGCGTAGGTGGAGAACTTGTAGCCCTTGGTGTAGTCGAACTTCTCGACCGCGCGGATCAGGCCGAGGTTGCCCTCCTGGATCAGGTCCAGGAACAGCATGCCGCGCCCGGTGTAGCGCTTGGCCAGCGAGACCACCAGACGGAGGTTGGCCTCCAGCAGGTGGTTCTTGGCCCGGCGGCCGTCCTCGGCGATCCACTCGAGCTCGGCCCGGACGTCGACCGGCAGACCCTCGGTCTCGCCGCCGCCCAGTTGCTCCTCGGCGAACAGTCCCGCCTCGATGCGCTTGGCCAGCTCGACCTCCTGCTCGGCGTTGAGCAGGGGGACCTTGCCGATCTGCTTGAGGTAGTCCTTGACCGGGTCGGCGGTGGCGCCGGCGGCGGCCACCTGCGCGACCGGCGCGTCATCGTCGTCGTCGGAGAGGATGAGGACTTCGTCCTCGGTCTTCTCCTTGGCGGCGACGACTGCCACGTCGGCGGTCTTGGGCTCGTCCTCGGTGTCGTCGTCGGTGTCGCCCTCGGTCTCGGAGTCGTCCGCGGCGACGATCTCCTCGTCCTCGACCTCGATGTCTTCGAGGTCCTCGAGGTCGACATCCGCCTCGAGCTCGACGTCCTCGTCGTCGTCGACGCCCTCGGGGCTCTTCGGCTTGGTCTCGGCAGGCCCAGCGCTGTCTGGCTTGGCCTTCTTGGCGGGCACGGCCGCCTTCTTCGCCGCCGGAGCGGCCTTCTTGGCAGGAGCCGCCTTCTTGGGGGCGGGCTCGGCTTCGGCGGCGCCCACGACCGCGGTCACGGTCTCAGGCTGCTGCTCTTTGGCGGCCGCTGCGGCCTTGGTCTTGACGGGGGCAGCGGTACGGCGCTTTGCTGGACCACGAGACTTTTTCGGCGCAGCCGAATCCGCGGCGGTCACCACCACGGTCACGCCCTCTTTACTGAGGTTCCGCAAAAATGCGGCGGCGTGCGACATGGGGATGTCCGCCTCCTCGAAGGCCTGACGGACATCCTCAGACTCGAGGAAACCCTGCGAGCGCCCACGCTCGAGCAGTCGCTGAATGACGGGCTCGTTCAGCTCTTGTGGCTTCGAGCGAGTCGAACTTGCAGGCGACACGAACACCTCTCGAACGAACGCGTGGCGACTATGGACCCAGATACCCGCTGGGGGGCTGTTGCCTCTCTCGGAGAACGATGCGGCCGTGCGGATCGCGACGGACCTGTCCAGCATTCTGGCACGACCACGCACTCCATACGGCCACCTCCCGGCGGTTGACCTCCACCCTAGGCCGAGCCAGACAGTAGTGCGTACGTAAGCGCGGCACTGATACCCGAAAGCAACCCTTATGACTGATTCATTCAGTCACTCTTCGTGGCGGGCGGCACATGGATAGCCAGGGCGGTAACGTCATCATCCTGTTCATATCCAGACAACATCCGGTCAACCAGGAAGTCCAGCAACATGTGCGGACTACTGACCACCTCAGGCGGCGCTTCGGTCACAACACTGCAAAGCTCTGCGAGTCCTGCGTCCAAACCGCGTTTCCGGTTCTCCACCAAGCCGTCTGAATAGAGCACGGCGGTGTGTCCCGGCGGCACCACGAACCGGAACTGCCGGCGGCTGGTCGGCCAGCCCAGCGGCGTGCCCGGCTCGACGTCGCCCAGGACCGCGGTGCCCTGCGGGGAGACCAGGACGGGCGGCGGATGGCCCGCCAGGGCCAGCGTGCCCTCGCCGGTGACGGGCTCGACCACCATGTAGGCGAGGGTCGTGACCTGCTCTTCCTCTTCGGTGGCGTCGAAGACCCGGTCGAGGCCGGTGAGCACGGCTGCGGGCGGCGGGTTGGTCAGCGCCAGGGCGCGCATGGCGTTGCGGATGCGGCCCATCCCCGCCGCGGCCTTGACGCCCTTGCCCATGACGTCGCCCACGACCGCAGCGACCCGGCCGTCCTGCAGCACGAAGGCGTCATACCAGTCGCCGCCGACCTGGACGTGGCGGCTGCCCGAACGGAACCGCTGGGCCAGCACCAGGCCCTTGATCACCGGCAGGCGGTCGGGCAACAGGCTGCGCTGGAGCGTCTCGGCGGTTTTGTGCTCGCGTTCGAACAGCGTGGCCCGCTCCACGGCGAGCGCGCACTGCCCGGCGAGCGCCTCCAGGAAGACGCCGTCCTCCTGGGAGATCTTCTGCGGCCTGGTGAAGGAGAAACGCAGCGCGCCCAGCGCCCGCCCGGCCGCCAGCAGCGGCAGCCCGACCCAGGCTCGCTCGTCACTGTGCGTGAGATAATTGGTCAGCACCTGCTCGTCGCCGCCGGCTTCGAGAAGCTGGGATTTCAGCCTGTCGGGCGACTCGGCGAAGACCGGCCGACGGCTGTTGACCGCCATGGTCATCACGCTGGAGGAGGAGAGCGGAATCTCCTCGCCGAGCGTGTCGGACGCCTCGGGGACGCCCTCGCCGTTGATCAGCTTGAGCGCGGCACGGTCGGGGTCGAGCAGCGCGACCGCGGAGCGGTCCGCGGCCAGGGCGGTGCGGCCGACGTCGATGATGACCTGCACCACCTGCTCGACGGTGAGCGCCTCGGCCAGCTGGGCGGTGGCGCCCTGCAGCCGCGCGGTGCGCAGGGCCGCGGCGCCGAGCTGGTCGGTCAGCCTGCCGCGCATCTCCTCGGCCTCGCGCTGCGGCGTCACATCGGTGTTGGCGCCGACCCACTCGACGACCCTGCCGTGCCTGATGATGGGTACGGCCCGCACCTCGAAGTGGCGGTAACCGCTGGCCCGGGTGCGCACGCGGTAGTTCCACTCGAACATGGTGCGGCCGCGCAGCGCCTCCTTCCAGGCTTCCTCGGTCTGCTGGCGCTCCTCCGGATGCACGGCCTCCAGCCAGCCCAGGGCGAGGTATTCCTCCAGCCCCTGGCCGGTGATGGCACGCCACTGCGGCGCGTCCTCCACCACCGTGCCGGTCGGCGAGGTGATCCAGACGAGCTGCGACTGCGCCTCGACCAGCGAGCGGTAGCGCTCCTCGCTGCGCCGCAGGTCCTCTTCGACCTGGCGGCTCTCGGTCACGTCGAGACCGATGAGCGCGATCGCCCGCAACTCACCCGCGTCGTCGTGCACCGGCGAGAACGACAGCGACCAGTGCCTGGTCTCCCCCTCGGACGAACGCACGCGTACGCGGCTCTCGGTGACCGGAGAGTCGCTCTCGGTGACGGCCTGGACCGCATGGGTGATGAGCTGGCTGAGGTCGGCCGTGAGCGTCTCGGCGGGCGCGCGGCCGACGAGCCGCTCGGCGGGTACGCCGACGACCTCGGTGAACACGTCGTTGACCAGTTGTACGTGGCCCGCGGCGTCGAAGAACGCGAAGGCGAACTCCGCCTCCGACAGCATGCCCTTGAAGAGGGCGGAGTCTGAGATGTCCACATCCGACTCCCGGGGACGGGGAACGGAGGTCTCGGCGCTCATGGTCGGCACCTCCGTCGCGTGCCAGGGTCTCCCACGCGGCACATCTCCATAACTGTGTATCGGCGTAGCGCAGCTCCGGGCGACCGGATTCTGCAGTACATCATCGGCGATGGGCAGGCGCGGACGGAAGCCCCGGCCGCCATACGGTCAACGCATCCTGTCAAAATCGCTCCACGTTGCGCAGCAAGATCAGGCTACTTGGCCTTGGCCGCGCGCTTGGCCTCCTGCTTGGCGGCCCGAACGCGACCCAGTGTGTCGGCGTCGACCACATCCGCTACCGAACGCAACGACCCCTCCTCGCCATAGGGTCCGGCCGCCTCGCGCCATCCTGGCGGTTGAACCCCCATTTGCTTGCCGAGCAATGCCAAAAATATCTGAGCCTTCTGCTTGCCGAAGCCGGGAAGTCCCTGGAGCCGGTTGAGCAACTCTTTGCCGTCGGCCGCGTCACTCCAGACCCGCTCGGGATTGCCGTCATAGTGCTCCACGAGGTAGGCGGCCAGCTGCTGGACCCGGTCCGCCATCGCTTTGGGGTAGCGGTGCACAGCCGGTTTGACGGCCAGCAGCGCGGCGAACTCCTCGGGGTCGCGAGCCGCGATCTCGTCCGCGGTGAGGTCGTGCCCGAGGCGTTCGGAGATGGTGTGAGGCCCCGTGAACGCCCATTCCATCGGGATCTGCTGATCGAGCAGCATGCCGACGAGCAGGGCGAGCGGACTTCGGCGGAGGAGATCGTCGGCCTCCGTCCGCTGGGCGAGCTGGATGCGCATGGGAACAGCTTCGCACGAATGCGGTTCCGAAGAAGCGAACACAAGCGTTGTGGAGGCTTGACACTCAGCCGAGAAAAGATGAAATGGGAGCGCAAGTCGCCCTGCATCCATTCCCTGGGGGTTTGCCCCGGGGCTCCAGAGGAATCTCACATCTATGCTCGCTCTGGCCACACGCTTCCTCAGGGAGCCGGTCAGTCTCAGGCTGGCCGAAGAGTTCCTGACCATACCCGTGGACACCATCGACCGCTGCGTGTCCGACGTCTGCGCCTGCGCGCAGCACCTCGGCATCTCCCCGACACCCGATGTCATCGAACGCATCGCCCGCGAACATCTGCTGGCGATCGTGAACTCCGCACCGCCGCCCCGAACTCCCCGATAACATCGGGGTCACCAGGCCGCGTTCTACGCACCGTTTCGGCCTGGAATGCGAGAGAGTGAGGGCGTGCGCCGACACCGACGAGATCCCCGGGAGAGCACCCCGCCAGACGATGTGTTCAAGGAGATGGTGCAGGCGGCTCGCGAGCTGCTGGCCGTGCGCAGCCCCCTTGACGCGGAGCTGATGGTCTCCGACATGATCGGAGCCTGGTGGGGCAGGCGCGTCAGGGGTGGTGACGTCGAGCAGGTGCTCGGCGAAGGTCTGGTCGACTACGCCGCCAAGGCCGGCACCCCGGCGTCGCTGACACTGCTCATCTGCCTGGCCTATCTCGGCACGGCCCGCCAGGGCGCCAAGGCGGAGGGCGCGGCGCTGGCGATGATGGAGTCGGGCGTGGCCCGGCCCGGCTGGGCCGAGCGGGTCGGCGCGGTCAAGCCGACCGGTTGCTACGTCTCCCGCGACGCCTATGGCGACCAGGACACCGTGATCTGCACGTTCGGCTACCGCTGGAGTGAGAGTCCCCGCGACGAGCGGGCGGGCGGCGAGGCGCGGGTGACCGTCGAGCGCGAGCAGGACCGGCACGCGCTGGTCATGGTCGTCGACCACAACATGTTCGGCATGGCGCGCGACGCCTGGGTCTCCTCCCAGGTCGACACGCTGCTGGACAAGGCACGCGTCGAGGCGGCCGGCAACCCGATGCTGCTGTTCGAGGAGATCGAGCCCCAGCAGGCCAGGGCGCTGCTGGAGTCGGCCATGAAGGCCACCAGGGAGCCGAAGACCCCGCCGCCGGTCAGCGACAGCTACAGCGCCTACCACGCCTTCGCCCGCGCCCGGCTCAAGGCCCTCCCGCCGGGCCGCAAGCGCCCCGCTCCCCTGCACATCGAGGCTCCCTACAGCCGCGAGCGGCGGGCGATGCTGGCCGCGGAGTTCCTCGCCTCCGACGCGGCCGAGCACCTGTCCGACCCGTCGGCGGCCTCGCGGTGCGCCGACCACATCATCGACTACGGCTGCGAGCAGGACTTCAACCGGCCGCTGCGGGTGAGCCCGACCAAGTGCGAGACGTTCCTGCTCGACTGGCTGCCGCGCAAGGTGATGTTAAGCGTGGCCGAGCAGGAGGCCATGCCGCACGTACTGTCGGCGTGGATCCGCTTCGCCGCCCGCCGCACCGGCCTGCCCGACACGGGGCTCAAGGACACGCTGGACGCCGTGTGGGAGGCGACCGGCAAGTTCCCGGAGGCGTACCGGGATCCGACCTCGTTCGGCCTGGACCGGCCGCTGCTGGAGCGGCTGCTGCCCGATGGCGACCTGTCGGCGCTGGCCAGGCGGGCCTTCGCGTTCCCGTTCTTGCAGGGCGTGCACGGCGGCATCGACCTGGACGCGCTCAACCCGGCCGACGAGGCCGACCGGCGCATCCTCCTGGAGATCGACCACGTCGGCGCCATCGACGAGGAGCACCTGGCCTGGCACGAGGAGATCGCCGCGCGGCTGTGGGACGGGGACCCGCCGCAGCTGTGGGAGGCGGCCCAGCGGCTGCTCGACCTCGGCCATGACCGCCACGACGTGCTGCACGTGCTCATCGAGATCGCCGAGCGCATCGGCGGCGACCCGGACGAGCTCGCCTCCGCCCTCGACGACATCGCCGACATTCCCGACGAGATCTAGCGCGATGTCGGCCTACCCCGCCATTTAGCGCTCCAGGACCGCCCGCCGCGCCATTTAGCGCCCCATGTCCGCCCGCCGCGCCATTTAGCGCCCCATGTCCGCCCGCCGCGCCATTTAGCGCCCCATGTCCGCCCGCCCCGCCATTAGCCCGACGTACGCCCCGCATAGCCAGTTAAGAGCGATGTACGCCCGCCTCAGCGTGGGCAGGCGTCCGTGACCCCGTCGTCGCGCTGTGGTGGCCGCTACCGCCATGATGGGAGCATGGTGATCGACCTCAACGCGGATCTGGGCGAGGGCTTCGGCGTCTGGCGGCTGGGCGACGACCTGGCGCTGCTCGACATCGTCACGAGCGCGAACGTCGCCTGCGGATTCCACGCCGGCGACCCGGTGACGATCAGGCGCACCTGCGCGGCGGCCGTGGACCGGGGCGTGGCGATCGGGGCGCAGGTGTCCTATCGCGACCTGGCCCACTTCGGGCGCAGGGAGATGGACGTCGAGCCGGAGGAGCTCTGCGCCGAGGTGCTCTACCAGCTCGCGGCCGTCGACGGCATCGCGCGGGCCATGGGCGGCCGGGTCTCCTATGTCAAGCCGCACGGCGCGCTCTACAACCGCATCTGCCGCGACGAGGAGCAGGCTGCCGCGGTGATCGAGGCCGTGGCCGACTACGACACCTCGCTGCCGGTGCTCACGCTGCCCGGCTCGGTCGTGCACGGGGTGGCAGCCGCCGAGGGCGTGCCGACGATCATCGAGGCGTTCGCCGACCGCGCCTACACCGCCGCCGGAACGCTGGTCTCGCGGCGCGAGCCCGAGGCGGTGATCCACGACGTCGCCGCGGTCTCCGCCCGCGCCGTGCGGATGGCCGTCGAGGGCCGGGTGACCGCCGTGGACGGCAGCCCGGTGGCGGTCTCCGCCCGGTCCATCTGCGTGCACGGCGACACACCTGACGCGGTACGACTGGCGCAGGCCGTACGCGATGGGCTGCTGGAGGCGGGAGTGGTCCTGCAGGCCTTCGCATGATCCGGCTGGCCGGGGAGCACGGGCTGCTCGTGGAGACCGGGTCGCTGGCCGTGTCGCACCGGCTCGACGCGGTGCTGCGCGCCGCGCGGCCCCCGGGAGTGGTGGAGGTCGTGCCGGGGCCCGAGACGGTGCTGGTGGTGGCGCCGGGGACGGACCAGGGCCGGTTGCGGTCGCGGCTCGACGAACTGCTCGGCGAGGCGCTCGAGCCCGGAGAGCCTGGCGAAGCGCTCCAGTCCCAGGGAGCTGGTAAGGCGGTCGCGTCTCGGGAACCCGAGGTGCTCGACCCCCCGGAGCCTGGCGAGGCTTTGTCCGGGGCCGGGGCGGAGGTCGTGGTCATTCCCGTCGTCTATGACGGAGAGGATCTCGATTCCGTGGCCGAACTGGCCGGGATGTCGGTGGACGACGTGATCGCCCGGCACACCGGGCGGGAACTGGTGGTGGGCTGGCTGGGGTTCGCGCCGGGGTTCGCGTATCTGATCGGGCTGGATCCGACGCTCCACCTGCCACGGCTGGCCACGCCGCGCACGTCGGTGCCCGCCGGTTCGGTGGCGATCGCCGGTCCGTACTCCGCGATCTACCCCACCGCCTCGCCGGGTGGATGGCGGCTGCTGGGCCGTACGGCGACGCGGATCTGGGACGTCGACGCCGAGCCGCCGTCACTGTTCCGGCCAGGGACCCGCGTACGGTTCGAGCCGGCATGATCGAAGTACTCGCGCCGGGCCCCTACGCGACCGTCCAGGACCTGGGCCGCCACGGCTACGCGCACCTGGGCGTACCCCGCTCCGGCGCGGCCGACGAGGCGAGCCTGCGGCTGGGCAACCGGCTCGTCGGCAACCCTGAGGAGGCGGCGGGGATCGAGCTGACGTACGGAGGGGCCCGGCTGGCGTTCCACGCGGGCGCCTGGGTCGCGGTCACGGGCGCACCCTGCCCACTGACCGGGCCTTCGTCCACCACCGTGGGGCCCGGCCCTTCGCCCACCACCGTGGGGCCCGGCCCTTCGCCCACCGACGCGGGATCCGGGCATTCGCCCGTTCCCGTCGAGGCTGGGCGAAGGCCCACTTTGGGGGCTGGGATGAATGTGCCGTTCTGGGTTCCGGCCGGGGGTGAGCTGCGGTTCGGGGCGCCTGTATGGGGGTTGCGGACGTATCTGGCCGTGCGGGGCGGGATCGCCGTCGAGCCGGTGCTCGGCAGCCGTTCCACGGATTCGCTGTCCGGGCTCGGCCCGGCGCCGCTGCGCCAGGGGACCGTGCTCCCGGTGGGCGGCTCGGGGGGGCTGGTGGAGATCTCGGTGGATCTGGCACCCGCCGGGGAGCCGCCGCCCGCCGTGCTGCGGATCGTGCCGGGGCCGCGCGACGACTGGTTCGCGCCGGAGGCGCTCGCCGAGCTCTGCGCCGAACCGTACGAAGTGAGCCAGGACAGCAACCGCGTGGGCGTACGCCTGCACGGCCGCGAGCCGACGCGGGCACGCGAGGGCGAGCTGCCCAGCGAGGGCATGGTGACGGGGGCGGTCCAGGTGCCGCCGAGCGGGCAGCCGATCATCTTCCTCGCCGACCATCCGCCGACCGGTGGCTACCCGGTGATCGGCGTGGTGCGGGCGGCGGACCTGCCGATCGCCGCACAGCTCCGGCCGGGTGACAGCGTACGGTTCACAGCTCGACCTGGCCGACGACACACGTGACGCTGGAGCCGCCCACCCAGACCACCGACCCCTGACCGCCCTCGGGGCTCCGGCCGGTGGTGATGTGGACGCGTCCGGCGCGGCCCAGCACGGTGCCCTGGCCGGCTACGTAGGGGGCGGTGACGCGGCCGGTGCGCAGCAGCCACTGGGCGACCGAGGCGTTCAGGCTGCCCGTCACCGGATCCTCGACCGTACTGCCGTTGACCGGGAAGAACGCCCGCAGCTCGATCGCGAGCGGCGAGCCCTGCGGGTAGGGGCCCACCACGCCCAGGTCGATGTCGATCGGCCCGGGGCGCAGCGCGAGCACCTCGTCCGCGCTTCGCAGCAGCACCGCCACCCAGCCGGGCCCGTTGTCGGCCCACTCGGCGTCGACGATCTCGTCGCGGCCGATGCCCAGCATGCCCGCGATGCGCTCGACGAGCGGCTCGTCCACCGGCCCCGACCGCAGCAGCGCGGGCGCGGCGAACGCCAGCCCGCCGTCCGTTCTGCGCAACGTCACCAGCCCGGCGCCGCACTCCTGCACGACCGTCTCCGGCTCCTTCGGCGCGCCTCCATTCTCCAGCCAGGCGTGGCAGGTGCCCAGCGTGGGGTGCCCAGCGAAGGGCAGCTCGCTCGTCGGGGTGAAGATCCGCACCCGGTAGTCGGCGCCGGGAGCGGTGGGGGGCAGGACGAAGGTGGTTTCGGACAGGTTCGTCCAGTGGGCGAACCGCTGCATCTCCTCGGTGCTCAGGCCATCGCCGTCGAGGACCACCGCGAGCGGGTTGCCCTGGTATGGCGTGGCGGTGAAGACGTCGACTTGGCGAAAGGTGCGCAACATCCCTCCAGTATCCCCAGCCTCCTTAGGGCGGCCATTCATGGCCACAGGTGCGGCGGAAACGGTCCGGGCATAATCTGATTGATGACGGCTCAGTCCTGACGGCACGGTGATCACGAAAGCCTGAGCCGCTGGAGCAGTCATGACTGAGGTGGCATCGCACGTCGGCGTGCGTCAGCACGCCTCGGACGACCAGAACACATCATGATCCAGGCAGAGCGCGGTCGTACGGTCCGGGCCCGTCCTCGCGTGGAAGGGTCCAGCTTCGTCGGGCGCCGGCACGAGCTGGCCGCGGCCAGGAGAGGGCTGTCCCAGGCCCGGTTGCTGACCTTGACCGGCACGGGCGGTGTCGGCAAGACCCGGCTGGCGCAGCGGGTCGCGGAAACCCTTCAGGGCACCTACAAGGACGGCGTCGAGGTCGTCGAGCTGGCCACCCTGGAGGCCGGCCACCTGCTGGAGCCGGTCGTCGCCGGGGCGCTGGGCCTGCGCGAGGCGGGACCCGACCCCATGACCGCGCTGGTGGACCACCTGTCGAACAAGCGGATGCTGCTGGTCCTGGACAACTGCGAGCATCTGCTCGACGACTGCGCCCGCTTCGTGACCCGGCTGCTGCGCAGCGCTCCCAGGGTGCGGATCCTGGCGACCAGCAGGCAGACGCTGAGCGTGTACGGGGAGCAGGTGCTGCAGATCTCGTCACTGTCCGTGCCGGGCTCCGGCCACCCTCTCAGCCACATCGCCCGGCACGATTCGGTGCGCCTCTTCGTGGAGCGGGCGGCGAGCGTGGCGCCTGGTTTCTCACTGGACGCGAGCAATGCGGCGACCGTGGCACGGCTGGCCCAGCGTCTGGAGGGGATCCCGCTGGCGATCGAGCTGGCCGCGGTGCAACTACGCGCTCTTCCCCTGGAACAGCTGGCGCGCGAGTTGGACGAGCGCTTCGAGGTGCTGGCGACGGGGAGCCCCGCCGCGCTGCCCCGCCATCAGACGCTGCGCGCGACCATGGACTGGAGCTTCCGCCTGTGCTCACCGGCGGAGCGGCGGCTGTGGACCCGGCTGTCGATGTTTCCCGGCGGGGTCGACCTGGACGGCGCCGAGGCGGTGTGCTCGGGGGACGGGATCTCCCCCGCCGAGGTGATCGATCTGATGACCGGGCTGGTGGACAAGTCGATCCTGGTCTGCGAGCGGTGGGCGGCCGGGCTCAGGTATCGCATGCTGGAGAGCATCCGCGCGTACGGGTGCGAGCGGTTGTCGCCCGCCGAGAAGCGCGTACTGTGCCGACGCTACATCGACCACTACCGGGATCTGGTCGATCGGCACCGGATCGACGAGATCGTCCCGGATCAGGCCGAGCGATACCTGCTCCTGCGGCAGGAACTTCCCAACGTGCGCGTCGCACTCGAGCTGTGCCTCAGTGAGCCACGCCTGGCTCGCGTGGGGCTCGAGACGGCGTCGGGGCTGGGGTCCTTCTGGCTCCTGGCCGGCGCCCTCACCGAGGGCCGCTACTGGCTGGAGCGCGCCCTGGAGCTGACGCGTACGCCGGACAGCGCGCGGGCGACGGCGCTCTGGCTGGACAGCATGCTCGCCCTGCGCCAGGGCGACCTGGCGGCGGCGGTGCCGCGACTGCGGGAATGCCATTTCCTGGCCCGGCAGCCGGGGAACGAGGATGTCCTGCCGTTCGCCATCCGGACCTCCGGTGTCGCCGCGTTCTCCACGGGTGACACCCAACGTGGCCTCGCGCTCCTGGAGGAGTCGCTCGCCCTCTTCAGGGCCGCCGGAGACGTTCACGGCGTCGTGCTCAACCTGTACTACGCGACCGCGTACGGCTCGACCGAGAACCCGGAGCGAGCCGTTCGGCTGGGCGAGGAGCTCTTGGCGCTGAGCGAGGCTCATCACATGATGGTGTCCCGCGGGTACGCCCAGCTGGCGCTCGGTATCGCCGTGTGGAACCTGGGTGACTACCCACGAGCCGACGCGCTGGTGAGGGCGGCCGCCGAGTTGACCGACGAGATCAACGACCGCTGGTGCCTCATGCAGTGCCTGGAGGTGCTGGCGTGGATCGCCGGTGCGCGTGGGGAGCATGAACGGGCCGCCCGGATGCTGGGGGCGGCGCACTCGCTGTGGCAGGCGGCGGACGCCTCACCCACTCGGCTGTGGTACCACGCGAAATGGCACGAGCGCTGCGTGGCGCAGGCCCGCGACACACTGGGGAATCGGGCGTTCGCGGCGATCTTCCGGACCGGGGCCAGACTCGGCGTGGAAGGCGTGTTCACCTGTGATGTGCCGACTTGTGCGGCGAAGGACTGAACCCGTCAGATTTCGCGGAGCAGTCCACGGAGAGTTCGAACCAGACGCTCTTGCCCCTGAGCGTGGATTCGCTGCCCCAGCAGCAGGCCAGCAGGTCGATCATGTCCAGTCCGCGGCCGTGCTCGTCTCCCGGTGTGGCCGGTTGGAGATGGAGCGGCGCGCTGCCCGCGTCCTCGACTTCGCCGCGCAGCAGGCCGTCACTGGCGTAGAGGGTGAGCCGGTGCGGTCCTGGCGCATGGCGCAACGCGTTGGTGACGAGCTCGCTGACCAGGAGCTCGGCGACCTCGGCCAGTTCATCGAGTCGCCATGCGGCGAGCCGGGCGCGGGTGAGACGTCGCGCCTCGGGCACCGAGGGCATGCCCGGGGGAAGCGACCAGGAGGCGACCTCCATACCGGGCAGGTGGCCGGAGCCGGTGACGATCTCTCCGAGGCGCCGGATGCCGGCCTTGAGGCGGTCCCGGAGCGGCGTGTGGTTGTTCCAGGACACGGCCGTTTCCCCCGGGTCGTTCTGCCGGAGTGTGCTCTCGTTCATGAGCGCGGATCCGGAGTGCTGGTTCATGCTGCTCTTCCGTAGTGGCAATAGTGGGCGGGAACGCTGCGCCCGTCGGGCAGGATCTCACCGTTGTCCTCGAAGACCACCACGCCGTTGCACAGCAGGCCCCATCCCTGCTCGGGGTGGAAGGCCACCAGGCGCGCGGCCTCGCGGTCGCAGGCGTATGCGGATGGGCACCGAGGCTGGTGCTGACACATGATCATTTCCTTGTTCGGTCGCCACTGTCACGACGTTCTTTGCTGACCGAACCAGCATGCGCATGCGGACCGTGGATGTAGGACGGGATAAATGCCCGGATAATTACCCGTTCCTACCTACGTAGGTACGGAGCCCGAAGGTGTGGAGCGACTATCATCGCAGGTCAGGACGTCATCAGCTGAGTGGCCGCTCACACCGGGCTCGCCGAACTCGGGTGGCCGAGATGAGTTAGCCTGAAGTTGTCATGGGGACGATGACACGGCGGCAAGCGGGGAACCTGCCAGCCGAGTTGACGAGTTTCGTTGGTCGTCGGCATGAGCTAACCGAGACCAAACGTCTGCTTTCCGCTGGCCGGATGGTGACGTTGACCGGCGTCGGCGGGGTGGGCAAGACGCGGCTGGCGTTGAGGGTCGCCGCGGAGATGTCACGGGCGTTCCCTGACGGGGCGTGGCTCATCGACCTGGCTCCGCTGACGACCGAAGAACTGCTCGCGGAGACCATCGCCGACACGATCGGCTGCCGCCAGCCGAATGTGGCCGCTCTGTCCGAGCACCTGCTCAACAAGCGATTGCTCCTGGTGCTGGACAACTGCGAGCACGTGCTGAACGAGTGCGCCATCCTGTCCGGCAAGCTGCTCTCCGCGACGACCGAGCTGCGCATTCTCGCGACCAGCCGGCAGTCGCTCCAGGTGCCGAGTGAGCACCTCCTGGAGGTGCCGCCGTTGACCGTACACGGGACGAGCGAGGCGATGGTCGCGACCGCCGACGCGCGCTACGAGGCGGTGAGACTGTTCGAACACCGTGCGGCGGCCGTCGTGCCGGGTTTCACCGTCGATGCCGCCAACAGCGCGGCGGTGACGCGGCTGTGCCAGCGGCTCGACGGGATTCCGCTGGCCATCGAGCTGGCGGCAGTGCGCATGCGGGCGTTGTCCGTCGACCAGATCCTCGAGCGGCTGAACAACCGGTTCCGGTTGCTGGCGACAGAACGCTCGGTCGTGGCACCCCGCCAGAAGACGCTGCGGGCGCTGGTGGACTGGAGTCATGACCTGTGCTCTCCCGAGGAGCAGATGCTGTGGCAACGGTTGTCGGTGTTCTCCGGCGGCTGCGATCTGGAAGCGGTCGAAGAGGTGTGCTCGGGCGACGGTATCGCCCGGGAAGACATCCCCAGCCTGCTGATCGAGCTGGTCGACAAGTCGATCCTGCTGCGCAGGGCGCAGGACTCCGGCGTGCGTTTCGAGATGCTGGAGACACTCCGCCAGTACGGATGGGAACGGCTCACCGATTCCCGGCAGGAAACGGCGCTGCGGCTGCGGCATCGCGACTGGTGTCGCGAGCTGGGCGCGCGGGCGGAGGCCGAGTGGTTCGGCGAGAATCAGATGGAATGGCTCGTCCGGATCCGTCAGGAGCAGGCCAACGTACGGGCGGCGCTGGAATTCTGCCTGACAGAGCCGGGTCAGTCCTGGGCCGCCCTCGAGATCGCCGCCGCGATGTGGAGTCACCGGCTTTCGTGGAGCTCCCCCAGCGAAGGACACCACTGGCTGGAGCGGGCGCTGGCCCAGGAGCCCGGCCCCACCGTCGCGCGGGCCAAGGCCCTGTGGGTCGATGCGTGGCTCCTGCTGTTGCAGGGCGACCTCTTGGCCGCACAACCCCTGTTGCGGGAGTGCCGTGCGCTGGCCGAGCGACTGGGCGATGAGGCTCAGCTCGCCGGCGCGCTCCACATCACCGGCTTCGCCGCGCTGCTGGCCGGAGACTTCGCCCGCTCGTTCACCCTCCTGGAAGAGGCCCTGGTCCGCCGCCGCGCCCTCGGCCACCGGGGTCATTCATGGGTCGCCCTCTTCCAGCTGAGCATGGTCGCCGTGGTCATGAACGATCCCCGCTCGACGACGCTCTGCCAGGAGGTCCTGGAGACGTCCCAGAAGGCGAACGCGGACTGGTCCGTCTCCTACGCGTTGTGGATCACGGCCCTGGACCGCTGGCGGCGCGACGATCCAGGCACCGCCGTCACCATGATGCGCGACGCGCTGAGGCTCAAGCTGCGGTGCAACGACCATTTCGGCATCGCCGAAGGCCTGGAAGGACTCGCCTGGATCATCGCCGATCAGCATCAGGACAGCCGCGCCGCCCACCTGCTGGGCGCCGCGCACACGGTCTGGCGATCGATCGGGACGTCGCTCTCCGGACTCGGACATCTTGCGGGTCTCCACCGCCGATGCGAGGCTCAGCTACGACAGAGCCTCAGGAACGAAGCGTTCACCACGGCCTTCACGCGCGGCTCGGAGCTCACGCTCGACCAGGCCGTCGCCTACGCGCTGGAGGAGAAGCCGGCGAGAGACACCGCGAGCCCTCCGCCCGAATCCGATGTCGCCTCCGCCCTGACCCGCAGAGAGCGGGAGATCGCCGAACTGGTCGCACAAGGGCTGAGCAACAAGGAGATCGCGGAGACCCTGGTGATCGCCCAGCGCACCGCCGAAGGCCATGTCGAGAACATCCTGCGCAAGCTGAGTTTCACCTCCAGGGCACAGGTCGCCAAGGCCTGGAGTTCGCGACAGCGGGCCGGTAGACCGTGACATTTCTCGCGGGTTCGGCGTCGCGGACCGCCTCCGAGCCGCTCATCCGCATCCGTGGAGTGAGCAAGCGGTTCGGCGGCATCTCCGCGCTGGAAGGGGTGGATCTCGAACTCCGCCCCGGCGGCATCCTCGCCCTGCTCGGACAGAACGGCGCCGGCAAGTCGACGCTGATCAAGATCCTGGCCGGCGTCTATCGCGCCGACGAAGGGGAGATTGTGGTGGCCGGCCATCCGCTGGGCAGCCAGGCCGCCTCCCGCGGCATGTCGTTCGTCCACCAGGACCTTGGCCTCGTCGAGTGGATGTCCGTCGCCGAGAACATCGCCCTGGGCACCGGCTATCGGCGGCGCGGCGGCCTCATCTCCTGGCGTGGGGTGCGCGAGCGCTGTGTGGCGGCCCTCCGGTCCGTCGCGATCCACCTCGACCCCGATGAGCAGATCGCCGGCCTCACCCGCGCCGAGCGGTCGCTCGTCGCCATCGCCCGCGCGCTGGCCGCCGAAACCGAGGTCATCGTCCTCGACGAGCCGACCGCGAGCCTGCCCGCGCCCGACCGCGCCCGCCTGTTCGACGCGCTCCGCGCGCTACGTGCGCGGGGTCACGGGATCGTGTACGTGAGCCACCGGCTCGACGAGGTGCGTGAGATCGCCGACAGAGTCGCGGTCCTGCGCAACGGGCGCCTCGTCAGCCAGGGCTCCCTCACCGGCGGCCAGTCCACCACCCTCGTACGTGACATCGTCGGGCGCGAACCGACGGCCCATCGGCGCCCGAATCGCGACCTGGGACGGGTGGTGCTGAGCCTCGCCGGCGTGCGCACCGGGCAGGCCGGTCCGATCAGCCTCGACCTGCGGGCCGGCGAGGCCATCGGTCTCGTCGGCCTCACCGGCGCCGGGCACGTGGATCTCGGCCGCGCTCTGGCCGGCGCGCACCCCATCCTCGCCGGCCGCGTGCTGCTCGACGGGCGGCCCTACGGTCCGCAGTCGGTGTCGGCGGCCGTCGACGCGGGTGTCGGCCTGGTGACGAGCGACCGGCAGGAGGAAGGCGCCGCCCCGGGCCTCAGCGTCCGGGAGAACTTCCTGGCGAACCCCAGGGCACACGGCCGATCACCACTGAGCTGGATCCGGCCCCGCGTGGAGCGCGCCGAGGCGGCGGCGCTCGTCGCGTGCTTCGGCGTCCACCCCGTGGATGCCGAGGCGCCGCTTGCCACCCTGTCAGGCGGAAACCAGCAGAAGGTCATGATCGGCCGTTGGCTCGGCACGAACCGCCATGTCCTGATCCTCGAGGAGCCGACGGCCAGTGTCGATGTCGGCGCCAAACCCGAGATCTACCGGCTCCTCGACGAAGCCCTTGCCGCCGGGCTGGCGGCCATCCTCGTCTCCGCCGACTTCGAAGAGGTCGTGAACGTGTGTGATCGCGCCCTCATGTTCGTCCGGGGGACGGTGACCACCGAGGTGGCCGGTGCGGCCCTCACGGTCACCGCGCTCACCAACGCCGCGTCGGCCGCACCCGGCGCCACTGGTGCGACTCCCCGATGACCACGGGATCCCCGCGCCGGCGGCGCACCGCCGGCCACTTCATCGGCCGCTATGGACTGCTCGCTTTGACGGTCGTCCTGTTCGTCGTGTTCACGCTCACCCTGCCGGACACCTTCCCCACGATGGCCAACCTGACGTCGATCCTCTCGACTCAATCGATCACCGCGATCCTGGCACTGGGCGCGATGATCCCCATCATCACGGGGAAGTTCGACCTGTCCATCGGCTATGGCATCGGGCTCGGACACGTCGTGACCTTGCAACTCATCATCGCCAACGGCTGGCCGTGGCCCCTGGCCTGTCTCGGCGTGGTCATCGGCGGCGCGCTCGTCGGCGTGATCAACGGCCTCATCGTGGAGTTCGCCCGGATCGACTCGTTCATCGCCACCCTGGGCACCGGCAGCGTGCTGTACGCCATCACGGGCTGGACGACCAAGGGCGCCAGGATCGTTCCCGGCCCGCAAGGTCTTCCGCCCGCCTTCACCGGCATATCCGACTCCAGGTTCCTGGGCCTGCCCGCCCCCGCGTTCTACGTGCTCGTCCTCGCCGTGGCGCTCTGGCTCGTGCTCGAACGCCTTCCCGTCGGCCGTTACCTCTACGTCATCGGCTCGAACCCGCGGGCCGCCGACCTGATCGGCATCCCGACCCGCCGCTACGTCGTCTACGCCTTCGTGGGCTCCGGGCTGGTCACCGGCTTCGCGGGCGTCCTGCTCGCCGCTCAGCAGCAGATCGGCAATCCGAGCGTCGGGCTGGAGTATCTGCTGCCGGCGTTCGTCGCCGCCCTGCTCGGCTCCACCGCGATCAGACCCGGACGGGCCAACCCCCTCGGTACCGTCGTCGCCGTCGCCGTCCTCGCGATCGGCCTGTCGGGCATCGGTCAGCTGGGGGCGGACTTCTGGGTGACGCCGCTGTTCAACGGGGTCACCCTGCTCATCGCGGTCGGACTCGTCGGCTACGCGGCCCGGCGCCGGCTGCACGCGGGACCGGCCGCGTCCCGCCGCCCGCCGCCGCCTCCGCCTCCGTCGGGGGCGCCATCGGTAGAGTCCGCCGCCACACAGCCCCGCGACCCATCGCCACCACGAACCGTCCCACCCCCGGGGTAAGGATACGAGCGTGAACCGCTTCTCACGCACCGCGACGGCGCTGGCGGTGGCCTGCGCGCTCGCCGGCGGCTGCTCCCGGGGCTCGTCCGGCTCGGCTCCCGACCCCGCACCGGGCCCGTCGGCGAACACGTGTCCCGGCGTCCTGTCCACGGCCGGGCAAGCCGTCGCCCGAGCCCAGGAGGTCCTCCCGTGGAACGGTCCCACGAACGGTCCGCGAGCGGTCCGCGGCAAGAACATCGTGTTCGTCGCGGCGACCATGACCAACCCCGGCGTCGCGGGCACGGCCGAGGCGGTGCGGGAAGCCGGCGGGTCCATCGGCTGGAACGTCCGGGTGATCGACGGCCAGGGCACTCCGGCCGGGGTACGGGAGGCCCTCGGCCAGGCCGTCGCCCTGCGCCCGTCGGGGATCGTCATCGGCGGGTTCGACCCGAACTCCGCCGCCGAGCAGGTCGAGCAGGCCAGTGACATGCGCATCCCGCTCGTCGGGTGGCACGCGGCGAGCCGGCCAGGACCCGGCGCGAACCGGAGCCTCTTCACCAACATCACCACCCGGGTGGAGGACGTCGCGAGAATCAGCGCGTTCTGGATCATCGCCAGGTCGAAGGGGCACGCGGGAGTCGTCATCTTCACCGACTCGTCGATCCCCTTCGCGGAGAACAAGGCACAGCTGATCAAGAAAACGCTGCTGAGCTGCTCCGGCGTCAAGCTGCTGTCGTACCAGAACATCCCGCTTCCCGATACGGGCAGCCGCACGCCTCAGGCGGTCTCCTCACTCGTGTCGCGCTTCGGCGACGGATGGACCTACTCGGTCGCCATCAACGACCTCTACTTCGCCGACGCGGCGGCGGCGCTGCGCGCCGCGGGCAAGGCCGGCGAGGGGCCCCCCTACGCGATCGGCGCGGGTGACGGCGACCCGTCGGCGTTCCAGCGCGTCCGAGACCGGCAGTTCCAGCAGGCCACCGTTCCCGAGCCGCTGAACGCGCAGGGCAGCCAGATCGTCGACGAGTTCAACCGCGCGTTCGCCGGGCGGCCCCCGAGCGGATACGTCGCGCCGGTGCATCTGATCACGCGACGCAACGTCGACGACGCCACCTCGTGGGACCCCCCGGGCTATCGCGCCGCCTACGAGCGGATCTGGAAGGGCTGACCAAGTCGAGTTCCGTGGACCGCTTTGGGTAAGGGACCCGCATGGCAACCCTCATGGATCGGGTGCGCGCGTATCTGCGCAGCCCCCAAGGCAAGCAGACGATGGAGAAGGCCAAGCGCATGGCCAACGACCCGGAGAACCAGCGCAAGGCCCGGCGGTTCCTGGACCGGCTGCGCTCGCGGCGGCACTGACCTCAGCGGGTGAAGCCGATGTCCTGGTAGCGGAGGTCGTAGAAGCCGCGGGCCCCCACGTTGGCCAGCGTCTCGCTGACCGCCACGTTCTGCGGCCTCTGGTACAACGGCAACACGTTGACCTCCTGCCAGATCAGCTTGTCCGCCGCGTTGGTGTCGGCGTGCGCCTGCCTCAGGTCGAGGTTCTGGCCGGCTTTGTTCATCGCCGCGTCGATCTCGGGCGAGCCCACGCGACCGAAGTTGGCGTTCCACGCCTGTCCGTTCGGCGAATTGGCGTAGATCCCAAAACTGCTCGAAACCGGAAAAGGCGTGCCAATGTACGCAAACGGCGTCATATCAAAGTTGCCGGGAATGACGTACTTGGTGAAGAAGTCATCGCTGGGCACGGCCTGGATGGTGAGCTTGACCCCGATCTGGGCGAGCATGCTCTGCGCGAGCTCACCCTCCGACTTGCCGGTCTGGACGCCCGATGGGACCACGAAGCGCAGGTTG
Source organism: Nonomuraea sp. NPDC050680 (assembly GCF_040654555.1). NCBI lineage: Bacteria > Bacillati > Actinomycetota > Actinomycetes > Streptosporangiales > Streptosporangiaceae > Nonomuraea > Nonomuraea sp. NPDC050680. The sequence goes on along the minus strand of NZ_JBFAIF010000007.1, from coordinate 252,510 downwards.
AGCGGCTTGCCGTCCTTCTGGCGGACGCCACCGGCTCCCAGCGGCCAGCCCGCCGCGTCGAGCAGGCGCCTGGCCTGGGCCGGGTCGTAGACGCCCAGGGCGCCGGCGTTGTCCTGGTAGCCCTCCTGGGTGTTCATGAAGAAGTGGTTGTTCAGCAGCGCGATCGGCCAGTCGAGGCCCTGCAGGTCGGACTGGGCGATCGCCTGGCGGTTGATGCCGAGCTGGATGGCCTGCCGGACCCGCTGGTCCGTCAGCAGCTCACTGGAGCCGTTGAAGGTGATGTGGCGGAAGTCGGGGCCCGCCGCCTGACGTACGGTCGCGCCGGGGGTGGTCTTGGCGCGCGCGTAGTCGGGCGCCGACGGACCGACGTCGGTGATGTCGAGTTCGCCGTTGCTGAACGCGCCGATCAGGGAGTCCTGCTCGGAGGCGCGGTAGATGATCTGGTCGAGCTTGGCCCGGTCGCCCCACCAGGTGTCGTCGCGGACGAGTGTGATCGTCTTCGCCGTCTGGTCGAAGCCCTTGAACTTGAACGGCCCGGCCGTCACCGGGATCTTGTTCAGCCAGGCGGTGTTGTAGGCCTCGGGGCTGCTGTTGGTGGAGGCCGGCAGCAACGGGCTGAACAGCGACTTCCAGTCGCCGAAGGTCCGGGCGAACGTCACCACGACCGAGTAGTCGTCGCGCCCCCGCCGTACGTCGGAGATGTCCTGGTAACCGGTGGACGAGACGATGTGGAAGGCGGGATTGGTGCCGTTGAGCGCCTTCCACTGGGCCTGGTAGTCGGCCCAGTCGATGGGCTTGCCGTCGGACCACTTGGCCTTGGGGTTGAGCGTGTAGGTGACGACCTGGTGCGGGTCGCGGGAGGTGACCTCGGCGCTGATCAGGTAGTCGGGGTTCGCGGTGATGTCCGCCTTCTCGTCGGATCTGAACGGCGCGGGCAGCAGCGCGTTGCTGACCACGGCGGCCACCGCGAGGTTGCCGTCGACGTGGTTCCTGTTCCACTGGGTGGGGAACTCGTTGATGCCCCAGCGCAGCGTGCCGCCGTCCTTGACCTTCTCACGCGGCTGCGGGTTGATGTCGTACGCCTTGACGTTCCGCTCGTCTCCCCGCGGGCCGCCCGCGAGGCCATCGCTGCCGTAGCCGCCGGGACCCCGGCCGCAACCCACCAGGCACAGCGAGCCGGCCAGGGCGGCCACGATCAGACGTGATGCGTTCATCGAGCGAATCCTCCCGCTTAGGTGACTTCGAGCTTCTCGGCGTAGTGACAGGCCGCGCCCTGGTCCTTGTCGAGCAGGTGCACCGAAGGCTCGACGGCCACACACACCGTGCGTTCGTCATCGGTCAGCGCGGCCCTGAACTTCGGGCACCGGGTGCGGAAGCGGCAGCCCGACGGAGGGTCGGCCGGACTGGGGAGATCGCCTTCGAGCAGGATCCGCCGGCGCGAGCGCTCGCGGACCGGGTCGGGCAGCGGGATCGCGGACAGCAACGCCTGTGTGTACGGGTGCGCGGGAGCGTCATAGACGGCGTCCACCTGCCCGATCTCGGCGATCCTGCCCAGGTACATGACGGCCACCCGGTCGGCGATGTAGCGCACCACGGCCAGGTCGTGCGCGACGAACAGGTAGGACAGCCCGAGCTCGGCCTTCAGCGCGTCGAGCAGGTTGATCACACCGGCCTGGATCGACACGTCGAGCGCGGAGACCGGCTCGTCGAGCGCCAGGAACCTGGGTTCGAGCGCCAGCGCGCGGGCGATGCCGATGCGCTGCCGCTGCCCGCCGGAGAAGTCCTGCGGGTAGCGGGCCGCGTGGGAGGGGTCGAGCCCGACCAGGTCGAGCAGCTCGGCCACCCGCCCGCCCGGATCGCCCTTGCCATGGGTGCGCAGCGGCTCGGCCAGGATGTCGTAGACGGTCATGCGGGGGTCGAGGGAGGCGAGCGGGTCCTGGAAGACGACCTGCATGTCGCGCCTGATCGCCATCCGCTCGGCGCCGCCGAGCCTGGCGGTGTCGTGCCCGAGCACGACGATGCGGCCCTCCTGCGGCTCGGTCAGCTCGAGGATCTCCATCAGCGTCGTGGTCTTGCCGCAGCCCGACTCGCCGACGAGCCCGAGCGTCTCGCCCTCGCGTACGTCGAAGCTGACCCCCGCCACCGCGTGCACGGTGCCGACCCTGCGCTTGAACACCGATCCGCGCAGCAGCGGGTAGCGCTTGACCAGCCCGTCGACCTTCAGCACCGGCTGACGGTCCTGGCGCGGCCGTCCGTCGCGCAGGTCGACGGGGACCGCGTGCTTGGCCGCCACGCGGGGGCGTACGTCCTGCCAGCGGATGCACGCGGCCTGGTGTGCCGGGCCGACGTCGACCAGCGGCGGCTCGGCGGCCTCGCACGCGTCGAGCCGCATCGGGCAGCGCGGCGCGAACGGGCAGCCCGGCGGCAGCGCCGCGGGCGACGGCGGCGCGCCCTCGATGGGCACGAGCGGGTGGCGCCCGTCGGTGTCGACGCGCGGGATGGAGCTGAGCAGTCCGACGGTGTAGGGCATGCGCGGCCCGTAGTAGATGTCGTCCACGCCGCCCACCTCGACCGGCCGGCCCGCGTACATCACCAGCACCCGGTCGGCGAACCCGGCCACCACCCCGAGATCATGCGTGATCATGACGATGGCGGCGCCCGTCTCCCGCTGGGCCTTCTTCAGCACTTCGAGCACCTGCGCCTGGATGGTGACGTCGAGCGCGGTGGTCGGCTCGTCGCAGATGATCACATCGGGGTCGTTGGCGATGGCCATCGCGATCACCGCGCGCTGCCGCATCCCGCCGGAGAACTCGTGGGGGAAGGCCAGGGCCCGCTCGGCCGGGTTGGGGATGCCGACCAGGTCGAGCAGCTCGACGGCCCGGGCCGCGGCCTGTTTCCCGGTCACCTTCTGGTGGACGCGCACGGCCTCGGCGATCTGGTCGCCGACGCGGTAGACGGGGGTCAGCGCGGACAGCGGGTCCTGGAAGACCATCGACATGGTCTTGCCGCGCAAGGCGGTCAGCTCACGCTGCCGGGCGCCGATCAGCTCCTTGCCGTGCAGCCGCACCGAGCCGGTGACCGTGGCCCCCGGCGGCAGCAGGCCCATGACCGCGGCGCAGGTGACGGACTTGCCGGAGCCCGACTCGCCGACGATGCCGAGCACCTCGCCCTGGCGTACGGCGTAGCTGACGCCGCGTACGGCCGCCACCTCGCCGAAGGAGACATTGAGGTCGGTGACCTCCAGGACGGGAGTCACCGTGGCCTCCGGGAGGCGGGGTCGAACGCGTCGCGCAGCGCGTCTCCGATGAGGTTGACCGCGAGCACGGTGATCACCAGCAGCCCGGCGACGAACCAGAAGGTCCACGGCGCGTAGAGGGCGGTCCGGGAGCCGTCGGCGATGAGCGTGCCGAACGAGACGTCGGGCGGCTGGATGCCGAAGCCGAAGTAGGACAGCGAGGTCTCGGTGAGGATGGCCGCGCTGACGTTGAGGGTGGCGTCGACGATCAGCAGCGACGACAGGTTGGGGATGATGTGCCGGAAGATGATGCGCACCGGCGAGACGCCCATGAACCGGGCGGCCTGGATGAACTCCCGCTGCTTCAGCGAGATCGTCATCCCTCTGACGATCTTCGAGGTGACCATCCAGAGGAACAGCGCCAGCATGATCACGAACAGCACCCACTGCCCCGCCCCGAACAGCGGCGACATGACGGCCAGGATCAGGAACGCGGGCAGCACCAGGAGCAGGTCGGCGCCCCAGGTGAGCGTCCGGTCGGTCCAGCCGGGGAAGTAGCCGGCGAACGCCCCGACGACGGCGGCCAGCGCGGTGGACACCAGCGCCGCCAGCAGCCCGACGATCAGCGACTTGCGCATGCCGCGCAGCGTCACCGCGTAGACGTCGGCGCCGGTCTGCAGCGTGCCGAACCAGTGCTCGGCCGACGGCGGGCTGAGGAAGGCGGTGAAGTCCTTGTCGGTGTAGGACCACGGGCTGAGGCCCGGCCCGGCGAAGGCCAGCAGGAACAGCAGCACGAGTACGGCGAAGCCGATCCGCCCCTGCGTGGACTGGAAGAACCGCCAGGCGACCACCCGCAGCCGCGAAGGAGCCCTGCGAGCGACGAGCACGGTCATCCGGCCCTCACCCGCGGGTCGAGTGCGGCGTGCAGCAGATCGGCCGCCAGCGACGCGCACAGGACCGCGATCGCGGCGATGAAGGCGATGGCCGCCACGGTGTTGACGTCGTTGGTGAAGATGGAGTTGATCAGTTGTTCGCCCAGCCCGTGCCAGCCGAAGATCTTCTCGGTGAACGTCGCGCCGGTCAGCAGCGCGCCGAAGGTGAACGCGAAGTAGGTCGCGACGGGGATCAGGGCGGTGCGCAGGGCGTGGTGGATGAGCGCCTGGCTTCTGCTCAGCCCCTTGGCCATGGCGGTGCGGACGAAGTCGGCGCCGAGCACGTCGAGCATGGTGTTGCGCTGGTAGCGGCTGAAGACCGCGGCCAGCCCCAGCGACAGCGAGACCGTCGGCAGGATCAGGTGCCGCAGCCGGTCGCTCACGGTCCCCCAGAAGCCGGTGTCGAGCCCGTCGCTGTATTCGCCGCTGACCAGGAAGAGCCGGTGCCCGAAGAGCCGCTCGTTGGCCAGGGTGCCGAGCAGGATCAGCATGTTGGCCAGCACGACCACCGGCATCGCCAGCACCAGGAAGGACACCCCGGTCGACAATCGGTCGAACCACCCGTACTGCTTGACCGCGGCGGCGGCCCCGACGAGCACCCCCAGCAGGCTGCCGAAGATCAGCCCGAGCATGACCAGCCGGAAGGTGACGCCCATGCGCCGTTTGAGGTCCTCGTTGACCGGCGAACCGGTCACCGTACGGCCGAAGTCGCCCTGCACCACGCCGCCCGCCCAGGTCGCGTAGCGCTGGAGCAGGGGCGTGTGGTCGTTGAGGTTGAGCGCGGTGAGCTGGGCGTCCACGACGGCCGCGGGCGGCTTGGGGGTCCGGTCGGCGTAGTTGGAGCGCGGATCGAGGGCGCTGGCCGCGAGCATGTACGCGAGGCTGGCTGCGACGGCCACGAGCACCAGATAGTTGAGCAGCCTGCGGGCCAGGAACCCCGCCATCGCCCTCCCCTTCGGCGCGCACGATGTGTAGTCATATTGCTACACCATGCGAGCATCGGGGCGCACGGAACTACCAAACTGCAGTCTGCTTAACGTCCGGAAAGTTCGTCCACGGCCATGCGGACATCGTCGCTGGTGATAGTCGTCAGCTCCGCCGAGCTGGCCGACCCGCCACCCCCGGCCAGAGCGGCGAGCCGCACATCGCGACGCATGGCCGCGCGCTCGAACAGCGACCTGGCGAAGCGCCCGTTGCCGAGCCCGTCGATCAACCGCTCGTCACAGACCCAGGCGAAGACCTCGTCGAGGTCGCGCAGCGCCGCCTCGTCGAAGCGATCGCCCGATCTGTCGGCGAGCAGCACGGCGATCTCGGACAGCTCCCGCGCGGAGTAGCTGGGGAAGGCGACCCGCTGGTTGAACCGGCTGGCCAAACCGGGGTTGGTGGCCAGGAAGGTGTCCATCTCGCGCTGGTAGCCGGCCAGCACGATGACGAGCCGGTCGCGGTCGTCCTCGGCCCGCTTGAGCAGCGTCTGCACGGCCTCGGCGCCGAACGCGTCGCCGCCGGAGTAGCCGGGGTTGACCAGACTGTAGGCCTCGTCGACGAACAGCACGCCGCCCAGCGCCCGGTCGACCAGCTCGTTGGTCTTGATCGCGGTCGCGCCGAGATGCTGGCCGACCAGGTCGGCCCGCTGCGCCTCGATCACGTCGGGCCTGGCCAGCAGGCCGAGCGCGGCGAAGATGCGGCCGATGACCCTGGCCACCGTGGTCTTGCCGGTGCCCGGCGGGCCCGCGAACACGAAGTGGCGCGTCTGCGGCGGTGTGGGCAGCCCGCGCTCCTGCCGCATCCGGGCGACCTGGAGCTGGGCGGCGATGGCGTGCACCTGCCGCTTGACCGGCTCGAGCCCGGCCATCCGGTCGAGGTCGGCCAGCGCCTCCTCGATGGTGGGGGTGTCCTCGTAGCCGCGGAAGCGGGCGGTCAGCTCATCGAACGCCTTGGTCACGTCGGCGGTCGTGGTGGTCACCAGGTCCTCGGTGGTCGGCGTCCCGCCCGCGCCCACGACGCGTACGTCACGGGCCGTCGCCGCGGCCTCGACGAGGCTGCGGACGAACCTGGCGTTGCCCAGATCGTCGACCAGCCCGCGCCGCTGGACGTCCTCGAACAGGCCCAGCAGCGCGGCGCGCGCGTCGGGCGCCATCGTGTCGCCCCGCTGCCGCTGGAGCAGCTCGGTGATCTCCGACAGCTCACCGGGCGAGTAGCTGGGGAAGCGCACCCGGGTGGCGAACCTGCTGGCCAGGCCGGGGTTGCTGGACAGGAACGAGGTCATCTCCTGCTCGTAGCCGGCCAGGATGATGATCACCCGGTCGCGGTCGTCCTCGGCGCGTTTGAGCAGGGTCTGCACGGCCTCGGCGCCGAACCTGTCGGGCTGGCCGTCGGAGGAGTTGATCAGCCCGTAGGCCTCGTCGATGAACAGCACGCCGCCCAGCGCCCGGTCGACCAGCTCGTTGGTCTTGATCGCGGTCGCGCCGAGGAACTCCCCCACCAGGTCGGCCCGCTGCGCCTCGACCACGAAGGGCGTGTCGAGCAGGCCGAACGCGTAGAAGATCTTCGCCACCGTGCGGGCCACGCTGGTCTTGCCCGTGCCCGGCGGGCCGAGGAAGACCAGGTGCCTGGTCGGCCGGCCGGCCTTGTAGCCGGCCTCGGCCCGCAGCCGGGACGCCTCGATGGAGGCGGCGATCGAGCGGACCTGCTCCTTGACCGGGGCGAGTCCGATCATGCTCTCCAGCTCGGCCAGCGCCTCCTCGACCGAGATGTCGGGCAGCCCGCCGGCCTTCTCGGGCGGCGCCTCCGGCCTGCCGTCGCGGGCCCTGACCCGGACCTGCTCCTCGGCGCTCAGCGCGCCCCTGGCCCGGCGGGCGGCGATGAAGCGCTGGACGAGGACCGCGGTGGCGGCGCCGTAGGCGATCCAGACCGCCGCGGCGTCGGAGACGAAGGAGACGGCCGCGGCGAGCGCCCCGGCGGGGACGAGCGCCATCAGCACGGTCAGCCACGGCGTCACCCAGCGGATCAGGTGCGCGCCGGCGGCGACGGGCACGGCCAGCACCATCAACAGCGTGGGGGCCAGTGAGGGCGGCGGGAAGAGCGCGTAGAACACCGGCAGCAGCGCGCACCAGCCGGCGAGCACCAGCACGGTCGCGGCGGCGCGCGGGAAGCGCAGCGTCAGCGCGAGGAACGCGAGCACCAGCAGGGTGATGAGGAAGGTCTTGAACAGGTCCCAGCCGAGCGCGGCGGCCACACCGACGGTGGCGATGAGCACGACCACGTGCATCACCCGGCGCATGGCCGGGGGAAGATGGAAATAGCGCAGCCGCACCTGTTCAAACAGATCCCGCGCCGCGGTCCGCCCTGCGGCCTGGGCCCTGCCGGACTCACGCATCACGCCTCCCCGGTCCGCCCCTGGTTATACCGCACCAGACCGACGATTGGGCGGACCTGACACGCTAGGTGCCGGTGACGAATCGCGCGATGTGGCGGCCGAGTTCGCCGCCCGCGTCCTCCTGGAGGAAGTGGCCGGCGCCCGTGATCACCGGATGGGCGCGTCCCGCGGCGCCCGCCATCGACTTCATGAGGATCGGCGCCATACCCCCTGTTATCGGATCTCCGTCGGAGAAGGCCACCAAAAAGGGGCGATCGAGCGTGGTGAGGACCTGCCAGGCGGCGCGGTTGGCGGGTGCGGCGGGGTCGTCGGGGGTGATCGGGACGAGCCCCGGCATGGCCTTCGCGGCGGCTTTGTACGACTCGTCGGGGAAGGGGGCGTCGTAGGCGGCGCGCACGGCCGCGGGGAGTTCGGTCTTGCAGCCCGACTGGACGAATCTGGCGATGTCCAGCGCGGGAGCGTTCAGCACCGCGTCTCTGAAGCGGTGCCACAATTCGGGCATGGGACTGTCACCCGTCGGCAAGCCCGTGTTGGCCGCGACGATCCTGGCGATGCGCTCCGGATGCTCACCAGCGATCCGCAGCCCGATCAGGCCGCCCCAGTCCTGGCCGACCATGGTGACGCCGCTCAGCCCGAGCACGTCGAACAGCAGCGCGCGGGTCCACTCGACGTGCCTGGCGTAGGTGTGCTCGGCCCGTTCGGCCGGCTTGTCGGAGCGGCCGAAGCCCACCAGGTCGACGGCGATGGCCCGCAGCCCGGCCGCCGCCAGCTCGCGCATGACGTGCCGGTAGAGGAAGGACCAGGTCGGCTCGCCGTGCAGCAGCACCACCGGTGGCCCGTCGGCGCGACCCGCCTCGACGTAGGCCATGCGCAGGCCGTCGGCCACCTCGGCGTAGCGCGGCTCGTAGGGGAAGTCGGGCAGGTCGGCGAAACGCTCTTCGGGAGTACGGAGAGTCCGCATAGAACGATATTCTAGCTAGCGCCGCTGGTGCCGCCCGGGGAACTCCCCCATGAGCACCTGCTTGGGAGTGATCCGCAGCAGGTCCGAATCAGCCACGGCGATGCCGCGCACCTCCACCCAATATCTGCGCTGCAGCGGATCGGCGGCGAACACCGCCACGCGCGGATCCGCCTCGACGGCCGCGCGTGTCTGCGTCCCGGCGACCAGTCTGAGCTCTCCCGACGGGGTGACGGTCGCCGCCGTGCCCACGACGCGCGGGCCGAGGGAGTCGCCGAAGGACAGGACGACGCTCCTGGCGTACGCGAACGCCTGGCGTACCTCCGGAGTGAGCGCGACGGACGGGGCGTCGCCGGTGGGCAGGTCGCACATGATCAGTGACGCGCGCCAGGGCCCCGGCCCGCCACGCCACCAGGCCCGCGCGGCGCGCAGCGCGAACACCGCCACCGCGGCGCAGAGCGCGCCGAGTCCGGCCCGCCAGGCCCAGACCAGCCCCAGCAGGCCGCCCGCCGCGCAGGCCACGGACGCCAGCACGACCAGCCCGGTCGCGACCGGCAGCCATCTGTCCTCGTGATGGCGAATCCGCCGGTAGGAGGCCAGCAGCGGGTACGGCACCACCACCGCGAGTACGGCGGCCCGCGGCTCCACGGCCAGCGCCCCGCAGACCAGGGGCACCAGCACCGACCACGTCCTGCCGAGCATGATCCAGAGCGTGACCCCCGTGTTCCGCCTGGCCGTGCGCTCGGCGGGCACCCGGGCGAACTGGGCCAGGGCCCGCATCGGTCTGCCCCGCCATAGCTCGGCCAGCGCGCGCATGCCCGCCGTCACCGGCCAGCCGAGCACCACCACGCCCGCCAGAGCGGCCCACACCGGGTCGAAGGCGGACGGCAGGTCCGGCAGCGCGCCCATCGTCAGCCAGCCCGCGAACGCGACCACCGACGCGACGGCCGACACCAGGGCGGCGCCCAGCCAGGGGTCACGGCCGAGCATGGCGGGGACGTAGGACCACACCCCCACCCTGCGCACCTGCCTGAGCGTGATCGGGACGAGCAGGACCAGCACCAGGAGGCCGCCGAGCCGGCCCTCGCGGCCCCGGTCGAAGGCCGGGGCGGCCACGACGATGGCGATCGTCGCGAGCGCGAGCAGCAGGCGGGACTGGCGCGACCAGACCTCCAGCGCCCGCCTGGCCCGGCCGCTCTCACGCGGGTCGATCGGCCAGGCGGGGTCGCGGTGAGCCGGCAGGCGGTCCCAGCGCAGCAGCGTCAGCCCGAGATTGACGCGAGCCTGCGGATGCGCGGGATCCCGGTCGAGCGCGGTCAGATAGGCGCGCCGGGCCGGCGCGTGCTCGGCGCGGAGCAGCGCCTGGTCGCCCCGGAGCACGTGGGGGCCGGCCTCCTCGGGGGCGTACGCGCGGGCCAGCGCCGCCTGCTCGACGGCCTCGTCCCAGTGGCCGGGGACGCGGCGCAGCGCGGTGCCCAGCCGCAGCCGGGCCGGCCAGGAGCCCAGAGCGAGGCGCACCGCGTGCTCCGCGGGCGCGACCGCGTCGGCGTCACGGCCCTGGCGTTCCAGAGCGAGGCTGATCAGGCGGTAGGCCCACTCGCTGGCCGGGTCCATGTCGGCGGCCGTGCGAGCGGCCTCCAGCGCGGCTTCCGGGCGTCCCGCCTGGAGTCTGGTGACCGCCTCTGCACACCATTCGCGGGGGGATCTGTCGGTCCTGTCGGCACTTTCGGCGGTCCCCACGGACCCCATGATCGGCTGACCGGACAGAGATGGATAGGCCGGGACATATGGCTGTGTCTCTCTAGAGAGGTGCCTCAGGCCGCGGATAGACCGATACCGCTGTCCCGAGTGGATGGCATGGCCTAAGCTGCCACGCAAGTTCATGTGGGCCTTGCGTGAGATCGGATCGGCCTGCAAGGAGGCCCCATGACCGTCTCTCAGGCCGCCCCGGTCCTCCGGCGCGCGGTTCAGGAACATCGGGACAACCGCTGGTCCATCCTGGTGCTGCTCTGCCTGAGCCTGCTCCTGATCACCGTAGACGCGACCGTCCTGCACATCGCCGTGCCCGCGCTCACCGCGGCGCTGGAGCCGACGGCGGTGCAACTGCTCTGGATCATCGACGTCTACTCGCTGGTCGTGGCGCCCCTGTTGCTCCTGTTCGGCACGCTCGGCGACCGCTACGGGCGCAAACGGCTGGTGCTGGCGGGTTTCCTGCTGTTCGGCGTGGCTTCGGCCGCCGCCGCCTTCTCTCCCACACCACTGGTCCTGATCCTGGCCAGGGCACTGCTCGGAGTGGGCGGCGCGATGATCATGCCGGCCACACTCTCGCTGATCCGCCAGGTCTTCCCCGACCGGCGTGAGCGGGCCATCGCGCTGGGCGTCTGGAGCGCGGTCGCCGCGGCGGGCGCCGCCGTGGGGCCGTTGATCGGCGGGCTGCTCGTCGGCATCTGGTGGGGCGCGGTCTTCCTCATCAACGTGCCCATCCTGCTCGTGCTGCTGCCCGCCGCCGCCCGGCTGCTGCCGGAGTCGCGGCAGCGTGGCGGGCAGCCGTGGGACGGTCTCAGCGCCGCGCTGTCCGTGTTCGGCATCCTGGCGGTGGCGTTCGGGCTGAAGGAGGCGGGAGCGGGCAGCCTGCTCCCGTTCGGGGCCTCCGTCCTGGTCTTCCTCACCGGGGCAGGGCTGCTCGCCTGGTTCGTTCGGCGGCAGCTCCGGCTGTCCGCGCCGCTGCTGGAGGTCGGGCTGTTTCGGCGGCGTGAGTTCGGCACCGGTGTCGCCGGGGTGCTGCTGGGCGTGTTCGCGCTGGTGGGGCTGCAGCTGATGCTGGCGCAATACCTGCAGCTCGTGCTCGGCTACAGCCCGCTGCTCGCGGCCGTACGGATGCTGCCGCTGGTGATCTCGGCGATCTGCGGTGGGCTGGCCGCGGCGCACCTGCTGCCCCGGATCGGCCTGCGCGCCACCATGAGCGGCGGGCTCGGCCTCGTCGCGCTCGCGCTCACCCCCACGCTCACCTGGGGCGTCGAGGCGCATCCGGTGATGCTCTCGGTCTGCTTCGCGGGCGTCGGGTTCGGCGTGCAGGTGGCGCTGCTCGCCGCGTCCGACACGATCATGTCCTCGGCCCCCGAGGCCCAGGCGGGCGGGGCGGCGGCCATCGAGGAGACCGCCTACGAGCTCGGCGCCGGGCTCGGGGTCGCCGTGCTCGGCACGATCACCACGATCGCCTACGCGCCCGCGTTGCCCGCCGTTCCCGGAGTGTCCGGCGGTGGCATGGACGAGGCCAGGCAGTCTCTCGCCAGCGCCGCGCACGTCGCCGACCAGGTCGGCGGTGGCGCCGGCGGTGCGCTGCTCGACGCCGCCCGGTGGGCCTTCGTCAATGCCCTGCACACGACCGTCGTCGTGAGCGTCGTCCTGCTCAGCCTGACCGCCGTCGCCGTGGCCACGCTGCTGCGCCGTGATTGAGGTGTGTGATGTCCCGCTCAGGGCAGACAACAACCGTGAGACAGACCCTCCATGATCTCGCTTCCCTGGTCGCCCGCATCGGTGTGGGCGGCATCTGCTTCTCCAACGGCTGGACCAAGCTCGAAGACGGCCTGAACACCACGGGGGCGAAATTCCTCGCGCAGGGCGCGCCCGCGCCGCGCGCCTGGGCCACGGTCACCATGCTCACCGAGCTGATCGGCGGAGCGCTGCTGATCGCCGGGCTGATCGTGTCGGTGATGGGGCTGATCCTCTTCGCCGAGTCCCTGGCCGTCTTCCTGATCGCGCCGCCGCTCAACCCGATCACCACGAACGAGCTGATCCTGCTGGGCGTGGCCGCGCTGCTGCTGGCCGTGGTGGGGGCCGGGCGGATCTCCGTGGACCACCTGGTGGTGATCCGGCGCAGGGAATCGGCGGCGGCCAACGAGTTCGCCGCCGAGACGGAGGCCGACGAGGTCATCGCGGCGCTGCGCGACCCCGACTCTCCCGGGTTCCGCCAGCCCGCCCGCCCCAAGTCCTCAGGGTCTTCAGGGTCCTCGGCGTCCTCGGGGTCCAGTGGCTCCTCGGGTTCTGGTGGCTCCGCAAGCTCTGGTGGCTCGTCGAGCGGCAAGTCAGGAGGGCGGTCGTCGAGTTCGCGCTCCGAGAGCGAGCCGGACAGCTCCACGCCGGAGGACACGGCACCGCACTCCCGGCCGCGCCGGCCGTCGGCCGAGCCCGGAGACGAGCCCACCCCCTCGCCCGCCTCGGGCGACACGCTTGTGGCCGGGCGCAAGAAGCCCACGGCCCGCGGCCGCCGCACGACCGCCGACGAGTGATCCCCGCCGGCAGCCGGTCACCGGGTCACAGCTCAGCGGTCAGCCGGGCGATCACCCGCATCTTGTTCATCGCGTCCAGGGCGGCGACCTTGTAGGACTCGGCCAGCGTCGGATAGTTGAACACGGCGTTGACCAGGTAGTCGACCGTACCGCCGCACCCCATGACGGTCTGCCCGATGTGGACGAGCTCGGTGGCGCCCGTGCCGAACACGTGGACGCCCAGCAGCCGCCGGTCCTCGGAGGAGACCAGCAGCTTGAGCATGCCGTAGGAGTCGCCGATGATCTGCCCGCGAGCCAGCTCCCGGTAGCGCGAGATGCCGACCTCGAAGGGGATCTTGTCCCGGGTCAGGTCGTCCTCGGACTTCCCGACGAAGCTGATCTCCGGGATGGTGTAGATGCCGATCGGCGGCAGGTCGTTCATCTCCGCGACCGGCTCGCCGCAGGCGTGCTGGGCGGCCAGCCGGCCCTGCTCCATCGAGGTGGCGGCCAGCGCGGGGAAGCCGATGACGTCGCCGACGGCGTAGATGTGCGGGACGGGCGTGGCGTAGTTCTCGTCCACCTTGATCCGGCCCCGGTCGTCGGCGGTGAGCCCGGCCGCCTCCAGGCACAGCTCCTCCGTCTTTCCTTGACGGCCGGCCGAGTACATGACGCAGTCGGCGGGGATCTTCTTCCCGCTCTCCAGTACGGTCAGCGCCCCACGGGGCCGCCGCTCGACCGCGGCGACGTTCTCCCCGAACCTGAAGGTGACGGCGAGATCCCGCAGGTGGTACTTCAGCGCCTCCACGATCTCCAGATCGCAGAACTCCAGCATCCGGTCGCGCCGCTCGACCACGGTCACCTTGGTGCCCAGCGCCGCGAACATCGAGGCGTACTCGATGCCGATGACCCCCGCCCCGACGACCACAAGGGTCTCGGGCACCCGGTCGAGGTGCAGGATCGCGTCGGAGTCGATGACCGTCTTGTCGTCGAACTCCACAGTGGACGGACGGGCCGGCGAGGTGCCCGTCGCGATCACGATCTTGTCGGCCGTGACCTTCTTCTCCTCAACGTCGCCGGTGATCCCGATGGTGTGAGGGTCGAGGAACCGGCCGGTTCCCTGCAGCATCGTCACGTGGTTGCGGCCGAGCTGGCTGCGGATCACCTGGATCTCGCGACCGATCACATGCTGGGTGCGCATGCCGAGGTCGGCGACCGTGATCTCTTCCTTCACCCGGTAACTCGCCCCGTACAGCTCCCGCTGGTTGAGGCCCGTGAGATAGAGGACCGCCTCACGCAGGGTCTTGGAGGGGATCGTCCCGGTGTTGATGCACACGCCGCCGAGCATGTGCGTCTTCTCTACGACCGCGACCCGCTTGCCGAGCTTCGCCGCGGCGATCGCAGCCTTCTGCCCGCCGGGACCGGTTCCGAGTACGAGGACATCGAAGTCAAAAAGCGCCACACATCAAGTGTCCACCTATCAGGACAACCCCGCCATGACACGATCGACGATTCCCTGGTTGCCCTCCTGGCGGGCGCAGTGGGCACAGCAGTACCAGTGCTCACCCGACTGGACTCCGTGCCCGATCACCCGGGTGCCGCAGTGCTCGCAGATGGGCGCCATGGACTGGATGGCGCACTGGAAGGAGTCGAACGTGTGCACCGCCCCCTGGGCGTGCACCTCGAAGGACATGTCGTAATCGTTGCCACACGCTTCGCAGACGGCCATGGCCCGGGGATACCCGGTTCCTCCTCCTCATCGCCTCAACGGACGGCAATTTTCCGTCCTCAGGCCGAGATAGCCGGCCACCAGGGGCACGGCCAGCAGTCCCAGCGCGGCGAGCGCGCCCGGCAGGCCGAACCGGGCCGTAAGGGCGGCCACGAGCAGCGGGCTGATGACGAACCCGGTGTAAGAGATCGCGGAGACCGTGGACACCAGCACCCCGCTCGCGTCGTCGGCCGCCGCGCGGCTGAGCACGGCGGGCACCAGCGGCCCGAGCGCGAGCCCGGTCAGCGCGAACCCCGCCATCGACGCCAGGACAGAGCCGCCGAGCCCCGCCAGCGCCATGCCCGCGACGCCGCCCACCCCGCCCACCAGGTAGAACGTCCGTAGCGTGAGCCGGGGCAGCGCGTGCGCGATGATCCGTCCCAGGGTGAGCGCCGCCATGTAGACGGCTGGGGCCGCGCTCGCCACCAGGGTCGAGGCTCCCCGGTGGTCTTCGAGGAGCAGCACCGACCATTGTTCGACCGAGTTCTCGATGATCAGCACGCACGCGGCCAGCGCGCCGAGCACGATGGCTGCCCGCCATCGCCGCCTGCCGCCCGCTCCCCCGGCGGGCGGCAGTCCCCGGCCCATGCTCAGGGCGGACAGGGACAGCGACGAGGCGAGGACGATGAGCGCCGCCGTCACCAGCACCGCGCCGGTGCCCATGCCCAGCGACCGGGCCAGCCCGGTCGCGGGAGCCGCGACGATCACGGCGACCGGGAAGGCGGCGTGCACCGCCTGGAACAGCCGGCGCCCGCCCTCCCGCTCGGCCCGGCCGGTGGCCAGGTTCAGCGCGATGTCGAGCGCCCCGCTGGCCATGCCGACCAGGAGCAGCGTCAGCCCGAGCGCCACGGGCGAGCCGACGGGCGCGATGGCCGCCACGCTCAGCGCGAAGGCCACGGTGACCGCGATCAGCGCCGTACGCTCCCTGCCGCCGGCCAGCCGCCCGGCCAGCGCCATGGCCGGAATCGCCCCCACCGGCACCGCGCTCAGGGCCAGTCCGAGGTCGGCCGTGGACGCGCCGAGTTGGTCTTTGATCGCCGGTAGCAGCGCCGACCAGGAGCCCCAGAACCCGCCCCAGGCCGCGCTGACCGCGATGAGCGGTATGCCGCGTTCCCCCACCAACCCCCCTCACCGTGCATTACGGTTATGTGCCAGCAAAGATCGTCAATGTCCTAAATAACCCCAATCGAAGGAATTATCGTGCTCACGCGAACGGTCATCGCGGCCAGTCTGGCCGCCGCCGGGATCGCCGCGACCCCCGCTGCCGCCACTGCCACCCCCACCGCGCCGGTCAGCGCCGCCGCCTCCGCGAGCGCCGCCCCGTACTCGCCGGAGCGGGTGTGCGGCTCGGGTTTCCGCCGGGTCAGGGACGGTCACCGCGCGATGAAGACGCGAGAGGGGGCGGTGTTCGGACATGTGTACCTGATGTACAACAAGCGCTCCGGGAAGAACTGCGTGGCCGCTATCAAGACGGCCTACCTCGGCACCAAGACCACCACGGGCGCCAGCCTCGTGGTGCGGGGCGGCGGCCGGTCCGAGGACGTGCAGAAGTACCGCTTCTACGCCGAGACCGGTCATGTCAACGGCAGCTGGAAGTGCGTGAAGTTCTGGGGCTGGACCCGCGACCCCAGCGGCCGCGTCGAGGCGGGCGGCGGCCGCAACTCCTGGGGCAACTGCGCCGGCTGACCTCCACCGGCCCGTCCGCGACAGCCACGCGGACGGGCCCGTCGGCGGGCGTCCCGGCCCGCTGCCCAGTGAACACCTCGGGTGCCATGTAGCCGGGCGTCCCCGCCACCTCCCCGGTCTTGGTCCGCGACATGCGGTGCGTACGAGCGATGCCGAAGTTGTCACACATCGGCGCTCTGTCCTGTCTTCCCCATGTCACGACTTACCCGATGGAGGTCCCCATGTCTCAGCGGCTCAACGTCATGAAGCTCGCCCCCGAGGCCTACCAGGCGTTCTTCGCCGTGGAGAAGTATCTGCACGCGTGCGGGCTGCCGCTCGGCACGATTGAGCTGGTCAAGCTGCGGGCCAGCCAGATCAACGGCTGCGGCTACTGCGTCGACATGCACAGCCGTTCCATGAAGGAGGCCGGCGAGAGCGACGAGCGGCTCTGGTCCGTGGCCACCTGGCGTGAGGCGACCGTCTACACCCCGGCGGAGAAGGCCGCGCTCGCGCTGACCGAGGAGGCGACCAGGCTGGCCGACCGGGCGGCCGTCCCTGACGAGGTCTGGCAGGAGGCGGCCGAACACTACGACGAGCAGCAGCTCGCCTCGCTGATCGTGGCGATCGCGATGATCAATTCCTGGAACCGGATCGGCGTCACGGCCCGGCTCACGCCCGGCGCCTGAGTATTTCCGCCGGGGGGAGGCACCTCCCCCCGGTAGAAATGCATGGAACGACCGGACGTCCCCGGTTAGGTTGTGGCACATGGCGGCTGCAACTCGCTGCCAAGCCACCGTCAAGCGGTGGCGCGCACAGTGCGTGTAGAGGCTGTCGAAGGCGAGTGCGAGCGGGGGCAGATCATGAGACGCGTGCGAATCATCAAGTCGGCGAAGCGGCGACAGGACCGGAACACGGGCCTGGACCTGCGGTCCCCATCCGGCCGCCGACTACCTTACTGAATCGCTACTTACACCTATCTTACCGAGGCAGCTGTAGATAACATAGGTAACAAGAACGTCACGGGGGGCTCACGATGAAGAGACTAGTGGTGGTGCCGCCACACGTCGCCCGGCACAAGATCCGCGACATCCGGTCGGGAGAGCGCCGCAGGCCTGTCGCGCGCGATCACGATCCCAAGGTCGTCGATCTCCAAGCCTACAGCGGCCGCAACGTCATCCGGCTCCCCGACGGCCCCACCCCCGCCGCCTGATTCCCGAGGGTCAGCCGTAGAGCTTCTTGGCGTAGGTCTCGCCGTAGTAGCTCTCCAGCTGCTCGATGGTCTCCTCGACCTTCTGCACGTCCTTGACCAGGGTCGCGTGCGAGGGCAGGGCGTCGGCCTCCCAGCTGTCGGGCTTCCACAGCGCCGAGCGCAGGAACGCCTTGGCGCAGTGGAAGAAGATCTGCTCGATCTCCACCACGAGCGCCAGGTGCGGGCGGTGGCCCTTGACGATCATGTCGTCGAAGAACGGCGCCTCGCTGATCAGCCGGGCGCGACCGTTGATCCGCAGCGTCTCGTTGCGCCCGGGGATCAGGTAGATCAACCCCACGTGCGGATTTTTCAGGAGATTGCGGAAGCCGTCCGCCCGGCGGTTGCCCGGCCGGTCGGGGATGGCGATCGTGGTGTCGTCGATGACATACGTGAACCCGGCCGGGTCACCTTTGGGCGAGACGTCGCAGGTACCGTCGACGTCGGAGGTGGCGATCAGGCAGAACGGCGAGCTCGCCAGCCACTGCCTGTCACGCTCGTGCAGCTTCGGCCGGTCCTTGGTGGCCGCGCGGGGCATCACCTCGCCCAGTAGTTCGCGCAGCTCCGCTTCCGACTCGATCTCCACCCAGCTCATACCGTCTCCCTTCGGGGGTTTCGCCGATTGTCTCAGGGAATCGGGTGGAGCATCCGATGCGGGGTACGCAGGGCAACGCTGACCGGATCGTTCCTGATGCCCTTCAGGCCCGGGCCGGGGCGTACCTCCGTTTCCCCGATCGGCACCTGCACGCCGCAGGCGGCGCAGCGGGCGGCGCCGTCGATACGGGAGCCGCAGGTCAGATGGTGGAAGACGCGGCGCGGGCCGGTTCCGGACAAGTGGCGCTCGCCCCACTCGGCCAGGGCCAGGACCGGTAGCCAGAGCTCGTGGCCCACGGGAGTCAGGACGTACTCCTCGCGCGGCGGCGCGTCCTGGTAGCGGCGTTTGTCGAGGACGCCCGCCTCGACGAGCGTGGCCAGCCGCTGCGAGAGCACCGCCCGGGGGATGTCCAGGTGGGCGAGGAAGTCGCCGAAGCGCCGTACGCCGTACATCGCGTCACGCACCACCAGCAGCGTCCAGCGCTCGCCGATCACCTCCAGCGCCCTGGCCAGCGAGCAGTCCTGAGCGTCGTAGTTCTTGCCCAGTGCCATGACACCTCCCTCAGTTCGTTCATTGAACTATGGTAGCTTGCGCGGCATGAGTTCAATCACTGAACCGGTGCCGGTGATCGCTCCCGGCCGGCGAACGCTCGCCGTGGCCTCGTCGGCGCCTCTGCTTGTGCTGACGAACTTCACGGTGCCGACGGTCACGCTGCCGCTGACCGCGCGGGAGCTCGGCGCGGGCCCTACCGGACCGGTGTGGATCCTGGGCGCGATCTCGCTCGGCCTGTCGGCGCTGCTGCTGGTCTCCGGTGGTCTGGCCGACGACTACGGCCGCAAGCGGGTGCTGGTGGCGGGCACGGTCGTGCTCGCGGTCGCCAGTGTGGTGGCCGCGTTGAGCACGACCGTGGTGGTGTTCGTGGCGGCCCGGCTGGTGCAGGGCGGCGCGAGCGCGGCGATGCTGGCGGCGAGCCTCGGCATCGTGGGCCACGCCTTTCCCTCGGGGACGGAGCGGGTGCGGGCCACCGGTCGCTATGGCGCGATGATCGGGCTGGGCACCATGGTGGGGCCGCTGCTGTCCGGGGTGCTGGCCGAGGTGACCGGCTGGCGGGCGGCGTACTGGCTGATGGCGGCGTGCGCCCTGGCCCTGGCCGTGGTGTCGGCGCGCACGCTGGAGGAGTCGCGCTCCCCCACGCCCCGGCGGTTCGACGTGCCCGGTGTGGTGCTGCTCAGCCTGGGCGTCGCCGCGCTGCTCGCGGGCGTGACCGAGGGTCGCCTCGGCTGGTCGCGGCCGGTGGTGCTGGTGGCGTTCGCGGTGGCGGCCGGGCTGGTGACGGCCTTCGTGCTGGCCGAGCGGCGGCGGGCGGAGCCGCTGATCGACTTGGAACTGTTCCGGCGGCCGGTGTTCCTGGTGGCGACGGGTGGGGGGCTGGTGGTCGGCGCGGCGGTGGTCGGGCTGCTCACCTACCTGCCGACCGTGCTGCAGACGGCGCACGGCATGACGCCGCTCGGGACCGCGCTGCTGTTCGTCGTGTGGTCCGGGCTGTCGTTCGTGGCCGCCCTGCTGGCGCGGTACCTGCGGCTGCCCACCGCCGCGCGGCTGGCGCTCGGGCTGGCGCTGACGGCGCTGGGCTTCGCGGGGCTGCTGGGGCTGGGCGGGGAGTTCGTGCCCGTGCTCGTGGTCGGCGGGCTGGCGGTGAGCGGGGTCGGGGCCGGGGTGATCAACTCCTCGATCACCCACCTGGCGATCGAGAGCGTGCCTGCGCATCGGGTCGGCATGGGGTCGGGCGCCAACAACACCGCCCGGTACGTGGGCAGCTCACTGGGGGCGGCCGGGGTGGCGGGGGTCATCGGCGGGTTCGGTGCGCAGCAGGGGGTGGTGGTCGCGGTGGCGGCGTGCATCGCGCTGACGGCGGCCACGGCCGTGGGCGCACTCCTCACCCGCCACTGAGCCACCTCTCCAGGTGGACAACAGTGGCTACCAGCGCCGGGCCTGGCTCAGGGCGTCGAGCAGCACGTCGCGCTCGGCGGCGAACCCGGCCGGGTCCGCGCCTTCGCGTTCGGCGCGCAGGTGCAGCATGGTCAGCTCGGTCGCCGCCTGCTGGAAGTCGCCCATCGCCTGACCGAGCCCCACGCCCTTGGCCCACTTGCGCGCGGCCCGGCGGGCGGACAGCGTGCTCAGCATCTTGATGTCCGGCGGAGTGAGGAGCCCGGTGGGCTGGTACGCGGGCAGGTAGGTGCTCATCTTGCCGACCAGTTGCCTGCGCTCGCGTACGGTCACCAGGACGAGCCCGATGAGCGCTCCCATGATCACCAGGTAGGCCACGCCCAGCCAGCCGAGCGACTGGAGCGTGGCGGTGCCGTTCCAGAGCCCGTGCAGGAAGACCGCGCCGAAGTAGCCGAGCGGGATGGCCGCGAACCGCGCGGGGCCGCGGCGGGTGAGCGCGTACGCGACGCCGAGCCCGGTCATCGCGGTGTAGACAGGGTGGCCGAGCGGGTCGATCAGCCCCCTGATCACGAACAGCTGCATGGCCCCGCCCACACCGTTCTCGGTGAACGCGCCCAGGTAGTAGCCGACGTTCTCGACGACCGCGAAGCCCAGGCCGGCCATCGAGCCGTACACGATGCCGTCGGTGAGCCCGTCGATCTCCCGCCTTCTGACCAGGAGCAGCAGCAGCGCCGAGCCCTTGAGCGCCTCCTCGATCACCGGGGCCAGGAAGGCCGTCCCCAGCTGGTCGACGGTCTGCTCGCCGAAGCCGGCCCTGGCGAACATCGCCTGGCCGGCGAGGGTCAGCACGATGCCCAGCACGATCGCCACGCCCGCGCCCCACGCGAACGCGAAGCCCAGGTGCAGCCCTGGCTCGGGCTCCAGCCGGTCGAGCGAGAGCACCGCCGCGAGCAGCAGCGGCAGGGGCGCCAGCGCGAGCAGCATCGACAGGCCGAACCCGAGCGGGCCGCCCTTCAGCAGCATGCCGACCAGCACGATCACCGCCAGGGCGCTCGAGAGCACCAGGCAGATCAGGAGCGCCTTGCTGGGCCGCTGCGGGAGCGAGGAAGGTCGGGTCCGTAGTGTCATCGCCATACCTCTTTTCGGACGGGCTCCCACTATGGATCGGGCCCGTCGACAGACGCTTGACGATTACTTGCCGACCATGATCACCGCGTGGCTTCCCGGTAGTAGGGATCGGCGGCCCCGTCCGCGTACGAGTACACCTCGCGGCCGTCGACGAAGACCCGCAGCGCCCGGCTCATGATGTCCAGCGGGTCGCCGGACCAGATCACCACGTCGCCGTCGAGCCCGGGGCGCAGGGCGCCCACCCGGTCGTCGAGGCCCATGATGCGGGCCGGATTGACGGTGATGGACCGCAATGCCACGTCCCGGTCCAGCCCCTCCTTGACCG
The DNA here is from genome assembly GCF_040654555.1 of Nonomuraea sp. NPDC050680. Taxonomy (NCBI): domain Bacteria; kingdom Bacillati; phylum Actinomycetota; class Actinomycetes; order Streptosporangiales; family Streptosporangiaceae; genus Nonomuraea; species Nonomuraea sp. NPDC050680. Next base: position 231,070 of record NZ_JBFAIF010000007.1, on the reverse strand, counting down.
CCAGCGTCGCCTGGTGGACCAGGAAGTGGATCGGCACCACCGGATGGTCGGTGGTGATCGCCAGCTCGACCCCGGCGCGCGCGAGGATGCCCGGATTGCGCAGCGAGCGGTGCCGGAGCTCGACCTTGGAACGGCTGGTGAAGAGCGGCCCGATGATGACCGGAATGCCGCGCTCGGCCAGCACGTCGGCGATCAGGTGCCCCTCCGTGCCGTGGTTGATCACCACCCGGTAGCCGAACTCGTCCGCCAGCCGCAGCGCGGTCGCGATGTCGTCGGCCCGGTGCGTGTGCTGGCACCAGGGCAGCTCGCCGTCGAGCACGCGGACGAGGATCTCCTGCGTGGCGTCGCGCTCGAACGGCTTGCCCTCGTCGGCGGCCGCGGCCCGCCTGGCCCGGTAGTCCTGCGCCTTCATGAACGCGTCGCGGATCACCGCCGCCACGCCCTGGCGGGTGGCGGGCAGCCGCTTCTGGTCGCCGTAGACGCGCTTGGGGTTCTCGCCGAGAGCGCTCTTCACGCTCACCGGCTCCCGGACCAGCATCTCGTCGACGGTCCGCCCCCAGCACTTGACCGCCACCGTCTGGCCGCCGATGGGATTGGCCGACCCCGGCTTGATCACGGCGGTGGTGACGCCGCCGGAGAGCGCGTCGGCGAAGCCCAGGTCGGCCGGGTTGATGGCGTCCAGAGCGCGCAGACGGGCGCCGTTGGGGTCGGTCGTCTCGTTGGTGTCCTGGCCGGCCCAGCCCTCGGCCTCCTCGTGCACGCCCAGGTGGCCGTGGGCCTCGACGAAGCCCGGCAGCACCCAGCCACCGGCCGCGTCGACGACAGGGGTCCCCGGCGGTATCTCGACCTCGCGGCCGACCGCGGCGATCTTCCCGTCCTGGATCAGCACGGTGCCGCCCTCGATCGGATCGCCATCGACCGGCACGACATATCCGCTGGTGATCGCAAGATTCATAACAGCAACCTACATTGGCCGATATTTCGGCATTTAGCAGTCAGGGCGCTTCGCTCCTTGACCAGGGCTTCGGTAGGGTTTCGGCAACAGGGCAAAAGGAGAATGAATTGGCCGAGGACCAGGCCGCCTACGAGCCCGGCCCCAGCAGCCTGCCGGACGAGGACCTGTCCCACCTGCTCAGCCAGCAGCGCTTCGGCGCGCTGGCCACGCTGGGCGCCAACGGCCGCCCGCACCTGTCGACCGTCGTGTACGACTGGGACTCCGACCAGCGGGTGGTGCGCGTCGCGACGGTCGACGGCCGGCTCAAAGTGCGCCAGCTGCACAAGGACCCGCGCGCCGCCCTGTACGTGGCCAGCGACGACTTCTGGTCGTACGCCGTGGCCGAGGGCCTGGCCGAGCTGTCGCCGGTGAGCGTCGAGCCCGGCGACGAGGTGGGACGAGAACTGCTGGCCATGCGGTCGGGACGTCCGGCGGGCCTCGAAGACCCGGTGGGCGCGGCCGCGTTCCTGGGTCAGGCCGTCGCGGACCGGCGGCTGGTGATCAGACTCCGGGTGTCCCGGCTGTACGGGACGTCGCTGCCGGCGCCGCCCGCCGGATAGCCCGCCGCCTGTTGTAGGCCACCACCGCGACCACGGCGAGGATGAGCGCCAGATCTATGGCGGCCGACCAGCGCATCGCGCCGATGTGGTCCCCGCCGGCCGAGGCCGCGAAGAAGACCGCCCCGATCACCGCGACCCCGCCCGAGCCCCCGAACTGCTGGGCCGTGCTGAGGAAGCCCGAGCCGATGCCCGCCTGGTGCGGCGCGACCTCCACCAGTGCCGCCCCGATGAGCTGCGGGATCACCAGGCCGTTGCCGAGCCCCACGAGCACGAGCGCGGCCATGATCCACGGCAGCCCGGCCCCTGCCGTGCCCAGCAGCAGCGCCAGGCCCGACGCGGTCACGAGTCCGCCGATCATGACGACCGTCAGGCCGTACCTCCCGACCAGGCGGGTCCCCAGCAGCGAGCTGATCGTGAACAGCACGCCCATCGGCGCGAACGCCAGCCCGGCCTGGAACGCGGTGAGCCGCAGCCCGCCCTGGAGCAGCAGCGTCAGCGTGAACATGAACGAGGCGAAGTAGGCCATGAACGCGGTGATCGCGCCGACGCCCGCCAGGTAGGAGTGCACCTTGAGCAGCGCCAGGTCCAGCACCGGCTGACCACCGCGCCTGCCGAGGACGTACTGCCAGCGCAGTGTCAGGCCCAGGAGGGGCACACTCGCGCCTATGCAGACCCACGTCCACGCGGGCCAGCCCGCGCCGTTGCCGAGGCCGAGCGGCACCAGGACCAGCGCCAGCCCGGCGGCCAGCCCGGCCGCGCCGAGCAGGTCCAGCCGTGAGCGCCCGGCCGGCTCGACCCCGGGCAGCAGCCAGGCGGCCAGCGGGACCACGACCAGGCCGACGGGCAGGTTGATGAGGAAGATGACCCGCCAGCCGAGCCCGAACAGGTCGGCCGACAGCAGCAGCCCGCCCAGCACCTGGCCGGCGATCGAACCAAGACCGCCGGCCGCGCCGTACCAGCCCACGGCGCGACGCCGCTCGTGCGGCGGGAAGACCGCGGAGATCATGGCGAGCACCTGCGGCACCATCGCCGCACCGGCCAATCCCTGCAGCAGGCGGGCGGCAACGAGCTGGGCCGGGTTCAGCGCGATCCCGCACAGCAGCGACGCGATCGTGAACGCGACCACGCCGCCGATGAACATCCGCCGGTAGCCGTACCGGTCTCCTAGCCGCCCGCCGGTGATCATGCCCGCCGCGTAGGTGAAGGCGTAGCCGCCCACGATGAGCTCCAGGGCGGCGGGGCTCGCGTGCAGCTCGCGTTCGAACGACGGCGCGGCGACGTTGACCACGAAGAAGTCGAACTGGGCCATGAACCAGGCGGACAGAAGCACGGCCAGCGTCCCGCCGAATCTCATTCCCATCAGGCTAGGCCCTTGCCGCCGGCCGGGATCGGGCGGGGCGGGCAGAGTGGGAGCATGGATCATCTTTCCTACTTCGGCCGGGAGGTCCTCGCGTTCGAGGCGGCGTACCGGACCGCGGGCTCCGGTCTGATCCCTCGTCCCGCCCGTCTGAGCGATCCCCCGGCAGGCGGCCTACGCCGGTCAGTCCAGGGTGTCGCCCAGTGACTCCAGGAGCTCCTTGAGCTCGCCGGCCAGGGCGGCGCGCCGGGGCTCGGAGAGCGCGGCGAGCAGCCGGCGCTCGGTCTCGACGTGATCGGGCAGCGCCCGGTCGATCAGCTCCCGGCCCTCCTCGGTGAGGGCGACGTGCACGACTCGGCCGTCCTTCTCGCTGGGCGTACGTGACACCAGGCCCCGGGACTGTAGGCGGTCGAGGCGCTGGGTGATCGCCCCCGAGGTGACCATCGCCGACTTCATGAGCTCGGCCGGGGTCAACGACCGTCCATTGCGCCGCAGCGTGGCCAGCACGTCGAACGACGCCGAGTCGAGCTCGTGAGCGCTGAACGTACGGGTCAGCTCCGCGCCGATCAGCCGTGACAGCCGTGACAGCCGCCCGATGATCGCCATCGGCGACACATCCAGATCGGGGCGCTGCTCGGCCCACTGCTCCAGCACCCGGTCAACATGATCAGCCACACCACCACCCTATCGGATGTCTTAGCGATGAGATACATTGTCTTAGTGCTAAGAAATCGACTTGCCCTGATCATGGTGACCGCGCTGGCCCCCGCCATCTGGGGGACCACCTACCTCGTCACCACCGAACTGCTGCCGCCCGGCCGCCCGCTCCTGGCCGCGGTCGTCCGGGCCCTGCCCGCCGGGCTGCTGCTCCTCCTGCTCACCCGGCGCCTGCCACAAGGGGTGTGGTGGTGGCGCGCGCTCGTCCTCGGTGCGCTCAACATCGGGTTGTTCTTCGCGCTGCTGTTCATCGGCGCCTACCGGCTGCCCGGCGGGGTGGCCGCGACCATCGGCGCGGTGCAGCCCCTCCTGGTCGCCGGTCTGTCCTCCGGCCTGCTCGGCGAGCGCCTGTCCGCGCGTACGGCGATCGCCGCCGTGGCGGGTGTGGCCGGTGTCAGCCTCCTCGTCCTGCGGGCCGACGCCCGCTTGGACGCCGTCGGCATCGCCGCGGCCGCCGGGGGCGCGATCGTCATGGCCACCGGAGTCGTCCTCAGCAAGCGGTGGACCTCACCGGCGCCCCTGCTCGCGACCACCGGCTGGCAGCTGGTGGCCGGCGGTCTGCTGCTGCTCCCGGTGGCCCTGCTCGTCGAGGGACCGCCGCCCGCCGCACTGACCCCGGCGAACCTGACCGGGTACGCCTACCTCGCCATCATCGGCTCGGCCGTCGCCTACTCCCTGTGGTTCCGCGGGATCCGCGCCCTGTCCCCCACCCACGTCACCTTCCTCGGCCTGCTCAGCCCGCTGGTCGCCACCGCGCTGGGCTGGCTCGCCCTCGGCCAGTCGCTCACCGTGGCCCAGATCGCAGGCGGGCTCGTCGTCGTGGCGGCCCTCATCGCGGCCCAGACCAGCGGCCCTCGTCGCGGCCCAGACCCTCGTAACGGCCCAGAGCAGAAGCCGCCCGGCCAGGCGGACGCGCCCACTCGTGATCGTCTGATCCCTACGCGCTGACCGTCCGATCCCCACCCCCTCATCTCTCACTGCTCATCAAGGAGAAATCATGCGCATCACCGTGTTCGGAGCGGCGGGCAGCGTCGGCGCTCGTGTGGTCGCCGAGGCGCTGTCCCGCGGCCACGAGGTCACCGCCGTCGTACGCGACCCGGCCCGCTTCCCCTCACTGCACCCCGGCGCCCATCCCCAGGTCGGCGACGCCGCGCATGTGGAGGACGTGACCAGGCTCGGCACTGGTCAGGACCTCGTGATCAGCGCGACCCGCCCGCCCACCGGCCGCGAGCACGACCTCGTCACGACCGCCAAGGCGCTGCTGGCGGGGCTCGCGGGGACCGGCGTCCGGCTGCTGCTCGTCGGCGGGGCGGCCGGGCTGACCGTTCCCGGCACCGGTGGGCGTACCGTGCTCGACGACCCGCGTTTCATGTCCGACGCTTACCGTGACATCGCGCGGGCCTGCAACGATCAGCTCGAAGTCTGCCGCGCGGAGACCGGCGTGGACTGGGCGTACCTGAGTCCGGCCGCGCTGCTGACGCCGGGCGAGCGTACCGGCGTCTACCGGCTTGGAGCCGACGAGCTGCTCATGGACGCCGAGGGGAACTCGGCGATCTCCATGGAGGACCTCGCGGTCGTGCTGCTGGACGAGGCGGAACAACCCAGGCACCACCGGGTCAGGTTCACCGCCGCGTACTGACGTCAGCCGACCTCGCGGACGCGGTCGCAGAACAGGCACAGGGCGCCGCTCGCCGTGGTCTCGACCTCGCTCGCGAGACGCCGGCTGAAGGTCGGCAAATCAGTGGCCTCAACGATCCCCGACCAGCCGCGTGGTCTCGTCGTCGGCGGGGAAGTACGCCTCGACGGCGACCCCTTCGAGCGTGATGTCGAACGCCGCGCCGAACGTCGTGATCGTACTGAAGAAGCAGAGCTCGTCCCCCCGATGCGTGATCCGTACAGGCAACGCGATGTCGGCGGGGTCGGGCAGCGGCGCCTGGCCATCGTCTCCATAGGTCAGCAGCTCCTCGTAGAGCGCGCTCAGCTCCGGATCCCCCGCACGGGCGACCTGCCTGGCGAGCCGGGGCAGCAGGAACCCGCGGACCTGCGCCAGGTTCCGCACCCGCGGCGCGAACCCGTCCGGATGCAGGCCAAGCCGCATCATGTTCACCGGCGGCTCCAGGAGGGCCGGGTCCACGTCGTCGAGGAAGACGTTCATGGCGTCGTTGGCCAGCAACAGGTTCCACCGGTGATCCAGGGCCATCGCCGGATACGGCTCGTGCCCGCGCAGGATCCGCCGGAGCGCCTCGTACGCCTTGCCCAGGTCAGGGTCGTCAAGCGGGCGCTCGGGATAGATGGGCGCGTAGCCGGCCGCGAGCAGCAGCCGGTTGCGCCCGCGGAGCGGCACATCGAGCTGCTCGGCCAGGCGCAGCACCATGGACCGGCTGGGGATCGTCCGCCCGGTCTCGACGAAGCTGACGTGCCTCGCGGACACGTCGGTCTGGAGGGCCAGGTCGAGCTGCGTGAGTCCGCGCCGGTGCCGCCAGTCCCGCAGCAGCTCCCCTATCGGCTGATCCATGTGCATACTGGCCGGTTCTATCTGGTCTAACGGGGCGGTGTCGATTACCTGCCATGTCATTCCCGTCCCCCTCGGCGGATGACCGATTTTAGGTAGTTTACAAGTCTTTGACCGTTTTGTTAGTGTTCGTCCCGCCTAATCCACTCACCCGCGTGGAGCCGGGGACCCAACTTCCCTCTGGGGCGAATCGGCATCGCCGTAGGGCCGCTTCCAGGCCCGAGCCCGTCAGCTAACCCGGTAGGCCGTATGGAAGGACACAGCAGTGGCTCCCCTCGCCATCTGCCTGGCGGCTGCCGTCGCCGGGCTCACTCTGGCCGCTCCAGCTCACGACCCCACCACCCCTACCGGACCCACCACCCCAGCCGGGCCCATCACCCCAGCCGGACCCACCACCCCGACCGGGCCCATCACCCCTACCGGCACCGAGAGCAAGCCCGTCCAGCAGAAGCGCCAGACCACTCCTGCCTGGAAGATCGCCCTGAAGTTCGCCATGAAGAAGCGCGGCATCCCGTACGTCTGGGGCGGAACCAGCGACAGCGGCTACGACTGCTCCGGGCTCATGCTCAAGGCGTACAAGCACGCCGGGATCGAGTTGCCGCGCACCACGACGGAGCAGTACAGCGCGTTCTCCAGGAAGATCTCCTGGGACAACCTCAAGCCAGGTGACCTGGTCTTCTTCCACGGACTCGGGCACGTGGGGATGATCTCGAAGCCCGGATACATGGTGCACGCGCCGCACACCGGAGATGTGGTCAAGGAGGAAAAGCTCTCCGACTGGCGCAGGGACTCGTTCGCGGGCGCCGTACGGCCGGACCCCAAGGGCGTGCGGCTCTCCATCGAGCAACGCAAGAACCCCGCACCCTCGACGCTCACCCCCGCCCTGTGGCCGACGGCGTGGGGTCCGCGCCTTCCTCTGAAGGTTCCCGCCCCGTAGCGCCCCGGCGAGTCGCCGCACCAGGCCTTACCTGCGATTCGCCTTTACATCCCAGGTAATCGACACCACCGCGCGGCCGCTGTCAGCGTTCTCCCATGACGAGCGGCAAAGAACTGATCATGTCCGGCTTCGCGGAGTTCGCCGCGGGCAACATCGAGGTGCTCCAGACGCTCCTGCGCGAGGACTTCATCGAGCACAGCCCGGGCAACCCGTCGGGCAGGCGCGCCTTCATCGACTTCATCACAGACTCCCCGCTGGCCACCTCCCGGCTGGAGCTCAAGCGGGTCGTCGCGGAAGGCGATCTCGTGGTGATGCACTACCACCTGATCCCTCGGGAAGGCGGGCGCGGGCTGGCGGTCGTGGACTTCTGGCGCGTCGAAGACGGCCTGATCGCCGAGCACTGGGACGTGGTCCAGCCGGTCCCCGAACCGGCGGAGGTGCCACACGGCATGTTCTGACGCGGCTCCCCCACCCCGGCGGGCCATCGCATGTGCCATCACGCGTGAACGACGACGATCCGTCGCTCCTTGGGGAAGCGGGGTTCCTCAAGGAAGCGGCTCGGAGACGCCCGGTGGCCAGATGCCGACGTCCAGGAGTTTGTGGGCATAGGAGTACGCCACGAGCTGGCTCCGGTTGCTGCAGGCGAATCGGTCGAGGAGCTTGCTGATCCGCTCTGCCACCGTATATCGGCTGAGTTTCAGCTCGCGGGCGATTCTTGTCGTCGTATATCCCCTGGCCAGCAGGACGATCAGTCGCGTGTCGCGATCAGTTACCAGATCGTCGAAAACAAGATCCATAGCAAGTCCCGGTTCGGATCGCCTTGGCCAGAGGCGCCCCTGGTGAAGCACCTCTGTGTGCAAGCTAGAAGCGTCTGCTTAATCAGCGGTATGGCCGGACCATGCGACCGGTTAAGGATCGGCCCTGGCGAGTTGCCCTTGGAAGATCTCCGCGTAGAGATTCCTGAGTACGGGGCTGGGGTCGATGCCGAGTTCGGCCACGAGATGCCGGCGTACGGTCTCGAACTGCGAGAGCGCCTCCGGCGCGCGGCCGCAACCGGCGAGGGCGGTCATCCTCGCCGCCACGAGCCGCTCGCGTGCGGGAAAGAAGGGCACCAGGTCGTCGAGCCTGTTCAGCACCTCGACGTGGCCGCCCCGCTCGATCTCGAGTTCCGCCCAGTCCTCATTGACCGTGAGGTACAGGTCGGTGAATCTGCCGACCGCCTCATCGACCAAGGCGACACCCGAGAACTCCGCGAGCGGTTCACCGCCCCACAGGCGCAGGGCGTCATCGAGCGCGGTCAACGCGGCATCGGCGTCGCCCCTGCGCCGCATGTCCCGGCCGGCGCCGGCCAGCCGCCGGAACCTGAGGAGGTCGAGTTCGTCCGGCCCGGCGTCGAGACGATATCCCCAGCCTTGGTAGGAGATCCGATCCCCGAAACTCCGCCGCAACACCGAGACGTGGACCTGCAGGTTCTTGCGTGCCGTGGGGGGCGGGCGCTCGCCCCACAAGGAATCGATCAGCTGGTCCGTCGGAACCACCTGGTTCGGGCGGGAGAGCAGGATGGCCGCCAGCAGCCGCGCCTTCCTGGCGCTGACGTGCACGATCGTGCCGTCCACCCGCACCTCGAGCGCGCCGAGCACGCGGGCGTCCAATCGCGAGGTCACGGCTTTCGCCCGCTTGATCCGGTCGGTGCCCAGCGCCAGGAATCCGGCCAGATCGATCGGCGCCGAACCTGCCCTGGCCACCTGGCGGTGGAGCGTACGCACCGTGGAAAGCGTGGCGATGGAGACGTCGTCGACACCGGCCTTCGCTTCGAACCACCGCCAATCGCCGTCGCGATTGACTTCGAGGAAGACCGGCCCTTGCCTGGTCAGCAGGAAGTCGAAGGCCCCGTAGCGCAGGCCCCAGATCCCGGCGAGCCGGTGCACCGCCGCCACCACGGGCTCCGGCGCCGCCGCCGGAGAGACCGTGACCGACGCCGCGTCGCACCAGATCGCCTCTGGCGACGCTTTGCCGACGCGAAAGGCCCGGATCTCGCCATCCACGAAGTAGACGCGCAGCTCCGCCCAGTGGTCGACGTACTCCTGGACGATCATGGGCGCGTCGCGCGCGGGCAGCTTTCTGGCCGCGACGCCGGCCACGATCTCCGGGAAGACCCCGTGCAGGGTGCCCGGTTCGGTCTCGACGAAATGCTGGTCGAGGGCCTTGACGATGATCCGGTCGCTGGCCAGCGCCGCGCTCGCCGCCCCCAGGTCGGTCGTGGCGATCGTGCGCGGGGTACGGACCCCTGCCTCTGCCGCGCCGTCCAGCTGAACCAGCCGCCCCAGATCGCTGCCGCCGGGCAGCCGGGCGGCTGACAGCGACGACAACTGGTCGATGAGGGCGGCCCACGAGTCGACCCGGAACAGGGACGACGCCGAGCCGTTCTCCCCCTGCACGGCCCGCGGCGAGAAGTGCCGTACCCAGGTGACGGTGGGGATGATGCGGCGCCCGTTCACCGTCAGCGAGCCGTCGTCGAGCCGGGTCAGGATCCGCAGAGCGCCGATCGACCCGGCGTCGATCCGCACGCTCGGCACGCCGAGCGTGCGCAGCCCGCGCTGGAGCACGGCGAACTCGGAGAACCCCGCGCGATCCACGAGGACCACGCACGGCAGGGTGGCCGCCGGGTCGCTCTCCTCCGGAAGCTGCCAGGTCACGCCGGGACTGCCGGCCGGCATGCGCAGGGTGTACGGAACGCGCGAGTGAACCGGGTCCATGTGCCGATGATGATCACACGCGGCGTGATCGCACAATGTGCCCTCTGTCGTTCGGCATACCGTCCCGGATAGCCCACGTTTGTGGGGTTGTGTCACCCGCTGATCGCCGGTCCATACTCGACCTGCAACACATCTCCAGCAGCCGACAACCTGCACGTTTGGCAGAGCGGGAAGTGAAGGGTGGTGCCGTGTCGAGCGATGTGGTGACGGCCGTGGGGCTGACCAAACGCTATCGGCGCAGCGAGAGAGCGGCGGTGGACGATGTCTCGTTCGAGATCGCGCAGGGAGAGACCATCGGGCTCCTGGGGCCCAACGGCGCCGGGAAGACGACCCTGATCAAAATGATCTGCGGGGTCACCACCCCTACCTCCGGCCACGTCCGCGTCTTCGACGCCGATCCGGTGCGCCAGCCGGTGGCCGCCAAGAGCGGCATCGGGGCGATGCACCAGTCGGGCCCCTTCGACATGATGCTGCCGGCGCTCGACAACCTGCGGATCGCCGCCCGCTTCCGCGGTCTGAAGTGGCGCGCCGTGCGGCCGTGGGCGCTCGAACTGGCGGAGTTCCTCAGCTTGACGGAGGCCCTGCCGCGCTTCTGCTTCCAGCTGTCGGGCGGTCAGCGGCAGCGGTTGCAGCTGGTACGGGCCCTGCTCACCATTCCGCGGCTGCTGATCCTCGACGAGCCGTCCGCTGGACTGGACGTGGTGGGGCGGCGGCACATCGAGCGCTTCGTGACCTGGCTGCGCGAGGAGCACGGTGTGACCGTGCTGTGGACCAGCCATCACATCGACGAGCTGGAACGCAACAGCCAGCGCGTGATGGTCATCAACCATGGACGGGTGCTGCGCTTCGCCAAACCGCGCGAACTCGTCGAGGAGTTCGGCACCACCCACTTGCTGGTCGCCCTCGAAGATCCCGCGGCCGGCCTGGTGGTGGCGGCCTGGGCGGAGCTGGCCGGGCTCAGGGCCACGGCCGAGGAGTCCGACGTACGCATCCACGGCGCGCGAGCGCAGGAGGTGCTGCCGGAGCTGTCACGGCACTGCCTGGATCACGGAGTCGCGATCTCCGGCGTCTCGACCGTCACGGACTCGCTGGAGCAGGTCTTCCTCCGGATGACGGATGCCGAGGACTGATCACTACAAAGGCCACAAAAGGGGATAAATTGGCCGCCAAGTTGGCATTCGACAACACTCCTCCGACCGGGACCCCGAAGGCGGCCGACCTGTCCGCGGTGCTCTACCGCGAGTACGCGCTGCTCGCCCGCAACCGGGTGTATCTCATCCTCGGCCTGGCCCCGATGCTGATCTACCTGCTGCTCGTGAACACCTCGCTGGGCAACCTCCTCAGAGTCGTCCACTACAAGGGCGTCGACGTGCCGTTCACGATCTTCCTGCTGCCCATGACGCTGGCGATGTCGGTCGTCAGCGCGGCGGGAACGTCCGGCATGGCGGTGTTCCAGGAGGAGATGAGCGGCGCGGCGACGCAGCTGTGGTCCTACCCGTTGCGCAGGTCGCGGTTCCTGCTCGGCAAGGTGATCGCGGGCGTGTCGCTGGTGCTGGGACAGGCGCTGCTGGCGCTGGGCGTGGCGGTGCTCATCTTCGCGTTGCCGTTCGACCTGCAAGCCTGGGTCGGCCTGCTGTCGACGCTCACGCTGGCCGCCCTGGCCTTCAACGGGCTGTATCTGGCGACGGCGATCTTGATCACCGACTACCAGGTCTTCATGCTGCTGTCGAACGTGTCGATCCCCGTTCTCGTGTTCAGCGCCCCGTCGCTCTACCCGATCGACAGCATGCCCACCGTGCTGCAGTGGGTGGCGATGATCAACCCGCTGACGTACGCGATCGACGGTATGCGCAACGCCGCCTTCTTCGGCTTCGCCGACGCGTGGCAGGACCTCCTGGTGCTGGCCGTCCTGGCGGCCATCAGCTACACCGTGGGCGGCCGGGCCCTGATCAAGCGCGCTCGCAACATCTGATCTCGTCAAGGGCAGGGGACGATGCGGACAGACAACTCCTCTCTGTCGTGGCTTCTCTCGCGGTCCGACCGGTCCAAGGTCCGGCTGCCGGGCACGGACAGAGCTCACGACCCGACGGCCACGCTGGAGATGGCCGGCCGGGCGGCCCGGATGGTCGGGATCACCAGGGTCGCGGACATCACCAGGCTGGACACCATCGGAATCCCGACCTTTCAGGCGATCAGGCCGACTTCCCGGACGCTCGCCGTGTCTCAGGGGAAGGGAATCACGCCCGAGCTGGCGCGGCTGTCCGCGATGATGGAAGCCGTCGAGCTCTGGCATGCCGAGCAACCCATGACGCCGGTGACGACGGCACCTCCTCGCGACGTCAGCGGGCAGCTGGGCTATGACGTCCGCGACCTGCCGCTCTCCCCGCCGACCGTGCTGCATGACGGGCTGCCGCTGGACTGGGTCGCCGGCCGGTCGCTGGTCGACGGCTCGGAGCGGCTGGTGCCCAAGGAATCGGTGGGATTCTCCCTCCTGCGCAGGACCGGCTGGAACCCGCCGGTGTTCTTCGAGTCGACGAACGGCCTGGCGAGCGGGAACACGCTGGTGGAGGCCGTCCTGCACGCGCTGTACGAGGTGATCGAGCGGGACGCCGTGACCACGGCGATGGCCGGCGGCGACAAGGGCGTCCTCGTCGACCCGGGGACGCTGGGGTCGCCGGTCGTCGACGAGCTGTGCGGGATGATCACGCGGGCCCGGGTCCGTCTCGAAGTCAGGTCCCTGCCGTCGCCCACCGGATTGCCGTGCTTCCTGGCCCGGATCTCCTGCGAGGACTATCCACCGGCGTTCATGGGATTCGGCTGCCACCTCGGCTCGGAGATAGCGCTCACCCGTGCCGTCACCGAGGCCGCGCAGGCCAGGCTCGGCTACATCTCGGGCGCGAGAGACGACCTCCATCCGGGCGTCCACGACGGCGCGCGGCACCGGCCCATGCCCGCGACGGACGCCGGCGAGGCGATCCCGAAGCTGACGGCTCACCAGAGCCTGGTCGACGATCTGGCGGACGTGGTCGGGCGGGCCGAGGCCGCGTTCTCCGCCGCCCCGCTCGTCATCGATCTGACGAGGGACGAGATCGGCGTCCCGGTGGTCAGAGTGGTGGCGCCGGGCAGCCACGTCACCCCGGAGGTGTTCTAGTGAGCCGCCAGAAGACATGCCGCCAGAAGACGGTCGTCTACGCCGGGCCGACGATCTCCCACGACGAGGTCCGCGCCGTGCTTCCCGAGGCACAGGCGCGGCCGCCCGTGGCCCGGGGCGATCTTCTCAGGCAGGAGTGGAGCCGAGACGACACCGCCGTCATCATCGACGGGTACTACCGCGAGCGGCTGTCCGTGGGCCACAAGGAGATTCTCTGGCTGCTCAACGAGGGCGTGAACGTCATCGGGGCGGCGAGCATGGGGGCGTTGCGGGCGGCGGAGCTGAGCCCGTGCGGCATGCGGGGCGTCGGGTCCGTCTTCCGCATGTACGCCACCGGCGAGGTCGATGGGGATGACGAGGTGGCGGTCCTGCACGGGCCGGCGGAACGGGGATACCCCACCGGCACGGTGGCCATGGTCAACCTCCGCTACGGCTGCCAGGAGGGCGCCAAGAGCGGCCTGGTTCCGGCGGCGGCCGGCGAGCGGATCGTCGAAGCGGCGAAGTCGAGGCCCTTCGTACACCGGACCTGGCGCGAGCTGGAAGAGGCCTTGGGCCCGGACGCCGGCGACGCGCTGAGCACGCTGGAGCGCAGGATCGGGACGGGTGAGTGGGACCTGAAGCGGCTGGACGCGATGGCTGCCCTGAAAGCCGTCGGCGGGCACCATGGCGAAGCGCCCAGCACGTGGGCGGCCGAGGTGGCCCTGACGAGCATCACCCACTATGAGGCGCTGGCCTGGCGGTCGATGCGGGAGTACGCGCCGGGCAGGTGGATGTCCGATCTCGACGTCCTGGAGGCGGCGCGGCTGTTCGACCAGGACTACCCGCGGCTGCACGAGGAGGTCCTGACCGGCCTCCTGGCGGACTTCGCCGCCGCGCGGGGCCTGGGGCTGGAGGCGTACACGCGCGCCAGGCTCGGCGTCGACGACCGCGCCGGCCTGCCGCACGTCCTCGCGCCGTGGTTGTCCGAGAAGGAGCGGGCCACCCTGCCCGTCGCCGAGCGACTCCGCCTGGTCATGGTGCGGGTGTGGCCGGTCTGGCAGTCGGCGGATTGGCGGCCGATCGTCCTGGAGCGGATCCGGGAATCGAGCCGCTGGTCCGAGTGGTCCGAGATCGTGGCCCGTGCCGATGAGATCGCGGAACAGACCAGCGGCCGGGTGGTCATCCCGGCGCCGGCGATCTGCGGACGGATCTTCTCCCGCCACTGGAACGGCCCCGGAACGACCGCGGAGGTCGAGCTGGCGCGGCGCGGGTTCCTCAGCATGGCGGATCTGGGACAGACCGCCGCCAGGTTCTTCCCCCTGGACGTGCACAAGGCCAAGGGGCGATGAGCGCGACCGGGCTTGAGCAGGCGTTCGACCCGACCGGCGCGCAGCACCGCCGGGACCCGCACCCGCTCTTCCACCGCATGCGCGAGCGGGCGCCGGTCTACCGCCACGCCCCGGCGAACGGTCGCGTGTCCTGGTACCTGACCCGGTACGCCGACGTGCAACGCGCGCTCCACCACCCGGACGTAGGGCGTCAACTCGACCGGCTGCCCGGCGAGCTGGCCGCCTTTCACCGCCGGTGGGAGAACGACCCGCTGGCGATGGTGCGGCGGAACATGTTCAACCTCGACCCGCCCGACCACACCCGGCTGCGGCGGCTGATGGCGCCCGCGTTCGGCCCCCGGACGGTGGCGGCGCTGGAGCGGCGCATCCATCAGGTCGTCGGCGAGCTGGTCGACGACCTGGCGGCCGCCGGAGACGGAGCCGACCTGATCGAGGTCCTGGCGCTGCCGCTGCCGATCCTGATCGTCGCGGACCTGGTCGGCTTCCCGATCGGCGACCGGGGCCGGCTGCGCGGGTGGAGCGACGACATGCTGCGCAGCCGGGACGCGGCACTGGTGCGCCGCACCGGAGTCGCGTTCGTCGCCTACGTCAACGAGCAGCTCGATGAGCGCCGGGCCCACCCTGGCCCGGACCTGCTGTCCCAGCTCGTCCGGTCAACGGAGATCACGCACGCCGAGCTGGTGTCCAGCGTGTTCCAGTTGCTGCTGGCCGGAGACGAGACGACGGTCAACCTCATCGGCAACGGGGTGCTGGAACTCCTGCGCCACCCCGGCCAGCTCGAACGCCTCCGCGCCCGCCCCCAGCTGATCGACTCCGCGGTGGAGGAGGTGCTGCGGTTCAACGGCCCGGTCGGGCACTCCCGGCCGCTGTTCGCGATGGCCGACGTGGAGATCGGGCCATCGGTGATCCCCCGCGGTGACATCGTCGTGCCGGTACTGCTGGCCGCCAACCGCGACCCGGCGGTGTTCCACCGGCCGGATGTCTTCGACATCGGCCGCACCCCGAACCGGCATCTGGGCTTCGGCCACGGAATCCACTTCTGCCTGGGTGCCGCGCTGGCCCGGCTGCAGGCCCGGGCCGCCATCGGCGCGCTGGTGCGCCGTTTCCCCGGACTGGCCCTGGCCGTCGATCCGGCCGAGCTGGAGTGGACGCCGGACCTGTTCCTGCATGGTGTACGCCGCCTGCCGCTGCTGTTGGAGAAGAGCCCATGATCAAGGGGTACGCGGAGCTGTCCCGGATGGCGTTCGGCTACGCCACCTCGCAGATCCTGTACGCGGCCGTCCACCTGGGCATTCCGGATGCCCTCGCCGCCGGCGCGCTGCCGGTCGAGAAGCTGGCGCACGCCATCGGGGCGGACCCGAGGGCGCTGGAGCGGCTGTCGCGGGCCCTGGTGGTCCTGGGCGTGGTCGATGAGGTGGCGCCGGGACACCTCGCGCTGGCCGAGGTGGGCCAGCCGCTGCGTGCCGACCACCCCTGGTCGATGCGCTCCAGCGTGCTGCTGCTCGGCGATCCCGCGACCTGGCGGGCATGGGGGGCGTTGACCCACAGCGTACGAACGGGTGCGGCCGCCTTCGATCATGTGCACGACCAGCCGCTCTTCGACTACCTCGCCGGCCGTCCGGACCTGTCGGAGATCTTCAACACGGCCATGTGCGAGGGCACCGAGCGCATCGCATCAGAGGTCGCCCAAGCGTACGACTTCACCGGTGTCCGCACCGTGGTCGACATCGGGGGCGGAAACGGCGCGCTGCTCGCCGCTGTATTGGCGGCCACACCCGGCGCCCAGGGCATCCTGTACGACACCGCCGACGGCGGGGCGGCCGCCGCCGAGACGTTCCGGCAGGCGGGGCTGTCGGATCGGTGCACCCGGCAGGTGGGCGATTTCTTCGAGGCCGTGCCCGAAGGCGATCTCATGCTGCTGAAAGGCGTGCTGCACGATTGGGACGACCAGCGATGCACCGCGCTGCTGCGCAACTGCCGCGCTTCCATCGCGGCGGGCGGGCGCCTGCTGGTGCTGGAACCGGTGCTGCCGGCCGGCCTCGGCACACCGGAGGCGGCCGGCGTCGTCATGAGCGACATCGCCATGCTCGTCTACACCGGCGGCTGGGAACGTAGCAGGGCCGAGTTCCACGCGCTGCTCAAGGCCGGCGGGTTCGACCTGGCCGACCTCACGCCACCGCTGCGGGGTTCGGCGATTCGGATCCTTGTCGCGGATCCGTCCTGAGGACCGATTCTCCGGTTATCCATCCCGGCAACAGGGCCGATTCTCCGGTTGTCCGTCCCGACAACGCGGACTACAGGCAGTCATGAGTATCTCTCACATGCGGCCCGCCGACGTGAGTAACTCCGCTGCTCTGGCTGTCCGGGAGACGGACGCGCATAGTGTGCCGGTCGAGCAAACGGGCTCAAACTCGGGTGGTCAGGTGGCTCAACCGATTGACTCGAGCCCTGCCGGCGAGGCCACGTCCACGCTGCGGGTCGTCGTGGGCGAGCCGGACCGGGTGGTGCGCGCCAGGCTCAGGAGCGTGCTCCACATGGGCAACGGCATCTACGTGGTGGGCGAGGCCGGCGCCGCCGACCGGCTGGGCGATCTGGTCGTCAGGCATCGGCCGAGGGTGACGGTGGTGAACGCGGCGTTGCGGCAGGCCGACGGCGTGGAATTCGCCCGAATCGTCGCGGCGCAGGCGAGGAACGGGATGCGGGTGGTGGTGGTCTCCGAAGCGCTGGACGAGGAGCTGCTCGGGCGGGCGTTACGCGGGGGTGCGGGCGGTTTCGTGCACCGGGCGTCGCTGGTCGAGGAGATCGTGCCGGCGATCCGCCTGGTCGCCGCCGGGCACACGTTCATCTCCAGCTCGATGATCACGCGGCTACGTGATCGCATCGCCGCGGTGACCACCGGGGTCGATCACCGGCTCGCGGAGCTCACCCGCCGCGAGGCCGAGGTCCTCCTGCTCGTCGCGGCCGGCCTGTCGAACGCCGGCATCGCCGACAAGCTCGGCATCGGCACCGGAACCGTCCGTTCACACCTGGCGCGCATCCTCACCAAGCTGTCGGCGGCGAACCGGGCGCACGCGGTCGGCATCGCGTACGAATCCGGCTTCATCACCGCAGGCTCGGCTCACGGCCGCCGCGCACGCGGGTAAGCGCGTTCCACCATGCGTGCAGCACGGGGTACTGCATGACGGCTTCCCGCGTGGTGAGCAGGGGATCCGGTTCTCCCGTCAGCGCCCGTACCACGGCTGATGCGTCCTTCGCGGCCCGTGCGGGCAGCAAGGTCTGAGCGCGGAAGAACTCGGCGGCCAGCTCCGGGCTGCTCAGCAGGGCCCGAGTCCTGCGGGTGAGAATCTCGCGTTCGAACGCGGTCGCCTCCCGTCGCCCGGCCGGTCCCGCGTCCTGCGCGAGCGCCATCCGCCATGACGATTCCGCTTCCGCCGTCATGGCCGCCTGCAGCTCGGGGGCGGCGGCCGGATCGAGCCCGCGCCGCGCCAGCTCCCTGTCCAGCCGGAGCATGCTCAGCGCGGCGACCGACATCCCGTGCGAGTGAACGGGGTTCACCGCGACGACCGCGTCGCCGACCGCGACGAAGCCGGCGGGCAGGCGCGCTCGTTCGAAGAACCTTCTCCGGTTCGAGGTGTCACGGTAGGGCCGGATGCCGCCGAGCGGTGTGGCCGCCGCCATGAGGTCCGCCACGATCGGGTCGCGCAGCGAGCGCGCGAAGTCCGCGAAGCCCCGCTCGTCCGCGGGCGGCTCGCCGCCCCGGGTGCCGGTCAGGGTGACGATCCACCGGCCGTCCTCGATCGGGAACAGCGTCGCCCCCTGACCCGGCCGCCCCCTCGCCGGCCGGGGGTGCAGCATGACGGCCGGAATCTCGCCGGCGAGTTCGGCGGGCGCCTGAAAGACGCGGGTGGAGTAGGCCAGCCCGGAGGAGACGGTCAGCTCCTCGATCTCCGCCACGCCGATCTCGGCCAGCCACCGGGGCGCCTTCGATCTGCGCCCGGTCGCGTCGACGACGAGATCCGCCTCGATCGTCTCCGGCGCGGCGCCCTCGCGGCTGACCGAGACCCCGGTGACCCGGCTCGCGTCTCCCACCAGGCCGAGCGCCCGCGTGCCCGGCCAGGTCGAGACGGCGCCCAGCGCCCGCTGCCGTACCACCTGGTCCAGGAGTCCCCTGCTGCACGAGATGAGGTACGCCCCGGTGTCCAGCCGCCGGAACCACCCCGCCGCGGCGAGGATCAGCGCGTCGCCGGGCAGGCGGCGGTGCTGCGCGCCGCGCGCGAAGAGCTCTTCGAGAGTCCCCGGAAGCAACTCCCGCAGCGCCCTCGCGCCACCGGCCACGAGGACATGGCTGTGATGCGATTGGGGCAGCCCCCGCCGGGCACGAGGATCGGCCGGATAGTGATCGTTCTCGATCACGATCACGTCGTCCACGTGCCTGGCGAGCACGGCGCCGGCCAGCGTCCCCGCGAAGCCGCCGCCGAGGACGACCGCTCTGGTCATGCAGGGCGCTCTTCGATCAGACCCCGTTCGATCATGCTGCCGAGGAACTCCTGTACGTCCTTCAGCACGCGGACGCTCATCGCGAGGTTGTCTCCGGCGAACTCATGGGACAGCTTCGCGACGATCGGCTCCCGTTCCCCGTCGCTCGCGACGAGCTCCCATATCCGGGAACCGGTCTCGTTCAGGGTGTGGAAGTCCCCGGTTTCGGCGTGATAGAGCGAGATGCCCCCCGCGGTCTCCTGCCAAATCACCGAGTCACTGATCTGGAGTGACACACTCCACCTCCTCTATACCGGCGTTATGGGAAGCAGCGCGCCGACCTTGACGGCGTCGGCTGAGGGGAGAACGTAGGTCTTCCAGTCGTCGAAGACCGGATGGACGTCGTCGTTGACGAGCAGGCGGGGCGTCTGCATTTCCGGATCTTCGGCAAGCTCCGCGGGGTCGACTCCGGATTCCAGCCAGAGCTGCGTGACGATGCCGTGCCGCAGGATCCTGCACTGATGACGGCTGTTGCGCCGCAGGTCTCCCGACTCCGCCATGTGAGAGGCGCGGCAGCCTCCGCCGCAGGATGACTTGATGTAGCACTTCGCGCAGTCGGCGTGGTAGTCGCCGCCGAACACGGAGCTCGTCCGCATGTCGTACAGGACCGGGCTGCCGAAGATCTCCGCCAGGGATTGCCGTCTCACGTTGCCCGCGAAGTGTGAGCGTCCCGTGACGAGCTTGCACGGGTAGACGTCGCCCAGCGAGTTGATGTAGATCTCGTTGCCGCCCATCCCGCAGTTGGCCTTCACCGAGCACAGCTTCAGCGTCTTCGGCCCGTCCGGGAGCAGCTTGCCGGCGACGGGTGAGGTCCAGGTGAGCTGCTGGATCCGCAGATGGTCGTCCCAGCCGAAGTCGTACTCGTCGCTCTCTCCCCGGCCCAGGTTGTTGTGGTACATCAGCCGGATGCTGTTCACCTCGATCCCCTCCATGAACGAGGCGAAGCCTTCGAGCTCCTCGACGTTCTCCGAGGTGACGATATGGTTGATCAACGGCACCACGCCTGCGTCGTTGAGCAGCCGCAGGGCCTTGTGGGTCTTGGCGAAGGAGCCGGCGCCCCGCGTGCGGTCGTGCGTCTCGGCCGTGCCGCCGTCGACGCTCACCGTGACGCTGCCGAACAGCTCGGCGAACCGCTCCGCCATCGCGGGCGTCCTGATCATGGTGGCGTTGGTGATGATGTTCGACGTCAGGCCACTCCGGTTGGCATGCTCCACGATCTGGAACAGGTCTTTCCTGAGCATGGGCTCGCCACCGGTGAAGACCACTGTGGAGGCGCCGAAGTCGGCGATCTGGGAGACCAGGCTGAGCGACTCCTCGGTGTTGAGCTCACCCGGCAGGCACTTCTCCGAGGACGCGTAGCAGTAGGGGCAGCGAAGGTTGCAACCGTCGGTGATGGCGTAGTACGCCATGCGGAGCGGCGGCTCCTTCAGCTTGATCCGCGGATGGTTCCCGTTGTAGTAGACGATCCAGCTCAGAATGAGTTTGGCGAGGACCCGATCGGTCTCGTCGGTCTCTTCGAGTCGCGCGTAGGGCCGGGCCAAGGCTCGCAGGACGCCGAACTCACGCGAATCGAGGACACACCGACCGCCGGAGTGCGGGTTGACGACCAGATAGTCCCCGGCGTGCATGAAGTAGGTAAGGCCTTCTGGTACGTCGAACAACGCGTGGTTCCGGGCCAGCTTCCCAGACATCCATTTCCCTTCACGCTCTCAGCGGCAGGCGCGACCCCGGCCCTGTCCGGCGACAGGCGACCGGGGCCGCACCCGTGAGCCGTCGGACTAGGGGTTCGGCTTGGTCGGGGTGGACCCGGACCCGGACCCGGACCAGGCTCCGCACAGGCACGACGCTTCGGGGGACTCGTTGTGCACCTCGACCTCGGGCCTGGCCCACTGGCCACCCGCCATGACCACGGGCAGCGCGGCGGGAAGCTTGTCCTTCAGCGAGATGAGCAGGTCGGTTTCCTCTTTGGTCAAGGTGGCGAACGCCGCCTCGACTTCCGCGGCGATCGGGTCGTTCAGGACGCCGGCTGCACGCAGGGCTTCCTTCGGATCGAAGGCCATGCCTTCACCTCTCCGTCTTAAGGGGACGCGTTGCAGGTCGAGTATCGGCTCGCGATGCGGAGGGGACACAACCCCACAAACGTGGGCTAACCGCCTTTCACCAGGCAGCGCGAAGACCACACGAATGTGGGTGTCCTGGTCTCTTGCGAACCCTGATGAGCCGTCTCAGGCTTGTGGTTCATGAACGCAACCGGATCGGGCGGGTTCGACGCGCTGGCCACGCTGCGGGCCGGCGGGCACCCCATCGACCTGCTCGATGAGCGGCAGCGAACCGTGTTCGCCGCGCTCACGGAGACCGAGGTCGCCGTACTGAACTCGATCAAGAAGCGTCTGGACGACCACACCGGCGAGGTGGAAGGACAGGAGCTCAAGCTCGTATGAGCGACAGGGACCCGCGACCCACCCGCCGTAACGTCGTGGTCCTGTTCATCGACATCGCGGGGTCGACGGAGCTCGCCGAGCGCCTCGACCCCGAACTGCTCCTGCGCATCCTCGACCGCTACTACGCGGCGTGCCGGACGGAGATCGTCGAACACGGCGGCGCCGTGGAGAAGTACATCGGCGACGCGGTCATGGCGGTGTTCGGCGTCCCGCTCAGCCGCGAGGACGACGCGCTGCGGGCCGTCCTCGCGGCGGACGCGGCGATGACGGCCGTGCACCGGCTCAGCGCCGAGATAGCCCCCACCCACGGAGTCCGGCTGAACGCCCATTGCGGCATCGCCTTCGGCCAGGTGATGGTCGCCGACGGGTCCGGCTCGAACGTGCGGGTGATCGGTGACACGGTCAACACCGCGAGCCGGCTGCAGTCCGCGGCGGGCGCCGGCGAGATCCTCCTGAGCGACGACGTGGCCCGCCTGGTCAGGCAGCACGCGCTGCTGGACGGCGTCCCCCCGCTCACGCTCAAGGGCAAGAGAGATCCGGTACGGGCATGGCGGCTCGTCACCGTGGAGCCCGATCGCGGCGCGCCGGAGACCGACACGGTCCCGTTGATCGGCCGGACCGAGGAGCTGCGGCAACTGACGCGCTTCCATGACCGTGTCGTACACGGCCGGCAGTGCTGCATGGCGACCCTGCTCGGTGTTCCGGGCATCGGCAAGTCCCGGCTCGTCAGGGAGTTTCTGGCGAACCTGCCCGAGGACGTGACCGTGCTCACCGGCCGGTGCCCCTCTTACGGCATCGGCGCCACCTACCGGCCCATCACGGAGATGCTGGAGGCCCTCAACGGCGACTGGCCCGCCATCGCCGAGGCCGTGGGCACGGATGGCGCGCGGGCGTTACGCGGGCTGGCGTGCCGCGGTGACGCGGATTACCAGGACGACACTCCCGGGATCGCGGAGATCGCGCAGGCCGTACGGTCGCTGTTCGAGGTGCTCGCCCAGCGCCGGCCGCTGGTGGTGGTGCTGGACAACCTGCAGTGGGCCGAGCCCACCCTCCTCGACCTGATCGAGGACTGCTCGGCGTGGCTCGCCGACGTGCCCGTGCTCCTCGTCTGCGTCGCCCGGCCCGAGCTCTACGAGGTCCGTCCCTCCTGGGGAGGGGGCATGACCTGCGCCATGTCGCTGGAGCTCGGCCCGATGAGCCCGCCGCACATGGCCCGGCTCGTCGCTGAGCTCCGGGCCGGGCGGGCGGACGTCGTCGCCCACGACGACGACGGCACGTACCAGCGGGTGATCCACGGTTCGGACGGCAACCCGCTCTTCGCCGAGCTGATGCTGGAGACCCTCGCCGAGGGCGCCGCCTCCCTCCCGCCCACCATCCAGGCGCTGCTCGGAGCCCGGCTGGATCGGCTCGGCGCGGCCGAGCGCCAGGTGCTCGAACGAGCCGCGACCATCGGGCACTCCTTCTCGGTGGAGCAGCTGGAGGCCCTCTTCGACGGCGAACCTCCCATGACGGCCGCTCCGCTGCGCCGGTTGCGGCGCGACCGCCTCATCCGGCGTGGCGCGCTCCCGGGGGCGTACGAGTTCGCGCAGACCCTCACCCGGGAGACCGTGTACGCGCTGACGAGCAAGGAGGTGCGGGCCGACTGGCACAGAAGGCTGGCCGACTGGTTCGGCGACCGGGCCGGCGACGCCTCGGAACAGGCTCCCTTCCTCGGACCGGCGTCCGGAGACGTCAGCCGGCACCTGCTGGCGGCCTGCCGCCTCACCCGGCAGGTACGCCCCGGCGATCCGCTCCTGCCCGAGCTGACCGGCCGGGCCGCGGACCGGCTCATCAGGGACGGCGGTCAGGCGTTGCACCGCAGAGACCTGCCCGCGGCGATCGCGCTGCTGGAGCAGGGACGGGAGATGCTGCCCCCGGGCAGGGACGAGCACCGGTCGCTGGCCGTCCGCATCAGCGACGCGGAGCTGGCGCGGGGGCAGGCCGCCGCGGCGGCCGCGGCCCTGGACCGTGCGGAGGAACTGCTGCCCGAAGACCCGCGAACTCAGCTCACCTGCCTGATCCAGCGAGAGGTCCTCGCCCTGCGCTCGGGCGCCCGCGCGCCGGAGCTCGAGCCCCTTCGCGGGCGGCTGGCCCTCGACCCCCGGGACGACCTGAGCTGGTGCCGCTTCCACCAGCTCCAAGCCCTGATCCACATCCAGGAAGGCCGTTTCGGCCTCGCCGACCGCGCGCTTCGTGACGGGCTCGCGCTGGCCCGGCCGATGGCCGACCGCTACGAAGCGGACCGGCTGCTCGGCGGACTGTGCGAGCTGGCGCAATGGTCTCCCACCCCGGTGCGCGAAGGGCTCGCGCTCTGCGCCGACCTGCTGGCCCGCTTCGCCGGCGACCGCGCCCTGCTGGTGCCGGTGCTCGTCACCAAGGCCCGCCTGCTCGCGCTCTCCGGCGACCTCGGCGGCGCCCGCGAGTCGCTCGACACCGCCGGCGACTACGCGGAGGAGTTGCACCTCGGCCTCTCGGCGATCGCCGTCGTCCAGGTGCGGGGGCTGGTGGAATCCCTGGACGGACACCACGAGGACGCGAGGGAGCTGTTCAGGCGGGCCGCCGCCGCGCTCCGTACGGCGGGGCATGGAGGGCCCGCCGCCACCTTGGAGCTCTACGCGGCCCGTGAGACCCTCCGGCAGGGAGACGTCCGGCAGGCGGCCGGGGAACTGGCCCGCAGCCAAGCGGGGCCGCCGCAGCTGCGCGGCGAGCTCACGGCCATCACGATGCGAGGCGCGATCGCCTCGTTCGACGGGGAGCACGCGGACGCGATGAGCGCCGCCGAACGCGCGAGCGCGCTGCTCGACTCGACCGATGATCCCTGTCTTCGAGGGGACGTCCTGGTCGAGATCGCGCGGATCCGCCGAGCCGCCGGACACGACCCGGCCGAAGCCGCCCGGCGCGCGCTCGACGCGTACCTGAGCAAGGGAGCGAACCTGCCGGCGCGACACGTCCGCGACTGGATGAAGGGACTGCCATGAGCACGCCGCCCTGGCGCCGGGACCAGCGCGCGCACTTCCCCGGCGTGCCCGCGTGGGGGCTGGCCACCACGCGGCAGGCCCCGGAACCCTTCCAGATCAGCCCGCTGGCGGAGGTGACCAGGGAGTGGGCATGGGGTGGGTCCGACGGCACGGGAGTACGCGTGTGCGTCGTGGACACGGGCGTGGCGGGCGACCATCCCAAGATCGGCGGCCTGGATCGGTCGGTCGAGGTCGTCAGCGGGGATGAGGGCAGGCTGACCGTCGCCGACTGCGCCCCCGTCGACCCGGCGGGGCACGGCACGGCCTGCGCCGGAGTGATCAGGTCGGTCGCCCCCGGAGCGGCGATCACCTCCGTACGCGCGCTCACCGACGGAAAGTCCGGCACCGGCGACGCCCTCGTGACCGGGCTGCGCTGGGCCATCGACCAGGGTTACGACCTGGTCAACCTCAGCCTCTCCAGCACGAGGTCGGGTCTGCGCGCATCCCTCCACGAGCTCGCCGACCGCGCGTACTTCCGGCGTTGCCTCCTGGTCGCCGCGGCGCACAACATGCCGGTGCTCAGCTACCCGTGGACGTTCTCCTCGGTCGTCTCGGTGGCCAGCCACGACGAGGCGGACCCGATGACGTACTACTACAACCCCGCGCCGCCGGCGGAGTTCCTCGCGCGAGGGGTCCGGGTCCCGGTCGCCTGGCCCGGCGGCCGGGAGATCCGCAGCACCGGCAACAGCTTCGCGGCGCCGCACATCACCGGCATCTGCGCGCTCATCCTGGGCAAGCATCCGTGGCTGACGCCGTTCCAGCTCAAAACGGTCCTCTACCTGGCCGCGGACAACACCATGACGCAGAACGGAGAGCCCCATGTCCGCTGATTTCCCTTACTCCCCCGGCTCTCCCGGCTCCCTCGACGGCACCGAACGCAGGCTGCTGCAGTCCATCGTCGAGGTGGCCCGCCACATGTTCGGCGCCGCCGCCGCCTCCATCTTCCTCGTGGACCCGGACACCGGTGACCTGGTCTTCGAAGCCGTCTCGGGCGAAGGCGAGAAAGAGCTGGTCGGGAGCCACTTTCCGGCGGGAACAGGGATCGCCGGGTGGGTCGCGGCGAGCGGGCAGCCGATGGTCGCGGACGACGTGTCGGCTGTGACGCAGTTCGCCCAGGACGCTGCGGAATCCACCGGTTACGTCCCACGGACCATCATGGCCGCGCCGCTCATCCGGTTCGAGGAATGCGTGGGCGTCCTGGAGGTGCTGGACCGCACGGCCTCCCGCAGCGATCTGGACGACATGGAGCTCCTGGGCATGTTCGCCACGCAGGCCGCCTGCGCCCTGGAACTCCTGCTCCGCGTCCGGCGGAGCGACGGCCGAGAGCCTCTCGCCGACCCGCACGCGCTGCTGCGGCGGATCGGCGAGAGACTGCGGGGCAGGGACCGGTCGTCGGACGCGGCAGCCGTACGCCTGCTCGCCATCGCCGACGACCTCCTCGCCCCCTGACGGACCGCTCCGCCGTCGCGGGGCGCCGATCTCCTCCGCTCGCCGCGCCTTCCGGACCACCTCTTTGGGCCTGAACGGCCTCAAGCGTGGGTGGCCGTCGGCGTGGCCGGACACCGTCACGTGCGGTCACCGTCCGGCTACCTCTGTTTGAAGGGCGGCAAAGGGGAGCACGCTTCACGTGGAGAAGATCAAGGACCCGCTTGAGTTTCAGGCGGGGGGACGCGGCATGAGAGTCGCCGCGCGGGGCATCTCCGGTCAGGGCACGACGTCGCAGTGTGACGACCTCCGAAAGGGACGCCATGGCAGACAGCCGTCCGCACGACGGACGCCCCGGGAACCTTTGGCCACTCGTCGGGCGCGCCACGGCGCTGCGCACGGTCCTGTCAGCGGCGACGCAGACGGACGTCGGCGGCGTGGTGATCGTGGGCGCGCCGGGTGTGGGCAGGACGCGTCTGGCCAAGGAGGCGGTCGCGCGGCTCGCGGCGGCGGGCCACCCGACGGCCTGGGCGACCGGGACCCGCGCCGCCGGGGCGATCCCCTTGGGCTCATTGCTGCATCTCGCGCTTCCCCACGATGCCGCGGGCCCCGTCACGGCGCACATCTTCGGCCAGATCGTGGAACGTTTCAGCGTATCCACCGGGAAGCGGCCGGTATTCGTCGTGGACGACACCCATCTGCTCGACGACGTCTCGGCCGCGCTCGTGTACCAGCTCGCCGTGCACACACGGACCTTCGTGCTGCTCACCGTACGGCAGGGACAGACGGCGCCCGACGTGATGACGGCGTTATGGAAGGAAGGGGTGGCCCGCCGCGTCGAGCTGCGGCCGCTGAGCGACGACGAGATGGACACCCTGCTCGAACGCGGCCTGGGCGGTCCGCTGGACGCCGTCACGCGGCACACGTTCCGCCGCCTGTCCGCCGGCAATCCGCTCGTGCTGCGCGAGCTTGCGCAGTCCGCGTTGGAGGGATCCGCGCTGCTGCGCCGCGACGGCCTCTGGCATCTGGGCGGTCACCTGGAGATCACCGGCCGGCTCGGTGATCTGATCGAGGCCCAGATGCAGGTCGACGATCCGGCCGTGCTGGCCGTACTCGAGGTGCTCGCCTGTAAGGAGCCGCTCGGCCAGCCCGTGCTCGAGGACCTCACCGGGCACTCCGCCGTGGTGCGGGCCGAACGGCAGGGGCTGGTGGTGGTCGAACCCTCCGGAGCGCGGCACCAGGCGCGACTCGCGATACCCGCGTACGGGGAGGTCATCCGCGCGCGCATGCCACGCGCCCGAGCGCACGCGATCTGGGCGCGGCTGGCCGAGTCCCTTGCCGCATCGCCACGCCGTCGCGCGGACGACGCGCTCGACCTGGTCATGTGGCGGCTCACGGCGGGCCTCGACTCCTCCGGACGAGAACTGCTGGCCGCCGCGGAACGCGCCGCCGAACGGTTGGACCTCGAGGTCGCCGAGCGGCTGGCGACCGCGGCCGGTGCCGCCGACGGCGGGGCGGACGCGAACCTGACCCTGGCCGAGGTGATGGTGTTGCGGGGCCGCTTCGCCGACGCGGCCGGCGTACTCCCGGCTCCAGAGGAATGCGACAACGAAGAACGCGCCGACCGGCGGGCGATAGTCAGGGAGAAGATCGAATACTGGCAGCACGAAGCCGCACCGGCTCAGGGGAATCCGACCGGCGAGCGGGCGGCGGAGGCGGTGCGGGCCTGGACGATGCTGATCGAGGGACACGTCGCGGGAGCTCTCTCCATCGGTACGGCGCTGCTCACCCGGCCAGGACCGCCGCTGCCGGCGGAGGCGACGGCACGGGCGGCCACGGCGGTCGTGCTCGCCGCGGGTCTCATGGGAGACATCCGCCTCGTCGAACGAGCCAGCGCCACCGGTCTGGAGGTCGCCTCGCCGTGGACAGAGGCTCAGGTCGGCGCCGCCAGGTGCGTCGCCCTCGTGCTGGCCGGCGCTCTCACCACTGCGGCCAAGGCCGTGGACATCGCGTATCGAGACGCCATCGAGACGCGAATGGCGGCACCCATGGTCGGCATGTGGGCGATCGTGCGCGGCTTCGTGGCGAAGGCTCAGGGACGGGTGAAGCCGGCCCAGCAGGCGCTGCGCGAAGCGGTCGTGTTACTCGGCGAGCACGACCCGCTGCGATTACCGGCTGTCTATCTGGCCGAGTTGGCCGGCGCGTACGCGATGGCGGGAGACACCGTCCAGGCGGACGCGTGGCTGTGCCGAATGGACGGCTGCCCCCCACCACGCGGTGCGCTCTTCGACGCCTGGATCGAGCGCGACCGCGCCTGGGTCGCCGCCGCCGCGCTCGATCTCCCCAGCGCCGCCGGCCACGCCCTCGGCGCCGCGAAGACCGCGGGCAAGGCCGGAGTGCCGATGATCGAGGCACTGGCGTTGTTCGACGCCGCGCGATTCGGCGCCGCGAAAGAGGTGTGCGACAGGCTGCACCAGCTCGCCAGGGGCACCGCCGCACCCGCGACGGCGGCCTTCGCCACGATGGCCACCGCGCTCGCCACGGACGACGCTCACCTGCTCGCGGAGACGGCCGAGCGACTCCATCGCCTCGGCCATCTGCTGCCCGCCGCGGAGGCGGCCGCGACAGCCCACCGGCTGCATGCCGGGGCGCGTCGGCGTACGGCGGCCAAGGCCGCGCTCGTGTTCGCTCGCGAGCTGCTCATCGAGTGCGACGGCGCCCGCACGCCGCTGACGGACCTGACGGGGAGTGAGGTGTCGTTGACTCCTCGGGAGCTGCAGGTGGCGAAGCTGACCGCGGCGGGATTGCCCAGCCGCGCCGTCGCCGACCGCCTCGGCCTCTCGCTCCGAACCGTCAACAACCATTTGGGCCGGGTGTACACCAAGCTCGGTGTGTCCGGGCGCGACGCGCTCGCGCAGGTGCTGGGCCAGCCTGATGCGCCCGGCCGGCCGGGGGGCGAGGAACCCCACACTCAAGAGCTCCTCCAAGGTGATGCCTGATTTCGCTGTTGACCAGCCGGCAGCGTTTGTCGGTCAGTTCGGATAGCACGCGGGGGCTGATCGTGCCCGGAATGTCGGTGAGAAGTAGCAGCGCACCGGAGGCTCGCGTGTTCATGTGATTGCTGATAGGGGCGTATGTAGGCGTCATGGAAGCGGTCGGCGACGCCATCCGGCAGCACGGCTTCTCTCTTAAGAGCGGTCAGGATCTAGGGTGCCCGCATGAAGATCCGCGCAGCCGCAGCAGAGGACGCCAGAATCCTGGCCCTGCTGAATCCGCACGTTCATGCGGCCCACGCCGCCCGCCGCCCCGATGTCTACCGCGTCGACCCACCCGAAGAGGAACTGACCAACTACTTCGCGACTCTCCTGGTCAAAGACGTCACGCGTGCGTTCATCGCCGAGATTGATCGTCCAGTCGGATATGCCGTGGCTGCCATCGTGCGTCGCGAGGAAAACCCGTTCCTCCGCGCCGAATCCTTCATCCTCCTCAATCAGCTGGCGGTGGATCCACAAGCCGCCAGACGCGGGGTCGCGAGTCAGCTGATCGAGGCCGTGCGGGATGCGGGCAGGCTGGAGGGCTGCCGGCGGCTGCTAACCGACGTACTGGACTTCAACGAGGGCGCCAAGGCATTCTATGCGGCGGCCGGATTCGCTGAGTTGAAACACGTGCTGGAGCAGCCGCTTTGATGCTGTCATCAGGCCCGGATCATGCAGCCCGGTGAGGAAGGAACTCGATGGTCAGGTCCGCGTCCAGCGCAGCGGCCAGCCGTCTCAGTTCCCGAGCCCGCACACATTGCCGCGGCAGCGGTGCTCGGCACGGCGATCTACAGACCACCGGCCCTCGCCGAACCCATGCTGCTGTGGCTACACGTGCTGATCTTGCCCTGGGCTCGCCGGGCTCGCGCCGTGGAAGCAGGCGCAGCTACGCCGCGCCGTGGCCGGCCGGTGAGCAAGCCGTCGGCGTCGAGCCCGATGCCCATGGGTTCACCGCCAAGATCCACCTGATGGTGAACCCGTCGACGGGCGAGGGCCTTCACGTCCGCGCCTCGCCCAGATCGACGATGGCCAGTTCGATCGCCTTGATGGCGCTCGGCACGTTGGGGCAGTGCACCTATTCGGAGGGTGCAGTATTTTCTCGGATCAGGTGCCGTCGATCCAGTATTTCTGCAATCTGGCGATGGCCTCATCCTTGCTCATCGCCGCGACCGTCATCTCGTCGAGACCGACCCTTGAAATCAACATGAAGACGAGATCGGCGGGCAACGCCTCCGACGGCAGTTCAGGCACTCCGCGATCGGGTTTCACGTCATTCTGAACGCATGCCCAGAACGTCGCCTCATCCACCTGAAGCTGATCACGGAGAATGTGGCTCCAGATACCTGGACCATAGACGCTGCGATCGACCGGATGAGAGATCCGGGTCCTCAGTATCCTTCCGTCAGGAAGATCCAGCTCATACGTGACGTGGTGGCTGCCCGTTCCCCCCCGAGCGTTCCGTACCTGACGCCAGCCCTCGATCTGACAGAAGGAATCATGGTGGTCACGAGTGGGCTGTGGCCAGCTCATTGGACTGCCCCCACCAGCCATTCACGCAACTGATCGTCATCACTGAGGCTGATCAACTGCACGATCCCCCAGTTCTCACGGTGATTGGGAACGTCGAGCAGGTGATCCTGCCAGTCCTCGGCGTATTCACGCAGCCCTTCGACCATCTCCACAACAGCCTGATCGAAGGTCGCACCGTCCGCGGCGACCGGTAGCCCCGGGATGAAAATCGACCAACCGCCTGCCTCAGGAACCACCTGCGCATGAGAAGGAACGACCATCGCGAGGTAGTGACGCAGTCTTTCAACATCCACAAGGGCCGTCACAGCCGACTCGCGGCGCACTGTGGCCACGCGACCCTGTTCCGCCGCGTCCAGCAGCGCCTTGAGATGCGTACGAGCTTCGGTATAGCTGTCGAAGTGAACGGCGGCCATGGCGGTACCTCCAGCGAGAGTCGCTTCAGAATGCCAGCTCTACATAAGTACGTCAAGTACTTGACGTACTTAGACATGCTCGCCACGTTGTACGCAATGCGACAACCGTCGGCCGGGCACGGTCTCACTTTTCGAAGTCGTGTGCACGGATGCGCGAAGTGGCCTGCACGCTGACGGGCGTGCAGGCCCATGTGGACCCCCGCTCGGGTCCGTGCCACCAGCCGCAAAGTAACGCTGTGTAACTGCCCATATGCGTCTTGGCCATGGACTCCGCCGTGAGCCCTGGCCGCAAGGTTGTAAGTTCCGGTGATTAGTGGCCGAGAAGGTCCGGCGCTGTCTGGCCGCGCCGACGGTTGCTCAGCAGTGGACGCGAGACCGCCGTCGGCGCAGCCGTGGCGGTTGAGATCGAGGCACGGACCGTCATCGGCCGGCGGCTCAGGTCGGGCCTTGGACGTCGCGGCTGTGCAGAAGCAGGCCGCCGCCCAGGAGCGCCGCGGCGGCCCATCCGGCGGTCACCCCGAGACCGGCCCAGGGACTGATCGGCAGGCTGGGCAGATCGGTGGTGGCCTGGATGGTGAGCCCGGCGCTCATCGGCGCGATCTGCTGGAGCAGGCGCTGCCAGTTCGGATCGCCGATCGTCTGGGCGAGGATGGGGAACAGGTAGAGCAGACCGAGGACGACCCCGATACTGGTCGCCGAATCCCGCACGATGGCGGCGACGCCGAGGCTGAGCAAGGCGATCAGCGCCAGGTAGAGGATCGATCCGACGACCGCGCGCAGCGTGGGCCCGTCGGCAAGGGACAGGCCGGGGTAGCCGTGGCCGGGCAGGATGAGCCATGCGGCCAGCAGCGACCCGAGCACCGCGACGGTCCCGGCCGCGGCCGCGAGGCCGGTCAGGGTGACGGCCTTGGCCGCGAGCGCGGTGGCCCGATGCGGTATCGCCGCCAGCGTGGTGCGGATCATGCCGGAGCTGTACTCGCCGCTGATGACCAGCACAGCCAATATCGCGAGCGGCGCCTGGCCGAGCTGGACGCCGACAAGGCTGAGCTTGGTCGTGTCACCGCCGCAGCCACTGGCCGTGCAATTCACCACCGAAGCCGCCCCGACGCTCAGGGCCACCGTCGCCGCGACAGTAGCGAGCAGCAGCCACAAAGGACTGGCGACGGTCCGTATCTTCGTCCATTCCGCGTGCAATGCCAGTCTCATGCGTCCCTCCTGTGGAGAAGGACGGCGGCTACGGCCAGGCTTACCATCGCGTAGCTGGCCAGGACGGCGAACCCGGCCCACGGCGCCAGCGGGTAGTAGCCGTAGTACGGCGTGTAATTGCTTGCGACCTGGTCATATGGCACAAGCGTCTGCTGGACGGCGAAAGCTGCGCCCGGTGTCACCGTGGCCAGTCCCTTCGACACGCTCGCGGGCAAGAACGGGATCGCGATCAGGATGTAGGGCAGCACGATGGCCACGATGACGGTGGTCACCGCGCCCGCACTGTGCCGGAAGATGGCGCCGAGCGAGAGGGCCAGGACCGAGGCGGTCGCGAGCAGCGCCGCGGTCCCGAGCGCCACCCGCAGTTCGGTCGAGGGCGACACCGGGAAGATGTAGACGCCGTTGCCCCGGGCGAGGCGCTCACCGAGCGGAGTCGCGAGGATCGCTCCCACCAACCCGGCGACGAAGGTGACGGCCCACAACACGATTGTCTTGGCAACGAGCACTCGGCTTCGCCTCGGACTCGCGGCCAGGGTGAGGTGGATCATCTTGTTCTGATACTCCGCGGTGATGAACAGCACCCCCACGACGATCACCGCGATCAGCGCGGCGAACGTGCCGGTGAGGATGTCCCGGAGGTGGCCGGCGGTCGGCAGGGTGTCGCGGACAGCGGGCGCTATGTCGCCGGCGCCGGTCACCGTGAACCGGCCGTCGGATTCCGTGAACGAACCCGCGGTGTTCGCCGGGTAGCCGGCGAAGCTGGGGGATTCGGCTCCCACCTGACCGCCTGTCCAGTCGCCACCAGCCCAGCCTCCCTGGGTACGAAGATCCCCGAAGGTGGCCGTGGATACACTGCCGGCCGTGCCTCCGCCGCCCGCGGCAGGTGGAGACGCGACGAACAGCCCGACCTGCGCGGTCGATCCAAGCCCTCTCATCTGCGTGGTGCCCACCTTGGTCCATTTCGTGCCGTCGGTGGAGGCATAGCCGGTGATCGTGTCGCCCGAGCGGTCCAGTCGCAGCCAGCGGGGGGATGCGGCGGCGACCTGACCAGGGGGGCCGGCCGTGTCGTTGACGTAGTTGTCCTGCATCCGTACGCCGTGGCTGCCGGTGGCCATGATCGCCGCGTAGGGTGATCCCTGGCGCGTGCTCTCCTTGATGATGAGCCCGGCCTTCGCCCACGGCACGGTGCCGGGCCGCAAGTTCCCGGGACCCTTTGGGATGCTGCTCTTGAGCGCGGAGACGGAGACGGTGATGCTGCCGTTTCCAGCCAGCGGCTGGTGCACGAAGTAGTAGCTGTCGGTAACCGGCTCACCGCCCGGTCCGATCGGAACGGGCGGTGCACTCTTCTGATCGCTGCTGATCCCGGCGAGCAGGGCGAACAGCACCATCATCAGTGCCGCCACCACCGTGCCGGTCACCCAGCCCCGGACCGTCCGGAACTTGGTCCATTCCGCGTGCAGCAACTGGAGGAAGCCGTCCCGCCTGATCCGTTGGCCAGGACGGTGTGGCGTGACGGTTGAGGTCACCGTGATACCTCCGTAGGCGTCGCGGCGCGGAACTCGACCGCCGCGCGGGTGAGCTCCAGGTAAACGTCCTCGAGGGTGGCGCGGTGTGCCGATACCTCGGAGAACGGCACCGCGCTCTGGTTGAGCAGCGTCACTATCCGGTCCGCGGGCAGGCCGGAGACGGTGATGGTGCCGCGGTCGGTGGCCATCACGTTCGCTCCGGCGTGCGCGAGCACTCTCATCGCGTGCGTCCCGGCCGTGGTCCGCAGGGCCACCCGGTTCCTGGAGGCGGCCGCGATCAGGTCGGCCACGCCGGCGTTGGCGATGGCCTTGCCGCGCCCGACCACGACGAGATGGTCAGCCGTGTCTTGCACCTCGCTCATCAGGTGGCTGGAGACCAGCACGGCGCGGCCCTGAGCGGCCAGCGACCGCAGGAATCGGCGCATCCAGATGATGCCGTCGGGGTCCATGCCGTTGAACGGCTCATCGAGCATGATGATCGGCGGGTCGCCCAGCAGGGCGGCGGCGATTCCGAGCCGCTGGCGCATGCCGAGCGAGTAGCCGCCGGCCTTGCGCCGGGCCGCCGAGGTCAGGCCGACCTGCTCGATCACCTGGTCCACTCGCCGCGCGGCCAGGCCCTGCGCGTGCGCCAGCCACAGCAGGTGGTTGCGCCCGCTGCGGCCGGGGTGCAGCGCCGCCGCGTCCAGCAGTGAACCGACGTGGTTCAGCGGACGCCGCAGGCTGTGGTACGGCATGCCGTCGATGAGTGCGGTGCCCTCCTCGACCGCGTCCAGGCCCAGGATCACCCGCATCGTGGTGGACTTCCCGGCCCCGTTCGGCCCTACGAAGCCGGTCACCAGCCCCGGGCGGACGGAAAAGGACATGCCGTCGAGGGCCAGGGTCGCCCCATACCGCTTGCGCAGCCCGGCGACGACGATCCCCGGGGCGCTCATCGCAGCGAGCTCCCGGTTCGAAATGAATTCATGCCGATGGTTGTACGCGGCACCCGGTTCCAGCCGGGTCGCGGCGGCTGCGACCCGGCTGCGACCGGGAATCTGGCATCGTTGGCGCATGGCACCTCGACCCGGCGGCCGGTTGGGCCGCCCTGCCCGTACGACGACCGGCGGTGATTGGTGGTGAGGGTCCTGGTCGTCGAGGACTTCGAGGTCCTCGCCCGCTCCATCGGAACCGGGCTGCGCCGCGAGGGCATGGCCGTCGACGTCGTCCTGGACGGCACCGCCGCCCTGGACCGCCTGGCCGTCACCCGCTACGACGTGGTGATCCTCGACCGCGACCTGCCCGGCGTCCACGGGGACGAGATCTGCCGGCGGCTCGCCCACGGCCGCTGTGAGACCCGCGTCCTGATGCTCACCGCCTCCGGCACGATCGAGGACCGCGTCGACGGGCTCGGCCTCGGCGCCGACGACTACCTGCCCAAGCCGTTCGCGTTCGCCGAACTGGTCGCCCGCGTCCGTGCCCTGGCCCGCCGCGCCACCCCGCCGCTCCCGCCCGCCCTGGCATGCGGGGACATCACCCTCGATCCGGCCCGCCGTGTCGCGTTCCGGGCCGGGCGGCGCCTTGAGTTGAGCCCCAGGGAGTTCTCCCTGCTTGAATGCCTGCTCGCCACGCCTGGCCTGGTCATCTCCGCTGAGGAGCTGCTCGAGCGCGTCTGGGACGAGGCCGCCGACCCCTTCAGCAGTGCCGTCAAGCACGCCATGCACCGGTTGCGGACCAAGCTCGGCGACCCGCCCGTGATCGAGACCATCCGCGAAGGCGGCTACCGCATCGGATCGTCATGACTTCCCGGCAGCCGGCCAGAAGGTCCCTGCAGGCGCGGCTCGCGCTCGCCTACGCGGCGGGCATCTACGCCGCCGGGGTCTTCGTGCTCGTCATGGTCGCCGTCCCGCTGGCCAGCATCGATGCGGCCACCCCCAAGGGCCGGCCCGCATCGAGCGCGATCACCGAAACCGGGCCCGGGATCAGCCTGCCCCAGCTCCTCATCGGATCCGCCGTCGCCCTCGTCGTCCTGATTCCCGTCGCATTGGGTCTCGGCTGGTACGTCGCCGGCCGGTTCCTGCGCCCGCTGCGCGCCATCACCGCCACCGCCCAAGTCATCTCCGCCGGAGACCTCCACCGGCGTCTCGACCTCGGCGAGCCCACGGACGAGCTGACCGAACTCGGCCACACCATCGACGACCTGTTCGCCCGCCTGCAAGCCTCCTTCGACGCCCAACGCCACTTCGTCGCCAACGCCTCCCACGAACTGCGCACCCCGCTCGCCGGCCTGCGCACCCTCCTCGAAGTCGCCCTCGCCGACCCCGACGCCGACACCGACACCCTGCGCTCGGCCTGCCAGGACGCCCTCGCGCTCGGCGCACACCAGGAGCGGCTCGTCGACGCACTGCTCGCCCTGGCCACCAGCGAACGCGGCGTCACCCGCCGGGACACCCTCGACCTCGCCCACATCGTCGAAGAAGTGCTCGCCACCCGCCGCAAGCAAGCGAGGCAGAAAGGCATCGACCTCGCCGAACACCTGACGCCTGCCGTGACAGCCGGGGATCTGAAACTGATCGAAAGCCTCGTCGCCAACCTCATCGACAACGCCATCCGCCACAACCACGCAGGCGGGCACGTCCAGATCGTCACGCAGACCTGCGGCACTCAGGTGGCCCTCACGGTCACCAACACAGGGCCGGTGATCCCCGGCGACCAGGTCCAGCGCCTCTTCCAGCCCTTCCAGAGGCTGGCCCCGGATCGTTACGGCCGACGCGACGGCTACGGTCTCGGCCTCGCCATCGTCGATGCCGTCGCCCAGGCTCACCACGCCACCCTCACCGCCGGCGCACGCCCCGAAGGCGGCTTGTCCATCACCGTGCGGTTCGCGCACGGATCTCATCCGAACCTTCCCTAACGTCAGGGGACGACTGCGCGGGGGCGGCAGCTGCCACCCGCATCGCAGCGCTGAATGGCGGTACCGCAGCGCGTGTCGGCTCGTTATCGCCACTGGCCGATTTGTTGCTGCTTAAGGGTCCACTCACCGCTGGTGCTCGTGCGGGCGCGGCGGCCGAACCGGCCGCCGGGTCGGGGTGCCATGCGTCAACGATGCCAGACCCTCGGTCGCAGCCGGGTCGCAGCTGCTGCGACCCGGCTGGAACCGGGTGCCGCGTACAACCGTCGGCATGAGTTCATTCACGCCTCACCGATCCAGCCAACGGGCCGGGCGGGACGGCTTTCCCCAGATGCTGCGTGCGGAGTGGACCAGGTCCCGCTCCGCGCGGGGCTGGGCGCTTGCCATGGCGGCCTCCGTGCTGATCACCGTGTCGCTCGGATTGCTGATCGCCGGAGGCGCCCGCAGCACCTGCGTGACGGGGAAAGGCGAGGGCCCCTGCCCCGCGCCTTTGCTGGGACCCGATGGCACAGCGGTCAGCGACAAGTACTACTTCATCCACCAGCCGCTCAAGGGGAACGGCAGCATCACCGCCCGTGTGTCGGACATGACCGGGCAGATCCGGCTGCCGGACGCCGTACCCGGGGTGCGCAACGTCAAGGAGGGGGTGGTGCCGTGGGCGAAGGCCGGGCTCCTGGTCAGGCAGAGCCTCAAACAGGGCACACCGTATGCCGCCGTCATGCTCACCGGAGCACACGGCGTGCGGATGCAGCACAACTTCACCCACGACGTGCCCGGCGGTCCTCACAACGGCCCGCAGTGGCTGCGGCTGACCAGGTCGGGCGACACCATCACCGGCTACGAGTCAGACGACGGCAAGACCTGGACCGCGGTCAGCCCGGTCAAGCTGACCGGGCTGCCGGAGACGGTCGAGATCGGGCTGTTCGCCACCTCACCAGGCGCCTTGTGGGACATGGCGCAAGCCTTCGCCCAGGCCACCGCCACCTTCGACCAGATCAAGCTGCAGGGCGCGAACGGTTCGTGGCGCCGCGACGACGTCGGCGTCGTCCTGGAGTCCGACGGCAAGACCCCGCACCACCCGGGGGGAGTCGTCGAGTCCGGCGACAAGCTCATCGTGACCGGGGGTGGCGACATCGGGCCCGCCACGGTAGAGGGCGGTCTGCGCGCTGACCTCCTGCTGATCGGCGGGGCCCTGGGGCTGATCCCGGTGCTCGTGGCGGCGGTCACGTTCTTCACGACGGAATACCGGCGCAGGCTGATCGGGACCAGCCCGCCGGCCGAGCCGCATCCGGGGCGGCTGCTGGCGGCCAAGGCCGTGGTGGTCGGCGTGGTCGCGTTCGTGGCGGGGCTGGTGACCTCGGGGGTCGTGGTCCCCGTCGGCCTGGCGATGTTGCGTGCCAATCAGAACCCGATCCAGCCGATCAGTCTGGGTACCGAGCTGCGGGTGATCGTCGGCTACGCGGCGCTGACCGCAGCCGCCGCCGTGCTGGCCCTGGGCCTGGCCGCGCTGGTCAAGCGGGGCATCGTCGCCATCGGGCTGGCCGTCGCGCTGGTCGTCGTGCCCTACCTACTGGCGACCGCGGGCCTGGCGCCATGGCTGCTGGCGGTCACTCCTGCCGCCGGGTTCGCGATCACGCAGAGCGTCCCCACGTTCGTGCATGTCGACGTGGCTCAGTCGGTGCTCGGCGGCTATTATCCGCTCTCGCCATGGGCGGGTTTGACCGTGACCTGCGCATATGCCGCCATCGCCCTCGGGGCGGCGATCGTGAAGAGGGCGGCGTGATCATTCGGGTAGTGATCGCCGATGACCAACCCGCCGTCCACGAGGCACTACGCATGACGCTGGACGGCGCGCCTGACCTTGAGGCGGTCGGTCAGGCGGCCGATGGATCCGAGGTCGTGCACCAAGCGCTGTGGCGACTCCCCGACGTGGTAGTGATGGACCTGCGTATGCCGCATGTCGACGTGCTCTGCGCGATCCGGAAAACTCGACGACGTGCAGCCACCACCGGGTGATCCCGCTGACGACGTTCGGCACGGACGAGTATGTGTTCGGCGCACTCCAGTCGAAGGCCTCGGGTTCCTGCTCAAGGACAGCGCTCCAGAGCTGCTGGAGGTGGTACGGGCGCTGCACTGCGGGTACGGGCTGGAGGATCCGCAGGTCACCACCGGGCTGATCCACCGCTTCGCGCGGCTGTCACCCGCGTCCGCTACCGAGGCGCAAGAGCGGCTCACCGCTCGTGAGCTCGAGGTGCTCCGGCAACTGGCCGGAGGGCTCAGCAACGCAGAAATAGCCACCGCATTGACGATCGAGGAAGGCACGGTCAAAGCACACGTCTCCCGCGTCCTGGCCAAGCTCGGAGTGCGTACCCGCGTGCACGCGGTGATCTACGCCTACGAGCACGGCCTGGCCCCGCGCCACCCAAACCCGCCCGCTCCATATCTGGATCAGGCGCCCATAAGACACCGCACAGAGAATGGAGCGCCACGACCGCCGCGTCGAAGTCCAGCAGCATCTGATGATCGTGGCAGGGCGTGGCCAGCGATCAGTCGGCCAGAGCCACCGTGGCCGACAGAACAGTCGCGGTGAGGAGCAGGCGTCGCCAGGCCGGGATCGGCAGGCAGGCCGCCATGCTCAGCGCCGCCACGCCGAGCTCCCTGCGTGGCCTTACCCCTCATGAAGACGAGCAGGTGCTTCCCACCGCAGGCAGCTGTCCGGTGAAGAGATAGTGGTTCACATACCGGCGCACGCAGGACTGTCCTGACACGTACAGGCTGTGGCCTCCGTCCGCAGGCAGATAGCGCGCGCCGGGCAACTGCGCCGCGACCCTTCGGCCCTCGTTGGGGGGCGTGTTGTCGTCGTACTCACCGTTGCTGATCAGAATGGGTGGCAGGCCGGCGGCCTTGATCGGGTGCGGGGCGAAGTTCTTGACCGGAGGCAGGCCACCGCACTGGTTGGCCATCACCCACACGTACCGCCACCCCACCCGCGGTGCGACCCGCCGCAGCTGCGCTTCTGCCACCTTCAACTTCCCGTACGCGGTGGGATACGGGAAGTCGGCGCACAGCGCGATACGGGAGAAATCGGAGGGGGGAGTGGGGATGGGCTGGGCCAGCAGGGAAGCGTCGCCTTGAGATGCCTGGGCCAGGGCGTCGGCCAGGCGGGGCCATTGGGGCTCCAGGCCGAACCAGGCGCGCGAGACGATGAAGGACGCGTTCACCGTGACCTCTTGTCCTGCCCCGGGCGCTGGGATTGGTTGTTTGCTCGCCTTGGCGATCAGTTCGTCCCAGAGGGTGACGACGTCCCGGCCGTGCAGGGCGCAGGTCTTCTCATCTTGGCACCACGATGCGAACCTGTGCAGGTTGCTCTCCAGCGCCCGGGCGCGGGGCAGGAGCCCGTCCAGTACGGACCGGTTGGTGTGGTCCCGGACGCTGTCGAGGTACATCCGGCCTACCCTGTCCGGGAAGAGCTCCGCGTAGGCCTGCCCGAGGACGGTGCCGTAGGAGGTGCCGAAGTAGGTGAGCTTGGGCTCATCCAGCGCCGCCCTGATCGCGTCCATATCGTGGGCCTTTTGCCAGGAGTTCACGTGGCCGGCCAGCGGCCCGGCTGCCGCGGTGCACTCCTGACCGAAACGGCGGTTCTTCACCGTGTAGGCCGTATAGGAGGCCCGGTCTGGATAGACCCACGCTTCGGTGTGCGGCGCGGGAACGGGGCAGGAGATACCACTGCTGCGCCCGAACCCGCGCGGGTCGAAGACGACCACGTCGAACTGCTGAGCCAGATCGGCGAAAGCCGCCCGGCCGGCGCGGAAGGCCCCGATCTGCGGGGCGGGACCGCCGAGGTTGACCAGGAGGGTCCCCTTCTTGCGCGCCTGATCCACGGCGGGCAGCATGGCCAGGCCGAGCGTGATCCGCTCGCCATCGCGGGGGCGGGTCCAGTCGGCAGGCACGCCCAATTGGCCGCAGCGCATACCGTCGCCGCAGTCCTGCCAGGTCAAGGCCGAGTCAGCGCTCGCTGCCGCAGGTACGCAAAGCCTTCGAAGGTGAGCCTGTCCAGCGCGGCGACGGCGTCGGGGACCGGGCGGGGGGTCATCGGCTCCGCCGTAGCGGTGAGCCCGGCGAACCTCGTGGACTCGTTCCAAACGGCATCCGTGTTCAGCGCAGCTGATCATGAGGGGCAGCGCGGCGAGCAGGAGGATGCCGCGGTCGGCTGGGCAGGTGGGGCAGACCCGTCGTGCCGTCCGCCATGGGCGGCTGCGCGCTGGCAGCCAGGGCACCCAGTGGTTGACGACGTGATATCCGGCCCGGCCCGGCGGCAGCAGTACCGAGTCCTGCCGGACATAGGCAGAGAATGCCTTCTGGCCGTCGGCGGGATCCAGGGTGTCGGCCAGCCACGGCACACACCCGGAGATCGTCATCCGGCGCAGCCGGCCTACCGCGATGCCGGTCCGCGCGGTGAGCGCGCGTAAGACGGCAGCGGGCGCCTGGTAGTCCAGGTCTGCGTCGCGTGGGCGTACGACGTCGAACTGCGCTGACGCCGGACCGAGGTTATGGGTCAGCAGCTGTTCGACCGACAGGCGGTACAGCCCGGCCAGACGGCCGAGCCAGGAGGTGAGCGCCTCGCCGGGGGCGGGCTCGGGGTGCACGGGCCAGCGGCGCGCTCCGTCCGGCACGCCCGCGCTCCTCACAGCAGCTCGCGTTCGAACTTGCGGCGCCGCTCGGTTGGCCCGGCGTAGCCGGCCAGCAGCAGGGTGCGCTGGGTGATGGCCTCCTCGCCGGACTCGATCGCCGCGACGGCGGCCTCGGTGAGCAGCGCGGCCAACTCTCCAATGGTGCCCTCGCTGCGGGCCAGCAGATAGTCGGTCATCTCCGTGGTGGCCAGGTAGGAGGGGCGGCGCAGCGGGAAGGCGGCGGCGAAGCTGGCCAGCAGCATGCTCGCCTCCCGGCCGGCCTCCCAGCGCGGCAGCACGAACGGAGCGAAGCGGTTCTCCAGCTGGTCATCAGAGCGGATCACCAGGTAGGCGTCCCGGGTACCGACGCCGACCAGCGGGATCTTCAGCTCGTTGCCCAGGAAGCGCAGCAGATTGAGGAACTCGCGACGCACCCCATCCCGCCCGGCCAGCACGTT
Organism: Nonomuraea sp. NPDC050680; assembly: GCF_040654555.1. NCBI lineage: Bacteria > Bacillati > Actinomycetota > Actinomycetes > Streptosporangiales > Streptosporangiaceae > Nonomuraea > Nonomuraea sp. NPDC050680. The sequence goes on along the minus strand of NZ_JBFAIF010000007.1, from coordinate 189,575 downwards.
GTGCAGTTCGTCGATCACCAGCATCCGCACGCCGGCCTGCCGCAGCAGCCGCACCGCGAGCTGCTCCAGCTCGGCCAGCCGCTGCCGGGGCCGCAGCGGCGCGCCAAGCGCGCTCAACAGCGCGGTGTAGAAGCGGGCCACGTGCGGATCGGAGGGCATCTGCACGACCAGCACCGGGACCTGTTCGCGATCCGGGTGCGAGATCGGCGGGTGCGAGCGCCGGAACTTCTCCACGATCCCTGGCGCTCCTCGAGGTCGGCCCACTCTGATACTGACCGGTCTCGGGGATCGGCCCTGGCCCAGGAGTAGACGTCGGCCCTGTGGCGGAGGGACATCGGACGTGGCCGGCGGCCGGCCTGCCGTGCCTGTCGCAGGCATGCGGCGCTGTAACGGAGATCAACTATCGCCACCGATCGCCATGGGGCTCTCCTGCCGAGAACCGGACGAACGATGTGATGGGCAGTGCGGGACATGAGGCTCCCTGGGTAGCACCGCCAGGTATGTCCTGGCGCACTACTTGAAGCCGGTCGGTCCCGTTGATCGCTGCTGAGTCATGGCCGGACCATAGCATCGCTGGCGGTGAGGTCCTTGGCCCGAATCGTTGATGCAGCGGGTCAGCAGGTTCCTGCCGCTCCACCTGGCCCCAAAGTCGTCGAGGGGGATCTGGAACCAAGTCCAGATCCCCCTCGCGACCAGAGCCTTAGCTGGTCAGGCCGAGTGTTGCAGCAACGGCAACTGCGCCTATGTCTAGCTGCAGCCGCTGGTGGAGCCGCAGCCCTCGCAGACGTAGCAGCTGCCCGCCGGGCGCATCTTGGTGCCGCAGGTCATGCAGAGCGGGGCGTCGGCGGTGATGCGCTGGTGGTTCTCCAGCGTGAACTCCCGCACCGGCTCCGGCTCTGCCTTCTGCTCCGCCTCCTGCTTCGCCTCGATCGGCGCCGACTGGGCGAGCGCCTCGCGGTCGACCGCCTCCTGGAGCGCGGCCGGGTCCTCGCCGCGCTGCTGCGCGGCACGCTCGGCCGCCGAGAAGATGCCCAGCGCCGCCCGCTCGTCGTAGGGCAGGTGGTCGAGGGCCAGGCGGCGGAAGATGTAGTCCATCACCGAGGTGGCCATCCGGATGTCGGGGTCGTCCGTCATCCCGGCGGGCTCGAAGCGCATGTTGACGAACTTGCTCATGTACGTCTCGAGCGGCACGCCGTACTGGAGCCCTATCGAGATCGCCACGGAGAAGGCGTCCATGACGCCCGCCAGCGTCGAACCCTGCTTGGACATCTTCAGGAAGACCTCGCCGAGCCCGTCGTCGGGGTAGGACGAGGCGGTCATGTAGCCCTTGGCGCCGCCGACCGTGAAGCGGGTGGTCATGCTCGGCCGCTGGTTGGGCATCCTGCGCCTGGTGGGCCGGTTGACCTCGATGACCCGGACCTCGGGCTCGGCGATCTCGGCCGCCTTGTCGGCCTTGTCAGCCTTCTCGGCTTCCTTCTTGCTGCCGCCGGCCGACAGCGGCTGGCCGACCTTGCAGTTGTCGCGGTAGACCGCCAGCGCCTTGAGGCCGAGCCGCCAGCCCTCCAGGTAGACCTGCTCGATGTCGTCGATCGTGGCCGACTCCGGCAGGTTGACCGTCTTGGAGATCGCGCCGGACAGGAACGGCTGCGCGGCGGCCATCATGCGGACGTGACCCATCGGGGCGATGGCCCGCTCGCCCATCGCGCAGTCGAACACCTCGTAGTGCTCCCTGCGCAGGCCGGGGGCGTCGACGACGTGGCCGTGCTCGGCGATGTACTCGACGATGGCCTCGATCTGCTCCTGCTGGTAGTTGAGCTGCCTGAGCGCGCGCGGGATCGTCTGGTTGACGATCTGCATGGAGCCGCCGCCGACGAGCTTCTTGAACTTGACCAGCGCCAGGTCGGGCTCGATGCCGGTGGTGTCGCAGTCCATCATCAGGCCGATGGTGCCCGTGGGCGCGAGCAGGCTGGCCTGGGCGTTGCGGTAGCCGTTCTTCTCGCCGGCCTTGAGGCACTCCGACCACTGACGGGACGCCTCGGCGTGGATCTTGGCGTCCATCGAGCCGACCGTGCGCAGGTCGTCGTTGGCGGCGGCGTGCTTGCGCATGATCCGCTTGTGCGGCTCGGCGTTGCGGGCGTAGCCGTCGTACGGGCCGACGACCCCGGCCAGCTCGGCGCTGCGCCGGTAGGACACACCGGTCATCAGCGACGTGATCGCCCCGGCGACCGCGCGGCCGCCGTCGGAGTCGTAGGCGTGGCCGGTGGCCATGAGCAGTGCGCCCAGGTTCGCGTAGCCGATGCCGAGCTGGCGGTAGGCGCGGGTCGTCTCGCCGATCTTCTCGGTCGGGAAGTCGGCGAACGTGATCGACACGTCCATGGCCGTGATGATCAGCTCGGTCAGCTTGACGAAGTTCGCGACGTCGAAGGTGTCGTCGTCCCGCAGGAACTTCAGCAGGTTGATGCTGGCCAGGTTGCAGGAGGAGTTGTCGAGGTGGACGTACTCGCTGCAGGGGTTGCTGGCGGTGATGCGCCCGGTCTCCGGGGTGGTGTGCCAGTCGTTGATCGTGTCGTCGTACTGGACGCCGGGGTCGGCGCACTCCCAGGCGGCCTTGGCCATCTTGCGGAACAGCTCCCGCGCGTCGACCTTCTCGATCACCTCGCCGGTCAGACGGCCGCGCAGGGCGAAGTCGTCACCCTTCTCGACCGCGTGCATGAACTCCTCGGAGACGCGCACCGAGTTGTTGGCGTTCTGGTACTGGACCGAGACGATGTCCTTGCCGCCCAGGTCCATGTCGAACCCGGCGTCGCGCAGCGCGCGGACCTTGTCCTCCTCGCGGGCCTTGGTCTCGACGAACTCCACGATGTCGGGGTGGTCGACGTCGAGCACGACCATCTTGGCCGCCCGGCGGGTGGCGCCGCCGGACTTGATGGTGCCCGCGCTCGCGTCGGCGCCGCGCATGAACGAGACCGGCCCGCTGGCCGTGCCGCCGCTGGACAGGAGCTCCTTCGAGGAGCGGATGCGGGACAGGTTGACCCCCGAGCCCGAGCCGCCCTTGAAGATCACGCCCTCTTCCTTGTACCAGTCGAGGATCGACTCCATCGTGTCGTCCACGGCCAAGATGAAGCAGGCGCTTACTTGCTGAGGGCTCGCGGTGCCCACGTTGAACCACACCGGCGAGTTGAACGCGAACACCTGGTGCGTCAACGCGTGCTTCAACTCGTGGTCGAAGATCTCGGCATCCTCGTCGGTGGCGAAGTAGCCGTGCTCCACCGCGGTCTTGGTGTAGACGCCGACGACCCGGTCGACCAACTGCTTCAGACTCCACTCACGCTGCGGGGTGCCCACAGCGCCGCGGAAGTATTTGGTCGTGACGATGTTGGCCGCGTTGACCGACCAGAACTCGGGAAACTCGACGCCCCGCTGCTCGAAATTGATCGAGCCGTCGCGCCAATTGGTCATGACGACGTCGCGGCGCTCCCACTGGATGTCGTCATATGGGTGCACACCGGGCTTGGTGAAGATGCGCTTCATCTTGAGCCCCTTACGCGGACGCTTGCCTCCGCGCGTGACTGAACCGCTGGCCGTCTCCGTCATGACTCCCCCTTCTCCGCCTTCAACTGTTCGATCTCGGCCTCGAAGTCCGCCAGGCTCTCGAAACCGCGATATACCGATGCGAATCGCAAGTAGGCCACCTCGTCCAACTCCCGCAACGGGCCCAGGATCGCCAGCCCCACCTCGTTGGAGGGGAGCTCGGCGGCACCCTTGGCCCGGATGGCCTCCTCGACGCGCTGGCCCAACTGAGCCAGCGAATCCTCGCTCACCGGCCTGCCCTGGCAGGCCCGTCGCACGCCCGCGACGACCTTGTCACGCGAGAACGGCTCGGTCACTCCGCTGCGCTTGCTCACCATCAGCAGTACGGTCTCCTGCGTGGTGAACCGGCGCCCGCATTCCGGACAGGTACGGCGGCGGCGGATGGCCGCGCCGTCCTCTGTCGAGCGGCTGTCGATGACCCTCGTGTCAGGATGACGACAGAACGGACAGTGCACGTTTGCTCGCCCTCCTCGACCATGCGGTCACCACAGACGTAAAGCACTGTTCTGCGTACGCTCGCGCACGCCCCACGGCTTGCCATGGTGCGGTCAGAGAAACACAATTTGTGGTGAACTACATCGGTGTAACTACTAGATGTTGTGGTCCAACCGTAGAAGCGAGCGACCATGAACGCAAGTTGGACGGAGGCTTGCCGCCTAAGTCGCTGATCAGCGCAGCCACCTTGGTCCGGCTCGGGCGTGTCGTCGTCAACACCGGCCGGTGGGGGTGTGTTCCTCGCCTCGCTGGTCACGTTGGTTGGCCGGTCTCACGTGGGTGAACACGGCTCACAGACATCTCTTGCGGCGCATCCGTACGCGCTCGTCTCCACGCTTTCGGTTGGGGACGGACCGTATCGCTCACCGGTTGAGGACGGGACCGCGTCGGGCGACGGACCGTGTGGATGCCGGTTGAGGATGGACCGTTTCGGGACTGTACGGCACGTCATGGAACAGCACCACACGGCAGCCCACTGCACAGATCACACAGCGCCTATTCGGCCCCCTTCCGGCCCATTGGGGACCATTGGGGACCATTGGGGCCATTCGGGGTTTACGGCAGGGCGTGGGGGGTCGGGACGTACAGGCGGCTGCCCGGGCGGATGAGCGATCCGCGCAGGTCGTTCAGCCGCTTGATCTCGGTCACCACCGCCCCGGGGTCACCCTCATCGGGAGCCGCCGCGTCGGCGATCGTCCAGAGCGTGTCCCCCTCGTGGACGGTCACCCAGGGCAGGCCCGCGTGACTCGGTACGGCGGGCGCCGCGGACGCCTGGCTGACAGCGCGGGTGCCGAGCCAGAAGCCGCCCAGGGACAGCAGAGCCATGGCCATCACCAGTACGGCCCGCCCTCGTCGCGTGAGCCGTACGGGAGGATTACGCCGCCCCCGCCGGGTGACGCCGGCCTGCCTCCTGGACAGACGGGTCCGATCCGCAGGCAGACCGCCCTTACGCCGGGGGCGCGGGTACGAACCCGGCACCTCACGGGCCCGGCCCCCGGATCGGCTCTCTGCCTCGCGGGACCGAACGTCCGGATCGCGAATAAACCCCTCCGCACGGCCGTCGCTCGCCCGAAGTGACGAGTTCCCGTGCTCCAGCGATCGCCCGACTTCCGCTGAGCCTCCGGACTCCACCGGGTGTTGCCCGGTCGTGCCCGTAGGTCGTACTCCTCCACCAGGCGGTGGTGTGTGGTCGGCGTCAGGGCGGGGCGGGGGCACCAGCCACAGGCGCGGTCTTCCCTGCGCCGCGGTCCGACGGCTGAGAGGCCCTCTGCCAGACGACCCGCCCCCGGCACGTACGCTGCCTCCCCCCGGACGGCCGCCGCTGCCGTATTCGGGACGACCCCCGCCCGCGCGTCCAGGCCGTGCCCCGCCTTCCCTGCCCAAACGGCCTCCGTCTCCACCCTCGCGAAGGCTCCCGCCCCCAGTCCGTAGACGGCCCACATCCCCGGTTCCGGAACGGGTCCCGCTCGCTATCCCGAAACGACCTTCTGGTCCCGGGGCAGCGGACCCCCGACCGCCAGGCCCCGGACCGGCCGATCCCGGGCCGACAGACGCCGGGCCAACAGACGCCGGGCCAACAGACGGCGGGCCAACAGACGGCGGGCCAACAGACGGCGGGCCAACAGACGGCGGGCCAGCAGGCCCTGGACCGACGGACCCCGGAGCCCGGTTGTCATAGTTGTCACATTTATTCGGGCGTTCGCGATCTGGTCGGTCGGCGGAATCGCCGCCCCGGCAACCGTCCCCCCGGTCGTCACCTGTGTCGCCGCCCCCTGCCATCGGTCGCCGGGTGGCGTCTGCCAGGAGGGTGAGTCGCTTGACGTCGTCGCTGGTGGCATCTGTGATGGTGGTCGCTCGCATGTTTGACCTCCCAGCCGTCCCGGCCCGAAAAAAGGCCCAATAAAGATCGGCAAATCGAACACGGTGTCGATCGAACTCCCGTACGATGTTGTACACCAAGCTGCCAACAATTTCGAGGAAGACTCGAACAATTGTTTGAAGATGATCTTCAACAGCGATACGGTCGCTGTGTGCGACACGAAGACCACGGACCGGGAGATTCGCCGGTGAGGCGGGCCGCCGGGCGAGGAGGCAGATCATGAGCGATCGGGATGACACCAACGGGGTCAGTGACCTCGCGGTGCGTCGGCGTGACTCCCTGGGACTGACGCCCAGGCAACGCAAGATCCTCGAGGTGATTCGCGACTCGGTCCAACAGCGGGGCTACCCGCCGTCCATGCGCGAGATCGGCGAGGCCGTGCAACTGACGAGCACGTCCAGCGTGTCGCACCAGTTGACGGCGTTGCAGCGCAAGGGCTACCTGAGACGCGACCCCCACCGGCCCCGCGCGCTCGAGGTTCGTCTGCCCGGGGAGCCCGCGCTCTGGGTCGATCCCGACACCGCCAATGAGTCCGACGCCCCGGTGAACAGGCCCACGGCCGCCTATGTGCCGCTGGTCGGCCGGATCGCCGCTGGCGGCCCGATCCTCGCCGAGGAGAGCGTCGAAGACGTCTTCGCCCTGCCCAAGCAGTTGGTCGGTGAAGGCACCCTCTTCCTCTTGCAGGTCGCCGGTGATTCGATGATCGACGCCGCCATCGCCGACGGCGACTGGGTCGTCGTCCGCCAGCAGCCGGTCGCGGAGAGCGGCGACATCGTGGCGGCCATGATCGAGGGCGAGGCCACAGTGAAGACGTTCAAGCGCAAGGACGGCCACGTCTGGCTGGTGCCGCACAACGCCAACTACGACCCGATCCCCGGCGACGAGGCCAGCGTCCTCGGCAAGGTCGTAGCGGTCCTCCGCCGCCTCTGACGCCGCACACGCTTCCGGGCGCATGAAGATCATGCGCCCGGAGCGCTGTAGGTGTGTCTTATGGGTGGTCATGGACCATACACATGTATGACGGGTATCGACCGTACGGGTGGCTGATGGGCATGGCAGGAAGACGCCACTCCTGTGATCCACGAGCGGTTGGTGCTGTTTCACCACCAGCCACCTCCTGGGCCTGCCATCGACGAGCGTCCGAGCATTTCGGCGAAGCTGTTGCTCTTGGTCGACAACGCATCTACCAGGGGCTTCTCTGCTTGTAGATCTAGCTCAGGAGCTCGCAATAAGCCTGTGACCTGCCGCTTCAGGGCGAAAAGGGCTCGCCGAAGTGAATATCTATTGCCGCAGATGCAGAAATTGGTGCGGCGCGCGGTTAGGTTTATGGCGTAACCGATGAACGTGGACCCTCGCTTTCCTCGGAAACGAGCACTGTGATACTGTCGTTCTCAGTTGCAGTTGTGGTTCCCAAAGACTTCAAGTGCCCTCGCCGGCGTCCTGTGCCGGTGGTGGCACTTTTGTATTGCCGGTGCTTTTCCGGACGGGGCAATCATCGCGGCGACGCGAGGCTCGCACGGAGCGAGCCTTACGGGCACTGCCCCGAAGGAGATACAAAATGGCTACTGGCACAGTGAAGTGGTTCAACGCGGAAAAGGGTTTCGGCTTCATCGAGCAGGATGGTGGCGGCGCTGACGTCTTCGCCCACTACTCGAACATCGCCGCCCAGGGCTACCGCGAGCTCCAGGAAGGCCAGAAGGTGAGCTTCGACGTCACGCAAGGCCAGAAGGGGCCGCAGGCGGAGAACATCGTTCCCGCCTGACACTGACGTACCACGCAGCTGGGGCCCGCGCCGTAGGGTGCGGGCCCCAGCGCGCTGCTTTTGTGGTACCCGATGTGCCGTGACGGCCTCACAAACCGCGAAGAACAACATGTCCGTTCTTCCGCCGCACACCGATGCACCCCTGATGGCTCCGGTTCGGGCATAAGCCCGCCCCAGTCCTACGGCCCGGCATCGCCGCCATTCTTTCCGGCGAATGCCGACCATTTCGAGGTACGAGGCCAGGCTGTTTTCCGCCGACTCGACTCGTCTTTTCTTCGGCTCGTGCTCGCTGTTCTTGTGCCGCTCATCGCGTCGAGAATCACCTGACACGTGCCGCATCAAGGAAGGTTCTGCATGAACCGTGCAACTCGCACACACGACCGCTACTCCCCGACCCGTACGGGCGGCTCTGCCAACCCCGGCAGGGGCGGCCGATTCGGCTCGCCGGCTCAGGGCCGTTCAGGCGCCCCCAGTCGTTCCGGCTACGGGCGGCGGCCCGCCGCGCTCCAGGGGGAGTTCGCGCTGCCGGTCACCGTCACCCCGGCCCTGCCCGCCGCCGCGACATTCGCTGAACTGAAGATGCCGCCCGCGCTGCTGACGATGCTCACCAGCCTGGGCATGAATGAACCGTTCCCGATCCAGGCGGCCACGCTGCCGAACTCCCTGGCCGGCCGGGACGTCCTGGGGCGGGGGCGCACCGGATCAGGCAAGACACTCGCCTTCGGCCTGGCCCTGCTCGTCCGCACCTCCGGACAGCGCGCCGAATCGCGGCAGCCGCTTGCCCTGATCCTCGTCCCTACTCGGGAACTGGCCCAACAGGTCACCGACGCACTCACCCCGTACGCCCGATCACTGAAGCTGCGGCTGGCCACCATCGTTGGCGGCATGTCAATCGGCCAGCAGGCAAATGCGCTGCGCAGCGGTGCCGAGGTCGTCGTTGCGACCCCGGGACGGCTCAGGGATCTCATCGAGCGCGGCGACTGCCGCCTGGACCAGGTCGGCATCACCGTGCTGGACGAGGCCGACCAGATGGCCGACATGGGCTTCATGCCGCAGATCACCCACCTGCTCGACAAGGTGCGCCCAGGGGGCCAGCGGATGCTGTTCTCCGCCACTCTGGACCGCAACGTCGACCTACTGGTCCGCCGCTATCTGACAGACCCGGTGGTCCATTCGGTTGACCCCTCGGCGGGCGCGGTCACCACGATGGAGCACCACGTGCTGCACATCCAAGGCACCGACAAGCAGGCCACCACCGTGGAGATCGCTGCTCGCGACGGCCGGGTGATCATGTTCCTGGACACCAAGCACGCTGTGGACCGGCTCACCGAACACCTACTGAACAGCGGAGTACGCGCCGCCGCGCTACACGGGGGCAAGTCCCAGCCCCAGCGCACCCGTACCCTCGCCCAGTTCAAGACCGGCCACGTCACGGTGCTGGTGGCGACCAACGTCGCGGCCCGCGGCATCCACGTCGACAACCTCGACCTCGTCGTCAACGTCGACCCGCCAAGCGACCACAAGGACTACCTGCACCGCGGCGGCCGCACCGCCCGCGCCGGCGAGTCCGGCAGCGTCGTCACCCTGGTCCTGCCCAACCAGCGCCGTGACATGACCCGCCTGATGGCCGACGCCGGTATCGTCCCGCAGACCAGCCAGGTCCGCTCGGGCGAGGCTGAACTAAGGCGTATCACAGGCGCCCAGGCGCCCTCTGGGATCCCCGTGACCATCACCGCACCGGTGGTGAATCGTCGGGCAGGACGGAACGGCCGACGATCCAGGTAGCAGTGGGTGACCGCCTCGCACAAGACCAGGTGCAGACCTGTACCGCGTCATAATGCAGCCACGACGGCTCTGAGCTGAGGTTCGACTGGGCCGATCGGGCTGCTCGCGCGGCACTGGCCCGGTGATTGCCGGCGATACTGCGCGCTCTGCGGCCGGTCACCCCGGCAACTTTGCCGGCATGGCATCGTCGTCCGCTGCGACGGGCCTGGACCTACCCGCATCGGCCCTGACGTCCAGGAACGACTGCGGAGCTTCGGGACCTGTTCATTCGCCTCGCGCGGGAGAACCCAGCGTGGGGCCATCGACGGGTGCACGGGGAAGCGGCGCGGCTTTACTTCCAGGTCAGCGAGGCGACCGTGCGGCGCATCATGCGCTCCCACCGAGACCGGGCTGGGCGGCGAGACGGGGTGGCCGTGGGACGGGGTGGCCGTGGGACGGGGTGGCCGTGGGACGGGGTGGCCGTGGGACGGGGTGGCCGTGGGACGGGGTGGCCAGAAACCCGGTGGTTTCTAGAATGGCCGCGTGACCGACATAAAGCGGGCAGAAGACCTCAAGGCAACACACGACGGATTCAAGTGGGCCAAAGCCGCCCCCGGCGTCATCCCCGCCTGGATCGCCGACATGGATCTCCCCACCGCCCCAGAAGTCGTCAACGCCCTCCAACGGCGGGCCCACGGTGACCTCGGCTACCCCACCTGGCTGGACGATCCCCGCTGTGGCCCCCTGGCCGAGGCGTTCGTTGAGCGGATGGCCGGTCGGTACGGCTGGGAGCCGGAGGTCGAGTATGTGCGGAGTTATTCCGACATCAACCAAGCGCTCCAGGTGCTCCTCCACGTATGGACCCGCCCCGGCGATGGCGTGGCCGTGCATACCCCCGCCTATCCCCCGTTCCTCGGCACGCTGGAGACCATGAACCGGCCGCTGTATCCCCTGCAGCTGAGCGCTGACGGGGACTCGTGGCGGTTCGAGGTGCCCGATCTGTCCGGGTGCAAGGTGCTGCTGCTGGTCAACCCGCACAACCCCACGGGCCGGGTCTTCACCCCCGAGGAGCTGACCGAGCTGGCGGAGCACGCCGAGCGTCATGACCTGCTCGTCATCTCCGACGAGATCCACGCCGACCTCGCCTACGCCCCCAACCAGCACATCCCGTTCGCCACCATCCTGCCCGAGCGGACCGTCACGCTCACCTCTGCCACCAAGGCGTTCAATCTCGGCGGCATCCGGTGCTCGGTCGCCCACGTCGGCTCGCCGGAGCTGCGTAAGGTTCTCGACGCGCAGCCGCCCTTCGTGTTCGGCTCGGCCAATCTGTTCGGCGTGGAGGCGACGGTGGCGGCCTGGCGGCACGGCGATGCCTGGCTTGAGGAGACTCGGGCGCTGTTGGACAGGAATCGCCGGACGATCGCCGACCGCCTGCCCGAGGGGGTCGGTTACCGCATCCCGGAGGCCACCTACCTGGCCTGGCTCGACTACGGCCGCCCAGGCGTACAGGAAACGCTCGAACGTGACGCGAAGGTCATGCTGAGCGATGGCGCCACGTTCGGGCCCGGCGGCGAGCACTCCGTACGGCTGAACTTCGCCACCACCGAGCCCGTCCTGACCGAGATCCTGGACCGGATCACACAGACCGGAACACCATCAGTCGGCCTATGACCTCACCCCGCCGAGCGAGTTCAGGGCGAGCCGCATGGTCTCAGGGGAAGGTCAGAAGCGAGGGAAGTCCGTCTCCCCGACCCCCGGCGGCCCGGCGCCCACCGAGTCCTTCTTCAAGGCCTCTTCCACCAGGTACTCCAGCCGCGCGGTGATAGCCCCCTGAATCAGTACAAGGGCGAGGGACAACCGCCACCCCACCTTGATGGAGGCCAGCCGGGCAGCCGGGTTGACGGACGCGACCAGGCGCAGCGCCGCGATCACCCCCAGCTCGCCCATGGTCGTCCAGAACGCGTACGAGTGCAGCCGGTTCAGCTGCCGCACCGCGTCCTGCAACCCGACGGCCCGGCCCGCGGCGTAGTCGGCGAGCTGGACACCCGCGGTGACGAAGTCCCGTAGCTTCTGGTCGGCCACGTCCTTGGCGCCGCCGTGCCATGCTGCCGCCAGCGCCTCCAGCTTCATCGGGTCCCCGGCCCCGAAGGTCTCGCTCAGAGAGTTGGCGGCGTGGCGCCAGGCCGCGATGGCCTCGTCGACCTTCTCGTCGTGCCAGGTCACGGTGGCCAGCCAGAGCATGAGCCCGGTTCCGGCCGTGATCGACATCGTGGCGGCGACCTTGAGCATGGACAGCGTGCGCTGGCTCAGGTTCGCCATCTTCGCCGCCTCGGCCGACAGGTTCGCGATCCCGGCGGCCGAGCCGCGCTGGAGGTAGGAGGACGCCTCCGCCAGCCGGAGGAGGGTCACAGCCGTGGTGCCAAGCGACGTGAGGCCATATCCCACGCCGTTCCGGACTTCCGACTCCGGCGACGGCGCGTCGCCGCGTACGAGAGGCTGCCGGTGGCCGCCAACGGCAAGGACCGCGCGCATGACGTCGTTGGAGGCCCGCACATACCCGTCGGCGGTGAGTTTCAGGTTGCGCGAGATGCCCTCGGCCGACTCCACGCCGCGCCGCACCCGGCTGTTGAACTCGTCGCCGGCCTGGTTGTGGCGGTCTCTCGCCGCACCACCGGCGATGCCGAACGTCCCCAAGGGGAGCTCTGGGACGGCGAGCTTTTCCAGGGCCTTCCGGATGTCCCGGGCATTCAGTCCGGTTTCCCGGATACCGCTCTGACGATAGGCGAGAGGTTCCACCGTCTTACGCCCGAAGAAGGGAGTCAGCGGCCACGCCCTTGAGCGACAGCCCAGCGGCGTCACTCCGGCCATACGCGAAGGACTTCATGAGATCAACTCTGCCTACAGGATCCGCTCCGATCGTCATAGGAGCGGATCCCGTGATGACTCCGTTATGTCGCGAGAGACGGCAGATCGGGAGGTATGACCGCCGGGTGCTCGATCTCCGTTATGTCGCGAAGTTATGTCGCGAGGTCATGCCGCGAGGTCATGCCGCGAGGTCATGCCGCGAGGTCATGCCGCGAGGTTATGCCGCGAGGTTATGTCGCGAGCGGCGGCAGGTCCGGAGGTGTGGCCGCCGGGTGCTCGGTCAGGGCGGCGAGCGCGAGTTCGACCGCTTTCTCCAGCTGCGGATCACGGCCCGCCACCCGGTCCTGCGGCGCGATGACCACCTCGATGTCGGGGTCGACGCCGTAGTTCTCCACGCCCCAGCCCTGCCCGGCCAGCCAGAACGAGTAGCGGGGCTGGGTCACCACCGTCCCGTCCACCAGCGAGTAGCGCGAGTCGATGCCGATCACCCCGCCCCACGTCCGGGTGCCCACCAGCGGACCGATCTTCCGGTTCTTGATGCCCGCGCTGACGATGTCGCCGTCCGAGCCCGCGAACTCGTCGGTGACGGCCACGATCGGGCCGCGCGGCGAGTCCTCGGGATAGCGCATCGGCTCGTAGCCGCGGGCGTGCGCCCAGCCGGAGACCTGGCGCGACAGCTTTTCCAGCACGAGCTCGGAGGTGTGCCCGCCGCCGTTCTCACGTACGTCCACGACCAGCCCCTCGCGGGCCATCTCCGTACGCAGGTCTCGATGGAACTGCGCCCACCCCGAGGCCACCATGTCGGGCACGTGCAGATAGCCGAGCCGCCCGCCCGACGCCTGCCGGACGTAGGCGCGGCGGCCCTCCACCCAGTCGTGGTAGCGCAGCTGCGTCTCGTCGGAGATCGGGGTGACCACCACCCGGCGCGTCTCGCCGCCCGACGCCGGTCGTACGGTCAGCTCGATGGGCTGCCCGGCCGTGCCGGCCAGGCAGGCGAGCGGGCCGCGTACGGGATCGATGGGCCGTCCGCCCACCGCCACGATCGCGTCGCCCTCGCGCACGGCCACGCCCGGCGCGAGCAGCGGCGAGCGCGCGTCGTGGTCGGACGACTCGCCGGGCAGGATCCGTTCGACGCGCCAGACGCCGTCCGCGTCGCGGGCGATGTCGGCGCCGAGCAGGCCCTGGCGCCGGCGCGGGTCGTAGCCCCCGCCGACGGGCCGGGCATAGGCGTGCGAGGTGCCCAGCTCGCCCTGTACCTCCCAGAGCAGGTCGATGAGCTCGGAGTAGGCGCCGATCCGGTCGACCAGCGGCGCGTAGCGGTCGAGCGCGCCCTGCCAGTCGACGCCGTTCATGTCCGCGCGCCAGAAGTGGTCGCGCATCAACCGGCCGGCCTCGGCATAGCCCTGCCGCCACTCGGCGACCGGGTCGATCTGGACCGTGATCCGGTCCAGGTCGATGGTGACGACCTCGTCGCCCTCGCCGCTGGTACGGGTCTGCAGGCCGTTCTTGCCGTTGAGGACGAGCCTGCTGCCGTCGCCGCTCACCTCGAAGGCGCGCGTCTCCCTGCCGAGCTCGGCCTTGGCGCGCTTCTTGAGGTCGTAGCGTTCGAGGACGGTCTCGCCGGTCGGCTCGGTGCCGTCGCCGAGCAGCCCGGCCGCCGGGTGGCGCAGCCAGAGCAGGGCGTCCTTGGCGGTACGCAGGTTGCGGTAGTGCGCGGCGGGCACGGGCACCGGCACCACGCGCGAGGCCAACCCCTCGAGGTCCACCTCGGTACGCGGCGGCTCGGCGTCCTTCTTGTCCGAGGTCTTCTTGTCCTCCGACGAGGAGGACGAGGCGGAGGCGGGCTTGTCGTCCTCGCCGTTGAACCCGCGCCCTTGCAGGCTCGGGTCGAACGGCGAGGGCGTCGTCGCCTGCAACGGCACCAGGTACGGCCGGCAGCCCGCCGGGAACGACAGGTCGAACACGTGCGCGTCGTAGATCGGGTCGAACGTCCGTACCGACAGGAACGCCAGATGCTTGCCGTCCCTGGTGAAGACCGGGTCGAAGTCGGCGAACCGCAGCGGCGTCACGTCGATGACGGAGGTCCCGTCGAGGCGGCCCATCCTGATCTGCGACAGGCGCGCGTCGTGCGGGTGCACCCACGCCAGCCAGGACGAGTCGGGCGAGAACGTCAGCCCGCTGATGTCCCCCTGCGTCGTGCGATCCAGCTCCCGGATATTTCCGGATTCGAGGTCGATGACCAGCAGCCGCCCGTCGTGCGTGGCAGCGGCCGCGTGCTTGCCGTTGGGCGAGGCGGCCAGCTGGAGCACCCGGCCGAGCTCGCCGGCGGCCAGCGTACGTATCTCGCCGCCGGGCGTGCCGATCTCCAGGCCGTCCTCACCGGTGGCGTCCGAGACCCAGATCGCCCGGCCGTCGGCGTCGAGCGCCCGCGGCAGCCGTACCCGGACGCCCGGTTCCACCCGCAACGCGCCCGCGGGGCCGTCACGGTGGGTCACCCAGTGGGCGGTGCCGCGGATCTCGACCGCGCTGGCCCGCCCGGTCTCGTCCGGCGAGAACCCGCCGACGCGGGCCGGCGCCGGTCGCCGCGCGCGAGCCGGGCGCGGGCCGCCGAGCTTGACCTCCAGCTTGTACGGCTCGGCGTCGAGGCTCTCCAGCAGCCAGAGGTCGCCGGCATGGCTGTAGACCACCCGCTCCCCGTCGGTGGAGGCGTGGCGGGCGTAGAACTCGTCGTGTCCGGTGTGCTTGCGCAGGTCGGAGCCGTCGGGCAGGGCCGAGTACACGTTGCCCGTGCCGTCGATGTCGGACAGGAACGCGACGCGGTCACCTACCCACATGACCGACCAGTACTGGGCGTCGCTGTCGGCGAACAGCCGGGCGAACTCGCCGCTCCCCTCGGCGTCGACCCAGAGCTTGCCCGCCGTACCTCCCCGATAGCGCTTCCACTGTGACGGCTCGCGGAAGATCGAGGACACGGTCGCGACCTTCGCACCGCTGACTGCGGCCTCGCTCACCCACCCGTACGGCAGGCGCACCGCCGGGCCGCCGTCCAGCGGCACCGCGTACGCCCAGGTTCTGGCCCGCGAGCCCTCTCCCGCCCCGCTGACCGCGAGCACATCCCCGCCGGGGGTCCACCCGCGCGCGCCGGTCGTCGCGCTGCCCCAGTGGGTCAGCCGCTCGCCTTCGGCTCCGTCGAGCTCGGCCGCGAACACTTCGGGCGGTCCCTCCCGATGGCTGGTCCACGCGATGCGGGCGCCGTCGGGCGAGAACCTGGGGAACGACACGGGTGTACGGTCGGCGGTGAACCGCCAGGCCCGTCCGCCCGCCACGGGAGCCAGCCAGACATCGTCGTCGGCGACGAAGGTGACCAGGTCACCGTGCAGGTGTGGAAATCTCAGGTATGCGCCAGTTGTCACAGCTGCACACTAGTGCGCGGTCGGCCGCGAAGTCCGCCCTTGAAGTCTTGGTCAAGGCCGCCGCCGGGCGGAGTGTGACGGACGGTGATGGGAAAGAAGCCGTACGTTACGTCATTTCTGGAGGAAACGTGAGGATCTTCGCCCGCCCCCACCAGTGGCCACCTCGCATCGCGGCGGGCGCGTACATCCTGGACTCCGGGCTGACCCTTGCCCAGGCCGACCGCGAGGCCGCCACCGGCGTGTACGGCATGGCGGCCACGGCCTTCCCGTTCCTCCGCCGCTACGATCCCGAGACGTTCATCCGGCTGCTGTCGAAGTCCCAGATCGCGGTCGGATCGGCGCTGCTGCTCCCGGTGGTGCCGTCGCTGTTCGCGGGGGCGGCGCTCACCGCGTTCGCCGGCGGGCTGCTCACCTTCTACGTCAAGACCCCCGGGCTGCGCGAAGACGGCACCCTGCGCCCCTCTCAAGAGGGGGTCTCCGTAGCCAAGGACGTCTGGCTGCTGGGCATCGGGCTGGGCCTGGTGCTGGAGGAACTGACCCAACGTTAATCTCCGACGCCTGGTAACTAACGTGTGCAAGCCCGGGTAGGCGGCACACCATGGCAGAAATCGGCTACACCTTGATGTGCGAGCAGACTCCGGCCCGGCAACTGGTGGACGACGCGGCCACAGCCGAACGGACCGGATTCGACTACGCGGTCATCTCCGACCACTACTTCCCATGGCTTGAGGAGCAGGGTCACGCGCCCTACGCCTGGTCGGTCCTGGGCGCGGCGGCGAACGCCACCGAACGGCTGCCCCTCATGACGTACGTGACGTGCCCGCTGATGCGCTACCACCCGGCCGTCGTCGCGCAGAAGGCCGCCACGATGGGCGTGCTCAGCCAGGGCCGGTTCTCGCTGGGGCTGGGCTCCGGCGAGAACCTGAACGAGCACGTGATCGGCGAGGGCTGGCCACCGGTCAACACCCGGCACCGGATGCTGCGCGAGGCCGTCCAGATCATCAAGAAGCTGTTCTCCGGCGAGTACGTCACCTACCAGGGCGAGTTCTACGACGTGGACTCGGCCAAGCTCTATGACCTGCCCGAGCGCCGGATCCCGATCGGGGTCGCCGCCTCCGGTGGGCAGTCGGCGGATCTGGCGGCTGAGTTCGGCGACCTGCTGATCGTCAACGAGCCGATGCCGGAGGTGGTGGACCAGTTCAACTCGCTCGGGGGCTCGGGCAAGCCGGTGTACGGCCAGCTGGCCATCTCGTACGACACCGACGCCGAGGCGGCCAAGGAGCGGGCCCACGAGCTGTGGCGCTGGTCGTCGGCCGGGTGGAAGGTCATGGCCGAGCTGCCGGGGCCGGTCAACTTCGGCGCCTACGCCGACTACGTACGGCCCGAGGACGTCGCCGACAGCGTGCCGTGCGGCAACGACGTGGACGCGGTGGTCGAGGCGGTCCGCAAGTACACCGACGCCGGGTTCACGCACGTCGCGCTCGTGCAGATCGGCCACGACCAGCAGCAGCCCTTCTTCGGCTGGGCCGAGAAGGAGCTGCTGCCCGCGCTGCGCCGCCTCTGAGGCACGGCGCCGCCCCTGAGCCGCGGCGCCGTCCCTCAGTCCGACTTGCGCCGCCTCTGAGTCCGGCGGGTCACCCTCGTCAGGGGACGATGTTGACCAGCTTCGGCGCCCGCACGATCACCTTGCGCGGCTCGCCCGTCAGGTAGGAGCGGACCTTGTCCGAGCCCAGGGCCAGCGCCCTCAGGTCGGCCTCCGAGATGTCGGGCGACACCTCCAGGCGCTCGCGCACCTTGCCGGCCACCTGGACGACGCAGGTCACCGACTCCTGCACCAGCAGCGCCGGGTCGGCGGTGGGCCAGCCGGCCCGGCTGACGCCGCCCTCGTGGCCCAGGCGCTCCCAGCCCTCCTCGGCGGTGTAGGGCGCCACCAGGGACAGCATGACGGCCAGCGTCTCGGCCGCCTCGCGGACCGCGGGGTCGGCGGCGCCGGGACCGGAGTCGATGGCCTTGCGGGCCGCCGAGGTCAGCTCCATCATGCGCGCGATCGCGACGTTGAAGCGCTGGGACTCCACCAGCCTGGTGACTTCGTCGATCGCGTGGTGCGTGGCCTTGCGCAGCTCGACGTCGCCGCCCTCGAACGGCACGCCGGGCTCGGCGGCCACCTCATCCATCACGCGGAAGGCGCGAGCCAGGAACTTCTGCGACGCGGCCGGCGACATGTCGGCCCAGTCGATGTCCTCCTCGGGCGGCCCGGCGAACAGCATGGTCAGGCGGACCGCGTCGACTCCGAAGTCGTCGATCTGCTGGCCCAGGTCCACGCCGTTGCCCAGGGTCTTGGACATGGCCTTACCGCCGTTGATCACCTGGCCCTGGTTGAGCATGCTCAGGAACGGCTCGGTGAAGTCGAGCATGCCCATGTCGTGCAGGACCTTGGTGAAGAACCGTGAGTAGAGCAGGTGCAGCACGGCATGCTCGATACCGCCGACGTACTGGTCGATCGGGCCCCACTTGCGGACCGCCTCGACGTCGAACGGGCCGTCGGTGTAGCCGGGCGAGGTGTAGCGCAGGAAGTACCAGGAGGAGTCGACGAAGGTGTCCATGGTGTCGGTGTCACGCTTGGCGGGACCGCCGCACTTGGGGCACTCGACGTTGACCCAGTCGGTGGCGCTGGCCAGCGGGGACACGCCCTTCGGCGCCAGGGCCTCGCCGCGCAGGTCGGGCAGCGTGATCGGCAGCTGGTCGTCGGGGACGGGCACCTCGCCGCAGTCGGCGCAGTGGATGATCGGGATCGGCGTGCCCCAGTAACGCTGGCGGGACAGCAGCCAGTCGCGCAGCCGGAAGTTGATCGCGCCGGTGCCCCGGCCTTCGGTCTCCAGCACCTCGATGATCTTGGAGATGGCCTCGGTCTTGGACAGCCCGTCCAGCGGGCCGGAGTTGACCAGCTTGCCCTCGCCAGGCGTGGCCTCACCGGTCTCGCCGGGGTCGGCCAGGCCGGTGTGCACGACGACCTTCACCGGCAGCCCGAACTTCAGCGCGAAGTCCAGGTCGCGCTGGTCGTGGGCGGGCACGGCCATGATGGCGCCGTGGCCGTAGTCGGACAGCACGTAGTCGGCCGCCCAGACCTGGATGCGCTCGCCGTTGACCGGGTTGATCGCGTAGCGGCCCAGGAAGACGCCGGTCTTGTCCTTGTCGGTGGACAACCGCTCGATGTCGCTCAGCTTGGCCGACTCGGTCCGGTACGCCTCGAAGGCCGCGCGCTGCTCGTCCGTGACGATCTCATCGGCCAGTGGCGCGTCCACGGCCACCACGAAGAACGTCGCGCCGAACAGCGTGTCGGGCCGCGTGGTGTAGACGTGGACCGGTTCCTCGCGGCCCTCGATCTCGAACAGCACGTCGGCGCCCTCGGACCGGCCGATCCAGTTGCGCTGCATGGTCAGCAGGCGCTCGGGCCAGCCGTCCAGCTGCTGCATGTCGTCCAGCAGCCGCTGCGCATAATCAGTGATCTTGAAGTACCACTGCGTCAGCTCGCGGCGGATCACGTCGGCGCCGCAGCGCTCGCACTTGCCCGCCACGACCTGCTCATTGGCCAGCACGGTCTGGTCCTTCGGGCACCAGTTGACCAGGCCGCCCTTGCGGTAGGCCAGGCCGCGCTCGAAGAAGCGGATGAACAGCCACTGGTTCCAGCGGTAGTAGTCGGGGTCGCTGGTGTGCAGGCGGCGCGACCAGTCGAAGGAGATGCCGTAGCGCTTGAACGAGCCGGCCTGCGTCTCGATGTTGGCGTAGGTCCACTCGGCGGGGTGTGCGTTCCGCTTGATGGCGGCGTTCTCGGCCGGCAGGCCGAAGGAGTCCCACCCGATCGGGTGGAGGACGTTGTAGCCCTTCTGGAACCAGAAGCGCGCGACCACATCGCCGATCGCGAACACCTCGGCATGGCCCATGTGGAGGTCACCGGAAGGATAGGGGAACATGTCCAGCATGTAGCGCCGCTCACGCGTGTCGGCGGCGTCATCGCTGGCCCGGAACGGGTCCTGCTCCTCCCACCGCTGCTGCCACTTGGCCTGCAGCGCCTGCGGGTTGTACTCACTCACGGCGGTTGTCCTTTTGGATTGACTCGGACCCATAAGAAAACCCCTCGTGCGCATGACGAGGGGCAGCCGCGACGGCGAGCTGTCAGAGCCGTCGCGGCCCGCTAAGAAGCAGGGTCGCGGAACGCATAGGTCAAGCCTAGCGCACGTCTTCGGCTGAATGCGGGTCGTCGAGCCGGGTCAGTGGGCACAATGGACTCTTCAGGTCTGGTGAGATCTGATGGTGATGTATCCGTTGTGACCTCTAATGTCCCATTAGAATACTCTCGTCGCCGTGGTGTACCCAGTAGAGCCAGAACGTCCAGATGGTGGCCTGCCCATGCAGGACCCACCGACGGATCCGCACGGCTTCGCGCGTTTTACTGCGGAACCCCTGGTCTCGCGTGAGATCATGCCGGATGCGTTAAATCCGGACATAACCTCGGGAGGTACGGCAGCAATGGCAACGGAGAATTCCGGAGCACCCCACCTGCCACCGTCCTGGCCCGAGGCGCCAAAGCCGGAGGTGCCGACATCCTGGCCCGAGGCGCCCCGACAGGACGCGGCATGGCCTGACTCCTCACGGAGCGGCGCCGCCCAGTCGTCATGGCCGGACTCGTCGCAGTCCTCGCCGTCGTGGCCCGACCCATCGCAGTCCTCACCCTCGTGGCCGGATCCGGCGCAGTCCTCGCCGTCCTGGCCCGATCCCGCGCAGTCCTCGCCCTCGTGGCCGGACCCCGCGCAGTCCTCGCCTTCATGGCCGGACCCCTCGCAGTCCTCACCGTCCTGGCCCGATCCGTCGCGGCAGGGCGGCGCGCCGTCACAGGGGTCGCAGCAGTCCTGGGCGGACTCCGGGCCCGCCTGGTCGGAGGCTCCGCCCTCCTCGGACGCGTGGTCGAACCTCGGCCCGCAGGACGCCCGGTCTCAGCCGCGTCCCGGCGACCCGATGGAGCGCACGGCCTCCTACGGCCAGGGTTCTCCGGACAATCAGCCCACGGCGTACCACCAGTTCCCGCAGAATCCGCTCGGCGAGCGCGCGTACCCGCCCCCGGACGACCGAGGCGCACCCCGCTCCAGTTCCCCGCTGGACGGCCCCCGCTCCAGCTCCCCGCTGGACGGCCCTCGTTCCAGTTCCCCGCTGGACGGCCCTCGTTCCGGCTCGCCGCTGGACGGGCCGCAGGGCGGCTCGCCGCTGGACGGGCCGCGAAATGTCACTCCGCTGGACAGCCGGCGCCGGGGCACTCCGCTCGACGATCGTGCGGTGCCGCGTTCCGCGCCCTCCCCCGACGACCGCCTGGTCGCGTACGGTCAGGCGCCGGTCGGCCAGGCACCGCCCGGCCAGCCGCCGATCGGCCAGGGACCGGGTGGTCACGGACCAGGCGGTCACGGACCAGGCGGCCAAGGACCGGGCGGCCAGGGATCGGACGGCCAAGGACCAGGTGGCCAGCCGCCGGGCGGCCAGCCGCCGACCGGGGAGGACCACCAGGGTGAGCACGGCAGGCCGGGTTCCAACCTGAGCCGCGACCCGTCCGACCCGGACCACAGGTTCGTGACGGCCGGCCAGATCAGCGGCTCCCGCACCCCGCCGCCCGAGCGCCAGCAGGAGCTCTGGAACACCGTCTTCGGCGACGACTACCAGGCGATGGGTGAGCCGGATTCGCTGGACAATCCCGGCAAACCCCTCTGGATCTACGCCCTGGCCGGCTCGGTGGCCATCGCCCTGGTCGGCGCCGTCCTCTGGGCGTTCCTGGCAGGACCGCTGGCCAGCAACGCGCCGGCCGCCACCACCAACACCGGGGCCGCCAAGCCGAGCACGTCGGCCAGCACCTCCCCCACCAAAGCGGTGAGCTCGATCCCCCGTCTGCCGCGGTGGTCCGGCAAGGCCGCCCCCGTGACGGGCATAGTCGCCAACCCCTCGGCCGGCATCACGGTCCCGCGCCTCGGCGGCACCTGGCAGCAGGACCAGCGCGCCACCGTCAAGACCACGTACGGCTTCGACACCCGCCAGTACGTCATCACGGGCACCAACAGCTCCGCCCAGATCCTCACCGGCCCACTCCCGGCCAAGCTGGCGTCCTCGTTCACCAGCGAGGACGACCTGGAGCCGGTGATCAAGCAGGTGGTGCTGAACGCCCGGAAGCGCTTCTTCCCCGAGGGCAACACGGTCAAGAAGATCGCCCAGCAGCCGATCAAGGTCGGGCAGTCCTCGGGCCGGGTCATCGCCTACGCCCTCACCTCGGGCACCGAGAAGGCCACCATCGTCACGGCCGCGATCAACACCGGCAAGGACGTACCGGCGATCGTCTACATGTCGATCCCGTCGACCAGCAAGCAACTCCTGCCGGACGTCAACACGGTCATCAAGCAGATCAAGGTGACCCCCACCTCCTGACCCCTGCCCCCGACCCCCGCGGCCCGGGGGTCGGGAAGGTGGCTCTAGAAGGTGCACTCCAGGTGCTTGATGCCGTTGATGAAGCTGGAGTGCAGGCGGTCCGGCTTGCCCGCCTGGATGCCCGGCACCCGGCGGAGCAGTTCCCGGTACATCACCGTGATCTCCCGCCGGGCCAGGTGCGCCCCGAGGCAGAAATGCGGCCCCGGTCCGCCGAACCCCACGTGCGGGTTGGGCGAGCGGGTGATGTCGAACCGCTCGGGCTCCTCGAAGACGGCCTCGTCGCGGTTGGCCGCCCAGTAGTACAGCACCACCTTCTCGCCCGCCCGGTACAGGTGGCCGTTCATCTCGTGGTCCCTGGTCACCTTGCGGCGCATGAAGTTCACCGGCGAGGCCAGCCGGACGATCTCCTCCACGGCCCCG
Source organism: Nonomuraea sp. NPDC050680 (assembly GCF_040654555.1). Lineage (NCBI taxonomy): Bacteria > Bacillati > Actinomycetota > Actinomycetes > Streptosporangiales > Streptosporangiaceae > Nonomuraea > Nonomuraea sp. NPDC050680. The sequence continues at coordinate 166,927 of NZ_JBFAIF010000007.1, read as the reverse complement.
GTCGCCCGGCCCTGGACGTCCTCCACCCACAGCGCCCGCTGGTCCGGGTTGTTGGTGAGCAGGCGCAGGCCGTACGAGATGGCGTTGCGGGTGGTCTCGTTGCCCGCCACCACCAGCAGGATGAAGAACGAGCCCAGCTCCTGCGAGGTCAGCCGCTCGCCGTCGATGTTGGCGTTGACGAGGGATGACGTCAGGTCGTTCGTGGGATTGTCGGTGCGGTAGGCGGCCAGGTCCTGGACGAGCTGCTGCAGCTCCATCCCGGCGTTGAGCAGGAGCGGGACCACCTGGGTGACGTCGTCGCCGGTGTATTCGGGGTCGAAGCCGCCCAGGATGACGTTCGAGCGCTCGTAGACGAACTGGTAGTCGCGCTCGGGGATGCCCATCATGTCGCAGATGATCTTCAAGGGCAGGCGGGCGGCGACCTCGGTGACGAAGTCGCAGCCGGAGCCCTTGACCAGCAGGTCGTCGACGATCTTGGCGGCCGCGACGTCCACATCCGCCTCGAACTGCTTGATCATCTTGGGGGTGAAGGCCCGGGAGACGATCCGGCGCAGGCGCGCGTGCCGGGGGTCGTCCATGTTGATCATCGAGCCGAAGTACTCGGTGAACTCGGCGGGCATGTCGAGGATGTTCGTGGCCCCGCCGTCGCCCGAGGAGAAGACCTCGGGATTGCGGCTGGCCTCCAGGATGTCGGCATGCTTGACCAGCGCGTAGTAGCCGGGCCCCTGCGGGGCGAAGTCGACCACGGGCTCGGCGAAGAAGGCCGGCGTATCTCGCGCCCGCAGCCGGTCGAAGGCGGCCCTCCGCTCCGCCATCGGCTTGGCCCAGAAATCACGGTCCGACAGGTCGAAGTCCAGCACGTCCATGAACACCATCATTCGGATAGCGGCCTATTCACGTCAACGCGATCGAAGTACACCGTACGTCTGTGGGGCCGGGCGTGCGCGGAAAATCGGTGGCCTCTGGAGGCGGGTGATCTATAGCGTGGGGGCATGACGTTCTTCTTCTTCCTGCGCTAGCGACCCGCCGGCGGGTCGTGGATGACCCACCGCCGGTGATGCGGGACGGCCGGCCGCCGTCCCGGGTCGCGACGTGGGAGAAGGACACGTGCATACACTTGCCGTGGCCAGGGCGGTGCGTGGCATCGAGCCCCTGGTGGCCGCGGAGATCCGACGTGCCGGGCTCGGGGTGGTGCGCGGAGTGCGCCACCGTGAGGTGTGGTTCGAGACGGCCGATCCCGGGCCGGAGCTGCTGGGGTTGCGGACGGCCGACGACGTGCTGCTGGTGGCGGCCGTCGTGGAGGGGATCGGGCACGACAGGGAGGCGCTCGGACGCCTGGCGCGGGCGGCTCGCCGGCTCGACACCGAGAGCCTGACGAAACTCGTCCACCAGATCACCGACCGAGCCGCCGACCGCCCGCACGAGGTACGGGACGGCGGCCTACCGTACGGGGAGCGGGACAGCGGGGTACTGGACGGCGGCCCCCCGTACGCCATGCGGGACAGCGGGGTACTGGACGGCGGCCCACCCTGCGCCGTGCGGGGCGGTGGGGTGGCCGTGCGGGGCGCTGGGGTGGAGGTGTCGGCGTCGTTCGTCGGGCGGCGGAACTACAACCGGTTCGACATCGAGGACGCCGTCGGCGCCGAGCTCGCCCGGCCGCTGGGCCTGCCGTACCACTCCCGCCGCGACGGCCGGGTGCCGCCCGAGGGCTCGACGGCTTGGCGGGTCACTCTGGAGGCCGGGCAGGCGGTCATCGCGCTGCGGGTGCCCGCCAGGCCGCTGCACCGCAGGCCGTACAAGACGGAGTCGATCCCCGGCACGCTGCACCCGCCGGTGGCCGCCGCCATGGCCGGGCTGGCGCGGCTAGACCGCGCCGGCACGGTGCTCGACCCCTGCTGCGGCGCCGGCACCACGCTCATCGAGGCCCGCGCGCTCGCGCCGCACGCGCGCCTGCTCGGCTTCGACCACGACCCGCACGCCGTCCACGTCGCCGCCGCCAACGCCGCCCGCGCCGCAGCCCACGCGATCACCCCGGCCCACGCGGGCCGGACTCCCGCGACGGGCGGCATCGCCTGGGGTGTGGCCGATGCGGGGCGGATTCCCCTGCCAGACGGCAGCGTGGACCGGGTCCTGGTGAACCCGCCCTGGGACCGTCAGGTCGCCCCGAGCGGGCGGCTCCGCCGGGACCCCGGCCGCCTGTGGCGCGAGATCCACCGTGTCCTGGCCGTGGACGGAACCGTCGTGACGCTCCTTCCGGAGGCTTGGCAGCCGCCCGGATTCTGGGTGGACAAGGTGATTCACCTCACCCTGTCAGGACGCCATCCCGTCGTGGCGGTCCTCAGAAGGCCGGCCAGTCGAGGACGAGCCGGTTGACGCCGCCCTCAGGAGGCCAGCCAGTCGAGGACGAGCCGGTTGACCTCCGCGGGCTTTTCGAGGTGGAGGAAGTGACCCGCGCCGGCCACCTGCTCGGTCCGCGATCCGGCCGGCAGGTGGCTCAGCGCGTCCTTGGCCAAGTCGGCCGAGATGCAGCCGTCCTGGGTCCCGTGCAGGTAGAGGATCGGCCCGGTGGTGGCGGGCTCCGGTGCCGGATAGCGCCCGGTGGGCGGGGTGGTGCCGAGCATCGCCCGGTAGTAGCCGATGGCCGCCGCCAGGTTCGCCGGTGCGCCGATGCTCTGCCGGACGAACTCCAGGTCCTGTTCGGCGTCGTAGCCAGGCGACCAGTCGCGCCAGAGCCCCTCCAGGAAGCCGGGGGCGGCGGCGGCCGTCTCGGCCAGGGCGGTCTGGAAGAGAAAGACGTAGAATGAGCGCTTGAGCTGCTCGTAGTCCAGGAATCCGGTCGCCAGGGCGGCCGCCGGTGGCACGGCCATGGCCACGGATCTGCGGAAGCGGTCGGCGGACGCGTAGACGGGGAACGCGCCCCAGTCATGGCCGATGAGCACCGCGGCGGAGTCGCCACCGAGCTCCTCGTGCAGCGCCCGTACGTCGGCGACGAGCGCGCCGGCCTCGTAGGCGCCGTCGGCGGGGATCTCGGTCGGCGCGTAGCCGCGCAGGAACGGCGCGACCGCGCGGTAGCCACGCTCGGCCAGCGCCGGGAGTAGGTGACGCCAGGTGTGGGCCGTGTCAGGGAAGCCGTGCAGGCACAGGGCCAGCGGCCCCTCCCCTACGGCCAGATACGCGAACTCCACCCCGTTGGCGTGGACGGTTCTGATCTCCATGACTGCGAAACCTAGCAGTCGGCCCTCCGCTGGAATAGCACTCCGCTCCGGGACCGGAATCAGCCGCCCTCCTCGACTCCCCGCAGCAGGCAGCGCAGCCCGAACTCGAACTGATCGGTGAAGTCCAGCTCGCCGGCCTCCACCACCCTCCTGGTGAACTCCGGGTAGTCACCGCTCGCGATGACCTCCCTGAGGTATGGTGCGACGCTCTGCCTCCACTCCTGCTCGGTCATCCCGGTGCGGCGGCTCGCCTCCTGCTCGGCCAGCTCCCTGGCGACGGCCCCCAGCACGTAGTCGCCGAGCATCGCGATGACCGCGGCGGCCCGCGTGATGTCGGGGGTCAGCGCGGCGGCGGCCTTCAGCGTGGCGTCGAAGTGGCGCAGGGAGTGGGGACCGAGCGTGGGCCGGCTCGCCATCAGCGTCCCGAGCCAGCCGTGGCGCAGCAGCGCCGACCGCTGCGCGCGCGCCACCCCGGCCAGGTCGGCCCGCCAGTCACCGCTGACCTCCCGAGGCGGCTCCTCGCCCCAGACCGCGTCGACCATGAGGTCGAGCAGCTCGTCGCGGTTGGCTACGTAGCGGTAGAGCGAGGTGGTGCCCGACTTCAGCTCGGCCGCCACCCTGCGCATCGACAGGGCGTCGAGCCCCTCCGCGTCGGCGATCCCGATCGCGGCGCGTACGACCCGCTCGACGCTCATCGTCTGCCGCTTGGGCGAGTACGGCTCGCGGCTCCACACCAGAGACATCCGGCCACCCCCTCTGGTGCCATCGTACGGCAGTGGGTACAGTGTTCCCAATCGCGGGAACACTGTTCCCACAACGAATAGGGGTGGAGTCATGCACGATGTCCTCATCGCCGGCGGCGGCACGGTGGGCCTGAGCGCGGCGGTCTTCCTGGCGCGACACGGCGTCCGGGCCCTGGTGCTCGAGCGCCAGCCGGGGCCACAGATCCACCCGCGCGCCACCGGCCTGGGCATGCGCACCGCCGAGCTGCTGCGCGAGGTCGGCCTGGAGGCGGCCGTCAACGAGGTGGCCGTCGACGCGACCGGCTCGGGTTTGGGCAAGATCACCGTGGACACGCTCGCGGGGGCCGACCTGGCCACCCTGGCCAAGACCCTCCCCACCCGCGCCCAGACCGTCGCCCAGATGGGCTACACGCCGGCCCGGATTCGCGGCACCTGTCCCCAGAACCGCCTGGACGCGGTGCTCCTCGACGCGGCCCGCGCCCGGGGCGCGACCGTGCGCTACGGGGCCGAGGTGGTCTCGGTGGAGCAGGACGGCGAAGGCGTGACCGCGCTGCTGTCGGACGGGAGCGCGCTGCGGGCCCGCTATCTGATCGCCGCCGACGGAGTGCGCAGCCGGGTGCGCTCGGAGCTCGGCATCGGCTTGTCGGGCCCCGGCGCGCTCGGTCCCGCCATGAAGAACGTCCTGTTCCGCGCTGATCTGAGCGAGCTGACCGGCGAGTACACCTTCGGCCTCTGCGAGATCACGAACCCGGCCGCGCCCGGCATGATCCTGACGATCGACGCCAAGAGCGAGTGGGTCTTCCACACCGGTCAGGAGCCCACCGCCGACCTGATCAGGACCGCCATCGGCGACCCCGGCCTGGAGGTCGAGATCCTCAGCGTGCTGTCGTGGCGGGCGCGCGCCCAAGTGGCGGACCGGCTGTCTCAGGGCCGGGTGTTCCTGGCCGGGGACGCGGCGCACGCCGTACCGCCGACGGGGGCGTTCGGCCTCAACACCGGCATCGCGGACGCCCACAACCTGGCGTGGAAGCTCGCCTGGGTGCTGTCCGGCGAGGCCGCGCCCGGCCTGCTCGACACCTACCACGACGAGCGGCGCCCGGTGGCGGTGCTCGCGATGGAGCAGTCACTGCTGCGGATGCGCGACCTGCGGCTGCACTTCGACGGCGGCCCGGACGCGCCCCGGCGGCGCGCCGAGGCGGGCGCGGTGAACGCGCCCATCGTCCACCTGGGCTACCGCTACGGCGCCTCGGTCGACGAACTGCCCTCGACCGAGGACGTGGCGCTGACCTTGGACGGCTCGCCCGGTTCGCGGCTGCCTCACGTCTGGGTCGGCGAGCGCTCCACGCTCGACCTGGTCGGCTCAGCGTTCTGCGTGTTCGCGGCCGAGCCGGTGACCGGGATCGACGTGCCGGTGCACGTGGTGGACGGCTGGCCGTACGGGACGCTGCTCGTACGGCCGGACGGGTTCGTGGCCTGGCGCGGCGAGGAGGGCCTGGCCGAGGCCCTCAGAAGGTGTACTTCAGGTGCTTGATCCCGTTGATGAAGTTGGACAGCAGGAAGTCGGGCTCCCCCTCTGACCTGATGCCGGGCAGGCGCGTGAACAGCTCGCGGAACATCACGGTCATCTCCCTGCGCGCCAGGTGGGCGCCCAGGCAGAAGTGCGGGCCGGGACCGCCGAAACCGACGTGCGGGTTCGGATCGCGGGTGATGTCGAACGTGTCGGGGTCCTTGAACACCGTCTCGTCACGGTTGGCCGAGTTGTAGAAGAGCAGGACCTTGTCCCCCTTCTTGTAGCGCATGCCGTTCATCTCATGGTCCTGCGTAAGCGTGCGGCGGAACTGGATCACCGGCGTGGCGTAGCGCACGATCTCGTCGCACGCCTTGGTGACGCGGCCGTCGAAGTCGTCCAAGAGCAGCCGCCGCTGCTCGGGGTGGTCGGTGAAGAGCTTGAGCCCGTACGCGATGGCGTTGCGGGTGGTCTCGCTGCCGGCCACCACCAGCAGGATGAAGAACGAGCCCAGCTCCTGCGAGGTGAGCCGCTCCTCGCCGTTGACCAGCAGGCTGACCAGGTCGCCCGTGGGATGCTTGCGCCGCTCGTCGCCCAGGCGGGCGGCGAGCCGGTTCAGGGAGAAGCCGGCGTGCAGCAGCTTGGCCAGGCCGCGGGCCACGTTGACGCGGCTGAAATCGGGGTCGATGCCGGTGTACTCGGGGTCGGCGTTGCCGAGGATCACGTTGGTCCGCCGAAGCACCATGTCATGAAATGTCGCCGGAATGCCCATCATGTCGCAGATGACGCGGACCGGGAGCCGGGCGGCGATCTGCGCCACGAAGTCGCCCGGCCCCTCCTCGATCGCCCGGTCCACGATCTCGGCGGCGGCCGTGGCAAGGTCCTCTTCCATCTTGGACAGGATGCGCGGCGTGAACGCCCTGGACACGATCCTGCGCAGCCGGGCGTGCCGCGGGTCGTCCATATTGATCATCGAACCGAAGTACACCGCCAGCCAGCGCGGCATGTCGGGCACGCTGTTGGAACACGGCTCACTGCTGAACACGGCCGCGTTCCTGCTGGCCTCGGTCACGTCCATGTGGCGCACCAGGGCGTAGTAGCCGGGCCCGCCCTTGATGAACGGCACGGCCTGCTCCGTCAGGAACACCGGCTCGTCCAACTGGCGCAACCGGCGGAAGACGGCCATGCGCTCGGCCTGGGGCAGCCCCCAGAACACCAGTTGCGAGATGTCCAGATCACTGGAGAGCGTCATGAACACCAAGCCTTCTGCAAGTAGTCACTTACGTCAAGACCGCGCGGCGATGAGCTCGGCCCCCTTCTCGCCGATCATGATGGCCGGGGCGTGCGTGTGTCCGCGGTTCAGGGTCGGCATGATCGACACGTCCACGACCCTGAGCCCGTCGAGGCCGCGTACCTTGAGCTCCGGGTCGACGACCGACTCGGCGTCGGTGCCCATGCGGCAGGTGCCGACCGGGTGGTAGAGGGTCTCGCCGCGCTCGCGTACCCACTGGGCGAGCTCGGTGTCGCTCTCGGGCCCCTGGTAGGGGGCCATCGGACCGCCCGCGTACTTGCTCATCGCGGCGGTGGCGAAGACCTGCTTGGCCGTCTTCAGCCCGGCGACCAGCCGCTTGACGTCGGCCTCCCGGGTCAGGTAGCCGGGGTCGATCACCACCTCGCGGCCGCTCAGCCCGACCCTGCCGCGGCTCTCCGGCTGCAGCAGCACCACGCCGACGGTCATCCCGTGCCCGGTCGGCGGCGTGAGGCCGTGGTCGATGAACGGGCCGGGCGCGAAGATCAGCTCGATGTCGGGGGCGGGCTCCTCCGGCGAGGTCCTGATGAACGCCACCGCCTCGCCCACGTTCGTGGTGAGCATGCCGGAGCGCAGCACGATGTAGCGCAGGAGGTTGCCGATCGACTCCGCCTTGGTCAGCGTGACCGGCTGCTTGGACTGCACGTACACACCGCTCGACAGGTGGTCCTGCAAGTTCTTGCCGACCTCGGGCAGGTCCCGCACGATCGGGACGCCCTCCTCGCGCAGCTCGTCGGCCGCGCCGACCCCCGAGCGCATGAGCAGGTAGGGAGAGCCGATCGCGCCCGCCGACAGGATGACCTCCCGCTTGGCCTTGATCTGCCCGCCGCCGTCGTGCTCGACGCCGACGGCCCGTGTGCCGTCGAACACCACCCGGTCCACGGTCACGCCGGTGATCACCGTCAGGTTGGGCCGCTTCAGCACCGGACGCAGGTAGGCGTCGGCGGAGCTCCATCTCCTGCCCCGGTTCTGGGTGACGGGAGTGGCGCTGCAGCCCTCGTTGGAGCGGCCGTTGAGCTCGCCCAGCCGCTGTAATCCGAGCTCGTCGCAGGCTTTGAGGAAGGCCGCGGTGGTGACGTTGGGACTGCGCAGCTCGGAGATGAACAGCGGGCCGGACGAGCCGTAGACGCCGCCGTGGTTGCTGCCGACGCGGTGCTCGGCCTTGGTGAAGTACGGCAGGACGTCGTCGTAGGTCCAGCCCGGGATCCCCCACTGGTCGTAGTCGCGCTCGCAGCCCCGTACCCACATCTGCGCGTTGAGCGAGGACGAGCCGCCGATCACCCTGCCCCTGGGCCAGTAGAGCTCCCGGCCGGACATCTCGCTCTGCTTGGCGGTGGTGTAGTTCCAGTCGTAGTCGGTCTTGAACAGCTTGGCGAAGCCCGCGGGCATGCGGATCTCCAGCTTGTCGTCCTTGCCGCCCGCCTCGAGCAGCGCCACGGACACCCCGGGATCGGCCGTCAGCCTGTTGGCCAGGACACACCCCGCCGACCCGGCCCCGACGATCACGTAGTCGTACTCCATGGCCCCTCCCGGGCGTAAGTAATCTGGTACTTGCTTACTCCAGGCGATGTACCGCGTCTATACGCATCTATAACTGGCCTCTGAGGTGACCGTCGGGTGCGGCTTTTGCCCCTACGGTGGTCCGCGTTCAGCAGGCCACCGCAGGGTGCGGCTTTTGCCCCTACCGGTCGGTATGTCTTGCTGCCATGATGGCGCGCAAGCCGTACACAGGGAGGAAGGCGCTCATGCTCAACCTGTCGATCGTCCTGGAGGACAGTGCCAGGGCCACGCCGGATGGCACGGCCATCGTCTTCGGTGACATGCGCCTGCCGTACTCAATGATCGACACTGTGGCCGCGCAGGTGGCCAACCTGCTGGTCTCGCGCGGCATCGGCAAGGGTGACAAGGTCGCGCTGGCCTGCCCCAACCTGCCGTACTTCCCGTTCGTCTACTACGGCATCCTCAAGGCCGGGGCGACGGTGGTGCCCCTCAACGTGCTGCTGCAGTCGCGGGAGATCGCCTACCACCTTGACGACAGCGACGCCAAGGCGCTGTTCTGCTTCGAGGGCACCCCCGAGCTGCCGCTGGGCGAGCGCGGCAAGGCCGGCTTCGAGGCGGCCGAGGGGTGCGAGCACTTCTTCGTGCTGCCCGCCACGCCGCTGGCGACCGAGTCCGTGTACGGCGAGTCGATCTGGGCGGCGCTCGACGGCATGTCCGGCGCGTTCGAGACCGTGCAGACGGCGGCCGAGGACACGGCGGTGATCCTCTACACCTCCGGCACCACGGGCCGGCCCAAGGGCGCCGAGCTCAGCCACCAGAACATGCTGATGAACGCCCTCGTCTGCGACCAGATGTTCCCGAGCGCCGAGGGCGGCGACGTGATGATGGCGGTGCTGCCGCTGTTCCACTCGTTCGGGCAGACCGTCGTGCTGAACCAGGGGTTCCTGCGGCGGGCCACGGTCGTGCTGATGCCGCGCTTCGAGCCGGGCGAGGCGCTGGCGCTCATGGCCAAGGAGGGCGTCACGTTCTTCGCCGGCGTGCCGACCATGTACTGGGCGATGCTGTCGAAGGTCCACGCGGACGGCGTCGCGCCGCCCGCGAGCCTACGGACCGCCGTGGCGGGCGGCTCCGCCTCTCCGGTCGAGGTGCTGAAGGACTTCGAGAAGACGTTCGGCGTCGCCATCCTCGAGGGGTACGGACTGTCGGAGACCTCGCCGGTGGCCAGCTTCAACCAGCCGGACCACCCCGCCAAGCCGGGCACGGTCGGCACCCCGATCTGGGGTGTGGAGATGAAGCTCATCGACAGCGACTGGAAGACGATCGAGGGCGAGGGCCCGGGCGAGATCGCGATCCGCGGCCACAACATCATGAAGGGCTACTACGGCCGTCCGGAGGCCACGGACGAGGTGATGAGCGACGGCTGGTTCCGCAGCGGCGACATCGCCACCCGCGACGCCGACGGCTACTACGCGATCGTCGACCGGTCCAAGGACATGATCATCCGTGGCGGGTTCAACGTCTATCCGCGCGAGCTCGAAGAGGTCCTGATGACCCACGAGGCCGTCTCGCTGGCCGCCGTCGTGGGCGTACCGCATGACTCGCACGGCGAGGAGATCAAGGCGTACATCATCCGTACGCCCGGCTCGACCGCGACCGAGGATGACCTGATCGCCTGGGCCAAGGAGAACATGGCGGCCTACAAGTACCCGCGCGTCGTGGAGTTCCGCGACGCGCTGCCGATGACCGCCACGGGCAAGATCCTCAAGCGCGAGCTCCGGTAGCCCCTCCGAACCCGACCGGCTGTGACGGCGTGGCGCGCGTGCGCCGCGCCGTCGCTGCCGGGCGCAATCCGGGCTAACTTGTCCGCTTCGCCACCACGGCCCGGCCCATGGCCGGGTCATCGCAGAACGCGCCGTCCGCGCCCAGGTCGAGCAGCCTGGTCAGCCAGCCCATCACGTCGCCGGTGGCGCGCGGGAAGGCGGGACTGGCCGGGTTGCCCAGCCGGTAGTCGAGGGGGAGCTGGGAGTTCTCGTTGCGGATGGTCCAGACGTGTACGTCCAGCCGCCTGCGGTGGGCGTCCTGGACGAGCGTGGTGGGCTCCGTCACCTTGCCGTCCGCTCCCACGGGCACGACGCGGCGGGTGTCCACGCCGATCCCGTTCGCGTACGAGGCCACCTCGCGCAGCCCCTCCGGCTTCACCATGTCGTCATAGGTACGCTGATCACCGGCGGCGACCCAGTCGTACGGCGCCCCGCCGAACGTGATCAGCTGGATCAGCGGCAGCCTGGTCTTCTTGCGCAGCTCCCGCAGGTTCGCGGTCTCGAACGACTGGATGTACACCTTGCGCATGTGGTTGCTGTTGAGTGTCTCCAGCAGCGGCTCCTCCAGCGACAGGCCGATGGAGTCGAAGTACGTCGGATGCTTGGTCTCCGGATAGACGCCCACGCCGTGGCGCTGCGCGAGCCGCACGACCTCATCGAACGTCGGGATCTCCGCCACCCCGTCGAAGGCCGTGTTGTCGGGCCGCAGGTCGGGCACGCGTTCCTTGGCCCGCAGCGTCTTCAGCTCGGCCAGCGTGAAGTCCTCGGTGAACCACCCGGTGATCGGCCGCCCGTCGACCGTCTTGGTGGTGCGCCGGTCGGCGAACTCCGGGTGCGCGGCCACGTCGGTGGTGCCGGTGATGTCGTTCTCGTGCCTGGCCACCAGGATGTGGTCCTTGGTGGAGACCAGGTCGGGCTCGATGTAGTCGGCGCCCATCGCGATGGCCGCCTCGTACGACAGCAGCGTGTGCTCGGGCCGGTGGGCGCTGGCGCCCCGGTGCCCGATGACGACGGGGGCCTGGCCGCGGCGCTCGGCCGTGGCGGCGTGGGGCTGGAGCAGCACGACCGCGACCGTACCACCGGTCAGGACGGCCAGAGCGCTCGCGAATAATCTGCGCGTCAGCATGCCGCGTACGTTAGACCGGCAAAGTGGCCGGTGAGTGACGACCGGGCACACAACCGTTGATCACCTGTTGCGCGGAAGGCCGCCGCGCGTCATCGAACACCTGTATGGTCCTGAGGCGTGCTGGCACTCTTCGACCTCGACAACACCCTGATCGACCGCCTCGACGCCTTCAAGCGCTGGGCCGCCGAGTTCGCCGCCGACAGGGGACTGGGCGCGCAGGATGTGGCGTGGATGATCGAGCTGGACGCCGACGGCTCCATCCCGATGAGCACGTTCTTCACCCACGTCCGCGAGCGGTTCGGGCTCGCCGAGTCGGCCGACTCGCTCTGGCAGGGCTACCGTGACCGCCTGCCGCACCTCGTCACCTGCCGCCCCGCCGTGCTTGAGTCCCTCGACATTCTGCGCTTGTCCGGCTGGCGGGTCGGCATCGTGACGAACGGCATGACCGACAATCAATCCGGCAAGATCCACCACAGCGGCTTAGTCGACCGGGTGGACGGTTGGGCCATCTCGGACGCCGAGGGCGTCCGGAAGCCGTCCCCCGAACTGTTCGAGATCGCCGCTCACCGATGCGGCACGTCGCTGGCGGACGGCGGGTGGATGGTGGGCGACGACGTGGAGAAAGATGTGGCGGGCGGTCGGGGCGCGGGTCTCCGCACGATCTGGATCGACCGCGGCGTGTCCCCGGGTCAGTCCCCAGGGGCGGACCATGAGGTGAGCGACGTACTCGAGGCGATCGCCCTGCTTGATGTGGGCTGTTGATGGTCGTTTCCACCCTCATCTCGAGCGTCGGATAGCTGGACCATCTCTCAGCCGCGCTGACCAAAGTCGGGGAGCCGTACATCCATGGATGTACCGCCGTTTTCGCCCGGCGGGACGAGAGCGCCGAGGTCACGCGCCGCGAGGCTTGAGGGGTGACGAGACGAATAGACGCCTTGGACGTGTTGCGCGGCGTGGCGATCATGGGCACGCTCGGGACCAACATCTGGATCTTCACCGATCCAGCGGGCCCGGCGGGGTTTCTGGGGATCGGTCGCGATATGGGGGTCGTGGAGACGTTCCTGCGGTTCCTGTCCAACGGCAAGTTCCTCGGCCTGCTGACCCTGCTGTTCGGCGTCGGCCTCGAACTCCAGTACCGCAGCGCGGTGCGCAAGGGACTGGCCTGGCCGGGCAGGTACCTCTGGCGGGCGACCCTGCTGCTCGCCGAGGGGGCGCTGCACTTCGTCCTGATCTTCGAGTTCGACGTGCTGATGGGCTACGCGATCACCTCGGTGATCGTCGCCTACCTGATCGGCCGGAGTGATCGCGTGGTCAGGACCTGGATGGTCACGGTCGGCGCGCTACACCTCACGCTGGTCAGCCTGCTCACGGTGGCCCTGCTGGCCGCGGACGACAGCACCCCCCGGACCCCCGTCGACACTCTCTACACCGACGGAAGCTGGCCACAGCAGGTCGCCGCCCGCCTCCACCAAGTCGCCCTCTATCGCGCGGAACTGATCTTCATCGTCCCCATGGGCATCGTCCTGTTCCTGCTCGGCTCCCGGCTGCTGCGCGCGGGCCTGTTCGACGAGCGCGGCGCGAGGCTGCGCCGGAGGCTGACCGCCCTCGGGCTCGGGGTCGCCGCGCCGGTGAACCTGGTCATCTCCTACTCCGGACCCGCCTGGTTCGCCGTCGAGCGCTACGTCCTGGCGCCGCTGGTCGCGCTCGGCCTGCTCGGGCTGATCACCTCGATCGTGCTCGGCATGGACGGCGCGCCCGGCATGATCCGCCGGGGCGTCACGAACGTCGGCCGTACGGCACTGTCCTGCTATGTCTTCCAGAATCTGGCCGCCAGCATCCTCTGCTACGGCTGGGGCCTGGGCCTGGCGGCCGGCCTCGACTGGCTGCGCCCCTGGTGGGTACCCGTGGCCTGGGCCGGGATCTGCCTGCTCTTCATGACGCTGACCGCGCTATGGCTGCGCCGATTCGAACGGGGACCGCTCGAATCGGCCTGGCAATGGGCGTACCGGGCTCCGTGGGCGAAGCGGGCAAGCGTCCACTAGGGCGTGTGAAAGCGACCATCTCCCAGTGAGCTGGGTTCCCTTTCCCGCTGCCTTGACGTAAGCGGAACTGGGGCGATAGGTATGGCGCTCCCACTTCCCCAAGATCAGGATCGCCAGTGCCGAGACTGTCCGTTGCCTGCTTATCCGGCTTGGCGATCCTCCTCCCCTTGTCGCCTGCGGCGATCGCCCCGACCGGCTCCAGCGTGGCCGTCGGTGCGGGTGCGGCGGCCTTCCTGGTCGTTCCCGCCGTGCTGCTGCGCCGCCGGCGATGGGTCCTCCGGCTGAGCGCGACCTTCCTGATCCTGCTCGCCGCGGCCGCCGTCACGCCGCCGCTCACCGGACTCGGCCGGCCGAGCGAGGCGGAGGTGCGAGCCCGGGTCACCATGGGCGAAGCTCCCGCCGTCGCCACCGGCCACCGCAGCGGCGTCATGCGCTTGGTGCCCTTCGACGACGATGCGCTACTGCTGATCGGCGCCGCCTTCGCCGCGGCCGCTGTGCTGCTGCTCGTGCTCGGGTGGCTGGTCCACCGGCCAGAGACCGGGCCGCGCGAAGTGCTCCCGATGCGGTGGCGGATGTCGCTGACGCTGTGGAGCATCGCGCTCACGCTGGTGAGCATCCCGTACGCGATCTCCCTATTCTCTTCGAGCACGACTGAGTACGACATCATCTTGGGCGGTTGTTCCGGCTTCGACCTGTACATGTCGGCCGACTTCCTGCTGTCCCCCTTGCACCTTGTGCCGCAACCCGCGCTGGTGGCGGTGGGCTTCGGGGTGTGGGCGCTGCTGGTGTGCAAGGGCTACCGGCGGTGGGGCCGCGCGGTCGGCTGGGCGACGGTGATCCCCTTGGCGGCGTTCGGGGCGCTGGCCTTCGTGATGGCCGGACTCGACGTGGTCGCCGGTGAAGGATGCGCGCGAACCTGGGGGCAGATGTACGAGCCCGGCATGTTGGCCTGGCAGCTCTACGAGGTCGTCACCGCCGTTCTGATCATCGTGGCGGTACGCGTACGCCGCGTGCGACGGCCGTACCGGAGTCCGGACGTCCGCGCCGCCGCCGCGCTCGCCGTCGTCCTGCTGCTGGTCACCGTGCCGCGCATGGACGCCCCGATCGGGAAGGTCACGGCGGCGAGCTCCCCGGTCTGCGAACCGTGGGAAACCGCCCGCTACGTCCCGGTGCAGCCGTCAGCCGGGCAGCGCGAGCTCGCCTTCCTCTGCCTCGTCAGGCAGGACGGCGAGCAGCCGGGGCAGTTCACCGATGTGCCCGACGATCGAGTGGTCGCGATCGGCCGGCGACTGTGCGAGGCGGTCCTGCGCGACGGCGCACCGGATCGGCGGGCCGAGGAGGGGCCGCTGGGGACGTACCTGCGGAATTATGAGACCGTCGAGGCGCTCGCGTACTTGTGCCCGGAGGTCGAGCAGCGCCAGGACCAGCAGGCCGAGCGGCAACAGGACGCCGAGGTGGCCTTCATCGAGAAAGCCCGCGCGCGCTGCGCCAAGGTGCCGGGACACCGGCCGTCGATCCGCGCGTCCTGGACCGACCGGGCCACGCTGTGGTCGGAAGCCGGCAGCATCAACGCGTACGAAGACGACCCGGACGACGACTTCCCCGCACTCGACAACGCCTTCACCAACGGGCTGGTGGGAACCGCACCCGGGCAGCTCACCATCCTCACGGCCGACGAGGCCATGCACGTGTGCGTCACCGGGGAGGCCTACCGCAGGCGGCCCCCCGTCGAGCTGAAGGGCTGGGAGAGGGTGGTGGAGGTGGGGTACCGCAGCGGCAACGGCGACCTCACCCTCACCGGTGACGACGGGGGCGACCTGGAGAACCTGGCGGTCAACGGCCCGGGCCGCTACCGGGTTCGAGTGCACATGCGCGGCGCGAAGGCCGCGCTGAAGAGGGAGGGGGATGCCCGGCAGGAGTTCCTCATCATGGTCTATCCGGGGAAGTCCGAGCGGACTGCGCTACTGAAATAGCGTCCTTTGCCCTACCCGACGCTGTTGGGTCATTTGCTCTGGGCGGCCAGAAGTTTCGGCGCCGCCAGCCTCGCCGCCCGCTTGCTCAGACCGGGCTCGAACGCCCCGAAGAACCCGTCACTCACCAGCAGCGTGACGGCGTTCTTGACCCTGATGAGCACGACATCCGCCGCCTGAAGCTCGGCGTCCCTCGTCGCCATCATCTCCTTGTACCTGATCCCGTACACCCAGCTCCCGACCGTACCGATGGAGAGTTTGGTGATGGCCGACTTGGCGCGTTTGGTCTTCGTCTTGGTTCCGGCGCAGTCCCGGACCATGGCCTTGCCCACCGTCTGCCAGGCGGCCATCTTGGCCGAGGTGCCGCTGATGGCGAACTGCTTGACGCCCGACGGCAGGCCCTCCTTGTCGAGGTAGACGGCCGCCGGACTTTTGAGGAGGGGCTTCAGGGCCCTCATCGCCCGTACGCACTTCTTCGTGTGGGCCGACTCGGCGTCCAACGCCTCGCGGATGTGCTTCGGATTGGGGGCGTAGGCGTCGCCCAGGTCTTCGGGCGTGATGAGGGCCTCACTCAGCTGAGCTGAGGTCAGGGGCTTGTCAGGGGCGGCGGCCAGCGCGGGAGTGGCGGAGGCCAGAAGGAGGACGGCGGCGGAGCCGCCTAAGATCACGAAGCGCATGGCAACGCATCCTAGTGAGGTGATCACCGGGGTTCCCCGGGCGTTTCGTCACACGATCGTCTCGATCTTTGTGACGGTCCGTGGTGGCTGGGGCCCCTTGAGGGATCCCCCTCCGGGGGAGCGGAAGAGGACGGTCCGTGGCGGCTGAGGTCCCTCGGGGGAACCCCTCCTGGGGGGCGGAAGAAGACGGTCCGTCGTGGCCGAGGTCCCTCAGGGGAACCCCCTCCGGGGGCGGAAGAAGACGGTCCGTCGTGGCTGAGGTCCTTCGGGAGGGAATTCGCCCCCCGGGGGGTGGAAGAAGGGGCGCCGTAGAGACCCGCCTTTCGGCTTTACGCGACTATGGCCGATGAGCGCTGCTTGCCGCGCGGTTTAAGGCGCGCATGTGCATTGTCTGTCATGACGCCATATATTCGCCATAAGTTCGCCATACGAGTGCGTCCACCTGCGCAGATGCGATATACCAGCATATTTAGCAGCGATTGATACATCTACCTCGGCCCAGGCCCTTGTTGAGTAGGTTTCGATCATTTACTGTCCAGGTGATCAATTCACTCACCTTGGAGTGGCGGATGAAAAAGTGGGTTTTATCCTGCATCATCATGGCGTTAGCGGCCACGACAGGCGTGAGCGTGCCGGCCCATGCCACATCGGCGACTCTGGATGAACAGCCCCCGTCGGCGGCCCCGACGATAGAGCCCGGGTTGAGCGCGCGGCTGGCCGCCGGTGCCAAG
The DNA here is from genome assembly GCF_040654555.1 of Nonomuraea sp. NPDC050680. NCBI lineage: Bacteria > Bacillati > Actinomycetota > Actinomycetes > Streptosporangiales > Streptosporangiaceae > Nonomuraea > Nonomuraea sp. NPDC050680. The sequence continues at coordinate 150,287 of NZ_JBFAIF010000007.1, read as the reverse complement.
ATCAGGGTGAATGTGGTCACCAAGAGCCGGGCGGATCTCCCGGAGGCGTCGAGTGCCGGTCAGGTGCTGCAGACGATGTCCCGGTTCCCCATGGTCACCCTGCGCGTCGACGCGGCGGCGGTGGACCGGCTGGCCAAGCTGCCGAACGTGGTGAGCGTCTCGGAGGACCGGCCCGTACCACCGGTGCTCGCCGAGAGCATCCCGCTGATCGGCGCGGACAAGACGCGGGCGGCCGGCCTGACCGGCGAGGGCAGCGTGGTGGCCGTGCTGGACACCGGCGTCGCCGTCAAGCACCCCTTCCTGGGCGGACGGGTGATCGAACAGGCGTGCTTCTCCCCCATCGACGCCGACTACGGCGCCACCAGCCTGTGCCCGAACGGCACCGCCACGCAGACGGGAGCCGGCTCGGCCGACTCCGAGAGCGGGCCGTGCGCCGACGCCGCCCTCGACTGTGATCACGGCACGCACGTGGCCGGGATCGCGATCGGCGACGGCAAGAACGTGGCCGGAGCCCCGCCGGCCGGGGTCGCCCCGGGGGCGAAACTCGTCGCCATCCAGGTGTTCAGCAAGTTCACCTCCGACGACTTCTGCGGGGCGGGCGCCTCGCCGTGCGTGCTGAGCTTCACCAGCGCCCAGGTGGCGGGGCTGGAGAAGGTCCTGCAACTGAAGGAGGCCGGTACGGCGCTGGTGGCCGCCAACCTGAGCCTGGGCGGCGGCCAGTACACCTCCGCGTGTGACACCGATCCGCGCAAGCCGGCCATCGACGCGCTCCTGGCCGCCGGGGTCGCCACCTTGGTCGCGGCCGGGAACAACGGCTACGGCGACGCGGTCAGCGCGCCCGCCTGTGTGCCCTCGGCCATCACGGTCGGCAGCACCACCGACACGGACGAGGTGTCCGCCTTCAGCAACCGCGGTCCGCTGCTGGACCTGTTCGCCCCCGGCACCTCGATCGTCTCCTCGGTGCCCGGGAACACGTGGGGGTCACTGAGCGGCACGTCGATGGCCGCTCCGCACGTGGCCGGCGCGCTGGCCGTACTCCGCCAGGCCTTCCCCCAAGCGAGCATCGGGCAGCTGGAAGCGGCCATGGAGAGCTCAGGCAAGCCCATCGCCTATACGAGCGCCACCACCCCCCGCCTCCGGCTGGACAGCGCGGCTCTCCCGCCGACCCAGCCCACCGACGGGGCCCTCTGGCCGATGTACTTCGCCAACTTCAAGGACTACGCCATCCCTGATCCGGGCAGCGTGGACTCGCCGATCGTGGTGAGCGACCTCCTCGGTATGACCCCGTCACAGGTGCACGTCTACGTCTCCATCCAGCACCCCTGGGTGGGTGACCTGAAGCTCTCCCTGATCAGCCCGGACGGGAAAGTACATGTGCTGAGGTCGCCGTCCTCGGACGGCGCCGATTTCATCGACGAGACGTACAACGTGGACATCAGCGCCGTGACGAAGCAGAACGGGACCTGGAAGCTGCGTGCCGCGGACGGCTGGTCACCCCATTCCGGCATCATCGACGCCTGGTCGATGGACTTCCCCTACTTCGAGAACTGGACCGAGTACGCCATCCCCGACAAGGGCGGCCTCGTCAAATCGCCCATCACGGTCACGGGCTGGCTCCCTGGTAACGCACCCCAGAAGATGACGGTCTCCGTGGACATCAGTCACCCCTGGCGGGGCGATCTGAAGATCGATCTGATCGGCCCGACCGGCGTCGTCTATCCGCTGCGCGCGGCGAACTCCAAAGACGACGGCGACCAGATCGAGGAGACCTATCCGGTGGATGGGAGATCCTCATCGGCCAACGGGACGTGGACGTTACGCGTCGAAGACGTCACAACCGGCGACACGGGCTACATCAACGGGTGGATGCTGAGGTTCTGAACCGTCGGCAGCAGGTGTGAGGGGCCGGTGAGCCCCTCACACCGGAAGCTCTAGGGCCAGTCGATCGACGGACGCAGCGGGACCCCGGAGTGTCCCTCCGAGTCGAGTTTGACGCCCAGCACCTGGTGCAGCTGCACCTTGTTGCGTTCGAAGCCCACGATGCAGCCCGCCATGTACAGGGCCCAGACGCGGGCGGTGCCCATGCCGACCTCCTGCACCGCGTCGGCCCAGTTGGCATCGAGGTTGGCGCACCAGTGCCGGAGGGTCTCGGCGTAGTGCTCGCGCAGGTTTTCCTCGTGGCGGATCTCGAATCCGAGGTCCTCCATCTGCCTGACCAGGTAACCGACCGACTCCAGCTCACCGTCGGGGAAGACGTAGCGGTTGATGAAGCCGCCCTTGTTGAACGTCTTCTCGGTGCCGGTCGGCCGGGTGATGCAGTGGTTGAGCAGGCGGCCGCCCGGCTTGAGCTTGCTGTAGAGGAAGGCGAAGTAGGAGGGCAGATTGCGCTTGCCGATGTGCTCCGTGAGACCGATGGAGCTGACCGCGTCGAAGTCCGACTCGACGACGTCGCGGTAGTCCATGAAGCGGACCTCGGCCAGGTCCTGGAGCCCGGCGTCGACGATGGCCTTCTGGGCCCATTCGGCCTGCTGCTTGCTGAGGGTGACGCCCAGGGCCTTGACGCCGTAGTGCTTGGCGGCGTGCATGACCATGCCGCCCCAGCCGCAGCCGACGTCGAGCAGCCGCATGCCGGGCTTGAGGCCGAGCTTGCGGGCCACCAGGTCGAACTTGGCGTATTGCGCCTCCTCCAGCGACGACTCCTTGGTGGGGAAGACGGCGCAGGTGTAGGCCATGGACGGGCCCAGGACCCACTCGTAGAAGCGGTTGGAGACGTCGTAGTGGTGGTGGATCGCCTCGGCGTCACGCTGCTTGGCGTGCCGGGAGCCGAGCTTGGCCAGCGTGCTCTGGCGGATCTCCTGCGGCGGCGCCGGGACGCGCATCATCAGCGGCTTCAGGCCCAGCGATCGGACGGCCGCCACCTTCTCGGCGGTCGTCAGGTCGTTGGTGGTGATGTTCCACATGCGGTCGAGCAGGGCGTACATGTCGCCGTGCACGTCGATGTGGCCGGAGATGTAGGCCCTGGCAAGGCCGAGCTCTCCGGGTGCCTGCGCGAGGTAGGCGACCGCTATCGGAGACTTCACCTCCAGGGCGAGGTCCGCGCCGTCCGGCCCGGCCTTGCTGCCGTCGTAGGCCATGAACGCGATGTTGGCCTGCGGGCCAACGATCTTCTCAAAGATGGATGCGAGAGCCATCTGCTCACCTTCCCCGTACACACTTGTCGTACAGGTCAAGCATTCGGCCGTTCGGGTCGTATTCCTGCTTGACCGGCCAGTAAGCATCGCCGTTGTACAGCTGCCAGAACTGCTCACGGGCGTAGAAAGAAGTCGAGTAAAGCGACTTGTGCCCGTCGAGCTCGTGCACAGAGTTCTCGATGAGACGGTTGTAATAACCGTCGAACTGCCCCCGAGGCAGCGGAACCATTCCCCAGAAGCCGAAGTTCACGTACAGCTTTCCGGGCTCCAGGGGGTAGAGCGGCCAGCGGGATGAGGCCCGCAGCGGGCACATCCACACCGGCGTCATGCCGACCTTGTCGTGGAAGAACTCCAGGAACTCCGCGCCCCGCTCGACCGGGGTCTCGACGTCCTGGATGACCGATTCCTGGACGGGCTGGTCGCGCCATCTGTCGACGCGCGCCACCACCCCGTATTTGCGGTCGAGCGCGACCAGTCGCCGGTAGACGTCGGAACGCATCCAGCGGCGCGGCATCAGCGAGCGGACCACCGGCTGCTGGACGCCGAAGGCGCGCGAGCACCAGAACCAGTCGGTGTCCCAGCGCCACAGGTAGTCGCGGATGCTCAGCCAGTCGCGGTTGCGCTGCCTGATGGACTGGTAGTAGATGCGCATGCCGGTGTAGTCGGAGGTGTAGGGGGCACGCTCGGCGAAGCGGCCGACCGTGAGATACATCTCCCCCGGCTCGAAGAAGACGCCGTCGACGAAGTCGACGGTCTCTCCGTCATGCTCCATGCTGTCGCAGATCTCCTGCATGGCCAGCATGCACTTGTCGGCGTCGGTGAACTTGACGTGCGTCAGCTTGACGTAGGGCTGGACCTTCCTGAGCTTGATCCTGATGCGCAGGGCGTAGCCGAGCGTGCCGTAGGAGTTGGGGAAGGCCCGGAACAGGTCGCGGTGCTCGTTGTCGTCGCGGGCGACGACGATGCGGCCGTCTCCGGTCAGGATCTCGAGCTCCTCGACCGACTCGTGCGGCAGCCCGTCTCTGAAGCTGGTCGACTCGATCCCGAGCCCCGTCACCGCGCCGCCCAGCGTGATCGTCTTGAGCTGGGGCACCACATAGGGCATGAGCCCGTGTGGCAGCGTGGCGTCGACCAGGTGCTCGTAGGTCGTCATGCCCTGGACCTCGGCCGTCATCGTCACCGGGTCGACACTGATGACCTCGTCGAGCTCCCTGGCGGAGAGCTTGGCGGTCTTGCCCGAGTCGCGGAATCTGAAGAGGTTGGACGTGGCCTTGGACAGCCGCGGCGAAGCGTCCCCCGGGATCTCCGCGTACGACTGCCTGATGTGCTCTACTGCCCGTCGGTGTGTCGACATCGTCGTCGTCACGGAAGCACCCCCTTGAGCCGGTAGAGATCGTCCGTAAGAAGGTATCTCCCTGGACTGACATCGACCAGACCGGGGTCGTTAAAGACACGAAAACTGTTTATCGTGCCCGGTCGAATGCCTACGCGGTGGGCGAACTCGGAAACTTCCGGCGGATGATCGGCGATACACCGTTTATCACGTTGGCCACCTCGTGGCCGTCCAGCGCGGCCGTGAGGTTGTCCATCGTGGCCGTGAGCAGGCGTCCGGTGGACTCCGGCGTGACTCCGGCGACGTGCGGCGACAGCAGCACGCCGTCGATCTCGCGCAGCGGGTCGCCGTCGGGCAGGGGCTCGGTCTCGAACACGTCGAGCGCCGCGCCGCCGAGGTGCCCGCCGGTGAGCGCGTCGGCCAGCGCCGCCTGGTCGACGACCCCGCCCCTGGCCGCGTTGACCAGCAAGGCGCCCTGCTTCAGCCGCCGGGGATCGATCAGCCCGCGAGTCTCGTCGGACAGCGCGATCACCACGACGACCACGTCGGAGGTGGACAGCAGCGGCGCCAGCTCCTGATAGCCCGGCTCCGCACGGGGTGTGCGGGTCCAGTAGGACACCTGGCAGCCGAACGCCCGGAACAGCCGGGCGCAGGCCGCGCCGATCGGACCGTAGCCGACGATGCCGACCTGCCGGCCGTGCAGCTCGCGGGGCTGCAGGCCCTGCTGCGGCCAGTGGCCCGCGCGGACGGCGGCGTCGGCTTCGGCGAGCTTGCGCGACAGCGACAGGGCGGCGGCCAGGCACCACTCGGACACCGCGACGGCGCTGACGCCGGCCGTGTTGGCCAGCGGCACGCCCGCGGCGGCCAGCGCGGCCAGGTCGTGGCCGTCGACGCCGACCGAGGGCTGCTGGACGAAGGCCAGCCGGGGCGCGGCGGCCACCGCCTCGGCGTCCAGGGCCAGCTGGCCCGTCCAGTCGCCGAGCACGATCTCCGCCTCGGCCAGCGAGGCGAGAAGCGCGGCGCGGTCGCGGACCGGCGGCACCCGCACGGCCACCCGGTCGCCGAGCGGCGCGAGCAACTGCCGCAGCACCTCCTCGGGGAGCGGCGGCAGTGCGAGCAGATTCCAGGGCGTCATGCGACCACCGGCCCCACCATGGAGAGGCAACTCATGCCGTCACCGGCCCGACCGTGGAGAAGGCAACTCATGCCGCCACCGGCACGACCGTGGAGAAAGCAACTCATGCCGCTACCGTAAAGCTGGCGATCACCTGCCGCATCAACCCCTGATCTTGTCTCCACCGTGCCTCGGTGGCCGTCCACGACAGGACATAGGCGGTATTCCCGATCGCCACCGCCCGCTGCACCTCGTGGTACTTCACGCCCTGCGTGCTCCACGGCGCGTCGCCGGTCGGCCCCGCCGTGTAGGTGAACTCCCACTCCACGGCCTTGGTCCCCTGGTGGGTGACGGACCTGCGGCGCAGGGTCCGAAGGTCCTGGTCGTTCTGCCCGGCGGTCTCCTGCGAGTCGCGGATGATCTGGTTCGGGTCGAGGTTGACGTAGATGGCCTGGACGTCGAAGTGCCCGGTCCGGTCCCGGCGCGTCCACTCGGTGTAGGCCTCCTTGCGGGCGCCCTTCCAGCCGGTGGGCCGCATGATGGACCAGCCGTCGGGCGACTTCCAGGCCCGTACCGCCGCCACCACCCTGGTCGGGGTGGGCGTCGGGGTGGGGGTGGGCGTCGCGCTGGTCTTGGCGCTGGGCGGCGGCGTGCTCGGCGGCGCGCTGGCCACGGCGCTCTGCGTGACGCGCGGCGCGCCTTCGGCCGACCCGCTGAACTTGAAGAAGGCGAACCCGCCGCCCCCGACCACCAGCACCGCCGCCGCTGCCGCCGCGAGGAGGGTACGGCCGCCGCGGGGTGGCTTCGGCTCCACCACGACCCGGTCGGCGTTCGGCTGCTTGGCGGCGACGATGGCGGCCAGCAGCGCGTCGGCCTGCTCGGCGTTGACCCGTTCGTGCGGCTCCTTGCGCAGCAGCCCCTGCAGGGCGGGGTGCATGATCGGCGGGATCCGGCGGTAGTCCGGCTCGTCGCTCAGCAGCGCGTTCAGCGTGGCCATGGGATCGCCGCGCTCGAACGGCGACCGGCCGACCAGCGTGGCGTAGAGCGTGGCCCCGAGCGACCACAGGTCGGAGGCGGGCCCGGACTCGGCCGCGCGCACCCGTTCGGGAGCCAGGAAGCTCGGCGAGCCGGTCACCATCCCGGTCTGGGTGAGCGACGCGTCGCCCTCGGCGGTGGCGATGCCGAAGTCGGTGAGCACGGCCCGGCCGTCGTCGGTGAGCAGGATGTTGCTCGGCTTGACGTCGCGGTGCAGGATCCCGACCTCGTGCGCGGCCCGCAGCGCCGACAGCACCTGCCGGCCCACGTCGGCCGCCTGCCGCACCGGAAGGGCGCCGGAGGTGGCGACGACCTCCTCCACCGAGGGGTACCGCACCAGCTCCATGATGATCCACGGCCGGCCGTCCTCCTCGACCACGTCGTAGATCGCGACGACGGAGGGGTGGTTCAGCCGTGCCGCCATGCGCGCCTCGCGGGCGGTACGGAGCAGCTGCCGTTCCTGGTCGGCCCGGGGCAGTCCCTCGGGCAGGAGCACTTCCTTAACGGCGATCTGCCGGTTGAGCAGTGTGTCGCGGCCTTCCCAGACCACGCCCATACCGCCGCGCCCCAGTTCGCGCAGTAACTGGTAGCGCTTGGCCACCAGCCGGTTGCTATCCGAAACCATGTCCAACCCTTGTAGACCCACCCGAACAGTGGGCAAGTTTCCCATACCTCGCGTATGTCTGCCTGAAGGACGGGAAGGCGGCTTGCCAGAGGTCACCGAATGTTGTTCTACTGAGGCCAGCCGAGTCGTAGGAGATGCCGATGTCTGAAGGCCGTCAGGGCCCGCTCGCCGGGATCCGGGTGCTGGAGCTCGCGGGACTCGCGCCGGGCCCGTTCGCCGGGATGATGCTCGCCGACCACGGCGCCGACGTGCTGCGCGTCGACCGCGTGTCCGCCGTCTCCGACGAGCCGCGCACGGACGTCATGGACCGCGGCAAGCACACCATCGGCCTGGACCTGAAGTCGCCCGAGGGCGTCGCCGCGCTCAAGGAGCTGGCCAGGAACGCCGACGTCGTCATCGAGGTCTTCCGGCCCGGTGTGGCCGAACGGCTCGGCATCGGCCCCGCCGACCTCCACGCGGTGAACGAGCGGCTGATCTACGGCCGGATGACCGGCTGGGGACAGGACGGGCCGCTCGCCGCCACCGCGGGCCACGACATCGACTACATCGCGATCTCCGGCATCCTGTCGATGCTCGGCCGCGCGGAGGACAAGCCGACGCCGCCGATCAACATCCTGGGCGACTTCGCCGGCGGCGGTCTCATGCTCGCGTACGGTGTGCTGCTCGCCCTGTTCGAGCGGGAACGCACCGGCAAGGGCCGGGTGATCGACGCGGCCATGGTGGACGGCGCCGCGATCCTGTTCGCGATGTTCTACCACGGCGTCCAGAGCGGCTTCTGGGGCCCGCGCGGCACCAACCTGCTGGACACCGGTGCGCCCCACTACGACACCTATGAGACGGCCGACGGGGAGTTCATGGCGGTCGGCTCGCTGGAGCCGCAGTTCTGGGACGCGATGGTGACGCGGATGGGGCTGACGGACCTGCCGGACCGCGGCGACAGGAAGCAGTGGCCGGCGCTCAAGGCCCGCCTGGCCGAGGAGTTCAGGTCGCGGACGCGGGCGGAGTGGGAGGCGGTGTTCGAGGGCTCCGACGCGTGCGTGTCGCCGGTCCTGTCCATGAAGGAGGCCGTCCGGCATCCGCACAATGTGGCCAGGGGCGCCTTCGCCGACGTCGGCGGCCTCAGCCAGCCGGTCCCCGCCCCGCGCCTGCTCGGCGTGCCGGACCAGGACCTCTCGCCCGCCACCCGGCTCGCCGACCTGTCCGCCTGGGGCCTGAGCGCCGAGGAGGCGGAGAAGCTGCGTTCCCAGGGGGTGCTGGCCTGACATGGACCCCGACCTGCTCGACGGCGCCCTGTACGCGGGCGACCCGGCACCCGTCTATGCCTGGCTGCGTGAGCACTCCCCCGTCCACCACGACGCCGCCAACGGGCTGTGGGGCATCTCCCGCCACGCCGACATCACGGCCATCGAGCGCGATCCCGGGCTGTGGACCAGCACCGGCGGTTACCGCCCCCAGCTGCCCTCCGATCCGTCGATGATCGGGATGGACGACCCGGAGCACGCCGAGCACCGCCGCCTCGTCTACCGGCGCTTCACGCCGCGCCACGTCCACGAGCGCTACGCCGCCCGCGTCCGCGAGGTCGTCGTCGAGCTGATCGACCAGGCCCTGGAGGCCGGCACCGTCGACGCGGTGCCCGCCCTGGCCGCGCCGCTGCCCGCCCGCATGATCGGCTGGCTGCTCGGCTTCCCCGACGCGGACTGGCCGCGGCTCAAGCACTGGTCGGAGACCACGATCGTGGCGGGCGGCGGCCTGCGCTACGTCACGCACGAGGCCGCGGTCGCCGCGGGCGAGTTCGGCGAGGCCGTACTGGCCCTGGCCGCCGAACGCCGCGCGTGCCCGGCCGACGATCTGGTGACCCTGTGGTCCGGCCGGGCCGCCTACGACGACGACCACCTGGCGAACGAGGCGCTGCTGCTGCTCGACGGCGGCGCGGAGACCACCCGTACGGTCATCGCGACCGCGATCGACGCGCTGATCCGTCACCCGGACCAGTGGCGGCTGCTGCGCGAGGACCGCGGCCTGATCGACAACGCCGTGGAGGAGTTCATCCGCTGGACCACCCCGATCCTGAACATGTGCCGCTCGGCCACCCGCGACACCGAGCTCCATGGGCAGCGCATCGGGCGAGGCCGGCAGGTCCTGCTCATGTACGGCTCGGCGAACCGGGACGAGGCGGTGTTCGAGCGTCCGGAGGTGTTCGACGTGACGCGCAAGCCGGGCGGGCACATCGCGTTCGGCCTGGGGACCCACTTCTGCCTGGGCGCGTCACTGGCCCGGCTGGAGTTACGGATCTTCTTCGAGGAGTGGATCGACCGGGTGGGCTCGGCCGCCTGGGCCGACGACACGGGCCCGCGCATCCTGCCCAACGCGTTCGTGCGCGGCGTCACGTCCTTTCCCGTCGTGCTCTCGCCGCGCGGGTGAACTGGTCGTCGAAGCGGCGGGGGAAGGGCACCATCCGATGCTTGTGCCGGTACGGCGCGGCCTGCCGTACCACGTTGAACCCGGCGGCGGAGACGATGCGGCCGGCCGTCGCGAACAGCGGCCAGGCCGGACGGACGGCGCGATGGGCCACCCCGGCGGGCAGGCCGGGCGGCGCGGCGGGCGAGACGAGCACGAGGCGCGGGCTGAGACCTTCGAGCAGGGCGCTCTCGCGGGCGTACGCCACCAGCTCCAGGATCTCGCCCGGCGGCCCGGAATGCACGATCAGCCAGTCCCCCGGAGCCGTCACAGGCCATGGGCCCGGCGGGTCCCCGGGCGCCGTGGCGGGCGGCGGGTCCAGGAGCGACAGGGGATCGATCCGATCCGAGACCGAGCGCAGATACGACAAGTGCGGCCCGCTCACCGGCTCGGCCAGCCACGTCTGGGCGAAGCGGAGCGGCCGGTCCTGGATCAGCGGCCGGTAGGCGTCCCAGCGCAGCAGCCTGGCCAGGTGCACGACCCGCGCCCCCGGCGGCACGCCCGCCGCGTCCAGCTCGCCGCCGAGCCCGGCGGGGAAGGCGTCCACCACGATCTCGTCGGCCCACGCGAGCACGGCCGGGTCGCGCGGCCACTCGGTGCGGATCGTGGCCGCGGCGCCCGGATGGACCGTGTGCAGGTAGGCCCGGACCCGGGTGAGATGGCCGAGCCCGCCGCCTCGGGCGTAGCAGACGATCATGCGTTCTCGTTGAACACCTTCAGGTAGCCCTCCGTCTCGGCGGCCACCGTGAAGTCCCTGCGTACCCGCTCGGCCGCCGCCGTGCCCAGCTTGGCCAGCTGCTCGTCCGTGGCCCGCGCGGCCCGGTCGACCGCCGCCCGGCACTCGTGCGGGTCCCCGGCTGCGAAGCGGAAGCCGATCTCGTCGTCGACCAGGTCGGCCAGCCCGCCCGCGTCGGAGGCGAGCAGCGGGACGCCGAGGGCCGCGGCCTCCAGGGCCACGTTCGGCAGGCCGTCGTAGAAGGAGGGCAGCGCGACCAGGTCGCAGGCGGCATAGAGCGCGGGCAGCTCGTACCGGTCGAGGAACGGCAGCCGCGTGTGCCCGGCCGGCACGGCCAGGTCGGCCTCCAGTTCCCCGACGAGCAGCAGGTGGAACAGGTCGGCGTGCCCGGAGGCGGCCAGCGCGTCGAGCAGGAAGCCGACGCCCTTCTTGTTCTTGAGCTGCCCGATGAGCCCGATCGTGCGCCGACCGGCGGCGGCCCGCCTGGCCAGGCCCGCCGCGCGTTCGGAGGGCAGGACCTGCCAGCCGGCGGTGTCGATGCCGTTGGCCACCCACCGCACCCGCGCCTCCGGAACCAGCGCGGACACCAGCGGCGCGTGCCCGGAGGCCACCACGCACACCGTGGCCGAGGCCCGTAACGCGTCGAGCAGGGCGCCCCTGCGGCGCAGCGAGAAGACACCGGTGTCGAAGTCGTTGCCGCGCAGCAGCGTCACCAGCGGGGCGCCGAGCCACGCGGCCAGGATCGGGGCGCCGAGCATGGCGTACGTGCCGCCGAACGCCACCACGTGCGTGTACGACTCGCCGCGCAGCACGGTCCACAGCCGGCGCAGCGCGTGCTCGGGATTGTCCTCCAGCGGCACGGTGAGCAGCCGCCCGCCCCGCTCGCCGCCGGTCTGCCAGGGCCGCGCCCGCCTGGTCAGGTGCGCGACGTCGATCTCCACGCCCGCCTCACGCAGGCCCCTGACGATCCTGTCGCAGGACTCGGCCATGCCGCCCCTGCTCGGCGGGTAGTGCTCGGTGAGCCACAGCAGCCGCATCAGCTGTCCACGAAATCGCGCTCGTCGCCGTCGCCGAAGTCACCGAAGTCGCCCTGGTCCTCGGGGTCGAAGGCGCCTCTGTCGTAGTCGTCGAACGTGCCGTACCAGCCGGGGTCCTGGTAGGTGGAGGAGGTGCTCTGGTAGTGGTCGCGGCGGAAGCCGCTGGTCCAGAACGGGTCGTAGGCCGAGCCGTAGCCCTGGGCGGTCGCGCACTCGGGACAGACGCCGCCGGGCCCGACGTGCCGGTCACAGATCGGCCTGCCACACCCGGCGCAGGCGGTGACCGGCGCGCGGCCGCAGCGGCCGAGCACGAAGAATCCGGTGCTCACCATGCACGGGATCACGCGACCCTCCTCCTCTGCGTCCACCTGAACGGTTCGGTCGCCACCGTCATGATCGCCCCGAGCTGGTCGCGCTCGGCGGGCAGCGGCACCTTGGCGGCGGCCCTGATCACGGTCTTCACGCCCGGACGGACCTTCACCCGGATCCACCACGGCGGCGGGGTGCCCGGCCGCGCCGGCACCTGGCCCTTGGCCAGCGAGCGGCTGGTCTGAATGTGCTGCACGGCCTTGGCCTTGGTCTTGGTCTTGCGCTTGCCCCGCGGGTTGACCTTGACGATGCGGCGACGCCTGACCACATCGGTGACGGCGAGCGTGAGCACGCTGCCGTCGCGTAACTCCGAGCGGACGCTGAGCCACGGATCGCGCACCCACCACTCCTCGGCCCGGCGCACCGGCCGTACGACGGGCAGGGACCGGTGCGGGCTCTCCTTTCCGGGGACGCCGTGGCCGCGCAGATCGGCGGTGATGCCGACCATGCCGCCGCCGACGTCTTCACAGAGCACCCTGATCAACGGCACCAGCAGGCTCTCCGTACGCGCGGGCAGCCGCCACTTGGGCCGGCGGACGAGCCCGCGATGCCGGGAGAGGCTGGCCAGCAGCGTCGCCCATTCCGCCCTGGGCAGCGTGGCCGACAGCGTGTGCTCCCAGATGAGGGTCTGGTGCAGCGGGTGGAACCCGGCGATCGCCGCCCGTGTCTTCCGCCAGAACATGGCTCGAAACACTACACACGGCGATAAACCTCGGCGAGCCTCGCCCGGGAATCCGCCCAGCTGGGCACCCTGCCCCTGGCCCGCTCCGCCATCGCCCGCGCCTGGTCGGGGTACTCCAGGAGGATCCGGATCGCGCGGGCCAGCTCGGCGGGCCGGTCGGGCGCGACCAGCCGCCCGTCCTCCCCCAGGATCTCCCGTACGGCCGGCAGGTCCGAGGCCACCACCGGAGTGCCGGCCGCCATCGACTCCAGGATCTTGAGCGGGGCGCAGCCCTGGTCGAGGTTGCGCGGGCAGGCGGTGAGCGGGGCGGCGGACACGGCCGCGCCGGCCAGCCAGCCGGCCACCTCGTCGTGGGGCAGCGTGAACCGCCACACCATCCGCTCGGCCACCCCCAGGCGGTCGGCGAGGCGCTGGAGCGGTTTGGCGCGGCGTTCCGGGACGGAGGAGCAGACGACCAACCGCAGTTCGGTCAGGTCGGCCAGCCTGGCGAAGGCGCGGAGCAGCACGTCCACGCCCTGCCAGCGCTGCAGGGCGCCTACGTAGATCAGGTAGCGCTCGGGCGTGCCGGGCGGGCGGGCGCCGCCCGGTGTCGCTGACGCGGCTCCGGCGGCCTCAGCCACCGGCGCGGTCGGCGCGGTCGGCGCGGTCGGCGCGACCGGCGCGGTCGGCGCGGTCGGCGTCGGGGTGACGGGGTTGGCGGCGTTCGGAACGAGGAACACCTTTTCCGGATTTATCCCCATTCTGCGGATGGCGTCCCCGATGACGCTCGATGGCACGACAACCGCGTCCGCCTGTTCCAGGCAGTGCGCCTCCAGCCGCCGCAACTTGGCGACCGTGGCGGGGGCCGCCTGCGGCCAGGTGTGCGGCAGCTCGATGGACGGCAGCCCGTTCACCTCGTACACCACCTTGTGCCGGTGGCCGAGCGCCGGCAGCGCGCTCCAGGGGTCACGCACGTGGACCAGTTCCAGCGTCTCCAGGTGCGGCGCGAGATGGCGGGCGACCCAGTGCGAGTATGCCTCGGCCCGGTCGATCAGGTTGGGGATCTGCTCGTCGAACCTGGCGATCTGGACACCGCCCTCGCGCTGGTAGCGCGGCAGCCCGCCCCCGCCCAGCACCCCCAGCAGCCCGCCTCCGAACCGGTCGAACAGCTCGGCGGCCATCTGCCCGATGTGCACCGCCGACCCCTTGCTGGAAGGGAACCGGTCAAAGGCGAAATAGGCGGCACGCACGGCGCGCAGTCTATTCGCGCCGTTTCCGCTGACGCACAGCTTCTACCGACGCACGGCGTCGAAGCCGCCACCGTGCTCGGTCTGTGAGGCCACGACCCGAGCCCGAACGGGCTCGGGTTCGGTGCGGACGATCAGTAGACGGCGATGTAGAGGTCGGCGCCACCGGGGTGGTGCACCTCGAGGTCCGTCATGAACGCCCGCGCGGGCGTCCCGCCCGACTCGGTGTGCTTCCACACCTGCTGCCAGGCGTCGACGATCGCCTGCGGCATCTGGCCGCGCGCCTCGACCCGCAGAGCCGGGCCCGCTGGCACGCGTACGGCGACCATGCCCTCGGGCAGCCTGGGGACCGTCCGCACGCCGATGCCGACGATCTGCGTGTAGGCGCCGTGATGGTCGCTCTCGTAATCGGTCAGCACCGCGTAAAGGTTCTCGTCGACGCGTCCCGGGATGTGCGCGAACGCCCCGGGGGCGCCCGCCCGCTGCCACAGCACGGGCAGCTTCGCCCTGGCGGGGTCGATCTCGTCGGCGTTCGAGGTACGTACGGCGATACCGACGACTGTCAGCTCGTTTCTCTCAGTGACCTCCACAGGCCCTCCATCCCCCTAAGTATCCCGGCCGATCATATGGCCATAAGAAACGGGAACCCCCTCCTTAGCCACCCACCGCATAAGATGGACGAACGTGAAGTTCCTTAACGGCCTCGAGCCGCAATACGACCTGACATACAGCGACGTGTTCATGGTCCCGTCGCGTTCCTCGGTCGGTTCCCGGCTCGCGGTCGATCTTTCGACGAACGACGGCACGGGCACCACCATTCCGATCGTCGTGGCGAACATGACCGCGGTCGCCGGCCGGCGCATGGCCGAGACGATCGCCCGCCGGGGCGGCATCACCGTGATCCCCCAGGACATTCCCATCGACGTCGTGACAGAGGTCGTCGACTGGGTCAAGAAGCGCGACCTCATCCACGACACACCGCTCACGCTGACGCCGCACGACACGGTCGGCGAGGCCATGCAGCTGCTGCCCAAGCGCGCGCACGGCGCGGTCATCGTCGTCGACTGGGACAACCGGCCGGTCGGCGTGGTGACCGAGGCCGACTGCCAGGGCGTCGACATGTACACGCAGCTGTCGCAGGTGATGTCGAGCGAGCTGCTGACGCTGCCGGCCGGGCTGGAGCCGCGCGCGGCGTTCGACCGGCTGCACGGGGGCCGTCACCGCCTGGCGCCCATCGTGGACGCCGAAGGCCGGCTGGTCGGCATCATGACCCGCACGGGCGCCCTGCGCGCCACGCTCTACCAGCCCGCGCTGGACACCGCCGGCCGGCTGCGCGTCGCCGCCGCCGTCGGCGTGAACGGCGACGTCGCGGCCAAGGCCAAGGAACTGCTCGAGGCCGGGATCGACTGCCTGGTGGTCGACACCGCGCACGGGCACCAGGAGAAGATGGTCTCCGCCCTGCGCGCGGTCCGGGCGCTCGACCCGGGCGTGCCGGTGGCGGCGGGCAACGTGGTGACCGCCGAGGGCGTGCGCGACCTGGTGGAAGCGGGCGCGGACATCCTCAAGGTGGGGGTCGGCCCCGGCGCCATGTGCACGACGCGGATGATGACCGGGGTGGGGCGGCCGCAGTTCTCGGCCGTGCTCGAATGCTCGGCGGAGGCGCGACGGCTCGGGCGGCACGTGTGGGCCGACGGCGGTGTCCGGCACCCGCGCGACGTGGCGCTCGCCCTGGCCGCGGGCGCGGCCAACGTGATGATCGGCTCGTGGTTCGCCGGGACGTACGAGTCTCCCGGCGACGCGCGGACCGACGCCGACGGGCGCAGGTACAAGGAGAACTTCGGCATGGCGTCCGCGCGGGCCGTGCGGCTGCGCACGGCGGAGGACAGCCCGTTCGAACGGGCCAGGAAGGCGCTGTTCGAGGAGGGGATCTCGACCTCGCGCATGTACCTGGATCCGCGGCGGCCGAGCGTGGAGGACCAGATCGACGCGATCGTGGCCGGGCTGCGGTCCTCGTGCACGTACGCGGGGGCGGCCAGCCTGGAGGAGCTGCACGAGCGCGCGGTGGTCGGCATCCAGAGCGCCTCCGGCTACACCGAGGGCATGCCGCTGCACCAGAGCTGGTAGCTCGCTCAGGCTGGTAGCTCGCTCAGGCTGGTAGCTCGCTCGGGCTGGTGGCGCGGCTCGGGCTGGTGGCGCGGCTCAGGTTCTGCGCCAGCCGCCTGCCGCGTGGATCCCGCCGTCGACGTGCACCGTCGTGCCGGTCACGAACCTGGCCAGCTCGCTGGCCAGGAACACCGCCGCGCCCGCCGCGTCGGCCGGCTCCCCGAGGTGCCCGAGCGGCGGCAGGCGTACCGGCTCGAAGGGTCCGTCCGCCATCCGCTCCCGCACGTGTGTCTCGCCCTCGGTGGGCAGCCCGTCGGGCGCGATGGCGTTCACCCTGATGCCCAGGGGCGCGAACTCCAGCGCGAGCGACTTCGTCAGGCTCTCCAGCCCCGCCTTCATCGCCGCGTAGACCGCGAACCCCGGCGCCGCCTGGTGCGCCTCGCTGGAGGTCACGTTGATGATCGACGCCCCGGCGCCCATCATCGGCAGCATCCGGCGGATCATGCCGGTGACCTGCGTGAAGTTCTCCTCGATCAGGGTCCGCTCGCCGCGGGCCGTCGTGTCGGCGAACGCGGCGTGGAACGTCCCGCCCGCGTTGTTCACCAGCACGTCCACGCGCCCCCACCGCTCGTGCACGGCCTGCGCGAACACCTCCACGGCGACCGGATCCCGCACGTCCAGCGTCATCGCGAGCTCGCTGCCCGTTTGAGGCTTGTCCCGGTCGCAGATCGCGACATGAGCCCCGAATGCCGCGAACGTCTCCGCGATCGCCCGCCCGATCCCCCGGGCCGCCCCGGTGATCACGGCAACGCGCCCGGTGAGCAGGATCCCATCGGCAGAAAGGGCGGCCATGAACGATGACCATATCCCGAGCGCATAGAGTCGTCGGGTCCATTCCTGATCGCCAATACTCGTAACAGGAGCAATTCGTGGCACTCGAGAAGCCGGAAATCGACTTCCCGGAGGGTAACCCGCCCACCGACCTGGAGATCGTCGACATCGTCGAGGGGAACGGCCCCGAGGCCAAGCCCGGCCAGGACGTCAGCGTCCACTACGTGGGCGTCGCGTTCTCGACCGGCGAGGAGTTCGACGCGTCGTGGAACCGCGGTGAGGCGTTCGAGTTCCCGCTCGGCGGCGGGCGTGTCATCGCCGGCTGGGACCAGGGCGTGGCCGGGATGAAGGTGGGTGGCCGCCGCAAGCTGGTGATCCCCCCGCACCTCGGCTACGGCAACCGCGGCGCCGGCGCCCGCATCAAGGGGGGAGAGACGCTCATCTTCGTCGTCGACCTCCTGGGCGTCCGCTGACACCTGAGCGTCCGCTAACACCCTGGGGCGGGTCGCACACCCGCCCCACCCCTCGGGGGCCCCATCGCCGTGCAAAATGCTGGTCCTGGCGCGGCGGATTTGTCGGCGAAGTACGGCAACATAGGGCATGTGCTGTTGATCGACGTGGTACGGGTTTCGGAGGCGGTGACGCGCACGTCCGCCCGGCTCGGCAAGGTCGGCCATCTGGCCGAACTGCTCGGCAGGGTCGGTGCCGATGAGGCGGAGATAGCCATCTCCTACCTGTCGGGTGAGCTGCCTCAGCGCCAGGTGGGTGTGGGCTGGCGGACCCTCCAGGATCCGCCCCCGGCCAAGCTGGCCGCCACCGCCACCCTGACCCACGTCGACGCCCTGCTGTCGCGGATCAAGTCCGTCTCCGGCCAGGGCTCGCAGGCGACCCGCAAGGCCCTGGTCACCGAGCTGTTCGCCGGACTGACCAGCCAGGAGCAGGCGTTCATGCTCCGGCTGCTCAGCGGCGAGCTGCGCCAGGGTGCCCTCGACGGAGTGATGATCGAGGCGATCGCCAAAGCGTCGGGCGCGCCGTCCGCCGACGTGCGGCGGGCGCTCACGCTGCGCGGCTGGCTGCCCGCCGTGGGCGCGGCGGCGCTGACCGGTGGCATGGCGGCGTTGCACGCCTTCAAGCTCGAGGTGGGCCGGGCGGTCTCGCCCATGCTCGCCGGCAGCGCCCCGAACGTCGCCGCCGCGCTGGAGAAGGCGGGCGCCCCGGCGGCGCTGGAGTGGAAGCTCGACGGCGTACGCGTGCAGGCCCACCGCTCCGGCGACCAGGTTCGCGTGTTCACCCGCACGCTCGACGACATCACCGCGCAGGTGCCCGAACTCGTGGAGGCCGTGCTCGGCCTGGCCTCCGACGATCTCGTGCTCGACGGCGAGGTGCTCGCGCTGGGTCCCGACGGGCGGCCGCACCCGTTCCAGGTGACGGCCAGCAGGGTGACCACCAAGACCGGCGCCCCGCGGCTGCGGGAGGACACGCCGCTGAGCGTGTTCTTCTTCGATGCGCTGCGGGTGGACGGGGCCGACCTGCTCGATCTGCCCTACGCCCAGCGCCAGGAGGTCCTGGGCCAGACCGTCACGCCCGGTCTGCTCACGCCGCGGCTCATCACGGGCGAGGTGGCGGAGGCGGAGAAGTACTTCATCGACGTGATCAAGGCCGGCCACGAGGGCCTGGTCGTCAAGTCGCTGACCTCCCCCTACGCGGCCGGCCGCCGGGGCGCCGGGTGGATCAAGGTCAAGCCGAGGCACACGCTCGACCTGGTCGTCCTCGCGGCCGAATGGGGTCACGGCCGCCGCGAAGGCAAGCTGTCCAACCTCCACCTCGGCGCCCGCGACCCGCAGAGCGGCGGGTTCGTGATGCTGGGCAAGACGTTCAAGGGACTGACCGACGAGCTGCTCGCCTGGCAGACCGAACGCTTCCTGGAGCTGGCCGAGGGGTCCACCGAGGAGTGGACCGTCAATCTGCGGCCTGAGCTGGTCGTGGAGATCGCCTTCGACGGGGTGCAGCGGTCGCCGCGCTATCCCGGTGGGATGGCGCTGCGATTCGCGCGGGTGCTGAGGTACCGGCCCGACAAGCGGGCCGCGGACGCCGACACAGTGGAGACTGTCCGCTCGCTCATGATCTGACCCTTTGGTACGGCTCTTGCTCCTCTTGGGATGCCCTCGCCTATCCCCAAGGTGACAGAGTCGGCGTTTTCCGGCTGCCCCAAGATCCTCGGCGTACGCTCAGCGTTCTGGTCGACTCGTGACCAAAGTGATATATATCACTGAATGTCCCATTAAGTTGTCTTTACTCGCTGTTTGTCGCATATGTTCGACCACGTTCGCGGGGCACCCGCCCCGAGCGAGGGATCGGCCGACGCGCGCCCCCATATCCGCCCCGACCTGGCCTTTCCCTGTCCTTTCCCCTAGCTAGGACTGTGGTTTACCTTGGGCCAGCACTCCTACAACCCGAGCCGTCCGAACTCGGAGAGCCAGAAGAAGACTCCGGCCAAGCGCCGTTGGGTCACCGTCGCGGCCGGCGCGGCCGTCGTCGCCGCAGCCTCGACCACCGCCTGGGCGGCCGTCGCCAACGACGACGCCCCCAAGCCCACCGCGGCACTGGACGCGTCGCCGTCCCCCACGTACACGAGGGCCGACACCCCTCCGCCGGCGACCATGACGCCCCAGCCGAACACGCCGAGCACCAAGTCGGCCGCCCCCAAGCCCTCATCCAAGCCGTCATCCAGCCCCAAGGCCACCTCCCTGCCGAAGGCCGAAGCCGCCCAGCCGCCGACCAAGCCCGTCGAGAAGGCGAAGACCGAGCCGGTCCGCAAGGCGAAGACCGAGGCGGCCAAGCTGAAGACCCGCGTCCTCAGTTCGGGCACCTGCGGCGCGTCGTACTACGACGAGGGGCAGATGACCGCCAGCGGCGAACGCTTCGACCCGTCGGCCATGACCGCCGCCCACAAGACACTCCCGCTCGGCAGCAAGGTCCGTGTCACCAACCCGGCGAACGGCGACTCGGTCACGGTCCGCATCAACGACCGCGGTCCGTACGTGGGCGGCCGCTGCCTCGACCTCTCGGCAGCCGCCTTCTCCGCCATCGGCGACACGGGGTCCGGGGTCATGAGGGTCAAGTACGAGGTCCTCGCCCGCTCCTGACGCCGAGACCCGCGGTGCGTTAACCTCCACCCATGCCACACCTCTGTGACTGATCAGCAGCCGCCCGGCCCATGACCGGCCGGGCACCCCGCGAAGCGATCCCCCTTCGCCCGTCCGGCCCAGGACCGGCCGGACGGCTCGGCTGCTTGGAGTCACCAGGTGTCAACCGTTCCTCCCCGCCTGCCCGGAAACTCGCTGCTCGCGCTGCTGCGCGGCAACCCCGACTTCCGCCGCCTCTTCCTCGCCTCGGCCCTCAGCCTGACCGGCGACTGGTTCACCTTCGTCGCCCTGAACGCCTTCGTCTACCACCGCACCGGCTCGGCCGGGCTGACGGCCCTGCTGTTCGCCGTCGAGTCGCTGCCCGGCATCCTGCTGATGCCGCTCATCGGCTCGCTGACCGACCGCCTGGACCGCCGCCGCCTGCGCATCGCCTGCGACCTGGCCGCCATCGTCCCCCTCGCGGGCCTGCTCGCCGCCTTCCACCTGGGGTCGGTCCCGGTGGCGCTGATCTCGCTGGCGGTGCTGTCGGTGTCGGCCGCGGTGTCGAGCCCGATCCCCGAGGTCGTACTCCCCAACCTCGTCGCCCCCGACCGGCTGCCCACCGCGCAGGCCGCGCTCGGCAGCCTCTACTCCTCCGGCCTGCTGCTCGGGGCCGGGCTCGGCGGCCTGGCCACGACCGCCTGGGGCGGCACGGCCACGCTGCTGATCGACGCCGCCTCCTTCGTCGCGTCCGCCGTCCTCATCGCCCGCATCCGCCGCCCGTTCTCCACGGGCGCGGAGAGCCGCCGGATGCGCGTACGCACCGACACCGCCGAACTGTGGCGCTTCATCCGCGCCACCCCCACCGTGGCGGCCCTGCTCCTGCTGACGGCGGGCCTGCGCCTGTGTTACGGCATGGTCGGCCTCCTGCCCGTCTACGCGCTCGAACGGTTCGGCGCCACCGACGCCGGAGTCGGCGTCCTCTACATGGCGCAGGGGGTGGGCGCCGTGCTCGGTCCGTTCCTGGGCCGGCGGCTGATCGGGACGTCAGCGCGGCGGCGGCTGATCGTGTCGGGTGGCGCTCTGGCGGTGTTCGGGCTCGGCTACCTCGCCCTGGCCCAGGCCGGCGGCCTGTGGTCAGGCGTACCCGCCGCCATGGCCGGCCACCTCGGGGTGGGCGCGTGCGCCATCCTGGCCATCAACGGGCTGCAACTGGCCAGCCCCGACCACATCCGCGGCCGCGTGCTGGTCACCGCCTTCGGATTGTCGTCGGGGCTGCAGGGCGTGTCGTCGCTGGCGGTGGCCCCGCTGACCGTCGCGCTGGGCATGGCCGGGGCCACGCGCGCGCTCGGCGTACTCGCGGTCGGCTTCGCCCTGGTCTGGCTCTTTTACGCGCTCCGGCTGCCCGAACCAGCGGAGTGAGGCTCACTGATCGGCGACTGGGCGGATGGTGGGCGTAGAGGCATGCGGCCGCAAAGCCTCGGCCCTGTGCCCTCAAACCTGGCCTGACCAGCGCTTATGTGGGTAAACCCGCAATGGCCGCGAGGCCATGCTCCGCAGCGGACGCGCCACCGGCGACGTCGCGAGGCACAAGTCGCACGGCCTGTCACAGATGCGGGCCGCACTTTGTGAGACGTTCTGGGAGCCGGGCGGCGAAGTGATCCACTATCAGGACGGCAACGCCCTGTCGGACGCGCATACCAAGTTCGTCGTATTCATGCTGTGTGAGCCGGGTCAGCCCATGCTCACGTACGTCGAGGAAGAGGAGCTGGCGCAGCGGGCCCACCTGCGCGCCCCGCGTCCCACCGGCGGCTGAGTTCGATACGACGGACCCCGCACGGGGCCGGCTTCACCGGGCGGCCGGAGAGCTGGACATCGGCTCTCCGGCCGATCGCTGTCGGATGTCCTGTGGATCGGTGATCAGGTGCGCGCAAGAGTGCGGATGATCAGGTGCGCGCAAGAGTGCGTACGAGAGTGCGCGTCAATGCCGTGCGGTCATGGGCGGGGGCGGCTCACGCGCCGTGATCGCCGCGCCGGGAGTCGTCCTCCAGCGCCTCGACCGCGTCGAGCAGACCCCGCAGGCCGATCTCCTCGCGCTCGGCGTCTGTCGGATCGAAGAGCCATTCGGTGACCGGCAGTTCGGCGGCCTCCTCCGGACGGCTCGTCTCGACCAGGGTCACCTCCGCCTCGACCTCGATCTGGAGCTCGTACAGGAAGCCGTCCTCACCGCTCGGAGTGTTCATCGTTCCTCCATGGTTGGCTTGGGTGTGCGGTCAAAGGGACCTGGAGTGAAGACGTGGGGCTACTGGGCGGCGGCGGTCTGCTCGAGCCAGTCGCGGTAGCGGATCTTGCCGAGGATCGCGCCCTCATCCGGTACCAGCGTCCGCTCGCCCGGCACGCTGCCGTAGTAGCGCGCCTGCGGGTCGGCGACCACCGTGCGCGGGTCGCCCCAGGCGGCCAGGGCGTCGCGGAAGAACTCATCCATCCGGGACTGCTCGGGCCCGGCCACCTCGACCCGGCCGTTCAGCGGCTGCCCCATCGCGACCCGGCCGACCGCCTGCGCGACCTCGTCGCCCGCGATGGGCTGGAACCGCACGGGCGCGATCCGTACCGTGTCGCCGTCCGTGGACTGGTCCGCGATGCTCCGGACGAACTGGAAGAACTGCGTCGCGTGTACGAGCGAGAACGGGATCCCCGACTTCTCGATCAGCTGCTCCTGAGCGATCTTCGCGGCGAAGTAGCCGTTCTCCGGCATCCGCTCCGTCCCCACCACCGACAGCGCGACATGATGCCCGACACCGGCCGCCGCCTCCGCGGCGAGCAGGTTGCGGGTGGAGGTCTCGAAGAACTCCATCACCGCGGCGGGCTCGAACGACGGCGAGTTCGACACGTCAATCACCACCTGCGCACCCGCCAGCACCTGCGCCAGCCCTTCTCCGGTGAGGGTGTTGACACCGGTGCTCGGCGCCGCCGCCACCGCCTCGTGGCCGTGCTCACCCAGCTTCGCCACCAGCTTCGATCCGATCAGGCCAGTACCGCCGACCACGACGACCTTCATGGCACAACCCCTTCTGTCCGCCGGGGCACCCACGTGCCAACCGGTCCGCCAGCTAAGACAGGGCAGCCTCCGGGCTTGTGACAGCTGCCGCGAAATTCTCTTCTCAGGCTCTTCCTGGCTGTGCCACGCCCCTGGCCTGTCCCCGCTGCTCAACGAGATAGGCAGCAGGTACTATGCCAGGAATATCCCAAAGCTCGCATAACCCGACAAAAGGTACGCCGGAGCGGGGGCGATGGCAGTGGCGGATCCTGGAGCAGGCGGTCCGGAAGATCTCGAACAGGCGGCGGCGGTGTTCGTCGGTGTGCGGCCGCGCCTGTTCGGGATCGCGTATCGGATGCTGGGCGCCACCGAAGCCGAGGACCTCGTGCAGGATGTCTGGCTGCGCTGGCAGGCGTACGACCGCGCCACAGTGGGCAGCCCGGCCGGGTTTCTGGCGACGGTGACCATGCGGCTGGCGATCAACGCGGTCCAGTCCGTACGCGTGCGCCGCGAGACCTGCGCTGGCCCATGGCTGCCCGAACCCGTCGACACCGGCGCGGACCCGTACCTGGGCGCCGAGCGCGGCGAGGCCCTGGAGTTCGCGGTCCTGCTGCTCCTGGAGCGGCTCTCGCCCACGGAACGGGCGGCGTACGTGCTGCGGGAGGCGTTCGACTACCCCTACCGGCAGATCGCCGGCATCGTCCGGCTCAGCGAGGCGGCCGTACGCCAGCTGGTCAGCAGGGCCCGCAAACACCTGCTCGTCGAACGCCACACCCCCGTGGCCAGGACCGAGCAACGCAGACTGCTGGCCGCCTTCGTCACCGCCGCCCACTCCGGCGACCTGACCGCGCTGGAAGAGCTCTTCACCGCCTGGGCCGGCGCCGACGTGGCCTGCACGAGGACGAACGGGGAGTCTGCTTCACGACTCGCCAGAGCTGACAGCCCGCGTGGCCTGGCGGCGCGCTCCGGCGCGGGCCCCGGCAGCCGCGGTAATGATCGTGACGGCGACCAGCAGCACGCAGCCGCCCGCGATCGCCGCGACCACACCGGCCACGCCGATCCGCGGTGTCGCGAGTGGCACTGACACGTCTCGAGCGCCCCTTCTACTCCCCCGGTACGTCGGAAAAGACGGGGCAGCAGTCCGATCTGTGACAACAGGCTCTGAACTGTCCCGTGTCTGTGCCCCGCAGCTGTGAACTGTGCTCGCCGTACTAGCCGTCGACGAACGTGACCGTCTCGTCGAGCGGCGCCCTGCCCGTACGGATGTAATCCACCGTGACGTCCTCGAACCCGATCGACATGCCACAGAAGAGAATGAGCCCCTCCGGCGGCGAAACGACCTCAGCGACGGTCTTGCGAAACACCGACCACGCCATCTGCGGGCAACTGTTCAACCCCTCGGCACGCAACAGCAGCATGACAGTCTGCAAGAACATGCCGAGATCAGCCCACTGAGGCCGGCCCATGTCACGATCGATGTAACAGAACAACGCAGCTGGCGCACCGAAAGCCTGCCAGTTATCGGCAGCGGCCCTCTGCCGCGCCTCCCAATCCCCCCGCGGAATACCCAGAGCGCCATAACGCTCCTCACCAAAAGTTGAGCGACGCTCATAGTACGGAGACTTCAGCACCGGCGGATACATCTCGTACTCCCGCTCATCCCAAGGATCAGCAGCCGCCACCCGCTCCCCCGCACGCTTCTTCAACTCGGCCAACGGCCTGCCCGTCACCACGTACGCCCGCCACGGCTGAAGATTCGATCCCGACGGCGCCCAAGCCGCAGCCGACAACACCCGCTCCAGCACCTCCCGAGGAACAGGCCGATCAACAAACCCCCGCACCGCCCGCCGACTCGTGACCGCCTCATAGACATCCAAGATCCCCAACCTCCCTTCTATGGTCGCGTCCACGACAGTATCATTCGGAAAAGTATCATTCAATACCATTCGATGGCAAACGTGTCCCACGCATGGTGAGGAAAGAGGCCTCGTACAGGAGCCGATCGCGAACGTCGCCGTCGTCCGCTACGTCCAGCTACAGGAGCGATCTCCACGCCGGCCGACGCCGACGTCTATTGCGGGAAGGCGCTGAGCGGCACCGCGCCTGTCCCGTCTCCAGGTCGCAGGTGCGGACCGGTTGCGCGAGCGCGCTTACGCCTCGCCGTCGGCGGGATAGGCGAACCGGGTCAACAGATCCCTCAGCTGCTCGGACCCGTCAGACCCCAGGTCGGCAACCAGACGCTCAGCCAGCGGCTCCGCCGCCACATGAGCCGCGTCGAAAAGCTCGACGCCCTGAGGTGTGATCTCCACCGCCCGCACCCGCCGGTCCCCCGGAACGCTCTTGCGTACGGCCAGCCCCTTACCCTCCAGGTCGTCCACGACCCGCATGATTCCCGCTTTGTCCGACCCCGTCGCCGCCGCCAAGTCCCGCTGCACCGTGGGCCCGCGGTCGACCAGCACGATCAGCACGGCAAAGTGCCGCAACTCGATGCCGAACGGCCGGAGCGCCTCTGACATGACCGTGGCCGCGCGCCAGTGCGCCTGACGCAGCAGCAGGCCGAGAGCGAAAGGCGAGGCATCCCCGGGACGGTCGGTCGCACGTGAAGCGGTGGGCCTACGAGGAACATCGGCGCTCATGAGGTTATATTACCGACCATCTTTTCATTCGATACCGTAGCAAATGAAATTAATTACGGCTCGGCGCCAGGGCACGAGGCAGGCCGAGGTCAGCCAGTGTCAGCCGCCGCCGGGCCCTGCGGGCGCTCAGTCCCGTCCGGGTACGGCCATCTCACCGAGTAGGGACCAGTCGTCCTGAGGAATGGTCGCGTTCACGATGCGCGGCGTCTCGGCGAGGTACGGCGGCAGGGTCCGCTGCGCCTGCTTGAAATGCTCGGACTGGACGTGCGCCGCCCCGGCCTCGTCATCGCGAAACGCCTCGACCAGCACATACTCGGCCGGATCCGCCACACTGCGCGACCAGTCGAACCACAGGCAGCCAGGCTCGTCGCGGGTCGCCTGGGTGAAGTCGCCGACGATCTCGGTGAACCGGTCGGCGTGCTCAGGCAGGACGCGGAACTTCGCGGTGATGAAGATCATGGAGGCCATTTCCTTCGGTGAGCTGCGTACAGATCGAGATTAGCGTCAGCCACTCGCGAATCGACGTACCCACTCAGCACGGAGGCTCGTACCGTCGGTTGACGTCAAAGCCCGCATTGACGTCAACCGGCGGCACGAGCCCCAGATGGAAGACCCGCTCAGGAGCCTGGCCACGCGTTACTTCACCAGGCGAACCGTCATCGGATAGCGGAACGGGTTCTCCGAGAGCGCCGAAATGCCACCGGCGATGGACAGCACGACCGCCGCCACCCAAATAACCGGAATAAGCACGACCCCGATGATGGTGAACGGCAGCAGGAACGTCGCCCCCACCACCGTGAGCTGGAAGTTCAGGGCCTCCAACGCGTGCCGCCGGATGTAGGGCGAGGTCTTGCCGCCCGTCAGCAGCAGGATCAACGGCCCGATGATCGGGAACCCCACCAGCGTCAGCAGATGAGCCGCCGAAGCCCCGAGCCGTTCGTTGCTCTCCGGCGACGCCTCGGGCCGAACCGGCGCGGGCATGGGGCGGATCCTGGGGACGGCGCTCGTGCCGTACAGCTCCGCCATGATGGGCATCAGATCACCATGCGTACGCGCGGTCATCGCGCGCTCCAGCCGGTCGTCGAACTCGAGCTTGTCGAAGCGCCCCTCCGCGAAAGCCGCCTGGACGTGCTCGACCACGTGCTCACGGTCCTGGTGGGTGACGCGCAGGTGAGCCGGCGGCACCTGTCCCGGGCCCGGGGGTGTGGGTACCCCAGCCATAACAGCCATGCCTCTCCTTAGATTCGTGCAGTCTCCCTCCATACTGACCGCCGCACGTCATCGTGGCCATCGGGAGAATCCCCGATGTGTCCCCTAGATCACCCCGACGCGCGTGACCGTTTGGCGGTATAAAAAGGACTCATGAGATGGCGAGACCGCTACGGCATTCGGCGGCTGCGCGGTTCCAAAATCGCGAAGTTCGATCGGGAAGCCACTGACGCAGATATCGAGGCCCTCATCGCCTTCGCCAAGTCGCGGCGAGGCGTCGAGTTCTTCGTCGAGCCCGAAACCTTCGCGACGGACACCACGGCCGTCGCCGTGGCCGACGACGGCGAGTGGACCCGCCGCCGGGTCGGCTCCCCCGCCGTGATCCACAAGGTCGCCCGCGACCTTGCCCTGCCGGTGTACGACGTTCAGATCATGGGCTACCCACCCCGGATGCGCGCCTACAACGAACGGCGGCGTCGCGAGGAGAACCTGTAGCCGTCACAGCCCCCGTCATCGCGTCTCCACCCGCTCGGCGCCGGCCAGCACGTCACGCACCGAGGACCATCCGGCGAGAGCGTCCCGTACGTCCGCCCGAGTCTCCTCCCTCAGCGCCTGCGCGTGGGCCCGCTCGAGCACGTCGTCCAGGCGCTCGATCCGGCCGCTCGTCGCGGAGCGCACCGCCGCCTCCACCATGGCCAGGCTCATCACGTTCTCGTGCACCTCGCCGGACGGCGGCTCCCCGGTCCGGAGCGCCCGCACGAACACCTGCAGAGCGCCGGCGATCCCGGAGTACGGCGAGCCGGCCGGTTCACCGGCGTCCACCTCGGCGTCGAGGACCGGCTCGTGGTCGCCGTCCCAGAGCGCGGTGCCCTTCTCGCCGCTGACCCGCCAGGACCCGTTCCACGAGGTGATGTCGCCGGGACTGCACCAGCTGCCGTTGTAGACGTACCGGGTCCCGCCGTCCATCTCGAACACCACGGTCGCGTTGGCGTCCCCCGCGAACCAGCTCCACGGCGGGTTGTACGACTGGCAGTACGCCGTCACCGGCTCGGCCCGGAGCAGGAAACGCGCCGAGTCGAAAGCGTGGATCGCCATGTCGATGAGCAGCGGGTACGCCATCAGGTCGCGAAACCCGCCGAACCGCTCGGACCGGAAGAACGCCGTGCTCACCGTCCCGATCGCGCCGAGCCGCGCGGTCATCCCCCGCAGCGCGGCGAGCTGCGGGTTCCAGCGGCGGGACTGGCTGACCATGAACAGTTCACCGGTGACCTCGGCCGCGGCGGCCATGGACAGCGCCCGGCTCACGTTCTCCGCGACCGGTTTCTCACCGAGCACCGGCAGACCGGCGAACAACGCCGCGGTGGTCACCGGGTGGTGCGCCTCGGGAATGGTCACGTTGATCAGCGCCTGGGCGCCGCTCTGCCGGGCGAGGGCGACGGCGTCGGGGCCGACCGGGAGGTCCGGCAGGCCGGCCGAGTCGGCGACCTCCCGGGCCAGCGCCACGTTCAGGTCGGCGATGCCGGTGAGCACCACCTCGGGCGAGTCGGCGACGGTGGCCAGCCAGGCCCGGCCCATACCGCCGGCGCCGACGATGACCACCCGGAGCGGATCTGCCGGACTGGAGGGGATCGTCCGAAAGCTCACTGGAGCGGTCCCGTGTAGCCCTGGCCCTGGAAGAACTCCTCGGTCGCGTACCGCAGGAGCACGGGATGGCTCCGCTCCGGCCGGTCGGTGCGGGCCCAGGCGACGCCGTTCGCGATGACCCGGCGCACATCCTTGTGATGGTAGGTCGGGTACGCCTGGTCCCCCGGCCGGAAGTAGAAGATCTTGCCGTGGCCGCGGCGGAACGTGCAGCCGCTGCGGAACACCTCCCCGCCGCTGAACGAGCTGACGAACACGAGCTCGTCCGGTGCCGGGATGTCGAAGAACTCCCCGTACATCTCATCCTCGTCGATGATCAACGGGTGCGGCACGCCCTGGGCGATGGGATGCGTGGGGTCGACCGTCCAGATGAGCTCACGGTCGTGCTCGTCGCGCCAGCGCAGGGTGCAACTCGTACCCATCAGTTTGGTGAAGATCTTCGACCAGTGCCCGGAGTGCAGCACGACGAGTCCCATCCCGGACAGCACATGCCGGTGGACGCGCTCGACGACCTCGTCGGCGACCTCGTCATGCGCCGCGTGACCCCACCAGGTGAGCACGTCGGTGTCGGCCAGCACCTCCTCGGTCAGCCCGTGCTCCGGATCGTCCAGGGTGGCGGTACGGACGACGCAGCCGTCGGCGAGGTTCTCCTCGATGCCCTCCGCGATCGTCGTGTGCATGCCGTTCGGATAGATCTTCGCCACGTGCTCCTCGATCTGTTCGTGGCGGTTCTCACCCCACACCGTCACACGCAGCGGGCCTGCAGTTCCGTTTGTCATGTCGAACCTTTTCTGCTGAGGGATTGCTGGTTCTGCCGGGGGTTTGCCGGGTTCACTTGACGGCGCCTGCCGTCGTGCCCGCGGCGACGTAACGCTGGGCGACGACGAGCAGGACGATGGCCGGGATGGAGGCGAGCACGGCGGTGGCCATGACCGAGCTCCAGTCGTTGACGTATGTTCCGATGTAGGTGTAGAGCCCGAGCGTCACCGGGCGCACGTCCTCGGTCGTGGTGAGGGTGAGGGCGAACAGGAAGTCCGCCCAGGAGAAGAGGAAGGTGAACAGGGCCGCGGTGATGAGCGCGTTGCGGCTCATCGGCAGCACGATGGAGATGAACGTCCGGACGTGACCGGCCCCGTCGACCCGGCCGGCCTCCAGGACCGCCCGCGGGATGTTGATCATGAACGCGCGGACGATCAGGATCGCGAACGGGATGCCCGCGGTCGAGTCGGCGAGGATCAGGCCCGGGATCGAGTTGAGCAGTCCCAGGTCGTTGTAGGCGGTGTAGAGCGCGTTCGCGATGACGATCCCCGGGATCATCTGCGAGATCAGGATCCCGAAGAGGAACGCGCCCGCGAAGCGGACCTTGAAGTGCGCCAGGGCGTAGGCCGCAGGCATCGCGATCAGCAGGCTGAACACGACCGAGCCGAGGGCGACGACCAGGCTCGTGACCAGGTTGCGGCCCTGCTGGCCGAGCGCGGTGGCGTAGCCGTCGAAGCTGAGGTCGAACGGCAGCCACGGGGTG
The DNA here is from genome assembly GCF_040654555.1 of Nonomuraea sp. NPDC050680. NCBI lineage: Bacteria > Bacillati > Actinomycetota > Actinomycetes > Streptosporangiales > Streptosporangiaceae > Nonomuraea > Nonomuraea sp. NPDC050680. The sequence continues at coordinate 120,378 of NZ_JBFAIF010000007.1, read as the reverse complement.
CCGACCGCCGAGCCGCCCGGCTGCAGCGAGACGTTGACCATCCAATAGATCGGGAACAGCAGAACGGCGAGGATGACGATCCCGGCGACGGTGCTGCCCCAGCCGCCCCGGGTCTCCCGGCGCCGCCGGGCGGCATGCGTGGTGGTGGTCATGACTGCCTCACTCGTCCACGGCACGCCGGTTGGCGCGCAGGTAGAAGATGGCGAACACCAAGGAGATCGCGATCAGGATGTTGCCGAGCGCGGCACCCTGACCGAAGTCGAACTGCTGGAACGACAGGTGGTACGACTGCGTCGCGATGGTCTGGCTGGCGTTGGCCGGGCCGCCGCCGGTCAGTGCCAGGATCACGTCCAGCACCTTGATCGTGTAGACCACGCCGAGCACCAGCACGACGCTCACGACCGGGCGCAGCAACGGCCAGGTCACATACCGGAACCGCTGCCAGCCTCCCGCCCCGTCCAGCGCGGCCGCCTCGTACAGATCCTCCGGGATGTCCTGGAGCCCGCCGTAGAGGATGGTCAGGTTGAACGGGATGCCGACCCAGATGTTCACCAGGATCACCGCCACCAGGGCCAGAGAGGTACTGGTCAGCCAGCCGGGGTGGTCGCTCGCCACTCCGATGGCGGCCAGGAACCGGTTGAGCGCGCCGTTGTCCTTGTCGAGGATCCACCGCCAGACCGCGCCGGAGGCGATCAGCGGGATCAGCCACGGCAGCAGGATCAACGACCGGAGCACACCGTTGAGCGGGAAGCGGCGCCGGAAGAACATCGCCAGGGCCAGACCGATGACGAACTGCCCGGCGATCGAGCCTGCGGTGAACAGGACGGTGTTCAGCATGGCCTTGCCGAACACCGGGGAGGACACCACCTCGGCGTAGTTGGCGAACCCGACCCACGGCGCCTCGCCGGTGTAGAAGGTGCTCGTCGAGTACTCCTGAAAGGCCATCACGAAGTTCTTGACGATCGGGTAGCCGAAGAACGCCACCATGTAGATCACGGCCGGGGCCAGGAACAGCACCTGCGCGGCGCGGCTCTGGAAGCGGAGCGAGTGCCAGAAACGGGGCCCGGCAACGGTCCCGTCATCCGCCAGGCTCGCCGGCGGTGGTGGATCTGTCTGACGTTCCATTGTGGACTGTTGTTGGTGCTCAACCATTCTGGGCCGTTTCCAGGGCCTTGGCCGGTGCGGCCTGGCCGGTCAGCGCGGACTGGAACGCGGTGTAGATCTTCGTGGCCGCCTTCGGCCAGTCCGCGCCGAGTTCGCCGGTGCGGGCCCGTGCGGTCGGGATCTGGTCGACGAATCCGGCCATGTTCGGGTTGCTCGAGCTGAACTTCTCCAGCAGCGCCGTCTTGGTGGGGATGGTCTGGGTGTCCTTGGCGAGGCTGAGCTGGTTGTCGTCGGAGTTGAGACAGGCGACGACCTTGGCGGCCTTGGCCTGCTTGTCCTTGTTCCCGGTCTGCGGCACGGCCCACGTCTCACCGCCGAGCGGCGCGACGATCGGCTTGCCCGCGACCGGTGCCGGGATCTGCGCCACCCCGTACTTGACACTCTTGTCCTCGTCCAACGTGGGGAACTGCCACGGCCCGTTGACCGCCATCGCGGCCTTGCCCGCCCGGAACTGATCGTTGACGTCCGCCTGGGTCCAGTTGAGAGCGGACTTCGACACCGAGCCGTCGTTCATCAGGTCGACCCACAACTGCACGGCCTGCGCGGTCTCCGGCGTCGCGATGTTCTTCTCGTCGCCACCGTTGGACCACATGAACGGCAGGAACTGCCAGGTGCCCTCATAGTTCGCCGGTGCCGAGAACGCCAGCCCGTACGTGCCGCCCGAGGTCAGCTTCTTGGCCGTCGTCTTCAGCTCCGCCCAGGTCGTCGGCGGCGTCACGCCCGCCTTGGCGAGCAGGTCCTTGTTGTAGAACAGCCCGATGGTGTTGGTGATCGGCTGCAGGCCGTACAGCTTGCCCTTGTACGTCGAGGCGTTGACCACGCCATCGACGTACCCGTCGGCCTTGAGCCCGAGGTCGTTCAGCGGAGTGAGGGCGCCGCTCTGGGCGATCTGCTGCAGATCGGGGTTGTCCAGCATGAGGATGTCCGGAAGGGTCCGCGAAGACGCCTGCTGGAGCACCTTCTGGATCAGGGTCGCGCCGGGCACCGCCTCGCGCTGGATGGTGACACCGGCCTGCTTGCCGCAGGCGTCGATGGCCTTCTGCCAGACCGTCTTGCTCGGCTCGTTGTTGTAGTAGTCGAGCACCCGCAGGGTCGAGGAGTCGCCGCCGCCGTTCGAGCCGCCGCCGTTCGAGCCGCCGCCGCAGGCGGTGAGTGCGAGAGACAGAGTGAACATCGAGGCGAACGCGGCCTGGGCTCGGCGGGATCGGGGGGAGCGGATCATGTCGTGTCCTTTCGGATACGGAGAGTTTCCGGGGGGATCGAGCCTGTGTCGATACGTATCGACGGGGGTGGTGTGTGTCCGTCGATACGTATCGACGACGCGGTCGCGGGCCTCTGGCCGAGGCCACCGGTGATCAGTTGGAGGGAGTGGGCATCACGGTCGTACGACGGGTGAGTCGTGGCGCGACCAGGTCGATTACGGGACGTTCCACGCCGGAACCCGGATCGAGTAACCAGAACAGCGTCTCCATCGCGCGCCGCGAGACGTCGCGAGGTTCCTGGGAGACATTCGTGTACGGCGGATCGGACTGTTCGGCCTCACGGTCGGAACTGAGTCCGATGAGGGAGATGTCACGGCCCGGCACGACGTCCCGCTTCCGCAGCGCGTTCAGCAGCGGCACGATCGCGTCGCTGTGCGGCACCACCACGCCGAGACGCCCACCGGTCCGCCGGGCGAGGAGCTGATCGGCCGCGTCGGCCTCCCGTCCATCGACCGGTTCGGTCACCGTCAGCGGAAGGCCGCGCACCTGCGCCTGCCGCCGCGCCGATCGCAGAACGCGGCCGACGTAGTTCAGGCCGCGCTCCATCGCCGGGGCCGGGTAACCCACCACGACGATCTCGTCATGCCCGGTGTCGGCCAGCTCGTCGACGGCCATCCGGGCCGCCGCCTCGAAATCAAGGTCGACGCAGTGCAGCCCGGCCGGGTCGGCCGGCACACCGATGAGCACCACCGGAACGGACAGCGCGGCGGCCACCGGGACCCGGTCGTCCTGCTCCTCGATGTCCATCATGATGATCGCGTCGCACAGGGCCCGTCCGGCGAGGCGCCGCAGACCCGCGGAGCCCTCGTCCGCGGTCACGAGCAGAACCTCGTGATCGTGGGCGCGGGCCGAGTTGGCGATGGTCTCGATGAACGGCAGCAACCCGAAGGCATCGCCGCCGATTCCGAAGCGCACGACCAGACCGACCACCCGGGTACGACGCCCCGCGAGAGACCGGGCGCCTGAGTGCGGCTCGTAGGTGAGTTGTTCCATCGCGTCCAGGACCCGTTGCCGCGTGCGCTCGGAGATGGGTCGCTTGCCGGTCATCACATAGGACACGGTGCTCTGCGAGACACCGGCGATACGCGCGACGTCCTTGCTGGTGAACGCCGCCATGACACCTCCCTGGAGGAAATCGTCGATGCGTATCAATGGCAAGTTCCGACAGGCTACGACTTCGATCGTCCGAGCCGCAAGACATCTCCCTGCAACATTTCCGCCATCCCGCCGCGCCGTCAGAGTGAGCGAGGAATCGTGGCGGCGGGAGGGCATGCGCCCTGGACCGACGAAGGCCCGGCCTCGCCACGGGCACCGGTGCGGCGGCAGACGTTTCTCTGGTTGTGGATCGGTGCGTCTCTGGTTGTGGATCGGCGTGATGATCAGCAGCGTCGGCGCGAGGGCGCAGACGGTGAGCACGCCGGCTATTTATCCGCGATCCGGACGCCGCCATCATCGTCACGCTGGTTCAGACCGCCGGGGTGTCGGCGGAGGCGCTCGACCGCGTGCAGGCGTACCTCGTGGTGGTCGCGGTCCTGCTCAGACCCGGCGTGGAGCGAGGCGGTCTTACCGCCGTTCTCGGTTTGGTTGGGGCCAGGCTCCGACATAGGGCGACCAGCGGGACGGTGTCATCAGCGAGCCTCGCCCGTGAGGATCATCGTCCAAACGTGCTCTGCCACGGCCCGTGGCCATGGCCATGGCCCGGCGTAGAAGACCTTGGGAGATGTGGTCTGGTGCGTGCGACGGATCATGTAGTGGCCGCCGCAGCTCAGCAGCTCATAGACGAGTGCGCGGCAGGAGCAGGTGTAGTCCACTATCCGCTGGCGGACCGGTTCCTCCTTGGTCCAGTCGATGTGCGTCGTGGTGGCGGCGGTGCTGCGGCCTGGCGGGTGGGCGGAGAGTCTTGGACAAGGCCAGGCATCTGCCTCTAGACCTAGAAGCTCAGGCATAGCGGCAACCTCCCCTACCTTGATGTGGCAACGTTCTTGCTGCTCGTTCCTTATGAGCATATGCCTACAAGCTCTTATGAGGTAGTGGGGTTGTGATGATGACGTGTTGTGATCGACTTCGGTTCCGATCGACCTGTGCACCGCCAGCTCGCCGACATCATCCGCGCGGACATCGCAGCGGGACGACTCGAGCCTGGCCAGGCACTCCCGTCAGAGGGCCGGCTGATGCAGGAGTACGAGCTCGGCCGCGTCGCCGTACGGCAGGCACTCGGGGTGCTGCGCAGCGAGGGACTGATCGTCACCGTGAAGCGTGAAGGCTCCTACGTCCGCCCACAGGCCCCCGTCGAACGGGTGGTCGTGGAGGGGCCAGCAGAGGTCACCGCTCGCATGCCCTCCCCAGACGAGCGAAGGGAACTGGACATCCCCGAGGGTGTCCCGGTATTCGTCCTCAGCCGGCCACACAAGCGCAACCGCATCCTGCCTGCCGACCGGACAGCCCTCGTTTGGGGTGCAGAGAGATGACACACGGCCTGACAGTTCAGACAACGAGCAAGCAAAGGCCGACGATGCTAGCGGCGGCCAAAGCCAAGAATGCCGCCCCGATATGGTCGTAGGCCCGGCACACGAGAGTGATCAATTGGGCTCATCCCCGTGTGCGCGAGCAGCACGACGGGGCCCGCCGTAGCGTACAGGAGACACTGGGACCATCCCCGCGCGGGCGGGGATGGTCCCGCCCTGCGCTCAACGCAGGCATACCGTCGATTGTTGCCACTCGTCGGAGTCCAATTGCGGCTTGGGCGGGGCGATGCGGCGGACCAGGTCGAGAGCCTCCTTGCTGGCAGCGGGGATGCGTAAGTCATCAAGGTCAGTGCTGACGACGCGGCGATGCCCCTATTCACTCGGGAAGGTCTCCACATTCACTAATGCGTCCGACTTGGCCAACGACTCCTTTACTCGCTCCAAAACCTGCGAGTCGTCTTCAAAATAGGCAGCATCAAAAGGGCGTATAGCCAAATAGGCACCTGGCCGATTCGCGGAATCCAGTGTCACTATCGTCGGCCGATTGTCCGTAGAAATATTCCACCCGCGACGCGCTAGAATTTTTACAGCTTCATTAAGCGCATTCCTTTTTTTTGGGGTAGTGACATCGACTACTATCGTGTTGACGACTTCGATGTCTCCGTCTACGTCGCCTTCACGAGTAGTCTCAGCAACCACCTTTCCAATGCTGCGCACGTCATCAAGAACTCTCGAATCGACCTGGAATCTCGTGGGCCCACATCCCGATAAGAGAAGGCAGGAGCTTAAAATAATAAGTGCCAGCGTACTGCGCGCTCCACCGTTGGATCTGCTTCGAGTCAGCATAATTCTCCGAGCATCCCTTTTTAATTGCACGTCCGGCGGTTCGACCTGACGCATGTCCAGTACTTGGCAGCCGCTCCTCCGATTGCCCAGGCATCCTCGAGATAATCTTGTCGAGCTATCGCAATATTCCCATCTGTTGCGCCGAGCCTCCCGCCTTCCATCCACGCTCGGTAGTTTTTGAAACTCAGCGAGGGGAGCATCCCTTGCTCCAATTCCGCCCAGTATGTTTTGGGATCCACGGTAACCCCTGAGCAGCCACAATAAGCTACACAATCCGCAACCTCAAAGTCAATGGAAAATGGAAAGGTTACGCATACGCCCGAGGAATCCACTTCGGCGGCATAAAGGGCAAAGTCACAGGAAACTTCCTGAGCCCCTGCAATGAATGGTTCACCGAAATCAACGACATCCAGCTAAACATCGGCAGCGACATCAAAAGGCGCAAGTTCCCCACCCTCTTCTAGAAGAAGATCTCCCAACGTGTCTCACAAGATATCCTCTGAAAGAATCCTGCTGATCCTCGCATCGCTGGCGCTACTGGCGCTAACCGGATGCGTCGGCCAGGAGAAGTGGTATCCAATTTCCTCGATCAAGGTGTCCGCCAACCAGCAAAACATCGTGGCCGAGCTCCTATTCAGCGACAAGCGCGAGGATGGAACCTTTTGTGAGAAGGTCGTAGACACGGAGGTCACCGAGTCCGCTTCCCATGTGGTCGTCGGCGTTGGGTGGAAAACTCCTGTGGCTCTCTCCCTCCTTGGGAGGAGAGACCCACAAAAGACATTGGGTACGCCTATCCCGTGCAGCTGCGTCTTACACAGCCGCTCGCCCAACGGACAGTCCGCGACAAGTCCAACGATATGAAGATCCCGGTGACCAATGACTGAACCTGGGTCCACGAGTCAACGGCCAAGGGCGTGTGGCTCTGGCGCGAAGTGTGCGCCGCGATCACGGGCAGCGGCGTGGCTCTCGCTTGGCATTGATCGCGATGGGGTAACGGGCCGCACATGAGTACGGGCCGCTCCGTGATGATCGGGTTCGACCAAGATCTTGATCGTCACCAGAGCGGCCGCGGAGTTCATTGTGCAGCATGCCGGGTCCCCGGCAGGCCAAGCCTGCCTGCAGATCTTCTTTCCCCACCTGACCGAGCTGGTTGTCGAGGAACTGATTGATCGCGGCGGTTGTGTGCTGATCAAAGCAATGGATTGGCTTAAGCGGCCGTTTCATGGTCCTCGTCCAGGTTGTTGATCAGGGGGATTAGCCAACCCGCATTGACCGGCCCCATGGCAGTGTCCAGTTCGGATGGGGTGGGAAGGCGGTCGAGCAGGGTGGTCGGGGACAGGAGTTGCTGCAGGGCGTGCATGAGCAGGTTGGCCATCGAGTAGCTCGGGTCGGCGGTCAGGGCGCGTTCGAGGGCGATGGTGGCCAGGACGCTGTCGCCCGTGCGCCAGGAGGCCATGGCCAGCAAGGAGGCGGCCGGTGGGGTGAAGCGTGGTTCCAGGCGGCGGGTGAGGTCTTTCCAGAGGGCGGCGTGGGAGTCGCCGGCGAGGGTCCAGGCTTCGTCGCGGATTCTGATCACCGCCAGGTCGAGACCGAGTCTGGCGGCTTCGGCGTCGTCCAGGCTGCCACCGGCGGCGTGGGTGGCCAGGGCGGCGCGGACTCTGACCAGCCCCCGGGTGACGAACTGCTGGGCGAACGCGTTCGCGTCCGTGGCCTCCATCAGCCGGGTGCGGAACTCGGCGACGGCCTCCGCCGTGGCGCGGCGCATCGACACCCGGACGGGGCCGGTGAGCGGGGCGATGGTGCGTTCCAGACTCTGGCGGTCGGGCAGGGCCACCAGGCCGTGCACGGTGGCCTCGGCGGCGATCTGGCTGGTCGAGAGGTCGTACGGAGTGCCTTCGGGAGGACAGCAGCGGGGCACGTCGCATACGTACGACCAGTAGCGGCCGCCCTCAGCCCGCAGGGCCTCGTCCACGCCGACACCTGCCCGGGCAGCCAGTTGGCGGGCCTCGTCCACGGCCGGGGTGACCCGGTCTCCTGAGCCGTAGCCGATCAGGATGATGTGGGTGATGGCCTCCCGATCGAACAGCGCCGACAAAGGCTCCAGCGTGCCCGGCGGGAACGGCAATGGCCAGCGGGTCGCCAGCTTGGCCTGGCCATGGGTGAGGCCGAGCACGATGAGGCTGTCGACCGGGTGGAATCCCACGAGGTAGGGCACCGCGGCAAGGACGTCGGTGGGGCTGGTCAGGGTCAGGCAGGGCGCGGAGGCGTTGGTCGTCATGAGGCATGAGGGTGCCCGGACGGAGGGTGTCTCCGATGCGCCGAACCGCGTTCTGGGGATAAGGGGATGGACAACTGAGTCGGGGCCGCGCGGGGTCAACGACTACTGGATGAGGGCGGGGTCGTGGATGATCGCGGGAGGCCAGGGGACGGAGGTCGAGGGGGTCAGGGGGTGGAGGTCGGGGGGACGGGAGTTGGGGCCAGGCGGTTGCGGACGAACAGGGCCGCCCCTGCCACCCCCGCCGGCATCGCGACAACCGCCACAAAAGGCACCAGGAACAGCAAGAACACCACCACCCCGAACCCCAACGCCCCCGCCTTGTTCCCCCGCAGCAGGGCGAACCGCTCCTTACGCGCCATCCCCCGCCGTTCCAGCGCCAGCGTCGTCAGCTCCACCGTCAGGAAGAACCCGGAGACCATGGCCCCCAGCACCGGCACCACCGTCTGCCCGACCACCGGCACGAATCCCAGGAAGAACAGCGGCACGGTGAAAAGCAGCACATACCCCAACGTCACCAGACTGTCCCGCAGAGACCGGGGCAAGGTACGCCACCACGGCTGCTCCTCCGCCCCCGGCAACGGATCCACCGTGGCGGACAGTTTCTCGTAGAACGGCTCCCCGATCGCCAGCGTGAGCGCCGTGAAGGTCAGCACCGCCAGCGCCAGCCCGCCGAGGACCAGCGCGATCGCGATCAGCGTACGGAAGAGGTCCCGCCACCCCCACGTGTCGGCGAACGGCGTAAGAAATTCCGCCATGTCGGACGCGTTCGTGCCGAGGAAGACCAACGCCACCACGTACACCACGAAAGCCAGCAGCGCCGGGATCAACCCGAACAGCCACCACCGGCCATGCTTGGCGACCCAGCCCACACCCTGAAAGAAGAAGCCGACGCCCGCCAAGAAGTCGCGTACTGATCGCATGCCCGGCACGCTAGCGCCAGAACGACGTCACCGCGTAGCCCAGTTCGCCGAAAAGTTCGCGGAGCAGCGGCAGCGAGATGCCGAGCACGTTGCCGTGGTCGCCCTCGATGCCGTCGACGAACCAGCCGCCCCGCCCCTCGATGCTGAACGCCCCGGCCAGGCCGAGCGGCTCACCGGTGTCGGCGTAGGCGGCTATCTCCTCGTCAGACGGCCGGCCGAAGTGAATCACGGTGGTGGACACCTCGGCCACCTGCCGGCCGGCGGGTACGTCGATGACGCAGTGGCCGGTCACCAGGCGTCCGGTCCGGCCGCGCATCATCCGCCACCGCTCGGCCACCTCCTCGGCCGTGGCCGGCTTGCCGTACGGCCTGCCGTCGAGCTCCAGGATCGAGTCGCAGCCGATGACCAGGCCCTCGTCGAGCCCGCTCGCGACCGCCGACGCCTTGGCCTTGGCCAGCTCAAGGGCGAGCGCGGCGGGCGAGTAGGCGGAGTAGGCCTCCTCGTCGACGCCGCTGACGATCACCTTGGGGTCGAGTCCGGCGCTGCGGAGCAGGGCCAGCCGGGCAGGGGACGCTGAGGCCAGGATGATCACCGCACCAGCTTACCGTTCACCGGTCGAAGTTCGGCTGCCCGGGTACGTCCATGGAATCGCCATCGAAGATCGAGCCGAGCAGCTCGCCCAGCTCGGCGGGAAGGGTGGCGCTCTCCTGGTTCAGGGTGTCGGCGACGGCCCCGGCCTCCATCCGACCGCGGGTCGCCCGCCCGGCCAGCAGCGACATGATCATGGGCGCGATCAGCGGCAGCAACCTCATGATCGTGCGAGCGTCGATCCCCACCAGCCGTGACAACCCCTCGGCCGCCTGCTCGGTGCCCTGCCCGCCGAGTACGTGCCCCAGGATGCTCTGCCCATCACGCGACAGCGACGCCACGTCACCGTTGAACGGGTCCGCGTCCACATGGTCGTCGAGAGCGGCGCACAGCGCCTCCGCACCTTCAGGGTGCGTGGCGTTGCGCGCCAGGCCGCCGATGATGGTGCCGGACACCGTCGTGAGCACGATGCGGGCCGTCGCGGTGTCCGTGCCGAGCAGCCCGGCGACCTCCTCCAGCCCGGCATCGCCGAGCTCTGCGAGAAGCTCGTCGTTGAGTGTCACATCGGAGACCTGCCCGGCACGGCCTCAATTTACGTTCCGGGCTTGCCCAAGTCCCCGGAAAGCCCGGCGGCGGCGTAGGCGCTCGCCTCGTCCAGCGTCTCGTGCTCCAGCAGGGCGGCGACGATGGCGTCGAGCTTGTCGCGGTTCTCGCCGAGGACGCGCAGCGCGCGCTCGTAGCACTCGTCCACGATCCGCCGCGCCTCCTCGTCGACAGTGGCGAGCATGGCGGGCGAGGCCTGCGGCGGCTGACCGTCGCTGGGCAGGATGGTCAGCGGCCCGACCTTCTCCGACATGCCCCAGCGCCCGACCATGCCGCGGGCGATCATGGTGACCTGCTCCAGGTCATTCTCGGCGCCGGTGGTGATCACGCCGAACACCACCTGCTCGGCCGCCATCCCGCCGAGCGCGCCGGTGATGCGCCCGCGGAGATACTGCTCGTCGTAGGCGTAACGATCGGTGTCGGGCGTGGACAGCGTGACGCCGAGGGCCCGCCCGCGCGGGATGATCGAGATCTTCCTGACCGGGTCGGCGCCCGGCTGCAGCATGCCGAGCAGCGCGTGGCCGGCCTCATGGAAGGCGGTTCTGGTGCGCTCCTCCTCCGGCATCACGATGCTGCGCGCCGCGCCGAGCTGCAGCTTCTCCAGCGCGTCGGCGAAGTCGGCGATGCCGACCTTCTCCTTGCCGCGCTTGGCGGCCAGGAGCGCGCCCTCGTTGACGAGGTTCGCCAGGTCGGCGCCGGTCATGCCGGGCGTGGTCTTGGCGATCTGGTCGAGGCTGACCTCGCCGTCGAGCGGCACGCTTCTGCTGTGTACGGCCAGGATCGCGGTACGTCCGGCGGCGTCGGGCAACCCCACCTGCACCGTGCGGTCGAACCGGCCCGGCCGCAGCAGGGCCGGGTCGAGGATCTCCGGCCGGTTCGTGGCCCCGATGACGATGACGCCCTCGACGCCGGAGAAGCCGTCCATCTCGGTGAGGATCTGGTTGAGCGTCTGCTCGCGCTCGTCGTGCCCGCCGATGCCGCCGGCGCCGCCCCTGGCCCGGCCGATGGCGTCGATCTCGTCGATGAACACGATCGAGGGGGCGACCTTGCGCGCCTCCTCGAACAGGTCGCGTACGCGTGACGCGCCCACGCCGACGATCATCTCGATGAACTCCGACGCGCTGGCGGAGAAGAACGGCACGTTCGCCTCACCGGCCACGGCGCGGGCCAGCAGCGTCTTGCCGGTGCCGGGAGGTCCAGCGAGCAGCACGCCCTTGGGCAGCTTGGCGCCGAGCCTGCGGTATTTGTCGGGGTCCTTCAGGTAGTCGACGACCTCGACGAGCTCGTTCTCGACCTCGTCGATGCCCGCCACGTCCGCGAACGTGGCCCGCACCTGACCCGCTTCGACCGGCTTGGCCGCCTTGGACCGGCCGAGGCCGCTCAGCCCGCCGCCGCCCATCATGCTGGCGCCGCGGCGCATGACCCAGATCCAGAGCCCTGCCAGCAGCAGAACGGGGAGCAGGGAGAGCAGCAGGTTCACGAAGAAGCCGCGCCCGCCGTTGATCGGGTCGGCCTTGATGTCGACCCCGCTGCTCTCCAGCTGCTGGTAAAGCTGATCGTTGTTGGCGAAGGCGGGGATCTCCGTCTTGAACTTCGTGTACGACTTGTTGCCGCTGTCCGGATCCTTGGCCGCGGCTCGCAGATCGCCCTCGACCGACAGGCCCGTGGCGTAGATGTCCTTGACGTTCTTCGAGGTCACCTGCTTGGTGAACTCGGTGTAGGACACCGTCTCGACGGAGCCGTTGTCGAAGAAGGAGGAGACCAGGAAGAACGCCGCGTAGACGACGAGCAGCGTGACGACGAAGCGCCACCAGTTGATCTTCGGGCGACCGCCGCCGGACGAGCCGGGCAGCCCTTCCGCGCGCCAGGGCGGCTTGGGCTTGTCTCTGTCAGGCGCCTGCGGCTGTCCCGAGCGTTTGTCAGGCGCCTTCGGCTGACCTGGGCGTTCCACGGCGTCACTCCCCCATATCGCCGTACATGATCTTCTAGCCTAGAACACGCACCCCGGAAACCACGCGCGTGATGTCACGCCACCTGTTCCGCTGCGACTCCGGCACTGTCACGAACGCCAGCCCCGGCTTGGCCATTCCCCCGTCGAGCACGACCACAGCCGCCCGCGAGACGTGCTTGCCGTACCTGACCAGGTACGTGAGCAGCCAGCCGCCCTTGATCGGCTGGGAGACCTGCCAGCGGATCCGGCCGCCCTCGGGATGGTGGTTGAGCGTCCAGCGGGCGGCGAGCAGCGCGGTGTCGCGCGCCGACTTCTGCTCCTCGATCGGGAGCGGGCAGGTGACGAGCATGCCCCGCTGGTTCGAGCCGCGCTTCAGCGGGAGCACCTGCTTGCTGGTGAACGGCGCCGCTTGGTGCGCCTTCCACGGCCTGCCGAGCCTGGGCACGACCAGGCCGGTCCGCCGGTCCTTGACCACTCCCCTGCCGGGCTTGGTCATCTTCAGCCGCGCGACCTTCTTCGGCAGCTTGGGGACCCGGGGGTCGGCGTACAGGGCCTCCATGGCGGTGTATCCGGGCGCCAGCGACGGGCCGGGAGTCGGCGTGGCCTGGGGAGCGGCCGCCGCCGCGGAGTCCACCGGCGAGGGCGTCACCGACGGCTCGGACGAAGCGGAGGGGGAGGCCGTAAGCCCGGATGCGGTCGGCACGGACGAGGTCGGCACGGTCGATGGCGCGGCAACCGGCCGTGCGGCGACCTCGTCCGGCCGCGACGGGAGCAGCATGACCAGCGTGACAGTGACGACCGCCACCGCGGTCACGACCGCGAGCCCCCGGTATAGATCCCGCATCCGAAGATCGCCGATGCGGGATCGCCTGGGTGAAGAAACAGGGGTTCCCGGCCTGGCAGCAGTTCTCACACGGGAACCTTCGGTCCCATCATCCCCATCGAGCACGATCGGGAGCGTACGACAAATCCCGCCATTCCGCTTATGAAGCGGCCGAAGTGTCATCATGGCTTCGTGGAACAGGTGGAGCTCCGATTCGACCCGGCCTCGCAAGCCTCCCAAACGCACACGAACCTCTCCGCGTTACGGCACGACGGCAGCGGCCTGTGGGTGGCCGGGGACGAGACCGCCACCATCGAGCATCTGGCCTGGACCGGCGTGAACTACGCGGGTCAGCGCACCTTCCGGCTGGCCGACTACGTAAGGCTGCCCGCCGGCCCTGAGGAAGAGGCGGACATCGAGGGCCTGGCCAGGGCCGACGGCCACCTGTGGGCCATCGGCTCGCACAGTCTCAAGCGCCGCCGCGTCAAATCGACCAAGGACCCGGCCAAGGCCGTCAAACGGCTGGCGACCGTGGTCCGCGAGGAGAACCGCTTCATCCTGGTACGCCTGCCGCTCGACCCCGCCACCAACGCCCCGCTGCCGGGCGCGATCCTCTCGGGCCAGGACAACATCGCCGCCCATCTGGCGGACGACCCGCACCTCGCGCCGTTCCTCGCGCTGCCCGGCAAGGACAACGGCCTCGACATCGAGGGCATCGCGGTGCTGGACGAGCGGGTCTACCTCGGACTCCGCGGCCCCGTGCTGCGCGGCTGGGCGGTGGTCCTGGAGATCAGGCCCATCGAGGCCCACCCGGGCCGGCTACGGCTGCGCGAGCCGTATCGCAAGCACTTCCTGGACCTGGGCGGGCTGGGCGTGCGGGACCTGTGCCCGTACGGCCGCGACGTGCTGCTGCTGGCCGGGCCGAGCATGAGCCTCGACGGGCCGGTGCGCGTGCTGCGCTGGCGGGTTCACCGAGCGGGCGAGGTGGTCGCGGCGGACGAGCTGGAGACGGTCGCCGAGCTGCCGTACGGCATCGGCTGCGACCATCCGGAAGGGCTGGCCGTGCTGGCGGACGGCCGGCTGATGATCGTCTACGACAGCCCGTCGCCCGCCCGGATCACCCCGGCGGGCGGCGTCCTGGCCGACGTGATCGAGATCTAGCGCCCATCATGACCGCCGGCGCCCATCATGACCGCCGGCGCCCGTCACGACCGCGCCCGTCACGACCGGGCGACCCGCCCGTACAGCCACGGCGCATCGGCGACGAACGTGCACGAACCCGGCTCGATCTCGGTGAACCCGGCGTCCCGCACCACGGGCAGCCCGGCGGCCACCTTCGCCTGGAAGTCGGCCGCCGCCGCGGTGCGCACCGTCACGGCCAGCCCGGCCGCCCGCCACGCGGCGCGCTCGGCCTCGTCGCTGGCCCACCAGGCGAGCTGGGCGGCGTGCCCGGCCTGGGCCATGGCCTTGCCCGCCGACATGGCGAGCCCGGGGTTGGCCCACAGGATCGGCGGCTCCGCGGGCGCGAGGTCGCCGGTGTCGGTCAGCTCGGTGCCCGACACCTGCAACCGAGCGAGGTCTCTGGGCCAGTCGTCGAGCGGCACGGGCGGGTGCACGCGCACCTCGGCCGTACGGTGCTCGACGGTACGGCCGGCCAGCGCCAGCGCCCTGCGCCACTCGGCGCCCCTGGCCCGGCGCACGACCTTGCGGATCCTGCCGGTGGACTGCCAGGCGTACAGCTCCGCACCCCACTCGCCGGGGTCGTCGAGCAGGCTCAGCACGGCCATCGCGGCCGCCTCCAAAGCGTCGGTACGCTCGGGCGGCGTCGCTCTCTCGATCCTGACCACCAGCGGCAGGACCATCAACTCTGGCTCACTCATCGCCCCTTAGCATGCCCGATGGCCAGGGACATGCCGGCGGCCAGGAGGCAGAGCGCGCCCGAGACGTACCAGGCCAGGTCGTAAGCGCCCAGGTGGTCGCGGGTGAGCCCGGCGCCCACGGCGGCGAACGCGGCGCCGATCTGGTGCGAGCCGAACACCCAGCCGAACACGATCGCGCCGTCCGCCCCGTAGATCCGGCGGCACAGCGCCACGGTCGGCGGCACGGTCGCCACCCAGTCGAGCCCGTAGAACACGATGAAGATCAGCATGCTGGGCTCGGTCGTGGCCGCGAACAGCCCCGGCAGCACCATCAGCGACAGCCCGCGCAGCCCGTAGTAGACGCCGAGCAGGACCTTCGGATTCACCTTGTCGCTGAGCCAGCCGGAGGCGATCGTGCCCGCGATGTCGAAGATCCCGATGATCGCGAGCAGCCCCGCCGCGACCGGCTCGGCCATGCCGTGGTCGTGCGCGGCGGGGATGAAGTGGGTGCCGACCAGGCCGTTCGTACTGGCGCCGCAGATGGCGAAGCCGCCCGCCAGGAACCAGAACGCCCGGGTCCGCGCCGCCGACCTGAGCACCGTGAGCGCCCGCACGGCCGCGTTCTGCTGGACGGGCTGGGTACGGACGACACCGGGCTCCGCCCCCAGCGCCGTGGTGCCCACGTCCTCCGGACGGTCACGCATCAGCCACCACACGAACGGCACCACCGCCAGCGCGGCTCCCGCCACGGTCAGCGAGGCCACCCGCCACCCCGGCCCCTCGGCCAGCTGGGCGAGCACCGGCAGGAAGATCAACTGGCCGGTGGCGCCGGCCGCGGTGAGCACACCGGTGACGAGCCCGCGGTGCCGTACGAACCACCGGTCGGTCACCGTCGCCACGAACACCAGCGCCATGGACCCCGTGCCCAGCCCGACGAACACGCCCCAGAACAGCAGCAGCTGCCAGCTCGCCGTCATCAGCACCGTGAGCCCGCTGCCGATGGCCACCAGCAGCAGCGCGAGCGACACCACCCGCCGCATCCCGAACCGGTCCATCAGGGCGGCCGCGAACGGCGCGGTCAGGCCGTAGAGCACCAGGTTGACCGACACCGCGAGCGAGATCGTGCCCTTGGTCCAGCCGAACTCCTCCTGGAGCGGAGTGATCAGCACACCGGGAGTGGCACGGAACCCGGCCGCCCCGAGAATAGCCACGAACGCGACGGCCGCGACGAACCAGGCCCGATGCAGCCGCCTGGTCCGGGTGGTGGTGCTTATGGTCATCCGCTAATCCTGATTTATCCGCACTCGGCGCCGCGAGTGGCCGGATAGCCAATATATGAAAGAATCCGGCCATGGCCCATCGGATCGCGGTCCTCGTCCTCGACCACTTCGCCCCTCTCGACCTGGGCGTTCCCGGCCAGGTCTTCTGGACGGCGGAGTCACCGGCCGGCGAGAAACTCTACGAGGTCGTCACCTGCTCCCCCGGCCGCCGGCCCGTGCGCTGCTCGGCCGGATACAGCGTCCTGCCCGACCACGACCTGGACGTCCTGGACACGGCCGACACGGTCCTGGTCCCCGGCATCCACGCGGGCCGGGCGATGAAGGACGGCACGATCCAGCCCTACCTGCGCGACGCCCTGCAGGGCCACAAGCGGATCATGTCGATCTGTACGGGCGCGTTCGTCCTGGCCGCAGCGGGCCTGCTGGACGGCCGCCCCGCCACCACGCACTGGCGCGAGGCCCCCCACTTCGCCGAACTGTTCCCCAGGGTCGACCTGGATCCCTCGGTGCTGTTCATCGACGACGGCGACGTTCTCACCTCGGCGGGCGTGGCGGCCGGACTGGACCTCTGCCTCCACGTGATCAGACGCGACCACGGCACCGAGGTGGCCAACCGGGCGGCCCGCCGCTGCGTCATGCCTCCCTGGCGGGACGGCGGCCAGGCCCAGTACATCGACCGCCCCTTCCCCGACCCGACGGGCACCAGCACCGCCCCGACCCGCACCTGGATGCTCGCCCACCTGGACGAGCCACTCGACCTGGACGCTCTGGCCGGATACGCGAAGATGAGCGTCCGCACCTTCACCAGACGCTTCCGCGAGGAAACCGGCCTGAGCCCGTCACGCTGGCTGACCAAGCAACGGGTCGACCACGCCAGACACCTCTTGGAAACGACGGACGCAGGAGTGGAGGAGGTGGCCCGCCGAGCCGGCTTCACCACGACGGTCTCCCTCCGCCAGCACCTCCACGCGGCGGTCGGCGTCGCCCCACTGACCTATCGCCACACCTTCCGCCGCTAGAGCCCTCCCCCTGGAGGGGTCTCCCCCCAGGGACCCCAGCCGCCACGGACCGCCACAGGAATCGAGACGGCTGCCCGCAACGGAAGCCACGGTCAACAAGACGCACGTATCGGCGCCCGGCCCCGTGCGGGTTCAGCGGCCGTGTTCCTGGAGGCCCTCAGCCACGTGCGGCGGGTGGCGGTGGGTGTGGCTTGCCGTAACGGATGGAAAGGGGTTTATCAGATCACTCGAACAGGTCCGGTTGTTCGCGGATGATCTGGTCGTGGAGGGGCTGGTAGTTGATCCAGCCGACCAGGTCGTTGCCGATCTGCTTATGAGTGAGCGCCGCGTTGTCCGGCTCGATGGGCACCACCTGCCCGGCCGCCTGGGCGACGAGCTGCACCTGCGCCGAGCGTTCCATCGTGATGAACCACCACGCCGCCGCGTCCACGCTGTCGCCCACGGTCAGCAGCCCGTGGTTACGCAGCACGACGGCCTTGTTGCCGCCCAGCGCGGCGGCGATGCGCTTGCCCTCCTCCAGGTCCGTCACCACGCCCGTGTAGTCGTCGAACAGCGAGACGTCCTCATAGAAGGCGCAGGCATCCTGCGTGATCGGCTCGATCACCCGCCCGAGCGCCGACAGCGCGCGCCCGTACACGGAGTGGCTGTGCGCGGCCGCCACCACGCCGGGCCGCGCCTGGTGCACCTGCGAGTGGATGGCGAAGGCCGCCTCGTTGACGGGGTAGCGGCCCTCGACCACCTTGCCCTCGTGGTTGACGAGGATCAGGTCGCTCACGCGGACGTGCTTGAACGACATGCCGAACGGGTTGACCCAGAAGTGGTCGGTCAGCTCGGGGTCCCGGGCGGTGATGTGTCCCGCGACACCCTCCTCGAAGCCCAGCTTGCCGAAGATCCGCAGCGCGGCGGCGAGCCGCTCCTGGCGATGTCGCCGCTCCTCCTCGACCGTCTCGAACGTCGGCGGCAGGCGAAAGATCAGATTCTCCGGCATGAGCCCTCCTCAGAGTCCGGGATCAGGTTAACCGAACCAGGTTCTGACAGCCTCGTCCAGCGAGCCGTCCGGGGTGCCCGCCCAGGCCACGTACCCGTCCGGGCGGATCAGCAGCGCGGCGGCGGGCGGCGCCGCGCACGTGGCCGTGACCACGTCGACCCGGCCGTCCCACACGTCCTTCCGAACGCTTCCCGCGAGGTCGAGCAGGAGCGGCCGGCCCTCCCGCATGAGCGTGGGGAGAGGCACGGGCTCCAGCTCCAGGTCAGGTACGAAGTGGCCGGTCAGCGGGTGCGCCGGGGCGTCCATGGGATAGGTGACATCGGCGCCCGACATGAGCGCAGATATCCGGCCACGTGCGCTCATGTCCTGGAGCAGCCCACCGAACACCTCGCGCAGCGCCGTCACCTCCGGCCCCGGCGACATGAGCGCGAGCTGGGCCTTGCTGTGCATGGTGACCCGCTCGGCGGCCAGCCGGCGCTCCCGGTCGTAGCTGTCGAGCAGGCCGGGCGGCGCCGTGCCGCGTACGGTGGCCGCCAGCTTCCAGCCGAGGTTGGCCGCGTCCTGGAGGCCCAGGTTCAGCCCCGGCGCCCCGACCGCGGAGTGCACGTGGGCGGCGTCCCCGGCCAGCAGCACCCTGCCCGCTCGGAAGCGGTCGGCCATCCGGGTGTTGCGCCCGCTGAGGCGGCGCAGCAGGTGCGGCCCCGGGCCGGGCGGCGCGGCCAGGGAGATGTCGACGCCCAGCACTCTGGACAGGCTCTCGCCCAGCTCGCCGAGCGTCATCTCGACGTCCTCACCGGGGTCGTCGCCGCCCCACTCGACGGAGCTGATCGTCAGGACCTCGGGACTCATGGGCAGCAGGGCGTACGCGCCCCGCTCGGTGCGGTGCCAGGCATACAGGGCCACCGTCCCCACACCGGGCAGCTCCAGCTCGGCCCGGTCCATCCGGATCGTCGCCTCCGGCAAGACGACGTGGCCGGCCCGCGAGATGACGGAGAACGCGTTCACGCCGGGGAAGCCGATGCCGGCCTGCTTCCTGACCGTGCTGTGGGCGCCGTCACAGCCGACCAGGTAGCGGGTGCGCAGCCGCTCACCGCTGTCCAGTTCGAGCGTCACGCCCGCCTCGTCCTGGGTGAGCGAGGTCAGCTCCCGCCCACGCCTGATCTCCACGCCCAGCTCGCGGGCCCGATCCTCGAACAGCTCCTCCAGGCGGGCCTGCTTGATGCCCATGGCGTACATCGTGTTGCCCTCGATCTCGGCCAGGTCGAGCGGCAGCGCGCCGAACAGGAACATCGGGATCGGCCGCGGCGGCTCGGCGACGCCCAGGAAGCGCCGGTAGAGGCCGCGCTGGTCGAGCAGCCTGACGACCTGCCCGACGATGCCGTTGGCCTTGGGCGCCTGGCTGCGCTCCGGCAGCCGCTCCAAAACGATCGGCCGGACTCCGGCCAGGGCCAGCTCACTGGCCAGCATCAGCCCGTTGGGGCCACCACCGGCGATGACGACGTCCGCGGTCATTGGGGCGCTCCTTGTGCTGTCGGGTTGGACAGTCGGGTGGCGAGTGGGTCGGGCAGTCCGATGGCGAGTGGGTCGGGCAGTCCGGTGGCGAGTGGGTCGGGCAGTCCGGTGGCGAGCTGTCGCATCGCCTCTTCGATCAGCGGGAGAAGCGGCACCGCGGGCTCGACGAGCAGCCAGTGGCGCACGGCCGTCTGCGTGGCCGTGATCACGGCCGTGGCGACCAGCTGCGGATAGAGGTCGCGTTCGTGGTCGGTGCCGGTGCGCTCGGCGACGGCCGCGGCCAGCTCGGCGTCGGCGGAGAAGAGCATCCGCAGCGACTCCCCCTCCATGGCGGGCGCGCTGGTCAGCAGCCGCAGGGCGGACCGCACCTCAGGGGCGGGCGGCTGCGTGGTCCGCTCCGCGTTCTCCCACGGCGCCAGCATGGCCCGCGTCACCGCCTCCCACAGCGGCTCGCCCGGCGGCCTGTCGCGCAGCACCTGTGCCGAGTGCCTGGTCCGGTCGACGTGGCGGGCGGCGAGCGCCTCCCACTTGCTGGAGAAGTAGTTGCTGAACGTCCGCGGCGACACCCCCGCCGCCTCGGCGATGTCCTCGACCCGCACGTTGTCCAGGCCGCGCTCCATGGCGAGCTGGAGCGCGGCGGCCATCAGGGCGTCGCGGGTCGCCTGCTTCTTTCGTTCGCGTAGCCCGGTCATGCCCCCAGACTACAGAATTTTGCGGACTCGGCAAGTTTTCTCATCCCGCAACTTTCTGCGTCACCCCCTGCACCGCATGGGGAGCCCCGCCGACAGCGCAAGCTGCCACCAGCACCTGAGCGGAAAACACCCTCTTCCCGCCACAAAGGATTCAGGAAAGGGCCTTCCCGAACATTAACGTGAATAAATCTCACCGCCACCGTCCACGTCGCACTCGGCACTCCCGGCGTTCCCGAGGACATAACCACCCACCCACCTCGTCTTTCGGCAAACGCGAAGAGAATACGCAATACATTTGCGATCTTCAGCTAGGATCAGTGGCGGTTCATTAAACCGCTCCGAGTTACGCTTTATAAGCACATGGGCGAACTATGCACACATTGCCTTGATGTCCATTCTGTTCGCATGTGCAGGCGATCAAGCAGAGAATGAGACAGGCGCGCTAACCAGCTCGGCCGCTTCGGAGTTGGCGCCTGGGGGCCCGGACAGCCAGTCAGTACCACTACGAAGATCGAAAGGCAGCCTAGTGGCCATCACCCCCCGATGCCTTGGGACACCAAGGAAAGAGAATCTCGGGCCGACAAAGCTCCACCGCGAGCAGTTGGTGCAGCTCGCCAAGATATTCGAGCAGACCGGCGGCTATTCCAGCATCTGGACTGACAGCAACTACGTCGTGTACGAGTCCGACTCATCAGCGGACATCGACGGCCTCGGCTCGACGATGACCCCGACGCTGAAGATGGTGCGGATGGTCCGGCGCGACCCCGTGAACAACGAGAAGATCATGGAGTTGACGCTCTCCTCGGGGACGGCCCTGCTGCTCCGCTACCGAGTGGACGAGACGGCGAACGACGCGGCCCGGATCAGGGAGATCTGCAACGAGAAGAAGCGGACCTGGGCGCAGTTCGCCCTCATCCCCGGTCTGGCCGTCGGCACCCTCGCGGCGATCGTCGGCGCGGCGGTCGCCAGCCGCTTCCTCGGCTCGTTCTCGGGCCCGGTGTGGTGGAGCCTGCTGCCGGTCACGATGGTCCCGCTGGTCCTCGGCCTGGGCTTCAAGTACCTGTGGAAACGGCTCGGCGCCGGCCTCACCCAGGCGGTCATCGTCAACGTTCCGGAGGGCTCGCAGGGCGGGCTGCTGTCACGGAAGCGGGATGACCTGATCGTCGCGGTGACCATGTTCGCGCTCAGTACGGCCACCAACGTGCTGTTCACCCTGCTGTTGCAGCACAAGTAGGATTCCCGGCACTTCCCGCCCAGGCGCGGGCCCTGGGCGGAAGGTACCGGGAGCCTCGATTGACGTGGCGGTGGAAGCTAGCTCGGCTCGGACCATCCCCACTGCGGCACCTCTCGGAGCGGGTGGAGTTGGTCATCGGTTTCGGCATGGGAGTTCTGCATCGCCACCTTCGACCCGAACTCCACATGGGACCGCAGCGCCTCCCGGAAAGGCACGTCTTCCGGCAGTCCGGCCTGATCGGCGGCCGCCATGTAAAGCTCGACGAACCGCTGACGCTGCTCCTCGGTGATCCCCAGCCCACGATGCGCGTCGATCAGCCGGGAAAAGCCACCCATTTCCCTGGAGAACAGGTCGGGCCCGCCGAAGGTCTCGGCCGTGAAAGCCGTCAGATGTGTCACGTGCTGCGGAAGTCCTTCACCGAACAATGGCTGGAGCAGTGGATCGGACAAGACGCTTCCATAGAAGATGTCGATGAACCTATGGAGCCCTTCTTGGCCGCCCGCGTGCTCAAAGAGAGTTTCCATGATTACATCATTACACCATCAATCGCCCAAGCGCTAGGTAGCTCCGGAGACCGCGGCATCCATCCGCACGCCAGGTTCTTACACGCGAACCGCGACTGCGTCTCGCCCACTGGCTGGCAGCCGACGCTCGTCATCGCCGTCCCGGCCTCCGCCGTCGCGGGCACCTACACCGGCACCATCACCCACTCGGTCGCCTGAGCGGCACCCTGGATGGGATCATGGCCTTCTCCCGCTACCGCCAGGAGCGCCATGCCGGTCCAAAGTACGTCCGTCGCCATTCGCACCCTCGAGGGCCTGCATCTCGCCGCAACGCTGGTGACGCCCGGTGAATCAGCCGAGTCCGCGGTCGTCCTGGTCCACGGAGGCGGAGTGACCCGTGAGGAGGGCGGGTTCTTCACCCGGTTGGCGGCCGGGCTGGGAGCGGCCGGCCTGGCCTCGTTGCGCTTCGACCTGCGCGGACATGGGGAAAGTGAGGGCCGCCAGGAGGAGTTGACTCTCTCGGCGATTCTCAACGACATCCGGGTGGCGCTTGCTCACGTACGCGAGGCGACCGGAGCGACCCGGCTCAGCCTGCTCGGTGCGAGCTTCGGCGGCGGGATCTGCGGCTACTACGCCGCCCATAGGCCCGACGAGGTAAGTCGGCTGGTGCTGCTCAACCCTCAGTTCGACTACAAGAAGCGCACCATCGACAGCAGGCCCTATTGGCATGACGACTACTTGGACGAGACCGTTGCCCGGCAGGTCACCGAACAGGGGTATATCGCCTTCACCCCGAGCCTGAGGCACGGCCGGCCGCTCCTCAACGAGGTCTTCTGGCTGCAACCGCATACGGTCCTCAGCGCGATCAAGGCGGCGACGCTCATCGTGCACGGCACCAAGGACACCCTGGTGCCGATCGAGTCCTCACGCGTCGCCGTGGGGCAGTCCACCGCCACCTGTACCTTGGTGGAAATCGAGGGATCGCAGCACGGCTTCGCCGTTCACGACGACCCCCAGTACCTCAACCCCCAGAGCAGAATCTGGCAGGCGTCGGTCATTGAGAGCGTCGCCAGTTGGCTACGGGCCGGCGATTAGGCGGTGCGCCCCTCGATCAAGGCATCCCGCAACGTCCGTACGTGCGGCCGCGCACTCCAGCACTCCAAGATCCGCATCGTGTCCACCAGGACGGTAGTCGTACGCCCAGAGCGGGTGGTCTGGGCGACCCGCGCGGCTTCAGCCCCGAGGATGGCCGCCTCATCCGGCTCCCCGATCATGGCCAGGGCGCGCCGGGGGTACGCCACAGGGCGGCGGGTTGCGCGGGTCCAGTGCGCACAGTGCGGTGGTGCCCTTATTACCCGAACCAAGCGCGTTCTAGTGAGCCTGCTTGAATTGCGAAGTACGGTCACAGACGGCGATCGAGTACGGCTACGCCTGCACACATGAGAAAACCCGGCCCACAAGGAGCCGGGTGGTATGTGCTTCCAGCATAGCAGGTGACCTTTGATAGGCGTCGGCGATCACTGTCACCAGCCCGGAGGGCGAGTGTAGGCCCCGACAGTTGGGGGCAGTTGGCACGTCATCAGGTCTCCTGCGACCAGTTGATACCACCAGTGGCGCCCCACGCCTTCCGAGGACTGCCCGCGCAGCGCACCTGCGAGATAGTTACTGCTGGGGTTGACGAGCCCGACCGGCACGCGCTGCCGCGCCTGCTCAATGGGAAAGCGCAGGTCGCTGTCGTTGGAGATGACCACCGCTGCGTCGATGCTGCCGGTGAAGACATCTAGGAGAAGGTGCGAGGCGACGTTGACGTCGGAGCCCTTCTCCTCACGGTAGGCGTAGGAGACCATGAAGCTCGCATCCGGGACCGGCGCGCCCGAGGAGCCACAGACCTGGATTGGCCACGCTGAGCGGGCGAGCGCGGGTCTGCCCATCCGATCTCGTACGGCCAGCGGTGCATGCTTAACCCGAGAGACGTAGTAGCCGAACTCAATGTGGTCGACACTGCGGCCAACTCGCAGGGCGTTGAGGTAGACACTTTGATCGCGCTGGCCGTCCGGGTTATCAGCGCCATCTATGCGGGCGGTGCAGTACACGACCCGCTCGACGTATGCACCCTGCCAATTAGTGCGCCGGCCAACAAGATCGGTTGCCAAGGCTCGGAGGTCGAGCCAGCGCCAGCCCGGCGTGCCCCGTCCACACAGGCCCCGCGCTCCGTAGTAGAGGTTGTAGCCGTCCACGTAGATTCCGACCCGCATGTGTGTGACCGTATCTTGAAGCGCCCACTCTCCGTTACCGAATCATGACAAGCCATCAACCTACGTTGCCAGACTCAGCACCGCCAACGCCACAGGATCGACGAGGAGGCGATGTCATGAGATCGTTCGCCCTCGGCATGTCCGACATCGCGGCTGCGCTCATCCTGGCCAGGCTGACTCGGCTTGACCAACTGAACCCACCCCTCAACAGCTAGCCATCATGATCTCTCCGGCGGAGATCTTCAGATGGCCCGATCGGTCAACGGGAACGGCGCGTGCGAAGCCCGCGCCCAAATCAAGCATCCGGAGCGGAAGCGGAGGCCCTGCAGGTTTCGCGGCTGGAAGCGGCGCCGGAGGCCCTTGAGCGCGAAGCTCCCCGATGAAGTCCTTTATAGGGAAAGAGTGGGCCTGATCAAAAAGCGGAACCCTGATCTAAGAGCGATACATCCTGGACATCCTTAGCGGATATCTATGACGCCCTGCAAGCGTGAAGGACGGTGATCCCATGACCATGGTGAAGACCGTGATCGAGATCGACCAGCAGGCTCTGGCGATAGCCGCCGAAGTTCTAGCACGAAGACAAAGAAGGACACGGTCAACGCAGCCCTCCGCGAGGTGGGGCAGCGGTTGGTGCGAATGCGAGCCCTGGCCGCGCTTGGCGAGATGGCCGACCGCGGAGACTTCGATGAGTTCGCCGAATACAAGGCATCATATCGCCGGTGACACCCGCCGTCATCGTCCCCAGGAGCGGGAGCGAGACGCGCGACTGCCGCGCCCTCACGGTGGCGGGGGCAGGCCGGCGATCGAACGCGCCGAGGAGGAAAGCCAATGACCAGCTTCAAGAAGTGGAGCGATATCCGCGAGGAGCATGTCGCGCGAGCCGGAGGAGAAGAGGAACTGATCAAGACCCGGCGCATGATCGAGGCGTACGTGCACGCCTGGCATCTGGCCGAACGGCGCAGGAACGGTGGACTCACACAGTCCGAGGTGGCCGAGAAAATGGGCGTGACCAAGATGCGCGTGTCCCAGATCGAGAACGGCGACGTCACCTCGGTAGAGGTGCTGGCCCGCTACATCGAGGCCATCGGCGGACGACTGGAACTGACCGCCACATTCGACGACGGCACCTATCGCATGGGCGACGCGACCGCGGCCATGTGACCCGATGGGGTTCTTGAACGCCCCCGGCGCCCAACATGTGCTCACTGGGGCGGCCGACGTTTCGCGGGTCGCACGCAACACTGGACGATGAGCGGTCTTGATCGCCTACACGTCGGCCACAGCTCCCGAACAGGCAATCTGTCTAAGAGCCAGAACATCCTGGCGTTTGACAGTATCGAGCGTGATCGATGTCCGGCCGACAAGGTCTTCAGATCGCCCTATCGGTCGACGGGAAACGCGTGGGCGAAGCCCACGCCCTAATCAAGCGCCCGGAGCGAAGCGGAGGTCCTTCAAGGGTCGCGGCCTGGCGCGACTGGAAGGCAACGCCTGAGGCCCTTGAGCGCGAACCGCCCCAACGAAGCCCTTGGAGGGGGAGTGGAGCTATGGGGATTCGAACCCCAGACCTCCTCCATGCCATGGAGGCGCGCTACCAACTGCGCCATAGCCCCTTGAACCGGCACCAAGTGTATCCGACTCCGGCCCCCTCCCAGCCCCGGCCAGCCGCCGCGCGGCCTCGCCACCAGCAGCTGGGCCGCCTCTCAAAGAAGCGGCCCAGCCGGAAAATTCCTGGTCAACGGCTACCCCACCGAGCGAGCCTTGTCGATGAGTCCTGCCAGCTCAGTCACCATCGGGTCCTCCGCCGCCCCCGCCAGCCGCCTGGCCTGCTCCCCCAGCGTCGGCAGGGTCAGCCCGAACGCCTCCCGGTCCCGCATGTACACCGCGAAAGCCGCCGCCACCACGTCCACCTGCAGCCGCACCGGCGCCTTCTCCCACACCGACTCGGTCAGCGCCCCCACGTCCACCGCCTTGCTCGTCTCGGCGGGGTTCCTGGTGTCGGGGTCCTGCCAGCGTACGGTCGCCTGGGCCAGTTGCCCGGTCGCGCCTGACTTGAGGCGTACCGCGTAGAGAGCCGTGACCGAGTGGCCGGGGCCGATCTCGCCGCCGTCCCGGGTGTCGTCGCGGAACTCCTCGGTGGACAGCGCGCGGTTCTCGTACCCGATGAGCTGGTAGCCCTCCACCACCGAGGGGTTGAAGACCACCTGTGCCTTGGCGTCGCGGGCCCGCAGTTCGATCGTGGCGGGGAGCTGCGAGGCGAAGACCTTGTCCGCGTCCTCCTGCGTGCTGACGTAGACGGCGGCGCCGTCGCCGTTGTCCGCCAGCTGTTCCATCAGCTGGTCGCCGTAGTTCCGGCCGACGCCGACGGTCAGCAGGGTGACCTGCCGGCCCGCGTACTCCTTGACCCGGTCCAGGATGGAACGCCACTCGGTGCTGCCCTGGTTGGCCAGGCCGTCGGAGAGCAGGATGACCCGGTTGGTGGCCGCGGGGCGGAACGCCTTGGCCGCCTGCTCATAGCCGGTGACCAGCCCGGCCTCCAGGTTGGTGCTGCCGGCCACGGTCAGCTGGTCGACCGCCGCGTGCAGTTCGGTACGGGCGGCCAGCGGCGTCATCGAGGCCAGCACCGTGGCCTCGTCGCTGAAGGAGACGATCGACACCTGGTCGCCCGGCGCGAGCTGGTCGATCAGCGTGTGCAGGGACTGCTTCACCAGGTCGAGGCGACCGGGCTCGGCCATCGACCCCGACACGTCGATCACGAAGGTGAGGTTGGCGGGGCGCCGCGCCGCCGCGTCGGAGGCGCGGGTCTGCAGGCCGACGCGCAGGACGGCCTGGTTGCGTGACGGCATCATGGCGCCGTCGACGTGCACGGTGAACCCGTCGTCCCGCGGCTGCGCGTAGTCCTGCCGGAACGAATTGACGAACTCCTCCGGCCGGATCTGCCCCGGTTCGGGCCAGCGTCCTTCCTGGAGGGTACGGCGGGCATAGGTGTACGAAGCGGTGTCCACGTCCAGGGCGAACGTCGAGATCTGCGCCGCCGACGTGTCCTTCTGTTCCTCGGGAGCGGCACTCTGGTTCTTCGCGGACGCGCTCGCCCGAGCCTCGGGCTTGGCGTCTGCGGGGAGTTCGGGCCCGGACGAAGCCGTCGGTGCGGCTCTGGACGAAGCGGGCGCCCGTAGAGCGGAGTCTCCCTTGGTTCCCCCGGGACCGCCGCAAGCGGCCAGTGCCAGTAGTCCAGCAATTCCGACGCTGATCGCCAAAGGACGAAATTTCATCGCAACCACCTCCGGCCGTATGACGGCTCCCGGAAATGGCGTGGCCGGGCCGGTGACGCAAGCGAGCACAAACCGCGATCAACACGTGATCCGCTCAGCCGACCGGCGCCGCCTCCTCCACCCGGCTGCGAATCGTGGACAACTCCGCGTTCACCAGCGTGAACGCCAGCACGGTGAACCAGGCGAACACAAAGGGCTCACCAGTGCAGCAGGAGCAACTCGGCCGAGAAACCGGGCCCAAGGGCGAGGAGAACGGCCGGCTCGCCCGGACGGCCGCGCGTTTCCTGCAGGACGTGCAGGACCGAGACCGACGACATGTTCCCGTGCTCGCGCAGTGACCGCCACGTGACCTCCAGAGCCGCCGGATCCAGGCCCAGTCGCTCCACGAGCTTGTCGATCACCTTCGGGCCGCCCGGGTGGCAGATCCAGGTGCCGACCTGTTCGGGGGTGAGTCCGTTGTCGGCGAGGAAGCCCCTGATGTCGCCCGCGAGCACCTTCTCCACGAAGGCGGTGAGTTCGGCGTCCAGCACGAGGCGAAAACCCCGCTCGCTCACCTGCCAGCCCATGAGGTGCTCAGTGCCCGAGTACAGCCGGCTGCGCGTGGCCACCACCTCCGGCCCGTGGCCGCGTCCCATCGCGATCACGGCCGCCGCGCCGTCGCCGAACAGGCCGCTGGCGACCAGGTTCGCGATCGAGGTGTCGTCGCGCTGGGTGGTCAGCGAGCACATTTCCACGCAGACCAGCGCCGCCACCTGTTCGGGCCAGCCGCGCAGGTAGTCGTTCAGCCGCGACAGGCCCGAGGCCCCGGCCGCGCAGCCCAGCCCGAACACCGGCACCCGCTTGACGTCCGGCCGCAGCCCCACGCGCTGCATCAGCCGCGCGTCCAAGGACGGCGTGGCGAGGCCGGTGGTCGAGCAGAACACCAGGTGATCCACTCGCCGCGGCGATACGCCCGCCTTGTCCAGCGCACCACGGAGCGCCCGTTCGGCCAGGTCGAGCGCGATCTCAAGGTAGATGTCGTTGGCGCGGCCGAACGAGTCGAGCTTGGCGTAGTCGTCCAGCGGGAGTGCCAGGTTCCGGCTCTGGACGCCGGTGGCTGCGTGGAAGCGTTCGAGCTGGTCGAGGTCGGCCTCGGTCAGCCGGGAGAATGCCTCGGTGATCTCCGCCTGCGCGTAGCGGTAATCGGGCAAAACAGTCTGTACCCCCGAAATGTGCATATATCTCTTCTGCCGCTGAAAGGGGCCGGCTAACCTGCGACCGCGCTCATGCCCGTACGCGCCGGGCCTTCAGTAGGCGAGCCGCCACAGAGACGTCACCTCGGCGGCCCGCGCGGCCCTCAGCGGGTCGGTGCCGTCGGACGCGCGCCGGTGGCGCGGCCGGGTGTCGAGCCGGTCCATGACGCGCAGCCCCGC
Source organism: Nonomuraea sp. NPDC050680 (assembly GCF_040654555.1). NCBI lineage: Bacteria > Bacillati > Actinomycetota > Actinomycetes > Streptosporangiales > Streptosporangiaceae > Nonomuraea > Nonomuraea sp. NPDC050680. Next base: position 91,455 of record NZ_JBFAIF010000007.1, on the reverse strand, counting down.
ATTCTCGAACGCCGCCATCAGGTCGGCACGGGACCGCAGGCCAAGGTGCTCAGCCAGATCTGACAGCACCAGCCAACCTTCGCCGCCCGGCTCCAGATGCTCGGCCAGGCCGTCGAGGAAGCCCTGGAGCATGCCCCCGCCGGGGTCGTACACCGCCCGGTCGAGCGGCGACGACGGCTCGGCGGGCAGCCAGGGCGGGTTGCACACGACGAGCGACGCGCGCCCCGACGGGAACAGGTCGGCCGCCACCACCTCGACCCGATCGGCCAAGCCCAGCCGGGACATGTTGTCGCGGGCGCAGACCACCGCGCGCCGGTCGAGATCGGTGGCCACGACCCGCTCGACGCCCCGCTTGGCCAGCACCGCGGCCAGAACTCCGGTGCCCGTGCCGAGGTCGAAGGCCAGCCCCTTGCCGGGCAGGGGCGCCTGGGCCACCAGACCAATGTATTCGCCGCGAATCGGGGAGAAAACTCCATAGTGCGGATGGATCCGGGCACCCAGCGCTGGGACCTCGACGCCCTTCTTGCGCCATTCGTGCGCGCCGATCAGCCCGAGCAGCTCGCGCAACGACCCCACGTAAGGGCTCTCCGCCGGCCCGAAGACCTCCTCGCACGCCTGCCGTACGTCGGGCGCGCGGGCGAGCGAGATGACGTGGCCTTCGTCGTAGGGGATCAGCAGCAGGCCGAGCGTCCGCGCCCGCCGGCCCTGGGCCTGGCGGTAGCGATCGAACGTGGCGCCGGGCTCGGCCGGCTCGCACCGGCGGCCCATCGCCTGGAGCATTTGCCGGGCGTTCTGGAAGTCGCCGCGCCACAGCAGGGCGGTGCCCTCGCGAGCCAGGCGGTAGGCGGTGTCGGCCTTCATCCGGTCGTCGGCGATCACCACCCGAGCCGGTGGCGGCGCCTCCAGTGCGGATCGCCACGCCGCCGAACACTCTTCGCCCGCCTCAGTCCATCTGATCATCAGACCCCGACCGTTTCACGGACGACCGTCCCGTGGCCAATCCATTTATCAGCAGCCCGGCCACGAGAGCGCGCAGCCCCTCGCCGTAGGTGTCGCGCGCGGTGAGCTCCTCCCACCGCCCGCCCACCTCCGCGAGGCGCGGCAACGCCTCGGCGTCGAGCGCGCCGAACACCTGCCGCCGATACGTCGGCCTGCCCTCCTCCCGCCTGCGCAGCGCCGCCGCCCGCGCGGTGATCTCCCCCGCCGTGTAATGCCAGATGATCCGGTACGCGGCCACGGCCCGCTCCAGGGGCAGCCCGGCGCGTACGGCCGCGTCAATGATCGTCTCCGGGTACCACAGCGCGTTGACCGAGAGCAGGTCGTCCGCCCTGAGGACGTCCACGATCCACGGGACCCCCGCCAGCGCCTCGTGCATGGCGATGGCCGCCGCGGCCATCCGCTCCCCCGGCTCGTCCGGGAGCTCGGGCCGGGGCATCGCCGCCGCGTAGTCGTCGAGCAGCAGCAGGAGCAGCTCCTCCTTGTCGTGCACGTGGTGGTAGAGGGCCATGGGCGTGGTGCCGACCTCACGGGCCAGCCTGCGCATCGTCAGGCTCTCCGTCCCTTCGGCCTCGATGAGCCGGTGAGCGGCGGACACGATGTCCGCCCTGGAGATCTTGGGCGGCCGTCCAGTACGTGCGGGCATCCTGTCATGCTACTTTCTATACGCGTATAAAAACTTGGTACAGGAGGTGGTGCGACATGAGCGACGAACGACTCATCGCCATGGGTGACGAACTGGTGAAGCTGCACGACGGCTTCCGGCGGGAGCTCGCGGAGCTGCGGCGGGCACCCGGCTCGCGGTCCGAACTGCGGGAGCACTGCCTGACGTTCTGCGACGCGCTGCACGCCCATCACACCGGCGAGGACGGCGTGCTGTTCCCGCACCTGGCGGACGCGCATCCCGAGCTGGTGGAGGTGCTGGCCCGGCTGCGCGCCGAGCACGAGGTGGTGGCGCGACTGCTGGCGCGGATCCGCGAGCTCCCCGACGAGGGTGACGTCGGCGCCGAGCTCGATCGGCTGTCCCGCGAACTGGAGGCGCACCTCGACTACGAGGAGGAGCAGTTGGTACCACTGCTCAACGCGATGACCGACTTCCCGGAAGGGCTCTAGCCGCGTCATAAGACGATTGTCATAGCGAGGTCAGGATGGATGGCACCTCCCGGCGCGCCCGGTTCTCGGAAGGATCGGTGGCATGCGACGAATCCTGCCGGCCTTCGGGCTCGCCCTCCTGTCCCTCGCCTACGGCGTGTTCGAGGAGGGGATCATGACGATGTCGCTGTTCAACCCCAACTACGCCGGTCAGCGGCTGCTCGATCTCGGGTTCGTGCCGGCCTTGGGGATCGGGGTGCCGTGGACGCTGTTCGTGCTGGCGCTGCACACCGTGTGGAGCATGAGCGTGCCCATCGCGCTGACAGAGGAGCTGACCGTGCGCGGCGCACCACGCCGTGGCTCGGCAAGGTCGGGCTGGCCGTCACCGCCGTGCTGGCCGTGCTGGCCGTGCTGGGCGCGGCCCTGACGACAGTGTTCAGCTACATGAACGGGCACTTCCTGGCGTCCGTGCCGCAACTGGTGTCGATCGTGCTGATCGTGGTGGCACTCGTCGTGCTGACCTTCCGCCTACCGCGCCGGACCAGCGCCGACCCGCAGACCCACCGGACGGACGCCGACCAGACGATCGTGCCGACGCCTCCCCCGCTCAACCTGGTCAGCCACATCGTGTTCGGCCTCGGCGCGCTGGTCCTGCTCGCGTTCGCCGCTCGCCGCGTCGCCGCTCCCGTTCCCGCTCCTTAGAACCGGTAGTCGAAGACGTACGAGTGCGAGCCGTCAGGAGCGATGAGGATGTCCATCTCGCCCCTGAGGCCGCTCAGCCCGCCAGTGCCCGAGTCCGGGACGACCGAGACGCGCAGTGACTGCTCGCCCCGGTCGCCCACCGCGAAGTGCTGCAGGACGAAGCTGCCCGACCGCCCTTCCAGCATCCCCACGACCCGCTCCATCGCCACGTACGCACGGGAGTCCGCCACCGGGGTCAACGCCATGATCATGCTGACCAGGCTGGTGCCGGTCAGGTCGCCGTGGAAGGTCTTGCCCAGCGTGACGTGGGCGAGCGACACGCCGTCGCCCTCCTCGTACGGAGGCTGGGGGGTCCAGTCGGCGGTGTCGAAGCTTCCCTTGGCTGTCATGCCTCCCATGATGCGGGTCATACCTGTCAGATCCGGTCAGGTATCCAGCAGCGTCCGTACGAAGTCGTTGCGGAACTTGCCCGCCGGGTCGTAGCGCCCCACCAGGTCCCGGAAGCGCTCCGGGCACGACGGCCACCGGGTGAACAGCTTGCCCCAGTGCGGCCGGGGATCGAACGGCGCCAGCCGCTCCTCGACCAGCTCGACCACCGGCAGCACCGCCGCGGTGTCCTTGACCCAGGTGAAGTGCACGCCCACGGTGTCGCGGCCGAGATACGGGCTGAGCCACAGGTCGTCGGCGGCGATCGTGCGTACCTCGGAGATCTGCAGCACCGGCCGGAGGCGGTCGCCGATGGCCCGCAGCTCGCGCAGCGCCTCGGCCGCGCGCCCCCTGGGCAGCAGGAACTCCGACTGCAGCTCGTCGCCCGCGCTGCTCGGCGGCGAGTCGGCCCGGAAGTGCGGCAGCCGCTCGTGCCACGGCCCCGGCACGCCGAGCTGCTCGGTGCAGCTGCCGGCCGGCATGCCCGGCACCGGGTGGCGGGGCCCGTCGGCCGCGCGGGTGCCGTGCCAGTCGCCGGAGGGCAGCTCGCTGCGGCGCTTGAGCCACACGTTGGTCGCCAGCCAGTCGGTGAACAGGCTCACGCTGTAGCCGGCCGACATGACGGCCTCGAAGTCGAAGTCGTCGGGCAGGCCCTCCCGGACGTACTGGCGCAGCTCGAAGGCGGGCACCAGGTCGAGCGTGACCGAGGTGACGACGCCGAGCGCGCCGAGCGCCACGACCGCGCCGGGGAAGTCGGCCTCGCCCCGCGCGAGGGTGACCAGGGAGCCGTCGGCGGTGACGAGGTCCAGCGCCGCCACGGCCGCCGACAGGCTCTGGTTGCCGCCGCCGGAGCCGTGCGTGCCGGTCGCGACCGAACCCGCCACCGAGATGTGCGGCAGCGAGGCCAGGTTGCCGAGCGCGAACCCGCCGGCGTGCAGCACGGGCGCGAGCTCCGCGTACGTCACCCGCCCGCCGACCCGCACGCGCGCCGCGGCCCTGTCGATCTCGATCTCGTACGGCAGGCGATCCAGAGCGACCAGGTCACCCGTCGAGTCGGCGACGTCGTTGAAGGAGTGGCCACTGCCTAACGCCCGGATGGAGGCAGTGCCGGCGACCAGGCTCTGGAGCTCGTCCAGGGCGGAGGGATGATGCACGTTTTTCATCTGAAAGGCGATGTTTCCCGCCCAATTCTTCAACGTCACTGCCCTACAGTTCCATAGCTCTTGTCAGCGCCGCGAGGGGGCGCTAGTTTCGGGTGCCGCCGACGAAAGCGCCGACGACATAGGCGCTCAGGGCGCCGCCGAGGAGAATTCCGTGCTCTACCTGTCCGAGGCCCTCGGTCTGGCCACGCTCGTGCTCTGGCTGTACTGCCTCTTCGACGCGATCACCACGCCGGAAGAGGCGTGCCGCAACCTGCCGAAGATCCTCTGGGTGCTCGTCGTCCTGCTGTTCCCGCTGGTCGGCTCCATCATCTGGCTGGTGGCCGGGCGGCCGCAGGCGCTCCCGGCGGCGCGGCCGACCGGGTTCCCCGAGTACGACCGGCCTGGGCGCGCGACCGCGAGCAACCCCGACGACGACGAGGAGTTCCTGCGCCGCCTCCGCGAGCGGGCCGAGGAACAGCGCAGGAACGCCCCCAAGCCACCTGACGACACCCCCAACGGCGACTAGAAGCCCTGCGCCAGCCGGTAGTACGCCTGGTTCCAGCGCAGTTCCTTGGCGAATCCCCGAGCCGTCGTGTCCGCGTCGATGACGAGCAGCTCGACCCCGAGCATGTCGGCCAGGTCGGTCAGCTCTTCGGTGCCCACCGCAGTCGAGAGCACGGTGTGGTGCGGCGCGCCGGCGGTCAGCCACGCCTCGGCGGAGGTACGCAGGTTCGGGCGGGGCCGCCAGACCGCGCGCGCCACCGGCAGGTTGGGCAGCGGGTGCGGCGGCGCGACGATGTCGATCTCGTTGGCCACCAGCCGGAACCGGTCCCCCATGTCGGCGAGCCCGACGACGACGCCGGGACCCGGCTCGGCGTCGAACACCAGCCGCACCGGGTCCTCCCGGCCGCCGATGCCCAGCGGGTGGATCTCGCACGACGGGGTGCCCGTGGCGATCGACGGGCAGACCTCCAGCATGTGCGCGCCGAGGATGAGCTCCTCGCCCGGCGTCATGTTGTAGGTGTAGTCCTCCATGAACGAGGTGCCGCCCGGCGCCATGGCCTTGAGGGTGCGCAGGAGTACCGAGGTCTTCCAGTCGCCCTCGCCGCCGAAGCCGTACCCGTCGGCCATCAGCCGCTGCACGGCCAGGCCGGGGAGCTGGCGCAGGCCGCCGAGGTCCTCGAAGTTCGTGGTGAACGCGCGGAATCCGCCGGCCTCCAGGAAGCCGCGCAGGCCCAGCTCGATCCTGGCGGCGTAGCGCAGCGACTCGTTCCGCTCGCCCAGCAGCTCCGGCGCCACCCGGTAGAGCTCGGCGTACTCCTTGACCAGCGCCGTCACGTCCGCGTCGGAGGCGGCGTCCACGGCCTCGACCAGCTCGTTGACGCCGTAGGTGTTGACCGAGACGCCGAAGCGCAGCTGCGCCTCGACCTTGTCGCCCTCGGTGACGGCGACGTCGCGCATGTTGTCGCCGAACCTGGCGAGCTTGAGCGTACGCACCTCCGCCAGGCCCGCCGCCGCCCGCGACCAGGCGAGCACCCGGTCGGCCACGAACGGGTCGCTGACGTGCCCGGCCACGGTCTTGCGCGGCACGCCCAGCCGGGTCTGGATGTGGCCGAACTCGCGGTCGCCGTGCGCGGCCTGGTTGAGGTTCATGAAGTCCATGTCGATGGAGCTCCACGGCAGCTCCACGTTGGCCTGCGTGTGCAGGTGCAGCAGCGGCTTGCGCAGCGTGTCCAGCCCGGCGATCCACATCTTGGCCGGGGAGAAGGTGTGCATCCAGGCGATCACGCCGGCGCACGAGTCGTCGGCGTTGGCCTCCAGCATCACCCGCCTGATCGCGGCCGCGTCGGTGAGCACGGGCTTCCACTCGACGGGTACCGGGAGCGCCGCGGCGATCCGCTGCGACTGCTCGGCGACCTGGCGCAGCGTGTCCTCGCCGTACAGCCCCTGGCTGCCGGTCAGAAACCAGATGTTCAACGCGGGCTCCTCTGTTGTCCGTAGACGTTCTGATAGCGGTCGTACAGGCGGTCGATGTCGTCCTGGGCGATGGCCAGCGGCTCGCCGAGCTGCCGGGCCACGTGCACCGTACGGGCGACGTCCTCGCACATCACGGCGGCCTTGACCGCGGCTTTGGGGGTCGGGCCGATGGTGAAGACGCCGTGGTTCTGCATCAGCACGGCCCGCGAGCGGTGCCCCTTGAGCGTCTTCACGATGCCCTGGCCGATGGAGTCGTCACCGATCAGCGCGAACGGCCCGACCGGGATCTCGCCGCCGAACTCGTCGGCCATGGCGGTCAGCACGCACGGGATGGCCTCGCCGCGCGCCGCCCAGGCGGAGGCGTAGGTGGAGTGGGTGTGCACCACCCCGTTCACTTCCGGCATGGCGCGATAGACGTAGGCGTGCGCGGCGGTGTCGCTGGACGGCGCGTGCTCGCCGGCCACCAGGTTGCCGTCGAGGTCGCAGACGACCATGTTCTCCGGCGTCAGCTCGTCGTAGGTGACCCCGGACGGCTTGATGACGAACAGGTCCTCGCCGGGGACCCGGCCGGAGACGTTCCCGGCGGTCCAGGCGACGAGGTTGTTGCGCACCAGCTCGGCGTGCAGGTCGCAGACCGTCTTCCGCATTGCCTCGGTCATGAGCTCACCCCGGCCGAGCCCTCGCGGGCCTCGTTCCTGATCGCGCGTAGCGTGTGCAGCATTCGTCCATCCCCGAAGTAGTCGTGCAGCGTGCGGTATTCGGCATAGAGCCGGTCGTAGGCGTCGGCCCGGTCCGCGTCGGGCACGTAGGCGTTCTCCTGCCGCGCGCCCATCACGGCCGCGGCCTGCTGGATGTCGTCGTACGCGCCCGCCGCGACGGCCGCGTGGATCGCCGAGCCGAGCGCGGGGCCCTGCTCGGAGTCGATGATCGAGAGCGGCCGGCGCAGCACGTCGGCGTAGACCTGCATGAGGAAGTGGTTCTTCAGCAGGCCGCCGGCCACCACGAACTCCGCCACCGGCACGCCCGACGCCTCGAACGTCTCGACGATCACCCGGGCGCCGAACGCGGTGGCCTCGATGAGCGCGCGGTAGACGTCCTCGGGCCTGGTGGCCAGGGTCTGGCCGACGACCACGCCGGACAGGTCGTGGTCGACCAGCACCGAGCGGTTGCCGTTGTGCCAGTCGAGCGCGACCAGGCCGTGCTGCCCGACCCGCTGCCCGGCGGCCAGCTCGGTCAGGTAGTCGTGCACCGACTGTCCCCGCTCCGCCGCGAGCCGCGCGTACGAGGCGGGCACGGCGTTGTCGACGAACCAGGCGAAGATGTCGCCCACACCCGACTGTCCCGCCTCGTACCCCCACAGCCCCGGCACGATCCCGTCGCGGACCACCCCGCACATGCCGGGCACCTCGGCCAGCTGGTCGGACGGCATCACGTGGCAGGTGGAGGTGCCCATGATGGCGACCATCTGGCCGGGCCGGACCGCGTCGGCCGCGGCGGAGGTGACGTGCGCGTCGACGTTGCCGACCGCGATAGCGATGCCCTCGGGCAGCTTGGTCCACTCGGCGGCCTGCGCGGTCAGCCGGCCGGCGAGCCCGCCCAGCGGAGACAGCTCCTGCCCCAACTTGCTGACAAATCCGGAGAAGCCGGGGTTGAGGGCGGCGAGGAAGTCCTCAGACGGATAGCCCCCATCCTGAAAAATCCCCTTGTATCCGGCGGTGCAGACGTTGCGGGTCTCGACCCCGGTGAGCTGCCAGATGATCCAGTCGGCCGCCTCGATCCACCGCTCGGCCCGCCCGTAGGTCTCCGGGTCCTCTTCGAGCACCTGCAGTCCCTTGGCGAACTCCCACTCCGAGGAGATCTTGCCGCCGTAGCGCGGCAGCCAGCTCTCCCCGCGCCGCGCGGCCAGTTCGTTGATCCGGTCGGCGTGCGCCTGCGCCGCGTGGTGCTTCCACAGCTTGGGCCAGGCGTGCGGCCGCTCGGGCGTCTGGAAGGCGAGCGGCGTGCCGTCACGGGTGGTCGGCAGCACCGTGCACGCGGTGAAGTCGGTGCCCAGGCCGACGACCTGTGCCGGGTCGATCCCGGCCGCGGCCACGGCCTCGGGCACCGCGGTGCGCAGCACGTCCAGCCAGTCCTGCGGGGACTGCAGCGCCCAGTCGGGTCCCAGCCGGACCTCGGAGCCGGGCAGCCGGTCCTCGATGACGCGGTGCGCGTACTCGTGCACGGCGGTACCGACCTCGGCGCCGTCGCCCACCCGCACCACCACGGCGCGGCCGGACAGCGTGCCGAAGTCGACACCGATCACGTATGTGTTGTTGTTAGCGTTCACACAATCTCCCTATATCCGGTACGGCGGAGGCCGTACCGGAGGTCAGGTCCGGCGGGCTGAGAACAGGCGCTGGAGCAGGATGAAGACGAAGAGCAGAAGTCCGATGAATATCTTGGTCCACCAGGAGCTGAGCGTGCCCTCGAAGCTGATGACCGTCTGGATCAGGCCCAGCACGAGCACGCCCAGCACGGTGCCGAGCAGGAATCCCGAGCCGCCGGTCAGCAGCGTGCCGCCGATGACGACGGCCGCGATCGCGTCGAGCTCCATGCCGACGGCGTGCAGCCCGTACCCCGAGAGCATGTAGAACGACAGCAGCACCCCGCCGAGCGCCGAGCAGAACCCGCTGACCGTGTAGACCGTGATCTTCGTCCGGGCCACGGGCAGGCCCATCAGCAGCGCGGACTGCTCGCTGCCCCCGGTGGCGTAGACGGAGCGGCCCAGGCGCGTGTAGTGCAGCACGTACGCCGCCACGAGCACCACCACCGCGGCGATGATCACACTCGGCGAGATCCACAGGCCGGCGAACAGGTCGAGCCTGGTCTGCGCGAACGCCGTGAACGTCGGGTCCTCGATCGGGATCGAGTCGGTGCCGATCGTGTAGCACAGCCCCCTGGCCAGGAACATCCCGGCCAGCGTGACGATGAACGGCTGGATCTCGAAGGCGTGGATGATGTACCCCATCACCAGCCCCAGCGCGGCGCCGATGAGCAGCACCAGCGGGATCACCAGATACGGCGGCCACCCGGGCCCCTTCATCAGGCTCGCCGAGATCATCGTGGACAGCGCCACCACCGAGCCGACCGACAGGTCGATCCCCCCGGTGAGGATCACGAACGTCATGCCGACGGCCACGACCAGCAGGAAGGCGTTGTCGATGAAGACGTTGAGTATCACCTGCCCGCTGGCGAACCCCTCGTAGCGGATGCCGCCCGCCACGAACATCGCCACGAACAGGCAGGCGGTCACCAGGACGGGCACATACTTGGCCGGGATCGTCCTGAGGCCGTTGAGCGTCACGGTCGTCATGCCGTCACCTGGACCTTCTCCTCGGCCGCCGGGCTGGGCGGCACGGCTCGGCGGCGACGGCCGAACACCTTCTCGCGGAACGACTTCGACTGGATGAGGCAGACCGCGGTCACCACGAGCGCCTTGAACAGCAGCGTGGTCTCCGGCGGCACCCCGATGGAGTAGATGGTCGTGGTCAGCGTCTGGATGATCAGCGCGCCGAGCACGGTGCCGCCGAGCGAGAAGCGCCCGCCCGACAGCGAGGTGCCGCCGATGACCACGGCCAGGATGGCGTCGAGCTCGACCCAGAGGCCGGCGTTGTTGCCGTCGGCGCTGGACACGTTCGAGCTGATCATCAGCCCGGCGACGCCGGCGCAGAGCGCGGCGAAGGCGTAGACCATGATGATGATGCCCCGCGATCGGATCCCGGCGAGCCTGCTGGCCTCGGCGTTGCCGCCGACCGACTCGATGAGCATGCCCAGGGCCAGCCTGCGGGTGAGGAACACGGTGATCGCCAGGACCACCAGGACCAGCAGGATGCCGAAGGGCACGGTCAGCAAGTAACCGCCGCCGATGACCTTGTACGAGGGGCTGTTGACGGTGATGATCTGCCCGCCGGTGATCAGCTGGGCCAGGCCGCGCCCGGCCACCATGAGGATCAGCGTGGCGATGATCGGCTGAATGCCGACGACCGCGACGAGCAGGCCGTTCCACGCCCCGAGCAGCACCGACAGGCCGAGCGCCAGCACCACGGCGGTGAACACGCCGGCGTCGTCGCTGATCTGCAGGCAGGCCAGCGCCCCCGCGATCGCCACCACCGAGCCGACCGACAGGTCGATGCCGCCGGTCGCGATGACCAGCGTCATCCCGAGCGAGACCAGGATGAGCGGGGCGCCGAAGCGCAGAATGTCGATCAGGCTGCCGTAGAGGTGGCCGTCGCGCATCTGGATCGAGAAGAAGTTCGCGGTGAAGAACACGTTGACGAGGAGCAGCAGGGCCAGGATGACGACCGGCCAGAGCAGGCGTCTCATTCCGCTCGCCCTCCGCTCGCTTTCCCGCTGGCAATGGTCTCCATGAGCACGTCCGTGGTGAGATCGTCGTCGTTGGGCAACTCGGCGACCAGCCTGCGGTCGCGCAGGACGCCGACCTTGTGGCTGAGCCGCAGCACCTCCTCCAGCTCGGCGGAGATGAACAGCACCGCCATGCCGCCGTCGGACAGCTGGGCGACCAGGCGCTGGATCTCGGCCTTCGCGCCGATGTCGATGCCGCGGGTGGGCTCATCGAGGATGAGCAGCCTGGGCTCCAGGATCAGCCACCTGGCCAGCAGGACCTTCTGCTGGTTGCCGCCGCTGAGGTCGCGTACGAGGTGCTCCGGGTTGGCCGGGCTGATCTTCAGCGCGGTGATGTACTTGCCGACCAGCTCGTCCTGCTGCTCACGCGGGACCGGTCTGGTCCAGCCCCTGGTGGCCTGCAGGGCCAGGATGATGTTCTCCCTGACCGTGAGGTCGGGGATCAGCCCGTCGGACTTGCGGTTCTCCGAGCAGAACGCGATCCGGTGGTTCATCGCGACGCGCGGCGTGCGCAACGAGACCGGCGTGCCGTCGATGCTCACCTCGCCGGCGCTCGCGTGGTCGGCGCCGAACAGCAGCCGCGCGACCTCCGTACGGCCCGAGCCCAGCAACCCGGCCAGCCCCACGACCTCGCCCTCGTGGACGGTCAGCGTGAACGGCTCGATCGCCCCGGCCCGGCCCAGCCCGCGCGCCTCCAGGAGCGGCCGGTCGAACACCTTGGCCTCGCCGTGCAGCTTCTCCAGGGCGGCGAGCTCCTGGCCGATCATCTTGGCGACCAGCTCGACCTGGCTGAGCTCCGCGGTGAGGTATTCGCCCACCAGCCGCCCGTTGCGCAGGATCGTCATCCGGTCGGAGATCTCGTAGACCTGGTCGAGGAAGTGTGAGACGAACAGGATCGCGATGCCCTCCTCCTTGAGGGAGCGCATCACGCGAAAGAGCTGCTCGACCTCGCTCGCGTCGAGGCTGGAGGTCGGCTCGTCGAGGATCAGCACCCGGGCCTCGATGTCGATGGCCCGCGCGATGGCCACCATCTGCTGGATGGCCGGCGAGTACGTCGACAGGGGCGCCGAGACGTCGAGGTCGAGCTCCAGCCGGGCCAGCAGCTCCGCGGCCCTGGCCCGCATCCGCGGCCAGTCGATCCGGCCCCAGCGCCGGGGCTCGCGGCCGACGAAGATGTTCTCGGCGACCGAGAGGTTCGCGCAGAGGTTGACCTCCTGGTAGACCGTGCTGATGCCGGCCCCTTGCGCCTCCAGCGGGCTGCCGAACGCGACGGGCTCACCAAGCAGCTCGATGGTGCCGGCGTCGATGGGGTGGACGCCGGTCAGCACCTTGATCAGGGTGGACTTGCCCGCGCCGTTCTCGCCCATGAGCGCGTGCACCTCGCCCGGCAGCAGTCGCAGGTCCACGCCGTCGAGAGCCTTCACGCCGGGGAACTGTTTGCCGATTCCGCTCATCAGCAGGATCGGCGCGGGTACGGCCATCGGCGTCCCTCTCCTCCTCTAGCTCGTGATCGTAAAGCTCGTGATCGTGTGGGTGGGCCGGCCCGCGAGGGCCGGCCCGGTCGGCGGTCAGTACTGGCGGTTGGGCAGAGCGGCCTTGGCCTGCTCCTGGTTGAACGCCGTCTCCTGCGTGATCACGCGGGTCGGCACGGTCTCGTTCTTGACGACCTTCTTGGCCAGGTCCATCAGCTGCGGGCCGAGCAGCGGGGAGCACTCGACGATGTAGTTGATCTTTCCGTCGGCGAGCGCCTGCATGCCGTCCTTGACGGCGTCGACCGTGATGATCTTGATGTCCTTGCCGGGCACCTTGCCCGCGCCCTCGATGGCCTCGATCGCACCCAGCCCCATGTCGTCATTGTGCGCGTAAAGCACGTCGATGTCCGGAGTGGACTTCAGGAAGGCCTCCATGACCTCCTTGCCCTTGGCCCGGGTGAAGTCGCCGGTCTGCGAGGCGACGATCTGGAACTTGGGCTCGGCCTTGATGATCTCCTGGAAGCCCGCCTTGCGGTCGTTGGCCGGCGCCGAGCCCGTGGTGCCCTGCAGCTCCACGATCTTGACCGGGTCGCTGCTGCTCTTGTACTCGTCCACCAGCCACTTGCCGGCCTTGCGGCCCTCCTCGACGAAGTCCGAACCGAGGAAGGTCTTGTAGAGCGAGGTGTCCTTGGAGTCCACGGCCCGGTCGGTGAGGATCACCGGGATCTTCGCGTCCTTGGCCTCCTTGAGCACGGTGTCCCAGCCCGACTCCACCACCGGCGAGAAGGCGATGACGTCCACCTTCTGCTGGATGTAGGAGCGGATCGCCTTGATCTGGTTCTCCTGCTTCTGCTGGGCGTCCGAGAACTTCAGGGTGATTCCGGCCGACTTGGCCGAGTCCTGCACCGACTTCGTGTTCGCGGTGCGCCAGCCGCTCTCCGCGCCGACCTGTGAGAAGCCCATGGTGATCGCGCCGCCACCGCCGCCACCGCTACCGCCGCTCGCGCCGCATCCGGCCACCGCCATGGCGGTGAACCCGGCGAGCATCAATACCGAGATCCTCTTCACTGCGTGGGGTCCCTTCTGATGTGAGCGCTAACACCACAGCCCGGGTGCGTGCGCGTTTCCTTCTGTGTGCGGCCTACCGCCGGGCCGTACTGGCCCGGGAGACGAGCGAGGGCGGGACCACGAGACGTTCGCACGCGTGGGAGCCTTGGCCCTCGATCTGCCGAAGGAGCACCTCGATGCTGTGTCTGCCCACCGCGCCGAAGTCCTGCCTGATGGTGGTGAGCGGCGGCGAGAAGAACTCCGATTCGGGGATGTCGTCGAAACCGACGACGCTCACCTGATCGGGCACTCTCACCCCCTGCTCGGTGAACGCCCGCAGCACGCCCAGCGCCATCTGATCGTTGGCGACGAACACCGCCGTGACGCCCTTCATGCTCGCCAGGCTGCGCCCCGCCTCGTATCCCGAGCGCGGGCTCCAGTCTCCGGCGAGCGGCTCCGGGGCCGTACGGCCCGCCTGCTCCAGCGCGGCCCGCCACCCGGCCACGCGCCCCTCGGCCTCCAGCCAGTCGGAGGGGCCGCGGATGTGCCAGACCGTCTCGTGCCCCAGGGAGAGCAGGTGCTCGGTGGCCATCCTGCCGCCGCGGACCTGGTCGACGCAGACGACCGACACGTCACCGGCCTCGCCGCCCTCGACGGCGACCGTGGGCACCCCGAACGGGAGCTCGCCCAGCGCCTGGGCGGCCGACCGTTGCGGCGCGACCACGACGATGCCGTCGACACCCTGGTCGGCCAGGTAGTCGAGAGCGTCGCTGACGCCGATCTTGTCGATGGACTTGAGGCTCACGATGCTGACGAAGTAGCCGGCCCCCCGGGCCGCCTGCTCGATGCCGTAGACCGTGCTGGCCGGGCCGTACAGCGTGGTGTCGAAGCTGACCACGCCGAGCGTCCTGGAGTGCTTGGTGACCAGGGCGCGGGCGACGAGGTTGCGGCGGTAGCCGAGCTTGTCGATCGCCTCCATCACCCGCGCGCGGGTCTCGCTGCGCACGTTGGGATGCTCGTTGAGCACGCGTGAGACCGTCTGGTGCGACACCCCGGCCTCCTTGGCCACATCGGCCATGACCGGCGGTCGACGCCCCTGGGTCGCTCCCACTGCCGTGCTCCCTTCCTGGCTTGGCATGACTGTGAACGTTAACAACAGGTCTCGTCAAGAGGTCGTCCGATTACGGTCGCGTCACACGAGCTCTCTTGACTTCGCAGTGAGCGGTCCTCATCTTTGGCGCTCAGGGACCCACTCTGAATGTTAACGCTAACATATCCACTGGACCACCGGCCCGAACCGGCTCTCCGCGCGCGGTTACGCCGACGACGCCGTGGAGTCGCGGATCACCAACTGGCAGGGCATGCGATGGACGCCCGGCGTGGCCCGTCCGTCGATGGCCGCGAACAGGTGCTGGGCGGCCGTCCTGCCGAGGAGTTCGAGGTTCATGTCCACGGTCGTCAGGGCCGGGCGTGTCTCGGTCGACAGCACCTCCCAGTTGTCGTAGCCGATCACCGCGATGTCATCGGGCACCCGCCGCCCCCGCTCGCGGACCGCCTCCACGAACCCGGCCGCGACCTGGTCACTGCCGCAGAACACCGCGTCGATCTCCGGCTGGGCCATCAGCAGCATCTCCGCCGCGTGCCGCCCCCACCGCTGCGACCAGGTGCCCCAGAGCGTCTCACCCGCCTGCTCCAGCCCCGCCTCCGACAGCGCCAGCTTCACCCCCGCCACACGATCGCGGGCGGCCTTGTAGTGCTCGGGCCCGGTGACGTGCGCGATCCGGCGCCGGCCCAGCGCGAGCAGGTGATTCACGGCCATCACCGCGCCGCCCACGTCGTCCGGCACGAACGACACGTCCTCCGGATCGTCCGACGGCCCGTAGGCGTAGACCACGGGCACTCCGAGGTCGCGGCTGACGGACGGCCGCAGGTTGGTGCTCTCGCCCACCACGATCAGCCCGTCCACGCGGCGCGACAGCAGCGCGCGCAGGTGGTGCTGTTCCCTGATGGCGTCGCCGCGGGCGTCGCAGAGCAGCACCGCCATCTCCCCCGCGCCGAACGCGTCCTCCGCCCCGAGCAGCACCGGGATGCCGAACCGGCCCGCGCTGTCGGAAGTGAGCAGCCCGACCGTCCGCGTCTGCCCGGACAGTAGCCCCCTGGCCAGGGCGTTCGGCTGGAAGGAGAGCTCCTCCGCCGCGGCGAGCACACGCTGACGGGTCGAGGCCCGCACGTCCTGCCGCCCGTTGAGCGCCTTGGAGGCCGTGGCGATCGACACCCCTGCCAGGGAGGCCACGTCGTTGATGGTCGCGCGCCTACCCGCCATATTTTTCGAAACCCTTTTCAGTAACCCGGTATCCAGGACAAACCATAATACCCATTGACAGGCCCCAATGTTTCTTCTACGTTTCCGAAAACCTTTTAGTTCACGGGGGTCCCGAAGGAGACAACCATGAGACGACGGCTGGCTGGGATCGCCTTCCTCGGTTTGTTAGCGCTCACAGCCGCCGCTTGCGGCAGCGGTGGGAGCGACAAGCAGCCACAGGCGGCAGGCCCGGTCACGATCACCATGTGGACCCGCGCGGCGACGCAGGCACAGAGCGAACGGCTGGTGAAGGCCTACAACAGCAGTCACAAGAACCAAGTGAAGCTGACCGTCATCCCGACGGACAACTACCAGCCGCGCATCGCGGCCGCGGCCGGGGCGAAACAGCTGCCGGACGTGTTCGCGGCCGACGTGATCTTCGTCCCGAACTACACCTCGCAGGGCCTGTTCATGGACATCACCGACCGGGTCGGCGCCCTGCCGTACAAGGCCGCTCTCGCGCCCTCCCACATGAAGCTGGGCACGCTGGACGGCAAGCTCTACACCCTGCCCCACACGCTGGACCTGTCGGTCTGGTTCTGGAACAAGGACCTCTACGCCAAGGCCGGGCTCGACCCGGAGAAGGGGCCCAAGACGCTGAAGGAGTTCGCCGAGCAGGCCACCACGATCCAGCAGAAGCTGGGCAAGGACGGCAAGGTGCACGGTACGTTCTTCGGCGGCAACTGCGGTGGCTGTTACGTCTTCACCTTCTGGCCCTCTGTCTGGGCGGCCGGCGCCCAGGTCATGAACGCCGAAGGCACCACATCGCTCAACGACCAGCCCGCGATGACCGAGGTGTTCAAGACCTACCACGACCTGTACGCGAAGAAGGTCACCGGCCCGACGGCCAAGGAGGAGCAGGGCCCGACCTGGACCGGCTTCTTCCCCAAGGGCGAGATCGGCGTCATGCCCATGCCGTCGACCACGCTCGGCACGATGCCCGCCGGGATGAAGATCGGCGTCACCCCCATCGCCGGTCCCGACGGCGGCGAGTCGACGTTCGTGGGCGGCGACTCGATCGGCATCTCCTCGACGTCCAAGAACGCCGACGCGGCCTGGGACTTCCTGTCCTGGACCGTCTCCGATGACGCGCAGGTCGAGGTCATGGCCAAGAACAAGGACGTGCTCGCGCGTACGGACCTGGCCAGCAACAAGTACTCGGCGGAGGACCCGCGGGTGGTCCTGATCAACTCGCTGGTCGCCAAGGGTCAGACGCCGTTCGCGTTGCGCTTCGGCCAGACGTTCAACGACCCGCAGGGACCCTGGCTGCGGCTTGCTCGCGAAGCGGTGTTTGGCGACGCCGCGAAGGTTCCCCAACTGAACGCCGAAATCACGAAGTCTTTGCAGCAATGAGTTTGACTCTCAGCAAGCCCAAGCGGCGGGCGGCGCACACGGTGCCGTCCGCCCGGTGGCGGGGCAGGCAGCTGCAGGGTTGGCTGTACGCCGCGCCGACCGCCGTCATCGTGGGCGTCCTGTTCATCGCGCCGCTGGTGCTGGTCGTCTGGATGTCGCTGAACCGCTGGCCGTTGCTGGGCCAGGCGGTCTTCAACGCCCCCGACAACTACACCAAGATCCCGAAGAACCCGCTGTTCTTCGACGCGGTGCTCTTCACGCTGAAGTACACCGCCATCACCACAGTCCTGCTGTCGGCCGTCGCGCTCGGCCTGGCCCTGCTGGTGCAGGAGCGCCGGCCGGGGGTCGCCTTCTTCCGTACCGCGTTCTTCCTGCCGGGAGCCGTCGGCTTCGCCGCCGCCGCGCTGCTGTTCTACGGCATGCTGAACAACGACTTCGGCCCGATCGACCCGCTGCTCCAGACGCTGGGGATCACGCACGAGCCGGTGAAGTGGATCGGCACGCCCAACATGGCGTTGTTCTCCACGATCGCGCTCGTGCTGTGGCGCTTCGCCGGGTTCAACATGCTCATCCTGCTGACCGGTCTGCAGTCGATCCCCGTCGAGGTGTACGAGGCGGCCAAGAGCGACGGCGCGAACCGCTGGCAGATCTTCACCAAGATCACGCTGCCACTGCTGCGCCCGACGCTGGCGCTGATGCTGATCCTCAGCATCACCGGCTCGCTGCTGGCCTTCGACCAGTTCTTCATCTTCACCAACGGCGGCCCGGACAACAGCACGGTCTCGATGGTCATGGTCGTCTACCGCGACGCGTTCTTCCGCTTCGACCTCGGTGGGGCGGCGGCGCTGTCCGTCGTGCTGCTGGTCGCCCTGGTCGGGTTCAACACTCTGCTGATGCGGAGGCTCAAGTGAGGTACTACCCCACTGTCACGGCGCTGGCCATCCTGTTCCTGTTCCCGCTGCTGTGGAGCGGCTGGGCCTCGCTGGAGGAGCCGTCCAACTACCTGAAGATGGCCCAGTTCGGCGAGGGCGTCGGCACCTACGCCACCAACAGCGTGCTGGTGTCGTCGATGACCGTCGCCGGCACGCTGATCGTCTCCGCGCTCGGCGGCTACGCCTTCGCCCGGTTCGACTTCCCCGGCAAGAACCTGCTGTTCCTGGCCACGCTGGCGATCCTCATGGTGCCCTACGCGACGATCCTCATCCCGCTCTACGTGCTGCTCGGCTACCTCGGCCTGCAGAACTCGCTGCTGGGGCTGTCGCTGGTGTTCGTGATGTTCCAGCTGCCGTTCGCGCTGTTCATGATGCGCAACGCCTTCGAGGCGATCCCGCGCGAGCTGGAGGAGGCGGCTCTGGTCGACGGCTGCGGCACCTTCCGGGCCTTCTCCCGGATCCTGCTGCACGCCGTACGGCCGGCGCTCGTCACGGTCGGCCTGTTCGCCTTCCTCGCCTCATGGAATGACTTCTTCGCACCGCTCATCCTGCTCAACGACGGCGCGTCGTTCACCCTGCCGGTGGCTGTGGTCAGCATGACGCAGGGCACGTTCGGCGCTATCGACTACGGCATGCTCCAGGCCGGCGTCATGGTCATGGCACTGCCCTGTCTCATCTTGTTCGTCATTCTGCAGCGCCACTACGTGCGCGGATTCATGTCGGGAGCTCTGCGTGGCTAATCCTGTCCTGCCCTCATCGGGCGTGCTGTCCCCCCTCGGCCTGGACGCCGTACGTCCGGCGCCCGGCTTCTGGGGCGACCGCATCGCCCTCAACCGGGACGTCACCATCGCCCACTGCCAGGAATGGGAGGAACGCGAAGGCTGGATCGCCAACTTCCGCGGGCGTCTCCCCCGCAAGGGCAGGGAGTTCTCCGACTCGGAGATCTACAAGCTGCTGGAGGCCATGGCGTGGGCCGACCACCCCGCGCTGCCCGAGCTGGCCGAGACCGTGGCCAGGGCCCAGGAGGGCGACGGCTACCTCAACACCCGGTGGACCGGCAACCGCTACATCGACTTCGAGTGGGGCCATGAGCTCTACTGCTACGGCCACCTCATCCAGGCCGGCGTCGCCAGGCTGCGCATGCACGGCGAGGACCGGCTGACCGAGGTGGTCAGGCGGGCGGCGGACCACATCTGCCGCCGCTTCATGGACACCTCGGAGACCTGCGGCCACCCGGTGGTGGAGATGGCGCTGGTCGAGCTGTACCGGGCCACCGGCACCGAGCGCTACCTGGAGATGGCCCGCCGCTTCGTCGAACGCCGCGGCCTGCCCGCGCTGGCCGAGATCCCGTTCGGCCGCGCCTACTTCCAGGACGATCTTCCAGTGCGGCGGGCGCAGTCGTTGCGCGGGCATGCCGTACGGGCGCTCTACCTGGCCAGCGGCGTCGTCGACGTGGCCGTGGAGACGGGTGACGAGGAGCTGCTGAAGGCCGTCGAAGCGCAGTGGGAGCGCGCGGTCGCCAGGCGCACCCACCTGACGGGCGGCATGGGCTCGCGGCACACCGACGAGTCCTTCGGCGAGGACTACGAGCTGCCGCCGGACCGCGCCTACTCCGAGACCTGCGCGGGCATCGCCTCGATCATGCTGGCGCACCGGCTGCTGCTGGCCACCGGCGACGCCCGGTACGCCGACGTGGCCGAGCGGACCCTGTACAACGTGCTGGCCACCGCGGTGGCCCTGGACGGCCGGTCGTTCTTCTACGCCAACCCGCTGCGCGTGCGGGTGCCGGCCGTGCCGCTGAACGGGGTCAACCACGCCGCCGAGGGCGGGCTGCGCTCGCCGTGGTTCGACGTGTCGTGCTGCCCGAACAACATCGCCCGCACGCTCGCCTCGCTGCCGGCCTACATGGCCACCAGTGACGCGGGCGGGGTGCAGATCCACCACTTCACACCCGGCGAGATCACCCACGGTCCGCTCGCGTTGCGGGTGGAGACCGGGTATCCGTGGTCGGGCGGGGTGCGCGTGCGGGTCCTTTCGGGTGGCAGCGGGCAGATCTCGCTGCGCGTACCCGCCTGGGCGAAGGGCGCCACGCTCGCGTACGGGCCGGCCGGGCCGGACGGCGGCGCGGACACTGGTGGATCGAACATTTCGCATATGTCGGGTAGTCGGGAGGTCGAGCCCGGGTACGCGGTCGTCGCGGGCGACTGGCGGCCCGGTGACGAGATCCGCCTCGACCTGCCCATGGCTCCCCGGTGGACCTTCCCCGACCGGCGCGTGGACGCGCTGCGCGGCAGCGTCGCGGTGGAGCGCGGGCCGCTCGTCTACTGCGCGGAGTCCGTCGCCGACGAGCCGCCACTCGCCGACGTGGCCGCCCGCATCTCGTCCGCACCCATCGACCGCCCGGCCGACCCCGCCGCCGGTCCCACTGTCGATCCCGCCGCCGGTCCCACTGTCGATTCCGTCGTGGAGATCGAGGTCGCCGTGGTGCTCGGCGCTCCGGCCACCGACGACTGGCCGTACGGACCGGTGCCCGACGCGCCGGAGGGCGCGGACACCGTGCTGCGGCTGGTGCCGTACCACCGCTGGGGCAATCGCGGCCCCGCCACCATGCGCGTCTGGCTGCCCGTCGCCGACTGACACCACCCCCCATGGAGAACCCCGTGCGCAGAACCCTCTCTGGCCTGGCCGCCTTAGCAGTCGCGGGCAGTCTGCTCGCCACCGGCTCCCCGGCCACGGCCGTCCAGGACGACCTCAGTATGCCGGTGTTCGCCGACGCCGACCCCGTCCCGGCCGAGCCCGTCCGCTACCAGCCGCGCAAGATGATGGAGGAGATCTACAAGAAGGAGAAGGGCGGCGACTCGTACTGGATCGACCGCATGCTGGCCCGCCCCGGCGACGAC
This sequence comes from Nonomuraea sp. NPDC050680, assembly GCF_040654555.1. Classification (NCBI taxonomy): domain Bacteria; kingdom Bacillati; phylum Actinomycetota; class Actinomycetes; order Streptosporangiales; family Streptosporangiaceae; genus Nonomuraea; species Nonomuraea sp. NPDC050680. Next base: position 70,653 of record NZ_JBFAIF010000007.1, on the reverse strand, counting down.
CCGGCGGGCACGTGGCTGATGTCGCGTGGCCGGGCGCTGTTCATGAAGGAGCACGACCCGTCGGTCATCGGCTTCGGCGGCAGCGTGGCGTACTGGGAGAGCATCGACAACCGGGACGCCTACAGCGTCTCGCTCGGCACGGACCTCAAGGAGGACGTGAGCAAGCGGTTGCAGATGCCCAGCCACTGGATCGGCCAGTACGCGGGCGGCGATCTGGCCGTGACCGTCAAGAAGTTCATCACGCACGAGAACGTGGCGGTCACCACGCTCGCGGTCACCAACAAGGGCACCGCGAAGCTCCAGGTGCCGGTCACGGTGACCTCTCCGTACACCAAGACCGCGGACGGCGAGCGTGAGCTGACCGGCGTGGTGGCGGCGAAGAACCGGCTGACCACGATCTTCCCCCGGCTCAGCGGTGACGGCCTGAAGGTCGCGGACGGCGCGCTGAAGGGGACGCTCTCGGTCGAGCCGGGCAAGACCGTGCGGACCAAGGTGCAGATGGGCTTCGTCACCGAGGAGTTGGCCGGCTCGCGCGGCGAGTACGACGGCTACAAGGGGCGCTCGCCGGAGAAGGCGCTGCGCCGCCAACTCCAGGACTACAACGGCTGGTGGGCGGAGAACCTGCCCTACATCGACGTGCCGGACGCCAACATCAAGAAGTTCGTCTACTACCGCTGGTGGTTGATGCGGTTCAACTTCCTCGACGCCGACATCCCGGGGAACGACTTCCAGTTCCCGACGTCGGTGGAGGGGGCGCTGGGCTACAACAACGCGATCGTGCTGACCGTGCCGATGTTCCTGCAGGATCTGAAGTATCTGCGGGATCCGATCTACTCGTACGGCCCGTGGGTGTCGGCCGGCGAAGTATCACGTAACTCGAAATATACGGATAACCCGGGTGACCCGGAGAACTGGTCGAACAGCTACACCCAGTACATCTCGGCTTCCGCGCTGGAGAGCTACCAACTCCACGGCGGCCAGCCCGCGATCCTGCGCAACCTGGCCCGCTACGCGGAGAAGGACGTCTACGGGCAGCTCAACGCCTACGACTCCAACAAGAACGGGGTCATCGAGTACGACTGGGAGGCGATGACCGGCAACGACGCCGACGCGGTGTCCTTCCACTACTACAACCGGGCGAACGAACGACTCGAGGGCGCCTATGTCTACGCCAACGCCATGGCGGCGGCGCAGGCGTACACGCTGATCGGCGACACGGCGAAGGCCGCTGAGCTGCGGGGCGTGGCCGACAAGGTGAAGAACGGCATCCTCACCCTGCTCTGGGACGACCAAAACAAGCTCTTCAAGCACCGCGACCTGCAGACGGGCAACCTGATCCCGTGGAAGGAATCGAACAACTACATCCCGTTCGCCACCGGCCTGGTCCCGACGGACGACCCGAAATATCGGGAGGCGCTCCGTCTATGGGCCGACCCAGCTGAATATCCAATTTTCCCGGCCTATACGGCTAATCAGAAGGACAAGGCGGAGGCCGCCGCGCAGGGGCATCCGGGGTCGAACAACTTCTCGCAGATCAACTCGACCCGGAATTTCTCGCTGTTCTCCAAGGCGCTGCGCGACTACACCTCGCCGTACATCACGGCCGAGCAGTACAAGCAGTTGCTGTACTGGAACGCCTGGTCGCAGTTCGTCGGCGGCGATACCCGTTACCCGGACGCCAACGAGTTCTGGTCGAACTGGAATCCCGCCACCAAGACCATCGACTACCGATCGTGGATCCACCATACGATCCTCGGTAGTAGCAACTGGACGGTCATCGAGGACGTGATGGGCCTGCGCCCGCGCTCCGACGGCAAGGTCGAGCTGTGGCCGGTCGACATCGGCTGGGACCACTTCACCGTCAACGGCATCAACTATCGCGGCAGCGACCTGAGCATCGTCTGGGACAAGCCCGGCGACGGCACCACGCATTACGCGGGTGTGCCCGAGGGTTACTCGATCCTCATCGACGGCAAGCGCAAGGTCACGCTGTCCGGGCTCGCGCACGCGATCTGGGACCCGGCCACGGGCAAGGTCGAAGGTGGCACGGTGGTGCACGCCGAGGCGGCGCGGTCGATGAAGGCCCCGGCCGAGGTGAAGCTGTCGGGTGACCGGGTCGAGGACCTGTTCCAGAAGGCCGGGGTCGATCTCGGCTCCACCCGGCCGAACCTGGTCAAGTCCGCCACGGCCTCGTACGGCGACCCGGCGGGCGCGGTGGACGGGTTCACGATCAACGAGCCGTACTGGGGCAGCAAGGGCTCCGGCAAGGCGCAGGACTGGCTGGAGGTGGACCTGGGCTCGGCCCGGCCGGTCGACCAGCTGCGGCTGTACTTCTACAACGACCGCAAGAGCTACAGCGAGCCCGCCCTGTACTCGGTGCAGTACCTCGACGGCTCCACCTGGAAGGACGTGCCCGGCCAGGCCAAGGACCCGGTCTATCCCCGGGCCAACCTCAACGAGGTCCGTTTCGGGTCCGTCTCCGCCCAGAAGCTGCGCGTGCTGGTCACCCACCGGCCGGGCTACTCGACGGGGTTGAAGGAGGTGCAGGCGTACGCCACCGGCTCGGCTCCGCCGTCCGCGGGCAACCGGGCTCCGTACGTGCTGGCCGTACAGGACGCGACCTTCAACCGTCCCGGGCAGGCCAGGCTGGACGCGGTCGTCAAGGACGACGGGCTGCCATCGGGGACGCTCAGCATGGGCTGGAGCGTCGTCGACGGGCCGGGGCAGGCGTTCTTCACCGACCCGGCGAGCCCGGCCACGGTCGCGTCGTTCACCGAGGCGGGCACGTACCACCTGAAGTTGACCGCCTCCGACGGCGCCAAGTCGGCGTCGGGCACGGTCGCCGTCACGGTGGGCGCGCTGGGCACGCAGGTGAACGTGGCGCCGTACGCGACGCCGACCGCCTCCTACACCTCGCCGTGGGAGAAGGTGACGGCGATCAACGACGGCATCGAGCCGCCGCGCTCCAACGACGGCGCCAACCCGCGCTGGGGCACCTGGCCGCAGCAGGGCACGCAGTGGGTGCAGCTCGACTGGCCGTCGCCGGTACGGGTGAACAAGGCGGACCTGTACTTCTTCGACGACGGCGGCGGTGTCCTCGTCCCGGCGTCGTGGAAGATCCAGGCGTGGGACGGCGACTCCTTCGAGGACGTGACCGGCGCCGCCTCCTACCCGACCGCGGCCGACGCCTACAACACGGTCTCGTTCGACACGGTGACGACGACGAAGCTGCGCGCCGAACTGGTGTCCGGGCCGGCGTCCGTCGGCGTGCTGGAGTGGAAGGCGTACGCGGTGCCGCCGGATTCGGTGCGGCCCGTGTACGTCCCGACGGTGGCCGGCACGCTGCCCCAGCTCCCGGCCAAGGTGGAGACGCTGTACGCGGACGGCGGCCGGGGTCAGGCCGCGGTGACGTGGCAGCAGGTGACCGCCGACCAGGTCAAGACCGGTGGCACCAGCTTCAAGGTCGCCGGCCTCGCCGAGGGCCTGCGCTCGCCCGTCGAGGCCACGGTGTACGTCAGGACGAGTCCGGCGGTGACCATCACCTCGATCGCAGAGGAGGCGGTGCGCACCCGGGCGGGCACCGCGCCGTCGCTGCCGGCGACCGTCGTGGCCACCTACAACGACGGGTCCAAGGACAGCTCGGTCGCAGTCACGTGGGCGGCGATCGATCCCGCCTCGTACGCCTCCCCCGGCAGCTTCTCGGTGACCGGGCAGGTGGCGGGCACCACGGTCCCGGCGAAGGCGACGGTGACAGTGGAGTGACCACCACGCTAAACCCGATATTCCGCAAATTTTCGGGTAGCTGGGAGCCCTCGCGATCTCATGGAGGGAACCTCGATGGGCTGGAGCTACCGAAAGTCGATCAAGCTCGGGCCGTTCAGGCTCAATCTGTCCCGCGGCGGCGTCGGACACAGCTGGGGCAACCGGTTGTGCCGTGTCACCCGCACGGCGGACGGCCGCCGCACGATATCGGTCAACCTGCCGGGTGGTTTCACCTGGCGCAAGACCACCCGGCATAACTAGCCGGATATTCCGAAGGGCCGGAGGCGAACGCCTCCGGCCCTTTTTCCTACCGCTCCCACCTGCGCGTTCTCCGGCTGGCTGAAGCGGCACCCCCGATAGTCTCAGCGGAGCGCTCTGGCCAGCGGCGTGTCGGCCGCCGGGTCCAACGGCTCGGTCAGCATGAACGGCATCTGCGCCATGAACCTGGGTCTCTCACCGAGGTGCTCCTGGGCGGCGTGCACGGTCAGCGGATGCACCAGGTAGGCGTCCCCCGGTGAGCCGGTCGCCAGCGCCACCGGCCGGCCCTCGCTGGCCGCCTCCACCAGCGCGCCCGCGCTGACATGGTCGTACACCTGGTGCTCACCCAGCGCCCCGAGGCTGTCCCGCTGCGACCCCACCCTGATCCGGGTCGGCGCGTCCGACTCGCCGACCTCCGAGAACAGCATCAGCACCAGGAGCGTATGCGAGCGGGCGGTCACCCCCCAGCTGCCGTCGGGCCGCGACACGTTGGCGTCCAGGTGCCAGCCACGGTCGTCGGCCGGCGGTCGCCGCGGGAACCGGATCGGGATGTTGCCCGCCGCGCCGCGCGGCTGCCAGCCGCCCTTCCCGCACACCGCCTCCAGCCCCGCCGCCAGCTCGGGCGATCTGGCCAGCTCACCGAACGGCCCCTGCCCGGTCAGGTCCGCGGCCCACACCACCGGCTCGCGCCATCCTTCGGGCTCGTCCGGCGACAGGCCGATCTGCTGCCACAGCAGCGCCTGCGCAGCCTCGCCCTGCTCGCGCGATCCGATCGTCAGCTTCACGAAGCCGTCCCGCACGAACGACTCCACCAGTGCCTCCATGCCGACCAAGCTATCCATGGCCGCAACCGGTTTTCCGAGTTTTGTAAGGCGGCTTGCGTTTTATCGGTAAGGTGGCTTACATTTCCCAGATGTCCGACACCTCGACCGTCTACGCAGAGCTCGTCGCCCGCCTCGGCCCCCCACTCGGCGTTGAGGAGGCGCGCGTCCACTGGGGCCGGTTGGTGCGCGCCGCCCAGGACGGCGACACCACGCTGATCACCCGCGAACGCTGGGAGTGGGCCGCCCTGATCCCGCTCTCCGGAGTATCCGGGCCGCTGACCGGTCTGCCCGCCCTGCCGCTGTCAACGGTCCGCCGCAAGCTGGGCGACCTCGTACGCCAGGCCGCCCAGCCGTACGACAGCGGCCCCATGCTCCTCACCCGCCACCGCGCCCCCGCGGCCGCCCTGGTCGGCGCCCGCTACCTGGCCGACCGGCGCGAACACCGCCTCGCGCCGGAGGACCTGCTGCGCGACGGCCACACCATCCTGTTGACCCAGCTGCCGGGACCGGCCTACTCCGCCGTCGCCCGCGACTCCGACGGCAACCCGGTCGCCACCGGACTGGGCGAGAGCGTCAACGAGGCCCTGCGCCGCCTGCGCCCGCCCGAGGCAGGGGCCTGATCACTAAGAAACACCCTTGAGACGCCATTTGCGGCGGATGAACATTTCATGAGTCTCTGCCAGTACAAACCAGGACAAGACCCCCGGACGGGCCTTGGCTTGCTACTGTCCTCTTAGCCGGGTGGGAGCGAGGAGATGACCAATGAATGACACGCCCCGACGGCCAGGGGTGTCGGCCAACGCTCCCAGCGTCGCCCGCATGAACGACTACTTCCTGGGCGGCAAGGACAACTTCGCCGCCGACCGCGAGGCCGCCGCGCGGGTCCTGGCGCTGATCCCCGATGCCAAGGCGATGGGCGAATACGTCCAGGAATTCCGCGAACGAGTCGTGCGCTACCTGGTCGAGCAGGGGGTCACGCAGTTCGTCCATGTCAGCTCCGGGCTGCCCACCAAGCGGAACGTCCACGAGGTGGCCCAGTCCCTCGACCCGGACGCCAATGTCGTCTACGTCGCCGACGACCCGGTCGCGCTCAACCACGCGCGGGCGCTGCTCGCCACCAACGCGCGCACGGGAGTGGTCGAAGGGGACATCCTCCACCCCGACGCCATGCTGGACGATCCCACCCTGAGCCAGCTGATCGACTTCGACCGGCCCGTCGGTGTCCTGATCGTTGGCGCGCTCCAGTACATCCCCGACGAGGACGGCCCGTTCGAGCACGTGGCCCGGCTGTGCGAGCGGCTGGCGCCCGGGAGCTTCCTCTGTCTCACCCACGCCGTCTTCGACGGCCGCCCCGAGATAGCCGAGCAGATCGCCGACGTCTTCCGGGAGGCGCTCAACCGGCCCAAGGGCGCTCCGCGCAACCGCGACCAGGCGGTGCGCTTCTTCGACGGGCTGGAGCTCGTCGACCCCGGCTTCATCTATGTCCGCCAGTGGCGCTCCAGCACCTGGATCTCCGAGCAGGAGACGAAGCGGGCCTGGGTCCTGGGCGGAGTCGCCCGCAAGCCGTGATCGTGCCGGCCGACCCTACCGGTCCGGGACCGAGGCGCGCGCCGACCGCACCTTGATCTCACCGAGCGCGGCCTGGCTGGCCCGAATGTCGGAGATCAGCACGTACGCGACCAGCAACAGCCCGAGGCAGAGGGCGTCGGCGCCCCACCAGGGGATCTTGGCGAGCAGCAGATAGCCCTCACCGTCGCTCAGGGACCTGATCACCACCGTGACCGCGGCCACCACCACGGTGACCATCAGCCAGCTGCGCAGCCGGGGCAGAGTCCCCTTGTTCCACAGCCGGATCCGCCAGCTCATGAACACGGTGAGCACGCCGAGCAGCGCACAGAAGCCGATCAGCCACCACGGCAGCGCGAAGGCGGTCTGCTCGGCGATCTGCGCCTGCGTGGTGCGCAGCTCGGCCTCGGCCTTCTGCTTGGCCAGCGTGGCGGCGTCGAGCTGCTTCTGCAGCTGGGCCACGCTCTTCTCCTGGCGCGTCTCCTGACGCGGCGGCGTGGAGACGTCCGTCGGCAGCATCCGCGCCACGACGGTCAGCATGATGGCCACGAAGGACAGCGCCAGGACGATGGACATGAACAGGTCGATGAAGCGCAGGTCGAGCGGCGGCGCGAACGATCTGACGGCGCGCTTCCTCACTGCTCCCTCACCAGGGTGTACTTCTGCGGCCGGCTCTCGGCGGCGCTCAACCGCTCCACCGCGGTGCGCAGCGCGTCCAGGCCCTTGACCAGCTCCTCGGTCCTGCCTCTGGACTGCGACAGCTCCTGGGTGAGCCCCTGCATGGCGGGCGCCACCTGCTTGGCGGGCAGGCGCGCGATATAGATGAGGAACACCTCATCGGCGGCCACCACGCTGGCCCGCTCCGCCCGCTCGATCAGCGCCATCCCACCGAACGCGAGCACGCTCAGGAACAGCGCGACCAGGGTGACGCCGAACGCCGACGCCAGCTCGGGCAGCACGTGCTGCTTGAGCGCGGTGATCAGCACCGCGGGGTCCCCCTGGTTGTCCAGGGCGTTCGAGAACGAGCTCACCATCGCGGCCATCGTCAGCGCGGTGCCGATGAACCCGAACACCGGCAGCGCCCAGATGAGCGCGTGGTCGAGGTGGTGCTTGTTGGCCATCTCGCTGTCGTCCAGCGCGGACCGGGCGCCCAGCACCGCCTCACAGTCGTTCCCGGCCTCGGCCGCCTCCTTGAACAGCTTGAGCCGCCGCCCCACCAGCGTGTCGTCGTTCGGCTTCACCGCCTGCACGTTCGCCACGGCCCGCGCGGTCGCGGCACTCTCCCGCCGGATATCCGGTACGGCCCTGACGAGCCTGAGAACGGTGGTCAGGAACACCGCGATGATCAGTGTGACCACGACCTCCGCGGCCGCCGGGGCCGTGGTCGCACCTACGGACACCAGCAGCGTTTCCACCGCTCTGGCCACGAGCAGCAGCGCGGAAACCATCAGGCCCACCACAGGCGCGAACGCCGAGTGACGCCAGCCGTACTTTGACACCCTTCAACCCCACTCCGGCCCACAAACTGTCAAAGGACTACCTAAGCACACGTAAAGCAACCATTGGGTTACGGAGGGCAGATCGGCTCTTCTCAATTCGATCGCAACGACGGCACCTCTCTCTGACACGAGTCGGGCGGCCGCGTCGGCTCGGGCGAGGGAAGGATACGCGCGGGACCAGCGGAGGAGCTTCGCTGCGCATAGCCGGAAATCATCACCCATCTCTGCGCGGCATCGCCGAATCCCACGTCCCCGCACCCTCAAGCGTCACAGCAGCCCTGTGCGAGGGTAAATTTTTCGCTCTGAATAGCGGGCGGAGGCCACGTTCCGCCTACACTCCACAGATGCGTTACGTCCCTTTTGTCCTAGTTTTTGCTGCCACGATCGCGTGTACCGCGACGCCCGTGGCAGCCATCACCAACGGCTCGGACGACGGTGACGCCCATCCGGAAGTAGGGGCACTCGTCGCCGAGAAGCCGCACTCCGACGGTACCTGGGCGTACTGCACCGGCACCCTCGTCTCGCCGACGGTCTTCCTCACCGCCGCCCACTGCGGGGAGCGCAATCAGAAGACGGCCCGGGTCTCCTTCGCCCAGCACTACCAGCCCGGCGGCCAGCTCTACGCCGGCCGGTACATACCCGACCCGCGGTTCACGACGAACTCGGATCTGCACGACATGGCAGTCGTCGTCTTCGACCAGCCCGTCTCGGGTATCCGCCCGGCCCAGTTGCCAGAGGTGGGCATGCTCGACCGCCTCAAGGCCGACGGCAAGCTGAAGTCCGTACGTTTCACCCCTGTCGGGTACGGCGCCCTCTCCCCGGCCAAGAAGGGGCACGGCGAGCAGTGGAAGTACACCGACACGCGCCGCCAGGCGTCCATCTCCTTCGAGGGCCTGTCTCCCAGATGGCTGGACCTGTCCCTGACCTCCAAGGCGGACGGCAGCACCTGCTTCGGCGACTCAGGCGGCCCGAACTTCCTGGGCGGCCCCGACTCGCACCTCCTTGTGGCCACCTCGATCAGTGGAGCCGACGACGCCTGCAAGGGCACCAACTACGACTACCGCCTGGACAAGCCGTCAGCCCGGCAATTCCTCGGCAAGTACGTCACTCTTCCCGAAGCTACAGGCTCCCCCGCTGACCTGAGGTAGTTCAGCTAGGAGACGCTGTCGACGATGGTTTCGAGGCGTTCGGCGCTCGGCGCGTGAACGTCGATGATGAAGCAGTCCTCGCCGGTGAGTCGGTAGACATGGGTGACCTCGGGCAGCTACGCGAAGCGGCAAGCGACTCAACTCGATCTTACGCACATATCGTGGGACGAACCGAATCTAGAGGACTGGTGCCAAGCGATCGACAAGGCCGTTGGGGAGAGCCCATCGACCGATACGGTGCTTGTCGCCCACAGCCTGGGCTGTCTTGCCGCCGCCTGCTGGGTCACCCGGCGTCGGCCGGACATCCGCGGAGTGTTCCTGGTGGCCCCACCGGACACTGCCGGAGCGAACTTCCCAGCCGATGCCTCCACCTTCACCGCGGTGAAGATGACACCGCTTCACGTGCCGGGCTTGGTCATTTTCAGCGACGACGACCCCTACTGCTCCTCAGACGTCGCGCTGCGCCTGACCGCTGACTGGCAACTCGACCACGTCGGCGTCGGTTTGGCCGGACACATCAACTCCGCCAGCCGACTCGGCAGCTGGAATTTCGGGCGCGCGTTGCTCACAGCATTCACCGCCGGCACGCGTCGGTCCTGACCGGCTTCCCACCGACCCCCGAAAGGCTCCGCTCGCGACGACCGGGCGGCCGACCTCACCAGCGATTCACCTTTCCTGGCCTTCGACGGTGCACGCGTGATCGTGGGTCAGGGCTCGTCCGACCCGCAGCCATGACGATCCCTGCTTGAGCACACCCTGAAGTGCCCGCGCAGACCCGCACCGGGCGCTGCTGGAGGCGATGACCGGCGGCTGGATCCGGCACAGACGCGAAGGTCACCGCCGTCCGGCAGAACACCGACAGTGTGACCCTTCAGGTGCGGCGGCAAAGCTGAGCGCCGCTACGTTTCAAGGTGGCGCATTCGACAGCCCGATCGTCCACGCTGACATCGATGTGAAGGGGTTGAGCCAGCTCCGGCCAGACAAAATCCTGGTCCAACGGGAAACGCACGGGCGAAGCCCGCATCCAGATAAGGCTGCCCGAGCGAAGCGAGGACGTACAGGGGTCGGGACCAGGCCCGACTGGAAGAAAACGCCTGAAGCCCAAAAGCGCGAAGCGCCAAAAGAGGCGAAGCCAATCGGGAAAAAAAGAAAACAGCCCGGAGCGAAGCGAAGGCCAATTAGCCCGACGCTGGGGGTCAGGGGGTTATCCCCCGGGGTAAACAACGAGGAGGCCACGGGGAAGCGAAGCCGCCCAAAGGGCGGCGAGCAACCAATACAACCCCGCCGACGAGCGTGGAGCTATGGGGATTCGAACCCCAGACCCCCTCCATGCCATGGAGGTGCGCTACCAGCTGCGCTATAGCCCCTTGATGCGTTCTTAGTGTATCGGAGTCTGGGGGCGTCTGTGTCACACACGATCCCCCGTGATACGTCTTAAGTCTCATGTCGACCTTCGAAGACCACCGCAGCCTGCTGACCGGCGTCGCCTACCGGATCCTGGGCAGCGCGGCCGATGCCGAGGACGTGGTGCAGGAGGCATGGCTGCGCTGGTCCGGCGTGGACGAGACGACCGTCGCCGATCCCCGGGCGTACCTGGTCAGGACCACGTCGCGGCTGGCCATCGACCGGCTGCGGTGGGCGAAGTCGCGGCGCGAGTCGTACGTCGGCCCGTGGCTGCCCGAGCCCATCAGCACCGCGCCCGACGTGGCGGAGCACGCGGAGCTGGCCGACTCCGTCGAGTTCGCGCTGCTCGTGGTGCTCGAAACGCTCTCGCCGCTGGAGCGGGCGGTGTTCGTGCTGCGGGAGGCGTTCGATCTGCCGTTCTCCGAGATCGCCGAGGTGATCGGCCGGGCCGAGCCCGCCACGCGGCAGCTGGCCAGGCGCGCCCGCGAGCACGTACAGGAGAAGCGGCCCCGCTTCGACGTGGACCGCGGCGAGCGGCGGCGCATCACCGAACGCTTCATCCGCGCCTCCACCAGTGGTGACCTGGACGGGCTGATCGAGCTGCTGTCCACCGACGTGACGCTGGTGAGCGACGGCGGCGGCAAGGCCCGCTCCCCGCTGCGCGCCCTGACCGGCGCCACGAACGTGACGCGCTTCCTGACGTCCATCACCACCCCCGACGGGGTCGCCAGATTCATGGCCTCGATCGGCTCAAGCGATGTCGTCACCCTGTCGTACGACCTGGCGAACGTGAACGGCGCACCCGCCGTGGTGGTCTCGGCCGCGGACCGGGTCATCACCGTCATCTCCCTGCTCATAACGGACGGCAAGATCGACACCATCTACCTCATCGCGAACCCAGACAAGATCACCCACCTCACCACCTCGCCCTGACGCATCCCGCCCCCACACCCACCTCACCACCTTGCCCTGACACATCCCGCCCCCACACCCGCTACGCCGTCCGGGCCACCGGTATCCCCGCCTCCTCCACCAGCGCCCGCAGATCCACCCCGCCACCCCGCAGGATCCGCCCCACCCCGTTCGAACAGTCGGCCAGCAACCCCCAGAGCAGCCGCTCCCCCGTCACCGCCCCCGGCCGCCACATCGCCACCTCCACCGCCTTGCGCGCGTGCATGGCCAGCGGCACCGCCCCCAACGGCCCGTACAGCGTCACCCGCAGCGGCTTGAGGCGCGACCGCGTCAGTCGCCACCGCGCGGGGTCGGAGGTCCCCTCCCTGGTACGGCGGTGCACGGCGTCTAGGTCGATCCCCAGAGTGGCGAGCAGCTCACGGGCATCACCGAGATCCACCTGCCCCCGCACGTCCTCAGCCGTCACGGTGAACCGCTCCAGCGAGAACGGCCGGATCTCGGCCAGGGCGAGCAGCAGGAGGTCAGGGGTGAGCGCCGGGCGTCCCGCGTCGAGAGCCAGCGTGCCGGCCCTGATCAGGGTGCGGCGGGCGGGGTCGGTGAATCTGGCGAGCATGTGGCTACCTTCCGACTCGGCGGGCGTGCTTACGGTGCGCGGACTGCCGCCTGACCCCGAGGGCGTCGGCGATCTGCTCCCAGGACCACCCCTGGTCCCGGGCGTTGGACACGTGCGTGGCCTCGAGCTCCTCCAGCAGAGCTCTCAGGGCGGCCACGGCCGCCAGACCCACGCCGGGATCGCGATCGGTGGCCGCCTCGGCCAGCTCGTTGACCTTCATGGTGTCAGCATGCGCTGACAAGCAGCCGCTTGTCAACACATGCTGACACTGACGACCCGGCGCCCGTCGGCCGAATCGGGGCTTTGGTAATTTCGCCCCATCATGTGCTACGACAACGATGCGAAACCACCCGTCCACGCCGCCCCCATCACCGGCACGAACGCCGCCGACATCAGGCTGGCCTCGGCCGACGGCACCACGTTCGCCGCCTACGAGGCCCGTCCCGACGACGTCCACGGGCCGGGCGTGGTCATCCTGCCCGACCTGCGCGGGCTGCACGACTTCTACAAGCAACTCGCCGTACGGCTGGCGGAGCAGGGTCACCCGGCCATCGCCATCGACTACTACGGCAGGACCGCCGCCGACGACGAGCGGGGCGAGGACTTCCCCTTCATGGAGCACGTCTCCAAGCTCAGCAGGGAGACCATCCAGGACGACATCATGGCCGCGGCCGACCGGCTGGGCAGGCCGGCGGTGGCGCTCGGGTTCTGCGCGGGCGGGCGCAACGCGTTCCTCGCCTCGGCGCCGCGCTTCGGGCTGGCGGGCGTGATCGGCTTCTACGGCGCGCCGGGCATCGTGGGCCCCTACGGTCCCGGGCCGACACAGCACGCGGCCGAGCTGGCCGCGCCGATCCTGGGCCTGTTCGGGGGCGCCGACGAGAGGATCACCGGTGAGCAGGTGAGCGAGTTCGGCGAGGCGCTGACGGAGGCGGGGGTGGCGCACGAGCTGATCACGTACCCGGGCGCCCCGCACGGCTTCTTCGACGCCACCGCCGCCGAGCACGAGCAGGCCTGCGCCGACGCCTGGAAGCGGGTACTCGCCTTCCTCAGCGACAAGTAGTACGCATGGTCAGCGCGGCATCCTCCAGATCCAGCTCGACCGTGACGATCCCGAGTTCCGCCGTACCCCGGACATGTGTGCCGCCGCACGGGATCGAGGTCTCCCCTTCCGGCAGCGCGCAGTGCCACGTACGGCGGGCCGTCAGCCCGGGCCCCGGCACGTCGAGCCAGACCGCCGCGTCGGCCGCGACCCACGCCTTGAGCCGGTCGTTCACCTCCGAGGCGACCTGCGAGAGATCCAGCCCCTCGGCGGAGAACCCCTTCTTCCGCAGGGACTTGCCGAGCCGGTAGACGTCCTCGCTGCCGAAGGGGGAGATCCGCGACGAGGTGATCGCGCTCTGGTCGAAGTCCGGGTGGCCGAGCCCGTCGGGCGCCGCGGGCTTGCGCCAGTGCCCGGCCAGGGCGGCGTTCAGGGCGAGCGCGGCCAGGTGGCAGGCGGTGTGCCCGGCCGACAGGGCCGCCCGATGGCCGGGGTCCACCTCCAGCGCGACCTCTGTCCCCACGGGCAGCGGGGTCTCGGTCACGTGGACGACCAGCCAGGCCCAGCCCTCGGTGCCCCGGCGTACCGGGATGTCGGGGCCGAGGAAGATTTCGCCGGTGCCCGACTGGGCCCCCGTGACGCAGTCGGCCACCGGCAGCCCGCCGATCGTGCCCCGGTCGGCGGGCTGGTCCGGCCAGGTGTGATCGAGCGGGTGGAACGGTGTTTCGGCGACGACGAGACCGTGCCGACCCCCCGCCGGCACGGCCCCGACGATTTCCGAGCGGCCACTGACATGACCGTCGGGGAAAGTGACAACTGTCGAGTTCATCCGCCCATTCTGGCAGGGACGGGCTTGCTCACCGGCAGGGACTCGTCCTCGAGATACCGGTCGCGTCCGGCGTACAGCCCGGTGAGCAGCTGCACGACCAGCACCGCGAACATCAGCGCGTACGGCAGCGTCCACCCACCGGTCATCTGGTGCAGCACCCCCACGAGCAGCGGCCCCGCACCCGCGATCAGGTAGCCGGCGCTCTGCCCGAACGCCGACAGCGCGGCGGTGGTCTCCGGCGTACGCGTCCGCAGGGCGAGCATCATCAGCGCCAGCGGGAACGACCCCATGCCGATCGCCACGAACGTCACCCAGACCGCCGCCGTCGAGATCGGCGCGAGCCACAGCCCGGCGAACCCGATGGCGTAGCTGGCGACCAGCCCGACGACCACCGGCCGCTGGTCGCGGAAGCGGGAGGCGATGACGGGCACCAGGATCGAGACCGGGATGCTCAAGGCGGTGAACACGCCGAGCAGGAGCCCGGCCTGGCCGGTGGTGTAGCCGCCGTCGGTGAGGATGGTGGCGAGCCAGCCGAACATGATGTAAGCGATCATGGACTGGCTGCCGAAGTAGATCGCGACCATCCAGGCCAGCTTGCTCCTGACGAGCCGGCGGATGCCCGCGTCCTCCTGGCCGATGCGCCGCTCCGGCTCACTGCGCAGGAGCGCAAGCCACGGAATGACGGCGATGGCGGCCAGGGCCGCCCACACGCCGAGCGCGATGTGCCAGTCACCTGACGCGCGCTCGATCGGCACGGTGGCCGCGGCGGCGAGCATGGTGCCGACGGCCAGCGCCACGGTGTAGACGGTGGTCATGATCCCGGTACGAGCCGGGAAGTGACGCTTGATCAGCGTCGGGATGAGCACGTTGCCGACGGCCCCGCCCGACAGCGCGACCGCGCTGCTCAGCAGGAACACCGGCGCGGAGCCGACCAGCGAGCGCACGAGCATGCCCACGCCGAGCGTGACGAGCGCGAGCAGCAGCAGCCGGTGCTCACCGACGCGCCTGGCCAGCGTGGGCGTGACCGCGCCGACCGTCGCGAAGGCCAGCACGGGTAGCGTGGTGAGCAGGCCGGTGCCGACGCTCGACATGCCGAGCGCGGTGGCGACCTGGTCGAGCAGTGGGCCCACGCTGGTGACCGCGGTACGCAGGTTGAGCGCCGCGAGGACGATTCCCAGCACGAGAAGCCAGACAAGGGATCTGCCTTTGGACTCTTGGTCGGCCTCTTGGGCGAGCACGCTCATGCGGGGACGGTCCTCCACTCATCAAGTCATGGGATGAATCGTCATGTTAACAGGCCCGAAACCCGCATTTATTCCTAAACATGGCAAACCCCCCGAGAACACCCGGGGGGTCTGCGGTGAAGCCATCACAGGATGGGGCGGGGCTCCTGCGGCGGCTCCTCACGCGGGGGTACAGGGCCGGGCGGCGGGCTGGGCACGGGGCCGGGCGGCGGGAGCGTGGCGCCGCCGGGGAACTCGCCGCCACCGCCGATGGTGCCGGGCGGCATCGGGCGGTCACCACCGCCGGGCGGGGTCGGCCGGTCCCCGGTCACGGGCGGCACCGGCTGGTCGCCGGCGTCGTAGCCGGAACCGCTCTGGTGCGGCCCGGGCACATCGCCGCGCCAGCCGCCGGTCTCGCCGCCGCGCGACTCGATGAACGACTTGAAGCGTTCCATGTCGTTCCTGATGCGCAGACGGACGATCTGCAGCCAGTCGCCGACCGTCTCGACGAAGCCCTCAGGGTCGTACTCCATCTGGAGCGTGACCTTGGTCGTGTTCGGATCGAGGTGGTGGAAGGTCACCACGCCCGCCTGGTGCGGCCGGTCGACCGACCGCCAGGCGATCCGCTCGTCCGGGTGCTGCTCGGTGATCTCGGCCTCGAACTCGCGCTTGACTCCCGCGATCTCGGTGACCCAGGCCGTACGCGTGTCGCTGAGTTGCTTGACTGATTCGACGCCCTCCATGAACTCGGGGAAGCTCTCGAACTGCGTCCATTGGTTGTATGCCACCCTGACGGGGACCTGGACATCTACGGAGTGCTCGATCGTGCTCATGAGTGGGCCCCTGCCCGAGCCCCCGGCCCGTTAACGCCTGCGCAGCAACCAGTAGAGGCCGACGAACGGCAGGACGAGCGGGATGAACAGGTAACCCTTCCCGTAGACCGACCAGACGGTGGCCTCCGGAAAAGCGGCCGGATCCAGGACGCTGGCCGTACCGATGAGCAGCACGCCCGCCAGCTCGACGCCCAGCGCCGCCAGCGCGAGGGTGCGCGCCCCACGGGCCAGCGCGACGGTGAGCAGGATGTAGACCAGCGCGGCGAGCGCCGACAGCGAGTAGGCCAGCGGCGCCTCGCCGAACTTGGTGAGGATCTGCACGGTGGCCCGCGCGCCCGCGGCGAGCGCGAAGAGCCCGTAGACGGCGACGAGCGCCCGGCCCGGCCCGCTGCCGATCGCCGGCCCGCTCATGGGAGGCCCTGCCAGATCTGCAGCAGCCGGCCCGTCATCACCGCGATCGCGAACCCGGCCACGGCCAGGATCGCCGGCCCCCACCGGCTCCGCTCGGCCAGCGCGAGGAAGACGCCCGCCGGCGGGATGACCGCCTGACCGGCCAGGTAGCCGTAGAGCGTGCCCTTCTCGGCGGGGCCCTGGCCGCCGACCACCGCGGCGATCACGATGCCCGCCTGGACCAGCACCGCCACCTCCAGCACGGCGAACCCGACGAGCAGGATCATGCCCATGGACCGGTTGCGGATCGCGGCGATCAGGCTCGCCAGGGCGAGCAGCAGCGAGCCGACGATCACGATCGTGGCGACGGTGGTGTTCATCGGGAAAAGGCTATCGCCCGGACAGGTCGCTCTCGATTCCGTCCAGCAGCCAGTTGAGACCTCGCTCGTAGGTGTCGTCGGCGCCCGCCACCCCGCCTTCGATCAGCGGCGCGAGCCGGGGGAACGCGCCGCTCGCGACCAGCTCCCGCATGTAGGGCTCGGCGAGGGCGGTCCGCTCGGCGTCACTGACCCCCATCCGGCGGGGCGCGGCACGTTCCAGCGACTCGCGGACGATGAAGCCCAGCGAGTAGTCGTCGATCGCGGCCAGGATCCGCCACTTGGCCAGCTGGTCGACCGCCAGCCCGTCGAGCGCGGCCAGCGACTGCTCGACATGACGCAGGCCGTTGGGGCCGACGGAGACGCGCTGGGAGACCAGGTCGACCCGCCACGGGTGCCGGAGCACCATCTCCCGCTCACGCCGGGCGATGGTCAGGATCGCCTCGCGCCAGTCCTCCGGCAGCGGCTCGTCGACCAGCACCTCCGCGGCGATCTCGTCGGCCATCAGGTCGAGCAGGTCTTCCTTGCGCTCGATGTAGGAGTAAAGGGTCATCGCGCGGGCGCCCAGCTCGGTGGCCACGCGCCGGATCGAGACGGCCCCCAGCCCTTCGGCGTCGGCGATCGCGATCGCGGCGGCCACGATCGCCTCCCGGGTCAGCGCGGGGCGTCGCTGCGGCGCGGGCCGCGACCAGACGGAACTCACGACCCCAGTCTAAGCGGGGCGATACACTGTACGAGTTATGTTACGTTGTACGGCATGCGATACAGCGTACGAGATCCCCTCAAGATGACCGGCCTGGTGGTCCTGCTGGGCGTGATCATGACGATTCTCGACACGACGATCATGAATGTGGCCGTCAACGCCCTGGCCCGCGACTTCCACACGACGCTCGCCACCATGCAGTGGGTGATCACCGGCTACCTGCTGGCCCTGTCCATGGCCATCCCGATCACCGGCTGGGCCGTCGGCCGGTTCGGCACGAAGACGGTCTGGCTGACCTCGCTGGTGCTGTTCGCCGGCGGCTCCGCCCTGAGCGCCGCGGCCTGGTCGGTGGGCGCCCTGATCGCCTTCCGCGCGGTCCAGGGGCTGGGCGGCGGCCTGCTCATGCCGGTCGGCCAGGCGATGATCGCCCAGGCCGCGGGCCAGGACCGGATGGGCCGGGCGATGGCCATGATCTCGGTGCCCGCGATGCTGGCCCCGGTGCTCGGGCCCGTGCTCGGCGGCGTGATCGTGCGCGACCTCGACTGGCGCTGGCTCTTCCTGGTGAACCTGCCCGTCTGCGTCATCGCCCTGGTGGCCGCGATCAAGCTGCTGCCCGGTGGGCAGCCCACCGGCGGGAGCCGCCTCGACGTGCTCGGCCTGGCACTGCTCTCCCCCGGTCTGGCCGCGCTGGTGTTCGGGCTGTCGGAGGTGGGCAACGGCGCCTCGCTCGCCCATCCGGCGCTGTGGGGCGGGCTCGCGCTGGTGGCGGCGTTCGCGGTGCGGGCGGTGCGGACGCCGGGCGGGCTGCTCGACCTGCGACTGTTCGGCGACCGTACGTTCGCCTCCGCGGTGGTCGCGTTGATCTGCTACTCGGCCGCGCTGTTCGGCGTCACGGTGCTCGTCCCCCTCTACAGCCAACTGGTCAAGGGCGGCGACGCGCTCGACGCGGGGCTGCTGCTGGCGCCGATGGGCCTCGGTGCTGCCCTGACCATGCCGATCGCCGGCAAGCTGACCGACCGGAGCGGGCCGCGCGGGGTCGGCGCGGCGGGCGTGGTGCTGGCGACGCTCGGCATGCTGGGGTTCGTGCTGTTCGGCGGGCTCGTCCCGATGTTCGTGCTGGGCCTCGGGCACGGGCTGGTCGCCCCGTCCGTGGCGGCCGCCGCGTTCAAGACGCTCGACCGGGCCGCCATGCCCGCCGCCTCGACGCTGAGCAACATCTCGGTACGGCTGGCGTCGTCGTTCGGCGTGGCGCTGCTGGCCGTACTCCTACAGGTCTTCACCACGGCAGGCGCCGCCGAGCCGTTCACCTACGCGTTCGGCTGCGCGATCGCGCTGGCGGCCGTCTCGCTGGTGCCGATCGCGCTCCTAAAATCGACTGTATGGAGAGAGTCCTCGTCAGCGCCTGCCTGATGGGCCGGCGGGTGCGCTATGACGGCGGCGCCAAGACCAGCGCCGACGCCCGGCTCGCCGCCTGGCGCGAGGAGGGCCGCCTGGTGCCGTTCTGCCCCGAGGTGGAGGGCGGGCTGCCGACCCCGCGCCCGGCCGCCGAGATCGAAGGCGGCGTGAGCGGCGCGGCCGTGCTGTCGGGGGCCGCCCGCGTGCTCACCGCCGACGGTTCCGACGTCACGGCCGAGTTCCTGGCGGGCGCGCGATCGGCGCTGGCCGTCGCCCGCTCCTTCGGCATACGGGTGGCGGTGCTGAAAGAGGGCAGTCCCTCGTGCGGCTCACTGACCGTCTACGACGGCACGTTCCGGGGCCGGCGCACCCCCGGCCAGGGCGTCACCACGGCGCTGCTGGAGCTCAACGGGATCCGCGTCTTCACCGAGGACCACGTCGCCGAGGCCGACGCCTACCTGCGCACTCTCGGCCCGTAGCCGAGGCTGACGCCTACCTGCGTACCCTCGACACGAAGCCGGCGCCGGCCAGGCCCGCGATCAGCAGCGCCGCCATCGCGCGGTGATACCAGGTGTTCAGCGCGGTCGTCTCGGCCGCGCCGAACGCCATCGCGAGTATCCCCATCAGCACCCCGGCCAGCGCGCCCGCGTGGGTGTGGAACAAGCCGTCCCACGCCCACGGCCGACGGCTCAGCGCGCCGTGGGCGCCGACGAGCATGGCCAGGCCGCAGAGCGTCTCCACGATCGTCGCCGGCACGATCACGGGCTCGCGCAGCGGGCCGAGCGGGAGCCCGGTGTGCAGCAGCGCCGCGCAGAAGAAGATCAGCGCGTAGGTCGCCGAGAGGGCTCCCAGTGCTTTCCGCAGTGCGTCCATGCGGTCACGTTCGCACCTGGGGCGGCGCTGGGAATCGGCTGTACGGCTATGGCTCGGCTACGCCGTCCGTAGTAGTGAGCGCCATCGCAGGCCCGCACCGTCCCTACCGTACGGGCCTGAGAAGCGACCCCTGGCTGTCCCTATGTGGACAGCTGTGACAAATGGGTCTTCTCAGGATCAAGTCCGCTAGTTACGTTCAGGCAGCGCGGCTGTTTACGGGGCTGTCCGCGCCTGCCACACATCCCAGACCGGGATCTAGCGACCTGACCTCTGTCCACCCCCCACGGAGGAACCCCCCGATGAAGCTCCTCGCGGCATTAGGTGCTCTCGCGCTGGCCTTACCCCTGGCGCTCAGCGCGCCCACACCAGCGGCCGTCGCGGCGGCACCGCCGAACATCTCCCTCAGCAACGTCAAAGCCCACCTGACGCAGCTGCAGACGATCGCCACCAACAACGGCGGCACCCGCGCGCACGGCCGGACCGGCTACCTGGCCTCGGCCAACTACGTGAAGGGCCAGCTGGACGCCGCCGGGTACACCACGACGCTGCAGTCGTTCACCTACAACGGCGCCACCGGCTACAACGTGATCGCCGACTGGCCGGGCGGCGACCCCAACGACATCCTCATGACCGGCTCCCATCTCGACAGCGTCACCGCCGGACCCGGCATCAACGACAACGGCTCGGGCTCGGCGTCGATCCTGGAGGTCGCGCTGGAGGTCTCGCGCCAGGCGCTGCAGCCCACGAAGCACCTGCGCTTCGCCTGGTGGGGCGCCGAGGAGCTGGGGCTGCGCGGCTCACAGTTCTACGTGAACAACCTGCCGGCCACCGAACGCGCCAAGATCAAGGCGTACCTGAACTTCGACATGGTCGGCTCCCCCAACCCCGGCTACTTCCTCTACGATGGCGACAACTCCGACGGCGTCGGCTCCGGGCCGGGCCCGGCCGGGTCGGCGGAGCTGGAGCAGACCCTGGCGGCGTACTTCTCCTCCATCGGCGTCCCGACCCGCGGCACCGACTTCGACGGCCGCTCCGACTACGGCCCGTTCATCGCGGTCGGCATCGCGGCGGGCGGCACGTTCACGGGCGCTGAGGGGATCAAGTCGAGCGCGCAGGCACAGCTCTGGGGCGGTACGGCCGGCCAGGCGTTCGACGCCTGCTACCACCGGTCCTGCGACACGAGCGCCAACATCAACGACACCGCTCTCGACCGCAACGCCGACGCCATCGCCTACTCCGTCTGGACGATCGCCACCGCCACACCGCCCGCGACCGTCTGGTCGGACACATTCGAGAGCGCCACCGGCTGGGTCACCAACGCCGGCGGCACCGACACCGCGACCACCGGCCAGTGGGAGCGCGGCGACCCGGAAGCGACGACCTCCAGCGGCACCAAGCAGCTCGGCACCACGGTGAGCGGCACGAACGACCTGGTCACCGGCAGACTGGCCGGGGCCGGCGCGGGCGAGAACGACCTGGACGGCGGCACCACCTCGATCCAGTCGCCGCCGATCACCCTGCCGACCGGCGGGACGCTCCGGCTGTCGCTCTCGTGGTATCTCGCGCACGGCAGCAACGCCTCCACCGCCGACTTCTTCCGTGTCAGGGTGGTGGGGAGCACTTCCAGCACGGTGTTCCAGCAGTTGGGGGCCGCGAGCAACCGAGACGCGGCCTGGAGTACGGCCACCGCCGACATCTCCGCCTTCGCCGGGCAGAGCGTCCGCGTCGTGATCGAGGCCGCCGACGCGTCAGGGGCCAGCCTGGTCGAGGCGGGCGTGGACGACGTCAAGATCACCCGGTAGGTAAATGACCCAATGAGCCCGGGCCGCGCGGGGCCTGGGCTCATTGCTGTCCGAAGCCTGGGCTCATTGCTGGCCCAAGCCTGGGCTCATTGCTGTCCGGAGGCGTGGAGGGCGGCGGCCGTACCGTCGATGAACGCGCGCAGCCCGTGTTCGAAGGCCTCCTCCCCGAGGGGATCGCCACCCTCCAGGAGAGCCGCGATCAGCGGGGCCGAGGCGCCGCGGTCGGGCCGGGCCGCCAGGACGGCGAGCCGCTCACCCGGCGGAGCGGCGGACTCCGGGCGCTCCGCCCGCACCTGCTTCTGCAGGACGAAGCCGTTGACATAGTGGGTGATGCCGGTGATCGTCCGCAGCGCCTGAGCCGGCGTGAATCCGCGGTCGACCATGGCACTCAGCTCCTCGTCGAACATCCGGACCGTCGCCGGCCGGAGCTGAACCGCGGCGCAGACGATGCGGGCGCCGTCGCGGTGCGCGAGCAGCGAGTCGCGGTAGGCGCGAGCGCGGCGGGCGAGCCACTCCTGCCAGGACTCTTCGTCGAGGGGCGGTCCCATCCCGGAGGCCAGGATGATCGCGTCGGCCATCCCGTCGAGCAACTGCTGTTTGGTGCGTATGTGCCAATAGAGCGCGGGCGACTGGACGTCGAACTCGGCGGCGAGCCGGCGCACCGTCAGCCCCTCCAGCCCGACCTCGTCGAGCAGCCGCAGCGCCGTCTCGATCATGGTTTCGCGGCTCAATCGGGGTCGCGTTGCCCTGTCCATCGATTTCCAGCTTATCTGCGCCAGACGGGCCGTCACCTGCCGGTTCTCCGTTTCCAGCGGTACGCGATGGCACCGCGGGTCACATGTGACTGTCGTCCGGCTTACTCCCGGTTTAGACCAGCCGGGATTGAATCGGAGGAACTCAGCTGGAGGACATAGTGACGCCAACGCGTTCTGACCACCCAAACGAGGACCTGTCGATCGGACCGGACGAGCCGCGCAGGCGCGTCCCACGACCGCTGATCGTTGCCGCGACCGTCGCACTGATGGCGACGAGCGGGATCGGAGTAGCCGCGGCGGCGTCGGGAACACCGGCGGAGACGCCGACTCCCACGCCCACGATCAGCGAGACACCCACCGAGACCCCGACCGAGACGCCGACATCGTCTCCCACCGCGACCGAATTGCCGCCGATCAGCCCTTGGGGCTTCGTCGGCGCGATGCACGGCGAGTTCGCGGTGGCGACCAAGGACGGTTGCGGCGTCGTCATGCTGCTCGCCCAGACCGGGCAGGCGACCGCCGTCGCGGCGGACTCCATCACCGTGAAGAGCCAGGACGGCTTCGAGAAGGTGTACGCCATCGGCGGGTCCACCCGCACGATCGCGGGACGCCGAGGCACCAGCAAGATCAAGGAGGGCGACTGGGTGTCGGTGACCGCCACCGCCAACGGCGACACCGGCACAACGCCCCCCACAGAGACACCCACAGAGACGCCCACAGAGACACCGACCGAGACACCGACAGAGACACCCACTGCGACCCCCACCGCGACCCCCACAGAGACGCCGACCGAAATTCCCACCGAAACGCCGACCGAGACACCCACGGAAACGCCCACAGTCGCGGCGACATTGGCGCCCACCGAGACCACCGCGCCAACAGCGACGGCGACGGCCGCTTACGTCTTCGACCTGTCGAGGCCCACCAAGAACTTCCGGAGCCACGGCTGGTGGCAGTCGAAGCAGTGGTGGATGAACCCGCCGACCTGGCGGACCCCGACCGCCTGCCCCACACCCACCGAGACCGTGACCCCGACCCCGACCGAGACCCCCACAGACACCCCGGCCCCCGACCCGACACCGACGATCACAGAGACCCCGACCCCAACGCCTACCCCGACCTCGTGAGCACCCGATAGCGGCGCGGCTCCTGTCCCGAGCAGCCCCCTCACCACCCCGGAAGTGCTCCGACCAGCCGCTCCACCCCTGAAGCCCGGTGGGGCGGCCGATGCGAGGCCAACCTCGCCGCCTGCCTTCGGTCTCACCCGCGCGCCGCCTATCATCGGACGCCGGGGGTCCTGACATGTTGCGGGCGTTCTTCAAGACCGAGACCGGCGGCACCAGCGTGCTGCTGGCGGCCACCCTGCTTGCTCTGCTGTGGGCGAACTCCCCCTGGGGCGGCACATACGAATCCTTCTGGCACACCGGCATGGGCCTGTCGTTCGGCAGCGCCACGTTCGAGCTCGACCTGCGCCACTGGGTCAATGACGGCCTCATGACCGTCTTCTTCTTCCTCATCGGCCTGGAGATCTCGTACGAGGCGCGGCTCGGTCAACTGCGGGATCGGCGGTTGATCGCGGTGCCGACGGTCGCGGCGCTGGGCGGGATGATGGTGCCGGCCGGTGTCTACCTGGCGCTGAACGCGGGTGGGCCCGCGGCCGGTGGGTGGGGGGTGCCGATCGCCACCGACACCGCGTTCGTGCTCGGCATGCTCGCCATCGTGGGCGCGCGGTGCCCGGAGCCGTTGCGGGTGTTCCTGCTGACGCTGGCGATCGTAGACGACGTGCTGGCGATCATCATCATCGCGCTCTTCTACACCGCGAGCCTGGACGTGATCGCCCTGGTGGTCGCCGCGGCGCTGCTGGCGGCGATCATGACGCTGCGGTGGCTGAGGATCTGGCGGGCGCCCGCGTACATCGTGCTCGGGTTCGCGCTGTGGGTGGCCACGCTGGAGAGCGGCGTGCATCCGACGCTGGTCGGCATCGCGCTGGGCATCCTGGTGTTCGTGTACGCGCCCAGCGACCGCAAGTTGCTCCGCGCCGACGAGGCCGTACACGAGTTCACCAGCGACCCGAGCCCGCGGGCGGCCAGGGTGGCGGCGCGCACGCTGCGGCGGGCCGTGTCCGTCAACGAGCGGCTGCAGCTCCTGCTCCACCCCTGGAGCAGCTATGTGATCGTGCCGATCTTCGCGCTGGCCAACGCGGGTGTCCGGCTCGACGCTGAGGCGCTGCGCACGGCCTTGACCTCGCCCATCACGATCGGGGTGGCGGCCGGACTGCTGCTGGGCAAGTTCGTCGGCATCTCGCTGGGCACCTGGCTGCCGCTGCGGTTCGGCTGGGGGATCCTGCCCGGCAACCTGGTCTGGGGGCAGTTGCTGGGCGGGGCGGCGGTGTCCGGCATCGGGTTCACGGTGGCGCTGTTCATCGTGGACCTGGCCTTCGACGACCCGGCGGTGCAGAGCCAGGCGAAGATCGGCATCCTGGCCGGGTCGCTGCTGGCGGCGCTGATGGGCGGGGCGATCTTCCGGCTGGCCTGGGACCGGGGCGGGGTGTGCGCGCCTCCCGACGCCGAACCGGAGGAGGAACTACCCGAGCTGCTGACCGAGCCCGTGGGACCCGACGACCACGTACGGGGGCCGGCGGACGCGCGGGTGACGATCGTGGAGTACGGCGACTTCGAGTGCCCCTACTGCGGAGCTCTCCATCCGGTCCTGGGCGAGCTGCTGCGGAAGTCCGCCGACGTGCGCCTCGTGTTCAGGCACTTCCCGCTGCGCACGGTGCACCCCCGGGCCTTTCCCGCCGCGGTGGTCGCCGAGGCGGCGGCGAGGGAGGGCCGGTTCTGGGAGATGCACGACACCCTCTTCGACAACCAGCGCTTCCTGACCGACACCGACCTGGCCCGCTACGCCGCCGAACTGGACGTCGAGCCGTGGCCCGACGTGCCCGCGCAGGCGGCGCGGGTCGACCGGGACGAGGAGTCGGGCCGCGCGAGCGGCGTCCGCGGGACACCCACGCTGTTCCTGAACGGTGTCCGCTACCAGGGCGACCTGGATCTCCGTTCGATCACCAAGGCAGTGGAAAGCGCGCGCCAATCCACGTAAGGTCGCCTCTCGACGAGAGATCGCTCGAAAATACGTGCGTGCCGGAGCCGGAGGACGAGGACGTATGTCATTAGCCAATGTGCTCTACATCATCCTCAGGCTGCTGATGAGCAGCCTGCTGATCGTGGGTGTCGTGCTGACGGCCAAGGCGAAGGCGGAGCACGGCCGGGCGGCCACCTTGGGAATGTTCGGCTGCCTCCTGCTCCTGTTCGGCGAACTCCTCAGCATCGTGCGCCTCATGTCGCAGGGAAGCCTGATGCGCGCGGTCGGCATCAACGCGTTCAGCATGGTGCTGGTCGCGATAGAGACGATCGCCACGCTCATCACCGCCGTCGGCGTGGGGTTGCTGATCTGGGCCGTGGTCGCCCGCCGCGCCCCGGCCCAGCTGCGGCAGACGCCGGGCTGGCCGCAACCCCCGCAGCCGCACGGCTGGCAGCAACCCCAGCAACCACAACAGCCGCAGCCCCAGCAGCCCGAGTGGCAGCCGCAGTCCCCGCCGCAGCCGCCCCCGAGCCGGCAGCCGGGCTGGCAGGACCCCGAACGGCCCGGCTGGCAGAGCCCGCAGGGCTAACCAGCCGCGCGATCGCCAAGGAATGTGACAATGTCTGGATAAAAGCTCTTTGCGGACGTCCGAGGGGATCATGACTCCAGAGCAGCCGGATCAGCCCGGACCCGACCCCAACCGGACCATCAGGCACCGCTGGCCGCAACCCGAGCCACCCCACCAGGATCACGGCCAAAGCCCTTACACCCAGCGCCTGCCGTACACCCCCGACATGCTCCCCGATGTCCCCCAATACGAGGCCAAGCCGCCGAAGTCGGGCTGGTGGTGGGTGATCGTGGTCGGCGGGATCGCGATCCTGGTGGTCGTCGTGGCCGTGGTCGCCCTCCTGTGGGCCCGGAGCACCGTCGAGCCACCCGTCAAACCGGGCTCGCAGCCGACCGCCGAACCGGCCGCGCAGACGCCCGCGCGGGTCACCGACACCAAGGCCCAGGTGTCCTACCTGATCCCGGCGGGCTGGACGAAGGCCGACCGGCCGTCCTCCACCTCGGGCATCGCCGCAGGCGGCGCGATCGTGGTCGCCTTCCCGCAGCGGCAGGGCGGCATCGGCGGCGCCGCCACGTCCGAGCAGTTGCAGGCCACGGCCGACGCCGTGGCACTGGACACGGCCCGGCGGTTCCTGCCCGACCTGGGCAGCCGGGACGGCCTGCGCACCCGGGCGCTGGAGGTCGGCGGTCAGCCGGCGGCCACGGCGTCGTTCCGGGTGGTGTTCAAGAGCGCCACCAAGGATCCGGCTTATGTCCGCATCGTGGCGGTACACACCGCCGACGGCGGCCTCTCCTATGTGTACGGCAGCACGGTGCCCGACGGCGACGCCGCCCGCCGGGCCCTCGACGGGGTGCTCGACAGCGTCACGCCCGCGTGAAGTCCATGGTCCAGGACGGGTTGCTCGACAGCGTCACGCCCGCGTGAAGTCCATGGTCCAGTTGGTCTCCCAGGTCTGCCCGCCGTCTGCCGAGAAGGCCTGCTCCCACCGGCAGGAGTCCGGACCGTGCACGGTCCAGATGAACCGGCAGCGCACCGGCGCGCCGTCGTGCTGTTCCTCGCCGTAGAACTCGCCCCGGTCGCCGTCGAAGGCACCGACCATGGGCGTCGTGTCGAGCGTTCCCCTGGAGGTGCTGGCCCAGTAGATCGACCACTGCTGTGTCGCGGGGTTGAAGATCCGGATGGTCAGCCCGGTGAAGCCCCTGGCTGGGCACTTGATCTCGTCGAAGCTCGCCGCGCCGTCGAAGTGGCGGCTGGCCACGCTGGTGCCGGGGAACTCGTCCCACTCGTCACTGCCCGTCAGCGGCTTGACGAGCCTGCGGTGGATGACGTTCCAGGAGCCGGCGAAGAAGTCGAAGTCGTTCATGCGGACGAACGTAGAGCAGGGTCACTGACAGGTAGTGTCAGTGAATGCGCGCCTCCCGGCTGGTCTCCCTCCTCCTGCTGCTGCAGACGCGAGGACGCATGACGGCCCAGGAGCTGGCCGAGCGGCTCGAGGTCTCCGTACGGACGATCTACCGCGACGTCGAGTCGCTGCACACCGCGGGCATCCCGCTGTACGGCGACGCCGGGCCGAGAGGCGGCTACCAGCTCCTCGACGGCTACCGCACCAGGCTCACCGGGCTGACCACGGACGAGGCGGAGTCGTTGTTCCTCGCCGGGCTGCCGGGTCCCGCGGCCGAGCTGGGACTGGCCGCCGTGGTGACGGCGGCGCAGCTCAAGCTGATGGCCGCGCTGCCCGTCGAGCTGCGCGACCGAGCCGGGCGGATCCAGGAGCGCTTCCACCTGGACGCCCCGACCTGGTACCGCGACCAGCAGCCGGTGACGCACCTGCCCGCCGTGGCCGACGCCGTGTGGAACGAGCGCGTCCTGGAGGTCAGATACCGCCGCTGGAAGGCGCCTCAGGAGGTCGAGCGGCGGCTGGAGCCGTACGGGCTGGTGGTCAAGGCGGGTCGCTGGTATCTGGTGGCGCGGGCCGGTGAGCAGGTGCGTACCTACCGGGTGTCACAGATCCTCGGCCTGCACGCGCTGCCCGAGCGGTTCACCCGGCCCGACGGCTTCGACCTGGCCGCCTACTGGCAGGCGTACCTGGCCGAGTTCGAGGCCCGGTTGCGGTGGGGCGAGGCGGTGATCCGGCTGTCGCCGCACGGGATGCGGCTGCTGGCCAACCTCATGACGCCCGGGGTCGCGGCGGCGGCGAAGGAGAGCGCGCGGCCGCCGGACGGCGAGGGCTGGACTCAGGTGACGGTCCCGATCGAGTCGATCGAGCACGCGGCGGGTGAGTTCCTCCGGCTCGGCACGGACGTCGAGGTCCTCGCCCCCGCCGAGCTCCGCGACCGCGTCGCCACCACGGCCGAGGAGCTGACCCGCCGCTACCACGGCCGGTGAACTGACCCCCGTCACCACGGCCGGTGAACTGACTCCCCGTCACCACAGGTGATCCGACCCGCGGGAGCTCACCGCAGGAGCGCCGTCTCCTCGGCCTGCCAGCAGTGCGTCCAGTGCCCCTCGCCCAACTCGGTACGGCCGGGCACCCGCTCCGAGCAGACCGGCAGCGCCACCGGGCAGCGCGGATGGAAGCGGCACCCGCTCGGCGGCTCGATCAGGCTCGGTGGCTCGCCGTGACGCCTCGCCTCCGGTGCCGTCACCCGGTCAGGGTCGGGCGCCGACTCCAGCAGCAGCTTCGTGTAGGGGTGGGCGGGCGACTGGGTGAGCGTCTCGCCGTCACCGCTCTCGATGAGCCGCCCGGCGTACATGACCGTGATGTCCTCGGCGAAGTACCGCGCGCTGGCGATGTCGTGCGTGATGTACAGGAGCGCCAGCCCGCTCTCGTCGGCCAGTTTCTCCAGCAGCCGCAGCACGCCGAGCCGGATCGACACGTCGAGCATCGACACGGGCTCGTCGGCGATGAGCGCGATGGGCCGCACGGCCAGCGCGCGAGCGATCGCCACCCGCTGCCGCTGCCCGCCCGACAGCTCGTGCGGCATCTTGTCCATGAACTGGTCGACCGGTGTGAGGCTGACCCGTTCGAGCAGCTCGGCGACCAGCTCCTGTTCGTGCGCGTCCGAGCGGACATGTCCGTGGATGCGCAGCGGTCGCGCCAGGTGGTAGCGGACCCGGTGGAAGGGGTTCAGCGACGCGAACGGGTCCTGGAAGATCAGCTGTACCTGCCGCCGGTAGTCGCGGAACGCCGCCCCCCGGTGCGCCTTCACCCGCTCGCCACGCAGCAGCACCTCACCCGAGGTCGCCGGGTACACCTGGGCGAGCAGCCGCGCCACCGTGCTCTTGCCACAGCCGCTCTCGCCGACCAGCGCGGTCACCGTTCCGGCGCGCAGCGCCAGAGACACCTCCTCGACCGCGCGCACCGGGGGCCGCCTCCCGAACCGGCCGCGCGGGCCACGGGCCGCGGTGAAGTGCTTGGTGAGGTTCCGGCCCTCCAGGATGATCTCGCCGCTCACTGGCGCACCCCCTTGTCGTCGTTCAGCAGGCACGCGACCTGCCCTTCCGCGCCCGGGACCAGCTCGGGCCGGCGCAGCGAGCACGTGTCCATGGCGAACCGGCAGCGCGGATGGAAGGCGCAGCCGGGTGGCAGTGAGCGCAGGTCCGGCGGGGTGCCGGGGATGCCGAGCAGTTCCTCGCGCGGCCCGTGCAGCCGGGGGAACGAGCGCAGCAGCCCCAGCGTGTACGGGTGGCTGGGCGCCTGGTGCAGCGCCTTGGCCGAGCCCGTCTCCACCACCCGGCCGGCGTACATGATGGCGATCCGGTCGGAGATCTCCATGAGCAAGGACAGATCGTGCGTGATGAACACGACCGCGAAGCCGTACTCCTCCCGCAGCGTCCTGATCTCGTGGAGGATCTCCCGCTGGACGACCACGTCGAGCGCGGTGGTCGGCTCGTCCATGATGATGATCTCGGGGTTGAGCGCCAGCGCGATGGCGATCGCGGCGCGCTGGCGCATGCCGCCCGACAGCTCGTGCGGGTAGCCGCGCCGCCGGTCGGCGCCGATGCCGACGCGTCGCAACAGCTCGACCGTCCGCTCGACACGCTCCTTGCGCGACATGCGCGGGGCGTGGACGCGGAGT
This sequence comes from Nonomuraea sp. NPDC050680, assembly GCF_040654555.1. Taxonomy (NCBI): domain Bacteria; kingdom Bacillati; phylum Actinomycetota; class Actinomycetes; order Streptosporangiales; family Streptosporangiaceae; genus Nonomuraea; species Nonomuraea sp. NPDC050680. Next base: position 40,720 of record NZ_JBFAIF010000007.1, on the reverse strand, counting down.
ACGTCGTCGATCTGGTCGCCGATCGTGCTGACCGGGTTGAGCGCGTTCATGGCGCTCTGGAAGACGACCGCCAGCTCCTTCCAGCGGAAGGCACGCAGCTCGCCACGGCCGAGCCCGAGCACGTCGACCGGCTCGCCGTCCCTGCGGTGGTAGACGACCGAGCCCGAGGTGATCGCCGCCGGAGGGCGCAGCAGCCGGGCGACGGCGTTGGCCAGCGTCGACTTGCCGCTGCCGCTCTCGCCCGCCAGGCCGAGGATCTCGCCCCGGCGCAGGTCGAGCGAGACGTCGGAGACGGCGTGCACGGCGCCGCTGCCCGACTGGTAGTCCACACTGAGCTCGCGGATCTCCAGGACATTCATGCGCGGGCCTTCCGGACCTTGATCGTCCGCAGACGGGGGTTGGCGATCTCGTCGATGCCGAAGTTGACCAGCGCCAGCCCGGTGCCGATCAGCGCGATGCACAGCCCCGGCGGGATGAACCACCACCATGCCCCGATGAGCAGCGCCTGCCCGTTCTGTGCGAAATACAGCATGCTCCCCCAGCTCACGGTCGACAGGTCGGCCAGGCCGAGGAAGGACAGCCCGGCCTCGGCCAGGATCGCGCCGACGACCGTGGCCAGGAAGCTGGTGGCGATGACGGGCAGCAGCACGGGCAGGATCTCGAAGAAGATGATCCTCAAGGGCCCTTCGCCGCTGGCCCGGGCCGCCGCCACGAAGTCGCGCCGCCGTACCGAGAGGGTCTGGGCGCGCAGCACGCGGGCACCCCAGGCCCAGCCCGTGACGGCGATCACCACCGCGACCGAGGCGACGCCGCGCTGCGGCAGGTAACCCGCCAGCACGATGATCAGCGGCAGCGAGGGCAGCACCAGGAAGATGTTGGTCAGCACCGAGAACGTCTCGTCGATCGCGCCGCCGAAGTAGCCGCCGACCAGGCCCACCGCCACGGCCAGCACAGTGGCGATCACCGCCGACAGCAGGCCGACGCCCATCGAGATCCGGGCGCCGTACACGATCTGGGTGAGGATGTCCTGTCCGGTCTGCGTGGTGCCGAGCCAGTGCGCGGCCGAGGGGCCCTGCAGGCCGTCGTTGCTGGTGGCGGCCGGGTCGGCGCCGATGAGCAGCGGGCCGAAGAGCGCCATCAGCGCGAAGAAGGCGAGGATGCCCACGCCGATCTTGATCTTCATTGGGCCTCCTGCCGGGTGCGGGGGTCGAGGACCACGTACGCGAGGTCGGCCAGGAAGTTGGCGACGAGCACGGCCAGCGAGATGACGAGGAAGATGCCCTGCATGAGCGGAAAGTCCTCGTTCTCTACGCCTTTGAGGAGCATCGACCCGATTCCCGGATAGGAGAACACGATCTCGGTCAGCACCGAGCCGCCCACCACGAAGCCGAGCGACAGCGCGAAGCTGGTGATGTTCGGCAGGATCGCGTTGCGGGCCGCGTAGGCCCACATGACCCGGCGGCTGGTCAGCCCCTTGGCCTCGGCCATCACCACGTAGTCCTCGCCGAGCGTGGTCACCATGACGTTGCGCATGCCGAGGATCCGGTCGGCCATCGAGGCGACCACGATCGTGACGGCGGGCAGCGTCGCGTGGTAGAGCACGCTCGTGGCGAACTCCCCGGTGAAGCCGGGCGCCACCTCCAGCCCGTACGCCCGGGAGACGGGGAACCACTGGAGCGTCACCCCGAAGACGAACACCAGCGCCAGCGCCACCCAGAAGTACGGCACCGCGTGCATGAACGTGGCGGCGGGCAGCACCCCGTCGAGCCAGGTGCCGCGCTTCCACGCCATCAGCACGCCCAGCGAGGTGCCGACGAAGTAGCTGATCAGCGTGGCCACACCGACCAGTCCGACCGTCCACGGCAGGCTGTCGGCGATGACCGTGGACACTTCGGTGGGAAAGAAGGTGATCGAGCGGCCGAGTTCCCCATGAGCGAGATTGCCCAGATAGTCCAGATACTGCTGCCACAGGCTCGCGTCGCTGATCCCGAAGGCCCGCCGCATCGCGTCGATGGCGGCGGGGTCCACGTTGTCCCTCATCCGGGCGACCAGCAGCTCGACCGGGTCCCCCGGCATGAGCCGGGGGATGAGGAAGTTGAGCGTGACGGCGGCCCAGGCCGTGAGCAGGTAGAACCCGAGCCGCCTGGCCAGAAACCTCACTTGGCCGCCGGCTTCAGGTGGAGCAGGACCACGGCGGCGTCGGGCGAGGTGTACGGCGAGGGCATCGCGTACGGGTCCTCCGCGGAGGGCCAGCCGACATACTTGTTCGTCCGGTACTGCGACCAGGCCGGACTGTAGAACAGCGGCACCGTCGGCAGCTTCTCCACCATGATCTTGCCCAGCCCTTGGACGGCCTTCTGCTGCGCGGCCTGGTCCTCGGTGGCCGCGTACTCGTCGATCAGCTTGTCGGTCTCGGCGTCCTTCCACCGCTCGTAGTTGCCGGTCCCCGGCTTGCCGACCGGCTGTGCCAGATCGCCGTAGAGCATCGAACGCATCTGGAAGTACGGCGTGGGCCCGGAGGGCGTGGCCCTGATCGACAGGTCGTAGTCACCCTTGCCGACCTTGGACACCCAGTCCGCGAACGCCACGCCCCGCGTGTCCACCTTGATGCCGACCTTGGCCAGGTCCTCCCTGATGAGCTGGGCGGCGTTCACCCAGTCGGTGAACGGCGAGGGCACCAGCAGGGTGAAGCTCAGCTTGGCCGGGTCGACGCCCTTGAGCAGCTCCTTGGCCTTCTCGAGGTCCACCTTGAAGGCCGCGTCCTTGTACTCCGCGGGCAGGTAGGCCTCGCCGCCCGGTATCGGCACGCTGGTCGGGTGCGCCGGCTTGGTGTAGCCGCGCTCGGCCACCCGGACGATCTTGTCCCGGTCGACGGCCAGGCTGATGGCCTGCCGGACCTCGGGCTTGGCCAGGATCGGGTTGGCCTGGTTGGGCAGCAGGTTCACCACCCCCTCGGGCGGGAAGAAGAACTTGTTGATCTCCGGCTTGCCCTGGACGTAGATCTTGTCGATGTCGGGCACGAACGCGCCCGCCCAGTCGAGCTCCCCCTGCTGAAGCGCCGTCTGCACCGCGTTGGCGGTGTAGGCGGGGAACTTCACCGTCGGCACCTCCGGCTTGCCCGGCTGCCAGTAGCCGGGGTTCTTCTCCATCTCGTAGAGCTGCGAGCTGAACTTCGACAGCTTGTACGGCCCGGTGCCCACCGGCTTGGGGTTGGTGAAGGTGACCGGATCCTGCTGCTTCTCCCAGATGTGCCTGGGCACGATGGGGGTGTTGCCGGCGATGTTGTAGAGCTTGGCGTACGAGGTGGACTTGAAGGTGATCCGCACCTTGTCCGGCGCGAGGACCTTGGTGCCCGCGATCTCCAGCGCGCTCCTGTTGAGCTGGGCGTTCTTGCCGAGCAGGTCGAAGGAGAACGCCACGTCGTCGGCGGTGAACGGCTGCCCGTCGGTCCACTTCACCCCCGGACGCAGGGTGAAGGTGATCGTCTTGCCGTCGTCGGACCACGCGTGCTCAAGAGCCAGCCAGGGGGTGACCTCGCCGGGCTTGAGCTTGTTGAAGAACTCCAGCGTCTCGTAGATCATCCCGGACGTGCCGAAGTTCACGTTCTCCAGGTGGTACGGATTGAAGTCCTCCTGGAAGGTGCCCGCGTCCACCGCGTGAATGACTAACGGCGGCGAACCGGCGGTGTTCTTGCTCGTGGAGCCGCTGCTCGAACAGCCGGCCACCGCGACGGCCAGAGCCGCGGTGACCACCAGGATTCGTTTCATTGAGATGCTGCCTTTCCGAGATGACGCGTCCGGAGATCGCGGGAGCCCTTCGGCGCGACGAACGCCTGGGCCCGGCGGAATCCGGCTGGTGCGCCGCGCACGATCGTCAGCGCGCGGTAGTAGTCCACGTACGGGAAGCCGTACGTCTCGCCTCGGGCGTACGCGTACCCCGTGATCGCCTCCGACCAGACCTCGTAGGCCTCGTCGGACAGGTCGACGAACACGTCGGGCGTGTAGCCGTCGGCGTCCTCCCAGTTGTCCGCGTAGTAGAGCTCGCTCGCCCAGTACGCGGGCAGCTCGCGCTCGAGTGTTCTCAGGCCGCCGTAGAAGCGGGCGTCCTGCACGATCCGGTGGGTGCGGGCGTGGTCCTTGTGGATGGACTCGCCCCAGTGGGTGAGGATGACGTCCGGTCTGAGCTCCCTGATCAGGTCGCCGACCCGCATCTTGACGTCCTCGTCCTCGGGCAGCAGGCCGTCCTCGTAGTCGAGGAAGCGCACGCCCGCGCCGATCGCCTGGGCGAACGTCTCCGCCTCCGCGCGCTTCTGCTCGGCGTACTCGGGGATGGACAGGCGCGGATGGCCGCGCTCCCCGAGCGTGAGGTGCAGCAGCGTCGCGCGGTCGCCGCGCAGGACGTGCTGGGCGAGCACGGCGCCCGCGGTCAGGTCCAGGTCGCCCGCGTGGGCACCGATGGCGAGCACATGGGTCGCCTCGCCCGCTTCATCACGTGGAGGCACATCGGTCACGCCGACCGCCTCATCACGTGGAAACGCCTGGTGACCTCGTAGCCGGCCCTGCTGTAGAGGCGACCGGCCGGGCTGGCCTCGCCGGTCCACAGGAACCAGGAGCTGTGCAGGGCTTCGGCCCGCATCATGGTCATGGTCAGATGGAGAAGGATCTTGCCGAGCCCGGTCCCTCGCTCGTCCGGATCGACCCCGAACGGCCCGAACCTCTCAGGGATCCCCCGGTAAGCCCCGTATAACGCGAACCCGACTATTTCCGCTTTTTTCGCGATGATCATGCGCCTGGTGTCGCGGTGCTGCCTGATCGCCTCGCCCCAGTCCGGGTTGAAGACGTCGGCCGCGAACCGGATGAGCTCCGGTAACTCCCCTTCACGCGGGCTGCGGAAGGCGTACCCCTCGCTCTCCCGCTTGGCCCGCAACACGTGCACCTCGTCGGGCGTCACGTAACCGACCAGCGTGCGGTCCATCGCGACCGGCGAGTAGAGCGTCTCGAACCCCAGCCCCTCCAGCAGCCGGTACCCGTCGGGGTAGAGCGCGGCGTCGGCTCCCGGCAGCACGTAGTTGGGCGTGTAGGAGGAGAAGTCGATCTTGGTCCTGCCCCGGGCTTCGAGGAAGGCGACCGCCTCGCCGAGCAACCGGCGCCCGAGCCCGGCCCCCCGGTGCTCGGGCGCCACGAAGAAGAACGGGATCCAGCCCGTCTCCGGCTCCAGGTCGGTGCCCGGGGCGAGCAGGGTCAGCCGGCGCACGGCGTACGCGCAGCCGGCCACCTGCCCGTCGATCACGGCGACCCGCAGGCCCTCGGGGTCGAAGTTGGGGTCGAGCAGCACGCAGTCGCGGAACCACCCGGAGGTCGTGGGGTCGCCTGGCATGCTCCGATTCCAGGCGTCTATGAGGGAGATCTCGTCCCCCGAAGCGAACGCGCGGACAGTGACCATGGGGGTCCTTTCACCCTGGGCTCTGCTTTCCCACCCTCCCCAGTGATTAAGGCCCAGGTCAAGAGGTATCAGGAAAAAATTTTCCCCGACGGTGTAGACCTAGAAAATTACTTTCGCCTCCGGTAAATATGTAACGTTGACCTTGATCCGGCCGGTCAGAGGACGCGGAACCAGAGGTTCGTCGCCTGCGGCGCGCTGGTCAGGCTCAGGCGTTCGAGCTTGACGTCGGCCCCGCCCGGCCGGTCGAACAGCCGGACCCCGTCGCCGAGCAGGACGGGCGCGATGAACACGAGGATCTCGTCGAGCACACCGGCCTCGAGGCACTGCCGGGCGGTGTCGGCGCCGAGGACGTTGACATACTTGTCCCCCGCGGCGGCCTTGGCGGCGGCGACGGCGCCGTCCAGGTCCCCGACGAAGGTGACACCCGGCACCGGCGTGTCCGGCGCGTGGTGGGTGAGCACGAACTGCGGTCCGGTCCATCCCCCGCCGAACGGCTTGCCCTCCTTGTCGGTGCCCCTGTGCGGATCGTCGCCGCGGAAGGTGCGGTTGCCGACGAGCAAGGCACCGATCTTGCCGATGACCTCGTCCACCAGCGGGTTGGGCCCGATGTGCTCGGTCAGCCAGGACATGTCACCACCTGCCCCCGCGATGAACCCGTCCAGCGACATGGTGCACGAATACAGCAGCTTGCTCACGACGTACCTCCATCAATCATGGTTGACACTGATGAGACCGAGGCTCGCGCGAAAACTCATCGGTGCGTCGGCGGCAGCCCGAAAACCGCGAACAGTCCGGGATCGTGGAAGGCGGTCTCTCCCGGAAGGAACGCTATGACAGCCCGGACGGAACCGGCTCATTCCACCGGCCCGTCCGCCTGCCTCCAACGCCTTGACCCCGCTGACTACCCCGTGCCCGCGGTGAACACCACGTCCACCCAGTAGTTGCTGGCCTGGTAGCTCTTCGACGGGAAGCCGTTCGTCGCGCCATACCGATACACGCCGTTGCCTCCTCCCGCGCCGCTCGCCAGAGCGAGGAGCGGACCGTTGGTGTACTGGGTGGCGAAATACTGCCTGTCCACCGCGTAGTTCCCCGAGGTCGTGAAGTACGAGACCACATAGGTGGTGTTGGCGGCGATCGTGACAGGCGTGGCGAAGTCCATCCGCTGCCAGCCGCTCGCCGTCTCATTGGCGAACGTCCCGGACGCCAGCAACTGCCCGGCGCTGGTCCACAAGTACCCGGTATGGGTCCCGGTGTTCTGCGCCCCCTTGTAGAACCGGACCCCCAGGATCCGCCCACTCGTCGTCGCCCTGAACTTCACGCCCAGCGCGAGGGCCACCGGATCGTCCGCTGACGGCACCGCCGGAATCGTCGAGTCAGTCCACAGGCTGTTCGTCGGCGTCGGCGTCGGGGTCGGGGTGGGAGTCGGCGTGGGCGTTGGTGTGGGCGTTGGTGTGGGCGTGGGCGTGGGGCCGGAGGTGTTGAAGACGACGTCCACCCAGTAGTTGGTCGCCGAGTAGGTCTTGCTGGGGAAGACGCTGCTCCCCGAGTAGGTGTACACGCCGTTGCCGCCGCTGCTCGCACTGTCCGGGGCGGTGAGAGGACCCCGTACGACCGCGGTCGAGAAGTACGAGACGTCCCTGGCGTATCCACCGTTGGGCGCGAAGTACGAGGCCACATAGGTGGTGTTGGCGCTCACCGAGACCGGGGTCGCGAAGTTCACCTGCTGCCAGCCGGTCGCCGTCTCACCGGTGAACGTCGCCCTTCCCAGCAACTGGCCACCGCTGGTCCACAGGCTCCCGACGTGGGTACCGGTGTTGCTGGCGCCTTTGTAGAACCTGAGCGCCGAGATGGTGCCCGACGTCGAGGTCTGGAACTTCACCCCGACTTCGACCGGGCTCGTGTCATCGGCCGCGGGCACGGAGGGCACCGTGGACGACGCCCAGAGGCTGCAGGGGCAGTCCGTGGTCGAGTTGACCGTCCTCGTCGTGACGGGCGACTGGATGTTGCCGCTGTCGTCGACCGCCCTCACCATGATCGTCTTGGCGCCACTGCCTTGGATCGTCCATGCGTACTGCCAGGTGGCTCGGCCCGTCGCCTGGCGCCAGGTGGCGCCGCCGTCGACCGACACCTCCACGGCGCCCACCACGCCTCCGCCGGTGTCGGCCGCCGTTCCCTGGACCTGGATGGTTCCAGGCGCTACGTTCTCGCCGGCGGCCGGAGCCGTGATCGTCGAGGTCGGAGGGATGGTGTCGGTCGACGCCGTCGCCGCTACCAGCCCCGGTTGGAGGCTGGCCGGCTGGGCCTTCATGTCGGCCAGGATGTTGACCGTCGCCTGTTGCATCCGGACATCTGTGGGGGTGCCCGCGCGGTCATGGACACTGTCCAGGCCCCACGCCCACTGGACCGTTCCGGCGCCGAAGACCAGCGCGCCACTCGGCGCCTTGGAGAACGCCAGATTGTGCGTCGCGGTCCCGGCACCGTAGGTGCTACCGAAGTCGAGCAGGAATTTGTTGGTCGAGGACAGCGTCGTTTGGGAGAGCCGCACCGTCCCCGGCGGCGTGAAGTCGTTGTCCGGGGACTCGTCCCATTCGAACCCGAGCGTTCCCGCCGGGAACGTCGCAGTCTGCCCAGGTTGCAGGCTTGCCACGGACGTGTTGCGCCAGAACCGCATCGGCCCGTACTCCGCCGGAACGGTCATCGCGTCGTTGACGGTGCCGTTGATCCTGAAGAAGGTTTCGCTCACGCGGTTCTCCGGCCTGCCTCCGTCCGACGGCGGTGAGAAGCGCGGATCGCGCCATGTCCCGGTCCATTCCGGGCTGGGGTCGATCTTGGCGTTGGCGTGCGTCTCCTTGTAGCAGACCATCGTCCGGAACGGCGTCATCGCGCCGGTGATGCTCGGTTCCCATCTGGTCTTCCAGAAGATCTCGTTGCCGGAGAAGAAGGCCACGTTCACGCCGCCGTCGCGGGCGGTCTCCACGGTGTTGCGCATCTGGTTCGACCAGTACTCGTCATGCCCGACGGAGAGGAACGCCTTGTGCTCCAGCAGTTCCTGACCGCGCGTGACGCTGTCCACGCCGCTGAAATAGCTCACGTCATATCCGTTGGCCTCAAGCCATCGGACCATGGGGTATTCGGCGTTGAAGAAGAAGGTCTCCGGGGCGTCCATGGAGAAGGGGTCGCGTGTCTTGAACGGACGGTTGTAACTCACCTTGTAGGCGCGGCCCACGGGATTGCCGAAGTAGAGGCTGTTCCCGCCGTACCTGTTGTAGGCCTGCCAGGTCGTGTCGGAGGTCTGCACAAGAACGTCCGAGCCCCTGGTGTCGTCCCGGACCACGAAAATGATGTGGCTGGCACCGGTCGTTCCGTCCTCCCGGACCAGCTTCGCGATATAGACCCCGGAGACGGCGTCGCTGGGCACCGCCCAGGAGGTCGACACCGCCCAGTTCCCGCAGTCGATGAGCCCGGTCGAGGTGTCCTCCGCGCATACGGGCTGCGACTGGGGCAGGGGGACGGACGGCTGGACCGTCGTTATCTTTCGCGCTCCCATTCCGCCGTAATAGCCGATGCGGTAGATGTCGAGGCGATAATCGCTCGCCACGGTGTCGACCTTGAACAGCACGGTCTCCCCGTGATTGACGCTCATCTGCGTCGCATAGCCCTGGATGGTGCCGCTGCCCGCTCCCGAGATATCCCATTCGCTGGCGGGGTTGCCGGGCTTGTTGTTCTCTATGCAGATGACGGAGGTCGGCGGGCAGACAGCGGCGGCTCTCCTGCCGCCGACCGGCTCTCCTGAACGGGCCTCCCGCGCCTGCCGGCGGGTCCCTTTCGCGACACGGGCCGCGAAGCCCGACGCGCTCGGCGCCGGTTCCGCATGGCCCGTACCCGCAGGGGCCTTCGCGGCGGGCATGCCGGCCGAGGCCGTACCCGCACGGACCATGCGCGCCTCCGCACCGGATCCGCCCCCTGGCCCGCACACCAGGCCGGCCACCATGGCGACGACCAGCCCAGCCCAGGGCAGCCGACGCCTCCCCCGGGCCTTCTTCTCACGCTCCGACATGTGCCACCCCCGGTCGCAGTACCCCACGCAACAGAGCCGGATAGAAGACGGCGCAAGCCGTCAAGATCATCGACTCAGTGAGGAATGCTATGGGCCGGACTGGTTACTTCTGGAGCGAGCGGTGATACGACAGCAGCTCTTATGAAATGGGCGTGTCGCCGCTTATAACGAGGAAAATCCCGGCAACCCGCCCGCGCGGCGGCCAAGGCACAACGGATCTTTTAAAATCCAGCTCTTGTCGCCCGGCCGAAGATCTCGACTAGTTCGTTGGCGCAGTGGTCCGGGTCGAGGCCATCCACGATGCGATCGGCCATCGCGTCGATCGACGCACGCAGGGCCGTGCCCATCAGCACGCCGTCGAACGCCCTGAAAACCCCCGTACGCTGCCCATCCGTGAACAGCGCCACCAGCCTGGCGATCGCGGCGTCCCGCTCGTGATCACCCGCGAACGCCTGGTTGTGCGCGATCTGCTGCACTGCGCGCACGTGTTCAGGATGGGCGGCGATGAAGGCGATGTTGGCCCGGATGAATGCCTCCAACTGCGCATCGGCTCCGGAGGCGGCCTGCAGCGTCGGACGCATGAAGGCGGCCGCGTCGGTGATGACCTGACTCACGACGGCCTCGAAAAGCTGCTCCTTGTTGGAGAAGTGGTAGGAGATCAGCCTCTTGCTGCTGAGCCCGGCGTGCTCGCAGATGGCCTCGAACGTGGTCTCCGCGTAGCCGCGCTCGGCGAGCACGGCGATGGTGGCGGAGGCGATCTGGGCTCTGCGGGCCTCGGTGGCCTCACGACGAGTTCCGGAGGTCTGCATATCACCCCAGCTTGCCACGCTTCGGGTACGCCTCACGTACGGCACGGCGGTTGACGATGACCGCGACGGCGGCGACCAGGACGCCGACCACCCCTTGCTCCGCCTTCATCCAGCCGGGATAGCCGCTGTCCGGCGCGAGGAGGATGAGCACGATTCCGATGGGCGCGGCGAAGCTGATGAAGCGGATGCGCAGGTAGGCCGATCGCTTGCCGCGTGCGGCCTGCCCGGCCAGGGCCACGAGCCAGACGGAGGCGGCGGCCACGGCGGCCCCGCGCAGCCACACCACCCAGTTGCCACCGATGACGGCGGCCACGCCCAGCGTCGCGATCGAGATGACGAGCACGGCGACGAAGAGCATCCGGACCAGATTCCACGGTTTCTTATCCATGCGTATAAATTTATACGGACGGATAACAAACCGCAAGGGTCGTCGGATCGAGTCGCCGCCAAGTCCCGTGGCGCTGACCACAGAACGGAACATGTGTCCAAGACGCCCTGGCCCTGCGCTCGGGCCGACGCAGCCGGAGCCGTCGATCCGGAAGCCGCCTTCTCCGGGGGACAGATGGTGGCCGGTCAAGGGCGTGAGGCGGACCTGGGCGCAGAACCGGAACCAAAGGCGCTTGCGGCCCATCCGATCTCGGCGACCAGTCGTTCGACGCGTGCGCGCCCAAGCGTGTCGCCCAGCTCATCCGCTTCGACCACGCGGCCCACCGCCGGCCATGGCGCCGCCTTGGTAGCGGCAGAGAGCGGCTACGCGGTCGGCGTCATTCCGGTGAAGGTCATGACTTCTCTATGAAGGTGGGACTGGTCGCGGTCGCGGTCTCGCCGTTCCTCGCGATCGACGATCTCGTCGTGCTCTCCTACGTGGGCGAACCCGGCTGAGCGGGTGAGAAACCACACCGAGTTGCCGACGCGCCCAGCCCGGGTCACAACGGCGGTGGACGTCCTGGCGGGAAGGCTGAACGGCACCGTCCTGTCGGTGCCGCTGCCCCCTGTTTGGTACACCCTCTGAAGCACTTGTACGGCGTCCACGAACGTTCGCCGCGTATCCGTTCCACCCTCCCCCGAGGGGCCCTTCCAAGGACCACAGCCGAACCACCCGCTCCCGTTCCCGGCGACAGACCGCCTTCCTCTTCCCTCAGCATGGGCGAAGCGCCTAAATAAGACAGCCCGCGCGAAGCGAGGACGTACAGGGGTCGGGACCAGGCCCGACTGGAAGAAAACGCCTGAAGCCCGAAAGCGCGAAGCGCCAAAAGAGGCGAAGCCAATCGGGAAAAAAGAAAACAGCCCGGAGCGAAGCGAAGGCCAATTAGCCCGACGCTGGGGGTCCGGGGGTTATCCCCCGGGGTAAACAACGAGGAGGCCACGGGGAAGCGAAGCCCCCCGAAGGGGGGCGAGCCGACCAATACAACCCCGCCGACGAGTGGAGCTATGGGGATTCGAACCCCAGACCCCCTCCATGCCATGGAGGTGCGCTACCAGCTGCGCTATAGCCCCTGGTCACCGCGACGAGCTGGCTCGTTACGGCGCTCCGAGAGCTTACAGCCATCGCTACGATTCGCCTAATCGCGCCGTCCCTGGGCCGCACTGGCCACCAGTACGGCCAGCCCGTCCAGCTGGCGCCGCAGCCCGAACTCGAAGAGCGTGTCCAGGTCGAGGTCGAGTCCCGGCTGCACGATGACCCGGGCCATGGTCGGGAAGCCGCCGGAGGAGAGCACCTCGGCCAGCTGTCCCTCCCTGACCGCCGCCATCCCTTCATCGTCGGCCTCCGGGGGCGCCGCGACCCCTCGTACGAACCCCGCCAGGGACACGCTGGCGTGCAGCATGGCGTTGGGAGTGAGGCCGAGGCCGTCGATGGCGCGCAGGATCCATTCGGTGTGCGCCATTGCGTTGCGGACGAACTCGGGCCTGGTGAGCGGGATGGCCTGGGACAGCCAGGGATGGCGGCGGTGGAGGCGCCACTGAAGCCGCAGCGACACCTCAAGCTGGGCGCGCCAACCGGGCGGCGGCTGTGCGGGCAGCGGAATCTCGCCGTAGGCGGCGTCCGCCATCAGGTGTACGAGCTCGTCCTTGCTTCGTACGTGCCGATGAAGCGACAGGAGCGAGGCACCGAGCTCGGTGGCGAGCCGGTCCATGGAGACGGCGGCGAGCCCTTCACCGTCGGCGATCTTGATGGCCACGCCGAGGACGCGCTGCTTGGTCAGGTCCGCAGGGGCGGACTCCAACCCCCCACCGCCGTCGGCTGAACCCTCCGCATCGGGCACAACATCAACGTGGGAGACCACCACGGTGCCGATCCCGGGCACCGGACGTACCAGCCCTTCGTCCCGAAGCGCTCCGATCACCTTGCTGGCCGTGGCCATCGCCACTCCCCAGTCACGCATGATCTGCCGGGTGGAAGGGATCCTGTCCCCCACCGCCAGCTCCCCTGCGGCGATCCGCCGCCGCAGCTCGCCGACGATCCGGAGGTAAGGCACCTCACCTCGGTCCACCGCGAAGTCTCCTCATCGCCCTAGCGCACTAAGACGAAATAACACCACATCCCCTCCGCCACTCGCACTAGAGCTACAAATCCGCTATTGCCGGAAGAATCCGCTCACGCAGCAGCCCCAGGCTCGCACAGCAGGCCCAGGGCCAGGCGGGGCTAGGCGTCCGGACGGTCGTCGCTGTTGACCGGCTCAGGCAGCGTGCCCGCGTTGTGTTCGAGCAGCCGCCACCCCTTACGCCCCTCCTGCAACACCGACCAGGAGCAGTTGCCGAGCCCGCCCAGCGCCGGCCAGAGCTCCTCGGGCAGCCCCAGCAACTCACAGATGCCCAGCCGCAGCGCCGCCCCGTGCGAGGCCACGACCAGCAGGCCGTCGTCGTCGAGCCGGTCCGCCCAGCGGCGCATGGCGACGGCCACCCGGCCGGCCACGTCGGCGACCGGCTCGCCGTCGGGGGCCTCCCAGTCCACGTACTCCCTCGGCCAGCGGGCGGCGATCTCGTCGCGGGTCAGGCCCTCCCACTGACCTCCGCCGCGTTCGCGGAGGTCCTTGTCGACCGACACCTCGAGACCGACGATCCGGCCCAGTGCCAGCGCGGTGTCGTTGGCCCGCTGGAGGTCGGAGGAGACGATGACGGTGGGCCGCAGCGAGGCCAGTAGGGAGGCGGCCCTGGCCGCCTGGGCGACACCGGTCTCGTCGAGCGGGATGTCGGAATGACCTTGGAAGCGGTGCTCCACGTTCCACAGCGTCTGGCCATGCCTGAGGCAGACGATCCTCTTGCTCAAGTGCGAGCCCGCTGGATGTTGGCCTGCGCCACGCTCTCCGGGAGCGGGATGGCCGGGCAGTCCTTCCAGAGGCGCTCCAGCGCGTAGAAGGTGCGGTCCTCCTCGTGCTGCACGTGTACGACGATGTCGAGGTAGTCGAGGAGCACCCAACGGCCCTCGCGCTCACCCTCGCGGCGTACCGGCTTGGCGTCGGCCTCGATGCGCAGCCTGTCTTCGATCTCGTCGACGATGGCGCGGACCTGGCGGTCGTTCGTGGCGGAGCAGAGCAGGAACGCGTCGGTGATGACGAGTTGCTCGCTCACGTCGTAGGCGAGAATGTCATCGGCCAGCTTGTCGGCCGCGGCCTCGGCGGCGATCTGGACGAGCTGGACGGCTCTTTCGGATGCGGTCACGATGCGGGTCGGTCCTCCTGTGTCGGCAACATGCCCCTATGTTGAGGGTACCCGTTACCGCTCCAGAGCCCCACGTACGGCACGAGCACCTTCAGCCCTCTGCGTGGTAAAGGCCGCGTTTGTTGATGTACTGCACGATTCCATCCGGCACCAGATACCAGATCGGCTCACCCTTCTCCACCCGCTGCCTGCACTCCGACGAGGAAATGGCCAGCGCGGGGATCTCCAGCAACGTCACCTTCCCCGGCGGCAGGCCCGGATCGTGCAGCGTGTGGCCGGGCCGCGTACAGCCCACGAAATGGGCCAGTTCGAACAGCTCCTCGGCGTCCTGCCAGCTGAGGATCGCGCCGAGGGCGTCGGCTCCGGTGATGAAGTAGAGCTGTGCCTCAGGTCCGTAGATCGCGGAGATCTCACGCAACGTGTCGATGGTGAAGGTCGGCCCGGGCCGGTCGACGTCCACCCGGCTCACGGAGAAGCGGGGGTTCGACGCGGTCGCGATCACGGTCATCAGGTAGCGGTCCTCGGGCGCGGACACCTCGCGCTCCGACTTCTGGTACGGCCGGCCTGTGGGCACGAAGACGACCTCGTCGAGATTGAAGTGGTGAGCCACTTCGCTGGCGGCGACCAGGTGACCGTGGTGAATCGGGTCGAACGTCCCACCCATCACTCCCACGCGTCGCTTTCCCTGGACACTCGGCGCGTTCATCATGAAAGGACCCTACGCGGCGGCTATCGACACGAACATGGCACCCCCCGATGTCCAAAGCGGTCACCAACCCCGCCACGAACCCCGGTGATGAACGCGCGCCGTCCCGGCTGCCGACGTAGCATGCCGGGCATGACGACCACCCCGGACCGCAACCGCGTCCAATTGCCCGGCATCTCGTCTCGTGCCTACGAACACCCCGCAGACCGGTCCGCGCTGGTCGCTCTGCGTAAGTTGAGTGGGTTCGACACAGTTCTCAAGCAGATGTCCGGCCTCATCAGCGAGCGCCGCCTGCGCCTGATGTACCTGGCGTCGGCCGTGCGGGTGAGCGAGACCCAGTTCCGCTCCCTCTACGACATGGGCCGCGACGCCGCCTATGTCCTCGACCTGCACCGGATCCCTGAGATCTACGTCCAGCAGGACCCGCAGGTCCAGGCCAAGGCCATCGGTTTCGACGACCCGTTCATCGTGGTGACCACCGGCCTGCTCAACCTCATGAACGAGGAGGAGCAGCGCTTCGTCATCGGTCACGAGACCTCGCACATCCTGTCGGGCCACGCCGTCTACCGGACAATGCTCGACATCCTCACCCGCCTGGCCACCCGTGTGGCCTGGATCCCGCTCGGCTACATCGGCCTGCGCGCGATCGTCGCGGGCCTGGAGGAGTGGTACCGCAAGTCGGAGCTCTCCTCCGACCGCGGCGGCCTGCTCACCGGCCAGGACCCGGACGCGGCCAAGCGCGCGCTGATGAAGCTCGCCGGCGGCGCCTACACCCACGAGATGAACATCGAGGCGTTCCTGGAGCAGTACCAGGAATACGACACCGCGGGCGACCTGCGCGACGGCTTCCTCAAGGTGCTCAACCTGCTCGGCACCACCCACCCGTTCGCCGTGGTGCGCGTGGCCGAACTGGACAAGTGGCACCGCGGCGGCGAGTACGATCGCATCCTCGGCGGCGACTACCCGCGCAGGGAAGACGACGCCAGCGCCCGGGTCACCGACGAGATCAAGGCCGCGGCCGAGTCCTACCGCGCGTCGTGGTCCCAGTCGCAGGATCCGTTCATCGGCGTGCTGCGCGACGTGGCAGAGGGCGCGGTCAACGCGGGCGAGCGCATCTTCAACCGTTTCTCGCGCCGCGACGGCGGCCAAGGCTAGCCCGCAGCCGGTCAAGCAGCCGGTCAAGCCGGGTCACAGAAGCAGCGCGATAGCGCGCACCGCAGCCGCGCACAGGGCGACGAACCCGCCCAGCACGGCCAGTGCGCGCAGCCCTTCCCTGCGTAGGTCCGGCAGATGGGCGCCGACCCGCTCGATCTCGCGTCCGGTGATGCCGCCGCACAGCATCCCGAACACGACACCCGCGGCGGTGACCGGCGCGGGCTGCTGCCACCAGTCGGCATCGATCTGGCCACCGCCGATCAGCCAGAGCGCACCACCCGCCGCCACCGCGACGGGCACGCCCGGCCACACCACGGCGGTCGCGGTCGCACCGGTGAACGCGAACGGGAAGAGCACCACGCGCAGGGTCACCCTGACCCGGCGCGAGACCCGCTTCCTGACCATCCAGTGGCTCATCCAGAGCGTCCTGGTCAGCAGCACGAACGCGGCCGTGATCCCGATCGTGGCGATCGGCCAGATCACCGACGCCACCACACAGGGCACGGCCAGCACCGCGAGCAGCAACAGCGCGGCGTTGCCCGCGGGCAACGTGGTGGAGCCCGACTCCGACCTGAGTCCGGTGTTGCGCGTGCCCGGCGTCCGGGGCTTCCCGGTCACGGCCTTCGTGCGGCTCCGTACAGGCGTGGCCTTGATGCCCTCGCCCGTACGGAGCCGTGGCCCCGTGCCCTTTCCATCCGCGCTCGTGCGGCTCCGGGGTGCGGGCACCTTCCCGTCCGTACTCGTACGGCCTCGCGGCATCGGGAGCTTCCCGTCCGCGTTCGTCCGCGTCCGCGGCGCGGGCACCTTCCCGTCGTCCACCGTCCGGCCGCGCGGCTTGGCCTCCTCACCGGTCCGGCTACGCGGCTTGGCCTCCTCCGCCGTGCGGCTGCGGGTTTTCGCCTCCTCTGCCGTACGACTGCGCGGCTTGGCCTCCTCAACGGCTCGGCCACGTACCGCGACGCCCTCCTCAGCCATGGAGACGGCACGGGCGGGATCGGGCTCGGCGGGGCTGGTCGCCTTGGCCAGCCGGGACAGGCGGTCGGCGAGCAGCGCGGCCGTCGGGCGCTTGCCCGGCTCCCGGTTCAGCGCGGCCCGCACCAGCGACAGCAACGCCACCGGTACGCCCTTGAGGTCGGCCTGCCCGTTGAGCACCGCGTACATCTGCGCCTCGGCCGTCCCCCGCCCGAACGTCGGCCGCCCGGTCGCCGCGAACGCCACCGTCGCCGCCCACGCGTGGATGTCGGCGGGCGAGTCGACGTGCTCGTCGGCGAAGATCTCGGGCGCGGTGTAGCCGGGCGTGCCGAGGAAGGTACCGGTCAGGGTGAGCCGGGTGGCGTCCACCACCTGCGCGATGCCGAAGTCGATGAGGACCGGGCCCTCGGCGCCCATGATGATGTTCGCGGGCTTGAGGTCGCGGTGCACCACGCCGGCCGCGTGGATGATCGCGAGCGCGGTGGCGATGCCCTGTGCCAGCTCCACCAGCTGCGTCATGTTGAGCGGGCCGCTGTGGCGCACCCGGTCGAGCAGTGTGGCGCCCTCGATGTTCTCCATGACGAGGTAGGGCCGCTCGCACGAGAGGTCGGCGTCCACCACCTTGGCCACGTACGGGCTCTCGACCCGGCGCAGCGCCCGGACCTCGCGTTCGAGCCTGACCCGCATGGAGGTGTCTTCGGCCAGGTCGTGCAGGACCTTGAGGGCGACACGCTCACCGCGACGGGAGCTGGCGAGATAGACCTCGCCCATGCCGCCCCGACCGAGCCTCTCGAGCAGGGTGTACGGCCCGACCTTGCCGAGCTTGGTCACCGTCCCTCCCCGCCCGGCGCGCCCATAAGGGTCAACACCCTAGCGTTGGGAGGCGTGATAGCGCGTGCGGCGCGCCGAAGCTTTATCGGTGGGGTTGCTCGGACAGCATGCTGTCGAGCTCCGTCGTAGGCTCCGCCGACAGGTCCTTCCTGCCCTTCCTGCGCCAGTGGATGTGGCCCCGGCTCTCCATCCAGAGCAGCACCCGATCCGCACCGAACAGCACCACGGCCGCGAAGGCCAAGGCGATGACGATCTCCATGTGGTCCAGTCAACCGAGCTCCTCCGCTGACCGGTCACGCCGACACGCCGCCGCTGCCCAACCCCGTCAGGCGCCTGACCTTGGGATGACCGTGCCGGCTGAGGTACGCAGATGCCCCTCGCCGGTATAGACCCATTTGGTGGACGTCAGCTCGGGCAGCCCCATCGGGCCGCGCGCGTGCAGCTTCTGGGTGGAGATACCGATCTCCGCGCCGAAGCCGAACTCGCCGCCGTCGGTGAACCGGGTGGAGGCGTTGACCGCGACGGCCGCCGAGTCGACCAGCGACACGAACCTGCGCGCCGCCTGCTGCGACCGGGTGACAATGGCGTCGGTGTGACCCGAGCCGTAGCGCCTGATGTGGGCGACGGCCTCCTCCAGCGAGCCGACGACGGCCGCGGCGATGTCGAGCGAGAGGTATTCGGTGAGGAAGTCGTCTTCGGTGGCCGGCTCCACCTCGCCGTAGGCGGCGATCCGGTCGTCGCCGTGCACGGTCACGCCCGCGTCCTTGAGAGCCTGGAGCGCCCGGGGCACGAACGCGTCGGCGACCCCGGCGTGGACCAGGAACGTCTCGGCCGCGTTGCACACCGACGGCCGCTGCGCCTTGGCGTTGACCAGGATGTCGACGGCCAGGTCCAGATCGGCGTCGGCGTCGATGTAGACGTGGCAATTGCCGACACCCGTCTCGATCACCGGGACCGTGGACTCCTCGACAATCGAGTTGATCAGCGACGCGCCCCCTCGCGGGATCAGCACGTCAACCAGGCCGCGGGCCCGCATCAGCTCCTTGACGGAGTCGCGGGTCAGGCCAGGCACGAGCTGCACCGCACCGGAGGGCACCTCGGTGCTCTCCAGCGCGTCCTGCATCACCCGCACCAGCACGGTGTTGGAAGCGTAGGCGCTGGAGGAGCCCCTGAGCAGAGCCGCGTTGCCGCTCTTGAGACAGAGCGCGGCGGCGTCGACGGTGACATTGGGGCGGCCCTCGTAGATGATGCCGATCACGCCCAGCGGAACCCTGAGCTGGCGCAGCTCCAGGCCGTTGGGCAGCGTGCTGCCCCGGATCACCTCGCCGACGGGGTCGGGCAGGTCGGCCACCTGGCGTACGGCCTCGGCGATGGCCTCGATCCTGGGCCCGTCGAGACGCAGCCGGTCGATCATGGCCTCCGGCGTGCCCTGCTCCCGCGCCTGCGCGACGTCCTTGGCGTTGGCCTCGACGATCTCGGCGGTGTGGGCGACAAGGGCGTCGGCGACCGCGCGCAACGCCCGGTCCTTGGGCGCCCGCGGCAGCGGGGCCAGCTCGGCGGCGGCCTCTCGCGCCGCGCGGGCGACCTTCAGGAACTCCTCGGACATCACACGCTCCTCTGTCGGCGGCCAGCGTGCCCGCCGCCTGCGTAGTTGTGGGCTTCCAGTATCCGGCTGCCCGGTTGTGGACTTTCCGGTGACCTGCTGCCCAGTTGTGGACTTCTAGTATCCGGCTGCCTAGTTGTGGACTTCCGGTGACCTGCTGCCCGGTTGTGGGCTTCCAGTTTCCGGCTGCCTAGTTGTGGGCTTCCAGTATGACGATGTCGTCGCGGTGGATCAGCTCGCGCTCGTATTCGGGACCGAGCTCGTTGCCCAGGTCTCGCGTCGAGCGGCCGAGCAGTCCGGGGATCTCCACCGCGTCGAAGTTGACCAGCCCCCGCGCCACCACCCCGCCACGCGGCCCGCACAGGTCCACCGGGTCGCCGGCCGCGAAGTCGCCCTCCACCGAGGTGACCCCGGCGGGCAGCAGCGACTTGCGCCTGGACACGATGGCCTCCACCGCGCCGTCGTCGAGCAGCAGCCGCCCGCGTCCGGTGGTCGCGTGGGCGAGCCAGAGCAGCCGGGTGCCGGGGTGACGGCCGCCCGGGTGGAAATAGGTACCGACATCGACCCCGGCCAGCGCCTGGGCGGCGTGCGCGGCGGCGGTCAGCACGACGGGCACGCCGGCGCCGGTGGCGATCCTGGCGGCCTGCACCTTGGTGACCATGCCGCCGGTGCCGACCGCCGCGCCGTTCTTGCCGAGCTCGACGCCGACCAGGTCCTCGGGGCCGCGGATCTCGGCCAGCCGCCGGGACCCGCTGCGGCTCGGCGGTCCGTCGTAGAGAGCGTCGACGTCGGAGAGCAGGACCAGCGCGTCGCTGTGGATGAGGTGGGCGACCAGGGCCGCCAGGCGGTCGTTGTCGCCGAAGCGGATCTCGTCGGTGGCGACCGTGTCGTTCTCGTTGACGATCGGCACGATGCCGAGCTCCAGCAGCCGGTTGAGGGTGCGCTGGGCGTTGGCGTGGTGGGCGCGGCGCATCATGTCGTCGGCGGTCAGCAGCACCTGCCCGACGCGCAGGCCGTAGCGGGCGAAGGATGAGGTGTAGCGGGCGACGAGCACGCCCTGGCCGACGGACGCGGCGGCCTGCTGGGTGGCGAGGTCACGGGGGCGCGCGGTCAGCCCCAGGGGGCCGAGGCCCGCCGCGATCGCTCCGGAGGAGACCAGGACCAGCTGGGTCCCGGCGCGGCGGCGGGTGGCCAGCACGTCGACCAGGGCGTCGACCCGGTCGACGTCGATCATGCCCTGGGTGGTGGTGAGCGACGAAGAGCCGACCTTGACGACGACCTTCGACGCTGAGCTGATCTGTTCTCGGCTGACCTGTTCTCGGCTGACCTGTTCCCGCACGTTCGAAGCCTATCGGAGCCCGGTAACCCGACCTTCCAGCCGGTACTCCCGCCTCCGGCAACCGACCGAAGGCCGGGATGCCTCCGGAGACAGGCCACCCGGGACGGGAAGCCGCCCGGGGGCAGGCCGCCCGGGACGGGAAGCCGGGGACGCCCGGGGCCCAGGGCCGGGGGGCCGGGCCGGGGGGCCGCCCGGGACCGAAAGCCGGGCCCCGGGGCCCGGGGCCCCCGGGGACCGAAAGCCGGGGCCCGGGGCCCGGGGGCCGAGGCCGCCGGGGACCGAAAACCGGGGGCCGGGTGCCGCTAGCCGAACCGGTTGTCGGAGCCGCGCGGCCCCTGTCGTACGGACTCGGCGTTGAGCGTGGGCTGCCAGTCGAAGACGTAGCCACCCTCCATCGACCCGATGACGACCTCCGCGCCCGCGGTGGCACCGGCCTTGACCAGCTGATCCTCGATGCCGAGCCGCTCCAGCCGGTCGGCCAGGTAACCGACGGCCTCGTCGTTGCTGAAGTCGGTCTGCCTGATCCAGCGCTCGGGCTTCTCGCCGGTGACCTGGAAGAGGTTGTCGTTGACCCGGCGGACGCTGAACCCGGTCTCGCCGAGCTGCTTGGGCCGCAGCACCAGCCGCGTGGGCTCCTCGACGGGCTTGGCGGCCCTGGCCGCGGCCACCCATTCGCCCATCGCGAACGTCAGCTCCCGCAGCCCGTCATGGGTGGCGGCCGAGACGGTGAAGACCCGCAGCCCCCGCTCCTCGAACTCGCCCCTGACCAGATCGGCCAGCTCCCGGGCGTCCGGCACGTCGGCCTTGTTCAGCACGACCATGCGGGGCCGGCCTTCGAGCTTGCCGTAGGCCTCCAGCTCGGCCTCGATCACCTCGTAGTCGGTGATCGGGTCGCGTCCCGGCTCCATCGTGGCGCAGTCGATGACGTGGACGAGCATGTCGCACCGCTCGACGTGGCGCAGGAACTCGTGCCCGAGCCCCTTGCCCTGCGACGCCCCCGGGATCAGCCCCGGTACGTCGGCGACGGTGAAGATGGTCTCGCCCGCGGTCACCACGCCAAGATTCGGGATCAGAGTGGTGAACGGGTAGTCGGCGATCTTCGGCCGGGCCGCGGACAGGGCCGCGATCAGCGACGACTTCCCCGCGCTGGGGAAGCCGACCAGCGCCACATCGGCGACGCTCTTGAGCTCCAGCATGACGTCGAGCGCGTCCCCCGGCTCCCCGAGCAGCGCGAACCCGGGCGCCTTGCGCTTGGTGCTGGCCAGCGCCGCGTTGCCGAGCCCACCGTGACCGCCTTCGGCGATCACGTAGCGGGTGCCGACTCCCACCAGGTCGATGAGCACCTCACCGGTGGCGGCGTTCTTGACGACCGTCCCATTGGGCACCGGGATGATCACGTCCCCGCCGTTGGCCCCGTCGCGGTTGGACCCCTGGCCCTGCTTACCGTTGTCGGCGCTGCGATGCGGCCGGTGATGGTATTCGAGCAGCGTGGCGGTGTTGGGGCTCACCTCAAGGATCACCGCGCCGCCACGCCCGCCGTTCCCACCGTCGGGCCCGCCGAGCGGCTTGAACTTCTCCCGGTGCACGGACGCGCAGCCGTTGCCGCCGTCACCCGCCTTGAGGTGCAGCACCACTTGGTCCACAAAGTCAGCCATCCCGGCCCCTCCTCCTAGGCCGATCAAGGCCCATCACGTAACCCGGTCCACGGACCGGGGCCAAGAATGCGCACGTCACGGCGCTCGGCCACGTCCACCGGAGGAGCGTGCCCCTGGACGGGCCCCGGCCCCGCACGGCGGGTGGGGCCCACCGCGCTGAGCCGTACATCAAAAGCCGTTAAAACGCACTCAGGGACGGATCGAGAACCCGATCCGCCCCTGAGCAGGAAACTCTGAGAATCTACTCCGCCACCGGAACGATGCTCACCGCGCGACGACCGCGCTTGAGACCGAACTGCACGTGGCCGGCGGACAGCGCGAACAGCGTGTCGTCGCCGCCGCGGCCGACGTTGTCGCCGGGGTGGAAGTGGGTGCCACGCTGCCGGACGATGATCTCGCCCGCGTTGACCAGCTGGCCGCCGAAGCGCTTGACGCCCAGGCGCTGGGCGTTGGAGTCACGGCCGTTCCGGGTGGACGACGCGCCCTTCTTGTGTGCCATCTGTCTAACTCCCCGATCAGGCCTGGTCGATACCGGTGATCTTCACCTGGGTGTACCGCTGACGGTGACCCTGGCGCTTCTTGTAACCGGTCTTGTTCTTGTACTTCAGGATGCGGATCTTCGGTCCCTTGGTCTCACCGAGGATCTCGGCGCTCACCATGAACTTGCCCGCCTCCGTGGTCACATCGCCGTCGTTGACGACGAGGACCGTCGGCAGCGAAACCGAAGTGCCGACCTCGCCGGCGACCTTGTCCACCTCGAGGACGTCACCGACGGAGACCTTCTGCTGCCTGCCGCCGCAACGAACGATCGCGTACACCGCGGAACCCTTCTACTGACTTCTGAATGCTGCGCCCGGCATTCGGTGCTGTCTGGAACCGACGAACCGAGTAGGCGCGCGAACAGGGCGCGCCGCTGGACGCACCGATTCTCAAGAGTACCGGATTAACGGTGCCCTGGTCGAACCGGACGGATCGTCGGGGCAGTCCGCCGAGGAGCGCTCCCTTGCGGGAGCGCCTGGCTACTCGGCTGACTTGGCTCGGCGAGAGCGTCGCCGCCCTCTGCCGGAAGTCTGGCCCGCTTGGTCGTCCTCAGCCGGGACGTCTTCAAGCGCATCGGTCACGGTATCACGGCTGCCGGAGTCCTTGGCCGCGGACACCTTGTCCGAGACCGCCTTCTCGACGGCCATCTTGCCCTGGGTGCCGCGTGGCTCCGGCTTGGACTCGACCGGCTCCGTGGAGACGATCAGACCCCGCCCGTTGCAGCAGTCACACGGCGTGGAGAACGCCTCCAGCAGCCCCTGACCGACCCGCTTACGCGTCATCTGGACCAGGCCCAGCGAGGTGACCTCCGCCACCTGGTGCTTGGTCCTGTCGCGCGCCAGGCACTCCAGCAGCCGCCGCAGCACCAGGTCACGGTTGGACTCCAGCACCATGTCGATGAAGTCGATCACGATGATGCCGCCGATGTCGCGGAGCCTGAGCTGGCGGACGATCTCCTCGGCCGCCTCCAGGTTGTTGCGGGTGACGGTCTCTTCGAGGTTGCCGCCCTGCCCGGTGAACTTGCCGGTGTTGACGTCGACGACGCTCATCGCCTCGGTACGGTCGATCACCAGCGAGCCGCCGCTGGGCAGCCAGACCTTCCGGTCCATCGCCTTGCCGAGCTGCTCGTCGATCCGGTAGGACTCGAACACGTCGCCCTGCTCGGTGTCCCACCTGGACAGGCGCTCGCCGAGGTGCGGCGCGACGTACTTGACGTACTCCTCGACCGTCTCCCACGCCTCCTCGCCCTGCACGACCAGCGAGGTGAAGTCCTCGTTGAAGACGTCGCGGACCACGCGGACGGTCAGGTCCGGCTCGGCCGAGAGCAGCTCGGGCGGGCTGGCCGACTTGGCCTTCTTCTGGATGTTCTCCCACTGCGCCGACAGGCGGGCCACGTCGCGGGCCAGCTCGTCCTCAGAAGCGCCCTCCGCGGCCGTGCGCACGATCACGCCGGCGTTCTCGGGCATGACCTTCTTCAGGATGCTCTTGAGCCGCGTACGCTCCTTGTCGGGCAGCTTGCGGCTGATGCCGGTCATCGAGCCGTCGGGCACGTACACGAGGTAACGGCCCGGCAGGCTGATCTGTGACGTCAGGCGGGCGCCCTTGTGGCCGATCGGGTCCTTGGTGACCTGCACCAGCACCGACTGGCCGGACTTCAGCGCCGCCTCGATGCGCTTCGGCTGGCCTTCCAGGCCCGCGGTGTCGAAGTTGACCTCACCGGCGTACAGGACGGCGTTGCGGCCCTTGCCGATGTCGACGAAGGCGGCCTCCATCGACGGCAGCACGTTCTGCACCTTGCCGAGGTAGACGTTGCCGACGTAGGACTGGCTGGCCTCGCGGTTGACGTAGTGCTCGACGAGCACGCCGTCCTCCAGCACCGCGATCTGGGTGCGGTCGCCCTGGCGACGCACCACCATCATCCGGTCGACCGACTCGCGCCGAGCCAGGAACTCCGACTCGGTGATGATCGGCGGACGCCTGCGGCCCAGCTCGCGGCCCTCACGACGGCGCTGCTTCTTGGCCTCGAGCCTGGTGGAGCCGCGCACGCTCGTGACGCCGTCGGCGGAGATGTCATGCCCGGCGGCGCGGCCCGTGCGGGGCGCGCGGATGCGCACGACGGTGTTGGGCGGGTCGTCTCCGGCCGGCTCGGCGCCGTCGTCGGCACCCCGGCGCCTGCGGCGGCGACGCCGGCGGGAACTGGACGCCTCTTCTTCCTGAGGCTCGTCGCCCTGTTCGTCGTCGGACTCGTCGGAGTCGTCGTCGGAGTCGTCACGCTCGCGCGCCTTGCCACGGCCCCTGCCGCCACGACGGCGACGACGACGGCGGCTGCCGCCCTCCTCCTCCTCCTCCTGCTCGTCGGCGGAGTCGGCCTCCTCGTCCGTGACCGTCTCCGCGGCCTCCTCGGGCTCCGGGGCCGCCTGCTCGGGCTGCGGCTGCGGCTCGGGACGCCGGGCCGCGGCGGGCTTGGCCTGGGTCGGGTCCGGCGCCTGGAACAGCGGCGCGAAGATGGCGGCCGGGCGCTGGAAGGCGGTCCCCTGCTGGCCCTGCGCCCGCGCGGACAGGCCGAACGGGTCGGCGAGCAGGCTCGGCCGGTCGACCTCGTCGAGGTCCTCGCCGGCGGGCTCGTCGTCCAGCGGCTCGTCCTCGGGCAGGAGTTCGGTGACGTCCTCTTCGGCGTCGGCGCTGCCCAGCCGCTCGGCGGCCGCCTCGCCGACGCCCGCCGCGACCTCGGCGGAGCGTCCGGGAGCCGTCTCAACGCTCTCAGCGGCCGCCTCAGGCTCTGTCTTCTTGCGGGTGCGGCGGCGCTTGGGCGGAGCGGCCTCGACCGCCTGCTCGCCCCCCTCAGCCGCCTCCGGGGTGCTCACGGCCGCACCGCCGGCGCCGGTCACGCCTTCGGGGACACCACCGCTGGCGTCCTGCGCGCTCTCCGCGGCCTCGCCGTCGGCCTTCTTGCTGGTACGGCGGCGCGTGGTCGTGGCCGTCGACCGGGTCCTGGCGGCCCTCTTGGGCTTCTCCTCAGTGACGGTGTCGGCGGCCTGCGCCACGGCGTCATCAGTGGCCTGCGCCACGACGGCCTCGACCGGGCTCGCAGGCTCGACCGGGCTCGGGGGCTCGTCGGTAGCGGCCGCGACCGTGGTCGTGACCCTGGGCGACGGCTCCTCTGGCAGCTCGGGCGGCGGTCCCGCCGGCCGGCTCGCGGCACGGCGACGCTTTGTCACCTTGGACTGTTCAGTTGTCTCCCCGCCGGGGCCGTTGGCCCCGCCGTTGGGCTCGTTCTCGAGCATGCGGGCGCTCTCCCGTCAGCTCCCGGGCGCGTCGCCGCGCCGCGCAGGAGCTCTCGTGTCTCGTTGTCCGCCCGCACCCCTGGAGAGGGGCGCGGGCGCCAAGTCCTGTCAGCGGTCGTACCCCGCTCACGCAAGGCACGTCCTTAACCGTCGACCTGCTCACCCGCCGAAACCGCCTCGCCGCCGCGCGTAATGTCGCGGTCCAGGCCGAGCGGATCGGCAAGCGCACCGGTGCTGACGTCAAGCGGCCCCTGCGCCAGCCTGGTCACCTCGGGGGGAACCGGCGGCGCGAAGTCGGCCACAAGGCGCAGCCCTGTGAGCACATCGTCGGGTCGTACGGCAGGAATCACGTGCCGAACAACCATGCGCAGTATGACACACGACTGTCCTGGCACCTGAGCTGCGGTTCTGTCTGCTCCCTCGGGCACCTCGAGCCTCAGCACCGCCTCCCGGGCGTCGAAGCGTCGGGGCCCCTTCTTGGTGAGGCGTTCGACCTCCACGGCCTCGGCGGCGAGGAATTTCGCCACCGCCGTCTCCGCGAGCTCCCAGTCGGCGCCGGGCAACCGCACATCCCACTCAGAGGCCTCCAAGCGGTCGGCCAGCCCACCAACGGTGGCCTCCACGACGTCGAGCACGTCGAGACCAGGCGGCAGAGAGCCGTCCAGGTCGTCACGGATCCGTCCGGGTTCGCACGGTTTCGTGACGCCGATCTCGAGGTATTCGGCCTCGCTGGCGACGCCGGTCGGCGCCGCGCCCGCATAGGAGATCTTCGGATGGGGTGAGAAGCCCGCACTGTAGGCCACCGGAATGCCGGCACGGCGGACCGCTCTCTCGACGGCCCGCGAGATGTCGCGGTGGCTGGTGAAGCGCAGACGTCCGCGCTTGGCGTAGCGCACGCGCAGGCGCTGCACCGTAGGCGCGGGCGGAGGCCCATCAGGAACAGGTTTCAGAGCTGGTCGTCCTTCCCGTGTAAGTGTTTCCTTCGTCTCAGGATATGCCGCTCCGGAGACTCAACGTCCCAGATCATGTACGGCGAGGCACGGGCCGCGCACTCAGCGCGGCTAGACCACCGTGAGAGGAAGAAGTTTCTTACCCGTCGGGCCGATCTGGATGTCGGTCCCCATGGTCGGGCAGACGCCGCAGTCATAGCACGGAGTCCAGCGGCAGTCCTCGACCTCGGTCCCGGAAACGGCCTCCTGCCAGTCCTGCCAGAGCCATTCGCGGTCGAGCCCGGCGTCGAGGTGGTCCCAGGGCAGGACCTCGTTCTCCTCGCGCTCGCGCACGGTGTACCAGTCGACGTCGACGCCGGCCTTCTCGGTCGCGGCCATCCAGCGCTCGTACGAGAAGTGCTCGCTCCACCCGTCGAAGCGCCCGCCGTCCTCCCAGACGGCCCGGATCACCGCGCCGACCCGGCGGTCGCCGCGCGACAGCAGGCCCTCCACGATCGACGGCTTGCCGTCGTGGTAGCGGAAGCCGATGGCCCTGCCGTAATTCTTGTCGCCCCGCAGCGAGTCACGCAGCGCCTTGAGCCGCCGGTCGACGGTCTCGTGGTCGGCCTGGCTCGCCCACTGGAAGGGCGTGTGCGGCTTGGGCACGAATCCGCCGATGGAGACCGTGCAGCGGATGTCGCGCGAGCCGGTGATCTCGCGGCCCGCCTTGATGACCTTCTTGGCGAGATCGGCGATGCCGAGCACGTCCTCGTCGGTCTCGGTGGGCAGCCCGCACATGAAGTAGAGCTTCACCTGCCGCCAGCCCTGTGAGTAGGCGGTGGTGACGGTGCGGATCAGGTCTTCCTCGGTGACCATCTTGTTGATCACCCTGCGCATGCGCTCGGACCCGCCCTCCGGGGCGAAGGTCAGGCCGGAGCGCCGGCCGTTGCGGGAGAACTCGTTGGCCAGGTCGATGTTGAACGCGTCGACCCGGGTCGAAGGCAGCGACAGCGAGGTGTTGGTGCCTTCGTAGCGGTCGGCCAGTCCCTTGGCCACCTCGCCGATCTCGGAGTGGTCGGCGGACGACAGCGACAGCAGGCCGACCTCGTTGAAGCCGGACTCCTTGATCCCGTTCTCGACCATGGCGCCGATCGTCGTGATCGACCGCTCGCGGACCGGGCGGGTGATCATCCCCGCCTGGCAGAAGCGGCAGCCACGCGTGCAGCCGCGGAAGATCTCCACGCTGAACCGCTCGTGCACGGTCTCGGCCAGCGGGACCAGCGGCTTCTTCGGATAGGGCCACTCGTCGAGGTCCATGACCGTGTGCTTGTGCACCCGCCATGGGACGTCGGGCCTGTTGGGCGCGACCCGCTTGATGCGGCCGTCGGGGTGGTAGTCGACATCGTAGAATTTCGGAACGTAGACGCCGCCGGACTCGGCCAGCCGCATGAGCAGCTCGTCGCGCCCGCCGGGGCTGCCCTCGCCCTTCCACTCGCGGATGACCTCGGAGATCGCGATCGCGATCTGCTCGCCGTCGCCGAGCACGGCGGCGTCGAGGAAGTCGGCGATCGGCTCGGGGTTGAAGGCCGCGTGGCCGCCCGCCAGCACGATCGGGTCGTCATCGCCACGCTCGACGGCCAGCAGCGGAATGCCGGCGAGGTCGAGCGCGGTCAGCATGTTGGTGTAGCCGAGCTCGGTGGAGAACGACAGGCCCAGCACGTCGAAGGCGCGCACCGGCCGATGGGCGTCCACGGTGAACTGCGGTATGCCCTCCGCGCGCATGAGCGCCTCGAGGTCGGGCCAGACGGCGTAGGTCCGCTCGGCCAGGGTGGCGGGCAGCTCGTTGAGGATCTCGTAGAGGATCGCGACGCCCTGGTTGGGCAGGCCGACCTCATACGCGTCCGGATACATCAGCGCCCACCGTACGTCGGTGGACTCCCAGTCCTTCACGGTCGAGTTGAGCTCACCCCCGACATACTGGATGGGCTTCTGCACCTTGGGCAGCAGCGCTTCCAGGCGGGGAAAAATCGACTCGACAGTCATGGCACCCAGACTAGCGGCGCTCAGACCGTGGCAGGTCCCGGGATGTCGATGTCGTTGCCGCTGAGAACGATCAGTTTGTGTCCCTCGTAGCAGGTCAGCTCGATGGCGATGACCCCGCTGGCGAGGTTGTGGACGGCGGTGATGTGGCTGGCGGGCAGGAGGAAGCGCTCCTCGCACTCGTCGCAGTAGGCCAAGAACATATTGTCAATTAAACGACTGCTCGCGGATCCGGATCGACTGTAGAAGCCCGATCGAGATGAGATTCGCGAACGTGGCCGTACCTCCGTAGGAGACGAACGGCAGCGGCAGCCCGGTGATCGGCATGATGCCAATGGTCATGCCGATGTTGACGAACGTCTGGAACGCCAGCCAGCACACGATCGTCCCGGCCACGAGCGTGCCGAACCTGTCCTCGCACAGCCGGGCGATCCTCAGCCCGCGCACCAGCACCACGCCGAGCAGCAGCACCAAGGTGAGCGAGCCGAGGAACCCGAACTCCTCCCCCGCGACCGTGAAGATGAAGTCGGTGTGCTGCTCGGGCACGAACCGGCCGGTCGTCTGCCCACCGTCGAAGAGCCCCTTGCCGAACAACTGCCCCGAGCCGATGGCGATCAGCGACTGCGTGCTGTTGTAGCCGACGCCGCGCGGGTCGACGCGCGGATCGAGAAAGGCGGTGAACCGCGCGACCTGGTACGGCTCCAGCATCCCGAACGCGAACACGCAGAACACCCCGACCCCGGCGATCAGCGTCAGCAGGATGATCCACCTCTTGCGCACTCCCGCGATCACCAGCC
Source organism: Nonomuraea sp. NPDC050680 (assembly GCF_040654555.1). NCBI lineage: Bacteria > Bacillati > Actinomycetota > Actinomycetes > Streptosporangiales > Streptosporangiaceae > Nonomuraea > Nonomuraea sp. NPDC050680. Next base: position 10,901 of record NZ_JBFAIF010000007.1, on the reverse strand, counting down.
CGGCGGCCGTGATCACGGCCAGCACGAGCGTGGTGCCGAGGTCGGGCTGCAACATCACCAGCCCCATCGTCAGCAGCGCGGCGAACAGCGCCAGCCAGGCGTCGAGCCCGCGCGGCCGATCGCTGCCCTCACCGGGCTGGGCCAGCAGCATCGCGATGATGAGCAGCAGGCCGAGCTTGGCGAACTCCGACGGCTGCACGGCGAAGCCGCCCCCCAGCAGGATCCACGAGTGCGAGCCGTTGATCGTCGCACCCAGCGGTGTGATCACCAGTCCCAGGCCGGCCAGCGAGAGCAGGAACGCCAGGGGCGCGTACGCGCGCATCGCGCGATGGTCGATGACGGTCACCGCCGCGCAGAGCAACGTCCCGATGGTGAGGTTGAGTACGTGCTTCTTGACCAGCCCCGTGGAGCCGGGCGCCCAGGTACGGGTCGACGACCAGACGAGCAGCGTGCCGATCACGCAGAGCGCGGCCACCGCGACCAGCATCACCCCGTCGAGCCGCCACATGGCCGACTGCGCGCCCACCGCCCGCCGGGCGAACGAGCGCCGCCCGCCCATCAGCGTGCGGTCCATCATCCTCCCGCCTCCGTGCCGCCCTCCTTTTTGGTGCCCTTGCTCTTGCCGCCCTCCCCTGTTCCGCCCGCCACGGCGCCACCTGTCCCCGCGTCACCTGTCCTCGCGCCGCCCGTTCTCGCGCCGCCCGTCCCCGCGCCGCCCGTCCCCGCGCCGCGTGCTCCCGGGCCGCGTGCCCCCGGGCCGCTCGTACCCTCGCCGTCCGTCGTCGCACCGTCCGCCACCGTGCCGTCGGTCGTCTTGCCATCGGCCACCGTGCCGTCGGCCGAGATCTTCGGCAGCTTGGACACCGGCCGGCCCGCGGGCAACGCGGGCTTGTTCTTGGCGAAGCCGAAGATGCCCTCGTAGATCTCGCGTGCGGCGGGCGCGGCGGTGGAGGCGCCCATCCCGCCCTGCGAGACCATGACGACCACGACGAAGTGCGGGTCGTTCGCCGGTGCGAACGAGGCGAACCAGGAGGTGTCCTCCTTGCCCCACACCTCCGCGGTGCCGGTCTTTCCGCCGATCCGCACCTTGTTCATCGGGAACCCGGCGAACGCCCCCGCCGCGGTGCCGTCGGAGGGTACGTCGCTGAGCGCGTCCTTGATGTAGAGGCGCTCTTTCTTCGACAGCGGCAGCTTGCCGACCACCGGCACGTCGATGCGCCTGACCAGCGCGCCGTCGGGCCGGACCGTGGCCCAGCCGATGCGCGGGCTGCGCAGCTTCCCGTCGCTCACCAGCGCCGCGTACGCCCTGGCCAGCTGGAGCGGCGTCACCAGCACGTCGCCCTGGCCGATCGAGAAGTTGGCCGAGTCACCCGCCCGCAGCAGGAAGCCTTCGAGGCAGTTCTCGTTGGCCAGCCGCTTGAGGAACTCCGCCCGCGACTTGTCGGCCACCTCCGGATAGCCGCTCTTGGCGCGCCGGCAACTGGTGCCGCTCGTCTGGGCCCACATGTTCTTCTTCCAGGTGCGGTCCGGGATGCGCCCGGCCGACTCGCCCGGCAGGTCGATGCCCGTCGGCTTGCCGAACCCGAACGCCTTGGCCGTGTTGGCGAACACCTCCTTCGGCGCCTTCTTCGGATTGAGCCCGCCGTCCTTCAGCCACTGGTCGTAGCCCGCCCGGTAGAAGATCGTGTCGCAGGACTTGACCAGGGCGGTGTGCAGGTTCATGGAGCCGAGACCGATGCCGTGGAAGTTGTGGAAGGCCCGGTCGCCCACCATGACCGCCCCCGGGCAGTCGTACGTGCCGTTCAGCGGATACCCGGCCCGCAGCATCGACGTCACCGACGACACCTTGAACGTCGAACCGGGCGCGAACATCCCATTCAGCGCCCGCGACACCAGCGGCTTACCCGTGGCGTCCGACAGCAGCCGCTGATAGCCACGGTCGGAGATTCCGCCCGCCCATACGGCCGGGTCGTAGCCGGGCATGCTGGCCAGCGCGATCACCCGGCCGGTGTCGGGTTCGAGCACGACCGCCGCGGCGCCGTCCGCCTTGGGGGCGTTCTTCATGGCGTGCTGCAACGCCTGCTCGGCCAGGTCCTGCACGCGGGCGTCGATGCTGGTGACCAGGTTGTCGCCGCTGACGGGCGCCACCTGCTCCTCCACCCCGATGGCCTTGCCCATCCGGTCGACCTGCACCCGCCGCAGCCCGGCCTTGCCGCGCAGCTCGTCGTCGTAGATGTACTCGAGGCCGTCGCGTCCGACCAGGTCGACGCCGGAGAAGGCGGCCTTCAGCCCTTCGCGCTTGGCCAGCTCGGCCTCGGTGACCGGCTGCAGGTAGCCGAGCATCTGCGCACCGGCCTTGCCTCCGGGATACTGCCTGACGGACTGGATCTCGGCGGAGATGCCGGGAAACTCCTCCTGCCGCTCCAGGATCTGCAGCGCCTGGCGGGTGTCGGCCCGCTCCTCCACCGGAATCGGCTGGTACGGCGAGCCGGTCCAGCAGGGCTTGGTCACCCCGGGGCCGCACGGCGTGATGCGCTTCTGCAACTGCTTGACCGGCTGGCCCAGCACCTCGCTGAGCTTGCGCAGCACCGGAACCCCCTGTTCAGGCATCCTGATCAGCCCGGTCCGGTCGACCGAGACGACCAGCGAGGTCTGGTTGCGCACCAGCGGCCGCCCCGAGGAGTCGAGTATCTGCCCGCGCACGGCCGGCACGATCACCGACCGCGTCCTGGTCTCCGTGGCCCTGGTGACCAGCTCCTGCCCGCGCACCACCTGCACCTGCCAGAGCCGCACGCTGAGCACCGCCAGCACGCCCATCACGATCACCTGCAGCACGACCAGCCGGGTCCGCATCCTGATCATTGCGGGAACCTCGGGTGCGGCCTCTCACGGGTGACCAACCAGATCGCCAGCGGCGAGAGGATCAACGTGTAGACGACGGTCACCGGCACCTGCTCGGTCAGCGTCGACAGCGTCACCCGCGGATCGGCGATCAGCCCGCCGAGCGCCGCCGACACCAGCGGCGCCATCAGCACACACAGGACGACGGTGGTGGCCGGACCGCCCACCCCCCGCCCGGCCACGTAGCCGACCAGCGCGAACACGAACGCGTACTGACCCACCAGATGCGCCGTGGGCGGCACGATGTCGACCAGCAGTCCCGCGCAGAACCCGATGATCGCCCCCGCCACCGGCCCGCGCAGCAGCGCCATCGCCACCACGACGAGCAGCACCACGTCGGGCGCTCCCCCGGCCGGCAGCGGCAGCCGGTTGATGAGCATGACCTGCAACAACACCGCTGCCAGCACGCACAGCCCAACGATCATCGCGGCTCCTCCTTGGGTGGTAGCACGGCGTCCCTCGGGTCCTTCGCCGGCGCCGCCACCACCACGCCGACCACGTCGAGCGCGGTCAGATCCGCGTACGGTCTGGCGTAGGCGATGCGGGTCAGCTCGCCCGGCGTCGCCTCCACCCGCTCGATCACCCCGATCGGCACCCCGGCGACGTACGGCGCGCCGCGCTGGGAGCCGAAGCTGACAATGCGGGTCCCACGGGTGATCGCCGCGGTCGAATCCAGCAGCCGGAAGCGCACTAGCCGCCCGTTCTCCCCCACCCCGTTCACGACGCCGATCTCCTGGCCACCTTCGAGCCGGGCACCGGCGGCCGAGCCCGGGTCGCTGATCAGCACCACGGTCGAGCTGTCGGCTGACGCCTGAATCACCCGGCCGACCAGCCCCTCACCGTTGAGCACGGTCATCTCGGGGCGTACGCCGTCGCCGGTGCCGACGTCGATCTCGATGGCGTCCTCGAAGCCGGGCTGGCCGCGCCTGGCGACCACGTTCGCCGTCACGATCTTGTAGCCGCCGAGCCCCGCCACGCCGAGCAACCGCTTCAGCTCCGCGGCGCGGGCCGCGTCGAGCCGGCCCGCGGCCAGACCGGCTCGCAGCCTGACATTCTCCGCCTTGACCCGGTTGAGCTCGGCCTGGGCGGCGGGGGCGTTGACGATGGCGTGGAAGAAGCCGCCGACCGGGCGGACCACGGAGGCGCCGACCTGCTCGACCGTACCGAAGAACCACGAACCGGCCGTACGCAGCGGCCACAACGGCGAGGCCGCGCCGGCGCGGTGGTCGACGGTCAGGATGACCAGCGCCACCGTGAGCAGCGTTCCCAGAATCAGCCGGGCGTGGCGGGACTCTCTCATCAGCGACGTGACTCCGGTACGAGCACCTGGTGCAGCGCCTCGAACTCCTCGACGCACTTGCCCGAGCCGAGCGCCACCGAGTCGAGAGGGTTCTCCACGAGGTGGACGGGCATGCCGGTCTCGGTCTTGATACGTTCGTCCATGCCCTTGAGCAGCGCGCCCCCGCCGGTGAGCGCGATGCCGCGGTCCATCAGGTCACCGGACAGCTCCGGCGGGCACTTGTCGAGCGTGACCTTGACGGCGTCGACGATCGTGTTGACCGGCTCCTCCGTCGCCTTGCGAATCTCCTCGCCGGACACCACGACCGTCTTCGGCAGGCCGCTCACCAGGTCACGGCCGCGGATCTCGGCGTGCAGGTCCTCACCAATGGGGCACGCCGAGCCGATGGCCATCTTGATCTCCTCGGCGGTGCGCTCGCCGAGCATGATCGAGAACTCCTTCTTCGCGAAGGTGATCACCGCCTGGTCGAGCTCGTCGCCGCCGACCCTGATGGACTGGCTGGTCACCACGCCGCCCATGGAGATGATGGCCACCTCGGTGGTGCCGCCGCCGATGTCGACGACCATGTTGCCGGTCGGCTCGTGCACCGGCAGCCCCGCGCCGATCGCCGCGGCCATCGGCTCCTCAACGATGTAGACCTTGCGGGCCCCGGCCTGGTATCCGGCCTCCTTCACCGCCCGCTGCTCCACCCCGGTGATGCCGCTGGGCACGGCGATGATGATGCGCGGCTTGGCGAAGTGCCGCCTCTTGTGCACCCGCTGGATGAAATAGCGCAGCATCCGCTCAGTGACATCGAAATCGGCGATCACACCGTCCTTGAGCGGCCGGACGGCCACGATGTTGCCCGGCGTCCGGCCGATCATGCGTTTGGCCTCGATGCCGACCGCGACGATCTTCCCGGTGGCAGTGTTGATCGCGACGACCGACGGCTCATTGAGCACGATGCCCCGGCCGCGCACGTAGACCAGCGTGTTGGCGGTGCCGAGGTCGACCGCCATATCACGGCCGAGAAACGCGAGCTTGCTGCCCATGGGGAACGGAGCCTTCCGTAACGTCGTTCGCGAATGACTACGGATCGAATTCGAATCGTAACGTGACGTTACCCACCAGGGCGCGCAATGAGCCCCCTGTGCCCCACAAATTCTTCAGCCCATCCGGAAGCCCCGATGTCGCCGCAGGCGAAGGACAACATTGGGCCTCCGTCTTGCACCGTTTTGACCCACCCGCCGTCGGCGACCGCTCGTCGGGCACCTGGGGATCTAACCGCCCTGTACCGTGGCCAGGCCAATCCACGGAACATGGCCCACAGCGCGCACGTCACGGCGCCCGGCCACGTCCACCGGAGGGGCGTGCCCCTGGACAGGCGCCGGCCCCGTGCGGCGAGTGGGGTGCACCGGGCTTGCCGTACAAGATCCAAAAAGCCTGCCATACCCAGGCCGCACGCGGCCTCGCACAGCCGAGTTAGCCGGACAAAAATCGCGCAAAAAAAGCGCCCGCCATATGGCGGGCGCTCGGCGCATCAGAGACGTCGGAGAAAACGGAGACGTCAGAGAGAGGCAAGAGAAACTAGAAAGTCAGAAAACTAGAACCGGTCCGGGAAGAAGATCTTGATCTCCCGCGCGGCCGACTCGGGCGAGTCGGAGCCGTGCACGATGTTCTCGCCGATCTCCAGCGCGTGGTCGCCGCGGATCGTGCCGGGCGCCGACTTGACCGGGTCCGTGAGCCCCGCCAGCGCGCGGAACGCCTCGACGGCGCGCGGCCCCTCCAGCACCAGCGCGACCAGCGGCCCCGAAGTGATGAACTCGACGAGCTCGCCGAAGAACGGGCGCTCGGAGTGCTCGGCGTAGTGGGCCTTGGCGGTGTCGACGTCGAGAGTGCGCAGGTCCATCGCAGCGACCTTCAGGCCCTTGCGCTCCACGCGGGCGATCACGTCACCGATGAGGCCACGCTTCACCCCGTCGGGCTTGATCAGGACAAGAGTGCGCTCGGACACTTGAGGTTCTCCTTCGAACAGGGTGTGGTTCGGGGCTGCGGCCACATGCACCGGCTTGGCTGCGCGGGGGATCGGCCCGGGGGCGCAGGCCCTCGCGCCGAGGTGGCTGCGGCTCAGCTTACCGCCCGCCACGGCTCTCCCGTTTCCACACGACCGAGCCCCATCCGTGCTCACACCCCGCCCCACCGGCGCGCCTCGCGCCCCCCACACCTGCACACGATTCGATCGGCGACGCACCATCGACCAACGGCCTGGGAGATGGCACCCCAGGGAACCGGTCCTACCCGGTGGCCCTCCAGGCCGTCCTACCCGGTGCTCCAACGGGCGACCTCACACGGTAGTCCTACGGGCCAGGCCCAGCGCGGGATCTTACGGGCCGGTCCTCAGGGTCCTCAGGGCGGGCCCGTCCTGCGGGCGGGCCCGTCCTGCGGGCGGGCCAGTCCTGCGGGCAGCCCACGCAGGGTCCTATGGGCCGATGCCTCGGCTCGACCCAGCGGGCCCGCCCTGCACGCGGTCCTATAAGCCGGTGCCTCGGCTCGACCCAGCGGGCCCGCCCTGCACGCGCACCTATGGGCCGGTGCCCTGACGCGGTCTGGCGGGCCAGGGCACCGAAATGGCCCTATGGGCCGGTGCTACGGAGTGGTGTCTTCGGGGGATTGGGCCTGAGGCGGGACAGGTGGGACAGGACCGGTCACTTCGCCCACCCCCTCCACGCTCGCGCCATTCCCGTCAGTTGCGCCGAAGGCGTCGGGGGACACGGGGACGCGCGGTATCGCCCCGGTAGGCCGATCCTCATCCCCGGCTGTCGACTGGGCAGGCACTTCGACGGCGTCCACCGCCATGGGCGGCTCGCGGCGCTCAGACCGACCGCTCCGCACCGGAGGGACCGCCGCCTCGGCGCCCGAACCTTCCCCAGCCACCTTCGCGACCACGTCCACACCCGTTGAAGACCCCGAAGATCCCGAAGACTCCGCATACGCCGAATGACCGGCTACACCCGGCGAAGACACCGAAGGCGCCGAATCATCGCCCGTCAGCTCGGCCGCTTCATCTTCATCGGCCGGAGCCCCGCGCCGCGAGAGCAGTTCCGCCAGGACGATGACCGCGACCACCAGGAACCCGCCGATCAGCGACCACAGATGCAATGTGCCCACGAACCGATCCACCAGCTGCTGCGCCACCGTGACCCCGCGCAGCATCATCAACTGCACCCCGGTAGCCAGCAGATAACCAGCCAGCACACCGGGGAAACACAGCGCCAGGCCGAACAGCGCCGCCCCGATGCCCGCCTGGCTGAGCGCGGACGTGAGCGCCACCGCCGCCCCCGCCGCCAGCAGAGTGAACGGGATCACCAACACGAGCCCATCGGCCGCCGGCACCAGGACTCGTACCGAACACAGACCGATCACCATCGCCAGCAGCCCCAGCGGCGCGAGCCACCGCGCTCCGGCGAACAGCCGCACCGCGATGGCGGAGGCCAGCGCCAGCACACCCGCCACCACGAACGGGATCCACAGCCCGGTCATGCCCGGACCGCCGAGGCCGCGCATCTCCACGTACGTGACCTGGGCCAGGCTCGGGAGCAGCACGATGCCGACCGCGACCATGACGTACGCCAGTGTGCGGCCCTCACGGCTGCCGAAGAAGGCCATCACGAGCAGCGCGACGATCGCCAGCACGGCCAGCAGGATGACCAGGCCGGCCCCCCACTCCTCACTTGCGGTGCTGATGGCCACCACCGAAATGCCCACCGCGGGGACGCTCGCGAACAGCAAGCGGCTACGTTCGGCGGCCCGTGGCGTGGGCATCGGCGGCTGGCCCTGGACCAGCCAGACGACGAAGTAGACCGCTGCCAGCGCGAGCGCGATGCCCGTCAGCAGCGGGTACGGCTGGAGCGTGATCTTCCAGTCGCTCACCTGGTCAAGAGGCCACAGCGCGAGCGCCTGGGCGGTGAGCAGGCTGAACGCGAGCATGCCGGTCCAGATTGCCCGCAATGCCATGGAGCGCTCCCAGGCCGCGAGCAGCGTGGCGGGGAAGAGCAGGCCCGCGCCGATCCCGTGCAGCACGCGTAGCGTCGCCACCAGGAACGTCGAGCCCGCGAAGCCGCCCGCGACGTCGGCCAGCGCGAGCACCGTGAGCCCGCCCAGCAGCATGTGGGGGACCTTGACGTGGCGCAGCGCCACCGCGGCGAGCGGCACCGTGAGGATCATCGCCGGGAGCGCCAGCCCGTGCGCGCGCATCAACGCGAGCTTGTCGAAGCCGTCGGGCAGCAGACCCGAGACCACGGACACGGTGTTGGGGATCGCGAGCATCGCCAATGGCAACACGACGATGATGAGCAGCCCGAGCACCGAGTCGAGCAACCATGGGGACCTGACGCGTGCGGTGGGTCCCGCGCTGTGTGCGTTCGGGGACCGCTGGATCGGGGGGACGGCCATGTTCGCCGACTTTAGCGGGAAGTCACGCCCTCGACACGGCGAGCGACGAATATCGCGGTAATCCATAGCGCCGCGAAGATCACTCCTAGGAAGAACATCGTCGGCACGAGGAACCCCGTGCCGATGGCCAGGACCTGCAGGATGGTGCCCGCGACGTACGCGAAAGGCCGCTTGAGCAGCCCGGCGACGATCACGCACAGCACGGCCAGCCCGATACCGACAGTGACCGCCACCGCCGTCTGAACGCCGCTGTTGATCGCCACCGGCGTAATCAGCGCGGCGACGATGGCCTCCATGCCGAGAACGCTCGCGCCGAGCCGGCGCATGCCTGGGGTGACCTGGAAGTTCATCACACGCTCCCCGCCTTGAGCAGGTGGCGCGCGTCTCCGGCCGTCACGACCGAGCCGATGATGAGCACCCCCGTGCCGCTGAACTCACCGTGGGCGTCGGCGATGCCGATGCCCATGTCGATGGCCTCGTCGAGGCGTTCGACGACCCGCACCCTGTCCTCTCCGAACAGCGGTATGGCCACCTCCGCCAGCTCGGCGGGCGACATCGACCGAGGCGAGGAGTTACGCGTGACGACGATCTCGTCGAGAATCGGCTCCAGCAGGTCGAGCAGGGTATGCACATCCTTGTCGCGCATCACCGCGACGACGCCCACGACCTTGGCGAAGTCGAACGCCTCCTGCATGCCCTCGAGCGAGGCCTGCATGCCGCCGGGGTTGTGCGCCGCGTCGACGACGACCGTGGGGTTGCGGCGCAGGATCTCCAGCCGCCCCGGTGAGGACGCCCCCGCGAACGCCTGGCGTACGAGCTCCACGTCGAGCGGGTCGTCACCCCCCGTCAGAGCCTCCACAGCGGCCAGTGCGCAGGCCGCGTTGCTCGCCTGGTGTTCGCCATAGAGCGGCAGGTAGACCTCCTCGTAGACGCCCTTGAGGCCGCGCAGCGTGAGCAGCTGTCCGCCCATGGCCACCTCTCGGGCGAGGACACCGAACTCGAGCCCTTCACGCGCGACCACCGCGCCGACATCGACGGCCCGGCGCATCAGCACCTCGGCGGCCTCCAGCTGCTGCTGGGCGAGTATGGCCGTGGCGCCGGGCTTGATGATGCCCGCCTTCTCCCCGGCGATGCTCGGGATATCGGGCCCGAGCCGGTCGGTGTGGTCGAGCGAGATCGGGGTGACGACGGCGACGGTGCCGTCCGCGACGTTCGTCGCGTCCCAGGACCCGCCCATGCCGGCCTCGACGACCGCCACGTCCACCGGAGTGTCGGCGAACGCGGCGAAGGCCATGGCCGTGAGCAACTCGAAGAACTGGATCCGCCGCCCCTGCGTATCGGCGAGCTCAACGTAAGGGGCGATCTCTTCGTATACCTGAGCGAACCGCTCCTCGCTCAGCGACTCGCCATCAACGGTGATGCGTTCGCGCACTGAGACGAGATGCGGGCTCGTGAACCGGCCCACACGCAGATTGCGCTCCTTGAGCAGCGCTTCGGTCAAGCGCGCCGTGCTCGTCTTACCGTTCGTGCCCGCTATGTGTACGACAGGGTATGCCTGCTGCGGCGAGCCGAGCAGGTCCATGAGAGCCGCGATCCGGTCCAGCGTCGGCTCGAAGTCCCACTCGACGCCTCGCTCCATGATCGCGCGTTCAACCGCACGAAAGTCCACCCCCCAACCCTACTGACCGTACGGAGCGCTCTCCCACGCCACCGCCTGATGATCAGCAGTTTCGGTGCTCCAGCTTCGCCTGCCATTGGCAATTCACAGTACGTGGATGCACAGCCGACGGCTTGTGCCGTCAGGCAAGGACGCACCAGACAAGAAAAGCCCAGCACCTGGCAAACAACCCGGCCGGAACGCAAAAAAGGGTCCCACGCGCCAAGGCGTGAGACCCATAACCGTAAACGGCCCCAGCAGACTACGGCCCTTAGCCGTAAACGGTCCCAGCGCGCCGCGGCCCTTAGCCCCGAACAGCCCCAACGGACTACAGCCCTTCCGCGGCCCTAAGCCGCCAACCGCCCGCCCCAGCGGGCCGCCACAGTCCTTCCACATCTGGCCCGCCACGGTCCTTAGCTGGCCCGCCACAGTCCTTCCCCGCACCTACCCACACCCCACCCACGCGTCCAACCCCGTAACGCAGAAAAGGGCCCCACGCGTATGCGTGGAGCCCAATTCCCGACAATCAAAGATTGTCCGGCGGTGACCTACTCTCCCACACCCTCCCGAGTGCAGTACCATCGGCGCAGGGAAGCTTAACTTCCGGGTTCG
>NZ_JBFAIF010000006.1:0-402357 GCF_040654555.1 Nonomuraea sp. NPDC050680 | reverse complement strand
AGCTCCCACCAGACTGCTGCGACAGCCCAGCGAGGAGGTCTCACACCTCCTTCGATTCCCAGCGCCTCACGGCGCACCAGCGCCTCGTGGCGCACTACAGCACGGAAGTACCGCAACTGATCCGCAAAGCCGCGCCACGGACTTTATACGATCTATTGGCTCCGGATTCTGTTGATCAGACGAAACCCTCGGCAACGAGCCGTGCACCGTGCTCGTCGATAACGTGCCGCTGACCCGATCCCCCAACGATGCGACACCAACTTTCCACGGTCAGTTCGGTTCGCTCTAGTCGATAGCTGAAACCGCCATACATGCCGGGGACAGCAAACCAGCAGGCTGGGTTCCGCTGCTCGGTGAGTGTTTCCAGCTCGGGAAGGCGTAACTGCTGATCGGTGATCAGATCACCGGCACGGTCGTGAATCAGCGTGTGAAAGTGGCGTTGGATCGAGCTCATGGTCTCGACTGGTAGTTGGTGGCGGATAACTGGCGTGAGCGGTACCAGGAGATGATGGTGTCCCATGCGATCAGCGATGTCGACCGCCTGCTCTCCTTGAGCCGTGCGCAGCATGCGCCAGGCGCCGCTTGCAACCAACTGGTGAGCAATGTCGGCGTCAGCACCGTGCCAGGCGACCTGGTGAAGCGGGGCGTATCGGCTACTGCCGCCGACTCTGCCGCTGTTGATCCAATCAGGGTGTGCTTCGAGCAGATCGAAGACCCTTGGCCAGTCACCGTCACGCGCCGCGTTGGCCAGCTTGTCGCGTCCCTCGATCACCCAATCGCTGTAACTCGACCGCAGAGTGACGCCATCCCACGTCGAAACCTCGTCCTGCCCCATGCGGCACCTATCTGCTCGGCCACCGGAGATACACCAAGCAGTGTGCCAGGACAGGTACACCACTGAATCGCCCCGGTTTCGGTGGAGACTTGATCTCTTGAGAGGATCGAGTCCATGCCAGGTAAGTCTCCCTACCCCGCCGAGCTGCGCCGTCGAGCGGTTCGGATGGTCGCCGAGTTGCGGCCGGATTACCCGACCGAGTGGGCCACGATCAACGCGGTTGCGACCAAGCTCGGTATCGGCACCGCGGAGACGCTGCGCACCTGGGTCCGCCAGGCCCAGATCGACGAGGGCAGCCGGCCCGGCCGCACCACCGACGAGTCGGCCGAGCTGAAGCGGCTGCGCCGCGAGAACGCCGAACTCCGCCGCGCCAACGAGATCCTGAAGGCCGCGTCGACTTTCTTCGCGGCCGAGCTCGACCGGCCACACACGCACTCGTGACCTTCATCGACCAGCACGCCGACGTGTTCGGTGTCGAGCCGATCTGCCGTGTCCTGACCGAACACGGCTGCCCCATCTCCACCAGCACCTACTACGCCGCCAAGAACCGCCCACCCTCGGCCCGCGCCCTGCGCGACGCCGAACTGGACGAGTACATTCAGCGCATCCATGCCGCCAACTACGGCGTCTACGGCGCCCGCAAGATCTGGCATCAACTCCAGCGCGCAGGGCACCGGGTGGCCCGCTGCACCGTCGAACGGCGCATGCGCGCCCTCGGCCTGCAAGGCGCCCGGCGCGGCAAAAAGGTGCGCACCACCATCGCCGACCCCGGCCACGAGCGAGCCGCCGACCGGCTCCAGCGCGACTTCACCACCGACCGTCCCAACGCCGCCTGGGTGGCCGACTTCACGCACGTGGCCGCCTGGTGCGGCGTCGTCTACGTCGCCTTCGTCGTGGACGTCTACTCCCGGACCATCGTCGGGTGGGCCGCCTCGCTGACCAAGCACACCACGCTCGTACTCGACGCTCTGGACATGGCCCTGTGGCGGCGCGAGCGCATCGGTCGGCCGGTCGAACCGGGGCTGATCCACCACAGCGATGCCGGTAGTCAATACACGTCTTTCCGGTTCACCACGCATCTGCTGGCGGCCGGGATCGATGCCTCCATCGGCACCGTCGGCGACGCACTCGACAATGCCCTGATGGAATCGCAGATCGGCCTCTACAAGACCGAGCTGATCAAGCCCCGAGGGCCCTGGCGCAGCCTGGCCGACGTCGAGCTGGCCACCGCCGAATGGGTGGACTGGTTCAACGCCACCCGCCTGCACTCAGCGATCGGACACCTGCCACCAGAGGAGTACGAGGCTCTCTACTACGCTCAACACCAACCCAGCGAACCCGCCGGAATCAACCGTTGAGGTCTCCATCAAAGTCGGGGCGGTTCAGTGAGTGGGCGGTGCCGCTCGGTCTGCACCCCGCGACACCACCAGCGGGGATGCACACGGCGGGAATCTCCACCCGGAGGAGCTCTCGACCGCCAGTCACCGACGCCATACCGCCAGAGTACGACATCCTGTAAGCGCCTGGCTATTCCATGAAGCTCCATGAAGCTACATGATCCGCTTGGGAGGGCCGTGAAGCTCCCTTCTAGCCTTGTAATGTGGCCAGATATGTCGAGCACACCCGTATGTGGGAGTTTGATGAGGATCGTTCCCGCTGGGAGCAGATCCTCGAAGTTCTCCAGGCGCGGATCGACTCAGGGGAGTGGGGACCCAAGTTCAAGATCTCCGAGGTCAAGTTGATGGAGGAGTTCGGCGTCGCCCGCCCTACCATCCGCAAGGCCATGGAGCGCCTCAGAGATGCAGGCAGGGTCTACACCGTCCCCAACCTCGGCAGCTTCGTCACCGCCGAGCACGCGGACGAGTAATCGCCGGCCCATAGTGGCGTGGTGGGCGAGGCGCGAACCCGTCCATCGAGGGCCAGCCTGCATGCGTCTGGGCAACCACCCCGGCCTGGCCGACCTGAGACCTGTTACGGCCCCGGAGCCGTGCCATTGCTAGGCATGCCGCATTCCTGATGTACATCATCACGTACACTGATGGCATGAAGGTGATGACCATGTCCGAATCGCGGGCCAACTACGCCGCCACCCTCGACGCCGTCATCGACGACCAGGAAGAAGTCCTCATCACCCGCCCCGGCGGAGAAGGCGTCGTCATGGTGTCGCAGCGCGAATACGAATCGATGCGCGAGACGCTCTACCTGATGGCCTCTCCCGTCAACCGCAGACGGCTGTCCGAGGCGGTCTCCCGTCTGGAGGCCGGCGGCGGCACAGTCCGCGAACTGGCCGATGAGGACACCACCTCGTGAAGATCCTTTTCGACGAACTCGCCTGGGAGGACTACTGCTACTGGCAGCGAGAAGATCGACGCATCCTCAAAAGGATCAACCAGCTGATCGCCGACATAACTCGAAACGAGAACGAAGGCATCGGCAAGCCGGAGCCGCTGAAGTATGAATGGTCCGGCTACTGGTCCCGGCGCGTCACCTCAGAACACCGGCTCGTCTATCGAGTCAACGACGACACCATCATGATCGCCGCCTGCCGCTATCACTATGAGAAGTAGCCGTCGAGCACGCGGACGAGTAATCGCCGGCCCATAGTGGCGTGGTGGGCGAGGCGCGAACCCGTCCATCGAGGGCCAGCCTGCATGCGTCTGGGCAACCACCCCGGCCTGACCGATCTGAGACCTCCTGTGAGCGTGTTCCAGGTTGGCTCGCGTGACACGGCGGCGCGGCTTTACGAGCCTTTTTCGGGTGCACGGAGACGCACCCGCCTGGCCGTGGTACTGGTGGCGCTTGCCCGGGCTGTCACGAGTGGAACCGCTCCGGCCGGAAGTCCGCGAGCATCTCATCGCTCTTCCCGCTGAGGATCTCCGAAGCAAGCAGCCGGCCGATTACCGGCCCGAGAGTGATGCCGCTGTGGGAAACGGCCTCGTAGTAGCCCGACACAGACGGCACCGCTCCCACCGAGGGGTATCCGTCGGCTGGGATGGGCCGGTTGGCTACCCGTGTCTGTACGATGCGGGAGTCGTCGAGCTCGGGAACGACGTGCCGCGCCGATTCGTGGAGCAGCCGGCCGAATTCCGCTGGATCTTCGCCGGTGTCGATGAGTGCGTCGATCTCGCGGCTGTGGAGGACCATCGAAGCGTCTCCGTCAGGACGGATCTCGATGTGCGGCGCGTGCATGGCTCGGCGAACCGGGACCTGCGCACAGCCGATCCGGGTGACGACGCCGGGTTCCCGGCGCATCGGCAAGTGCCGTGCGATGAGCCCGGCTACGTGGGAGGCGCTGGGGCCTGCCGCGTTCACGATGGTGTCGACGTCGAGACGGCTCCCATCGGATAGGACAACTGTCCGGATGCTCCCGTCGGTACCGGTGCCGATGTCACAGACCGCGGCGCCGAATCGGTGCTCGGCGCCGGACGCAACGGCCTGGCCGACCAGGCGGCCGACGAGATGACGTCCATGCACCCAGGCTTCGTCGGGGTAGAACACGACTGGAGCCTCGCCGGGCATCGTGAGAGCAGGCTCGAGGCGGCGGCGCACCTCGGCCCCCGTGTACACCTCGACCTGGTAGTCCCAGCCAGCCAGCAGTTCGGCTGTTTCCAGGAGCTTCGCCTCGGCTGCGGGACCGTCTGTCCAGCGCAGGTGGCCGCTGGGATGCCACCATGAGTCTGGCCCGATGGTTCTGGCAAGCTCACGGTAGGCTGCCATGCCCGCGACGTTCAGGTCGAAGTAGGACTTGCGCGCGGTCTTGTTGCTGGCATTGACCCACGAGAAAGACCAGTTGGTGACGCCTTCGCCCGGCTGGCCCGCGTCGATGAAGACCACCTTGGCGCCGTGCCGGGACAGGTTCCAGCCCACGCTGGCTCCGAGGACGCCCACTCCGATGACAGCAACACGCTCAGGCCGCTTCACGGATCCGATCCCCACGAACGCCCCTTCCCAGATCACCGGCGAACTCCCACTTCTAGCATGCAAACATGTTATGAACGGGACTGGCAAAGGGTCCGAAATCGGGTGCCGAAGCGGGCGGGCGCGGTGCCGGCTTCTTGGTGATGTCAGGCGATGGCACTGACATTCCCGGGCGGTCGTCTTCCCGGGTGGCGGTGCCTGGCCGGAGCCGGCGGGGCGGCCGAGGAGCGGGCGGCGCAGGTCTCGCGGGTCAGACCTCGGTTCGCCTGGGGACGCCGAAGGCGATGCCGCCGTGAACAACGCGCGCTTGCACCAGACTGCCTTCGACGGTGCCGGCGACGGTGTTGACCACGCCGCCGTCGCTCGCGTTCAGATGCGGCTCGATCTCTCGCCGGAGGCCTCGAAGTTCTGTCTCGAACGCAGGGTCCTCTGTAGCGGCCTGCGCCAGCTCCTGGCGAAGGGCTCTGACCCTCACTTCATTTCCCGGCTCGGCTTCGGCATCGGCGAGTGCGGACTGCGCGGAATCGTGGCCTTCGAATGTACGCCGAACCAACCTGACCAGCGCCTCGAACGCGGCTTGCGACCCTCAGCAAGTCCTTCGGCTGCCTTGGGCGCCATAGTGACCGCGATCATGGCTGCATTTGCTGGTCTGTCATCATGATTCCTGTGGTGCAATTCCTCTTGCATGCAAAGGGAATCCCAGATAGCTATAGATGTGGACCCACGCCGAGAACGTTCGCTCATCGTACATCGATTACACCACCTTCGCTAATGGTAATAGCGGTCACGATCTCTCGGAGGAAATGTCATGACCGGAAAATGGGAACCGGATCCAACTGCATCTTTCCTTCGGCGCATAGGGAAGTCATCCCATGAGCTCGGACAAACGTCCGGCAATTCGAGCTGTCCAGATATCTGGGAACTTGACAATGGTGACGTCGCGGTCATCGGGTCGGACCTTACGGCGCTGTATGAAGGTCGCCTCCCTCATGGGGTCAGCGTCGACCCCGGCGAACGGCTGGTTATCATCCCGCGGAAGACGATCCTGGCGGCGAAGGCAGACATTCCCGATGCCTGATCTGCCCGACGGCGCCGTCAACGAACGAATGGAGCTGGCCGCTACGAATGGAGGTGGGCTCCTATTGCGCTGACTTGAGCGGAGGCGCTCCGCATCGCGGAAGATGCGGACAACCAGATGTACAGGCTCACTGGTTGGTCGAGTTGGGAAATGTGCAGCCCGTGATCACGACCCATGAGCGCGTACATCCGCACCTGGTTGTGCACTTCTCGCGCTGACCGAGACCAGTCCACTACCGAGAACCCCGGCTCGATGAATCCGGCGGTGGATCTGCCGGCCTCATTCTGCGGCACTCCGGGAACACGCCGTACCACCTGATCCATGGCGCTGGTGAGCAGGTCGGTCGGCCAGAGCGCGACCGGTTCGATGGTCTCCCACTCGGCGTCACTCATGTCGATGGGGTGTAGCGGCGTGCCCGGACCACGCCGAAAGGAAAGGATCCCCAGGAGCGGTCGGAAAATCATCCGAAGCGGGCGAGGTCCTCGACATATATAAGGATCCGCTCCGCGACGAACCAGACGGACACAGCCGCCGAGAAGGCCAGAGTCTGGGCCATGAGCATCCTGCCGACGATCCCCGCTCTGGAGAACGAGCAGTGATAAGCGAAGAGCAGGGCGGCGATGGGAGGCAGGACGAGTGCCGCCTCCAGGAGGTTGACGTGCCACCCCCTGGCACAGGTGTTACCACCGCACACCCCGGCCCAGCCGATCTCGACGAGACCGAGGAACGCGATCACCAACATGGCGACCGCACCTATGCTGGCCACGATGATCAGCACGAGGCGCTGCTGCGACGTGATCAGCATTTGGTAGTTGGGAGCGCTGTGCGGTGTCAATCGTCGCCCTCCGATGAGCTCGTGATCGCTACTGTCTCCATCCCGACATCGATCATGCTCCCACTTGAGACCCGATGCCCAGGCTGCGGCGCCGATAAGCAGCGCGGCCGGGACGCGGCTATTACCAGCGAACACGCCGCTCATCGAGCGTCAAACCCGGTCAGATCCTCGACATGCCGGGGTCGCAGGCCCGGATGGGACTGCTATCCGACCGGCGTGAATGGGTTCACCTCGAAGATCGCGGAGTCGGCCACGCAATCCTTCGGGAGTTTCAGGCCGGGCTTCCGATCGACGTATCCTCCGCTGATCCGCACGTCGGTGCCTTCCAGGAGCACGGGTCCGTTGCCTGGCAGGCGTGCGCCTCGCTTCCCGTTCTCCAGGAGCGGCTCGGTGCCCTCCGGCCAGAGGGGCACGACGATGTCCGGGTTCTTGACCACCAGGCACTTGGTCGCCGATATGTAGACGAGTTTCCCCGTGAGAAGGGCCTGCATTCCGATCTCGGAATGGTGGTGGATCAGAATCTGCGGGTCACGGCCTGCAACGGTGATGCGATTCGGATCGGATCCGCCGCTGGCGCCACAGCCGACCGCGGCGGCAACGATCGCGGGTAACGCCAGCCAGCTCATTATCCTTTTGATGCGTGGCTCCCTAACGTAGGACTGTGCGTTCGGGGTTGATTCTGCCCCCGAACGACAGCGTGAACGGGCCACGGCTCCAGGCCGCGATGCCATAGCTTGACGAGTACTGGCCAAAGTTGCTGGTGATGCAGTCGCCCTGCGTCGGGAGTCAACACCCAGGTGGCTATTCAGGCGTCAAGCGAGGAGTGCGGTGAAGCGCTGGTTATGGCGCCTGACGGTCTCGGCCGTCGTGGCGCTTTCAGGAATGGCCGGGCCGGTCGTGGCCGCCGAGGCGGTGCCGAGCTCGGAGATCAACTTCAGCGACGACTGGGAGATCGCTGTCTTCCTGTGTACGCCGTCCGCGGACGGGTGTCACAAGCGGTACGCCACGGCGAAGCAGAGGCGGGACGTCGGGACGTTCCTGAAGTCCGCGCCTAAGGTGACCGAGGTGCGCTTCGTGAGCCGGGCAGCGGCGGACGCGAGCTTCCGCCAGGAGTTCGCCGGCCAGAAGAAGGTGCTGGCGAGCGTGCGTGCCAAAGACCTGCCGGAGTCGTTCCGCGTGCGGGTGTCGGGAGGGGCCGACCGAACCCGGATCGTGCTCTCGGCGAACCGGCGGCCAGGGGTAGGGCTCGCCGTCGACCAGGCGAAGAATCGCGTCGAGGCTGCGTTGAAGCCGGAAATATCCGTATTTCTATGCATGAAGGGCTCGGATTGGCCTGCCTGTCTGCATGGACGGGGCAAGGCGAACAAGTCGGCGGCCACGGTCAAAGAGAAGAAGGCGATCGTCGCCGTCATCGAGCGGACCCCCGGGCTCGAATCGTACGTATACGAAGATCAGCGGACGGCGTACCGGAACTTCGTCAAGACGTTCGCGGACAACAAAGCACTCATCTCAGCCACCAGGGTGTCGGACATGCCCGAGTCCTACCGGCTGTCGATGCAGCCCAAAACCGACACTGACTCACCGAGTCGTCGGCTGGCGCGGATGCCGGGGGTGAGCGAGGCGTACGACGTGCGGTGCCTGTTCCAGAAGGCCCGACTGTGGTCAGAATATGGGCTCCAGAAACTCGGGACCCAATGCGGGTAAGAGCCCCCGCCAAGAACTACAGCCACTGCCGCAAGCTAGCCGGCAGGGCGGTAGACGGCGGCGGCGACTTGCCGGAATGAGCGGATGAGCGGGCTGGAGTCGGTGCTGTTCCAAGCGACCACGAGACGGCTGGGCGGCATGTCGACCAGCGGAACCGCGACGAGACCTTCCGGAAGGGCGTGGGTGAGCGTGGTCAGCCCAACTGTGCCGTTCCACAGAACCGCCTGAAGACACTCGTGAACGGTTCGCACCACCGGACCGTCCTGGCCCAGGCCCACGGGGTGGCTCCAGAACGCCCGCCAGACCGGGTCGGTGCCTTCGGGCAGCTGGAACCAGCGGCGGTCGGCGAGGTCGTGCAGGCGCAGGCGGTCACGGCCGGCCAGTGGGTCGTCGGCGCGGAGGACCACTCCGACCGGGTCGGAGCGCAGGACGTGCGTGGTGATACCGGTTTCGTCGAAGGGTGCCCGGGTGAGGGCGACATCGACCAGGCCGGAGCGCAGCCCGGTGGTCGGATCGGTGAAGTCGGCTTCGCGGATGCGGACGTCCAGCCCTGGATGGCGCCGGCGAAAGGCGGCGGCGAGTTGGTTGCCCGCCTGTTCGGCGCTGTCGGCGAGGGTGCCGATGGTCATGGTGGCCGTGCCGGCTGCGGCGGCGACCCTGGTGCGTGCCTGATCGGCCTGCTCCAGCAGGGTGCGCGCCTCGTCGTAGAGTGCTGCTCCGGCCGGCGTGAGCGAGACCCCGGCGGGTGATCGGTGCAGCAGGACGGCGCCGAGGTCGGTCTCCAGCTGCTTGATGGCCCTGCTCAGGGGCGGCTGTGTCATGTGCAGGCGGATGGCGGCGCGGCCGAAGTGGAGCTCTTCGGCGACGGCCACGAAGTAGCGCAGCGTGCGTAGGTCCATCAGCGGCGACGATACCCGTACGGCATCGGGCCTGCGGAATCGGTGTTGGACGCCTCCTAGCGTCTCGCGGTGGAGTGGTGAGGCCGAAACTGCCGCTTCCAAGGAGTCCGTATGGCCGAATTTGTGTTGCCCGACCCCGTTGTACAGGTCACGGACGTACAGGAGCTCGCCCGCGATCTGGTGGTGATTCCGAACCGGCGGGTGCCGCTGGTGCCGAACATCGGTCTTATCGGCGGTACGCATTCGGTCCTTGTCGTCGATACCGGTATGGGCACGGCGAACGCCGAAACCGTGCTCAAGTTCGCGGCCGACTTCGCTGACGGGCGCACGCTGTACCTGACCACGACGCATTTTCATCCCGAGCACGCGTTCGGCGCTCAGGTGTTCGCGGAGGAGGCGACGTTCCTGATCAACCGGGCGCAGGCCGAGGACCTGAAGGTGAAGGGGCCTGGCTATATCGAGATGTTCAAGGGGCTCGGAGAGTCGGTCGCGCGCCGGCTTGAGGGCGTGCGATTGGCGACTCCCGACGTCGTCTACGACCATGAGCACGACCTGGACCTGGGCGGTCGGGTGGTGCGGTTGCGGGCCACCGGCCGGGCCCACAGCAAAGGCGATCAGGTGATCACGGTCCCGGACGCGGGGGTGATGTTCACCGGCGATCTGGTGGAGGCCGGGCAGTTCGCCATCTTCCCCTGGTTCCCGCCGCATGACACCGATGTGTCGGGCACCCGCTGGCTGGCGGTGATGGAGCGGCTGGCCGCCGAAAGCCCGCAGGTGGTGGTGCCCGGCCATGGCGATGTGGGCGGCCCTCAGCTCCTGGCCGACGTACGGGACTACCTTCGGTTGCTGCGTGATGAGACCTGGGTACGCCGCGACTCGGCCATGAGTGAGGAGACGATCGCCGAAGAAGTGGCCGCCCTGATGATCGCGCGGCATCCGGAGTGGGACGGCCAGGAGTGGATCGAGAAGGGGGTCGGCTGTCTGTGCTCGGAGCACACCGCCTAGGCGGCGCGCTTGGGCAGCAGCGCCTCGGCTAGTCGGCGCCACTGCGGCATGGCCGACTGGCCGGGTTCGATGCCGAGAACCTGGATGCCGACGTGGTCGGCGCCGGCGTCCAGGTGGTCGTGCAGCTTGCCGACGATCGTGTCGAGGTCGCCCCAGTACACGAGGTCGTCGACGAGCCGGTCGCTGCCACGGCCGCCGTCGATGTCGGCCTCGGTGTAGCCCAGGCGGAGGAACTTGGCGATGTTGTACTTCGTCGTGAAATACACGTGCAGATGCTCGCGCGCGATCGCCCGCGCCTTGTCCGGGTCGCTTTCCAGGAGCACTGCCTGCTCGACGCCGAGGAACGGACTGTCGCCCAGCACCTCCCGCGCCTGCGCCGTGTGCCGCACCGTCACGTGGTAGGTATGAGCGCCTTCGGACCGATCGCGGGCCATCTCCAGCATCTTCGGTCCGTACGCCGCCAGCAGGCGTCGCATCGGCGCCCGCGGCGCGGGATTGGCGCTCGTGGTCGCGTCCATCTCATCCAGATAGTCGCTCATCGCCTGCAGCGGCTTGGTTCCGGGCCGCTCGCCCCCGAAGCCGAGGCCGAGCAGGTGGCGATCCGGGTAGGCGTCGGCCAGGAGCAACGCCGCTCCCTGGGTCCACCGCGGCTCGCGGGACCAGATCCCCGCGATGCCGTTGATGACGCTGATGCGTTCGGTGCACGACAGCAGGAATCCGGCGTGCGTCATCGCCTCACGTCCGTCCAGCTCCGGGATCCAGAACGCCGGCCAGCCGAGCTCTTCGAGCTCCTGGATGGACTCCCGCATCATGCTCGCGGGCTGGTCTTCGAAGTCGAACGTCCAGACCCCGAAGCGCCCCAGATCCATTCCATCGATCGCGCCCATGTCTCCTCCTGCTATCCGACGGTACGGAACCGCCTCGCCCATGACCAGGAACGCAGCGAAGTATCGCATATTGTCGATATGAGGTAAAACGCCGGGCCTGCTAGGGGCGTTTGGTGAGTCGTTAGAGCGAGCGTCCCAGCACGTCGACGAGCTGGGCGATGCGCTTCTCATCACGCCGGTAGTGCGTCCACTTCCCGACGCGAGTGGCGCGGACCAGCCCGGCACGCTGCAACGACGCCATGTAGGCGGAGACGGTCGACTGCGCGAGCCCGGTCTTGGCCTGGATGTGGCTCACGCACACGCCGACCTCGTGCGGGTCCGCGATCGCCTGCTCCATCGGGAAATGGTGCTCGGGGTCGCGCAACCACTGGAGCACCTGGAGCCGTACGGGGTTGGCGAGCGCCTTGAACACGTCAACCAGCTGCGCGGAGGCGTCTTGTGAGGGTTCGGCGTGTGTCGTCATAGGTCGTCGAGCCGATTATAGGGTCAAATCACGAGGAAGTGCCGGGAGAGGTCCTCGCCCGGTCACAGCGTCAATCGGGCGGGATGCCTGTCTGGCGGAGCGAGGTTACCGACAAACGCGCCATGACGTGATCTCGGAGGCGGTGATCACACGGCCCGCACCGCTGGGGCGGCTGCGGTGGCGTCCATCCCGGTGGCCTTCTGCAGTTCGACCCGTCCTGGACCGTCGGCCGCTGTCGCGAGATATGCCAGCAGCGGCCAGGCGCCCACTCCGGCCATGACGACCGACTCGCCGGAGCAGGTCGTCGCCCAGCGGGCGGTCAGCGCGTTCACCGCGGCCGCCAGATCCCTCTGCGATCTATCGTTGAGCGACACTGCCATCCCACGGTGAAACGACGATCAGGACACGTGATCGTCCCACCGGCGCGACGACGAGGCAACGCCAATACGGCGCCACGACATCGCCACCGTTTCTGTTCCGCGCGGGCCAGTCAGACCTACGGATCCTGGTGCTTCTCCTGCGGAATGCCGGCCGAGCAGGTCGACATCAACGCCGAATACATCAGGGAGGTCGCCGCTGGCAGGAACAACATCGAGCCCCGCTACGGTCTGATGTACGACTACACCTTCCAGCTCTTCACCACAGCCTGGGACCATGCCTAGGCCCGGCAACCGTGGTTGAGGCGATCGACGCTGAAGGCCCCCTTCCTGAGGACCTCGCACTCAAGTACGACGCATTCCCCCGCTTCTCGTGGCTCCGGAACTTGACCGGGCTGCAACAGAAGGTTAGGCATTCGAGTCGTCTCGGCCACGCACGCAAGAAGGCCCTCGGGGGAGGGGGATTCCTCGGAGGCGTTCTTCAGCTCCCCTGATGGGAGAGGCGAGGGTGCGTCAATCTATCCAGGTAACGCGAACGATCAGCACAAGGCCCAGATGCTCCGCGACGATGAAGTGGAGGAACCCACGGCCGCCGAACAGATCGAGGGTTCGAAGACCTCCCCCATGCAGCGGGCCTCTACCGGCGCGGATCGCGTCCCCTTCCAGGACCGCGAGTTGGTCGGCAAGCCGCTCAACCTCAAGGATGACGGTCGGCGGGAGCCCAGTTATGACATGCTCGGCGTCGGGGTTGTACTCCAGGTCCAGGCGTCACTCACCGACGACCTCTCGGCGCGCGGCTGTCGTGATCTCGGTGATTTCGGCCAACGCCGCACCCAACTTGACTGTGGCGGTGGCCGCGGCGACTTCTGCCTCCAACGCCTGCAGGCGGGCCGCTCGGGCAGGACGGCGCTGAATCGCTACGAACTCGCCCCATTGCTGCAAGAAGTTCTGCAGAGGTGCGACGGTGCTCTGCCGCGCCGCCTGCTCTGTCGCCTGGTCGAGATGGTCAACAAACTGGCCGAGGTAGGCGGGAGCGATCTGAGCAACTGCCACCCGGAGAGCAGCGGTGGTCAATGGCGGGCGAGGGATCAGCGCCTCGCCGTCCTGATGCGGGGTGGACACCGTTGGCCTCCAAGCTGTACATCTGCACGCTACCAAGACCGCTGCCCCCTTTCCATCCGGCCTTCCGGTCCGACTCAGGCGTCAAGACCGTGCCGCCGGACGATCGGCACACAGAGCCATTCCTTCCGCCGGGTAGACCAAGCACAAGAAAACGGAAAGGCGAGAGTCCGGCGAGACCGAGAGCGGAGGTAAAAGTATCGATCTTGCTGACGCTGTTGCAAACAACGTCCCCGGTCCTCGGTGTACGCCCCTGGAAGATGATCAAGCCGGAGAAGTCGCTGAGCGGGCACTTCTGACACTGGTAGACATCCGTGGACGACCTCGAAGTGGCTACTGGTCAGAAGGTAGCTGGTCGGTTCGGCTCCAGATCTGCGTGCATCGGGGGAGGTCTTCGATGCCGCCGCCTTCCGGGATCATGCCCCAGAGGAAGGGGATCAGGTATTGCGGCGGTTCGCCCAGGAGGCCGGGCAGTTCGTCCTCGGTGACGGTGAGGGTGAACGGCGTGCCCCGTTGGCCGGAGTTCCAGCCCTGTTCGAGGGCTCGCTGGACGCATCCGGCGACGAGGACGGGGCGGATGGCGATTGTTCGCTCGCCCTGCCAGTTGTCCGGCCGGGCGCAGGGGAGAGACACGACAAGAACGTTCCCCGGCTCCTCGGCCCGCTCAACGGTGAAGGTGAGAGGAGACCAGTTGTCGTCCTGGCGGTGGGTGGGCTTGTGGCGGACCCGCCAGCGGAAGGCGGCGTCGCCGACGGTGATGAGCCGTGATCCCTTCTTGGGCATCGCCACAGCAGCCTCAAGCTCCGTTCCTGGTCCGTCGCCGCTCCGTGGGAGTGCCGGAATCGGCTTGATGGGGGCGTACGAGAAGTGATGCGAGACGTCGGGCAGCATAGTCGCCGCTCAGCGACCAGATCGAGCTGTTTGTCGGGCGGCGGTGGTTGCTGATCGGCGAAACGACCGCTGTGGGTCAGTGCTCCATGGGTACGCCGACGCCGCTGAAGAAGTCGACCATGGCGCGCGGTGAGTCCTGGGCGAAGCACATGTCCAGGCCCCGGGCGGACCCTTCGGCCGAGGCGGCCGCGCGGGGGAACATGGCTGTCTCGTACTGGGTCAGCGCGGCCTCCACGTCGTCCTTGTGGGCGACGATGGCCAGCGCCAGCTCGGCGCCGTCGAGCAGGGCGAGGTTGGCCCCCTCGCCGGCGTACGGCGACATCACATGCGCGGCGTCGCCCACCAGCGTCACGCCGGGGGTCCGGGGCCAGGAGTGGCCGGTCGGCAGGGCGTAGATCAGTCGCGGGACGATCGTGTCGTCACAGTTGCGGATGAGGTCGGTCAGTTCGGTGCTCCAGCCGGCGAACTCCTTGAGCAGGGCTTCGCGGGCGGCGGGCGCGTTGGACCAGTCGACGCCGCGAGTGGTCGTCCAGTCCTGCGGCACCCGTAGCGAGGCCCCCAGGTGAAGGTCGGTGCCGCCGTGGCCCATCAGGGCCTTGTCGTCGGACAGGGCGAACATGATGCCGGGACCGACGAGGGTGGCCAATTCAGGGTGGCGGATCGCGACATCGGAGAGGTGCAGCTCCAGGTAGGAGATTCCGCAGTATTGCGGGGTGGCTGCCGAGACCAAGGGGCGTACCTTGGACCAGGTGCCGTCCGCGCCGACCAGCAGGTCGGCGGTGGTGCTGCTGCCGTTGGCGAAGGTCAGCCCGTGTCGGCCGTCGGCGAGCCGGCGGGCCGCGGTGACCCGGTGGCCCCAGGCGATGCGGCCGGGGTCGAGGGATTCGATGAGCAGGTTGCGCAATGTGGTCCGGTCAATTTCGGGGCGCCCGCCATAGCCGCCCTCGGGCTCGTGGTGGATGAAGACCGTGCCCGCTTTGTCCAGGACGCGCAGGGTCTCGCCCTGTGGGTGGGTGAGCTGGTGGAACTGCTCGTAGAGGCCGGCTTCGCGCAGCGCGTACTGGCCGGACTCCTCGTGCATGTCGAGGACGCCGCCCTGGCTGCGGGCATCGGCGGACGACTCGCCCTCGTACACGGTGGACTCGATGCCGTGCATCTGCAGGACACGGGCCAGGACCAGGCCACTGAGGCCGGCGCCGACGATCGCGATGGAACGTGCGGACATGGTGGCTCCTATGTGGGAGGGGTGCGGGAGATGGCGGCGAGGATCCCGTCGACCAGGACGTGGAACGCCCAGTCGGAGCGGCTGGCCCCGTCGCCCGAGATGAGCTCGTCGCCGAGTCCGGCGATGTGCGGGTAGCGAGCTGGATCGGCGGCGGCGATCTGCGCGCCCAGCGCGGAAAGATCGGCGGCCTCCTGGGCTGCCGATCTCGCGCCGCTGTGTTCGACGGCGACCGCGGTCGGATACAGCAGCAGAAGGTCCAGGCCCCACGCCGCCGCCCGGCCGGTCACGCCGCCTTCGCCGAGCAAGGCGAGGACCGCCTCGACCAGCGCCATGTAGTGGGGGCCGCTGGGTTGGGTGGAGAGCGCCATCCTGGCGATCTCCGGATAGTGGAACAGCACGTCGCGGTAGCTGTTCAGCACGGCCTTGAGGCGGTCGCGCCAGGTCCCGGCGTCGGGGGCGGGCACCGTGATCGAGCCCAGCAGGGCGTCGAGGATCTGGGCGTGCAGGTCCTCGGTGTTGCGGACGTAGACGTAGAGCGAGGCGGGCCCGGTGTCGAGGGTGGTGGCGATACGGCGCATCGTCACCTTGTGCAGGCCCTCGTCGCGCATGATCGCCAGCGCGGCGTCGATGATCCCCTGCCTGGTCAACGCGGGTTTGGCTGGGCGTTCCCGTCGGCTGTGGGGAGGCTGTTGGGCGCTGTCGTTCGTGCTCATGGAGAGCAAAGTATCACGAACGCGTTCGTAACGAACGCGTTCGTGATAGTCGGGGAGCTCTCGTGTGCTCTTTGATCAACGTCTCGCCCGCGTGTTCCTGGGCGAAGTGACTGATCTACAGAAGTACACTTCTGGGAAACATACTTCTGTAAGTTTGAAAGGAACTGATGATCAGGAAGCCAGAGCGGGTCTTCGGTCGGGCGAGAGAGTGGCAAGGGCTCGTCCGGTTCGTGTCCGGCGGAGATCGGGCAACTCCGTCGGGTGGTGCCGCCCTCGGCGTGGTCAGCGGGCGTCGACGGCAGGGCAAGAGTTTCCTGCTGCAAGCCCTGGCGGAGGCGACGGGCGGGATGTACTTCGCCGCCACCGAGGCGACCGAAGCCGAATCCCTCCGGCTGTTCGCCGAGGCGCTGCTGCGTCACACCCGCGAGGTTCCCGATGTTCCCTTCAGGGATTGGAATGACGCGATCGCTCACCTGTTCCGTAGCTTCCGTGGCCGGCCGGTGCCGGTGATCCTCGATGAGTTCCCGTTCCTGTCCCGAACCTCGCCGGCGCTGCCGTCGATCATTCAGCGGGAGCTCGGGCCGGGAGGTAGCGGGCGGGACAGTATGGCGCGATTGGTGCTCTGCGGGTCGGCGATGTCTGTGATGGGCGGCTTGCTTGCGGGGCAGGCGCCGTTGCGCGGGAGAGCCGGTCTCGAACTTGTCATCCACCCCTTTCGCTATAGGGACGCCGCAAATTTTTGGGGATTCACGGACCCGCGGCTGGCCGTACTCGTGCACACGATTCTCGGTGGGACGCCGGCTTACCGGTATGAGTTCACGCAGGGAGATGTGCCGGCAGGGCTGGCGGATTTCGATGATTGGGTCATCAGGACGGTTCTGAATCCGCAGACTCCGCTCTTCCGCGAAGCGCGATACCTGCTGGCGGAGGAATCGGATATCCGGGACCCCGCTCTGTATCACTCGGTGCTGGCCGCCATCGCCAGTGGCAACACCACCAATGGCGGGATCGCCAACTACGTCGGCCGCAAATCCGATCAGATCACTCACCCTCTGAACGTCCTGGATGATTGTGCGCTGGTCGCGCGCGAGCCCGACCTGTTCAGGTCCGGGCGGTTCCGATATCGAATCGTGGAGCCGCTGATCACGTTCTATGAGGCCATCATGCGGCGGCGCTGGCCGGAGCTGGAGATTCACCGGGCGGAGAAGGTGTGGGGGTCCGTGCGGCAGACATTTCTCGCCCAGGTCGTGGGTCCGCACTTCGAATCCCTGTGCCGGGACTTCGCGCTGGACGCGGGGGAAACGCTGTATGGCGGCTTTCCGGCTGAGGTGGGGTCAGGAGTGGTAGGCGATCCCGCGAAACGGACCCAGATCGAGATCGACGTCGCGGTTCTCGCCGCGCAAGAGCCTGGGCTGCCGCGGAAAATCCTGTCGCTCGGTGAGGTCAAATGGGGTGAGGTGATGAGCCACCATCACCTGGAACGCTTGGCCAGGGCCCGTACGCTGCTCGATCGGAAGGGTTATGACACGCGTGACACGGTTCTGGCCTGTTACGGGGGGAGTGGTTTCACGGAAGAGTTGATGGCGGCTGCCGATGCCGACTCCCGGATCATGCTCGTCGGGCTTGAACGCCTCTACCAAAGCTGATGTACCGCGCGTCGGTCGCCCTGTGCCGCCGGTCGGAGTGGGGCCTACTTGGCGAGGATCCGTACGTCTCCCGTGCCGCTCTTCGCGACGATGGTCCGGTCGCTCGCCGTGCTCTTGATCTCTGATCGCTCGCGTCCGTCCTGGCTCCTCGTCGTGACCCGGTAGGCCCCGTCGGGTACGGTCGCCGTCACCCGGCCGTCCTTGGACAGAAGGTCCAGGTTGGACGGGGGTGTGGCGAAGGACAGGTCGATGGCGCCGGTGTTCGAGCGGACGCGGACGTTGGGGGATTTGAGGCGTTCGCCGGTGATGGCGGCGTCGTCGCTCAGGAGGCGGAGCTTGCCAGAGGTGTCGTACACCGTGATCGGGCCGCCGTTCGAGACGTCCACGTCCTGGGTGAGGTTCTGGAGGATGATGCCGTCGTCGTCGCCCTCTACGACGAGGCGCGTCCCCGGCGGCACCTTGACGTGGTAGCGGCCGCCGCAGTCGCCGAAGACCACCGAGCAGTTGGCGCTCAGGCGGAGAGTGCCGTCCCTCAGTGACCACGACGCGTTGCCCTCCTTGGCCGCCTTGCCGCGGAGCCAGCGTTCTACCTGCACGGTCGCGCCGGTGCCGGGCATGATGCGGAGGCCGCCGAGCGAGGACTTGATGGTGAGCTGGGGGCCGCTGTACGGGAAGGACTGGGCGGTGTGTACCTCTTTGGCGTCCAGGTCTACTGAGCATCCGGTCAGTGCGATGAGTCCGGTCAGCCCCGCCAGCGCTAAGGCGGTCAGGGGTGCCGTGGGTGTTGCCGTGATTCGCCTCATGTGGCGATCGTGGCTTGGCGGCGGGGTGTCGCCATCGGCCATTCGACTGATTGGGCATCCACCGTTCGGCCGCCTTCTTCACATGCTTCGTTGAACGGTGTATCGTGCAATGCCATGATCAAGAGATCCGCTCTGGCTCTCGTGGGGCTCGGCCTCGCCGCGGGCTGCGCCGCCTCACCGCCGGTGGCCCCGGCTGTCGTGAGCGGCGGTAAGACGGACAAGCCCCGGCCGTCACGTCCGACGAGGACTGGGCCAAGCAGGAGAATGAGCTGATCGCCCAGTGGCTGGACCGCGAGCTCAACGCGGACCCGAAGCTCGTCGGGCTGGCCTCGGCCATGGGTGACTGCCTCAAGGGCAAGGGACACCAGGTAGCCTCTCTCAGGCCGGTCGACATGAGCCGGCGGAGCGGCCAGGAGTTCGAGGCCCAGAAGAAGCGGATCGCCCTGAACGATGACATTCCCGATAAGGGGCTGCCCGACGGGCAGTACTACGAGCCGCGTATCCCGGTGAACACCGCCCGGCAATACCTGAACAGGGAGATCAAGGCCGCGCTCGACGACCTGGAGTGCGGCAAGGACTTCTACGCCGCCTACCTGCCCAGGAACGCGGAGATCGTGCGGCGGGTGGAGAGGGAGTTCGGCAGCGACAGCTGATAGCCGAAAACCCGGCAAAGACGGCTGATAGCCGAAAACCCTACAAAGCCGCCAAGAGCTTCGTCACATGTGACAGCGGATCCGCGCCGAACGGTCGTACCGCCACCGTCTGGGCGCCCGCCGACCACATCTGCCGCACCACGTCGGCGGCCTCCGAAGCGGAGCCGCTGGCCATGACGACCTCCTCCGGCCGTACCTGAAGGAACCCGGCCTGGTCCACGGCGACGTCCCAGGTCGCCTCACGCGCGTCGGGGCCGATGTACAAGTGGATGAAGGTCACCACCTCGTGGTCGGCCGGGGCGCCGATGTGGCCCAGCAGAGCGGGAAGCTGCTCGGGACTGAAACCCTCCGGGAGGATCGTGCCCTGCGCCACCCGGCCCGACAGGGCGAGGGAACGGGGGCCGAGGACGCCGGCCAGGACCGGAGGTGGTTCGGCGGGCGGATGGACCAGGGAGACGCCGTCCAGGTGTACGGAGCGGCCGTGCAGGGTCACCGTCTCGCCCCGGAGGAGGCCGCGGACGGAGGTGATCGTCTCCTCCAGGAGCGCCAGAGGTGACGGAGGCGCGGCGCCCACCTGGCGCATCCAGTCGCGCACGCCGTGCCCGATCCCGGCGGCCAGGCGGCCGGGGTGCAGGCGGGCCAGGTTGGCCAGCTCCATGGCCAGGAGCGCCGGGTTGCGCAGGGGAGCGGGGGTGATGCCGATGCCCACGCGCAGGCGGGAGGTGACCGCCAGGGCGGTGGCGGCCGAGGAGATGGCGCCGGTCCAGCCCAGGTCCTCCACCACCCACAGGTCGTCGACCGCCGTGCCGTCCAGCTCCCTGGCGAAGGGGATCAGCTGCTCCGGCGGCAGGCCGCGGTCGAACATGACGCCAAGTCTCAAGGTCTCCTCCATCAACGGGCCCTCCAGTAATAGCGGAAAAGTCGGCCGACCTCCGAATAGCCCGCGCGCCGGAACGCGCCGGCCGTGGGTCTGTTGCCCACGTCCGTGGCCGCCACGATGCGTTCGACGCCCGTCTCGGCCAGCGTCGCGGTGCCCTTGGCCAGCAGGTCGTTGACGTAGCCGTGGCCCCGGTGCTCGGGCACCACGCCGATGTACGCGATGGAATGATCGTCCGGCGCCACCAGCCCCACGGGGTCGTCGCCCAGGTAGCCGACGACGAACCAGTCGGGCTTGCCCTTGCGGTTGACCAGGTCGTCGTACATCCACCGGGCCTCGTGCTCGGCGCCGGCCGTGGCCAGCTCCACCTGCGTGTCGTAGTCGAGTGACCCCTCCGAGATGCGTACCAGCAGGTCGAGTACGGAGGCGGCGTCGAGGCCGCGGGCGGGGCGGTAGGTCAGCCGGCCCGGATCGACCGGTACGTCACTCCCGGCCGCCCATTCGAGCATGAGCCGCTCGACCTCCATCGTGAACCCGGCGCCGAGCAGCGCCTGGTGTTCGACGGCTCGGTCGACGACCGGGGTGAGGCCGGGTTTGAGGGAGATGTCGTGGATTATCTTGTCCAGGCCCATCTCCGACAGGCCGCGGCGCAGCAGGCCGGCGGCGAGATCGGGGTCGGGGCCGGGCTCGAACTGCCAGGTGATCACCGGGTCCGCGTCGCGGTAGGGCGCCCAGAACGCGAGCCGCGCCGGGCCTTCCGTGAAACACCACTCCGGCCGCGTCTTGCCTTCGTCGAAGGCCGTGGCCAGTTGACCGCGGGCAGGCTCAGGGAACTGATCGAACAACGTGACCGGCTCCCTACGAGACCGCTGGAAGATGCGCGCCGAATGTCTTGAACCTGAAAGTCATGAACCTGAAAGTCATGAACATCGTTTAGCACACCCTCGACAATCCCTCGATCTCAGGCCGCCGCGCCGAGCGCCGCCCGTGCCTCCAGCAGCGACGAGCTCGTCTCGAAGTGCCGGTCGAGGTTGGTGATCGTCAGCAGATGACTGATCATGCCGGGGGCGAGAACCAGGATGAACCTGCCGTGCGCGTGCCGCACATGGCTGTGGGTGGCCACCAGCACACCCAGCCCCACGGAGTCGCAGAAGGGCACGTCGGTCAGATCCAGCACCAGTTTCGGGGGGTCGGCGGAGGCCAGTACCTGATCGAGCGCGGCTTGGAGGCGCGGGGCGCCGGCCACGTCGAGGTCTCCGACGGCATGCAAGACGGTAAGCGGTTCCTCTCGCCACGACCTGACCACCATGGCTGTCACGTGCCCGAATGGCGGGGGGATATGCCTATTTCTTACATATGTTCTGGGTCGCCGTTTTAGTAACCGGGGTAGTTGTGGGCTTGGCACTTGGCGTGGTCGAGCTCTTCACTTTACTGATCTTCGGCTGGTCGCTGCCGACGATCACCTCGATGCCGTCGTCGTCCATCTGGACGAGATCGGCCCCGGGGATGGCCGCGGCGACCGTGCGGGCCGAGTCCTCGCGACCGGGGCCATAGCGTACGACCGTCTTCTTGTAGTCCTTGCGCTTGGTGTTGCCCGGCGTGCCGGACACCTGGAACCCGGCGGCGACCAGCGCCGTCTTGGTGCGGGCACCGAGACCGGTGATGAGCGTGCCGTTGAGCACCTTGAGCGCGATCCGATCCGCCGGAATGGTGGGTTTGGCGGAGGACGAGGCGGACGAGCTGGGAGTGGGGCTGGGCTTGGACAGGTCCTCGTCGGCCTTGATCCTGCTGAACAGGTCACGGGACGCCTGCTTGTCCCAGAGCACCGCCGACTCGCCGGTCGGCGCCTTGAAGTCCACGTTGGCCAGCGGCACGTCGGCGAACTTCACGTTGTCCAGCGAGACGTCCCTGAGCTGGGTGGCCAGCCCGATCAGGTCGTCGTCGGGATCGACCTTGATCGTGCTCAACGTGGAGTTGACGAACGAGTTGAGCCGGGCCGGGTTCGCCAGCGTGCCGGCGCTGAGCGCGCGGTTCAGCAGGGCCGAGATGACCTGCTGCTGCCGGTCGATGCGGTCGAGGTCGGAGCGGGCGGTGGCGCGGGTGCGGGCGTAGCCGAGCGCCTGGGTGCCCTTGAGCTCGTGGGTGCCGGCCGCGAGGTCCAGCCCGGCCTTGGGGTCCTTGATCGGCACGGGCGTGCAGACGGTGACGCCGCCGAGGGAGTCGACGACATTGATGAAGCCGAGGACGTTGACCTCGATGTAGCGGTTGATCCGCAGCCCGGTGGCCTGCTCGACGGTCTGGCGGGCGAGCTTGGGGCCGCCGAACTGGTAGGCCGAGTTGATCTTGTGATCGCCCTTGCCGGGGATGGTCAGCCAGGTGTCGCGGGGCAGGCTCACCACGGTGACCCTGCTGTGGTCCTCCGACAGGTGGATCACCATCATGGTGTCGGTGCGCTGGCCCGACTCGCGGCCCAGCTTGAGCTCGTTCTGCTGCTTCCGGGTGAGGTCGTCGCGCTTGTCGACGCCGACGAGCAGGATGTTCATGGCGCCGCGGGGGGCCGACTCGGTCACGCCCGCGTCGATCGTGCCGACCCGCTTCGGCACCGCCCACACCACGCCGGTGCCGGCCAGGACGCCCACGGACAGCACACCCGAGAGGATCAGATTCCGGCGCCGGGACCTGGCGCTCTTGAGCGGCCTGCGCGTGCGCCTGCCCACGAGTTTGACGCCGCCGTACGCGTCGCCGCCCACGTGTACTCCAGCGTCCTCCTCGCCCGGGTCGCGCATGCCCTGCCCCCCTCGTGCCACCGCGGGATTGCCGTCCTCCCCTGCTCGTACAGTAGCGTGAGCCCCGCCATGAAGCAGTTCCCCGACTCGCCGCACGCGCCAGCGGAGACGCACGGCTGGCCGCCCATCTCCGTCGTCATGCCGGTCCTCAACGAGGAGCGGCATCTACGCGAGGCCGTAGACATGGTCCTCGCCCAGAGCTACCCAGGTGAGATCGAAGTCGTTCTCGCCGTGGGGCCCTCACACGACCGTACCCAACAGGTCGCCGACGCCATCGCGGCGGCCGACCGGCGGGTGACCGTGGTGCCCAACCCCACGGGCCGCACGCCCAACGCGCTCAACGCCGCCATCGCCGCCTCCCGTAACGGCATCATCGCCAGGGTCGACGGGCACGCCATGCTGCCCTCCGACTACCTGCGCGTCGCCGTGGAGACGCTGAGGGAGACCGGCGCCGACAACGTCGGCGGCGTCATGGCGGCAGAGGGCATCACGCCGTTCGAGAAGGCCGTCGCGTGCGCGATGACCTCCAAGATCGGCGTGGGCGCGGCCGCCTTCCACGTGGGCGGCACGGCGGGCCCCGCCGACACCGTCTACCTGGGGGTGTTCAGGCGCGCGGCACTCGACCGGGTCGGCGGCTACGACGAGCACTTCCAGCGGGCC
Organism: Nonomuraea sp. NPDC050680; assembly: GCF_040654555.1. Lineage (NCBI taxonomy): Bacteria > Bacillati > Actinomycetota > Actinomycetes > Streptosporangiales > Streptosporangiaceae > Nonomuraea > Nonomuraea sp. NPDC050680. The sequence continues at coordinate 378,983 of NZ_JBFAIF010000006.1, read as the reverse complement.
CAGGACTGGGAGATGAACCACCGCATCCGCCAGACCGGCGGGCTGGTCTGGTTCCAGCCGCGCATGCGGGTCTCCTACCGCCCCCGCCCCAACGTGAAGGCGCTGGCCAAGCAGTATTTCCACTACGGGCGCTGGCGCCGGGTGGTCTCGCGCACCCACGAGGGCACGATCAACCTGCGTTACCTGGCGCCCCCCGCCGCGGTGCTGGCGATCCTGCTCGGCCTGATCGTCTCGCCGTTCTTCCCCCTCGCACTGATCGCGCCCGGCGGCTACGCCGTCGCGATCGTGGCGGGGTCCGTCCTGACGGGCAGCGGGCTGCCGGGGGCGGTGAAGGCCAGACTGCCGATCGTGTACGCCGCCATGCACATGTCCTGGGGCTGGGGCTTCCTCACTAGCCCGCGCAGACTCGCTCGACCGCCGCACTGAACCGACTCAGCCCGTCCGGAAACTCCGGCCCGAGCTGACAGGTCCTGAGCTGACAGGTCCTGAGCTTGTCCCGCGCGGCGGCCGGCATGTCCGCGCCGTCGAGGAACCCGGCCAGCCCGGCCGGGTCCTCGTCGAGCGGCACGCCAGAGTCTCCTCATGCGACCGCACAGTAACGAACAGCAGGTCAAGCGCCGTCCAAGGGCACGTCTATCACTTGCCCGGTCAGGTCGGAGACGAGGACGTCGAGCGAGGTCTGGGCCACCGCGCGCGGTGAGAGCAGGGTGTGCGGGGGCTTCTCGCCGAACGCGCGTTCGGGCATGGGCGTGCTGGTGCGCTCGGGGTTGACGCAGTTGACCCGGATGCCGTCGGGGGCCCACTCGTCGGCGAGCGCCTGCGTGAGGTTGACGACGGCGGCCTTCGTCGAGGAGTAGAGGCTGTAGTCGGCCCGGCCCCTGGTGTAGCTGGAAGAGGTGTAGAGCAGCAGGCGGCCGGCGCTCTCGCGCAGGTGCGGGTAGGCGGCGCGGGCCACGTTGACCGGGCCCAGGTAGTTGACGCCCACGGTCTCGGCGATGGTCTCGTCGGTGACCTCGGCGAGCTTGCCCATGTGCAGCACACCCGCGGTGTTGACCACGTAGTCGACCTGGCCCACCTGCGCCAGCGCCTTGACCACCTGGTCGTAGGCCTCCACCCGCACGCCGTTCTGGGTGCGCGAGAAGGAGTGCACGCGGGCGCCGTGGCCGGTGGCCAGCTCGACGACGTCGGCGCCGATGCCGTAACCGCCGCCGAAGACCACCATGGTCCGGCCGTCGAGCGCCTCGCGGTAGTCCCTCGGGTCGGGGATGGGCGCGCTGGTGGCGGCCAGTTGGAGGAGCTTGTCGGCGATGTACACGTCGACCGGGTGGGTGATCTTCATGTTGTGCTCGCTGCCCGGCACGATGGAGATCGGGACATCGGGCAGGTAACGCCGCAGCACGCCGCAGTCGTCGGTGGCCGGCTGCCGGTCGAAGTCGGGGTCGGCGAAGGCCCGCTCGTACGCCTGGCGGATCAGCGACAGGCGGAAGCACTGCGGCGTCTGGGCGCGGCGCAGCCATGATCGGTCGGGAATGTCGCGGATGATCTCGCCATGAGGTCCGGGGGCCGCCACCATGACGGTGTCGGAGCTCGGGATCGCCACGCCCACGGCCGAACAGGTCTGCAGGGCCCTGACACACTCCGTGATGATCCGGGGCTCCAGGAGGGGCCGTACAGCGTCGTGCAGGAGTACGTTGCACTCCCTCGGGCCCAGGGCCTTGAGCGCTCGCCACGTGCTCTCGGGACGGCTCGCACCGCCCTCGATGATCTGGCTGACCTTGTCGAAACCGCCCCTTTCCACGATCTCCTTGACCGTGTCGGCGTAGCCGGGGGCCATCAGCACCACGACCTCGTCGATGTCAGGTGAGCCGTTGAACAGGGCGAGCGTGTGCTCCAGAATCGTCCTACCGGCGATCTTGATGAGCTGCTTGGGGGTGTTGAGGCCGACACGCTGACCGACACCGCCTGCCAGGACCACCCCTACGGAGCGCAGCCGAGATTCCATAGGGGGAGCGTAACGGTCCGGTTCCGTGATATCGCGTTGCCCTGTCGCTACGCTGTGTCCACGCACTCCCTCGCGACCGGGAGGAGACCTGCGCCGTGACCGATTCACTGACCCGCGAGAGTACGACCACCTCGGTGGTGCTGCTCGCCACGACACCCGCCTGCAGGCTGTCCTGCGCGGACGGCACGCTGCTCGACCGGCTCAACGGCCAGCTGGCCGAGCTGTCCGTCCTCGACGTCCAGGTGGTGTCGCCGAATGACGGGCTCGGCGGCCTCAGCACCGACCTGCGCGGCGTCGCCAAGCTCGCGCGCGCCGCACCGGGGACGCTGGTCGTGCTGCCCGCCGACCTCGTCACCCACACCGAGGCGCTCTCGCTGCTCCTTGAGCATCCCAAGCGCGACACGAGCGCCCTGGTCTCCTACGACGCCACGGCCGCGCCGATGCGGCCGCCGGCGCGGGTCGAGGGCGGCAGGATCGTCGCGGCCGGCAGCTCCTTCCACCTCGTGCCCGAGGCCAACGCCACCTTCCGCGGCGTGCTCCAGGCCGGTCAGGCCGACCTGAACGCGCTGGCCGACGTCGCCGAGGAGCTGGCCGACCTGGCCGAGACCGGCAAGCTCGGCCCGGTCACCACCGTCGAGGCGGTCGACCTGCTGCTGGTGGGCCTGGTCAGATCGGGGGTGAAGGTGCGCGCCGCCGGGATCGGGCGGCTCCACTGCGACCGGGTGACCGGCCAGGTCTCGGCGGACACCGCGGTCAGCAGGCTCGCCGACGTCGACGAGTCCCAGGTACGCCTGGACACCTCGGTCAAGTCGGATGACGGCTTTGTCAGCACTTACCTCGTCTCGTCCTGGACGCGCCATCTCATCCGCCCCGCCGCCCGGCTGAAGCTCACACCCAACGCCGTCACCGGCATCTCGATCGGCCTGGCCGTGCTGTCGGCGGTCTGGTTCGGGGCGGGCAACCGCTGGGCGCAGCTCGCCGGGGCCGGGCTGCTCTACCTGTCGTTCGCCTGCGACTGCCTCGACGGCCAGCTGGCCCGCTACACCCGCGCCTTCACGCCGCTGGGCGCGTGGCTCGACAGCATGGCCGACCGGCTGAAGGAGTATGTCGTCTATGTGGGGCTCGCCTTCGGCTACGCCGCCGGGCTGCCGTTGAGCGAGGGCGGCCCGGGCGGCATCTGGTATCTCGCCGTCGCCGCGATGATCCTCCAGACGGTACGGCATTCGATCAACTACTCCTTCGGTGCCAGTGTGGCCGACGCGAACCGGGCCGGCGCCGTGGGGGCCAAGCCGGTGAGCTCGCTGCTGAACTCGGCCGAGGGAGAGCACCACGGCATACCCAAGCCGGGAGTCCTCCGCCTGGCGCACCGCATGGAGCGAGAGAAGGTCCTCCGGTGGATGAAGAAAGCGATCGTGTTGCCGATCGGGGAGCGGATGGCGCTGATCGCGATCACCGCCGGCGTGTACAACGCCCGGGTCACCTTCGTCGCGCTCCTGGGCTGGGGCGGGGTGGCGACCGTCTACTTGCTCGTCGGCCGGATCGCGAGGACCGCGCGATGACCGCGGTGCAGATGACACCCGTGCCGAGCAGCTACGTCGTGGCCTATCGCGACGACGGGCCGCTGTCGCGCGGCATGGGCGCGCTCGTGTCCGGGCAGCTCCCGCCGCTGCCCCCGCTGATCGCCGGGGCGTTCGTGATCGGCGTGCTGCTGCTGATCGGCGTGGCGGGATCCGACGGGCTGGCGGTCTTCGCGCCCGCCGTGACGCTGCTGCTGGCCGGGCCGGGCAGTTCCCATCCGCACGACGGCCGCCTCGACTGGCTGGTGCCGCCGATCCTGCGACTGATCGAATACACCTTCATCGCGGCCTGCGGGTTCGCCCACGGAGTGCCGCCGGTGCTGATCTTCGCGCTGCTCGGCGCGCTGGCCTTCCACCACTACGACCTGATCTACCGCCTGCGCCAGCGCGCCTATCCGCCGCCGTGGCTGAGCACGTTCGGGCTGGGCTGGGAGGGTCGGATGATCGTGATCTCGCTGGCGGCGATCGTGGGCGCGGTGACCGGTGGGTTCGTGCTGCTCGCCGCGTATCTGTGGGTCCTGTTCGGATGGGAGAGCCTCACCTGCTGGCTCGCCACCTCGCCCTCAGGGGTGGCCGCGACCGGTGCGGAAACGCGAGACTAACGGTCGATTACCCGCTGAGGGCCAAAAGCCAACTAACCTTTGGGTCCTACGGAGTAGATGCTCGACTGAGGAGTGCACGTTGCTGGGAATGGTGCTGGCCGCTGGAGCCGGACGACGCCTGCGACCGTACACCGACACGCTGCCGAAGGCATTGGTGCCGGTCGACGGTGAGACCACGATCATGGACATCTCGCTGCGCAACCTCGCCGAGGTGGACCTGCGCGAGGTCGTGATCGTCGTCGGTTACGCGGCGCAGGCCGTACACGAGCGGAAGGACGAGCTGGAGAAGCGGCACGGCGTCAAGCTCACCCTCGTGCACAACGACAAGGCCGAGGAGTGGAACAACGCCTACTCCCTGTGGTGCGCGCGCGACTACTTCGCGCAGGGCGCGCTGCTGGTCAACGGCGACACCGTGCACCCCGTCTCGGTCGAGAAGACGCTGCTGTCGGCGCCCGAGACCAGCGACATCCTGCTCGCGGTCGACAACGTGAAGCGGCTGGCCGACGAGGAGATGAAGGTCACCCTCGACGGCGACGACCTGAAGCGGATCACCAAGCTGATGGACCCGGCCACCGCCTACGGCGAGTACATCGGCGCCACGCTCATCCGCCCCGGCGCCGCCGAGCGCCTGGCCGACGCGCTTCAGGCCACCTTCGAGCGCGATCCGCAGCTCTACTACGAAGACGGCTACCAGGAGATGGTCGCGCGCGGCGAGCGGATCCACGTCGCGCCCATCGGGGAGGTCGACTGGGTCGAGGTGGACAACCACGACGACCTGGCCAAGGCTCGTACCATAGCCGTTCGCTACTGAGGAGGCGGGCATGCCGCTTCTAGCGCGGATGCTGCCCGCGCCCCTGGCCATCATGGTCAGGCGGGGCGCGGTGGCCGAGCTCGGCGCATTACTGGCCGACACCCGGGTGGCGACCTCCGGCCGGGTCGCCGTCGCCGTGGGCCCCGGGCAGGGTGACCACATCGAGGGCCTGATCGCGCCCACGCTCGGCGAGGCCGAGGTGTTCAGGGTGTCCGACGGCTCGGTCGACGCGGCCGTCTCGCTCGGCGCCGACCTGCGCAAGGGCGCCTACGAGGTGGTCGTCGGCGTCGGCGGCGGCCGGACCATCGACGCGACCAAATACGCCGCCTCGCTGGCGGGCATCCCGATGGTCGCCGTGGCCACGAACCTCTCCCACGACGGCATCTGCTCGCCCACGGCCTCGCTGGTGTACGAGGGCGGCAAGGGCACGTTCGGCGTGCCGATGCCGCTGGCGGTCCTGGTCGACCTCGACTTCGTGCACAGCGCTCCCGAGTCGCTGGTCCGCTCGGGGGTCGGCGACGTGGTCAGCAACCTGTCGGCCATCGAGGACTGGCAGCTCGGCAACGTGGAGCGCGGCGAGCCCATCGACGGGCTGGCCTGCTCGATGGCCCGCATGGCGGCCGAGGCACTGGTCGGCCGCACCGACTCCATCGAATCGGATGCCTTCCTGACGGTTCTGGCCGAATCGCTGATTCTGTCGGGCATGTCGATGGTCATCGCCGGCTCGTCTCGGCCCGCGAGTGGTGGAGACCATGAGATCCTTCATGCCGTGGATCAGCTCTTCCCCGGCACCTCCAATCACGGCGAGCTCGCCGGGATCGGTGCCGCCTTCTGCTTCTTCCTCAGGGAGGACGCCGCCCGGCTCAAGCAGGTCACCGACTGTCTGCGACAGCACGAGCTGCCCGTCGTCCCGGCCGACATCGGCCTGAGCGGCGAGCAGTTCGCCGAGGCCGTCACGCTGGCACCCGCCACCCGTCCCGGCCGCTACACGATCCTGGAGCACCTGCGCATGTCGGAGTCCGAGGTCCGCGATCGGGTGGGGGACTATGTCCGGGCCTTCGGTCGCTGAGATCCGGCGGGTCGCCCAGCCCGCCGGACATCTCGAGCGCAGAAACGGCGAGCACTGGGCAGGCGTGCTCTACATGCGCCGGCTGTCCATCTATGTCACCTGGCTGACGGCCAAGACGTCGATCACGCCCAACCAGCTCACCTGGGTGATGACGCTGGCCGGGATCGTGGCCGGGGTCGTGCTGGCCCTGCCGGGCCTGTGGGCCGCCGTGGGCGCCGCCCTGCTCGTACAGGTCTACCTGCTGCTGGACTGCTCCGACGGTGAGCTGGCCCGCTGGACGGGCCGCACCTCGCTGGTCGGGGTCTACCTCGACCGCGTCGGCGCCTACTTCACCGAGGCCGCGCTGCTGATCGGGCTGGGCTGGCGGGCGTCGGCCGTCCTGCCTGACTGGTACACCGTGCTCGGCGTCGCCGCCGCGCTCGGCGCGATCCTCATCAAGGCCGAGACCGACCTCGTGGACGTGGCCAGGGCCAAGGGCGGCCTGTCGAGCGCCACCGAGGCGTCCGTGGGGGAGTTCCGGTCCGGGCTGCTGGGGCTGGCCCGGCGGGTGGTGGGGGCGACGAAGTTCCACCGGATCGTGCAGCCGATCGAGCTGTCCATGCTCGCGGTCGTGGCCGCGGTGATCGACGCCGTCGCGGGCGATCTGCTCGCCTCGCGCGTGCTGCTCATCGCGTGTTTCGTGGCCGCGGTCCTGCAGACCGTCCTGCATCTGGTCAGCATCCTGGCATCGAGGCGGCTTGCGTGAGCACACATCGGAACCGGCGGAGCCCCTCGCTCGTCGTATTGATCGGACGTCCGCAGTTTGGCGGGGGTTCACCTTCGGTTCCGATACGCTTGGCTCCACCAATATCAGGAAATATGCATACCAGCAGACTCGGTGATCATGAAAGAATGCTCCGCCCGTGTTCTCGACGCGTCAGGACGATGACCCGTTGAAGATCTCGTGCGTCATCCTCACCATGGGCAACCGGGTCGCGGAGCTGAACCGGGCGGTCGAGTCCGCGCTCCACCAGATCGACGGCGACGTCGAGGTGGTGATCGTGGGCAACGGCGCCGACGTGCCCGAGGTGTCGGCGACGCCACCCGTGGGCTCGGCAGCGACCGTGAAGACGATCCGGCTCGAACGCAACACCGGCATCCCGGCCGGCCGCAACCGCGGCGTCGAGGAGTGCTCCGGTGATGTCGTGCTGTTCCTCGACGACGACGGCTGGTACGCCAACCAGAAGGTCGTCTCCCACGTACGTGACCGCTTCGCCACCGAGCCCGACCTCGCGGTCATCTCCTTCCGGGTGATGGACCCCGACGGCGGCCTCGGCCAGCGGCGCCACGTCCCGCGCCTGCGCGCGGGCGACCCCGAACGATCCTCACCGGTCACCACCTTCCTCGGCGGCGCCTCGGCGATCCGCCGCTCGGCCTTCCTCCAGGTGGGCGGGCTTCCGGAGCAGTTCTTCTACGCTCACGAGGAGACCGACCTGGCCTGGCGGCTGCTGGGTGAGGGCTACCGGATCGAGTACGACGCCGAGACGGTCATGTACCACCCCCAGGTCCCCCCGACGCGGCACACCGATTTCTACCGGATGAACGCCCGCAACCGGGTGTGGCTGGCGCGGCGCAACCTGCCGTGGCCGCTGGCGGCCCTCTACCTGCTCGACTGGGTGGTGCTGACGCTCATCCGGGAGCGCCGGTCCGGGGCGGCGATCAAGGCGTGGTTCACCGGGTTCTTCGAGGGACTGCGGACGCCGGCCGGCGAGCGCCGCCCGATGGCCTGGCGTACCGCATGGCGCATGGTGAAGCTGGGGCGCCCGCCCATCGTCTGAGGGGCGCCCGCCCATCGTCTGTGGCGGTGCCCGCCGATCGTCTGAGGGCTGGCCAGTCCTCAGACATCTGATGACTGTTGATAGCCTGCGTAGATGGATCCTGTTGCCGGTGGGCCCGTTCTGCGTGCCGTCGAGGTCGATGTAGTGCGCGACGGCACCTCTCTGTTGCGCTCGATCTCTCTGACGGTGGGGCAGGGCGAGCATTGGGCCCTGCTGGGGCCCAACGGGGCCGGGAAGAGCACGCTGCTCGACCTCCTGGGGGCGGTGAAGCACCCCACGCGAGGGGTCGTCGAGGTCCTCGGGCATCGGCTCGGCCGGGTCGACATGCGAGAGCTCCGCTCCTTCCTCGGGCACGTCAATCCGCGGCATTCGCTGGAGTCCGGCCTCCGGGTGCGCGACCTCGTGCTGACCGGGGCCACCAACACCATCGAGCTCGTCCCTCGCTGGGAGCCCACCGCCGCGCAGGAGGAGCAGGCCCTGCGGCTGATCGAGATGATGGGGATGGCGCGCAAGGCCGAGGCGCGCTGGCCCTACCTGTCCCAGGGAGAGCGGGGCCGGGCGCTGATCGCGCGGGCCCTCATGCCCAGGCCGCGGCTGCTGCTGCTCGACGAGCCGGCCACCGGGCTGGACCTGGCCGCCCGAGAGCAGTTGCTCGCCGGCCTCGACGTGCTGCGCCGGGAGCACCCGGCGCTGGCCACCGTACTGGTGACCCATCATCTGGAGGAGCTGCCCGCCAGCACCACCCACGCGCTGCTGCTGCGGGAGGGCGAGTGCATGGCGTCGGGGCCCGTGGACGAGGTGCTGACCACCGACCTGGTGAGCAAGTGCTTCGACCACCCGGTCCGGATCAGCCGCGTCGACGGACGGTGGAGCGCCCGGGCCTAGATGGCCATCGCGTCGCCGAAGGTCATGGCGGCGTGGGCGACCGTGGTGGTGAGCAGGGGGCGCTTCGGCAGGCCGAGCTCGCTCAGCTCCTTGGCGATCGGGTGGTTGCCCAGGCGGATCAGCGCGCCGCCGGGCCGTACGCGGACGCCCCGGGCGGTCACCGACCACAGGACGCGCCGCGTCACGCCCTCCCGGTGCGTGAAGGCGTCCAGCGGCACCAGCGCGCCCGCGCCCGGCGCGGGCAGGCCCGGTCTGAGCAGCAGGTCGAGCACCAGCCGCCCGTCCTTGCGCAGGACGCAGCGCTTGTACGCCGAGTCGAGCCGCAGGTCGATATCGGCCAGCTCCTTCGGAAAGCCCCAGATGCGACGGCCCGCGTCCAAGGTGAACTCCTGATCGACCGGTAGCCAGTGGATGAACACCCCGGCCCGCCGCAGATCGCCCAGCCCGACCGATTGCGCCACGCCCGGCGGACGCACCAGGAACGCCACGCCGACCTCGTGGTAGGCGTCCAGATCGCTCTCCCGGTAATCGACGAACACCAGCACGCAGATGGCCTTGCCCGGGAACACCTCGGCCGCGTCCAGACCCGAGTAGGCGATCACCGCCCTGGCGGCGTCGGCCCGTACGGGATACATGACGCTGCAGACCGTGGCGTCTCTCACCTGGACGGGCATGCTCACCGTGCGGCCCTGGATCAGATGCGAAGACATGACTCCAGTACATCAACCGGAAAGCCGTGTGACCATTCCTGCCCCGATCGCGTCTGCTCTGTTGTGACATTGAAGCGCTCCCCACGACTAAGGTTGGGGGATTCCAGCCAGCTCGGACTCCGTCTGCGCGGTGGCCTGGGCTGCTGTTGCTTGGCGGTTGGCCTTCCGGCCCACGCGGTTGCGTGGTTTGCGCGCCCCAGCCCGCACACCCGGTCGGGGTTGTGCGTGCTCCGCCCTCCCGGCGGTGAGGATGTTCTTGGCGGCGTTCACGTCGGCGTGCTCGGTGTGTCCGCACGAGGTACACCGGAAGACCGCTTGACTCTCGCGGGACTTGCGATCCACCACCGTGCACACATTGCATGTCTGACTCGTGTACGCCGGATTGACAGTGATCACGTTGGTGCCCGTGTACCGGGCCTTACCGCGGGTGGCCAGTTCGATCCGATGCCAGCCCTTGTCCAGAATGCTACGGTTCAAGCCGGACTTGCCCGCCGCCCCGTTGGGCAGGAACGCGCCCAGCCGTTCGGGGTCGGGCCGGGGTGCGACACGGGCGGTCATGTTCCTGGTCGCCAGCGCCTCGAACACCACCAGCTCAAAGCTCGCGGCCAGGACGCAGGCGGTCTTGGCGGCGAAGTCCTCCCGGCGACGGCGGATCTTCCGCGCCAGATCGGCGACCCGCGCGGCGGCTTTCTTGCGCCGGGCCGATCCCTTGGTAGTCCGGGCGAAGTCCCGCTGGAGCTTCTTGGCGTGCCCGACCTCCCGATCGCGGGCGAACACCTGATGGTGGAAACGCCCGTCCGAGCGGGTCACGACCTTGACCACACCCCGGTCGACACCGACCGCACTGCCGGGATGGGCATGCCGCCCGGGTGTGATCACGCCGTCTTCGACGAGGAAACTGATGTGCCAGTGCTTGCCGTCCCGGCTGACGGTGGCGTTCTTGACCCTGCCGCCCAGCGGGCGGGTGATGCGGAAGCGGACCCAGCCGAGCTTGGGCAGTTTCGCCCGCGCCCAACGCCGGTTCAACCGCTCGATGGCGATCTTGGCGCCCTCGGGAAACCGGAACGACGGCGGATTCTTAACCTTGGACTTCCAGCCGACCTTCCACGTGCCGTGCCGGGAACACGCCTGATCCAGATCGATCAACGTCTGCTGAAGACAATGGCCGGGCGCCTCGCCCAGCCACTCGAACTCCCGCTTGGCCTCGGCGAGCTGGCGGGCCTGGTCGTGGTAGCCGATGAACGCGCCGCGTCGCCGGTAGGTGCGGCGCTGCTCCAGCGCGGTGTTCCACACGCTGCGGCACGCCCCGCCGATCCGCTCGGCGAACTCCGCCTGGCCGGCAGTCAGATCCAGGCGGTACTTACGCCCGGTCAGCATCCGCGATCACCGGTTCTTCTGGTTCTCGACATACCGCTCGACGACCTCCGGGGGCGCCGCGCCGACGGTGGCCACGAAGTAGGAGTTGGTCCACAGCGTCGGCAGCTTCGACCTCAAGCTCGGGAACTCCTGACGCAGGACGCGAGAAGAGCGGCCCTTGATGGCCTTGACCAGCTTGTGGATCCCGAGCTGGGGATCCACCTCGACCAGCAGCCGCACGTGGTCGGGCATGACGTCCACGTCCACCAGCCACGCCCCCTTCTCCTCGACCACCTCGCCGATGAGCTGCTTGAGTCGTTCCTCGATCTCTCCGCCCAGCACCCGCCTGCGGTACTTGGGACACCACACCACGTGGAAGGCGCACTGGAAGGCGATATCGCTGTTCGCGCGCAAGGTCACGGCCACATGGATCAATATACAGAAGCGACCTATCTACCGCTCAAAGATTCGACAGAAGGGCTTACCCCCATGGCTGAAGCCAGGGGTCCGCGCCCTAGATCACCGATCGCAAGAACGCGGAGGGCATCATCATCGAGGAGCTGTACCGAGAGCACTGGGCGCTCGTGTGCGGGTTCCTGTTACGCCGCACCCGCGACCCCCACCTCGCCGAGGACCTGGCCCAGGAGACATTCGTCAAGGCGACCCGGGCGCTGCTCGGCTGGCGCGGCGAGAACGCGGCCGCCTGGCTGCTCACCATCGCCCGCAACGTCCTGGTCGACCACGTCCGGCGCCACCGCCGTGAGCTGGCCCTGCCCGATCCCGACGAGCTCGGCGTGCCCGCGCTGCACACCGAGTCGCTGGCCGTGCGCGACGCCCTGGAGCGGCTGCCCGAGCGGCACCGCAGGCTGCTCGCCCTGGTCTACTTCGAGGGCTTCTCGCTGGTCGAGGTGGCCGCGATGACCGGCAAGAAACACGCCACGATCAAGACCGCCGTGTGGCGGGCCAGAACCGCCTTCGCCGATATCTACGGAGTCCCGCATGACTGACGATGATCTGCTGCCCATGCCCGACTTCGACCGCAAGGCGACCCGCCGGGCCGTGCGGCGGGGCCTCACGCGTACGGCCACGATGGTCCTTGCGGCGCTGGTCGTCCTCGTCCTGGTGGCGACGGTCGGCTCCAGCCTGATCCAGCAGCGTGGTGAACGGGAATGGCGCATGGCGGACGTGCTCGGCACCGCCTTCAAGATCTACAACCCCGGCTACGACATCGAGGTCCGGGACTGGGGCGCCACCACGCCGCTGTCGATGTCGTTCACCGTTTCCGCCAACCCGGTGCGGGCCGTCGGCGGGTTCGTCGCCGGCTATGGAGGCGCGGAGCACGTCATCACCCAGGACTTCTTCGGCCACGTGGGCCGGCTGCCGCTCGGCAACGGCGCCAAGACCACCCTGAGCAGAGCCCTGGCCAATGTGAGCACCGGTAACCAGCCCAAGGACGACAGCCGCAAGGTCCTCGCCAGGCTGCCCGAGCGGCTCAACGCGCTGGCCGTGGTCGAATTCGCCAAGCCGCTCACCACCGAGGAGCTCATCGCCTTCACCGCCAGATACCGGACCTCCGTCGACAAGGTGGTGTATGAGCGGCGCCCCAGTTCGATTCCCATCACGTGGGGCGGGATGACGTCGTGGGACAGGGCCCCGATGCCCGAACTGACGACCACGAAGGTTCACCAGATCTTGCCCGATGAGGCGATCAAGCTGGACCTCGCGAACTTCCGCCGCTGGGTGGGCATCCTCAAGGACTACGACGACGACAACCTGCACGACTTCGACCTGAGCCTGGCCCGCCTCCGCAAAGCCGCGAACGACGGTCTGGCCTACGCCTATGTGGACTCGCTGGCCACGATCGGCGAGCTGCGGAAGATCATCGAGGACCCGCTGGTCCAGACGGTCCGCCTGGCGGACGTCACCTACGACCTCGAACGGCCCTAGACGGCGGGCGACCTCGGATGGGATCAGACGGTCAGGAGCACCTTGATGGCGCGTCGCTCGTCCATCGCCTTGTAGGCGTCGGCGGCCTCCTCCAGGGGCAGCTGGAGGTCGAAGACCTTGCCGGGGTCGATCTTCCGGTCCCAGATCAGCTGGATCAGCTCGGGCAGGAACCGGTGCACCGGCGCCGGCCCGCCGAGCAGGTGCACCTGGGCGAAGAAGAGGTCCTCACCGCTGAGGCTGACGTCGTGGTTGACGCCCACGAAGCAGACGTGACCACCCGGGCGGGCGGAGCCGATGGCCTGCCGCATCGATTCCTGGGTGCCGACCGCCTCGACGACCGAGTGCGCGCCCAGCCCGCCGGTCAGTTCCTTGATCTTCGCCACGCCCTCGTCACCGCGCTCGGTGACGATGTCAGTGGCGCCGAACTCGATGGCCAGCTTCTGGCGCGCCTCGTGGCGGCTCATGGCGATGATCCGCTCGGCGCCCAGTTGCTTGGCCGCCAGCACCGCCAGCAGGCCGACCGCGCCGTCGCCGACGACCGCGACCGTCTTGCCGGGGCCGGCCTCCGCTCCCACCGCACCGAACCAGCCGGTACCCAGGACGTCGGAGGCGGCCAGCAGGCTGGGGATCAGGTCGGGTCCGGGGGTGCCGGGAGTGGCCACCAGGGTGCCGTCGGCCCAGGGGATCCGGGCGCGCTCGGACTGGGTGCCGACCTGGCCGACGAACACCCGATGGACGCACGAAGAGGGGTAGCCCGAGCGGCAGATCTCGCAGGTGCCGTCGGCGGCGACGAACGTGCCCACGACGAACTGGCCCGGCTTTACGGTCTTGACCTCGCTGCCGACCTCTTCGACCACACCGACGTACTCGTGGCCCATCGGCTGCTCGTGGACCTCCTCGATGCCGCGATAGGGCCACAGGTCCGATCCGCACACGCAGGTCGCCGTGACACGGATGATCGCGTCGGTCGGCTCGATGATCCGCGGGTCGGCCAGGTCCTGCACTCGAACGTCGCCGGGAGCGTGCATCACCACACCACGCATAACCTTCACTCCTTCAGATTCTCTGTCCGCACGGCCAACCCGGTCCGTACGGCCAACCCGGTCCGTACGGCCAACCCGGTCCGTACGGCCAACCCGGTCCGTACGGCCAACCCGGTCCGTACGGCCAACCGCCCCAGGGGCGGGCGCGGCTCGAAGCGGCCGGGCCTCCCGCAGGTAGGGGCGGCTCGAAACGGTCGGCTCCCCGCAGGCGGGCGCGGTTCGAAACCGTCGCGAGCCTGGCCGGGCCCTCCGTTCCAGTCATTAGCCACTACCCATCAAAAGCGCTGGTCAGGCAGGGTGGAAGGCACTGGTTAAAGGTGTAATGACAGGGCACCCTTTCCAGAGGGAAGGCCGCCTACCCTGGAAAAGTGGACAACCGCAGCGAGATCCGTGAGTTCCTGACCTCCCGCCGGGCCAGGATCAGCCCGCAGCAGGCCGGGCTGGCGTCCTCCGGCAGGCGGCGGGTGCCCGGCCTGCGCCGCGCCGAGGTCGCTCAGCTGGCCGGGGTCAGCGTCGAGTACTACTCTCGCCTGGAACGCGGAGATCTGTCCGGGGTCTCCGACAGCGTCCTGGACGCGCTGGCCCGCGCGCTGCGATTCAACGACGAAGAACGCACCCACCTGGACGACCTGGCCCGCACCGCCGGACCCGGCCCGCGCCGCCGGCGCCGCCCCGCCCCGCACACCGTGCGGCTCAACGTGCAACGGCTGCTGGATGCCATGACCGACGCACCGGCCTTCGTCATGAACGGCCGCGGCGACGTCCTGGCCACCAACCTGCTCGGCCGCGCCCTGTACGCCCCCATGATCGAAGCCGCCCGCGGCGCCATCCCCAACCACGCCCGGTTCATCTTCCTCGACCCCCGCTCCCACCAGTTCTGGGGCGACTGGGAACGCGCCGCCGCCGATACCGTCGCCCTCCTGCACACCCAGGCCGGCCGCGACCCCTACGACAAGACCCTCACCGACCTGATCGGCGAGCTGTCCACCCGCAGCGACGACTTCCGCGCCCGCTGGGCCCGCCACGACGTCCGCCAGCACCACCTCGGCGCCAAACCCTTCCACCACCCCGTCGTCGGCGACCTCCACCTCACCTACGAATCCCTCGCGCTGGCCGCCGACGACCTCACCCTGGTGGCCTACGGCACCGAACCCGGCAGCGACTCCGAGGACAAACTCCGCCTCCTGGCCAGCTGGGCCGCCACCCACACATTCGCGCCCGGCGCCACGGCACCGCCGGCGTGACCGTAACCCCCGGTCCGCCCCCTTGGACGGTCAGGGAGTGGGCGGGCACGCTAACTCCACCCCTAGACGGTCAGGGGAGTGAGCGGGCACGCTGATTCCAGCCCTAGACGGTCAGGGGAGTGAGCGGGCTCGCTGATTCCAGCCCTTAGACGGCCAGGGAGTGGGCGGGCACGCTGACCCCGGCCCACCGCTCCATCCTGGCCACGAACTCCGCCGCGTGATCGGGCCAGTGGTGCCGCAGGCGGGCCTCCGCGTGGCCGCGCGCCCCCAGCGCCGCCCGCCGCGCGGGGTCCTCCTTGAGATCGAGTACGGCGTGTACGAGCGCGTCCACGTCGAGCGGCACCACGAGCCCGCACCCGACGCGCTCGGCCATCGAGCCGTGCGGGGTGGTGATCACCGGGAGCCCCCGGCCCATGTAGTCGAGGATCTTGGTCGGCGTCCTCGGACTCATCTCCGCCGACAGGGCCAGGCCGGCCAGGGCGCCCTCGGCCATGCGCAGGGCATGGCGGTTCGGGACGTACCCGAACCAGTCGAGCAGCCCGACCCGCTGCGCGTCCCGCAGCAGCGGCCGGATCTCCCGGTCGCTGGCGCCGATCAGGTCCATCCGGATGCCGTGCGGGACGAGTCGCTCGGCCAGCCCGATGAGCTCGGAGACGCCGCGCTCGGCGGACAGGCGCCCGATGTGCACCACCCTGGTGTCACCGGGAGGTGGAGGCTCCGCCGACACCAGGGTGGCTTCCGGCACCACGGCGGAGGTGATCACGTGGTGACGCCTCTCGGCCCGGGCCATCTGCCTGGCGGTGACCTGCTCCCGCACATCCCAGACAAGCGGCGGGTGGTGGAAGGGCAGGGCGTGCAGCAGTCGGTGGTCGTGCAGCATCAGCAGGTCGGCGCGCTTGAGGCCGCGCCTGAGCGCTGAGCGCGCCCGGCCGTAGCCGGCGTCGCGCGGCACGTCGATCGCGGTGACGCCCATCGTGGGTGTCACGTTGTAGTAGGTGAAGGGCGCGACGTAGGTCACCTCGTGGCCCGCGTCGAGCAGCGCCCGGATCTGCCTGTGCATGATCCGGGCGTCCTCGGGATGGTGGACGGTGGTGGCGACGCAAACCCGCATGCGGTCGATGCTGCGCGGTCACCCGGTCAACGGCGTAAATGCAGGGGGAATTGCCGCTTAACTTCGTGATGGGCGGCGGTACAGCCAGGTTAGGCGGGGTTCGAGGACCCACTTGAACAGGGTGCGCGTCTCGGGCAGGCACAGCACGATGGCCAGGGCGAAACAGCTCGCACTGATCGCCAGCACCCCGAGCGGGCCGTGCAGCCACGGCAGCTCCAGCCATCCCTGGTCCTTGGCGATGAGGACGGGGATGCCGTGGAGCAGGTAGCAGTAGAGGGTGCGGGTGCCGAGATCGGTGAACCACGTCTCGCGCCTGGGCACCAGCGCCAGGACGGCGTATGACATGGCCAGCCCGCAGATCAGCAGTCCGGCGCGCACGCCGAGGCCCATCCACCAGGACAGGTCCATGTCCTGGAAGCTGTGCTTGTAGTAGAAGGGCTTGAGCGGCGCCTTGGGCGCGATGAAGATCGACACCGCGGCGGCGCCGAGCACGACCAGCACCGAGACGATCTTGATCCACCGGCGGTCGAGCAGCTCGAAGTGCTCGGGCTGCATCACGAGCCCGATGACGAAGAACGGCATCAGGCCGAAGAACCGGTCCATGCTGAAGTCACCGGAGATCTGCGAGAACCCGGCGAACAGGTAGATCGCGATCGCCACCGGGATCGGGTACTTCATCCGCTTCCACACGGGGGTGGACAGTCGCCAGAACAGCAGCGCCAGCAGGTACCAGTTGATCCACGCGGGGTCGATGATCGTGAGGCTCCACTTCTCCCCCAGACCAAGCCGGACCAGCGCGTAGCCGACCTCCACGATCACGTACGGCACGACGAACGTGTCGACCAGTTTGTTGGTCTTCGCGTTGGAGTTCCAGAAATTTCTGGACAGGTAGCCACTGACGAGCACGAACAGCGGCATGTGGAAGGTGTAGATGAAGATGTAGAGCGACCTGGCGGAGTCGGTGTTGAGCGTCGGCACCAGCGAGTGGCCGACGATCACGAACGCGATCAGGACGAACTTGACGTTGTCCAGATAGGGGTCGCGCTTCCGCCTGGGCGCCTCGGGCTCAGGCGACGGCTCTGGCTCCGGCTCGGGCTTCTCGTGCCCGGCCCCGGGCGGGGCGGTGCCGTGCGGATCCGTCTTCTCACTCCAGAAAGCCTCCTCCGGCAGCGGCCACTGAGCTCCTGTACTCGCGGGACCGGTGGCCTCATCGGCGTCACCGGGACCCTTGGGAGTCGTGGTCGGTGGGGAGTGCTTCGTGTCAGACACTACGGAGTCGCTCAGCTTCACTCGGGGTCGGGGGAATGCGACAGGCAGCACGCGGCACGCGACTTGATCGCGTGGGGCGAACCCACGTCGCCGACCGCAACACATTATCCCGGCCGCGAGGCTCCTGTCTCACTCGCGGTGTGAGAACACCCGGTTACACAGGGAACTTGGAGGTCAGGTGCAGACGTTCTTCTGCTTATCGGCAGAGATCGTGCTGTTGGTGACGCTGTCGGGGAGTTTGGTGACCTTGACCGACTTGAAGTCCTCGCCGATGATCAGCTGGATCACGGGCGGGTTCGTCGTGGCCGGGGTCGTCGAGGGCACGGGCACCGGCGCGGTGTAGACGTCGGTGGTGGTCGGCTTGAGCTTGCCCGCCGTCGGGGCCGGCTTGGGCTGCATCGCCTTGATCAGCACGTCGCTGTACGCGGTGCCGTCGGCCGCCTTCTTGGCGTAGCGGACCTGGGTGTTGGCCTGACTCTTGCCGTCGGCGGCCAGGTAGTTGCCCACGCCGGTGACCTTGAAGCCCTCCTTGCTCAGCAGGTCGGCGACCTCGCGGGCCTTGCCCTGCGTCGTCGTGCCGTTGAGCACCTGGACCTGGACCTGCTCCGGCTTGACATTGATCTTGGGCTTGGTGGTGCCGGTCGTCGCCGCGGGCTCGGGCAGCTCGACGTCGCTCTTGATCGCGTTGAACAGGTCGTTGGCGTCGGGCTGCCGCCAGACCACCCGGTTCTTGTCCTCGGGGTCCGGCTGCCATGGGATCGTGGTGAACTTGACCCCGCCCGCCGTCATCTTCTGCGCGCTCTTGGCGATGTCGATGAGCTGAGCGGTGTCGTTGGCCAGTTCCGGGTCCATCGTCACCGACTTGGCCGTGGCCTTGATGAAGCCCGTGAGCTTGCCGATGTCGGTGAGGAGCTGGCTGCTGGTGGCCTTCTGCACGACCTTGCTCAGGAAGATCTGCTGGCGCTTGATCCGCTGGATGTCGCTGCCGTCGCCGTAGTGGCGCAGCCGGACGTAGCCCAGCGCCTGCTCGCCGTTCAGCAGGCTCTTGCCCGGGGGCAGCTTCAGGTGGGAGTTCTTGTCGTCGACGCCGTTCTGGAGGCAGATCTCGATGCCGTCGAGGGCGTCGACGATGGCCTTGAAGCCGCTGAAGTCGACCTCGACGTAGTGGTCGATGCGGATGCCGGTGAGGGTCTCCAGCGTGGACATCGTGCAGGCGACCCCGCCCGAGCTGTACGCCGAGTTGATCATGTCACGGCGGGCCGGCATCTCCTGCTTCGTGGTGTCGTTCTTGCACCTGGGGATCTGCACCATCGAGTCACGCGGGAAGCTGATGAGCCGCGCCTGGTCCCGGTTGGGCGAGATGTGCATCAGGATGATCGTGTCCGTGCGCTTGCCGCCGGCGTCGGCCGTCCTGGCGAGCTGCTGGCCGTATTTCGCGTTGCCCTTGCCCGCACGGGTGTCGGAGCCGACCAGCAGCACGTTGAGCGCGCCGGTGCTCGGAGGCCGGGGGGTGAGGATGTCTTCCTTGAAGCCCTTCTTGTTGATGTTGCCGAAGGCGTCGCGGTAGAGCGTGTATCCGGTCAGCGCGCCGACGACCATGAGCGAGGTGGCCGCGATGCTGATCCAGGCCAGCACCCGCATCTTGTTGCCACCACCGTTACCGCCGCCGCGGTGGCCGCGGGGCGGCAGGTCCTCGGGCGGCGGCGGAGGAGGGTTCGACGCGGCCGCCCGACGCGACATCCGGCTGCCGGGCTGTGTAGAGGCGACCCTGCGGTCCTCCACGGACACGCTCCAATGGTCACTCATGCGCCCCCTCGCCCAGTCCGGTCGGCTCGGTCGTTCTGCGCCACGAGACTAGGTCACGGACGGCGTGCCCGCAGCCATGACCAAAAGAATCGACCGTGACTCGGGCGTGATGTTACCGGGCAAAAGCATACTCAGAGCTGGACATATCGTGGAATATCCTGGGCAAACTCTTAGGATTTACCCAGGTCGGCGCGGGTGGCCAGAGCCGCCGCCAGGCAGGCCAGGGGTACGGCCGGCAGGACGTACCGGTAGTCGAACTCGGCCACCGCGGCGGGCATCACCAGCAGAAGTACCGACGTCGACCAGGGCAGCAGCCACGCGGGCGGCTCATAAATCCCTCTCACGGACCTGGAGCGCCGCCGCCTGATCGCCAGGGCGGGCGGGACGAGCAGGACGGCCAGCAGCACGGTGCCCGGCAGGCGGGCCACGTCCTGGTAGGCGCGCATCCAGCCGGCGTACGGCTCGACGACCTCGGTGCCGATCGGCCCCTGCTCGTAGCGCTTGCCCAGGTCGACGCCCAACTGCGCGGCCCACCGGCCGGGCGGCGGCGGCGAGGTGGCGGGGAACTCGTAGTAGTCGTAGATCTCGTGATCGGGGTAGACCGGGCGGCCCCAGACGAACGAACGGCCCAGCTCCGACAGCACGGAGGCCGCGTAGTCGAGCGGCTGCTGACGGATGGCCAGCGAGGCGAACCGGCCCGCCAGCTCGTCGGTCCGCTCGGTGAAGGTGATGTCGGGCAGCGCGACGAGCGGGGAGTCCTTGGCCCAGATGTACTCCTGCGAGGGCGGCCGCTGATCGGGCGGCCGGGGGTCGCAGAGCACCTTGAGGTCCGGCGGGGGGTCCATCTTGGCGCAGTCGGCGAACGACATCGTCCGGGCGTACAGGAACACGCCGTTCGCCCCGACGATGCCGACGCGGTGGTAGGTGGCGTAGAACCAGCCTCCGTACGCGAGGATCGGCGCCAGCGCGGCCACGACCACCACCCCGGCCAGCCCCACCCGCCTGCGCAGCAGGAACCAGGCCGCCACGACCACGATCAGCGGCTGGCCGACGGTCCTGGTGAGCGTGGCGGCGGCCAGCAGCAGCCCGACGGCGATCACCACGGACCGGTCGGCCAGGGTGAGCGCGATCGCGGCGACGATCAGGAACATGAAGAGCGTGTCGGAGACGAGCAGGTGCTCCAGCTCGATCTGGTAGGCGTCCAGCAGCACCGGCACCGTGGCCAGCGTCGCCGCCCACCTGGGCGCCCGGCGCGCGCACCAGTAGACCAGCACGCCGGTGGCCAGGCCGAGCAGATGCTGCGCGGCGGTGACCGCGCCGAAGGAGTGGAACGGTTCGAGCGCCTTCATGAAGGCCGAGTAGCCGGCGGGGCGCACCAGGTCGGGGCGTGGGTGGAAGACGGTGACGACGTAGGTGTAGGAGTCGGGGAACCACAGGGCCGGGCGGAAGCCCAGCATCGTGACCACCCGCAGCGCGGCGCCCAGGGTCAGGACCGCCAGGAACCAGCCGTGCCGCCGCACCAGTGAGGCCGTCCGGACGGGGTCACCGGCGGGCGTCGCCTCCTCCACCTGTACGTTCTCCCGCTCCCGCTTCACCGGCACGTCGCGTACGCTACCCGCGTTTCGGACGATCTCGCGTAACCGCCCACACCGGGCGCGGGGCCTAGTCCCACCACGCGCACCTGATACATCCCGACGCACCTGACGCGCCGAAGGCCCGTGGCAGCGCCACGGCGCCCGCGCGTTGGATACGCTCGCGATCACCGATGAGAATCGCCTGGCCGGACCGGACGCGCAGGCCGTCGGCGGGCCGGGTGCTCGCCGTGGTCTCGATCCTGCCTGCCCTGATCGTGGCCGGCTGGCTGCTCGCCGCGCTTCCGTTGCTGCTGGCGGGCTGGTACCAGCCGGTGCCCGCGCTGGTGCTCGGGGTGGTGGTCATCGGGCTGCTGTGCCGGTTCGCCGTCCGCGGGCCGCTGAAGGTCGTCGAGGCGACCGGGCGGCAGGTCGGCGCGGTCGTCGCCGTCGCGGTGGGGTCGGGTGTGTTCAACGCGATCACGCACACCGAGCAGCTGATCGTCAGGCGCGACCCCGCCACGTACGCGCAGTACGCCGTCTGGCTCGCCCGGCACGGCTCGCTGCCGATCACCCCGCAGGTGGAGGCGTTCGGCGGGCCTGACCCGGCGCTCAAGTTCGACAGCATCGGGTTCTACCCCGCGGACGGGGCGGTGGTGCCGCAGTTCATGCCGGGACCGCCGCTGCTGTTCGCCGCGGGTGACTGGCTCGGCGGCATGCTGCTGACACCGGCCGTGCTGGGAGCGCTGGCCGTGCTCACGCTGGCGGGGGTGGTGGGCCGGCTCGCCGGTGGGCGCTGGGCGCCGGTGGCGGCGCTGGCCTTCGCGGTGAGCCTGCCGATCCTCTACACCTCGCGGACCACCTTCAGCGAGATCCCCTCGCTGGTGCTGCTGTTCGGCGGCCTGGCCCTGGTCCACGATGCCCTTTCGCGTGAGGACAGGCCGCGGGGGTGGGAAGCGGCGCTGGGCGGGCTGGTGTTCGGGCTGGCCGTGCTGGTCAGGATCGACGGGCTGCGTGACGTGCTGCCTGTCCTGGCGTTCGCCGGGGTGCTGATCGCCTGGCGGCGCCTCGGCCGTTCCCAGGGGGCGCTCGGGCCGCCGCTCCTGGCCGGGCTCGCGGTGGGCGCGGGGTTGGGGCTGCTGGCGGCGTACGTGCTGGCGCGGCCTTATCTGTCCTATCTGTCCAAGTCGCTCAATCCGCTGCTGGCCATCTGCGCCGCCGTTCTCCTGCTCACCCTGGCCGGTACGCTCGCCGCGCCCCGCCTGGCCCGGATCCGGCTGCCCAGGTGGCTTCCGAACGTGGGTGCCGGGCTGGTCGTCCTCGTCATGGCGGGGCTGGCCGTGCGACCGTGGCTGCAGACCGTAACGCGGGCGGCCACGACAAAGGAAGACCGGCTCACCTCCGAGTTCATCAGACAGACGCAGAAGGCCAACGGCCTGCCCGTCGACGGCACCCGGCTCTACTCGGAGCTGTCCCTGCACTGGGTGAGCTGGTACGTCGGCATCCCAGCGATCGTGCTGGCCACGCTCGCCGCGGCGGTGCTGGTGCGGCGGCTGCTCAGGAACGGCTCCCCGGCCGAGTGGCTGCTGCCTCTGGCCGTCATCGGCTGGACCACGGTGACGACGCTGCTGCGCCCGGAGATCACCCCCGACCATCCGTGGGCCGCGCGCCGCCTGGTCCCGGTGGTGATCCCCGGGATGATCCTGCTGGCGGTGTGGGGGCTGGAGTGGGTGCGTACCCGGGCGCCCCTGCGCGGGTACGGCCGGTGGATCGGCGTCGTGGGCGCCGCGCTCGTCCTGGTGCCGCCGGCCATCACCTCGATCGGGACCGCGTTCACCCCGGTGGAGCGGGGCGAGCGGGCGGCCGTCGAGGCGATGTGCGCCAAGATCCCGCCGAACGCCTCGGTGCTGATCATCGAGCGGGTGACGGGCAACCGGTTCACCCAGGTCGTCCGGGGTATGTGCGACCGCCCGACGGCCCAGGTCCGGGTGGTGGCAGGGAAGAATACGGCAAAGGAAGAAGACGTGCGCCGCCTGATCGATCGCGTCCGCGCCGTCGGCCGCGTCCCGGTCGTGCTGGCGGCCGAAGACTTCCAGGTCGCTCCGTACGGCCCGAAGACGCAGGTCATGGCCCTGGTGTCGCGGCAGGACGAGCGCTCGCTCGTCGACGCGCCGAACGGCACCTGGGGGTTCGGGATCAGCGTGTGGATGGCCGTTGCCTGACCTGTGTGTGGACTTTTCTCCCTGCTGGGCAGAGTACCCTCGACGCACGTGAGCACGCCTGAGACCCCCCAGAGTGGATACGCCGTGGAAGAAGCGCCATACGTCACGATCGTCTTGCCGTGCTACAACGAGCAGGATCACGTCATCGACGAGGTCGAGCGCATCACCAAGGCGATGGACTCCAGCGGCTACACCTATGAGCTGGTGGCGGTCGACGACTGCTCCACCGACGAGACACTGGCCAGGCTGCAGGAGGCCGCGCCCCGGTTCGAGCACCTGCGGATCCGCGCCTTCCACCGCAACGGCGGGTCGGGCACCGTGCGCCGCATCGGCACGCAGGAGGCCAAGGGCGAGATCGTCGTCTGGACCGACGCCGACATGACCTACCCCAACGAGCGCATCCCCGAGCTGGTCCAGATCCTGGAGAAGGACACGACCGTCGACCAGGTCGTCGGCGCCCGCACCAGCGAGGAGGGGTCGCACAAGCTGCTGCGCGTCCCGGCCAAGTGGGTGATCCGCAAGGTGGCCGAGCAGCTCGCCGGGCAGAAGATCCCCGACCTCAACTCCGGGCTGCGCGCGTTCCGCAAGTCGGTGGCCAAGCCCTACCTGCGGCTACTGCCGCCCGGGTTCTCCTGTGTCACGACGATCACGCTGTCGTTCCTGTCGAACCAGCACGACGTCTACTACATGCCGATCGGCTACGCCAAGCGGGCGGGCAAGTCGAAGTTCAGCTTCGTCTCCGACGCCTACCGCTACATCCTGCAGGTGCTGCGGATGATCATGTACTTCAACCCGCTCAAGGTGCTCATGCCGCCCGCGTTGTGGCTGGTGGCGATCGGGTTCGTCAAGGGGATCTGGGACATGGTCCAGCACCCCTTCTACTTCCCGGCCAACACCGTCATGATCTTCCTGTCGGGCCTGCTCATCGGGTCCGTGGCGCTGCTGGCCGACCTGATCGTGCGCTCGCGGGGCGAATAGCGTGCGCATCGCCATCGTCGGCCCCACCTATCCGTACAAAGGAGGCGGGGCGCAGCACACCACCGAGCTGGCGCACCGGCTGACGGCGCTCGGCCACGACGTGGTGATCGAGTCCTGGCGTGCGCAATACCCGGCCTTCCTCTATCCGGGGCAGCAGACGATAACGGCGCCCGAAGGCACTCCCTTCCCGAAGACGCTGCGCCGGCTCGACTGGCGCAATCCCGCCGGCTGGGTGGCCTGCGGGCGCCGGCTGCGCTCGGCCGACCTGGTGATCCTGGCCGTCCTGAGCCCGGTGCAGGTCCCGGCCTACCTCGGCATCCTGTACGGCCTGGGCGGCAAGGCCAGGACCGTCGCCCTGTGCCACAACGTGCTGCCGCACGAGCGCAAGCCCTACGACCGGCCGCTGATGAAGGCGCTGCTCAACCGGGTCGACGCCGTGCTCACCCACTCCGGCGAGCAGGCGGCCCTGGCGGCCTCCCTGACCGGAAAGCCGGTGAGTGTGGCCGGGCTGCCGCCGCATCTGCCGTCCACGACCGGGGAACGCTCCGCCGAGGTGCACGGGCGGCTGCTGTTCTTCGGCATCGTCCGGCCGTACAAGGGGCTCGACCTGCTGCTGCGGGCCCTGCCGGAGGGGGTCGGGCTGACCGTGGCGGGTGAGTTCTGGGGCGGGCTCGACGGGACCCAGGCGTTGATCGGTGAGCTGGGCCTCGCCGACCGGGTGGAGCTCCGGCCGGGTTACGTGGCCGCCGAGGACGTGCCGAAGCTGTTCGCCTCGGCGGACGCGCTCGTCCTGCCCTACCGCAACGCCACCGCCAGCCAGAACGTCTGGCTCGGGCACGAGCACGGCGTGCCGGTGATCGCCACCCGCGTCGGGGCGCTCGCCGACCACATCACGGACGGCGTCGACGGGCTGCTGGTCGAGCCGGACGACGTCGAGGCCCTCAACGGGGCGATCAAGCGGTTCTACGCCCCGGGTGAGCCCGAGCGGTTGCGGTCGGGCGTCAAGGCGGTCGACCCGGAGCCGTTCTGGTCGTCGTACTCCGCGGTGCTCCTCGACGCCTGACGGCCCAGCAGGAAGGCGATGCCCGCGGCGACGGCGTCGCCCAGGGTGAACGCCAGCCGCGACACCACCGCCACCGCGTAGGCCGGGCCGGTGCCGATCAGCGGCGAGAGCACGAGGATCATGGCGCCCTCACGCACCCCGACCCCGGCCGGCACGACGAACGTCAGCAGCCCGGTGGCCCAGGCGAACGCGTAGGCCCCGGTCGCCACCACGTAGAGGTCCCACCTGCCCGACAGCAGCCAGGTGTGCAGGCCGTACACGAACCAGCCCAGGGCGGTCCAGCCCACCGCGACCAGCACGGTACGGCCGGGCAGCACGCTGTCGAGCGGCTCCTTGCGCGCGAGGCGCAGGGCCAGGTTGAGACCCCAGGTGAGCACCTTGGGATGCAGGCACACGATGATCACGGGGACCAGCAGCAGGAGGTACCACGCCTGGCGCACGGCCTGCTGCGTCGCCAGCGTCGCGGCGGCGATCGACAGCGCGACCCCCAGGTTGATCACCAGGGACAGCGAGATGCAGGCGAACGTCCGGCGCGGCGGGCTGCCGTGGTCGCGGCCGAGCTCCATCATCGCCGCGTACGCCCAGACCGAGCCGGGGATGTACTTGCCGAGCTGGCCCACGAACATGATCCGCCCGGCCACCGGCAACGGCAGTGGCGACCCGAGCCCGGCCAGCACCCCGCGCCAGGCGAGCAGCATGCAGAACTGCCCGGCCAGCACCGCGGCGAACGCCCCGAGCACCGCCCACGGCGACAGCGCGGTCACGGCCGCGGTGGTCTCGCCCCAGTTCCTGGCCAGTCCGTAGCCGAGGAAACCGAGCGCGACCAGCGCGAGGAAGACGCGCAGCAGGCGGCGGAGCATTGGCCAAGGCTAACCGCGGTCGGCCGGGTATAGCCAGACGATCGGGTCTTCGATCGTTCAGCGCCTCTCGCACGCGGGTACTGTTGGGCGGCGTGGGTAAGGAACGGGTCGCACAGCTGGAGTACTCCGAGTTCCAGTCGGCGATGCTCGACGAGGAGAAACGCCGGCGCAAGGCCGCCAAGATCATCGCGGTGGTGGAGCACTTCCACGGTCCGCTCGGCGGGCTGACCGTCGGCGACGTCGGCTGCTCGGCCGGGTTCATCGCCGACGAGCTGGCCGGCGCCGGGGCCGAGCACACGCTGGGCATCGACATCGACGTGCCCGGGCTGCGCAAGGCGGCCGACCGGTTCGGCGAGCGGGTGGCGTTCGTCTGCGGCGACGGCACCGCGCTGCCGTTCCCCGACGGCTCGCTCGACGTGCTGGTGTTCAACCACATCTACGAGCACGTCGTCGACCCCGACGCCGTGGTCGCCGAGATGCACCGGGTGCTGTCCGACGACGGCGTGCTCTACCTGGGGCTGGGCAACCGGCTCGGCATCATGGAGCCGCACTACAAGCTGCCGTTCCTGTCCTACCTGCCGCCCGCGCTCGCCGACCGCTACGTGCGCGCCTCCGGTCGCGCCGACCACTACTACGAGCGCTACCGCACCCGGCGCGGGCTGCGCCGGATGCTGCGGGCCTTCCACGTGTGGGACTACACCTTCCCGGTGCTGGCGACGCCCACCCGGTTCGCCGGGTCCGAGCTGTTCCCGGGCGCGCTGGGCCGCGTGGTGCGGGCCGTGCTGGCGCGCACTCCGCGCGCGGTGCTGCGCCTGCTCCTGCCGATCGTGCCCACCTACCTGTGGGTGGCGACGAAGACGCCCCGCCCCCCGGTGGGCGCCGCCCTCCCGCAGCCGCCCGAGCGGGTCCGCCCGCTGTGAGCACCATCAAACCTGGCACGTCCGGCAGGGCGCCCGTGGTGCGCAAGGTCGTGCGGTTCGGGTTCCTGCTGGTCGCCCTCGGGTTCGGCGGGTGGGCCGTGGCGTCGCAGTGGGACGCCGTGGTCGCCGGGTTCGCCCGGCTGAGCTGGCCGCTGCTCGCCGCCTCCCTGGTCGGGGTGGTGGCCGCGCTGCTGTGCGCCATGATGACCTGGCGCACCCTGCTGGCCGACCTCGGCTCGCCGCTGCCCCTGCGCCCCGCCGCCAAGGTGTTCTTCGTCGGCCAGCTCGGCAAGTACATCCCCGGCGCCGTCTGGCCGGTCCTGGCTCAGATGGAGATGGGCCGCGACCTCGGTGTGCCCCGCCCGCGCAGCGCGGCGGCCTTCTTCCTGATGATGCCGATCCAGCTGGCCACCGGCCTGCTCGTCACGCTGGTCACGCTCGGCTGGGACCGGTTCGGCTGGCTGCTGCTCCTCGTGCCCGTGCTGCTGGTGCTGCTGGAGCCCAAGGTGATCAACGGGCTGATCGGGTTCGGGCTGCGTAAGCTCAAGCGCGAGCCCCTCGAACGCGGGCTCACCCGGCGTGGCATGCTCACCGCGCTCGGCTGGGCCCTGGCCGGCTGGATCTCCTACGGCGTGCACCTCTACTTCATCGTGCCGCAGGACGGCCTGCTCTTCGCCATCGGCGCCTTCGCCCTGTCGTGGTCGCTGGGCATCATGTCGTTCGTCGTTCCCGCCGGTGCCGGTGTGCGGGAAGTGGTCATGGTGGGCGTGCTGTCGCCGGTGATGCCCTCCGGCCCGGCCATCGCCGTGGCTCTTTCATCGCGGATCGTCATCGTCATCGGGGACCTGATCTGCGCGGGTATGGCGGGAATCGCAGCTCGGCGCGACTCGGGGTGATTTGGACCACGATTTGGGGCTCAGTGGTCATAAGCTGAACCGTAGAGGGGGGCGAAAGGCCCCACGTTGATCTTGAGGGGAGAAGATCTTCGTAATGCCTCGAGTGCTCGTCGACGCCGCGGCGGTCCCCGCGGACCGCGGGGCGTTGATCAGATACGTGGACGGGCTCGTCGCCGGGCTCGACCGGGCGGGTGCCGATCTCGCGGTGGTCTGCCAGCGCGCCGACGCCGACCGCTATGGGCGGCTCGCGCCCTCGGCCCGGATCATGCCTGGCCCTGTCGCCATCACCAACCGGGCCGCCAGGCTCGCCTGGGAGCAGACCGGCGTGCCGCTGCTCGCCCGCCAGGCGGGGGCGCAGGTCATCCACGCCCCCTACTACTCGATGCCGATCCGCGCGGGCCTGCCCACAGTGGTGACCGTGCACGACGTCACCTGGTTCACCGAGCCCGAACAGCACAGCGCGGTCCGGGCGTCGTTCTTCAGGTCCGCCACCCGCACCTCCGTACGTCACGCCACCCGCGTCATCGTGCCGTCCAAGGCGACCAGGGACGAGCTGATCCGCGTGCTCGCCGCCGATCCGACCCGCATCGACGTGGCCTACCACGGCGTGGACCAGCGAGTCTTCCACCCGCCGAGCGACGTCGAGATGCTCCGCGCGGTCACCAGGTGCGGCCTGCACGGTCAGCCGTACGTGGCCTTCCTCGGCGCGCTCGACCCGCGCAAGAACGTGCCCAACCTGATCCGCGGCTTCGCCATGGCCGTCAAGAGCCTGGACCACCCGCCCGCGCTGGTGCTCGGCGGCGGGGTCCACGAGGACGACGTCGATGAGGCCTGCCGGGAGGTCGAGGCCACCGTCAAGGTGGTGCGGCCGGGCTACCTGAGCATTCCGGACCTGCCGGGGTTCCTCGGCGGGGCGGTCGTGGTGGCGTTCCCGTCGCGTGGCGAGGGGTTCGGGCTGCCCGTGCTGGAGGCGATGGCCTGCGGTGCGCCGGTGCTCACCACCCACCGCACCTCGCTGCCCGAGGTGGGCGGCGACGCGGTCGCCTACACCGAGCCCGACGCCGACAGCATCGCCACAGAGCTCGGCCAGCTGCTCGCCTCCACCGAGCGGCGGCGGCAGCTGCGTGAGGCCGGTCTGGCCAGAGCCCGCGAGTTCACCTGGGAGGCGTCCGTGGAGGCGCATCTCAGCTCCTACCAGCGCGCGATCGAATAGTTAGATAACCTCACCGAGTGATGGAGAGCTCTTTGCCAGACCTCGAGGCGATCCTCCTGGTCGGAGGGCAGGGCACGCGCCTGCGTCCGCTGACACTGGGCACGCCCAAGCCGCTGCTTCCCACCGCCGGAGTGCCGTTCCTGGCACATCAGCTGGCCCGCGCCCGATCATTCGGGGTGCGCCGGATCGTCTTCGCGACCTCCTACAAAGCCTCGATGTTCGAGCCCGTCTTCGGTGATGGGGCGGCGTTCGGCCTCTCGCTCGAATACATGACGGAGGAGACGCCGCTCGGCACCGGCGGCGCGATCCGCAACGCCGCCGAAGCGCTCACCTCGGGTCCCGACGATCCTGTGCTCATCCTCAACGGCGACATCCTGTCCGGTCACGACATAGGCGACCAGATCCGTACCCATGTGGACCGTTCCGCTGCTGTAACGCTCCATTTGACGGAGGTCGACGATCCGACCCGGTTCGGCTGCGTGCCCACCGACGACGACGGGCGGGTGACGGACTTCCTGGAGAAGACGCCCAACCCGGTGACCAACCGCATCAACGCGGGCTGCTACGTGTTCACCCGCTCGGTCATCGACCAGATCCCCAGGGACGAGGTCGTGTCGGTCGAGCGGCAGACCTTCCCGGGGCTCATCGAGTCGGGTGAGCTCGTGCTGGGCTACGCCGACCGCACCTACTGGCTCGACGTCGGCACGCCCGCGGCGTTCGTCCGCGGCTCGGCCGACCTGGTGCTCGGCCGGCTGGCCTCGCCCGCGCTGCCCGGTCCGACCGGCGAATACCTGGCGCTCGACGGGGCCGTGGTCTCGCCGGAGGCCAAGGTGCAGGGCGGCTCCACGGTGGGCGCGCGCGCCGTGGTCGAGGCGGGCGCCTCGGTGCTGGGCAGCGTGCTGAGCGACGACTGCGTGATCCACGCGGGCGCGTCCGTCACGGACTCGGTGGTGGGCCGGGGGGCGCGGGTGTGCGCGGGCGCGGTGGTGTGCGACGCGGTGATCGGCGACGGCGCGGTGGTGGGCCCGGGCAACGAACTCCAGGCGGGCGTACGCATCTGGCCGGGCATCGAGCTTCCTGAGCGTGCGGTCCGCTACTCAAGCGACGTCTGACCCCCGGCACCCGGAGGCCAACGGGGGCGGCAGACTGTAGGGGTGATGGAGCGTTGGTGGGAGCCCGAGGGGCCGGTGGACGTGGGCCTCGTGCTGGGCCCGCACCGGCGCGGCACGGGCGATCCCACCTGGCGCGCCACGCACGACGGTGCCGTGTGGCGCACCTCCCGCACCCCCGACGGCCCCGGCACGCTGCGGGTGAGCGTGCGGGCGGGGAGCGTGTGCGGACAGGCCTGGGGGCCGGGCGCCGGGTGGCTGCTTGAGGCGCTGCCCGCCCTGCTCGGGGCCGAGGACGACGCCTCGGGGTTCAGCGTCCGGCACGCCGTGCTGGAGGACGTGGCCAGGAAGCACGCGGGGCTGCGCATCGGCAGGACCGGCCGGGTCATGGAGGCTCTGGTGCCTGCCGTACTCGAGCAGAAGGTCGTCGGGCGTGAGGCGTGGCAGGCCTGGCGGTGGTTGCTGAACCGCTACGGGGAGCCCGCCCCGGGGCCCGCGCCCGACGGGATGCGGGTCGTGCCCGAGACGAGCGTGTGGCGGGAGGTGCCGTCCTGGCACTGGCATCGGGCCGGTGCCGAGGCCGTGCGGGCCAGGACGATCGCCACGGCGGCCTGGCACGCCGCCAAGCTGGAGGCCGCCGCCACCAGTGAGGAGCTCGACCGGCTGCTGCGGGCCCTGCCGGGCATCGGGGTGTGGACGTCGGCGGAGGTGCGCCAGCGGGCCTTCGGCGATCCCGACGCCGTGAGCGTGGGCGACTTCCACCTGGCCACGCTGGTGGGCTACGCGCTGACCGGCGAGAAGACCGACGATCCGGGCATGATGCGGCTGCTGGAGCCCTACATGGGCCACCGGCACCGGGCGACGGTCCTGATCTGGCTCACCGGGCTGCGCCCGCCCGCGCGCGGCCCGAGAATGCCCGTGCGCGACTATCGGTCCTTCTGACACCTCCCCTAGGTGCGGGTCGTGAACCCAGCCCGTCGTAGTGTGCCGGTATGAGTCTCGTTAGTGATTCCGCACTCCGCCGTGCTCTCGCCAGGGCCCGCGACGGCAAGACCCTCGACGTCACCGAGGCGGCCGTGCTGCTCCACGCCCGCGATGAGCACCTTGACACGCTGCTCGAACACGCCTCCCGAATCCGGGACGCCGGATTGGCGGCGGTCGGGAGGGAGGGCGTCATCACGTACAGCAGGAAAGTGTTCATCCCGCTGACCAGGCTCTGCCGGGACCGTTGTGGTTACTGCACGTTCGCGACCGCGCCGAACAAACTGCCCGCGCCGTTCCTGAGTCCTGACGAGGTGCTGGAGATCGCCGCTCAGGGGGCGGCGATGGGGTGCAAGGAGGCGCTGTTCACGCTGGGGGACCGGCCCGAGGACCGCTGGCACCAGGCGCGCGAGTGGCTCGACGCGCACGGCTATGACGACACGCTGTCGTACGTGCGCGCGATGGCGATCAGGGTGCTGGAGGAGACCGGCCTGCTGCCGCACCTGAATCCCGGCGTGCTGAGCTGGCGCGACCTGCAGCGGCTCAAGCCGGTCGCGCCGTCGATGGGCATGATGCTGGAGACGACCTCGCGGCGGCTGTTCGAGGAGAAGGGGGCCGCCCACTACGGGTCTCCCGACAAGGATCCGGCGGTACGGCTGCGCGTGCTGGAGGACGCGGGCCGCTCGAACGTGCCGTTCACCACCGGGATCCTGATCGGCATCGGCGAGACCATCGAGGACCGGGCCGAGTCGATCTTCGCGATCCGGCGGGTGGCGCGCGAGTACGGCGGTGTCCAGGAGGTCATCGTCCAGAACTTCCGCGCCAAGCCCGACACCGCCATGCGCGGCCTGCCGGACGCCGACCTGCAGGAGCTGGCCGCCACGATCGCGGTGGCCCGGCTCGTTCTGGGGCCCCGGGTACGGTTGCAGGCCCCGCCGAACCTGGTCGACGCCGAGTACGAGCTGATGATCCGAGCCGGGATCGACGACTGGGGCGGGGTGTCGCCGCTGACGCCCGACCACGTCAACCCTGAGCGGCCGTGGCCGCAGATCGACGACCTGGCGGAGCGGACCGGCGAGGCGGGGTTCCAGCTGCGGGAGCGGCTGACGATTTATCCGGAATATGTGCTCGCGGGGGAGCCGTGGCTGGATCCTCGGTTGTTCGCACACGTGGCGGCGCTGGCGGATCCGGTCACGGGGCTGGCTGTGGAGGACGCGGTGCTCCAGGGGCGGCCGTGGCAGGAGCCAGATGGGGGATTCGCGGCTTCTGGCCGGGTGGATCTGCACGTCGAGGTGGACACGACGGGCCGGACCAACGACCGGCGTGACGACTTCGACAACGTCTACGGAGACTGGGAGGCGCTGCGCGATCGGCTGGACCCCGCCGCGTCAGGAGGACATACGCCGTCCGAGGTGCGGGCGGCGTTGCGGCGGGCGGAGGCGGATCCGGCGGGGTTGAGTGAGGCCGAGGCCGTGGCGTTGCTGTCGGCCGACGGCGGAGCGCTCGACGAGCTGGCCCGCATCGCCGACGACCTGCGCGCGCGGGCGGTCGGCGACGAGGTGACCTACGTCGTCAACCGGAACATCAACTTCACCAACGTCTGCTACACCGGCTGCCGCTTCTGCGCGTTCGCCCAGCGCAGGACCGATGCCGACGCCTACACGCTCAGCCTGGACCAGGTGGCCGACCGCGCGGAGGAGGCGTGGCGGGCCGGGGCGACCGAGGTGTGCATGCAGGGTGGCATCCACCCCGACCTGCCGGGCACCGCCTACTTCGACCTCGCCAAGGCGGTCAAGGCCAGGACGCCGGGCATGCACGTACACGCCTTCTCCCCGATGGAGGTCATCAACGGCGCCAGCCGGACGAACCTGTCCATCGAGGACTGGCTGCACGCGGCGAAGGAGGCGGGTGTCGACTCGCTGCCGGGCACGGCGGCGGAGATTCTCGACGACGACGTCCGCTGGGTGCTCACCAAGGGCAAGCTGCCCACCAAGGAGTGGATCGACGTCATCACCACCGCGCACCGGGTGGGCATCCCGACGACGTCCACGATGATGTACGGCCACGTGGACACCCACGTGCACTGGGTCAGGCACATCAAGCTGATCAGGCGGCTGCAGGAGGAGAGCGGCGGGTTCTCGGAGTTCGTGCTGCTGCCGTTCGTGCACACCAGCTCGCCGATCTACCTGGCGGGCGTCGCCCGGCCGGGGCCGACCGCGCAGGAGAATCGGGCTGTGCACGCGCTGGCCAGGATCCTGCTGCACGGCGCGATCTCGAACATCCAGTGCTCCTGGGTCAAGCTCCAGGACGACCTGTGCCACCAGGTGCTCCAGGGCGGGGTGAACGACCTCGGCGGCACCCTGATGGAGGAGACCATCAGCCGGATGGCCGGGTCGGAGAACGGCTCGTACAAGACGATCAGTGAGCTGCGCGCGATGGTCGAGCTCACCGGCCGGCCGGTGCGGCAGCGTACGACGGAGTACGGCCGGCCCGACGGCGAGCGGCTGGCCGCGTCGGCGGCGAGCGACGGTGTCTGCCAGAGCGTCAGGCGGGTACTCCCGATGGCGTAGTTATAACAAGTTCTACCGAGTCTTGCGCCAGTCGTGGGCGGCGCTGGAAGAATCGGCAGTCCCCTGAAGAGAGGTGCACCGTGCGGCTGGGTCGACACCGGGCGGCGCTGCCCGCCGAACAGCGCCGCAGGAAGGCACTGCAACGCGGCCTGCTGGCGGGGGCGGGGGCGCTGGCCATCGTCGCCGCCACCGTGGTCGTGCTCTTCGGCGGAGCCGGCGCGCTGTGCACGACACGAGAGCCTGTTCTGGTCAGCGTGGCCGCTGCGGTGGACGTCGCTCCGGCGGCCATGGAGGCGGCCGGAAAGTTCAACGACGCCAAGAACTCGATCGGCGGCCGGTGCGTGCTCGTCCAGGTCACCGAGCAGCCTCCGGCCACCGTGCTGCGCACGCTGATCGGCGACCGGGCCGGCGTGTTACGCGAGCGGCCCGACGGCTGGATCGCCGACTCCTCCGCCTGGATCCGGCTGGCCCGCAAGCAGGGCGCGAGCGCGCTGCCCACGGGGGAGAGCGTGGTGGCGACGTCGCCGCTGGTGTTCGCCACGCGGTCGTCGCTGGCGCAGCGCTTCTCCGTCGGCAAGACCGAGATGAACTGGCGGATGGTCTTCCCCTCCACCGTGCGGGGCCGGCTCACGCCCAACGCCAACGAGCCCGACATCGTGCGCGTGCCCGACCCGTCGCTGGCCGGCGCGGGCATCGCCACGGTCGCCGCCGCCAGGGACGTGGTGGGCAACGGGCCCGAGGCGGACAAGGCGCTGACCGCGTTCGTCCGCTGGGCGCAGGCGGGCTCGGCGCCCGACTACCGCTCGATGCTGGCCGCCGTGGACGACCACACGTTCTGGCAGCGGCCGGTGGTCATCGTGCCCGAGCAGTCGGTGTGGACGCACAACCAGCAGCCGTCGACCGACCCGGTCGTCGCGTTGAACCCGCGTGAGGGCACGATCGATCTCGACTACCCGTACGTCGTCACCGCCACCGACCCGACGGCCGCCGAAGCCTCGACGCTCTTCGCCGACTGGCTGCGCGGCCCCGAGGCCCAGGATCTGGTACGGCGGGCCGGGTTCCACTCGGGCGACGGCAAGCTGGGCCCGATCTCACCGGGGCCGCAGATCCCGACGGTCGCCCCGAAGACCCGGCCCTCGGTGTCGCCCGAGGACATCGACGCCGCACTGCAGGCGTGGAGCAGGCTGGCGCCGCCGACGAACATCCTGGTGCTGGCCGACACCTCCAAGCACATGGCCGAGAAGCTGAAGAACACCACCCGGCTGGGCGTCTCGCTGGCCGCGGCCAAGATCGGGCTGCGGCTCTTCCCCGACACCACGCACATGGGGTTGTGGGAGTTCGCCGACGGGCTCGGCCAGGCCAAGGGCTACCAGCAGCGCGTCAGCCTGGGGCCGATCAGCCGCCCCGAGAGCGGCCAGCTGGTCCGGAGGAGCGTACTCGACCAGCTCACCACCACGATCACCGCCCATCCCGACCGTGACAGCTCGCTCTACGACGCGATACTCGGCGGCTTCCACGAGCTCGCGGGCAAGTATCGCGAGGAGATGAACAACACGCTCCTGGTGATCACCGCGGGCAAGGACGACGGCCGCGGCATCAAACTGCCGCAGCTGGTCAGCAAGCTCCGCGAGGAGTGGGACCCGAACAAGCCCATCCAGATCGTCATCATCGCCTTCGGCAACGCGGACCGGGCGAGCCTGTCCGACATCACCTCCGTCACGAACGGCTCCCTGCACATCGCCCAGCAGCCGGACGAGATCATCGATGTCTTCCTCGCCGCGCTCGCCCGCCGCCTGTGCCACCCCACCTGCAAGCCGACCACATGATGAGGGGGTGCCGGGAAGTCCCGGCACCCCGTCTTCCGCGGGTGAACTCTGCGGGCTAGAGGCGCTGCCATAGCGCCGGTACGTTCGGCGGCTCCCATCCGGGGAGTGTGGTGTGCGCCTGGAGGCACTTGTACGACAGCCCGGCGTAGGTGACCAGCGCGCCCACCGCGTACGCGACATTCGGCGCCCAGGTGCCACCCGGCGAGGTCACCGTCGGGGTCGGCGTGGGCGTCGGGGTGGGCGTCGGGGTGGGGGTCGGGGTGGGCGTGGGGGTCGGGTTCCCGCCGCCGCCGCCGAACCTCAGGTCGACGCAGGCGTAGAAGGCGTTGGACGTGTCGGCGATGTTCCAGATCGCCAGGACCTTCTGCCGGCCGCTGTAGCCGGCGAAGTTCACGGTGTGGGAGACCGTCGCCGGTGGCTGGGCGCCTCCGTCGTTGAACGAGGCGACCCGGGTGTTGCCGATGAAGTACTCCCAGGTGCTGGTGGAGTGCCTGGCGGTGAGTGTCCACCTGAAGGTCACCGAGTTGCCGACCGAGGTGACCGGCCAGGGCTTGGACTCGTCGCTGAGCTGGGCGAACCGCGCGTTGTTGCCGTGGCAGTTACGCAGCCCCTTCGGCCCTTCCACGCTCTGCGGCTCGTAGATGATGTCGCCGCAGTTGGGCACCTGGCCCTGCGCGCAGAACGCCTGACGGCTGGGCGGGGAGTTGATGTAGCCGTGCGCCAGGGCCGGCTGGGCGACGAAGACCGTGGTGGCGATCGAGATCACCACCACGGTGACCAACGTGAGCGTCCTTCTCATGGAGCGGCTCCTTTACATGGGGGGATAATCCGAATGTAAAGGAAACTTTATTAACGGTAAATGGCCCTTGACTGTTCTTGACTGGCAGTCAGCGCGTCAGGATGAAGTCCTGCGGATCGCGGGGCGGACGGTCCCGGGGCGGGGCCGCCGCGTGGCCCACCGCGACGCAGCCCATGGGGTCCCACGACTCCGGCAGGTCGAGCACCTCACGCACCACCGGGCGGCAGAACATCGTGGACGACACCCACGCCGAGCCGAGTCCCTCGACGGCCAGCTGGATGAGGAAGTTCTCGACGCCCGCGCCCGTCGCCACGATGAACATCTCACGCTCGGAGGCGTTGCGCCGCTCGTCACGGTAGGTGTGGGAGCCCTCCATCACCAGGCACGGCACGACCAGGTAGGGGGCGTTGCGCAGCACGTCGCCGCGCCTGACCCGTTTGGTGATCGACTCCTCGGTGAACCCGTCGGCCCGCAGGTCGGCGATCCAGGCGTCGCGCATGGCGTCGAGCAGCTTCACCTTCGTCTGCGCCGACTCGACGAGCACGAACCGCCACGGGGTCGTGTGGTGCGGCGCTGGCGCGGCGATGCCGGCCGCCACCGCCCGGCGTACGGCAGCGGAGTCCACGGGCTCGGCGGAGAACTCCCTGATCGTACGGCGGGCGAACACCACATCACGCGAGCCGTAGCGGAACATGTCCTCGTCGGCAGGCCGGACCAGCGCCCGGACGCCCGGCCCGTCCTCCTCGGTCACCAGGTGGGACAGGCCGCGCACGACGGCCACGGGCACGCCCGCGAGCTTGCCCTTGACCAGCTCGGCGGCGGCGGCGATCTCGTCGATCAGGGCGGTCACCGTGGCGTTGAGCGGATTGCCGTGGGTGTCGGCGCCGCCGCGCAGGTCTTCGAGCGGGGTCACGCCGGCGGCGCCGATCGCCACGTCGGTCAGGCCGTGGCGCCACGGGCGGCCGAACGTGTCGGAGACGATCACGCCCACCCGCGCGCGGGCCGCCAGGGCCGCCCGGATGCGCTGGGCGGAGGCGTCGGAGTCCTCGGGGAGCAGCAGGACCGTGCCGGGGGCGGTGTTGGAGGCGTCGACCCCGGCGGCGGCCATGACGAAGCCGTGGCGGGTCTGGGAGATGACGGTGTCACCGCGCCTGGCCACCACGCGCTCGGTCTCTTCGGCGATGGCGGCCAGGCGGTCGGGGGCCTGGCGGACGCGCCCCTCGGCTTTGCTCACGATCTTGGAGGTGATGACGAGGATGTCGCCGTCGCGCAGGTCGGCGCCACCGAGCAGGGCCGCGATGTCGTCACCGGGCCGCACCTCACCGATGCCCTGAACCCCGAACACCTCGACCCGACCGGACAGACCGCCGCCCGGACTCGCCGGACTCGCTACGTCGGTGGGCTCGGTCGGGGTGGTGGGGTCGGTCGGGGTGGTGGGCACGGTCGGGGTGGTGGGCTCCGTCGGACTCATGGGGGTCATCGGGCGAGCTCCAGGGCCAGATCGAGGGTGGCGCGGGCGATGTCGGCCGCCGCGTCGGCGTCGTGCATGATCAGCGGTCGTGCCTCCACCCTGACCCCGTCGAGAGCGACGCCGGAGTCCTCCTCGGCGACCAGCCAGCCGTCGATCAGCTCCGCGCCGTAGAGGTCCAGCACCGCCTGGGCGCTGGTCTCGACGCCGATCGCGGTCAGGCAGGCGTCGGCCATGCCGCGCACCGGCGCCCCACCGATGATGGGCGAGACGCCCACCACGGTCTTGGCCAGCAGCGCGTCACGGATGCCCGGCACCTGAAGGATCGTGCCGATGCTCACCACCGGGTTGGACGGCGGCAGGATCACCACGTCGGCCTCCGCGATGGCCTCCAGCACGCCCGGGGCCGGCTTGGCGGTCTCGACCCCGACCAGCGCGATCGACTCGGCGGGGATGGCGGCGCGCAGGCGTACCCACCACTCCTGGAAGTGGATGGCCCGCCGCCCGCGCTCGTCGGAGACCACGACGTGCGTCTCGCAGCGGTCGTCGCTCATCGGCAGCAGGCGCACGCCCGGCTGCCAGCGCGCGCACAGCGCCTCGGTGATCTGGGAGAGCGGGTAGCCGGCCTCCAGCATCTGCGACCGGACGATGTGCGTGGCGAAGTCGCGGTCGCCCAGCCCGAACCACTGCGGCTCTACCCCGTAGGCCGCCAGCTCCTCCTTGACGGCATGGGACTCCTTGGCGCGGCCCCAGCCCTGCTCCTCGTCGATGCCGCCGCCCAGGGTGTACATGACGGTGTCGAGGTCGGGGCAGACGCGCAGGCCGAACAGGGTGATGTCGTCGCCGGTGTTGCCGATGACGGTGATCTGGGCGTCGGGGGCCGTCGCCCGCAGGCCACGCAGGAAGCGGGCGCCGCCGATGCCGCCGGCGAGGGACACGATGTGCATGCGGACCAGTCTCGCACCGGCCACCGACACACCTGTCTCGGGAGGCAGCTTTACAACGCTTCGGTCTCCGAAAAACCAGCAAAACACGCTTAATGTGGACGTCTGGCACGTAAGAGGTTGCTTGGACATCCGTCGTCGAAGTCAGCGATGTGGCAAACTCCCTTCGGGCCAAAGGGTCCGATGGGGGTACTTGTGAGCAAACTTGACGTCGCCCGGCTGAGGGAGCCGGCCGCCTGGCTCATGCTCGCCGGGGGCGGACTGAACATCCTCGTGGCCATCGGCAAGGTCCTGGTCAGCTCTTCGGGCTCCGTGGTCGCCGACCTGTCCTTCGCGGACCGTGCCTTCAGCAACTTCGCGAACTTCACCAGCCCCGTCACCACGGCGCTGCTCCTCGGCTCGGTGGTGCTGCTCACCAAGGTCGGCACACCGTCGTCCCAGGCCAAGCCGGTCGCGTTCGGCGCGGCGGCCATGCTCGCCATCGCCACCCTGTTCGGCGCGATCACGCTGATCCTCGGGCTCTTCGCGGGCAGCGGCGCGCGGTTGACGGCGGAGTTCGTGATCAGGGGCGTGCCGGTGCTCGCGCTGACGGCCATCGCGCTGGTCTACCTGCTCCCACAGGTCCTGCCCGACCGCCCCGCCGTCCAGCCCCAGCAGGGGTACGGCCAGCAGTTCCCCAACGCCCCTTACGGTCAGCAACCCCCCAGTCAGCAGCCGTACGGCCAGCAGCCCCCCAGCCAGCAGCAGCCGTACGGTCAGCAGCCCCCCAGCCAGCAATCCCCCAGCTATGGCGGCCAGCCTGAGCAGCCGGGATACGGCCAGCAGCCGCCGAGTCATGGCGGTCAGCCTGAGCAGCCCGCCTATGCCCAGCAGCCGCCGAGTTACGGTGGCGCGCCCGAGCCGCCGGGTTATGGCCAGCAGCCGCCCAGTTACGGCGGCCAGCCTGAGCAGCCGGGTTATGGGCAGCAGCCGCCCAGTTATGGTGGTCCGGCGGCGGCGGAGCAGGCCGGTCAGGCCGGTTATGCCCAGCAGCCGCCCAGCTTCGGCGGCCAGCCGGACGGCTTCGGAGGTCCGGTGGAGCAGCCGGGCTACGGTCAACAGCCGCCGAGTCATGGCGGTCAGCCTGAGCAGCCCGCCTATGCCCAGCAGCCGCCGAGTTATGGTGGCGCGCCCGAGCAGCCCGCTTATGGCCAGCAGCCGCCCAGTTACGGTGGCCAGCCCGAGCAGCCCCCCTACGCCCCGGAGCCGGCCTCGACCCCCCCGCCGGTCACCGTCGCATTCCCCGCCACGACCGACCGCGACCAGAACCACGGCCAGCCGGACCAGGGCTTCCCCCAGCCCCAGCCGGGCTTCGGCCAGACGGACCCGAGCTTCCCCACGCCTCAGCCCCAGCCCGGCTTCGGCCAGACGGACCCGAGCTTCCCCACACCCCAGCCCGGCTTCGGTCAGACGAACCCGAGCTTCCCCACGCCCGACGGCGGCCACCAGCCGAAGCCCGAGTACCAGCCCGCCCCCTACGTCCCCGCGGACAGTCAGCCGAGCGCCTTCTCGCAGCCGTACAACACGCCGGCCAGCCAGGCGATCCCGTACAACACGCCGGACAACCAGCTGATCCCGTACAGCACGCCGGACAACCAGCCGACTCCGTACGTCCCCGCAGACAGCCAGCCCAACGCCCACGCTCCCACGGACAGCCAGGCGAACGGCTACCAGACGGTCGACAGCCAGCCCAGCCCCTTCGCGCCCCTCGACAACCAGCCGAACCCATGGGCGCCCGCCGACCAGGCCCAACCCCCGGCGCAGACTCCGCCCCCGGCCCAGCCGCAGCCCCAGTTCGGCCAGCAGCCTTTCGGGCAGAACGCTTTCGACCAGCCGCAGGCCCCGCCCCAAGGCCAGCCCTTCACCGGCTTCTCGGGCCACGAGTACGCCACCCCAGCCGCCTACCAGGAGCCCGACCCGCCGGTGGACCCGCGTTCCCAGCAACTCCTGGACGCCTACCAGCAGGCCGAGACGTACCAGCACTCGTCGGCCGGCGCCGCCTCCGACCTGCGTGTTCCCGACTACGCGAGCCAGCAGCAGGCCAGGCCGTACGACGACCCCTTCGGCCACCCGCAGCACCAGCAGCCGGGCTACCCGACGCAGCCCCCCGCCCATCAGGCCCCCGCCCATCAGGCCCCCGCCCATCAGGCCCCCGCCCATCAGGCCCCCGCCCATCAGGCCCCGGCCCATCAGGCCCCTTACGAGCCGCCCCAGGCCCAGTACGAGCCCCAGCCGGGCCAGTACGAGCCGCAGCCCTACCAGCCGCACCACCAGTCGCAGCCCCAGGCGGCCGGCTGGGGCGATCACCCGGCGGAGTCCACCGTCCGGCTCGACCAGTCGATGTTCCGCGGTGACGCGCTGGGCGGCGACGCGCCCCGGCAGGGAGACGACCCGATCGACCCCACGGCCATATACAGCCCCAACGAGCCACGCAGGTAAGAGACCGTTAAAGCACGGCTAGAGAGAAGGTGGGCCACGGGCGGGAGTCTCTCCCGCCCTGGTACGGTTCCGACCACTGCCAGACGTTGCAACGCACCAGGCCAACGCCATGGATACGGGGCCAAGGCCGGGGTGCGAACATCACATGCCATGCACACCGGGGCGAGATCTGGTCTTTCCCCGGATAGCGGCATGCCGCTTGACTCCACGTACGGCACACGCGTGTAATTACAACCATGTTGTTACGCCTTCCTGTGGGTGGGTAGTAAGGAAGGCGTTCCATGGGGGGCTCCATTGCGGGCGGGCGGCAGGGAGGTGTGCAGTGACCGATCTGGTCATCGCACAGGATGAGCTTGACGCTGAAGAACTCGGCTGGCAGGAGCGCGCGCTGTGCGCTCAGACGGATCCGGAGGCGTTCTTCCCGGAGAAAGGCGGCTCCACCCGAGAGGCCAAGAAGGTCTGCCGATCGTGCGAAGTACGTGCGGAGTGCCTTGAGTACGCACTCGAACACGATGAGCGGTTCGGCATCTGGGGTGGGCTGTCCGAGCGGGAGCGCAGACGGATCAAGCGAGAGGCCGTTTAGGGATATAAGGGTTCGCGATGTAAATAGAGGAGAAGGGGTTGCACGGGCTGCCGTGTGACCCCTTTTCGCGCATGGAGGAGCGGGCTGCTGATCACCGAACAGCCGCTGGCACCCGCCCGAACCTGGACCCCGCTCCCGAAGCTGACGGACATGTCATCCGTCGTGCTTCCCCGATAGGCGTCGCGTCAAGCCACATCTGCTGGACGTCAGGGGTGACCGTCATGCCGAACCGGTCGCGCCCGGGCTTGCCCCAGCTCACCCAGCGGAAGTAGGCCTCGGTGACCTCCTCCCACAGGGGCCGTTGGCCTACCTGGTAGACCTCGTACTCCTTTGTGTTGGGTCGCCACGCCACGGTCGCCCAGGAGTACGCCTCGTCGGGGTCGGATACCCACATCCGGTACAGCTCCCCGTCCTCGTCCGGTTCCGCGCTGCCGCTCGAGGTCAGGCCCGTCAGCGACGAGATGGCGAGGTCCGCTCCGGACGGAGCGTAGGCGATCGTGCGGGGGTCCACGCGCGTGGTGTAGCGGTGTTTGTCCTCTGGGCCACGAGCCGGGCGGTCCGCGACGGGACGCTGGGAGCGCATCATCATGTACGAGGCGAAGCCGAGGAAGCGGCCGTACGCGGTGCCGTCCGGGGCGACGACGAGCCGCAGGGCGTGGTTGTCGCCGAACCCGGGACAGTAGGGCAGCACGATCTCCCCGCCAGGACGGCACTGCTCCACCCACGTGTACGGCACGGTGCGGATCCCGCAGGTGACGTGAACCCGATCGAACGGCGCGCGCTCCGGGCAGCCGGCCGCGCCGTCGCCGACGATCAGGTGCGGGTGCACGCCGGCCGCGCTCAGGTTCTTGGCGGCCTGTTCCGCCACCACGGGGTCGACGTCGATCGAGGTCACGTTCTCCTCGCCGACGAGATGGGACAGCAGGGCAGCGGTCC
Source organism: Nonomuraea sp. NPDC050680 (assembly GCF_040654555.1). Taxonomy (NCBI): domain Bacteria; kingdom Bacillati; phylum Actinomycetota; class Actinomycetes; order Streptosporangiales; family Streptosporangiaceae; genus Nonomuraea; species Nonomuraea sp. NPDC050680. Next base: position 336,317 of record NZ_JBFAIF010000006.1, on the reverse strand, counting down.
AGCCGGTGCCCGTGCCGATCTCCAGCACCCGGCGGCCTGGCACGGTGTCCAGGATCTGGAGCAGGTCGGCGACGGTGCTCGGCGCCGAGGCCGAGGAGGAGTAGCTGCCCACCTTGTCCCTGATGTCGGTGGCCCCGTCGTCGAGCTGGGTGACGATGGAGTGGGGCGAGTAGACCGCGTCCCACCAGGTGTCCGGGTCGGCGTCGCGGTCGATGATGTACGCGCTGTCGGGGGTGGTCGGCACGGGCAGCGCGACCGAAGGGATGAACAGATGGCGGGGCACCGCGCGGATCGCCTCTTTGACGCGTGGCCCGATGTCGTCGAACTCGTCGAGGTGCTCGATCAGGCGTTCAACCCCCTGCGCTGGGTCGTTCACTACTTCTTTCCGTCCTTCGAGTCGGCGCTGTGCGAGCCGTTGGAGGTCTTGTTCTGGTCCTTGTTGGAGCCGGCTTCTCGGCTTGCGGCGGATTTCGGATCGAGGGCCTCGGCCTTCGGGCTGTCGGGCTTCTCGTGCCTGCCCATGGATGCTCTCCCTCACATCGCGTGAACACTCACGGTAATCGTATGGCTACTCTCTGCAACTAGACAAGGGTTGCCAAACCTTGGGCCGCCGCGCCGGATCCGGCCGTCAGCGGCGGTCGTCGTAGCCCGGGTCGACGGTCTCGGGAGACAGGCCGAGGAGCGTGGCCACCTGCTCGACCACGGTGTCGTGCACCAGCGCCCCCAGCGTGTCGCGGTCGCGGGCGCGGGCCTCGAGCGGCCGCCGGTAGATGACGACGGCGGCCGGGTCCTGGCCGCGCGCGACGTCGGCGCGGCCGAACGGGATCGGTTCGGAGCCGAGCCGGGGCCCGTCGCCGAGCTCGCTCAGCGGCGGCACCTCCTCGACCGCGAACTCCACCGCCGCCAGCTGCTTGCCCCACTGCGGCCGGAGCCGGTCGACCGCGTCGAGCACGAGGTCGTCGAACCGCTCGCTGCGTGATCTGGCGATCGGCACGTGAGAGGGCGCGAGGGGGCCACGCATGCCGCGACCGTGCCGGTCACGCCGTCTGGGGCCACGCCGTTGGTTCACACGGCAAGTGTACGGGGAGGCGGCTTCGGGGCAGTTGGGGAGAAAGGCTGCGACAGGTGTCCGAATTGTGGCGACACGCTCGTTAAGAGCGCTCAGATAGTGGCGCCTCGCACTCTTACCAGATACGGTCCCTCCGTGAGCCCCGTCCGCCGCTGTTCCCGCACCGCTTGCAGCCAGCCTGCAGTCTTCACGCTCACGTACGTATACGCCGACTCGACCGCTGTTCTCGGCCCTCTGGCGACGTACGCCGAGCCACACTGTTACGACCTGTGCGCCGAACACGCCGAGCGGCTGACCGCTCCCCGCGGCTGGGAAGTGGTGCGGCTGCCCACGGACGGCACGTCGCCCAGCTCCGACGACCTCGAGGCGCTGGCCAACGCCGTCAGGGAGGCCGCCAGACCCACGCCCTCCGGCGGGGGTGAGCCGGTCGGCCAAGGGGTCGAGGTCGGGCGCAGGGGGCACCTGCGCGTTCTTCGGTCCGCCCAGCAACATCGCGACCGGTAGGCTCGTTCGTACACGTGACGACCTAGGGGCGGAGCTGGAGAGTGGGCGACCTCGCCAAGATCTTCAAGGCGTACGACGTTCGCGGCGTGGTGCCTGACGAGTTCGACGAGCCGACCGCCGAGGCCGTGGGGGCGGCCTTCGTCGAGGTGACCGGGGCGCGGTCGGTCGTGGTCGCGCATGACATGCGGGAGTCCTCCGGGCCGCTGTCCGCCGCGTTCGTGCGCGGCGCGCGCTCGCGCGGCGCCGACGTGGTGCACGCCGGGCTGGGCTCCACCGATCTGCTCTACTACGCCAGCGGCAGCCTCGGGCTGCCCGGCGTGATGTTCACCGCCAGCCACAACCCGGCCCGCTACAACGGCATGAAGATGTGCCGCGCGGGCGCGGTGCCGATCGGCGGCGACAGCGGCCTCACCGAGATCCGCGACCGCGCGGCCGAACTGCTCGGCAGCGGCCTCACCGAGATCCGCGACGGCGCCGCCGAGCTGCTCGGCGCCGGGCTCACCGAGCCGCGCGGCGACACCGCCGAGCCGGCCGGTTCGCTGATCGAGGCCGGTTCGCTGATCGAGAAGGACCTGCTGCAGGGTTACGCCGACCACCTGCGCAAGCTGGTCGACCTGTCGAGCGTCCGGCCGCTGAAGGTCGTCGCCGACGCGGGCAACGGCATGGGCGGTCACACCGTTCCCGCCGTCTTCGAGGGCCTGCCGATCGAGCTGATCCCGCTCTACTTCGAGCTCGACGGCTCCTTCCCCAACCACGAGGCCAACCCGCTGGAGCCGGCCAACCTGCGCGATCTGCAGCGAGCCGTCCGCGAGACGGGCGCCGACCTCGGACTGGCCTTCGACGGCGACGCCGACCGGTGCTGGGTGATCGACGAGCGCGGCGAGTCCGTCTCGCCCTCCGCGGTCACTGCACTGGTGGCCGTACGCGAGCTGGGCAAATACCCGGGCGCGACGATCATCCACAACCTGATCACGTCGGTGGGAGTGCCGGAGATCGTCCGCGAGCACGGCGGCGAGCCGGTGCGCACCCGCGTAGGGCACTCCTTCATCAAGGCCGAGATGGCCCGCACGGGCGCGGTCTTCGGCGGCGAGCACTCCGCCCACTACTACTTCCGCGACTTCTGGTTCGCCGACTCCGGCATGCTCGCGGCGATGCACGTGCTGGCCGCGCTCGGCGAGCAGGACCGCCCGCTGTCGGAGCTGATCGGCGCCTATGCGCGCTACCACGCCTCGGGCGAGATCAACAGCACGGTCGCCGACCAGGACGCGGCCCTCCGGTCCGTACGAGAGGCGTTCGGCTCCCGGGGCACCGTCGACGAGCTCGACGGGCTCACCGTGACCGGCTCCGACTGGTGGTTCAACCTGCGCGCCTCCAACACCGAGCCGCTGCTGCGGCTCAACGCCGAGGCGGCTGACGAGAGCAAGATGACGGCGATACGGGACGAGGTCCTCGCCATGGTTAGAGGGGTGTCAGTGTGAAGATCGACGACTGGCTGCTGGAGATTCTGGCCTGCCCGGCGTGCAAGTCACCGCTGCGCGCGGAGAGCGAGACCGAGGAGCTGGTCTGCACGGGTTGTGGCTTGATCTACCCGGTCAGGGATGACATTCCCGTCCTGCTCGTCGACGAGGCCAGGAAGCCGTGACCTGGGAGCCCGAGCGGCTCGATGACCAGCACCATCTCACTGAGGGCGACCCGGGCGGCATGCTGGTGGCGGTGGCGGCCTCGGCCGCCCAGGTCCGCATCGCCTACCGAGCCGCGGTCGAGGCGGGTGTCGACCGGCTGACCTCTCGGGTGCGGCCGCGCGCGGTCGTGGTCGTGGGCATGGGCGGCTCCGCGATCGCGGGCGACGTCCTGGCCGCGGTCTGCGGCAACGGCGCCCCGATGCCGATCATGGTCCTGCGTTCCCACCAGCTGCCCGGCTGGGTGGGCGCCACCGATCTGGTCATCGCGGTGTCGTGCTCGGGCAGCACCGAGGAGACGCTGTCCGCGGCCATGGAGGCCGTGCGGCGCGGCTGCTCGCTGCTCGCGGTCGGCAGCGCGGACTCACCCCTGGAGGCGATCGCCAGGCAGGCGTCCGCCGTCTACGTGGCGGTGCCCGCGACCGGGCAGGCTCGCGCCAACGTCTGGCTGCTGACGATCCCGCTGATCGTGTCGGCCGCCTCGCTGGGCCTGGTCAAGGCCGACGAGGAGCTCTACGAGCGGGTGGCCAGGACGCTGGAGGACATCGCGCACCGGTGCCGCCCGTCCAGCGAGTCGTTCGTCAACCCGGGTAAGACGCTGGCCATGGAGCTGGCCGAGAGCGTGCCGATGATCTGGGGCTCATCCTCCGTCACCGCGGTCGCCGGCTACCGGCTGGCCTGTCAGCTCAACACCAATGCCAAATACCCGGCGATCTACGGCGAGCTGCCCGAGGCCGGCCACAACCAGGTGGCCGCCTTCGACGGGCCGATGGCCGAGCGCGACATCTTCGCCGACGCCGCCAGCCACACGCTCAGACTCGTGATGCTGCGCGACGTCGAGGAGGACCCGCGGGTGGCGCGGTGCCGCGAGGCGACCGTACGCCTGGCCAACGACCGCGACGTGCCCGTCACCGAGCTGTCCGCCGAAGGCACGCATCCGCTGGAGCGGATCGCCTCGCTGATCGGCCTGGGCGACTACGCGACCACCTATCTGGCTCTCGGATATGGCGTCGATCCGACCCCTGTGTCGGCGATCACGGAGCTCAAGGCCAGAATTTCGCAATAGGATCCCTCTTCGGGCCTTAAACGACATGATCATGATGAGTGGAGTTCTCCGGTGAGCGCGAGTGGCGGTAACAAAGCGATCATTGCGGCGTTGAGCGCCAACCTGGCGATCGCCGTGGCGAAGTTCGTCGCCGCGTTCTTCACCGGGTCGTCCTCGATGCTCGCCGAAGGCATCCACTCCGTCGCCGACTCGGGCAACCAGCTGCTGTTGCTGCTCGGCGGCAAGCGGGCGCAGCGCGAGCGGGACAAGGCGCATCCTTTCGGATACGGGCGCGAGCGCTATTTCTACGCGTTCGTGGTGGCCGTGGTGCTGTTCACGATCGGTGCGGCGTTCTCGCTCTACGAGGGCGTCACCAAGATCCTGACCCCGCACCACGTGGAGTCGCCGATCTGGGCGTTCGCGGTGCTGATCTTCGCGATCATCGCGGAGGGTTTCTCGTTCCGTACGGCGATCAGGGAGTCCAACCCGCTGCGCGGCAGTCAGTCGTGGGTCACCTTCATCCGCCGGTCCAAGTCGCCCGAGCTGCCGGTCATCCTGCTGGAGGACCTCGGCGCGCTGCTCGGCCTGATCTTCGCGCTGTTCGGCGTGGCGATGGCGGTCATCACGGGCGACGGCGTGTGGGACGGAGTCGGCACGTTGATGATCGGCGTGCTGCTGGCCGTGATCGCGGTCGTGCTGGCCATCGAGACCAAGTCGCTGCTGGTCGGTGAGGGGGCATCCGCTGAGATGGAGGCTCAGATCCGGACCGCCCTGGAGGGCACGCCGGCGGTCGACCGGGTGATCCACATGCGCACGATGCACCTCGGGCCGGAGGAACTGCTGGTGGCCGCCAAGATCGCGGTCTCGCACGACGACTCGGCCTCCGAGGTCGCCAGGGGGATCGACGAGGCCGAGCGGCGGATTCGCCAGGCCGTACCGATCGCCCGGGTCATCTACCTGGAGCCGGACCTCGACCGCTCGCACACGACCGCCTGACAGGCCTGTCCCGCACTCGCGCACGCCGACCGCCTGACAGGCCTCTCCCCGTCCTCTCCCGCCCCGAAGGGCGCCTGGCATGTCCTGGCGCGCGCTTGCGCGCCTATGAGGTGAGCGGGGCCGTGTTGCGTCTGATGAGGCGGGTGGCGCGGCGCCAGCCGCGGCTGGGCAGGCCGAGCGTGATGAACGCCTCGGCCTGCAACGCCGACATCCCGATCCGCGGCAGGTCCCGGGCATTGGGGTAGACCACGAACCGCGGCTCCCAGACCGGCCGGAACTTGGCGTTGAACCGGTACAGCGACTCGATCTGGAACCAGTGCGACAGGAACACCAGCAGCCCGCGCCACGCCCGCAGCACCGGCCCGGCGCCGAGCCGCTCGCCCCTGGCCAGCGCCGCCCGGAACATCGCGAAGTTCAGCGACACCTGCTTGATCGCCATCTCGGGCGCGGCCTGGAGGGTCTTGACGATCAGCAGCTCGTTCAGTCCGGGCTCGGCGTCGCGGTCCCTGCGCATCAGGTCGAGCGAGATGCCGTGCGGTCCCCACGGCACGAAGTGCAGCACGGCCTTGACCTCGCCTTCCTTGTGCGCGGTGGCCACCACGCAGTCGGCGTCGGCGGGGTCACCGAAGCGGCCGAGCGCCATGGAGAAGCCGCGTTCCGTCTCGGTGCCGCGCCAGGAGACGGCGGCCTGCTTGATCCGTTCCTTCTCGTCCCCAATCAGGTCGGCGACCCGTCGGACGTGGCAGGTGTAGCCCCCGCGCTCGACCCTGTTGGCCATCTGGCGGACGTTGCGCATGGCCCGGCCCTCCAGCGTGAAGTCGGCGACCTCGACCACCGCCTCGTCGCCGAGCTCCAGCGCCGACATCCCGGTCCTGCGGGTCCACACCTCGCCGCCGACCTCACCGCAGCCGATCACCGCGGGCACCCAGGCGTGCCGTCTGGCCTTGGCCATGAACCCGTCGATCGCCGCCGGCCACGCCTCGCGGTCGCCGATCGGGTCGCCGCTGGCCAGCATGACGCCCGAGACGACCCGGTAGGCGATCGCGGCCTTGCCCGAGGGGGAGAAGAGCACGCTCTTGTCGCGGCGGAGCGCGAAGTAGCCGAGCGAGTCGCGCTGCCCATGTCTGCCGAGCAGCTCGCGCAGCCGCCGCTCGTCTTCCTCGGTGAGCTCGGAGATCGGGCGTTCGGGGCGCAGCAGCAGGTAGAGGGAGGTGACCGCGGTCAGCATGCCGAGCGCGATCAGCGAGAGGTAGACCAGGTCCGAGACGCGGTCGTAGGAGTAGGTGACCGGGCCCTCGATACCCACGAGGCCGAGCACCACGTGCTCGAACCGGTCGGCCACGCTTGGGTCGCCGACGATGACCCTCGGGTGGGCGCTGACCAGCAGATAGCCGAGTCCGAGGTCCAGGGCGCCGAGGCCGAGCAGGTTCCACAGCGCCCGCCAGCGGGTGCGGGGGTCGGACAGGGCGGCGAACTCACGCTTGTTCAGCAGAAGCGCCACGAAGACGACCAGGCTGAGTACGGCCGTGAACAGATGATGCAGGTGGACGAGCTCCATGGCCGCGCTGACCGGCAGCAGCACCACCATCGCCCGCCAGGCCCGCGCCTTCCTGCGGCGCAGCCCGTGCGCCAGCATCACCAGCAGGATGCCGACGATCAGGGCGGTCGCGCGCGCGACCGTGTTGACGATGCCGGGCAGCAGGTCGGACCACTGGCCCATCCTCGTGCGACCGAATCCCGGGGCCACGGCCCTGATGATGTTGAGCACACCGATCACCAGTGAGGCGTAGCCGGTGACAGTCGGCACCCATGGGCGCGCGAGCCTCTTCACAGTTCCATATTAGATTCGAGGCTCTATAACGGCGGTGTTAGCGCGCCGGTGGCGATCAGGCCAGGGGTGGTTTTGCCGCAAGGTTTTTAACTCGGTGCTTACGCCGCGCGGAGTACGCCTATCGTGGAGGCGATATGGGACTGACCTCGGTGAAACTGCAATTCCTCCTGGTGGTGCTCGCCGTGGGGGCGCTGGTCGCGACCGTCTGGCTGTGGCCCAGGCTGAGTGGCCGCGGCTGGCCGGCCTTACTGGGCAGGGTGGGTGTGCTCGCGGGGGACCAGCTGCTCACGCTGGTGGCGCTCGCTCTGATCGGGAACTCGTACTTCGGCTTCTACGGCTCCTGGGACGACGTGCTCGGCACCGACACGGGATCGGCGCCCATCACGGTCGCGGGCGTCGGCGCGGGCATCAAGGTGCTGTCCCAGCAGGCCGTACGGGGTGGGCGGATCGAGCAGGTGATGATGCCGGGGCCGACCACGCACCTCAGCGAGGAGGCGTACATCTTCCTGCCCTCGGCCTACTTCACCGACAAGCAGGCGCGTTTCCCCGTGATCCTGTCGCTGACCGGCTACCCGGGCGACCCGCGCAACCTCATGACCCGGCTCGACCTGCCGGGGCGGATGGCGAGCGCGATCGCCAAGCACCAGGTCAAGCCGACGATCCTGGTGATGATGCGGCCGAGCGTGGTGCTGCCGCGCGACACCGAGTGCGTCGACGTGCCGAACGGGCCGCAGGTGCAGGCCTACTTCGCCACCGACGTGCGGCGGGACATGATCGCCTCCTACCGGGTGGGGAGCGGCCGGGACTACTGGGGCGTGCTGGGCGGCTCGACCGGCGGCTACTGCGCGGTGAAGCTCACCATGACCCATCCGGACGCGTTCTCGGTCGCCGTGTCGCTCTCGGGCTACTACAAGACGATCATCGACGGCACCACCGGTGACCTGTTCGGCGGCGACAAGGCGGTCGAACAGCAGAACGACCTCATGTGGCGGCTGTCCAGCCTGCCCGCGCCGCCGGTCACCGTGCTGGTCACCAGCAGCAAGAAGGGCGAGGGCGACTACCAGTCGACGCAGCGCTTCCTGGCCGCGGTGAAGCCGCCGATGCAGGCCTCGTCGCTGATCCTGCCCAGCGGCGGGCACAACTTCAACACCTGGAACAGGGAGCTGCCGCAGGCCCTGCCATGGCTCGCCCAGCAGCTCCACGCCCCTGCCTCCGCCGCGTAGCGACCCTTACTCGTGGCCGGTTACGCAGGACGTGCCCGCGTCCGACTGGTCGAACAGGCAGCGGCCGTCCTTGTCCAGCGTGATCACCTTTTTGACGGACCTGAACTGCTTCAACGTGGTGGCGATCGTGTGCAGGGCGCGCGCGTCGCCGCCCACGCCGCTGCCCCACACCGTCCGGCAGAAGCGCAGCGTGGCCTTGCCGTCCTTGACCTTCAGCTTGAAGTCGGCGCCGCAGTCGGACGGCCCACGGAGCCGTCCGGTCAGCTCGGAGCGCAGGCCCCTCCCGCGCTCCGCCTTGGTCGGGCCCGCGATCAGTTGCTCGATCGCGAACTTGGCGACGCCGTGATCGGGCGCCTTCCTGGTCACCGCGACCACCTTGCCGGGAATGCCGTCTCCCTTGGAGAAGTACACCTTGACCTCGCCGGTCAGCTGCGCCGGGGAGAGGGCGAGCACGGTGGCCATCAGCAGTTCCATCATGACCGTTTGGACGCGTGGCCGGGAGCGGAGGTTCGCAGGAGGCGCAACGCCTTCTCCTGCTCGAAGTCCAGGGCGCGGCGCGGCGCCTGAATGCGGCCGATGCGCACGCCGAGATCGCGTACGGCGCCCGCCACGGCGGGCTCGCTGAGCACGCGCAACGCGAACGCCAGCTCGGCGGGCGAGATGTCGAACCGCTTCTCCAGCTCGATCCCCTGAGCGACGGCCGCGAGCTCGTCCGTGCCGAACCGCCGATGCGCACCCTGCTCCCGGACGGGCGGCAGAAGGCCAAGAGCCTCCCGGTATCGGAGCATTCGCGGGGACATGCCGAGCCGCCTGGCCGCTTCAGTGATGCGCATCCTTACATTCTTACGTCAGCTTTCGGGTGGTAGAGATGCGACCTTGCTCGGACGGCACCTAAACTCGTCGCGACAACTCCGTGATGCGAGGGGAAAACCCGATGGACTTCAAGGTCGCCGACCTTTCACTTGCCGACTTCGGCCGCAAGGAGATCCGGCTCGCCGAGCATGAGATGCCCGGCCTCATGGCCATCCGCCGTGAATACGCAAGTGCGCGACCCCTGTCCGGCGCGCGGATCATGGGCTCCCTGCACATGACGATCCAGACCGCCGTCCTCATCGAGACGCTGGTCGCGCTCGGCGCCGAGGTCCGCTGGGTCAGCTGCAACATCTTCTCCACCCAGGACCACGCCGCCGCCGCGGTCGTCGTCGGCCCCACGGGCACCGTCGATGACCCCAAGGGCGTCCCGGTCTTCGCCTGGAAGGGCGAGACGTTGGAGGAGTACTGGTGGTGCACCGAGCAGGCGCTCACCTGGCCCGGCGGCGTGACCCCCAACATGATCCTCGACGACGGCGGCGACGCCACGCTCCTCGTCCACAAGGGCGCCGAATATGAGAAGGCCGGGGCCGTCCCGTCCGCCACGGACGACGACCCGGAGGAGTGGCACGTCATCATCGACCTGCTGCAGCGCACGGTCGGCGACGACAAGCGGTGGACCGCGATCGCCGAGAGCATCAAGGGCGTGACCGAGGAGACCACGACCGGCGTGCACCGTCTCTACGAGATGCACAAGACCGGCTCGCTGCTGTTCCCGGCGATCAACGTCAACGACTCGGTGACCAAGTCGAAGTTCGACAACAAGTACGGCTGCCGCCACTCGGTGATCGACGGCCTCAACCGCGCCACCGACGTGCTGATCGGCGGCAAGGTGGCCGTGGTCTGCGGCTACGGCGACGTGGGCAAGGGCTGTGCCGACGCGCTGCGCGGCCAGGGCGCCCGCGTCATCGTGACCGAGATCGACCCGATCTGCGCGCTCCAGGCGGCCATGGACGGCTTCCAGGTCACCACGCTGGACGAGGTCGTCGGCCTGGCCGACATCTTCGTCACCGCGACGGGCAACTTCGACATCATCACCGCCGCGCACATGGCGAAGATGAAGCACCAGGCGATCGTCTCCAACATCGGGCACTTCGACAACGAGATCGACATGGCCGGCCTGGCCAAGCTGCCCGGCGTCGAGAAGCGCAACATCAAGCCGCAGGTGGACGAGTGGGTGTTCGCCGACGGCCACTCGATCATCGTCCTGGCCGAGGGCCGGCTGATGAACCTGGGCTGCGCCACGGGGCACCCGAGCTTCGTGATGTCCAACTCGTTCACCAACCAGGTGATCGCGCAGATCGAGCTGTTCGCGAAGACGGACGAATACCCGATCGGCGTCTACGTGCTGCCCAAGCACCTGGACGAGAAGGTCGCCCGCCTGCACCTGGACGCCCTGGGCGTGAAGCTCACCGAGCTGACCAAGGTCCAGGCCGAGTACATCGGCGTCCCTGTCGAAGGCCCCTTCAAGTCCGACCACTATCGTTACTGATCTATTTTTTACGGCAAAGCACGGTGAACGCCAGCCCCCGTGCGGGGCTGGCGTCTGTCCAGGGAAACGCTCCTCCGGTGATGCGGGGTCGGCCGCCGTTACGTGCGTGTTCTTGGCCGTCTTCTTCGGGAGAAATGTGGGGTGGAGCGTGGATCTTTCGGAGAGTGGGGAGCGGCATATCAGTTGGGCCGCTCGGTCCATGCCGGTGCTCATGGCCATCGGGGAACGGTTCGGGGCCGAGAGGCCGCTTGACGGGTTGAAGATCGCCGCCTGCCTGCATGTCACCGCGGAGACCGCGGTGCTCATGGGGGCGCTGAAGGCCGGCGGGGCCGAGATCGCTCTCGCCGCCTCCAACCCCCTGTCCACGCAGGATGATGTCGCCCAGGCGCTGCGTGGCTATGGGATCGCCGTACACGCGCGGGCCGGGGTGGATCGGGCCACCTACTACCGGCACATCCATCAGGCGCTCGATCTGGGGCCTGATCTTGTGCTGGATGACGGGTGTGATCTGGTCAACATCCTGCACACCGAGCGGACCGATCTCCTGGACGGGGTCTCCGGAGGTTGTGAGGAGACCACGACCGGGATCATCCGGTTGCGGCAGATGGCCGCCGAGAGCGCGTTGCGGTTTCCGGTCGTGGCCGTGAACGACACCCGGACCAAGCGGATGTTCGACAACCGGTATGGCACCGGGCAGTCCACCCTCGACGGGATCATGCGGGCCACCAACATGATGCTGGCCGGGCGGACCGTCGTGGTGGCCGGGTTCGGCTACTGCGGCCGGGGGGTCGCCGAGCGGGCCAAGGGGCTGGGGGCGCGGGTGCTCGTCACCGAGATCGACGCCGTCAAGGCGCTGGACGCCACCCTTCAGGGATACGAGGTGCGGCCCATGGCGGAGGCCGCCATGGTCGGGGATCTGTTCATCACCGTCACCGGTAACCGGGACGTCATCCGGGGTGAGCATCTGGCCGCCATGAAGGACGGCGCCATTCTCGCCAACGCCGGGCATTTCGACATCGAGATCGACGTGCGGGCCCTGGACGAGCTGGCCGAGGAGGTCCATCACGGGGTCCGGCCCAACACCGACGAGTACGTGCTGGCGGACGGGCGGCGGCTGCTGCTGCTGGCCGAAGGGCGGCTGGTCAATCTGACCGCGGCCGAGGGGCATCCGGCGGCCGTGATGGACATGTCGTTCTCGGCGCAGGCGCTGGCGGTCGCCTGGCTGGCCGAGGAGCGGGCGCGGCTGGTGCCGGGCGTCTACGACGTGCCCGAGGAGATCGACCATGAGGTGGCCAGGCTCAAGCTGGCCGCCGCCGGGATCGGGATCGACACGCTCACCGGTGAGCAGGAGGAATACCTGCATTCCTGGCGGGTCGGTTCCTAGACCGCATTCCTGGCGGGTCGGCTTCTAGAGCACCTTCCTGGCACGGGTTGGCTTCTCCTTCCGCCAGTCGAAAACAGACCCTAGAGCAGTTGCCCCATTCGCCGGATCTCCGCCGCCTGGCTCACCGAGATGTCCTCGGCGATCTCCTGGACGCGCAGGTGCGAGCCCTGGGTGATGACCTCGGTCGACATGGTGATCGCGCCCTGGTGGTGGGCGGTCATCAACTGGACGAACAGCTGGTCGAACGCCGGCCCCTTGGCCGCCTTGAGACTCTCCATCTGCTCCGGCGTGGCCATGCCCGGCATGCCCTCGTGGGCGGCGTGGTGGTCGGGAACCTGCTGGCCCTGGGCTTTCAGCCAGTCCGTCATCATGGCGATCTCCGGGCCCTGCACCTGGTTGATCCGCGACGCCAGGCGCTTCACACCGTCGTTCGACGCCCGCGAGGCGGCCAGCAGGGCCATGTCGAGGGCCTGGCGGTGGTGGATGATCATGTTCTGCATGTAGCGGATGTCGGCCGCGTTGGCCTTCTCGGGCGGTACGGCGGTGGCGGCCTCGCTCGGGCTCAGCGTTCTGGCCTCCTCGCCGGGCCGTCCGGGGGCGATGACGGGAGCCGTCGCGCCGGCGGTCGGGGCGGTCGGGGCCGCGGAGGTGCCCCCCGAGCAGCCGGTGACGAGCAGGATGGCGCAGGTGCCGACGGTTAGTGCGTTGCGCACCTGACCTCCTTGACCGCGGGGAGTCGCGACGTCGCACTATAGACGCCTTCTCGACTTCGAGGAAATAGGGCAAGTCAGCAAATTTCTTGACACAGTGCTTGCTAGGCGAGAGCTGACAATCTGGGTCAGAATTTTGTCATTTATGTATGCCTTATGACCCGGAAGGAGCCCCAAGGGTGCTGACCCTTCGCAGGACCCTGGTCGCGGCCGGAGTCGCCGTGGCGTTAGGACTGACCGCGCTGCCGGCGTCGGCCACCGACATCCCGCCGGCCGACACCGTGGTGACCAGCCCGAACGTGACCCACGTGCTGAACATCCCCAAGCCGGCGCCGATCGCCGCCACCATCAACACCGACATCGCCTTCCAGGGTGACTACGCCTACGTGGGCAACTACGGCGGCTTCTCGATCTACGACATCCGGAATCCGAAGAAGGCCACGCCGGTCAGTTCGGTCGTGTGTCCCGGAAGCCAGATGGATGTCACCGTCTACGGCAATCTGCTCTTCACCGCCGTCGACTCCTCGCGCAGCGACGACTCCTGCAACAGCACGGCCCTGTCGGCGGACCACAAGGAGGCATGGGAGGGCATCCGGATCTTCGACATCAGCGACAAGACCGCGCCCAAGTACATCAAGTCCGTCGAGACCAACTGTGGCTCGCACACGCTGACGCTGGTGCCCGGCAAGGGCTGGGACAAGAAGAAGAACGTCTACGTCTACGTGCAGTCGTACAACCCGAACGCGACCTTCCCCGACTGCCTGCCGCCGCACGACAAGATCTCGATCGTCAAGGTGCCGCTGAAGGACCCGACCGCGGCGGCCGTCGCGGCCACCCCGGTCGTCTTCCCCGACGGCGGCAACGAGACCCAGCCTGGGCTGCTCATCCCGACCAGCGGCTGCCACGACATCACCGTGTACGCGGAGAAGGACCTAGCGGCGGGCGCCTGCATGGGTGACGGCGTGCTGTTCGACATCTCCGACCGGCTGAACCCGAAGGTCACGGCCAGGACCACCGACCCGAACTTCGCCTTCTGGCACTCGGCGACGTTCAGCAACGATGCCAAGAAGGTCGTCTTCACCGACGAGCTCGGCGGCGGCGGCGCGGCCACCTGCAACGAGGCGACCGGGCCGAACCGCGGCGCGGACGCGATCTATGACATCTCGCACGGGCGGCTCGTCTTCAAGAGCTACTTCAAGATCCCGCGCTACCAGGCCGACAGCGAGAACTGCGTGGCGCACAACGGCTCGCTGATCCCGGTCAAGGGCAAGGACATCATGGTCCAGGCGTGGTACATGGGCGGGGTCTCGATCTGGGACTTCACCGACTCGGCCGCGCCGAAGGAGATCGGCTACTTCGAGCGTGGCCCGCGCGCCGACAACAGCGGTGGCGGCGTGTGGTCGGCGTACTACTACAACGGTTACATCTACGCCGCCGACTTCCACGAGGGCCTGGATGTCATCAAGATCAATGACCGGCTGACCGACGGTGCCGCACGGGTGCACGCCGACCAGCTGAACGTCCAGACCCAGCAGTCCTACCGCGAGTGGGGCTGGGGCCACGACGACTGATTCGGGCCACCTGGCACTGATCCGGCCACCTGGCACTGATCCGGCCACCTGGCACTGATTCGGGTACGGCGGAGCCCGCCCGGCTCCGCCGTACCCCGGAAGTTCTGAGTGGAGGTCTCAGGACTTCCGGCAGAGGCTGATGGCGTCCGCGACGGCCGCCACATCGGACCGGTCGTTGTAGTAGTGGAACGACATGCGCAGCAGGTCGCCGCGCGGCGCGGTCACGATCCGCCGCGCGGCCAGCCGGGCGGCCAGCCCCGGGGGGTCGTCGTCCGCTATCGCCACCTGCGGCCCGCGCGCGCCGGCCGGGCTCGCCACCCGCTCGCCCGCCGCCGCCAGCCGCTCGGCCAGCTCCTCGACGAGCGCCGGGCGAACCGCTCGCGCGCCCACTCGACCTCGGCCATCCACACGTCCCAGGGAGCGCCCTTGGTCCGCAGCGAGTAGCCGATCTCCTGCAGCGAGTACGCCAGCCGGGCGGACAGGGCGCCCTGGCTGCAGGTCGCCAGATGCACGGTGTCGGCCAGCGACGGAAACTCCGCCCGGAATTGGGCGGCGCTCAACATATGTAACATTCCGGGCCGCCTATCAGCCGCTTTCCTTGAATTCAATAAACCTTCAATCACGCTACATCGATAGGATCGCCGGATGATTGGCACCAGAATTCGCGAGCTCCGGTCCGAACGTAATCTCACCGTGGCGCAGCTCGCGATTGCCTCGGGGGTGCCGAGCGCGTTGCTCAGACAGGTCGAGCGCGATCGGGACGACCCCAGCCTGGAGACTCTGCGGAAGATCGCCAAGGCGTTGGAACTGCCGCTGTTCAGCCTGTTCCAGGAGTCGGATCCGGCCCTCGTGGCGGTGATCCGCGCCGAGGCCCGGGTGCGGGTCAAGTCGCCGTCCGACGGGATCACCTACACGCGCGTGTCGCCGGGTCGCGGACGGCTGGAGGTCCTGGAGGGGCACCTGCTGCCCGGTGGCTCGTCGGCCGGCGAGCCGTGGTCGCATCCGTCGGAGGAGTGCGTGCTGGTGCTGCGGGGGCGGCTTGTCGTCGAGGTCTCGGGTTTCACCCATGAACTGGAGACGGGTGACAGCTGCTATTTCGACTCCTCGCTGCCGCACCGCTATCTGAACACGGGCACCGAACCCACCGACTTCATCATTGCCGCGACGCCCCCGAGTTTCTGATTTTTCCTGCCATAGTGATGCGGCTAGTGCCAACCCAACCCAGGAGGTCCTTCGTGGTGTCCAGATTCGGCCGCGCCTTGATGGTGGCGGGAGCGGCGTTGCTGGTGCTGCCGGTGCTACCGGCCCACGCGTCGGACGACGTCAAGGCCAGCGCGAACGTCAAGCTCGTCGCCAACGTCCCGAAACAGGGGCCGTTCAAGGACGGGGACGCCTACGACACCGACCTGGCCTTCCAGGGTGACTACGCCTTCCAGGGCAATTACCACGGCTTCACGATCTACGACATCAAGAACCCGGCCAAGCCGGCGGTCGTCAGCCGCGTCACCTGCCCCGCTGCCCAGAACGACGTCTCGGTCCAGGGCGACCTGCTCTTCCTGTCGGTGGACGAGTCGCTGACCAGTGACTCCTGCAAGGCCGACGCCGAGACGCCCAGCGTGAAGTCGGCGTGGGAGGGCATCCGGATCTTCGACATCAGCGATAAGAAGCGGCCCAAGTTCATCAAGTCCATCGAGACCGCCTGCGGCTCGCACACGCACACGCTCGTGCCTGACAAGACGCGGCCGGGCAAGAAGAGCACGGCCGTCTACCTGTACGTCTCGTCGTACGGGCCCGCCAAGTCGTACCCCGACTGCAAGCCGCCGCACGACCGGATCTCGATCGTCAAGGTGCCGCTCGGCAAGCCCACCGCCGCCAAGGTCGTCGCGCGCCCGGTGCTCTTCCCCGACGGCGGCAACGAGAAGCAGGAGGACCTGCTCGCCCCCACCAGCGGTTGTCACGACATCACCGTGTTCCCGGCGAAGGACCTGGCCGCGGGCGCCTGCATGGGCGACGGCGTGCTCATGGACATCTCCGACAGGGAGCACCCCAAGGTCACGGCCAGGGTCACCGACGAGAACTTCGCGTTCTGGCACTCGGCGACGTTCAACAACACCGGCACCAAACTCGTCTTCACCGACGAGCTGGGCGGGGGGATCATGGCCGCCTGCGACGCGGCGACCGGTCCTCTGCGGGGCGCGGATGCGATCTATGACATCACGGACGGCCAGCTCGCGTTCAAGAGCTACTACAAGATCCCGCGCAACCAGAGCGGGGCCGAGAACTGCGTGGCGCACAACGGCTCGCTGATCCCGGTCGCGGGCCGCGACATCATGGTCCAGGCGTGGTACCAGGGCGGTGTGTCGATCTGGGACTTCACCGACTCGTCGGCGCCCGCGGAGATCGGCTACTTCGACCGCGGCCCGCTCAAGCCCCAGAACCTCGGCGGCTCCTGGTCGGCCTACTACTACAACGGCCACATCTACAGCAGCGACATCCAGAAGGGCCTGGACGTGCTGACCATCACCGACCAGCGGACCGACCCGGCCGCCACGAAGCGGCTGAAGGTCCTCAACACCCAGACCCAGTACGCCTACTGACCCGGCTACTGAGGCGGCGCGAACCCACCCGGAGTCGCCTGGGGCGGCGACTCCGGCGTGCTCGGCGCCTGCGGCTGGTAAGGCTGTGCGGGTTGCTGGTACGGCTGGGCGGCCTGCGGATGGGGCTGGTACGGCTGGACGTGCGGCGTCGCCGGCGGATAGGGCGCCTGGTATCCCGGCTGAGGCGCCTGGTACGCCCCCGGTTGAGCGAAGGCTCCAGGTTGGGCGAAGGGGCCAGGTTGAGCGAGGGGGCCAGGTTGGGCAGGGGGCGCCATGCCGTTGCGCTGGGCCAGCCGTACCTGGTCGCGCCTGCGGCGCTCGGCCAGGACGGCGCTCAGGTAGGCGTGCGGCGGCACGCCGGACGGCGCGGCGGGCGAGACGAACGCCGCCACCTGAGCCGCGATGCGCATCCCCACCTCGTGCTGGATCTGCGGCGACAGGTCGTGCCAGCGGGAGACGTACTGCCGGGCGGCCGTCGCCACCTCCTCGGGCAGCTGGGAGAGCTCCAGCGTCGCGGCCCAGGCGGCCAGCGGCGGCGGCATCATGATCAGATGCCCGTCGGACCGCGGCCCGCGCTCCGCGATCACGATCGTGCCCGCGAAGATGTCGCCCAGCCGCTTGCCCCGCTGTGAGACCAGCGAGGAGATCAACGCCGGCGCCCCGGAGAACATCCAGAACTCCACCAGCCCGGCCAGCCCGCGAAACAGCGCCTGCCTGAAGCGTTCGGGGCTCCCGTCGTCGCTGACCACCCGCAACCCGAGAGCCAGCTTGCCCAGGCTCCGCCCCCTGCTCACCGTCTCGAAGATGACCGGATAGCCCACGATCACCAGCACGACCAGCACGATCGACACGGCCGCGAACAGCGCCGTGTCGGTGACCAGGAAGAACGCTTGCAAGGCGACGTACGCGGCGATCAGGACGGTCATCTGAACCGCCATGTCGATGATGAGCGCCAGGGCGCGGGACGGCATCTGGGCCACCCGTACCTCGACGACGACGGCGTCACCGGTCACAACCTCTGACATACGTGGAGCCTAACGGCATTGACCCAATGGATGACCGGCCACAATGGTCGGGTGGACATCGATGCGTTCGTCACCGCACACCGCCCGGTATGGGACAGATTGGAGCACCTGGTCAAACACCGCTCCTCCCTGACCGGCCCCGAGGTCGACGAGCTGGTCGACCTCTACCAGCGGGTGTCCACGCATCTGTCGATCGTCCGCTCGTCCTCCGCGGACGCGATGCTGACCGGCCGCCTGTCCGCGCTGGTGGCCAGGGCGCGGTCGGCGGTGACGGGCGCGCACACGCCCGCCTGGCGGGAGCTGGTCAGGTTCGTCACCGTGTCGTTCCCGGTGGTGGCCTACCGGGCCCGGTGGTGGTGGCTGGCCACGTCGCTGGCGTTCATCGCCGTCGCGTGGGTGCTCGGCGCGTGGGTGGCGAGCAATCCCCAGGTGCAGACCTCGATCGCCTCGCCCGACGAGATCACGCAGCTCGTCGAGCACGACTTCGCCGACTATTACTCGGAGAACCCGGCCGCCTCCTTCGCCGGCCACGTGTGGATCAACAACGCGTGGGTCTCGGCGCAGGTCATCATCTACGCGATCCTCCTGGGCCTGCCGATTCCCGTGCTGCTCTGGTCGAACGCCGCCAACCTCGGCGTCTCCGCCGGGCTGATGGCCTCCCGTGACAAGCTGGACATCTTCTTCGGGCTGATCACCCCGCACGGCCTGCTGGAGCTGACCGCGGTCTTCCTGGCGGCGGCCGTCGGCATGCGGCTGGGCTGGACGGTCATCGATCCCGGGCCGCGCAAGCGGGTCGAGGCGCTGGCGGAGCAGGGCCGGGCGGTGGTCAGCGTGGCGCTCGGGCTGGTCGGGGTGCTGTTCGTGTCGGGGCTCATCGAGGCGTTCGTCACGCCGTCCGGGCTGCCCACGCCGGTGCGGGTGGGCATCGGGGTGCTCGCAGAAGGGGCCTTCCTCGCGTACGTGATCGTCTTCGGCAGGCGGGCGCTGCGCCAGAACGAGACCGGCGACCTCGAACGCGCCCCGGACGTGGCCCCCAGCGCCTGACCCCTACCCCCTCTACAGGCCGCCTACAGGCGGCCGGCGGCCTTCAGCGCCAGGTACGCGTCCGCCAGGGCCGGGGCGATGTCCTCCGGGGGCGCGTCCACCACCTCGACGCCGTGGCGGCGCAGCCGGGCGGTGATGCGCCGCCGCCCCAGCTGCGTGTGCTCGGCCGCCGCCGCGTCGTACACCTGCTCGGCCGTGTCCTTCCGGGCCGCCATCGCCGCCACGCGCGGATCGGAGACGCCCGCGACCAGCACCAGGTGGCGCGCGGACAGCTGCGGCAGCACCGGCATCAGCCCCTCCTCGAGCGCGGCCGAGTTGAGGTCGGTGAGCAGCACGACCAGGCAGCGCCGCTTGGCCCGGGACAGGACCGCCGCGACCATGCCCTGCGAGTCGGCCTCGATCAGCTCCGCCTCGATCGGCGCCATCGCGTTGACCAGCGACGACAGCAGCTCGGTGCGCGAGGCCCCGGCCACCCAGGCGCGTACGGCCCGGTCGTAGGCGAGGAAGTCCACCTGGTCGCCCGCCCGCGCGGCGAGCGCGGCCAGCAGCAGGGCGGCGTCCATCGACCAGTCGAGCCGGGGCCAGCCCGGCACCGGCCGGGGATCCGGCCGGACCAGCAGCCCGCCGGCGCCCGCCTGAGCGCCGGCCATCGGCGTCGGGGCGTCGCCCACCCGGCCCGCGGAGGTGCGGCCGGTGTCGAGCACGATGAGCACCCGCCGGTCGCGTTCCGGGCGCCAGGTGCGGACGACCACATCATGGCGGCGCGCGGTGGCCCGCCAGTCGATCGAGCGCACGTCGTCGCCCACCACGTACTCGCGCAGCGAGTCGAACTCGGTGCCCTGCCCGCGCACCAGGGCCGGGTGCTGGCCGTCGAGCTCGCGGAGCCTGGCCAGCCGGGAGGGCAGGTGCTTGCGTGACAGGAACGGCGGCAGCACGCGCACCGACCACGGCGCCCGGTGGGTGCCCTGACGGGCGGCCAGGCCGAGCGGCCCGAGCGAGCGCACGGTGAGCGCCACGGACTCGCGGTCGCCGCGCCTGGTCGGGGTGAGCGTCACGACGAGCTTGCGGCGCTCTCCGGCGGGCACGTCGAGCGGCTGGGACCGCGGTGAGGCGCCCGCGGAGGGCGGCCAGGCGTCCCGCAGCAGGCCGCGTACCCGCCTGCCGCCCGGGTTCTCCACCACCAGCTCGACCGTCGCCTGGCCGCCAAGGCGGACCAGCCGGTCGCCCGAGCGGTGGAAGCGGAGCGGGCGGACCGCGCCCGCGAACACCAGGTCCACGATGATCGCGGCGGCCAGCAGCAGGCAGACGCCCGCCACGGCGGGTCCCGGATCGGGCGCCAGCAGCACGACCACGATGCCGATCGCCGCCATCAGCCCGGCGCGTCCCGTCAGAGCCATCAGCGCGGGACCGGGACCGAGGCCAGGATGCCGTCGAGCAGGCCGTCGGAGGTCGCGCCCTCCAGCTCGGCCTCGGGCCGCAGCTGGATCCGGTGCCGCAGCGCGGGCCTGGCCAGCGCCTTGACGTCGTCGGGCGTGACGTAGGCGCGGCCCGACAACCACGCCCAGGCCCGCGAGGCGGCCAGGAGCGCGGTCGCGCCACGCGGCGAGACGCCGAGCTGGAGCGACGGAGAGTTCCTGGTGGCCCTGGCCACGTCCACGATGTAGCCGAGCACCTCGGGCGCCACATGCACCTTCGACACCGCCTCGCGGCCCGCTTCGAGGTCCTGGGCGGTGGCGACGGGCTTGATCTCGGACAGGTCGCGCGGGTCGAAGCCGCGCGCGTGCCGTTCGAGGACCATGATCTCCTGGTCGCGCGGCGGCAGCGGCACGGTCAGCTTGAGCTGGAAGCGGTCGAGCTGCGCCTCCGGCAGCTGGTAGGTGCCCTCGTACTCGATCGGGTTCTGCGTCGCGCACACCACGAACGGGTCGGGCAGCTTGCGCGCGTCGCCCTCCACGCTGACCTGCCGCTCCTCCATCGCCTCCAGCAGCGCGGCCTGGGTCTTCGGCGGAGTGCGGTTGATCTCGTCGGCCAGCAGCAGGTTGGTGAACACCGGTCCCTCGCGGAACTCGAACCGCGCCGTCTTCGCGTCGTAGATCAGCGAGCCGGTCACGTCGCCCGGCATCAGGTCGGGCGTGAACTGCACCCGCTTGAAGTCCAGCGACAGCGCGGCGGACAGCGTGCGGACCATGAGCGTCTTGGCCACACCCGGTACGCCTTCGAGCAGCACGTGCCCCCGGCACAGCAGCGCGATGACCAGCCCGGTCACCACGGCGTCCTGGCCCACCACGGCCTTGGACACCTCGGCGCGCAATGCGCTGAGCGCGTCCCTGGCCGCGTCACCGCCGGGCACGTGGGCGGTCTCCTCAATGTTCACTGACGGTCCTCTCGATGACGTCCAAGTAGCGTGCCAGGCCGACGAGCCCGGCGTCGTCGGCGGGGGGCGGGCCGTACAACGCGGCGCCGACCTCCTGCGGGTCCTGGCCGGTCCGTACGGCGATGGCGGCCACCAGCTCGTGCCGGCCCGAGCCGGAGCCGAGGCCGAGCCGAGGGGTGAGCCGGTCGATCGTGCCGGCCCTGAGCGAGTCGGCCGCCCGGCCCCTGGCCCGCCTGGCCCGGTAGAGCCGTCCGCGCCCCTCGACCGTCTCCGCGGCCCGCACGACGACGGGCAGCCGCTCGGTCACGACCGGCCCCAGCCGCCTGCCCCGCCAGAACGCCACCAGCAGCACCGTGATGACCGACATCAGCACGGCCCAGGGGATGCCCGCGGGCATCAGTTCGTAGATGGACTGACCGGCCTCGCCCGGCAGTTCGCCCACCGGCGGCGTCTCCGGCGCCACCAGCCAGGTCACGGCCTTGGCCGAGCCCAGCAGGTTGAGGGCGAGCGCGGCGTTGCCGTCCTCGGCCAGGCGTTGGTTGGTCATGAACTCGCCGCTGCCCAGAACCGTGGTGGTGCCGCCCGCGTTGGGGTAGCTGACCAGCGTCGATCCGTCGCCCGCCGGGTAGCAGCCGATGGCGCCCGACGGTCCGGTGAACGCGCTGCCGCCGATGAACGCGCTGCCCGCGGCCCTGGCACCGGGCAGTGAGCACTCCGGCTCGCGGGAGCGCTCGCGGGCGCTGCCCCGCTCCGGCCGTACGCCGGGGGCCAGCTCGTCGAGGTCGAAGACGTTGCCGACGATCACCCGGTCGCCCTGGATCGCGGCCAGCTCGCGGGTGTTGGCGTAGGTGGCGTCGGTGATCAGCAGCAGCCGGTCGCCCGGCACGGCACCGTTCGCCTTCGCGGCGGCCGCCGCCGACGAGTCGACCCGGTCGACGGTGACACCGCGGTCGCGCAGCAGCTCGGCCAGCGCCATCGAGCCCGACAGCGAGGAGTCGGCGGGATCCAGATGGCGGGCCGGCCTGGAGTCCGGTTTGAGCAGCACGGTCAAGACGGCGGCGAGCACGATGAGCGCGCTGAGCAGGATGATCATCCGGCTCGCCCGCCAGGTCGAGCGCACGGTCGGAGCGGTGGAGTAGGACTCGCCGGTCTCCTGGGGGCGCATGTCGAGGCTCATGAGGCTCTCCCGGCCGGCGGGACCGGCCTGGCGCTCATGGGGTTCTCCCGGCCAGCGGAACCGGCCTGGCCTGGCGGAGCCGCTCGTCGAGCTCGCTCATGGCGGTGTACGCCTCCCGGGTGCCCGGCACGTCGCCGTAGGTCACGTCGTCGAACGAGCGGGCGGCGGCCGTCAGTTCCACGGCGAAGGCGGGCAGCGCCTGGCCCGCCTCGGCGGCCAGTTCGTCGGCCGTGCGTCCGGGCAGCCCGTCGACCAGGGCCCGCTCCTCCAGGTCGCGGGCGATGGCGCGCAGCCGCTCCTGGATCGCCTCGGTCCAGCCGCCCTGGGCGGCCAGCCGCTCGGCCGCCTGGCGGTGCTCGGCGGCGGTCATCCTCCGCTCGCCGAACAGCCCGTCCGCCGCCGTCGCGTTCGCGCGCGAGGTCTTGCGGAGCTGCCACACGACCAGCGCGATCACCCCGCCGATGATCAGTACGATCACGACGGCGGAGATGATGCCGCCGGTCGTGCCGCCGCCCGTGGCCGCGTCCATGAGATCGCCGACGAACTGCGTGAAGCGCCGGTAGGCCTGGTCCAGCAGTGATTCCTTCTCGTATCCGGGCTTGAGGAGCTCATCCGCGGCCCTGCGCGCGGCCTCCCCCCTGTCGATCGGCGTCACGGCCTGGCGGAGTTGGACGGGTGCCAGAGCTCGTCGGCCGAGGCGTGCACCCAGCCCTGGCGCTGCTGCTCGATCGCCGCCGTCTGCAGCACCAGGTCGAACGCCTCGCTGCGCATCCGCCGGTCGGCGTAGAGGAGGCCCGAGACGCCCGCCTCGAAGGGATAGGTGATCATCGCGCCGAGCGTGCCGCCGATGGTGATCAGCACCGTGGACAGTACGGCGGTGCCCACCGACTCGCCGAGCAGGCCGAAGAGGGTCCCGGCGATGGTGAAGGGGACCTGCAGGATGCCCGCCACGAGCCCGACCAGCAGCGAGGTGAGCAGCAGGATGCCGAGCACCCGCCAGAAGTCGCCGGTCACGAGGTTCCAGGAGCGCCGCAGGGCGTCGACGGGGCCCCTTCCCTCCAGCACCACGGCCGGCGCCGCGAGCGCGAAGCGGGTCCTGAAGTACAGCACGTAGCCGATGTACAGGATGAGCAGCAGCACGGTGATCACGAGCACGCCGCCCGCCGCGGCGGGCGAGTCATCGCCCACGCCGGCCGCGATGACCGCGACGATGATCAGCGCGATGACGGCCAGCGGGACCAGCATGATGACGGCCATCAGCCCCACCACGCCGAACAGCGCCGGGACGCGGCCCTTGGTCAGCTGCCACGCCTCGCCGGCGGTGATCTTGCCGCCGAACACGGCGCGGCCGAGGATCCGCATCAGCACACCGGTCAGCAGCGTCACCACGACGAAGCTGACCGCGTAGGAGACGATCGCGCCGCCGTACTGGGCGATGAACCCGCCGTACACGCCGGTCACGTCGGCCGGCTCCGCCGAGGGATCGTTGAGCACCCCGCGCATGGAGTCGAAGGCGAACACCTGCCCGATCGCGATCGGGACGGCCCCGAGCAGGGCGGCGACCGCCGAGAGGCCCAGCACGGCCTTGGGGTTCGACCGGATCAGTTTGATCGTTCCGTCGAGGATGTCGCCCAGGCCCAGCGGCCGTAGCGGTATGATCCCCGGGCGCAGTGCGGGCGGGTGCGGCATGTAGCCGTAGCCGGGCGGCGGCTGTTGATAGGGCGGTTGCGGACCGTAGCCGGGTTGCGGCTGTGGCGGCTGTTGCTGCTCGAAGCCGGGGGCGGTCCACGGCGAGGTCTGCGGGGCGCCGTAGGGAGGGGGCTGTTCTGGAGCCCAGCCTGGTGGCGTCTCGGGCGAGGGACCGTGACCGTCTGACATATCCCAATCCTGGCATGGTGGGCGGGGCATTGGTGTCGTGCGTGCGATTCGCCGGCTCAACTTGCCCCCATTCCAGGGCGTTCCGGCGCAAGGATCTCATCGAAGGATGGCCGAAAGTCGGTTCGTTACCGCAGACTGAGATTGCGGTCGCGGATGCAAGTCTAAAACTCGTCTTTTGCGGGTCTCATGTCCCACGCATGGGCCAACTAAGGGTAACCTTCAGCGATCGTGCGGGTATGTCCCAGAATGCGTAGAACGAATGAGGGGCCATGAAAGGTCGCGTGCTGGTCGTCGATGACGACGCCGCTCTCGCCGAGATGCTGGGCATCGTGTTGCGCGGCGAAGGCTTCGAGCCATCCTTTGTCTCAGACGGGGACAAAGCCCTCGACGCTTTCCGGGACACACGCCCGGACCTGGTGTTGCTCGACCTGATGCTGCCGGGGGCCGACGGCATCGACGTGGCGCGCAGGATCAGGGCGGAGTCGGGGGTGCCCATCGTCATGCTCACCGCCAAGAGCGACACGATCGACGTCGTGCTCGGTCTGGAGTCGGGGGCCGACGACTACATCGTCAAGCCGTTCAAGCCGAAGGAGCTCGTGGCCAGGGTGCGGGCGCGGCTGCGCCGTACCGACGAGCCCACTCCCGAGATCCTGCAGATCGGTGACATCACCATCGACGTGGCCGGCCACTCGGTCAAGCGCGGCGAGGAGACCATCAACCTGACGCCGCTGGAGTTCGACCTGCTCGTCGCGCTGGCCCGCAAGCCGCGTCAGGTCTTCACCCGTGAGGTTCTGCTGGAGCAGGTCTGGGGCTACCGGCACGCGGCCGACACGCGCCTGGTCAACGTGCACGTTCAGCGGCTCCGGGCGAAGATCGAGAAGGACCCCGAGCACCCCGAGATCGTGGTCACGGTCCGCGGCGTGGGCTACAAAGCCGGGCCGGCCTGACCGGCGCCCAACCCTGCCATGCCCCCGACTAGCAAGAAACGACTCCGTCGCCGTACTCTCCGCCAGATTCTCGGCGGGGTCCGGCGGCGGACGCGGCGTGCGGCGGGCAGGGCACGGAGCGTATGGCGGCGCTCGCTCCAGCTCCAGGTGGTCACCAGCACCCTGGTGATCTCCGTGACCGTGGTGGTCGTGCTCGGCGTCTTCCTGTCCGACCAGATCAACCGGTCGGTCATCGAGAGCCGCCAGCAGTCGTCGGCCACCGAGGCGCTCGCCGACCGCGTGCAGATCGCCGACGCGCTCAGTCAGAAGCCCGATGACCAGGCCAAGTCGACCTCCGACGCGAGCGGCAACGCGCCCGCCGACCCGCTCGACGATGTCATGGACACGATCACCGGCTCGGGCGAGAACGGCTCCAAGAAGCGCTACGAGGTGCTGGTGCTCAACACCTCCAACCCCGGCAGGTCACGCGCCTCGGGCAAGGTGGCGCCGGAGGACGTGCCGCAGGCACTGCAGCAGGTCCTGCGGCGCGACGAGCGGAAGTACGAATTCGACAAGCCGTATCGCTTCACCGCGCCCATTGCGTTCACCGGTGAGAGCCAGCCCACGCCCACGCTGGTCATCGGCGGCGTGGTCAACCTCCTCGACGGCGAGAACTACGAGGTCTACCACTTCTTCCCGATCAGCGAGGAAGAGCGGATGCTGTCCAACGTCCGGCTCGCCATCGCCGTGGTGGGCCTGGGGCTCGTGGTGCTGCTGGCCGCCATCGCCTACCTGGTCGCCCGGCAGGTGGTCAGCCCGGTCCGGCTGGCCCGCGAGGCGGCCGAGCGCCTGGCGGCGGGCAAGCTCGACGAGCGGCTCAAGGTACGCGGTGAGGACGACCTGGCCCGCCTGGCCACCTCGTTCAACGAGATGGCCGTCAACCTGGCGCTGAAGATCCACCAGCTGGAGGAGCTGTCCCAGGTCCAGCGGCAGTTCGTGTCCGACGTCTCCCACGAGCTGCGTACCCCGCTGACCACCGTGCGGATGGCCGCCGACCTGCTCTACGACGCCCGCGAGGACTTCGACCCGATGGCCGCCCGCTCGGCCGAGCTCATGCAGGCCCAGCTGGAGCGGTTCGAGTCGATGCTGGCCGACCTGCTGGAGATCAGCCGCTACGACGCGGGCGCCGCCACGCTCGACCTCGACCCGGTCGACGTGCGTGACGTGGTGCTGCGCGCGATCGGCGACTCCGAGGCGCTGGCCGAGCGCCACTCCACCCGCTTCGAGCTGCGGCTGCCCAACGAGCCGTGCATGGCGGAGATCGACAACCGGCGGGTCGAGCGCATCCTGCGCAACCTGCTGTTCAACGCCATCGAGCACGGCGAGGGCAGGGACGTCGTGGTGACGGTGGGGGCCGACAGGGACGCGGTGGCGGTCGCCGTACGAGATCACGGGATCGGCCTGAAGTCGGGGGAGGACACCATGGTGTTCGACCGGTTCTGGCGCGCCGATCCGTCACGGGCGCGCACCATCGGCGGCACCGGGCTGGGCCTGGCCATCTCGCGTGAGGACGCCTCCCTGCACGGCGGCTGGCTGCAGGCGTGGGGGCAGCAGGGGGAGGGCTCGCAGTTCCGGCTGACGCTTCCCCGGGCGGCCGGGACCGACCTGAAGGGGTCGCCGCTGTCGCTGGTGCCTCCGGAGATCGAGATGCGGCGTACGTGGCGCGGGCAGATGACGCCGGTGCTGCTGCCGGCGTCGGCGGACGGGGTCGGCTATGACGAGGACTAGTGCCCCGGTGCCGGCTTCGACGACGGCCGGTCCCGTGGCCGGGCGGCGGATCAGACGGCTCGGCGCTGTTGTCGCCGTCGTCGTGGCTCTCGTCTGGAGCTCGGCCTGCGCGGTGATTCCCGTGGGCGGCCCGTTCCCGGTCGGCGAGGCCAATGGCGGCGACCCGATGAGCAAACCGTTCCAGCGCATGGTCGCCATCCCGCCGCAGGCCGGCTGGTCGCCGGTGCAGGTGGTGACAGGCCTGCAGGCCGCCATGGCCGCTTACGCCGACGATCCGGACATCCTGGCGAAGTACCTGACTCCGGAGGCGCGGCAGGCGTGGAAGCCCGGCGGTCCGGTGACGGTGCTCGACAACCTGGTGAAATACGACGTGGAGGGGAAGATCGGCGACAAGGAGATCACCGTCGCCCTCTCCGGCACCCAGGTCGCCCGCATCGAGAACGACGACACCTACGTGCCCACCTCCGTGGGGGTCGACAGGAAGTTCACGCTGGTCAAGGACCAGCAAGGGGACTATCGGGTCAAGTCGCTGGTCGGCGGCCTCCTGCTCACCGAGACGGACGTCACCCGCGCGTACCGGCCGACGAACCTCTACTACCTGAACGGCACGCCCGGCAGCGGCGGCGCCAACTCGGACATGCTCGTCGTCGACCGGGTCCGGCTGCGGTTCAAGCCCACCGAGAGCTTCGCCAAGACGATCATCGAACGCCTGCTCAAGGGCCCGAGCAAAGCGCTGCAGGGCGCGGTGGAGAACGTCTTCCCGCACGGCACGCGGGTCGAGTCCGTACGCGCCGAGGACGACCGCGTGGTGATCAACCTCAGCGGTCCCATCGACTCGGGCGACATCTTCGCCAGGGGACTCCAGGCCCAGCTCAGATGGAGCCTGACCAGCAACAACGTGGCCAACGGCCGGTACATCGAGGTGCAGTTGGACGGCGAGCCGTTCTACTCCTCGGAGCCGCTGACCATCCCGCCCAACATCAGCGACCCCTGGCTGGGTACCTCCTCGAACGCCGCGTACTACACCAGCAAGGGCGCCGTCTACGCGATGGCCACCGAAGGCCCCGGCCGGCCCATGGCCGGACCCGCCGGTCAGGCGAACAACCTGTACTCCGGCTTCGCCGTGGCCGTCGGCGGCTTCTCCGTCGGCCAGGGCGCCGACCTCATCGCCGCCAAGTCGAGCGCGGGCGGCATCTGGGTGACCAGAGCCGCGGCGGACGGCCGCTGGCAGCAGTGGATCCAGGGGGCGAGCGCCGACCTCACGCCGCCTTCCTGGCATCGGGATGGCACCCTATGGACGTACGACCGCCGGAACGGCGCTGTGCTCCGGTGCAATCCGGGTGCCGGGCGTGGGCCCGAACGGGTCGCCGCGCCCAGCCTCGACGGGTTCGACGTCACGCGGCTGCGGATCGCCAGGGACGGCGTGCGGGTGGCGGTGACGATCGGCAAGCACGAGATCCGCGTCGGCGCCATCACGGGAAGCGGCGCCGCCGTCATGCTCGGAAATTTCCAGACATTGAGCACGGTCGACGACGAGGAGATCCTGGACCTGGCCTGGCGCGACGGC
Source organism: Nonomuraea sp. NPDC050680 (assembly GCF_040654555.1). Classification (NCBI taxonomy): domain Bacteria; kingdom Bacillati; phylum Actinomycetota; class Actinomycetes; order Streptosporangiales; family Streptosporangiaceae; genus Nonomuraea; species Nonomuraea sp. NPDC050680. The sequence continues at coordinate 307,567 of NZ_JBFAIF010000006.1, read as the reverse complement.
GAGCACCTGGTGGTGCTGTCGAAGAGCCCGGCCGGGGCGGTGGTCAAGGAGATCAACGTGGGCGACGGCACGGTCACCAAGCTGCCGTCGGACACGCGGCTGCGGACGCTGGCCGCGCAGGGTGAGCGGATCCTGGCGGGGACCAAGCAGAAGAACGAGATCCTGGAGTCCAACCTGGACAAGCAGAAGTGGACCTCCAAGATCGCCGCAGACGCCGACACCCCGCTCTTCCCCTTGGGCTGACCGGACGGCGACCCGCTGCCCGGGCGGGGGTCGTTCGCGGGCTGAAACTGTCGGGGTCGGCGGGCATGCTGGTCCTCGTGTTCGCCGCTCTCGCCGACCTCGCTGACCTGGCCCTTCCGCAGCGCTGCCTGGGGTGCGCCACCCGGGGCCCGCGCCTGTGCGAGACCTGTCTGACCCCCGTCCCGGCCCGCCGCATGCCGAGACCCGCCCCCGCCGACCTCCCCGAGTGCTGGTCGGCCGCCGACTACACGGGGACTGTGCGCGAGGCGATCGTCGCCTACAAGGAGCGCGGCCAGACCACATTGGCCCGTCCCCTGGCGACGGCACTGGCGTTCACCGCCTGCCACGCCCTGGCCTCCACCGCCGTCGGGCCCGTCGGGCCCGTGGCCTTGGCCGTCGTCCCTGTGCCCAGCGCCCCCCGAGCTCTCCGGTCGAGGGGTCATGACCCGGTTGGCAGGCTGGCCGCGCTGGCCGTACGGCAGTTGGCGGCGTTCGGTCACCGGGCGGAGCTGTGGCCCGCGCTCGGGCAGGCGCGTCAGGTTGGAGACCAGGCGGGGCTGAGCGCCACGCAGCGGGCCGCCAACCTCGCCGCCTCACTTCGGGTCACTCCCGCCGCGAAGGCCCGCCCAGCGGCCGCTGTGCTGCTTGTGGACGACATCGTGACCACGGGCTCCACACTGGCCGAAGCCACCAGGACACTCCGGGTGCACGGCGTCGACGTCCTGCTGGCCGTGACCGTCGCCGCGACACGCCGAAGATCTTGCAATCCATTACGGTCACACTGAGTGAAGGAAGATCATTTCTCCGCTCTCACCTGGACGCCACACGTCACTACCCACTGGGCGGTGGTGGGGCAGCTCAAGCCTCCCGCGCGGAAGGGGATATGTGCCTGGGCGTACGCAAAAAGGGGCATCCGTCACGTGAGTCACATCGGAGGAAAATCACAGAAAGTGATCGTTTGACCGATCCCTAGGCTGACATTCGTCTCCGATGCGGATAGCGTTCTGACATGGCACCCGTTCGGGTCCGTGGTTGCGCAGGGCCGGGAGTCCCGGCTCTGCTAGCCGATGCCAGCCGCAGGCAAAACGGTCCACGTAAGGCGACTCTTTGTCGACCGATCACGGTGCGGCTTAGGGGTAAGTCCTGCCTTCCCGGGGGTCCAGATGTCCCCCGTCAGGAGAGAAGGGCAGTAGTGGCATCAGAGCCGCGAAATCCTCAGCAGGCGGATGTGGGGTCGAAGACCAGGTCGGCCGGACGGGTGCCACCCGAGAACCCGGTGACGGAACGTCGGAAGAGGGTAACGGTGACAGCAGAGAGGCAGACGGAAGACCCCGCCCGGCAAGCGCAAGCACGTCGTCGGGCGCTCTTTCTCAGTCGTTAGACGAAGGGGGGCTGTTTGCATGGACATCATCGTCAAGGGCCGGCACACAGGAGTGAGTGATCGGTTCCGAGACCAGGTGGAGACCAAGCTGGCCAGGATCGAACGTCTGGACAACAAGCTCATTCGAGTTGATGTGGAGGTGTCGAAGGAGCGCAATCCGCGCATCGCCAGCCAGCGAGAGCGCGTCGAGCTGACCATTCACTCTCGAGGACCCGCCATTCGCGCGGAGGCTTCCGCCGACGATCGATTCGCCGCCCTGGACATGGCGCTGGACAAACTGGAAGGTCGCCTCAGGCGGCTGTCCGACCGGCGCAAGGTGCACCACGGCAACCACGCCCCGCCCTCCGTGGCGGAGATCACCGCGACGCTTCCCGCCGCCGCCGATCTGGCCCCGCCGCGCAAGGCCGAGGCCGTACCGGAGTTCGACGAAGAAGAAGAGCTCCCCGACGACAAGCAGTATGACGACATCGTCCCCATCGAGATGGACGGTGACGGGCCGCTCATCGTACGAGAGAAGCACCACAAAGCGGAACCCATGACCATCGACCAGGCTCTCCTCGAGATGGAGCTGGTCGGCCACGACTTCTATCTGTTCCGTGACAAGGAGAGTGGCCAGCCGTGTGTCGTTTATAACCGGCGCGGCTACAACTATGGCGTACTTCGGCTCGTAGAGCCGTGACGCAGCGCTGAAAGATCTTCTCGACCACCCTAGGACCGCGTAAGACATGCCATCATTGGCGGTCCAACGGCTCTGGCCCCCCGACGAGGAGGAGACGTGAGCGAGCTCAGTCAGGTCATGAGCGAGCGAAGCGCGGAGATGGCGGTCTCCAGGCTGATCGAGGAGGCCTGGTGACGGAGTCCGGCGAGGCGCGCCCGTCAGGAGGCGAGCCGATTCGCGTCCTGATCGTGGACGATCACGAGCTGATCAGGCGGAGCCTGGCTCTGGCGCTGGCCGCCGAGCCAGACATCGAGGTGGTCGGTGAGGCGAGCGACGGACATGAGGCGGTCGAACTGGCCGACCGCCTCATGCCCGACGTGGTGCTCATGGACGTACGCATGCCGCGGCGCGACGGCATCGAGGCGGCGAAGGGCATCAAGGCCTCGGTGCCGAGCACCCGCATCATCATGCTGACGGTCAGCGACGAGGAAGAAGACCTCTTCGAGGCCATCAAGGCGGGCGCGACCGGCTATCTGCTCAAGGACGTGCAGATCAACGACGTCCCCGCCGCCGTGCGCGGAGTTCACGAAGGCCAGTCGCTCATCAATCCGGCCATGGCCGCCAAACTCATCAACGAGTTCGCGAACATGAGCAAGAAGGAGAGCGAACGCCCGCCCCAACTCCCCGTGCCGCGGCTGACCGAGCGGGAGATGGAGGTGCTGCGCCTGGTGGCCAAGGGGATGAACAACCGCGAGATCGCCAAGCAGCTCTTCATCTCCGAGAACACGGTCAAGAACCACGTCCGCAACATCCTCGACAAGCTGCAGCTCCACTCGCGCATGGAGGCTGTGGTCTACGCGGTACGCGAGCGCATGCTGGAGATCACCTGACATCGCCCTCGGGCGGGCGCGGCGGCTACGGCTCGCCCGCCCACTCGGCGGGTGTGGCGGGTGCCGATCGTCTACGCCCTCCGGGGCTCCTATCTGGGGTCCGCCTCCAGGTGGGCGATGAGGGCGGGGTCGGCGCGTTCGACTCGTACGGCGTCGCAGCCCACCCACTCGGCGGCCGACCACAGCGCGTCGCTCAGGGCGTCGGCCCACTTGGCGCCGGTGAGGCCCGGCTCCAGGCTGAGCTGCCTGGCCACCAGCGTGGTGCCGTCGCGGGCCGGGTCCACTCGGCCGATCAGCCGGCCGCCGGCCAGCACCGGCATCGTGAAGTAGCCGTGCACCCGCTTGTGCTTGGGCACGTAGAGCTCAAGTTGGTAGTTGAAACCGAAGACCCGCTCGGTCCGGCCGCGATGCCAGATGAGCGAGTCGAACGGCGACACCAGCGTCGTGCGGTGCCGCCCGCGCGGCGCCGACTCCAGGGCCGCCGGATCAGCCCACGCGTTGGTCTGCCCCCTGGTCGAGGGCCAGCCGGTCACGCGTACGGGCACCAGCCCGGTGGCCCCGCTGAGCAGCACCTCGTCGAGGATCGCGGCGAACCTCCCCTTGAGCCGCAGGAAGTCGATCAGGTCGCCCCGGGTCGCCACGCCCAGCGAGGCACCGGCGATGGCCGCCAGCCGTACGATGCACTCCTCGTCGGAGAGGTCCTCGGCCAGGAGGTCGGCGGGGACCACGCGCTCGGACAGGTCATAGACCCGGCGCCAGCCGACACGGCGGCTGCAGACGAGCTCGCCGATGTCCAGCAGCCATTCCAGGCCGATCTTCGAGTCGGACCAGTCCCACCAGGGGCCGCCGTTCTTGGCGCCGCCGACGTCGGAGGTGGTGAGCGGGCCCGAGGCGCGCACCTGGTCGAGCAGCTTGTCTACGTGGTCGGGCACCTCGTGCCAGCGGTAGCGGCGGTCGCGGTAGGCGCGCCGCCTGAAGGAATAGAGAGGCCAGTGCTCGATCGGCAGGATGCAGGCGGCGTGGCACCAGTATTCGAAGCTCTGGGCGGGATTGTGCCAGTAGGCCCGCTCCACCTTGGGCCTGCCCACCGCGCCCAGGCGCGCGTAGGCGACCAGCTCGTGGGAGCGGGCCAGGACCGAGATCGTGTCGAGCTGGATCGCGCCGAGCCTGCGGAGCATGCCGTGCACGCCGCCCCGCCGGGCGTCCGCGCCGAGCAGGCCCTGGGCGCGCAGGATCAGCCGCCGCGCCTCGTCGGCCGTCAGATCCGTCATGTCAGCACATTGGTACGGCGATGCATGCCGCGATGCTAGCGGCGGGCACCGACAGAAAGCCGACGGGAGGCTCAGGCGTCCTGGAGGGGCGGGGTGCCGGAGGTCAAGGCGTCCCCGCGGTTCGCCGGAGGGTCAGCGGTGGTCTTCCGCGTGCAGTCCCGCCCTGGGCGCGTCGATCACGACGTCGGTGAAGATGTCGAAGACGAGGGCGAGGATTCCGCCCACGACGAACACCCCGGCGCCGATCCAGATGAGCGTCCAGTTGGCGGCGGTCATCCCGTAGCCGGCGACGACGGTGCCGAGCAGCATCACGGTCACCGCTAGCCATGAGGACGCACGGCCGCCATGGTTACCGAGATTCTCCGTGTGCTCTGACTTGCGCCCCTCAACCATCACAAATCCTTCCCTTTGCCGGATATACCGCAAACGGTGCGAACCAACGGCTTACCGGCATACGCTCTGCCTAGCCCCATTCTCCCAGACATGCCCGACGCTCTCGTCGTCGCGGTGGCTGTGTCTGGTTGCTGAACCGCCTACGATGGCAACGGGGAAGTTTGTCTCAGCCTCTCCTCCTGGCGGCGCCGCCGGGGTAGACCTGCGAGGAGCTTTACATAAAGTGGCAGCCATTCTCGACAAGATCCTACGTGCCGGCGAAGGCAAGACGCTGCGCAAGCTCAAGCGGATCGCCGATCAGGTCAACTCCATCGAGGACGACTTCACGAGCCTGTCCGACGCGGAGTTGCGCGCCCTGACGGACGAATTCAAGCAGCGGCTCGCGGACGGCGAAACCCTCGACGATCTGCTTCCCGAAGCGTTCGCGACCGTGCGCGAGGCGGCCCGCCGCGTGCTCGGTCAGCGTCACTTCGACGTGCAGATCATGGGCGGCGCGAGCCTTCACCTGGGCAACATCTCGGAGATGAAGACCGGCGAGGGCAAGACCCTCACCTGTACTCTCCCCGCCTACCTCAACGCGCTCGCCGGTAACGGCGTCCACGTCATCACGGTCAACGACTACCTGGTCAAGGTCGGCGCCGAGAACATGGGCCGCGTCTTCCGCTTCCTCGGTCTAGAGGTCGGCATGATCCTGTCCGGGCAGGCCCCGGAAGAGCGGCGCAAGCAGTACGAGGCCGACATCACCTACGGCACCAACAACGAGTTCGGCTTCGACTACCTGCGCGACAACATGGCCTGGTCGCTGGACGAGTGCGTGCAGCGCGGCCACCACTTCGCGATCGTCGACGAGGTCGACTCCATCCTCATCGACGAGGCGCGCACCCCGCTGATCATCTCCGGTCCGGGGGAGCAGTCGGGCAAGTGGTACACCGAGTTCGCCAAGATCGTGCCGCGGCTGCGCAGGGGCGTCGAGGCCAAGAACGCCGACGAGGAGAGCACCGGCGACTACATCGTCGACGAGAAGAAGCGCACGGTCGGCGTTCTGGAGTCCGGTGTCGCCAAGGTCGAGGACTGGCTGGGCATCGACAACCTCTACAAGGCCGAGCACACCCACCTGGTCGGCTTCCTGAACAACGCTCTGAAGGCCAAGGAGCTGTTCAAGAAGGACAAGGACTACATCGTCGCCGAGGGTGAGGTGCTCATCGTCGACGAGTTCACCGGCCGCATCCTGCACGGTCGCCGCTACAACGAAGGCATGCACCAGGCCATCGAGGCCAAAGAGGGCGTGAAGATCAAGGACGAGAACCAGACTCTCGCCACGGTCACCCTGCAGAACTACTTCCGCCTCTACAAGAAGCTGTCCGGCATGACCGGCACCGCTGTCACCGAGGCGAACGAGTTCCACCAGACGTACAAGCTCGGTGTGGTCCCGATCCCGACGAACCGTCCGATGATCCGCAAGGACCAGGCCGACGTCGTCTACAAAACCGAGGACGCCAAGTTCGCCGCGGTCGTCGAGGACATCAAGGAGCGTTACGACGTCGGCCAGCCGGTGCTGGTCGGCACCACCTCGGTCGAGAAGTCCGAGCGGCTGTCGAAGGCGCTCAAGCGCCGCGGCGTCCAGCACGAGGTGCTCAACGCGAAGAACCACGCGCGTGAGGCCGCGATCGTCGCCGAGGCGGGCCGCAAGGGCGCCGTCACCGTCGCCACCAACATGGCCGGCCGAGGCACCGACATCATGCTCGGCGGCAACTCCGAGTTCCGGGCCGACCTCGAGCTGCGCCAGCGCGGCCTCGACCCGCTCGAGACGCCCGAAGAATACGAGAAGGCGTGGCCCGAGGCGCTCGAGAAGGCCAAGGCGGCCGTCAAGGCGGAGCACGACGAGGTCACCGTGCTCGGCGGTCTCTACGTTCTCGGCACCGAGCGGCACGAGTCGCGCCGCATCGACAACCAGCTCCGCGGCCGCTCCGGCCGCCAGGGCGACCCCGGCGAGTCGCGCTTCTACCTCTCGCTCGGTGACGACCTGATGCGCCTGTTCAACTCGGCCAGGGTCGAGATGATCATGACCAGGCTCAACATCCCCGACGAGCAGCCGATCGAGTCCGGCATCGTCTCCAAGGCCATCGCCTCCGCCCAGCACCAGGTCGAGCAGCAGAACTTCGAGATCCGCAAGGAAGTTCTCAAGTACGACGAGGTCATGAACCGGCAGCGCAAGGTGATCTACGCCGAGCGCCACCGCGTGCTGGAGGGCGCCGACCTGCACGATCAGGTGCAGGGCTTCATCGGCGAGGTGATCGACGGCTACGTCACGGGCGCCACGGCCGAGGGCTTCGCCGAGGAGTGGGACCTCGAGAAGCTGTGGAAGGCGTTCGGCGAGCTCTACCCCGTCACGGTCACCATCGACAACGTGGTCGAGGAGGCCGGCGGCCGCGAGGAGCTCACCGCCGAGCTCATCAGCGCGAAGATGAAGCAGGACGCGCTGGAGGCCTACGGCAGGCGTGAGGAGGAGCTCGGCGCCGAGGCCACCCGCGAGTTCGAGCGCCGCGTCATCCTGTCGGTCCTCGACCGCAAGTGGCGCGAGCACCTCTACGAGATGGACTACCTGCGCGAGGGCATCGGCATGCGGGCCTACGCGCAGAAGGACCCGCAGATCGAATACCAGCGCGAGGGCTTCGAGATGTTCGCCGCGATGCTCGAGGGCATCAAGGAGGACTCGGTCGGCTTCCTGTTCAACATCGAGGTCGAGGTTCAGGAGAACCCGATCGTCGAGGAAGAGGACACGATGATGGCGGAAACCCGCTCGATCATCGCGCGCGGCCTGCGCGGGCCCGAGCGGCCCGCCGAGCTCGAATACACCGCGCCGGGTGAGGCGGGCGAGGTCGAGCACACCCGGGTTCGCAGCACGGAGGCCGAGCGCGCCGCCTACGGCAACGTCGAGCGCAACGCGCCCTGCCCCTGTGGCTCGGGCAAGAAGTACAAGCGCTGCCACGGCGACCCCAAGAACGCCCAGGCATAACGCACCGGTCCGGTTCTGGGAGAAGGCCCTCGCCTGTCGGCGGGGGCCTTCTGTCTGCTTCCTGATGGACGGCTGCCTCGGCTTGCCTCTGGTGGGCGTTCGGTGCGTGGTGAGGGGCGTCAGGCGGTTTCGAAGTCCGTGCACAGCCATTGCACGCCGCGCCGCTCAAGCCGCACGGCGAGTACGTGGCTGCGTTCGCCGCAGTGGACGAGCAGGCACATCTCGACCGCGCCGTCCTTGGGCTCCTTCACGTGCGGGCTCCCCACGAACGGCGGTCGTTTCGTCTCGATCATCCGCCCCGCTCTGACGAGCTCGCGGTAGGCCCGGTCGGTGAGCCGGTCGGCGACGCTCTCGGGTGGACGCCGTCCCGAGAGCACCTCGGCCAGCGCCTGCCCGAGCAGCCGCAGCTTGCGCTCATCAGGGCTGACTCCGGGGGGTCCCCATACGAGCGGGTCGGAAACGGCGGCGTGCGGAAGGGATGACATGGGGCCTCCGATGTCATAGGGGGAGAGGGACAGTACAAGGAGTTTCCGGCCCGGCCCCCGAATACATCGCCCGCCAACTTTCCCGCTCCGCCCACCGATTCGAGGTGAATGGCGAGGAAGATCACCGGAAGTTGGAGTGGTGCCGAGCGGCGCGATCCGTATTTCGGTCCGGTGGTAGCCATCAATGGGCCGCCCCCAACGAATTCGGCCAGCCTCTATGGTCGGAGTTGCCGATGTCGATCGGGGTGTCGCGGCCCGTAACCCCTCTGCGGCACTGTGTGGTAGGCCATGGCCAAGAGGGCGCACGTCACGGCGCCCAGCTCGGTGAACCGGAGGAGCGTGCCCCTGGACGGGGCTCAGCCCTGTATGGCGGGTGGGGACCACCGGGCCTGCCGTAAAAGGGGTAAAAGTCGTAAAAGAGGATGGTTATGACGGCGGCTCGCCTGAATCGACGTCGGGTTCGGGCTCGCGCCCGGGGGTCATGATGTTGAGTTTGCGGATGAGGAAGCTGAACACCACGTAATAGACCACCCCATAGATCACCCCGAGCAGGAGGATGCCCGGCAGGTTGTGGGTGTTCGACTTGCTGGCGTTGAGCAGCATGTCCAGCAGTCCCGCCGAGAAGCCGAAGCCGAGCTGCCCGCCGATGAGGGTGGTGAGCGCCATCGCCAGCCCGGTCAGCACAGCGTGTACGGCCAGCAGCACCGGTGCCACGAAGATGAACGCGAACTCGATCGGCTCGGTGATCCCGGTGACGAACGAGGCCAGCCCGGCCGACAGCATGATGCCGCCCACGGCCGCCCGCCGGTGCGGGGGTGCGGCCCGCCACATGGCCAGCGCGGCGGCCGGCAGCGCGAACATCATGATCGGGAAGAACCCGGCCATGAACTGGCCGGAGTGCGGGGCGCCACCGAAGTAGCAGTTCCAGTCGCCGCCGAGGACCTGGCCACCGACCTGGCACTGGGGCACCACGTACCAGACGATGGAGTTGACGAAGTGGTGCAGGCCGAGCGGGATCAGCAGCCGGTTGATCAGGCCGTAGATGCCGGTGCCCAGCGGGCCGAGCGTGGTCAGGGCCTCGCCCGCGTGGCCGATCCACTCGCCGAGAATCGGCCACACCCAGCCGATGAGCACGCCGAGGAGCAGCGCCACGATCGAGGTGATGATCGGTACGAACCGGCGCCCGCCGAAGAAGGCCAGCCAGGACGGCAGCTTGATCCGGTGGAAGCGCTGCCACAGCATGGCGGTGACCAGCCCGATCATGATGCCGCCGAGCACCTGGGTGGGGTTCTGCATGCCGTAGTTGATGATCTCCTTGATGCCCTGGGGCTGGACCGCCCTGATCAGGACCGTGTCCCTGATCGCCGAGCCGAAGAACATCACCTTGGTCACGCGGTCGAACACCAGGTAGCCGACCACCGCGGCGAGCGCGGTCGAGCCGTCGGACTTGCGGGCGAACCCGATCGCCACCCCCACCGCGAACAGCAGCGGCAAATTCTCGAACAGCGCCGCACCGGCGGCGGCCAGCACCTCGGCGACCTGGTTCATCCAGCCGAAGCCGGCCACGTCGGCCAGGCCGCCCGGCTCGGCGCCGTTGGAGCCGAGCATGTCGGGCTGGCCGAAGCGGAGCAGCAGCGCGGCCGCGGGCAGGGCGGCGATGGGCAGCATCAGCGAGCGGCCCAGGCGCTGGAGCACGTTCATCACGCGTGAGAACGGCGAAGGCCTGGCGGCGGTGGTCTCGTTCACCGGGCGTTCCTCCGGGTCGGGCCCTCAGCCCCGTCTGGTGGGCATTTCCAGAATGGTGCGCAGCTGGTAGCGGTCCGCGCGATAGGTGGACACGCCCAGCTCCGCGCAGATGCCGCCGGAGAAGGATCTGCGCTGCAACAGTAGTACGGCCCCGCCCCGGGCGAGTTTGAGCAGATCGGCGTCGCTCGGATCGGCGATGCCACCGTCGATGGTCAGCTCGCCGGCGTCCATGACCAGCCCGTAGCGCCTCTCCAGCAGCTCGTAGAGCGACCTGCCCGACAGGTCGTGCTCGGCCAGGTCGGGAGCCAGCTTGACCGGGATGTGCGCGCGCTCGATGGACAGCGGTTCGCCGTCGGCGGTGCGCAGCCGCTCGATGAAGTGCACTTCCTCGCCCGGCTGGATGCCCAGCTCCTTGGCCAGGTGGGCGCTGGCGCGCACGACCCGCCGGTCGAGATCGCGCGAGCCCGGCTCCATGCCGCGCGCCCGCATGTCGTCGCTGAACGACGTGAGCTGCAGCGCCAGCTCGATCTTGGGTCTGGCCACGAACGTGCCCTTGCCCGGCACCCGGTGCAGGCGGCCCTCGGACACCAGGTGGTCGACCGCCTGCCGGACTGTCATCCTGGACAGGCCGAAGCGCTGGCAGAGCTCGCGCTCCGACGGGATGGCGGCGCCGATGCTCAGCTCGTCGCTGTCGATCAGGTCCAGCAGGATCTCGCGCAGCTGGAAGTACTTCGGCACCGGGCTGTCCGGATCGATGTGAGCCACGGATCCTCCCCTCGATCTGACCTGGGCGATGGGCTATGGTTCGTACTGGTCTAGTCCGGACTAGACCACATGTCGCAAAACAGGGTCAAGTCTGCACGGTAACGATTTGAGGGATGATGACCACCAAGATGCGCAGCGAGATCGCCGAGCAGCCCGAGGCGCTGCGGGCCACGCTCGACTCCCTGCTTCCCAGGGTCGATGAGGTGAGAGCACTGGGCGAGCGGACCCGCCAGCTCCTGTTCATCGCGCGTGGCACCTCCGACAATGCCGCAGTCTACGGCCGCTATCTCGTCGAAGCCCGCACGGGCCGGCTGGCCGCGCTCGCCGCCCCGTCCGTGGCGACGACGTACAAGCGCAAGCTGGACCTCGACGGCGTGCTGGCCGTCGCCATCTCGCAGTCGGGCCGGACCGAGGAGATCGTCGAGACGCTGACCTGGGCCAAGGACTGTGGCGCCACGACGGTCGGCGTGACCAACGGCGGCCCGGACAGCCCGCTCGCCCAGGCCGCCGACCTGGCGCTGTGCACGCTGGCGGGCGAGGAGAAGGCGGTCCCCGCCACGAAGACCTACACCACCCAGCTCGCCGCGCTGGCCGTGCTCGCGCTCGGCCTCGGCGCCGACGTGGACGCGGCCGACCTGCAGCGGGTCCCGGACGCGGTCGAGAAGCTGATCGCCGAGCCGGGCGACCTCGACGCGGTCGTCGAGGGCCTGGCCGACAAGCAGGGGGCCGTGGTCTCCGCGCGCGGGCTGGCCTTCTCCACCGCGCTGGAGACCGCGCTCAAGCTCAAGGAGGCGTGCTACCTGCACGCCATGGGCCTGTCGTACGCCGACCTGCTGCACGGGCCGATCGCCGTGGTCGACGCCGACACCCCCGCCCTGCTCGTCGCCGCCGAGAACAGCCCGACGCTGTCCGGTACGGTCGCGCTCGCCGAGCGGGTCGTCGCCGCGGGCGCCGCGGCCTTCACCATCGGCGGCGGCCCGGCGCTGGCCCACGCGGGTACGGCGGCGCTCAACGGCCCCGACCTGCCCGAGTGGGTCGCGCCCATGGGCCTCATCGTGCCGGGGCAGTTGCTCACCGAGGCGCTGGCCCGGAGGCTGGGCATCGACCCCGACGCGCCGCGCGGGCTCAACAAGGTGACCCAGACTGACTGACGTTTAGCCTGGTCGTAACGTTACGAGGAGGACGGATGGCGGCTGATGCCAGCGCGATCATCGCGGGGCTCGGCGGTGCGGGCAACATCATCGACATCGAACCCTGCATCACCCGGTTGCGTACGGAGGTGCGTGACGTCTCCAAGGTCGACCAGGCCGCGCTCAAGGCGGCGGGCGCGCACGGCGTCATGGCCGCGGGCAACGTGGTGCAGGTCGTCGTCGGGCCCGAGGCGGACACCATCGCCAGCGACATCGAGGACATCATCGGCTAGAGGGCGAGATCATGACGACTGTTCTCGCCCCGGTCGAGGGGGTGGCTGTGGGGCTGTCGGCGGTGCCCGACCCGGTGTTCTCCGCGGGCATGGTGGGGCCGGGAACGGCGATCGATCCGGCGCGGGAACCCGGCAAGGCCGTAGCCCCAATAACTGGAAAAATCATGAAATTGCATCCGCATGCCTATGTCATCGTCGGGGATGACGGCAAAGGCGTGTTGGTGCACCTGGGCATCGACACGGTCCAGCTGAAGGGGAAGGGCTTCGAGTTGCTCGCGGCCGAGGGGGACAGAGTCCGCGCGGGCCAGCCCGTGGTGGCCTGGGACCCGGCCGCGATCGAGGCCGGTGGCCGCTCGCCGGTCTGCCCGGTGGTCGCGCTCGACGCGCCCGCCGGTTCGGTGACGGCCATGACCGGCGGGCCCGTGCACGCCGGCGACGAGCTCTTCCTGTGGGACTGAAGAGAGCTGTGGGGCCAGAGCTGTGGAGTAAGTGCCGGGGCCGGGTGGTCCGGACCGGTTGGACGAGGAGGAGTACATGGCCGAGCGCAAGGTCACCGTGGCGGCGGAAGTGGGCCTGCACGCCCGCCCGGCGGCGACATTCGTGCAGACCGCCGTCAAGGCCCCGATGGACATCACCGTGAGCAAAGGGGTGACCGGCAAGCCCGTCAACGGCAAGAGCATCCTGCAGATCCTGGGGCTGGACGTCCGGCAGGGCGAGGACATCGTGATCAAGGCCGAGGGCGAGGGCGCCGACGAGGTGCTCGACGCACTGGCGGCGATCGCCGGGACACCATGAACCTGCGGGGGGCCGGGGTCAGCCCGGGGATCGGGACGGGGCCCGCGTACGTGCTGACCGGGGCCGTCCCCGAACCCCCCGCCGGCTCCACGTACGAGGGCCCGCCGGAGCCGGAGCGCGAACGCGCGGTGGCGGCGCTCGGACAGGTCGCGGGGGAACTGGAGGCCCGGGGCAACCGGGCCGGCGGCGAGGCCAAGGAGATTCTCAAGGCCCAGGCGCTGATCGCCGAGGACCCCGGTCTGGTGGTCGGGGTCAAGGCCCTGATCGACGAGCGCGTCGCGGCGCCCCGGGCGGTCTACCAAGCTTTCGCGAAATATCGGGACATGCTGGTGAGTGCGGGCGGGTACCTCGGCGAGCGGGTCGCCGACCTGGACGACATCAGGGACCGCGTGATCGCCCGCCTCACGGGCCACCCCTTGCCGGCCCCGCCGCCCGTTCCGGGCACGGGTGAGCCGTATGTGCTGATCGCCGTCGACCTGGCGCCCGCCGACACCGCGTCGCTGTCGAAGGACGCCGTGGCCGCGTTCGTGACCGAGGCGGGCGGGCCGACCAGCCACACCGCGATCCTGTCCAGGGCGATGGGCGTGCCCGCCGTCGTGGCCTGCCCGGGCGCGACGGAGATCCCGGCCGGCATCCGGGTGCTGGTCGACGGTAACACCGGGGAAGTACGGCTGGAGCCCACCGAGTCCGACATCGCCCAGCATGTCAGCGCGCACGAGGCCAGGCGGCGACGCATGACGATCGGCGGCCCCGGCCGGACCCGGGACGACTTCCGGGTGCAGCTGCTGGCCAACATCGGCGGCCCGGACGATCTCGACGCGGCACTGGCGGCCGGGGCCGAGGGGGTGGGACTGTACCGGACCGAGTTCCTGTACCTCGGGCGGACCGAGGCGCCGTCCGTGGCGGAGCAGGAGGAGGCCTACCGGGCGGCGCTGGCCGCGTTTCCGGGCGGAAAGGTGGTGGTGCGGACACTGGACGCCGGAGCCGACAAGCCGCTGGCGTTCCTGCCGTCCGCCGCGCCCGAGCCGAACCCGGCCCTGGGCGAGCGTGGCCTGCGGCTGTTCGAGAGGTTCCCCGAGGTGATGGCCGCCCAGCTGGAAGCGCTGTCCGTGGCGGCGGCGGTGAACCGGTCGGGTGCGGTGCGGGTCAGCGCGGCGGCGGCCGAGCTCCACGTGATGGCTCCGATGGTCGCCACGGCGCAGGAGGCCCACTGGTTCGCCGACGCCTGCCACGCCAGGGGGCTCCCGCAGGCGGGCGTGATGATCGAGATCCCGGCGGCGGCGTTGCGGGCGGAGAGCCTGGTCACCGTGGTCGACTTCGTGTCGATCGGGACCAATGACCTGGCGCAGTACGCCTTCGCCGCCGACCGCCACTCCGCCGCGCTGGGCTCGCTGCAGGACCCGTGGCAGCCCGCGCTGCTCGACCTGGTCGCCATGACCGCGACGGCCGCCTCCGACAACGGCAAACCGTGCGGCGTCTGCGGGGAGTCGGCCGCCGATCCGGCCATGGCCTGCGTGCTCGTGGGGCTCGGGGTGTCCACGCTGTCCATGGGGGCCGCCGCGCTGCCCGCCGTACGGACCGGGCTGGGGGCGCACACGCTCGACCAGTGCCAGCTGGCCGCGCAGGCCGCTCGGGGAGCGGCTACGGCGGCGCACGCCCGCGCGGCGGCCCGCTCCCACCTGCCGGGCCTCGTCGAGCTGGGGCTCTGACCGGACCGGGGAGACGGCATTTGTCAGCTGTGTGGCTCAGGGGTCCCACAGCATGGATACCTTTGAGAGCATGTTTCGACGGACAGGCACGGCTGGGCTCCTCGTGATGGCTCTCGCGGCATGCGCCGGGGGAGGTGGTGGCCCGGCGGGTGCGGCTCCGGCGACCCGGCCGGAGGTGGCACCTCCGTCCACGGTTCAGCAGAGCTCGTCGGCGGGCAGCGAGGGCAGCGGGCTGTCGCGGGTCCTGTCGAAGATGAGCGTGGAGGAGAAGGTCGGCCAGCTGTTCATGCCCGTCCTGTACGGCACGGGCCCCGGCAGCGTGTCGGGCGAGAACCAGGCGAGGTACGGCGCGCAGACCCCGGCCAAGGTGGTCGCCAAATACCACCTCGGCGGCGTGATCCTCTTCCCGGCGAACATCCAGGGTGTCGGCCAGGTCGTCGACCTGACCAACGGGCTGCAGCAGGCGTCGAAGGACGTGCCACTCCTGATCGGCACCGACCAGGAGAACGGCCTGGTGTCCAGGATGGGCGCGCTGATGACCGACTTCCCCGGCGCCTCGGTCATTGGCTCGACCAAGGACACCGCGATCGCACGGTCCGTGGCCAGGGCCACCGGCGAGGAGTTGCGCGCGGTCGGCGTCAACCTGGACTTCGCCCCGGTCGCCGACGTGAACATCGACCCGAGGAACCCGGTCATCGGCAAGCGCGCCTTCGGCGACCAGCCCGGCGAGGTGGCCAAGATGGTGGCCGCGTCGGTCAAGGGCTTCAACGACGCCAAGGTCGCCGCCACCGCCAAGCACTTCCCCGGCCACGGCGACACCAACATCGACAGCCACACCGGGCTGCCGGTGATCAAGCACACGAAGGAGCAGTGGGAGCGGATCGACGCGCCGCCGTTCAAGGCCGCGATCGCCGCCGGCGTCGACGCCGTGATGAGCGCGCACATCGTCTTCCCCAAGCTCGACCCGTCACGTGACCCCGCGACGCTGTCCAAGCCCATCCTGACCGGGCTACTCCGGAACAAGCTCGGCTTCCAGGGAGTGATTTCCACGGACGCGCTCAACATGGACGGGGTGCGCAAGAAGTACAGCGACGCCGAGATCCCCGTACGGGCCATCCAGGCGGGTGCCGACCTGCTGCTCATGCCGAACAACCTGCCTGTGGCGTACAACGCGGTGCTGGCGGCGGTGAAGTCGGGCAAGATCTCGCCGCAGCGGCTCGACGAGTCGGTGACGCGGCTGCTCAAGCTCAAACAGGCCCGCGGACTGCTGCCCAAGGCGCCCGTGGCGTCGGCCGCGCAGGCGGCCAAGGTGCTGCGCAGCGCGGAGCACCGGAAGGTGGCCGCCCGCGCCGCGCGCTAGTACGAGGCCGCCCGCTAGTACGGGGCCGCCCGCTAGTGCGAGCCCTTCAGCCCGCTGGCGATGAACATCGCGGCGAGCAGGGCGAACAGGAACGCCTGCAGGAACTGGATGAACATCTCGAACGCGGTCATCACCATCGTCATCGCCACGCCGAGGACGCCGATGCCCGCGCCGAGCACGGTGAGCCCGTAGCCGCGCACGCCGTGGTGCTTGACGCCGAGGTAGACCTTGACGACGTACACGCTGATCGCCAGCCCGAGGGGAAAGTCGATGTGCGCGGCGACCGGGAACTGGATGAACGGGATGACGCCCATCAGATTCCAGACCAGCACGGTCAGGAAGATCGTGAGGAGCAGGCCCATCCACCGGTCGGCGTCCTTGCCGAGATTGGGCTTGGCCACCTGTTCGCGGACGAACACGTAGGCGTACTCGCCGAGGTTCTGCCAGTCTCGGGGGACCAGTCTCGGCTTGGCGAAGGCGCCCCAGCACAGGGCGATGACGACGATCGAGGAGAGCAGGGCGAGCAGCGTGGGCTTGGTCAGCCATTCCGGCCCGCCGGGGATTATCGGGTCGAAGTCGAACAGCTCCGTACCAGGAGCTTTGAACTCATCCGAGGTGATCAGGATCGTCGTCCGCACGGCGGTCCCTCCATGGGGTCAGCTCAATGGACCCTCACCATAGCCAGGGAATTTGGCCCGCCCTTTATCTGGGGTTTATGTGGGTCTGCGGGTGATGTGCGACGCTCAACTACCCTAGAACGGGATTCCAAGGAGGAGCCTTGATCACAGGGGTACTGATCGACTGGGGTGGCGTGCTCACCACCAGTCTCTCCGTCTCCATCGGCAAGTGGATCGAGGCGGACCGCATCGACGACCGCCACTACCGAGCCGTCATGCGCGAGCTGATCGACCAGGCCTACGGCGGCGAGCAGGAGAGCGTCGTGAACGCCCTGGAGCGCGGGGAACTGGACGGGGCCGCGTTCGAGCGCGACCTGGCCGCCCGGCTGCTGACCGTCGACGGGGTGTCGCCCGAGGCCGAGGGGCTGCTGGAGCGGATGTTCGCGGGCTTCGAGCGGGTCGAGGCGATGTACGACATGCTGCGCGACGTCAAGAGCAACGGCGTCAAGACGTGCCTGCTGTCCAACTCCTGGTCCAACGTCTATCCCCGGGACGGCTGGGACGAGCTCTTCGACGCGGTCGTGATCTCCGGAGAGGTCGGCATGCGCAAGCCCGAGCCGCGCATCTTCGAGCACGCGCTCGGCCGGGTCGGGCTGCCCGGCGAGGCGTGCGTGTTCATCGACGACATCGAGGTCAATATCCTGGCCGCTCGGGGCCTCGGCATGGCGGGCATCCACCACCGCGACGCCGATTCGACCATCGCGGAGCTCGAGACTCTGCTCCAACTTCCGTTGCGACGGGCATGATAGAGCCCCTGCACGTTGTGAAAGGTTCGTGATGCGCGTCTATTTGCCGTGCACGCTCCCCGCGCTGGCCCGAGCGGTCGAGGCGGGGGAGCTAGGCCCGGCCCCGCTGACCGGCTACGCGGTGACCCCCGCGCTGACCGAGTGGTACGCCTCGGGTGACACCGAGGAGCTCGAATACGTGGCTCTCACCGAGGCCGCCCGCGCCTCGCTGCGCCTGCTGGCCGCCGACGGCGTCGAGGCGTCCTCCCGGCGGGTGGTCGTCGTCGCCGAGGTGCCCGACGGCTCGCTCTCCATCGGCTCCGACCTGGAAGAACGGGCCCGAATACGCGTGGCGGAGCCGGTTCCGATGGGCAAGGTGGCCGCGGTCCACGTCGACGACCTCTCCGCGATTCCGGACATCCAGGCCGCGGTCGCCGCCCTCTCCGCCTCCGACGAAGGCGACGACGACGCGCGCTTCACCGTGGACGGCGCCGAGGCGCACGAGCTCATGTGGTTCGCCACGCAAGAGATTGCCGATCTCATACAGTGACGTTAGGAACACGTTAAATCGATCACAGAAGCTTGACCATCACTTGAAGGTTCTCGCTAAGGTCCCTGCGGACACCCCTTCCCGAACTCAAGGAGTCGGTTCCGAGTGAAGCTTCGAGTAACGGCTATCGCGGTGGGCGCGGTGGCGGCGGCCCTGCTCACGATCTCTCCCGCCAGTGCGCAGGCGACCGCGAAGCCGTACGACCACAAGGACCCCTACACGACCGGCTGCGGCAACTCAGCCAAGATAGTGAAGACTGGCTCGATCACCAGCCGGGCCAACGGCAAGGTCGGCACGATCCAGCTCTGGTGGTCGGGCAGGTGCAAGACCAACTGGATCGAGATCAGGACGGCCACGTCCGCGTCCGGCAGCATCAACGTCTACACCGCGGACGGCAGGTACGACCGGTTCGCCTTCAAGAAGGGCAACGGCGGCCGTCACTGGGGCAACATGCTCTGGGCCAACAACATGTGCGCTTGGGGCGGCGCCAGCGTCCAGTGGAACGGTGGCCGGGGCGGCCAGAACGGCGCCGGCACCACCGCCAAGGCCTGCGGCTAGCCACACCTCTGTAGTGCGGGTCTGACCCGCAGTCACGGGTGAAGCCGCGGCCAACGGGCTGCGGCTTCGCCGTTCACCGGGATGTCACACCCGCCCGTTAAAATGATCGCGACATGACAAAGCACATCATCTGGGACTGGAACGGCACGCTGTTCCACGACATCGACGCCGTGGTCGGGGCCACCAACGAGGTCTTCCGGTCGTACGAGCTGCCTCCGCTGACCGCTGACGACTTCCGCGCGGTCTACACCCGGCCCATCTGGGTCGCCTACGAGCGGCTGCTCGGCCGCCCGCTCAACGAGGGCGAGTGGGAGCTGCTCGACAACGGCTTCCATGAGCACTACTTCCGCCTCAGCGCCGCCTGCGGGCTGGCCGCCGACGCCGAGCTGTCGCTCACCAGCTGGACGGGCACCCAGTCGCTCTGCTCGATGGCCCCGCACACCCACCTGGTGCCGCTGATCGAGTCCTTCGGCATCACCCGGCACTTCACCAGGGTCGACGGCCTGGTGGGGCTGACCGGCGGCGAGAAGGCCGCGCACCTGACCGCGCACATCGAGGCCATCGACGTCGAGGCCCGCGAGATCCTGGTGATCGGCGACAGCGTCGACGACGGGCTCGCCGCCAAGCACGTGGGCGCCAGGGCCGTCCTCTACACCGGCGGGATGACCACGCGCGCCGAGCTGGAGGCGACCGGCCTGCCGGTCGTCGACACCCTCGCGCAAGCCCTCACCTATGCCTGAATGCCCCAGCAGGCAGCCCTGGGCGGGCAGATGGCCGTACCCTGGCTGGATCCCCCACAGGAGGTCGCCATCAAACGCCTTGTGCTCTGGAACATCGACCTCACCTTGGTCGACGTCGCGATCGTGACCAGGGACGCCTACGCCGAGGCGTTCCGCGCCGTGACGGGGCGGCCGCTGCTCAAGCTGGCGGCCGCGCGCGGCCGGCCCGACTCCGAGATCGTCTTCGAGACCCTCGCGGTCAACGGCATCGTCACCGAGGACGACACCCTGCCGCGATTCCTGTCCGCGCTGGCGATGGCCTTCGCCGACCGGCGCAAGCGGCTGGCCACCGAGGGCCGGGTGATGGCGGGGGCCAAGGAGGCGCTCAAAGCCGTCGCCGGACTCGACGGCGTGGTCCAGTCGGTGCTCACCGGCACGATCAAGAGCAACGCCGTGCACAAGCTCAAGGCGTTCGGGCTGGACAAGCACGTCGACTTCGAGCTCGGCGGCTACGGCGAGGAGGTCTACCCCAAGGCGACGCTGCTCCAGGTCGCCCAAGGACGGGCCAAGGCGCGCTTCGGCGTGCCGTTCACCTCGGCCAACACCGTGGTGATCGGCGACTCGACGCGTGACGTGCAGGCCGCCAAGATCGGCGGGGCGGCGATGATCGGGGTGGCCTCGGGCCGGTCGATGGCGAGCGAGTTGCGCGAGGCCGGGGCCGACCTCGTGCTGCCCGATCTGTCCAACGCCTCGGAGGTGGTGGCCGCGGTCGCGGGCCTCACCACCCCGGTCGACCGCAGACCGGTCAGCCCCTGACCGCCAAGCCACCCATCAGCTCAGCGCGCTGAGGAAGCGGCTGTAGGCCAGCTCAGGGCGCTGAGGAAGCGGACGTGAGTCAGCTCAGGGCGCTGAGGAAGTGGCCGTGAGTCAGCTCAGGGCGCTGAGGAAGCGGGCCGCGATCGGGGCCGCCACCGCGGAGCCCGCGCCGCCGCCCTCCACGATCACCGCGAACGCCAGGTCCTCCCGGTAGCCGATGAACCAGGAGTGCGCCGGCGGCTCCTTGCCCGAGCCGTACTCCGCCGTCCCGGTCTTGCCGGCCGTACCGGAGGGGAAGCTCACCGCATGCGCGGTTCCGTCCGTGACGACGGCGGGCATGAGCTCGCGCAGGGCCCGCACCACGCCGTCCTCCAGGGGGCGCGGCTTGAGGGTGCGGTCCGGCACCAGTTCCTGGGCGACCAGCCGGGGCGGCCGCCAGGAGCCGTCGGCGATGGCGGCGGCCACCGAGGCCATGTTGAGCGGGCTGGCCAGCACCCTGCCCTGCCCGATCGAGGCGGAGGCCAGGTCGGTGTCGTCCTTCGGCGCGGGGAACTCGGCCTTCACCGCCGGCACGCCCGGCGTGATCGCGGAGCCGAAGCCGAACGCGCCGGCCACCTCGGCGAGCCGGCCGTTCCCGAGCTCGGCCACCCCCATGGCGCCGAACGTGGTGTTGCACGAGTGGGCGAAGGCGTCGCGGAAGGAGAGCCTGCCGTAGTCGTGGAAGCCCGCGTTGTGGAAGGGGAAGCCGCCGATGTTCTGCTCGGCGGGGCACTCGACCTGCTCGTCCGCCGCTGCCCCGTCCGCGACCAGCGCGGAGGCGGTCACGACCTTGAACGTCGAGCCGGGCGGGTACTTGCCGAGCAGCGCCCGGTTGAACCCGCCCGGCTTGTTGACCACCGACAGAATCTCGCCGGTCGACGGCCGGATGGCCACCAGCGAGGCCGGCTTTCGCACGCCGTCGAGCGCGGCGGCGCCCGCCCGGTGCACCTTGAGGTCGATCGTGGTGTGGAACGGCGTCCGCTTCGCCGGCTTGACCACGGTCTGGAGGAACTGCTCGCCCTGGTAGAGGTCGATCCTGCGGGACTGCCCGTCGGCGAGCCGGTCCGGATAGGTCTGCTTGAGCCCGTCGACGAGTTGCAGCACCGAGCCGGGCGCGTCCGGGGTGTCGACGCGGCTGCCGTCGGCCGCCAGCACCGGGACCGTCGCGGTCTTCTCCGTGATCAGCCGCAGGGACCTGCCCTGCTTGAGTGAGGGGTTGATGGCGGCGGGCGTCCAGTCGACCTTCCATCCGCCACCGCGTTCCACGAGCTTGAGCCTGCCGTCGTACGTCCAGCTCTTCGGGCCGGTGAGACCGGCGTGGAAGGCGATCACCCCGCCCGGGCCCTCGGCGGCGGTCGCGTCGCGCTTGAAGGTCGCCCCGGTGAGCTTGAGGTCGGTACGGAAGCGCTGGTGCCAGCGCTCGAAGTCGGCGGGCGGGTTGGCGACGAGCTCCCGCATCCGCGCATAGTCCTGGACGGACCAGGCGGACAGGTACGAGTCCGCCGTCTCCTCCGGGGTGCCCTGCGTGCGCAGTACCCAGATCGTGCCGGCCACCGCGACGGCGGGGACCAGCACGGCGGCGGTGACCCACGGCCAGCGGCGTTTCCGCCTGGGCGGCGACTCCGGCTGAAGATTCATGAAGATTGTCCCCCTTTGTGACCCCATGCGGCCGAGCACACCAGAGCCCACCGTGTGGTGTCCAATACCGATATGAGCGCCACATAGATATAAATGTGGATATAGTTGCTGGTCATGGACCTTGTCCGGCATCTGCGCTACTTCACCGTGGTGGCGGAGGAACTCCACTTCGGCAATGCCGCGATCCGGCTCGGCATGGCCCAGCCGCCGCTCAGCCAGCGGATCAAGCGCCTGGAGCAGGAGCTCGGCGTGCGGCTCTTCGACCGCTCCGCCCGCCAGGTCCGGCTGACCGAGGCGGGCCGCCTGCTGGTCGGCGAGGCCCGCGAGATCGTGGCCAGGGCCGACCGGCTGCGCGAGCTCGTCCGCCACGGCGAGGGCCGGGCGCTCAAGCTCGGCGTCCCGCCCGACCTGGCCGCCGCGGTGATCGCCGCCCTGGTCGAGGGTTTCCGCGCGAGTAATCCGGACGTACGGCTCACGCCGGCGGAGATCTGGACGGCCGATCAGGTGGCCGCGCTGACCGAAGGCACCATCGACGTCGGCATCGTGCGCCACCCGATCAACGCGCCGGGGCTGCGGTTCGGGCAGGTGCTGGTGCAGCCGCAGGGCGTGCTGCTGGCCGAGGGGGACCCCCTGGCCGCGGCCGGGGAGGTGCACCTGGCCGACCTGGCGGGCCGCGAGCTGCTGATGCCGCCCAAGGAGGGGGAGCCGGGGCTGCACGCCGCGACGCTGGCGGAGTGCCGCCGCCACGGCTACGTGCCCGCCCAGGTGCATCAGGGCGCCGGGCTCGGCCTGGTGCTCGCCGGGGCGGCGGTGGCGTTCGGGGCCAGGATGGACCACCCTGGGATCGCCTGGCGTCCGCTGCTAGGCTCGCCGATCAGCTCCCGGGTCTCCACGGCCTGGCGAGTGGAGACGGACGCGGTCGCCGGCTTCTCGGCGGTGGCCGTACGAACGCTGAAAGAGAGCGCCGGGATGACGGACGAGGCCACGGCGCCCGTGCGGCACATCAGCCGCAGACCCGGGATGCTGGCATGAACGAGCCGGATCTGGCCGCGCTGTTCGGCGCGGCGGGCGTGATCGGGTGGCTGCACGCGACCGACCTGCGCTCGGGCCGGGAGATCGGGCTCGGCTCCGACGAGCCGCTGCCGACCGCCTCGATGTTCAAGGTGCCGCTGATGGTGGAGTTCTGCCGTCAGGCCGACGCCGGGCTGGTCGATCCGGCGAGCCGGGTGACCGTGGGGGCCGCCGATCGGGTGACCGGGCCCACCGGCCTGTGCGCGATGCTCGACGACGTCACGATCTCCCTGCGCGACCTGGGCCATCTGATGATCACGCTGAGCGACAACACCGCCGCCGACGCGCTGCTGGCCAGGGTCGGGCGTGAGGAGATCAACGCGATGCTCGACGGGTTCGGGCTGCGTGAGACGCGGGTGCGGCAGAGTTGCCGGGATATCCACGAGAGCATGGCCGAGGACGCCGGGCACGGCTGGCCGTACCTCGATCCGGAGGACATCGCACGGCTGCGGGTGCTCGACCCCCCGCGCACCAACAGCGCCACGCCGCGCGAGATGACCACGCTGTTCGGGCTGATCTGGCGCGATCAGGCGGCCTCGGCTGAATCGTGCGCCTGGATGCGTAATGTCCTGAACCTGCAAGTCTGGTCGCACCGGCTGGCCTCCGGCTTCCCGTACGACGACGTGGAGGTCAGCGGGAAGACCGGGACGCTCCCGACACTCCGCACCGAGGCGGGCGTGATCGAATACCCCGACGGCGGCCAGTACGCGGTGGCGGTGTTCACCCGCTCGGTCAGCACCGCGCTCAACCAGCCGCGCGCTGACGCGGTGATCGGCACGGCCGCGCGTATGGCGGTGGACCACCTACGTCGGTAGCAAGTTATGTGGCGGTTCGGGTATGACTTTCCCCCTACCGGCCGACAGGATGGGCACATGGTTGCTGAAGGCACACTTCTCTGGGAACCGACCGACGACGTCATCGCGCGCGCCAGGCTGACGCACTACCTGGAGTGGCTGGGCCGGGCCGGGTCGGACTATGAGGAGGTGTGGCGCTGGTCGGTCGACAGTCCGGCGGAGTTCTGGACGTCGATCTGGGACTACTTCGAGGTCATCGGCGAACGTGGTGACGGGCCCGTCCTGACTGGGACGATGCCGGGCGCCGACTGGTTCACCGGGAGCTTCGTCAACTACGCCGAGAACGCGCTGCGTGAACGTGACGGCACCGCCATCGTCTTCGTCTCGGAGGACGGCGCCCGCCAGGAGCTGACCTACGCCGAGCTGCGTGACGAGGTCGCCCGGGTCCGGGCGGGCCTGGTACGCCTCGGCGTCGGGCGCGGCGACCGGGTGGCCGGTTACCTGCCCAACATCCCGCAGGCCCTGATCGCCTTCCTGGCCACGGCGTCCCTCGGCGCGATCTGGTCGGCCGGCTCCCCGGACTTCGGCGTGCCGAGCATCGTGGACCGGTTCAAGCAGATCGAGCCCAAAGTGCTGATCGCGGTCGACGGCTACCACTACAACGGCAAGAGCTACGACCGCTCGGCGGCCGTCAACGAGATCGCCGCCGAGCTGCCCACGCTCCGCGCGACCGTCTGGATCCCCTACCTTTCCGCGGCCGAGGAGGGGCAGCCGCCGCAGCAGGCCGAGCCCGGCGCCGCGCACACCGACTCCGTGCCGCACGGCGAGGTGATCGGCTGGGAAGGGCTGCGCGCGGAGGAGGGGCCGCTGGAGTTCGAGCGGGTGCCGTTCGGCCACCCGCTGTGGATTCTCTACTCCAGCGGTACGACCGGGCTGCCCAAGCCCATCGTGCACGGGCACGGGGGAGTGATCCTCGAACACCTCAAGTCGCTCTCCTTCCACCAGGATCTCGGAGAGGGGGACGTGTTCTTCTGGTACACCACCACGGGCTGGATGATGTGGAACTACCTCATCGGTGGCCTGCTGGTGGGCGCCACCCCGGTGCTGTACGACGGCTCGGCCGCCTACCCCTCCGCCGCGGTGCTGTGGCGGATCGCCGCCTCCGAAGGGGTGACCTACTTCGGGGTCGGCGCGCCGTACATCATGGCCTCGCTGAAGGCCGGGGTCGCGCCCGAAGGGCTGGAGGCGCTGCGCGGCATCGGCTCGACCGGCTCGCCGCTGCCGCCGGAAGGGTTCGCCTGGGTGGCCGCTGAGCTGCCGGGAATACCGCTGGGGTCGTTCTCCGGCGGCACCGACGTGTGCACCGGGTTCGTCGGCGCGACCGTGCTGCATCCGATCCGGGCGGGCATCATCCCCTGCCGGTCGCTGGGGGCGCGGGTGGAGTCGTTCAACCCCCTGGGCGAGCCGGTCGTGGGGGAGGTGGGCGAGCTCGTGCTCACGCAGCCGATGCCGTCGATGCCGGTCATGTTCTGGAACGACCCCGACGGCGACCGCTACCGCGAGAGCTATTTCGACGTCTACCCGGGCGTGTGGCGGCACGGCGACTGGATCAAGCTGAACGAGGACGGCAGCTGCGTGATCTACGGCCGCTCCGACTCGACGCTGAACCGGGGCGGCGTCCGGATGGGCACCAGCGAGTTCTACCGGGTCGTCGAGCGGTTCGACGAGATCGCCGACAGCCTCGTGATCGACACCGGCCAGCTCGGGCAGGAGGGGCGGCTGCTGCTCTACCTCACACTGGCCGAGGGCGTCACACTGTCGGACTCGCTGGTCGAGGCCCTGCGTACCGCCCTGCGGCAGGAGCTGTCACCCCGGCACGTGCCCAACGAGATCCACGCGGTGCCCGGCATCCCGCGCACCCTGTCGGGCAAGAAGCTAGAGGTGCCGGTACGCAAGATCCTTCTCGGCACCCCGGTCGAGCAGGCGGCCAACCCCGACGCCATGGCCAACCCCGAGGTCCTGCGCCACTTCAAGCCCTGACCCCCGCTTCAAGCCTTGCCGCCCGCTTCAAGCCTTGCCCCCCGCGCTTCAGGCCGCCCTGAGCGGGCGCAGCGCTGTACCCCAGGAGACGATCTGGTCCAGCATCGTGGTGACCATCTCCTCCCGGTGCGCCGCGGGCTTGAAGTCGGTGAACCCCTCGAAGTCCGTGTGGAGCGAGAGCGTGACCTGGGCCGGTACGTCGGCGACCTTGACCCGGCCGAGCACCTGCCTGAGGTGTTCGGCCGCGCGGGCGCCGCCGTCGACGCCGTAGCTGACGAACCCGGCCGCCTTGTCCGCCCACTCGGCGTAGAGGAAGTCGATCGCGTTCTTCAGCACGCCCGAGGTGGAGCTGTTGTATTCCGGGGTCACGAACACGAAGCCGTCGAACGAGGCGATGCGCTCCGACCAGGCGCGGGTGTGGGGGTGTTCGTACTGGCCATAGGCCGCGGGGAACGCCTCGTCCAGGTGCGGCAGGTCGAAGTCCCGCAGGTCCACCACCTCGAACTCGGCGTCGCCGCGCTTGACGGCCAGGTCGCGCACCCACTCGGCCACGGTGTCCCCGTTGCGGCCCGGCCGGGTGCTGCCGACGATGATGCCAATCTTGATCATTATTTATCCCCTTGAATGATGATTTTTCCGCGTGTCTGACCGGCCTCGGCCCGGCGATGAACCTCGGCAAGGCTGGTCAGGGGGTAGGTCTCGGCGACCTCCACCACGAGCTCGCCCTTGTCGATCAGCGCCACCAGCCGGGCCAGGTGCGCCGGCTCGTTGCGGGCCACGAAGTGGGTGGCCCGGGGCGAGTCGATCGGGGTGGCGATGGTGACGATCACCTCGCCCAGCGTGGCCAGCGTCGCCGCCTGCTCCGGGCCGATGGCCGCCAGGTTGAGCACCACGTCCATGCCGCCGGGCAACGGGGTCGAAGTAAGTGCTGACAAAGTGGTGTAGTCGACGACCTCGTCGGCGCCGTAGCGCCGCACCGCCGCCGCGCTGCGCGGACCGGCCGTCGCGATCACGGTCGCGCCCGCCAGCTTGGCCAGCTGCACGGCGAACAGCCCCACCCCGCCGCCCGCCCCGTTGATCAGCACCCGCTGCCCCGGCTCGACGCGGGCATGCTCGTGGACCGCCTGCCAGGCGGTGAGCCCGGCGACCGGGATGGCGGCGGCGTCCGCCAGCGGGAGCCGCTCCGGCGCCCTGACCAGCGAGCCCGCCGCCGCCACCGTGTACTCGGCCGCCGCCCCCTCCACGAGGCCGATGACCCGATCGCCGACGGCGGGCCCTGCTACGTCCGCGCCGACCTCGACGACCGTGCCGGCGAGGTCCAAACCCAGCGTGTACGGCAGGGTGACCGGGAGCAGGTCCCGCAGGAACCCGGCCCGCAGTCCCACCTCGGACGGGTTGAACGAGGTGGCGGCCACCTGGACCAGCACCTCCCCGGGCCTCGGCGACGGCCGGGGGATCCGGTCGTAGCGGATCACGGACGCGTCGCCGTACTCGTGGATCCGGGCGGCGCTCATGGTTGGGCTCATGGAGGACAACGGTAGGAGCCCGGCGCGAGATGGCCAATGCTTGTGTATCTGCATTTTATACGCGAGCGTCTCGCGAGATAGACTTCTGTCATGGACGTGCTCAGCGACGTGATCGCCATCATGCGCACCGGACAGCCCCGGTCCGCGCTCGTCGAGTGGCACGCCCCCTGGGGCCAGTGGTTCCCCTCGGCTCCGGGCTCGGCGGGCTTCCAGGTGATCATCCAAGGCTCCCCGTGGCTCATCCCGCCGGACGGCGACCCCGTCCAGCTGAGCGTCGGCGACGTGGTCTTCTTCCCGCACGGCCACGGCTACGCGATGGCCGACAGCCCGGCCACCCCGCTGGCCGACCCCGAGTGCGATCCGCTGGAGGAGCGGGACCTGTTCGCCTCGGCCTCCATCGAGGGGCCCGGCGCGGCCACGGTCCTGCTCTGCGGCGGCTACCGGCTCGACCCCAGCCGGGCCCATCCGGTCCTGCGCGACCTGCCCGACATGGTCCACCTGCCCGCCCGCCTCGGCCACCACCCCGAGCTCCGCGCGGCCGTCGACCTGCTCGGCAGCGAGATCGGCAGTCCGCGTCTGGGCGCCGACACCATCGTCGCCTCGCTGCTCGACATGCTGCTGCTGTACATCCTGCGAGCCTGGCTCGACACCGAGCCCGGGCAGTGCGAGGTCGCCGGCTGGGCCACCGCCCTGGCCGACCCGTCGATCAGCGTGGCGCTCGACGCGATCCACCGCGATCCCGCACATCCCTGGACGGTCGAGGCGCTCGGCGGCAAGGCCGGGCTCTCCCGCGCGGCCTTCTCCCGCCGCTTCACCAGCCTGATCGGCCAGCCGCCGCTCAGCTACGTCACGTGGTGGCGCCTGGCCACGGCCGCCCGCCTGCTCCGCGAGTCCGATGACTCACTGAGCGAGATCTCCGCGCGCGTCGGCTACACCTCCGAGTTCGCCTTCGCCAACGCCTTCAAGCGCGAGTACGGCACGCCGCCCGGCAGATACCGCCGCCACGTCTGCCCGTCGTCACCCGCGCCTGCTGGGGTGGCGCAAACGCCTTAGCGCCCGGAAGCGGCGGGCCCGACTGCGTGGGGTGCGAGACGCATGAAGCGGGCGCGAAAGCCGTGCACCCGGCACACCCACGGACAGCCGGCACCGCATACGGTGCGGCCATGACTTTTCGTGTCGCCATGGACATCGGCGGTACCTTCACCGACGTGGTCCGCTACGACGAGCGTACCGGTGCCGTGCTGGCCTCGAAGGCGCCGACCACCCCCGGAGATCTCGCCGAGGGCGTCTTCGCCGCTCTCGGCCGCGTGGTCGACGACCCGACCCTGATCTCCTTCTCGTGGATCTCCTTCTCGTGGATCTCCTTATCGCGGATCTCCTTCTTCGTGCACGGCACCACCCAGGGTCTCAACGCCCTGCTCGAACGCAAGGGCGCCAAGGTCCTGCTGTTGACCAGCGCCGGCGCGCGCGACGTCTACCAGATCGCCCGCGGCAACCGCGAGCGCATGTTCGACCTGCGCTACCGCAAACCGACGCCGCTGGTGCCCCGGGCCGACGTCATGGAGGCGGCGGGCCGGCTCGACTGGCGCGGCGAAGAGCTTGAGCCGCTCGACGAGCAGGCCGTACGGCGGGCCGCCCACCGCGTCAGGGCCGAGGGCTTCGACGCCGTCGCGGTCACGCTGCTGTTCTCCTTCGCCAACCCGGCCCACGAGCTCCGCGCGGGCGAGATCCTCAGGCAGGAGCTCGGTGACGACGTCCTGGTCGTGCTCAGCCACGAGGTGGCCAGGGAGTGGCGTGAGTACGAGCGCACCTCCTCCGCCGTTCTGGAGGCCTACACCGGACCGGTCGTGCGCACCTACCTGTCGCGGATCGAGCGGCGCTTCGCCGAGCGCGGCCTGGCCGTGCCCGTACACGTGATGCAGTCGTCCGGCGGCCTGGTCAACGCGGGTTTCGCGATGCGGCGGCCCCTGCAGACCCTGCTGTCGGGCCCCGTCGGCGGCACGATGGGCGGGGTCGCCGCGGCCCGCCTGCTCGGCCGCCAGAACGTTATCTGCGTGGACATGGGCGGCACCTCCTTCGACGTCTCCCTGGTCGTCAACGGCCGCCCGGACGTCAGCGCCGAGGCGCACATCGAGGGCTTCCCCGTCCTGATGCCGATCGTGAACCTGCACACCATCGGCGCGGGCGGCGGCTCCATCGCCTACACCGAGGCGGGCGCGCTGCGCGTCGGCCCCGAGTCGGCCGGAGCCGTGCCGGGGCCCGCCTGTTACGGCAGGGGCGGCGACCGGCCGACCGTGACCGACGCCAACGTCGTGCTGGGCCGCGTCGACCCCGCCTGGTTCGCCGGCGGTCTCATGGCGCTGGACGTCGAGGCGGCGGGTACGGCCGTCGCCACGCTCGCCGAGACCCTCGACATGGATCCGCTCCAGCTGGCCGAGGGCGTCTGCGACGTCGCCAACGCCAAGATGGCCCAGGCCATCCGTACGCTCACGGTCGAGCACGGCGTGGAGCCGCGCGAGTTCGCCCTGGTCGCCTTCGGCGGCGCGGGCCCCATGCACGCCGTCTTCATCGCCCGCGAGCTCGGCATCGGCGAAGTGGTCGTGCCGCGCTTCCCCGGCGCCTTCTCGGCGTGGGGGATGCTGGAGGCCGACGTACGGCGCGACCTCACCCATCCGTACTTCCGCGCCCAGGACGACCTCGACGGCGGGCACCTGGCGGCGCGGCTGGCCGAGCTCGAACGCGACGCCATGGCCGCGCTCGACAGCCAGGGCGTCCCCATCGACCGGCGCCGGGTCGAGCACGCGCTGGACATGCGTTACGAGGGGCAGGACTACACGCTCACGATCCCGCTCCTGAACGCCACGGAGCCCGCGGAGCCGGGCTTCCTCCGGGCCATCGCGCAGCGCTACGCCGAGGCCCACACCAGCAGGTACGGCCATGCCACGCCCGAGGCGCCGGTCGAGTTCGTCATGCTGCGCAGCACCGGCTTCGGCGCCTTCCCCAAGGTCGCCGCCGCGGCTCCGGTGAGCGAGACGCACCCGCCCGCCGTACGTGAGGTGATCTTCGACGGGCAGGTGCACCGCACCGCGGTGCTGCGCAGAAGCGCCCTGGACGGCGAGATCGAGGGGCCCGCCATCGTGGTGGAGGAGACGGCCACCACCGTCATCCCGCCCGGCTGCCTGGCCACCGTCGACGCCAACGGCTTCCTGATCATCAAGGTGACCTCATGATCGACCCCGTGACCACAGAGATCATCCGCTGCGCGCTCCTCCAGGCGGCGGAAGACATGAACACCACGCTCATCCGCTCCTCCTACACGCCGGTCATCTACGAGGCCAAGGACTGCGCCGTCGCGCTCATGGACCGCGAGCACAACGTTCTCGGTCAGTCGAGCGGCCTGCCGATCTTCCTCGGCAACCTGGAGGTGTGCACCCGCGAGACCGAGCGGATGTTCGGCCGTGAGGCCTGGCAGGAGGGCGACGTCTGGGTGCTCAACGACTCCTACATCGGCGGCACGCACCTCAACGACGTCACGGTCTACGGCCCGATCTTCGTCGGCGGCGAGCTCGTGGGGTTCGCCGCCTCGCGCGCCCACTGGCTCGACATGGGCTCCAAGGACCCTGGCGGCTCCATGGACTCCACCTCGATCTTCCAGGAGGGCTTGCGCATGGGCCCGATGAAGATCTACGAGAACGGCGTGCCCTGTCGTGACCTGCACGAGGTCATCGCCCGGAACGTCCGCTTCCCTCACGCCACGCTCGGCGACCTGCGCGCCCAGGTCGCCTGCGCGATGACCGGACAGCGCCGCCTGGCCGAGATCGTGGGGCGCTGGGGCGTGGCGACCGTGATGGCGGCCCGTGACGAGATCTTCGCCCAGACCGAGCGCCTCGAACGCCAGGCCGTCGCCGCCATCCCCGACGGCACCTACACCGCCGGGGGGTTCCTCGACAACGACGGCATCGACCTGTCCACCCCGCTGCCGGTCAACGTCACCGTGACCGTCGAGGGCGAGCGCGTCCACGTCGACCTCACCGACTGCGCCGACCAGGCGACCGGGCCGGTCAACTGCGGAGCGGCGCAGGCGGTCGCCGCCGTCCGCGTCGCGTACAAGCTGCTCATCAGCGCCGACGTGCCGCTCAACGGCGGCTCGTTCCGCCCCCTCGAGGTGGCCACCAGGCCGGGCTCCATGCTGGCCGCCCAGTCGCCCGCCGCCTGCCAGTACTACTACTCCCACCTCGGCCTGCTCATCGACCTCGTCGTCAAGGCGCTGGCCCCGGTCGTGCCCGGCAAAGCCGCCGCGGCCTCCTACGGTGACTCCCTCATCGTCCAGTTCACCGGCACCGATCCGCGCACCGGCAAGCTGTACGTCTCGCAGGAGGCCACGGTCGGCGGCTGGGGCGCCTGGGAGGGCGGCGACGGCGAGAGCTGCCTGATCAACAACGTGAACGGGTCGCTGCGTGACATGCCGATCGAGGTGCTCGAAACGCTCTTCCCGGTCCGCGTCACCCGCTACGAGGTCCGCCCCGACACCGGCGGCCAGGGACAGTGGCGCGGTGGCAACGGCGTGGTCCGCGAGTACGAGTTCATCGGCGACACCTCGCTCTCGCTGTGGTTCGAGCGCTCGGTCACCCCCGCGTGGGGCCTGGCCGGCGGCGCGGCCGGCGCGCCGCCGCGCGTCACGCTCAACCCCGGCACGCCGCGGCAGCGCGAGATGCTCAAGGTCAACGCGCTGCCGGTCAGGGCGGGAGACGTGCTGCGCTGCGAGTCGGGCGGCGGCGGTGGGTACGGCCAGGCGGACCTGCGCGCTCCCGAGGCCGTCGCGGACGACCGCACCCAGGGGATGGTCACCGGCCCTTGATCACGTGGCAGGCCGGCTGGAGGGCCGGCCGGGTGGCGCTAGAGACCGAAGAGCGGGAGGCAGGGCTCCAGGTTGTGGATCTCGATGCCGTCCATGGGCTTCCAGTCGGACCGGGGCAGGCGGAAGCGGCGGCCTGTTGCCACCGTGCCCTTGCGGTTGTGCAGGATGATGCCGTCCTCGTGGTAGCCGAGTCGGCGCGTCACCGCGAGCGAGGCGTGGTTGTCGTGGAACGCCTCCGTCGTCGCGTACTCCGCGCCCAGCCCCTCGAAGGCCAGGTGGAGTACGGCCGCGCGCATCTCCCTGCCGATGCCCCGGCCCTGGAAGCGTTTGCCGAGCCACGAGCCCGTCCCGGCCTCCCGGGTGACCAGGAAGTCGGCGGCCATCAGCGCCTGCACGCCGACCACCTGTCCCTCTGAGACCACCGCGAACTCCAGCGTCCACTTCTCCCGGGTGAACTCGGCCCAGGTGCGGAAGTGGTAGCGGACGGTGGCCTTGGCCCGCTCCTGCGGCTCGGCGTCGGACCACGGGAACAGGAACGGCATGTAGCCCGGCTCGTGTACGCCCTCGGCCGCTCGATCACCGAGCTCGTCGAGGTCCGCCAGCGACGGCACGCGGAGTTCGAGACGCGGGGTGGTCACGGAGAGCCCGAAGAGCGGCCAGTTGCGCATGCTCCCGATCTTCCCAGCTCACAGCCCGGCCCGGCGACCGATTTAGACACCTTGGGGCAGGTGGAAGAGCCGGCCGGGATCGTAGGCGGTCTTCACGGCGGCCAGGCGTGGCGCGTTGGCTCCGTAGTAGGCGGTCCGCCAGTCGGTCAGGTCCGGGTCGATGTAGTTCACGTACGCGTGATCGCCCAGATGCGCCCGCATGTCGCCGTGGATGCCGCGCAGCCAGGCCCGGCCGGTGCCCTTGGAGTAGTACTGGACGCCGAACAACGCCGCCCGGTGCGGGAAGGCGGTGGCGTCCGGGCGGACCCGGGCGACCGCGCCGCCCAGCGCGTCCAGTTGCACGGTGTGCTCCCCGGCCCGGGCCACCCCGGCGACCAGCGCCCTGACCCCGGCGGCCGACAGTTTCTGGTAGGCCAGGTGCGACTTGGCCGCGAAGGTGTCCCTGCTGAGGCGGCCCGCGGCGGTCTGGCCCGGAAGGTGGCACTGCGCGACCGAGAGCGACGAGCAGCCCGCCATGATCATCATGGCGTGCCCGTAGGACGTCGTGGAGGCGTAGCGGGAGGAGGGACGGCCGATCCCGGCGACGAGCGGCGCCAGGAGGCGGTCGAGCGCCGCCTTCCCGCCCAGGTACGTGCCGCCGATCTGCACGTCCAGCCCGTTGTTCCGGGTCAGGTGCAGCGTGGACCACAGCTCGTCCGGCGCGGTGGGCGCCCAGGACTGCCAGGCCTTGACCGCCGCCTCGGCCTTGGCCCACGGCCAGTGCAGGAAGAACACGGTGCTGTCGCGGGTCTGGTGGGTGCGGAAGGTGAAGGACACCGCCACGCCGAAGTTCCCGCCGCCACCGCCCCTGCACGCCCAGTAGAGGTCGGGGTGGTGCTCGGCGTCGCAGGTCAGGAGGCGGCCGTCGGCCGTGACGATCCGCACGGATTCGAGCGTGTCGCAGGTCAGGCCGTACTTCCTGGAGACCACGCCGATCCCGCCGCCCAGCGCCAGGCCGCTCACCCCGACCGTGGGGCACGAACCGGCGGGGATGCTCACGCCGTGGCGGCCCAGCTTGTCGTAGACGTCGACCAGCTTGGCCCCGGCGCCGACGGTGGCGCGGCCGGCCGCGTGGCTGACGGAGTTCATCCGGGAGACGTCGATCACCAGGCCGGTGCCGGTGGACCAGCCCGCGTAGGAGTGGCCACCCGAGCGGGCGGTGACGGGCAGGCGGTTGGCGCGGACGAAGGACAGGCACGTGGAGACGTCCGCGGGGGTCGCGCAATAGGCGACGCCGCCCGGCCTGATGCCGTCGAAGGCGGGATTGAACAGCCGTCGCGCCGCGCCGTACCCCGCGTCGGCCGGCAGGACCAGCGTGCCGGTGAGGCGGCGGCGTAACCCCGGCCAGTCGGGGGCGGAGGAGGCGAGCGCGGGCGGTACGGAGACCAAGCCCAGTACCGGTGCCAGCGTGGCGGCGCGGAGGAAGTCGCGGCGGTCCATGGTCGTCTCCTGGTGATCGTGGTGAACCGATCGGTGAGACGACCATGGAAGCCGCCAGGTTGGTCACAAATGCATAACCAGAGCAGCCCGGTCAGTTCCGGAGGGGTCTGGTCAGTATGCGGGGAGCCCGGTCCGTCCGCCTGAGCGCTCAGGCGGACGGACCGGGTGACTAACCCGCCCGTACCGCTATGGACTCATTGAGGCGCAGGGCCAGCGCGGGGCACATGTCGACGGCCCGACGCGCCTCCTTCGCCATCCAGCCCGGCACGGTCTTGAAGGTGGGGAAGCCGTATTCGTCCAGTTCCACGAATTCCGGCAGCAGGTGCGCGCACAGGCCGTGGCCCTCGCAACGGGTCCAGTCCACGTCCAGGCGGTACTCGGGCTCCTCCTCGTGCTCCGGAAGGGGCAGCACGCCGCGGACCGGCCGGCCGCAGGAGCCGTACTCCAGGTGAAGGGCGATGTCGCTCTCGAAGGCGTCCAGGGAGGAGAGGACGAACCTGGCGGTGCCGTCGGGGTGGAAGCAGGCGCCTCTTCGCTCGACGGCGCGTACGGTGCGGCGTACCGCGTCCGTGGACCCGGTGCCCTCGGCCAGCGCGAGCAGTGCCCGCGCCACGTCGGGCAGCCCGAGGCGGCAGGGGCCGCACTGGCCCGAGGACTGGGCGGCGAGGTAGGCCGCCACCCGGGTGGTCTCGCCGAGTGGGCAGGTCGAGTCGCCGAGCGGGACGATGATCCCGGCGCCCAGCTCGCTGCCCATCGCCTTCATGCCTTCGCGCGAGATCACCGCGGAGAGGGCGTTCTCGTAGCTCATCCACGCGCCGTGGTAGCCGCCCATGAGGACGCCGTCGCCGATCTCCGCCTCGCACAGGTCGAGGACGTCGATCAGCGGGGTGCCCGTGGGCGCCTCGACGACGGCGGGGTTGGTGGCGCCGCCGCTCACGCTGAGCAGGACGGTGCCGGGCTCCTTGGCGGTGCCGTACTCGGCGTACCCTTCGGGGCCGAATTCGGCGAGCAGGGCGAGCTGGGCGAACGTCTCGGTGTTCGACAGCAGCGTGGGCAGGCCGTCCACGCCGCTCTCGGCGGCACGCTTCTTGCGGCCGTTGGGGATGGCCACGTCGCCGTTCACGCCGCGCACCAGCGCGCCGCCCTCGCCCGAGATGAACCGCTCCTCCAGGGCGACCACCCGGATCCGTACGTGGCTCTCGTGGCCACCCGCAACATTGGCGGCGCGCCGCTCGGCCACGGCCGCGGAGACCGACGACTCGGCCACCTCGCCGCCGGACCCGATCGCCACGACGACCTCGCGCGCGTGCAGGGCCTCGGCGGCGAGGACCGCTCCGTCGAGCACGAGGTGCGGGTTGCGGATGAGCATCATGGTGTCCTTGAAGCTGGCCGGCTCGCCCTCCGAGCCGTTGACCAGCACGACACTCTCGCGTGCCCCGGCGGCGTCGGCGACGGCGCGCAGCTTGCGGCCGACGGGGAACGCCGCTCCGCCTCGGCCGCGCATGTCGACCTCGTTCACCTGGGCGATCAGCGTCTCGATATCGCGCAACACCGGCTCGCCATGAAGCGTCCGGTGCGCCGGCAGGTCGATCCGCCTGGTGTGCTCCAGCCCGGCGGTCAGCCGGGCCGGGCCCACGCGTAACACGCGTGGGACTCTGTGCGGGATCACTCTGGCGCCTCCTGGGCATTCCTGTGCGGTCTCATCCCGCCTCCCGGTACTTCCTGCGCGCCGCGTCGAGGCTAACCGGCGCGTTGACGTCCACCGGCCGCTCGACCGGTGAGGTGTCGACCTCCATCGTCTTCACCCATTCCGGCTGGAGAGCCGGCCTGAGCGTGGTGGCGAGCACCCGGACCAGCAGTGCCCCACCGACCGCCGCCAGGCAGGCGATGTAGGACCACGCCACCCAGGGCGCCGGAGGGCGGCCGGCGGTCAGGCCGTGCATGATGGCCACGGGCCAGGACAGGTACGCGGTGGCATGAAGCGCCCGCCATATCCATGGCTTGCCCGTCACCGCGAACCGTCCTCGGACCATCCCCGACACAACGATGATCACCATCATGTCGAAGGCTACAGCGCCGAATCCCACATAGATACCGGCAATTGGGACCACCGTCGCGGCCAGTGGGGCATGCCCCAGACTGACCATGAGCGTGATGTGCGTGACCAGGTAGGCCATCCCGATCATCGCTGTGGCCCGGTGCGCCAGTTGTGCCCTGACCCTGTTGGACGGGGACAGGAAGACGCGTTCGGTGGTGAGCAGACCGAGCCCGACCGTCGCGCTCAGCAGCACCAGGGCGAACACGCCCGCGTAGAACTCGAGGAAAGCCACCCCTTGGCCGAGCACTGAGATCCCGCTGTCGGTCCTGGTCAGGGCGAACCCCGCCAGGACCAACGCGGCGAGCGCGGCGCTTACTCCGAACCGGACATACCTGGAGTCCAGCTTGCTCGGAGCGTGCCGGGGCAGTCTTCTGTGGAGCATCGATTCCCTCCATGGTCGTGATTGAGGGTGCGACTCGGGAGGGCCGATCTACGTCAGCAACGACGTCCGCGGTTGATGCAGCTGACCACGAAGTTCATGAGCTGGTCAGACATCACGTTGGCGAAGTCGGCGTGATCGGTCACCGGATTGTGCTTCTGCTCAGGGAACGCGTCCACGGCGAAGGACGGCCCCTGTGGAACCGAGTACGTGAGGGACATGCGCAGCTGTGGGATGGCCTTGGTTCCCTGCGGGCAGGCGCCACCCTGTCCCGGGAACGCCACGTGCGTACGGTGGTTGGCGCTGTCGGTGTTCTGGCCGTCCCAGCAGCTTGGGAAATCCAGAATACGGACGACTTGGCTGCCGCGTGGGCAGAGTGGATATTTGTTATTAGTGATGCGGTTCTGGAAGCCGGTACACGTCCACGCCGCCTTCGCGTTCGCCCCGCCGTTCGTGGCCGCCTTGGCGTCACCGGTGATGATCCTCAGGAACCTCGGCATCGCGACCACCCTGGACGAGGCGTTGCCGCGGAACTGGAGGGTCACCTGGCGGGCCCGCAGCACCTGGCCGACGTTGCCGTCCGCGTCTTGGGTGTTGACGTCCACCTTGCGGTCGCGAAGCACCGGCCAGAAGTAGGTCGATTTGTCGCCGAAGCGGCAGGTGGTACCTCCCGCGGCGAGACTCTGGTCCGTCGAGAACCCGTCCGTCGTCAGGTTGCCCACGTAGTCGTGCAGGTGGTGCGCGCCGTTGCTCACGCCCGGAGCGACGATGAAGTTGTCCGGGTTGTTGTGCTTGTTGCCGTTCGTCCCGCAGGAGGAGACGAAGGTGCCCCTTGAGCCGTTCCTACCGAATTGGGGGTTGGCGAGCTGGCCGCGGCCGACCTGGCGGATGTCGACGAAGTCCTCGACGAACGGGCCGAGGTCGGCGCACTCGCCCTCATCGTGGTCGCTCTCGGTGGGGGAGGGGGTCGCGGACGGGCTCTTCGTCGGGTTCTGGTTGTTGTTGTTGCCCCGGCGGCGGAGCTGCTGCTGGCCCTGGTCCTGCTGCTGCTGACCCTGCTGGTCCTGCTGGTCCTGACCTTGCTGGTCCTGCTGCTGCTGATCCTGGTTGTTGTTCTGCTGGTCCTGGGCGTTACCGGTGTCCTGCGTTCCCGGCTCCGGGGTCGGCGCGGCCAAGAGAGTCCCGCCGCCTTGCTGCTGCTGCTGACCCTGCTGCTGTTGCTGGCCCTGGTCCTGCTGCTGGCCCTGCTGGTCCTGTTGCTGCTGCTGACCTTGCTGGTCCTGCTGACCCTGCTGGTCCTGCTGCTGCTGATCCTGGTTGTTGTTCTGCTGCTGGTCGTCCTGCTGCTGTTGCTGGTCCTGGTTGTCCGGAGCCTGCTGCTGTCGCCGTTGTTGCGTCGGTGATTGAGACGGCTGCTGGTTGCTCTGCTCTGCCGGATCGCAATGGTCCGCAAGCGCCGGACCGACGCCGATCACGGCCGCGGACACCAGGCCGCTGGCCATCACGGCCAGGGCGGACACGACCGCGGTCGTGCGTCTGGATCTCCTCATTACTTTCTCCTCGTATCGACCGCCGTAGCGACGGGTGGAGCGGGTGAGGGCGTGGGGGGCTCGGGAAGCTCGCCGAAGTCGACCAGGCCAGTGCCTTCGAGCAGCGTCATGTGCTTCAGCACCACCGTGTTGGCGGTGTTGGCGAACTTCCTGATCTCGCTGTTGCGGGTCCCCGACCGCACCTCTGCCACGACGGCGAAGACCTTGCCGTGCGCGGCTCGCAACAGGTTGGCGAAGTCCTTGTCGAAGGCGGGACCCTTCTCCGCGGACAGCTGGGCCATCCAGCTCTGCTGATCGGCATTGGCCACGTCTGGGATGGGCACGCCGAGCTTCGCGGCGAGCGCGCGAGTCGCCTCGTCCAGCTTCGTGTGATCTTCGACCAGGTGCCTCCCGGTCTCCTTCACGCTCGCTGACTCGGCCCGTGTCTGGGCCCATTGGCCAACAGGAATCTCCCAGAGGCCTGCCTGGCGTACTCTGACAAGCAGGTCGCGGTCAGCCGGCCCGAGAGGACCGGCGGCCGACTGCGTGTACTGAGTGGATCCTGCGGAGCTTCCTGGTGGCAGGACCAGCAGGATCGTGACCGTGGCAGCCACTGCGAAGCCGCCGAACATGAGCAGTTCGCCGCGCAAAAGCCTGTGCATGATCGGAG
The DNA here is from genome assembly GCF_040654555.1 of Nonomuraea sp. NPDC050680. Lineage (NCBI taxonomy): Bacteria > Bacillati > Actinomycetota > Actinomycetes > Streptosporangiales > Streptosporangiaceae > Nonomuraea > Nonomuraea sp. NPDC050680. Next base: position 268,598 of record NZ_JBFAIF010000006.1, on the reverse strand, counting down.
GTACGCGGGCCTTCGGGGACCGGTTCACTCACGGGGTCCAAATAGTCAGAAATGACTGGAGTTATCGGAGTGCCTACCGGAGTGATAACGAAGGTGTAAAGATGTGCCCCGTGCTAGGTCATCTCGCCGGCAAGTTAGAGAGCACGGATGCCGAGGCGGAACACCGCATTGCGGTGCTCTACCAGGAGTTCGGCGGCCCTCTGCTGCGCCACGTACGCAAGTCGACCGGGAACGATCTTCAATGGGCCGAAGACGTCGTTCAAGAGACGATCGTTAGAGCCTGGCGTCACTCGGCAAGACTTCAATGGGAGCCCAGCCTCATCTGGGCATGGCTACTGACAGTGGCCCGCCGTATCGTCATCGACGGTCGCCGGCGTAAGAGTGTTCGGCCTCACGAGGTCGAGCCGCCGGAAGTCGACATGCTGGCGGTCCCTGACGGCTCGGAGCGGGCGCTCTCGGCCATGGTGGTCGCTGACGCGCTGCGGAGCCTGTCAGAAGAACACCGGGAAGTCATTGAGCAGACCTACCTTCGGGACCGTACGATAAATGAAGCGGCGGAGATTCTGGGGATCCCGCCGGGCACGGTGAAGTCCAGGCTCTACTACGGGATCCGGGCTCTCCGTGTGCTTCTGCGGGACAAGGGGGTAGCCGGGTAATGCATGAAGAGGTGGTCGCCTACGTCCTCGGTGTCCTCGATGAAGAGGACCTGGAGGAGTTCGAGCGCCACCTCGACACATGCGCAAGGTGCCAGGCGGAGCTCCAGGACATGGCCGAGATTCCGAGCCGGCTCGACGAGCTCAAACACCTGCCCTCAGCCGCTGAGGACGACCCGCCCATGTCGATGTCACGTTGACCTTTTTCCCCTTTTCGGGTGATATCGGTACGGCGAGGCGCGTACGCCCGGTCGAGCGGACCGGGCGGCTTGGGGAGGTGTTCGGTGGGCATCGATGGTGATGCGGCCGTTCCTCCTGACAGGCGATTCGGCGAGGAGGGCGGCCGGCTGAGCTATGGCGGCTACCTTCGGCTGCCCGAACTGCTCGACCAGCAACGGCCTCAGTCCCAGGCGCCCGACGAGCTGCTGTTCATCACCATCCACCAGGTCTACGAGCTCTGGTTCAAGCTGCTGCTGCACGAGCTGGAGGCCGGCCGCGAGGCCATGTTCCAGGGCGAGCTCTGGCAGGCCAGGCACGTGTTCCAGCGGGTGCACGCGGTGGAGCGGGTGCTGATCGGGCAGGTCGACGTGCTGGAGACGATGACGCCCCAGGACTTCCTGGAGTTCCGGGCCAGGCTCGCCCCGGCGAGTGGCTTCCAGTCGGTGCAGTTCCGCGAGCTGGAGTTCCTGTCGGGGCTGAAGGATCCGAGCTACCTCGGCCGGCTCAGGGACGCCGACGAAGCCGAGCTCGGCAGGCTGCGCCGTCGGCTCGCCGAGCCGACGCTGTGGGATGCTTATCTCACCGCCCTCTCCCAGCGTGGGCTGCCGGTCTCCGACGACGAGATCATGGGCACGCTGCTGGCCGTGGCGAGGGACCGCGGGTCGCACGACGACCTGTGGCAACTGGCCGAAGATCTGCTGACCCACGACGAGACCGCCGCCCAGTGGCGGACCCGTCATGTGCAGATGGTCGAACGGCAGATCGGCACCAAATCGGGCACCGGCGGCTCGACGGGTGCCCCCTACCTGCGAGGTAGGACCCGCCTGCACTACTTCCCGCTGCTGTGGGAACTAAGGGCCTGGCTGTGACAAGCCATGGCAAACCCTCACAAAGGAGTGAGAGCGAAATGCCGCTCGACGAGGCCAAGGATGAGCTGCTCCAGCGAGCCGCGCAACGATGCGCGGTGAGCAGCGACCATGTGAGCCCCGAGGACGCGCTGGCCTTCCTGCGCGTCTACTACCGGCACATCGCGCCGGAGGACCTGCTCGACCGCACCCCCATCGACGTGTACGGCCCGGCGATGTCGCAGAAGCAGCTGGCCGAGGTACGCCCCCAGGGCCGGGCCGTGGTCCGCGTCTACACGCCGACCCTCGAGGAGAACGGCTGGGACCCCGGGCACTCCGTGGTGGAGGTCGTCACCGACGACATGTCCTTCCTGGTCGACTCCGTGACGATGGAGCTCGCCAGGCATGACATCAACACCTATCTGGTGGTCCACCCGCAGATGCGAGTACGCCGTGACATGACCGGCAAGATGCTCGGCGCGGGCCAGGAGGAGGTCACCGGCCAGATACTGGTCGAGTCCTGGATGCACTTCGAGATCGACCGGCAGTCCGACCCCGAGGTCCTCGCGCGGCTGGAGGCCGACCTCCAGCGGGTCCTGTCCGACGTGCGGCAGGCGGTCGAGGACTTCAGGAAGATGCGGGGGGTGGCCGTACAGACCGCCGAAGACCTCACGCTGAACCCGCCGCCGCTGGAGCCCGCGGAGGTCGAGGACAGTCTCGACCTGCTGCGCTGGCTCGCCGACGGGCACTTCACCTTCCTCGGCTACCGCGAGTACCGCCTGGAGCGGACCGACGAGGGCGACGCGCTGCGCGCGCTGCCCGGCGCGGCGCTGGGCATCCTGCGGGACGACAAGATCGGCTCGGAGAGCTTCTCCGTGCTTCCCCCCGAAGTGCGCGCCAAGGCGCGGGAGAAGCAACTGCTGATCATCACCAAGGCCAACTCCCGGGCGACCGTGCACCGCGCGGCCTACCTCGACTACATCGGGGTGAAGCTGTTCTCGCCGGAGGGCGAGGTGATCGGCGAGCGCCGCTTCCTCGGCCTGTTCACGCACGTGGCCTACAGCGAGTCGATCTCCAGGATCCCGGTGCTCAGGCGCAAGCTCGCCGACGTGCTGGAGCAGGCCGGGCTGGCCCCCGACAGCCACGACGGCAAGGACCTGATCGAGATCCTGGAGACCTTCCCGCGCGACGAGCTCTTCCAGACCTCGCTCGACCAGCTCCTGCCGATCGCGCTCGGCGTGCTGCGGCTGCGCGAGCGCAAGCAGGTCAAGCTGTTCCTGCGCCGCGACGACTACGGCCGCTACATCTCCTGCCTGATCTACCTGCCGCGCGACCGGTACACCACCCAGGTGCGCTACCGGATGCAGGAGCTGCTGCTCAAGGCGCTGGGCGGCAAGACGCTCGACTACAGCGCGATGATCGGCGAGTCCGCCCTGGCCCGGCTGCACGTGGTCATCCGCGGCGAGCGCGGCCGGCAACTGCCGCCGCCGAGCGTCGACGTGCAGGAGCTCGAGTCGCGGCTGGCCGCGATCACCCGGTCGTGGGAGGACGACCTGGCCGCGGCGCTGGCGGAGCAGACCTCCGACGTGGAGGCTCCCCAGCTGAGCAGGCGCTACCAGTCTGCCTTCCCCGAGGGCTACAAGGCGGACTTTCCTCCGCAGATGGCCGTGGTGGACCTGCGCCGCCTGGAGGAGCTGGTCGGCGCCGACGAGAACGAGATCGGCCTCAACCTCTACGAGCCCTACGACGCGGCCGAGGGCGAGCGGCGGCTGAAGATCTACAAGCTGGGCACGCCCATCTCGCTGTCGCGGGCGCTCCCGCTGATCCAGCGGCTCGGCGTCGAGGTCGTGGACGAGCGGCCGTACGAGATCGACCGGGACAACGACCCCGCCACCAAGAACGCCTGGATCTACGACTTCGGGCTGCGCTACACGCCGAACGAGGAGGTCGACAGGAAGGACTTCAAGCGGCTCTTCCAGGACGGCCTCATCGCTCTGTGGAAGGGTGAGGTCCAGGCCGACAACTTCAACGCCCTCATCCTGCGGGCCGGACTGACCTGGGAGCAGGTCGAGATCCTGCGCGTGTACGCCCAATACCTGCGTCAGGCGGGTTCCGCCTTCTCCCAGCGCTACATGGAGCGGGTGCTGACGGGCAACGTGCGGCTGGCCCGGCTGCTGGTGCGGCTGTTCGAGGCGCGGCTCGACCCCCGGCGCGGCGACGACGTGCGGGCCGACCTGACCGACGCGCTCACCGAGGAGATCCTGGGCGCGCTCGACGAGGTCGCCTCGCTCGACGAGGACCGGATCCTGCGGGCGTACCTGGAGATGATCCAGGCGACGCTGCGTACCAACTACTTCCAGACCGTCGGCGGGCGCCGCAAGCCGTACATCTCGCTGAAGTTCGACCCGCAGGCGATCAGCGTGCTGCCGCTGCCGCGGCCGAAGTACGAGATCTTCGTGTACTCGGCCCGGGTCGAGGGCGTGCACCTGCGCTTCGGCAAGGTGGCCAGAGGCGGGTTGCGGTGGTCGGACCGGATGGAGGACTTCCGGACCGAGATCCTCGGGCTGGTCAAAGCCCAGATGGTGAAAAATACCGTTATCGTGCCCACTGGGTCCAAGGGCGGATTTGTCGTGAAGCGTCCGCCGGTGGGCGGAGGGCGCGAAGAGCAGCTCGCCGAGGGCGTGGCGTGCTACCGGATGTTCATCTCCGGGCTGCTCGACGTCACCGACAACCTGGTCGACGGCAAGGTCGTGCCCCCGCCGGACGTGGTCAGGCACGACGGCGACGACACCTACCTGGTGGTCGCCGCCGACAAGGGCACCGCGACCTTCTCCGACATCGCCAACGGAGTGGCCAAGGAGTACGGCTTCTGGCTCGGCGACGCCTTCGCCTCCGGCGGCTCGATCGGCTACGACCACAAGGCGATGGGCATCACCGCGCGCGGAGCCTGGGAGTCGGTCAAGTACCACTTCCGCACGATCGGGACCGACATTCAGACCACCGACTTCACCGTGGCCGGTGTCGGCGACATGTCGGGCGACGTGTTCGGCAACGGCATGCTGCTGTCGCGGCACATCCAGCTGGTGGCCGCCTTCGACCACCGGCACATCTTCCTCGACCCCGACCCTGATACCGCCCGCGCCTTCGCCGAGCGGCAACGGCTCTTCGAGCTGCCGCGCAGCTCCTGGGCGGACTACGACACCCAGCTGATCTCGGCGGGCGGCGGCGTCTACCCGCGTACGGCCAAGTCCATCCAGATCACGCCGCAGATCCGCGAGGCGCTCTCCATCCCCGCGGCGGTCAACTCGATGGCGCCGAACGACCTCATCAGCGCCATCCTCCGGGCCCCCGTGGACCTGCTGTGGAACGGCGGCATCGGCACCTACGTCAAGGCGAGCACCGAGTCCAACGCCGACGTGGGCGACAAGGCCAACGACCCGCTCCGGGTCGACGCCGGAGAGCTGCGCTGCAAGGTCATCGGCGAGGGCGGCAACCTGGGGTTCACCCAGCTGGCCCGCATCGAGTTCGCGCGCGGCGGCGGGCTGGTCAACACCGACTTCATCGACAACTCGGCCGGGGTCGACACCTCCGACCACGAGGTGAACATCAAGATCCTGCTCGACCAGGTCGTCCGCGACGGCGAGCTGACCGACAAGCAGCGCAACCAGGTCTTCACCTCGATGACCGACGAGGTCGCCGACCTGGTGCTGCGCGACAACTACGCCCAGAACGTGGTGCTGGCCGCGACCCGGGCACAGGCCCCCGAGATGCTCCACATCCACTCCCGCTACCTGCGGCGCCTGGAGCGTGACGGGCTGGTCAACCGGGAGCTGGAGTTCCTGCCCTCCGACAAGATCCTGGCCGAACGCCGTCAGGCCCGGCTGGGTCTGACGGCGCCCGAGTTCTCGGTGCTGCTGGCCTACACCAAGCTGGTGGCCGACGCCGAACTGCTCGCCTCCGACCTGCCCGACGATCCGTACCTGGCCTCGTGGCTGGTGTCGTACTTCCCGTCGGCGCTGCGCGAACAGTTCCGGCCGTACATGGACGCCCACCCGCTGCGCCGCGAGATCATCACCACCACTGTGGTGAACGAGCTGGTCAACTCGATGGGCACCACGTTCATGTTCCGCTTCAGCGAGGAGACCGGCGCCTCGACGCCCGACATCGTCCGTGCCTATCTCGTCGCCCGCGAGGTGTTCGACCTGGCCAGCTTCCATCGCGCGGTGGAAGCGCTGGACAACAAGGCCGACACGTCGATACAGATCGCGATGCTGCTGGAGGCCAGGAAGCTGGCCGAACGCGGCACGCGCTGGCTGCTCGGCAACCGCCGCCCGCCGCTCGACCTGGCCGGGTCGGTGAGCTTCTTCATCAAGGGTGTGAACGGCCTGCTCGCCCACATCCCGAAGCTGCTCGCCGGTCCCGACCTGGCGGCCTTCGAGGAGCGCCGCGACTCCTTCGTGGTCCGCGGCGTGCCGCTGGAGCTCGCGGAGCGGGTGGCGGCCATGGTGCCCGCCTATTCGACGTTCGACCTGGTGGAGATCTCGTCGCTCACGGGTCGTCCGGTCAACGAGGCGGCGGAGGTGTACTTCGACCTCGCCGACCGCCTCCAGCTGGCCCTCCTCAGGGAGCGGGTGATCGCGCTGCCGCGTGACAACCGCTGGAACTCGATGGCGCGGGCGGCACTCAGGGACGACCTGTACGCGGCCCACGCCTCGCTGACCCGCGACGTGCTGGCCCACAGCACGTCTGGGCTGTCTCCGGAGGAGCGACTGGCCCGCTGGACGGAGGCGAACTCGGCGGCGGTCCACCGGGCCCGCCAGACGCTCTCGGAAATCTGGGAAAGCGAGAACTTCGACCTCGCGACCCTCTCCGTGGCCCTCCGCGCCATCCGCACCCTCGTGGCATCAAGCAGCCTTCCCCACACCGAAGGCTGATCGCTTTCAACACCTTTTCCATCTTTTACGGCCGGCCCGGTGGGCCCCAGCCGCCGCACGGCGCTGGGGCCTGTCCAGGGGAACGCTCCTCCGGTGGAGGCGGCTGGGCGCCGTGACGTGCGCGTTCTTGACCCCGGCCGTGGTCGCGTCTTGACCCCGACCGGGGGCCTTCTCGGCCCTCGGCCCCTGGTTAGTTAGTGGTCGTGAAGGCGTGCTTGTGGTCTTCTGCCCACTGGGCGAATGTTCTTGGGGGTTTGCCGGTTAGGTCGGCAAATATGGTTGTTGGTGTTTCTGGGGTGTTTATGGCTGTTATGGAGTTTTGAACGAGTGACTCCACGATTTCCGGTGAGCCCCAGCGGGACAGAGCTTGGCGGTGGGTCTCCAAGTCCTGTAGGTGCCACTCGATCGGCTTGCCGATAACTCGCGCGATCGTGTTCATCTGGTCGCGCTGGGTGAGGGAATCGGGGCCGGTCAATGTGTAGACGGCGTTCTCGTGGCCGCATCCCGTCAGGGCTTTCAGCGCGATTTCCGCTATGTCGGCCTCGTGGATGGGAGCCGAGTGGGTGTCAGGGAACGGGCTGCTGACCCTGCCTTCCGCGATGATCTCCGGAGCCCACCCGAGGGCGTTGGTGGCGAAGGCGCCGGGCCGCAGGGCGGTCCAGGAGAGCCCTGAGGCGGTCACCGACTCTTCCGCCACGCCGTGCATGCGGGCGATCGCGTCCGTGGCCGCGGGGTCCGCCAGGGCGGCCGACAGGAGGACCACGTGGCGCACTCCGGCCTCACGGGCCTTCGCCAGGAAGGCGGCCAGCCCCTGCGGGTCGGCGTAGAGGAACATCCGGTCGACGCCGTCCAGCGCGAGTGCCGCACTGCCCGCGTCGACCACGTCCACACCGGTGGGCAGGTGGGTGGCGGCGGGATCTTTGCTGGCGGCGCGGACCTGCTCGCCGGCCGCCAGGAGCTGTCGTATGAGACTGCGGGCCACGTGTCCACGGGCCCCGGTCACCAGGATCGTCATGCGGACATGCTGGTCCGGGGCCGTGCCGGGCGGGTAGGCACCGCCAGGGCTGGGACTCGCGGTACCAGGCCCGGGCGGGCTGGGTCATCATGGTGGGGATGAACAGGGAGGAACTGGGCGGCTTTCTGCGTAGCCGGAGGGGCCGGATCCAGCCCGCCGAGGTGGGGCTGGCACCCGGCCCGCGCCGACAGACCCCGGGGCTGCGCCGCGAGGAGGTGGCGCTGCTGGCGGGCATCTCCGTCGACTACTACATCAGGCTGGAACAGGGCCGCGGCCCCCACCCGTCCGACCAGGTCCTCACCGCGCTCGGCCGGACGTTGCGGCTGACGGCCGACGAGCACGACTTCCTGCTCCGGCTGGCCGACCGCTCCCCGGCCCACGCCGAGCCCGCCCGCGAGGTGCCCGCCAACGTCCGGCGCCTGCTGGACCGCCTCACTGACGTCCCGGCCATGGTGATCAACGCCTGCTACGACGTACTCGCCTGGAACAGCATGCTGGTCGCCCTGATCGGCGACCTGTCAGAGACGCCACCCCGGGAACGCAACACGCTGCGCTGGCTCTTCGGCAACCAGGCCGCGCCGGCCGACAAGCTCCAACTCGCCCGCAAGTGCGTGGCCGACCTGCGAGCCACCGGCCGCTACCCAGCCGACACCGACATCAGAACCCTGGTCGACGACCTGAAAGAGCGCAGCCCTCACTTCGCCGAGCTGTGGGCGGCCCGCGACATCGAGGTCCAGCGCACCCTGACGAAGCACATGATCCACCCCATCGCCGGCCCCATCGAACTCGACTGCGACTTCCTCCCCATAGCCGGCGCGGACCAACGCCTGGTCCTCTACACAGCCGCCCCCGGCACCCCCTCCCACGAGGCCCTCAGGCGCCTGCGGGAGACCTACGCGTAGCGGACTCGTTCCTGCGGCCACCGTGTGGAAGGCCATGGCCGAGTAGGCGCGCGTAGCGATGCCAAGCCACCTCCACCGGAGGAGCGTGTCTCTGGGCGGGCCCGGCTCTGTGCGGTGGGTGGGCACTGGCCACGGCCGGGGCCAAGTAGGCGCACGTCACGGCGCCCAGCCACCTCCACCGGAGGAGCGTGCCCCTGGACAGGGCTCAGCCCCGTACGGCGGGTGGGGCCCACCGTGCCTGCCGTACAAGAAGAAATTGGGTCTAGGGGTCGCCGCCTACGGCCTTGGTGAGGGCGCCGGTGTGGGCGATGATGGCGGCCGGAGTGGGGGTGCCGGACGGCGGGACGACCGTCGCGTACTGGTTGATCTCCGTAGTTTTCAGGAAGCGGCGAGCCCTGTCGTTGTGATAGAGCCAGCGGGCCGACTCGGGCACCGGCACGAAGTCGGCCTTGTCCGTCTCCACCGTGGTCGTCGTCGTGCGCGTCATGGCGTATTGGATCAGTGCCCCGCCGCCCACCATGCGCAGCGCGTAGACCGGATAGTCGCCGGCGCTGAAGATCGAGTCGTAGCTGAACCCGCCGATCTTGGCCCGCTCCCGGTCGGTGGTGATCTGCTCGGCCACGTCCGTGGTGTAGGGGCCCCGTTCGAGCAGGCCGGCCGCCACGCCCGTCTCGCCCGCCTCCGCCACCGTGGCGTGCAACGGGCCCATGAACTGCGGACTGATGGTGATGCTCTTGTCGTCGGGCGCCAGCACCGTCGCGTAGCCTTCCGCGTCGCGCTGGATGTCGGGCGGGTCCTGCCCCGGCAGCAGCTGCGTCGCCGCGCTGAGCCGCCAGTCGTCGTCCTTGGCGAATGTCAGCAGCGTCGGATGGCCGTTGCGCGTGGCCAGCACCGTGAACCAGGGCGCCGCCTCACCCTGCTTGAACCGCGGGACGATCAGCGTCGGCGCGCCCCACGTGTAGCGAGGCGGCCGGTTGCCCGATGACAGGAACGCGGCAGAGGTGAGTTGTGCCTCCGCGTCGCGGGTCAGCTGCATCGCCAGCCGTAGGTCGCCCCCGGCCCGCAGCAGGTCGTCGGTGGCGGTGAACGTGGCGAACGCCTTGGCCGCGTCGGCCGGGGTGATCAGCGGGGTCTCCGCCGAGGGCGTCGGGGTCACGGGCTTGGCCGTGGTCGCCGCCACCTGACTGGGCTGGGGTTGTGGCGCGGCCGAGCAGCCGACCGCCGCGGCCAGCAGGCCGGCGGCGAGCGCCAGCACCTTCCGCCGACCGTAACTACGCACGTGGCCATGTTATTCGGGCCCGCGAGGGTCGCGTACCCTAAGGAAACGTGGCAGGCATCGATCCAGCAGAAGAGATCAACGAGCTCGCGGGCACCCTGCGGAGCATCCAGGACGTGCTCGACCTCGGCGCCATGCGCAAGCAGATCGAGGAGCTGGAGGGGCAGGTAGCCGCGCCCGACCTGTGGGATGACCCTGAGCAGGCCCAGAAGGTCACCAGCAAGCTCTCGCACATGCAGGGGGAGCTCAACCGCGTCGAGGGGCTGGTCCGCCGTCTCGACGACCTCAGCGTCCTCTACGAGCTGGCCGCCGAGGAGGGCGACGAGGACACCAGGGCGGAGGCCGACAAGGAGCTGGCCTCGCTCCGCTCCGACATCGGCGCGCTGGAGGTCCGCACCCTCCTGTCCGGCCCCTACGACGCGCGCGAGGCGCTTCTCACCATCAACTCGCAGGCCGGTGGCGTCGACGCCGCGGACTGGGCGGAGATGCTGCTGCGCATGTATCTGCGGTGGGCCGAGCGCAAGGGCTTCCCGACCGAGGTCTATGACACCTCCTACGCGGAAGAGGCCGGCATCAAGTCGGCCACCTTCACGATCAAGGCCCCCTACGCCTACGGCACGCTCCGTGGCGAGCACGGCACCCACCGTCTGGTCCGCATCAGCCCGTTCGACAACCAGGGCCGCCGCCAGACCTCGTTCGCCGGGGTCGACATCGTGCCGGTCGTCGAGCAGACCGACCACATCGACATCAACGAGGACGAGCTCCGCATCGACGTCTACCGCTCGTCGGGACCCGGCGGGCAGGGCGTCAACACGACCGACTCGGCGGTCCGCATCACTCACCTGCCGACCAACATCGTGGTCTCCTGCCAGAACGAGCGCTCGCAGCTCCAGAACCGCGCCTCGGCGATGAACGTGCTGCAGGCCAAGCTGCTGGAGCGCAAGCGGCAGGAGGAGGCTGAGCGCATGTCCGAGCTGCGGGGCGCCTCGACCACCTCATGGGGCACGCAGATCCGCAACTACGTGCTGCACCCCTACCAGATCGTGAAGGATCTACGCACGGGCACGGAGGCGGGCAACCCGACAGCCGTTCTCGACGGCGACATCGATGGCTTCATCGAGTCGGAGATCCGCTGGATGCGCAGGCAGGAATCAGAGCCCGCTTAGGTGCTTGAGCACCAGGGCCAGGAAGAGCAGCACGACCAGCAGTAGCAGGATAAGGGCGGGTGACAGCCCGGCGAAGCCGTGGTTGTGCATCCGCTCGCGGTTGGCTCGGCACAGGGGGCAGCGGCCCTCGATCACGGGGTGGGCGCACTGCGCGCATACGAGGTGTTGGCAACTCATGTCAGCCCCAAGTGTAGCCGCACAATCGTTTTGTTTCCGTTATGGACGTTCCATGCCAGTCTTCCCCCTAGACTGTGCTCTGGCCAATCGGAACGTCGATCATCAGTAAAGAAAGCCGTCCCCGATAGGCGTGTGGCGGGAAGTGGGCATGTGCCACCCTCGCTTCCGTCCTGACCCCTAGACTGGCATGCCGTGATGCTCTCGTGATCCATTTCGATAATGTCACCAAGGTCTACACGAACCAGAACCGGCCCGCTCTCGACCATGTCTCCGTTGACGTGGACAAGGGCGAGTTCGTGTTCCTCGTCGGTCCTTCGGGATCAGGCAAGTCCACCTTCCTGCGTCTGGTTCTGAAGGAGGAGCGGCCCAACTCCGGGGCGATTCACGTCGCCGGCAAGGATCTGGCCCGCCTGTCCAACTTCAAGGTGCCTCACCTGCGCCGCCGCATCGGCTGCGTGTTCCAGGACTTCAGGCTGCTCCCGAACAAGAACGTCTATGAGAACGTGGCGTTCGCGCTCGAGGTCATCGGTAAGCCACGGCGGTTCATCCGCAAGGTGGTGCCCGAGGTCATCGAGCTGGTCGGCCTGGAAGGCAAGGCCCACCGGATGCCCGACGAGCTGTCAGGCGGCGAGCAGCAGCGCGTCGCCATGGCCCGCGCCTTCGTCAACCGGCCCATGATCCTGCTGGCCGACGAGCCGACGGGCAACATCGACCCCGCGACGAGCATCGGCATCATGAAGGTGCTCGACCGGATCAACAGGACTGGCACTACGGTCGTCATGGCCACGCACGACGCGGCCATCGTCGACTCCATGCGCAAGCGTGTCGTGGAGCTGGAGGACGGCAAGATCGTCCGCGACCAGTCGCGTGGCGTGTACGGCCAGGCGTACTGACAGGGAGCAGTAGACAGAACATGCGGGCGAACTTCATCTTCTCCGAGGTCTGGATCGGCCTCCGTCGGAACCTCACGATGACGATCGCGGTGGTCATCACCGTGGCCGTCGGCATGGCGATGCTGGGCATCGGCCTGATGATCAACGCCCAGGTCACGATGATGCAGGGCTTCTGGTACGACAAGGTCGAGGTATCGGTCTTCTTGTGCGGCAAGAACACCCCGATGCCCAGTTGCAAGGGCAAGCCGATCAGCGCCCAGCAGACCAAGGATCTGCAGGGCGAGATCCAGGGCATGCCCGGCGTCGAACAGGTCCTCTACGAGAACCAGGCCACCGCCTACGCCAACTTCCAGAAGACCTATGCCGGCAACAAGCTGCTCGTCCAAGCGACGACGGTCGACGACATGCCCACGTCCTTCCGCGTCAAACTGAAGGACCCCAACAACTATCAACCGATAGTGCAGGCGCTCCAGGGCAAGGCCGGCGTGTCGCAGGTGACGAACCAGAAGGATCTGGTCAATCAGTTCTTCGGACTGCTCGACAAGCTGAGATCCGGCGCGCTGGCGGTGGCCATCGTCCTTGTGCTGGCCGCGGCGTTGCTCATCGGCAACACCGTGCGGCTGTCGGCCTTCAACCGCCGTCGAGAAACCGGGATCATGCGGCTGGTCGGGGCGTCCAACCTCTACATCCAGCTGCCCTTCGTCATGGAGGGCGTGATCTCCGGGCTGATGGGCGGGGTGATCGCCGCCGTGATGCTGATCGTCGCCAAGGTCTTCCTGTTCGAGGAGATCGCGCGTTATTTCGCGTTCGGCAGTCAGCTCGGCTGGGACTCGGTGGCCTCGGTGATCACGCTGACCATGGTGATCGGTGTGTTCATCTGTGTGCTGGCATCCTTCGTCACGCTCCGCCGCTACCTCAGGGTCTGACGAATCGCCGGTAAGGTCAGAGCATGCCACGTGAGACCGGGCGGAAGGTCGTCGCCCAGAACAAGCGTGCCCGGCACGACTACCACGTCGAGGACACCTTCGAGGCGGGGCTCGTGCTGCAGGGCACCGAGGTGAAGTCGTTGCGTGAGGGACGGGCGTCCCTCACCGACGGCTACGCCTCCATCGACGATGGCGAAGCGTGGTTGATGAACGTCCACATCCCCGAATACACCCAGGGGACGTGGACGAACCACGCCGCCCGTCGCAAGCGCAAGCTCCTGCTCCACCGCAAGGAGATCGACAAGCTCGCCGCCAAGACCAAGGAGGGCGGGCTGACGATCGTGCCGCTGTCGCTCTACTTCAAGGACGGCCGGGCCAAGATCGAGATCGGCATCGCCCGCGGCAAGAAGGACTGGGACAAGCGGCAGACGCTGGCGGAGCAGCAGGCCAAGCGCGAGATGGCCCGGGCAGTGCGGCAACGCAACCGATGAGCCGTCCCGTACGCCTGGGCCGCGTACGCCGCGGCCTGGCCGTGACCGTCACGCTGGCCGTCGCGAGCATGACGCTGACCGCCTGCTTCGAGGAGTCGTCCCCGCACGATGCCGTGCGGGACTTCCTGGTGGGCTGGCAGTCGGAGGACTACGACCTGGCCGCCGGCCGTACCGACGGTGACCGGGCGACCGTACGCAAGGCGCTCTCGGACGCGAAGGCGGAACTCGACGCGGCCTCGTTCCGATTCAAGATCAAAAGCATCAGCCGGGCCGGCGACCAGACACGGGCCGACTTCCGCGCCGAGGTCGATCTGGGGGAGAACAACCCCCTCTGGGGGTATGACGGCGTACTCCCGCTGCATCTGGTGGACGGCCAGTGGAGGGTGCGCTGGTCGCCTTCCGTGCTGCACCCGCAGCTGAAGGACGGCCAGCGGTTCGCCGTCTCCACCGACCCGAACCCCCGCCAGTCGGTCGTCGACCGCAACGGCACGCCGCTGCAGAGCCCCCAGTTCCTCTACGTGGTCCGGGTCATCCCGTCGCAGCTCGGTGACCAGGCGGAGGAGGTCGTCGAGCAGCTCTCGGCGATCACCGGGTTCGCCCAGGACCGGCTGCTGAGCCGCATCAGATCGTCGCCGCCGAAGCAGTTCGTCCAGCTCGCCAACTTCGGCTCCCAACGCTACCGCGATCTGAAGGACAAGCTCGCCAAGATCCCGCAGCTCAATATCCAGCAGCAGAAGCAGCCTGTCGCGCCCGACGACCCCAAGGACATCGTCGGCAAGGTGAGCGCGCTGACGCCGGAGACCGAGCAGAAACTCGGCGGTCCGCAGCGGGCGGGCGACTCCTACGGACAGAGCGGGCTCCAGCGGGCCTATCAGGACTACCTCACGGGATCCACGCAGACCCGGGTGATCATCCTCGACATCAAGACCGGCAACGAGGTCGCGCAGCTGAAGGACTGGCCCGGCCGCAAGAACGTACCCGTGCGCACCACGATCGACAGCGCCAAGCAGCGCGCCGCCGAAGCCGCCGTGAAGCAGGCGGAGACCAGCGCGCTGGTGGCGGTCGACCGGTCGACGGGCGAGATCCTGGCGGTGGGCACGAATGGCCTCAACCAGGAGAAGGACGCCTTGGCCGGCAAGTTCCCGGCCGGCACCGCCTTCTCGATCGTGGCCGCCGACGCGCTGATCAAGGCCGGGATGAAGACCAAGCAGAAGCTCGCCTGCCCGGCCGAGCGCACGGTGGGCGGCGCGCACTTCGTGACGGCGAGCCAGGTCGTCGGTGCCTCGCCGACGTTCAAGGACAACTTCGCCAAGGGCTGTGTCACCGCCTTGGCCTCGCTCGCCCGGCGCGTCGACGCCACGGCCCTGGCCAAGAGTGCCGAGGCGCTCGGCATCGGCAAGGACTGGCGGCTGCCGCTCAAGTCGTTCAGCGGCTCGCTGCCCGCGTCGTTCAGCGCCTCGCCGCCCACGCGGGTCGGCGATGCCGACAAGGCCAGGGCCATCGCGGGACAGAACGTCGAGGTCAGCCCGCTCAGCATGGCCCTCGTCGCGGGGGCGATCGCCTCGGGCACCTGGCACCCGCCGGTGCTGGTGACCGACCCCAAGACGCCCGGCCCCTCGACGGAGACGGTCTCGGTCAAGCCGCCGCAACCGGTCGCCGTCGACCCCAAGGTACGCACGGCGCTGACCGCCATGATGCTCGCCGGCGCCACCGGCTCGCCCGCCCAGGCCGGCCGCGGCCAGGTCTACGGCGTGACGGCCGCGGGCGATCAGGAGAAGCGGATGGGGTGGTTCGTGGGCTGGCAGGGCGAGGTGGCGATAGCCGTCCTGGCCAAGAACTACGATCCCGCGGCGATCGCGGGCGACTTCTTCTCCGGCCTGCGCGACGCCAAGTGATTTCTTGTCACTCTAGGCAACCCTTCGGGTGGCCGGCTGCGTCTTACTCAGTGACTGCCCCGCTCGGGGGGTTGCGGGTGCAGTCGCCGTGACGAGTCCAGGACTTCATCTCGGGGGAAGTCCTGCCGTCCGGACCGGCTCGACCCTGCCGGTCGGCCCCCGGAGACGCCTACGCGTTTCCGGGGGTTTCGGCGTGTGGGGAATCAAGTTGACGCCGCAGGTGTTGGGGGATGTAAGGTCTTGTTGCTCGGCTCTTCGGGGCCGTGTTGACAACTGCACATGGGGGTGACTGGCTTCGACTTCGACTTTGCAAGTCAGGTGAAGCGGGCCGAGGACTGCGGACATAACCTCGTTAACACTGTGACCGCAAACAACAAGTGCCAATTCTAAGAGCACTGTGGTCGGCCAGGGCAACCTGGCCCTCGCTGCCTAAGTAGCGTAGCCACTGTCAGCCCGGGAGTGCCTTCGGCCCGGGACCTGGCATCGCTAGAAGGCTCAACCGCTCAACCCGGCCACGGGGGAGAGCGGGAAATCAAACAGTGGCTGAGCCCGTCGGCGACACGCCTGCGTGATTGCCGGGGCTGAGAAAAGCACAGCAGGCTGCGCCCGGAGAAGCCCTGTCTTGGGGTTGAAGGACGCGGGTTCGATTCCCGCCACCTCCACTGTGATGATGCGGCGGCACCCGATGCGGGTGCCGCCGTTTCGCTTTCCCTGCACAAAGGACTTTTCGGCGGACGTGCCGCCGACTCCTCGCCTACATCGGGCGGTCGGTGCCCTTGGGGTTGCACGTGCCGCGTAGGGGCTGGGGAGCGGGATGCGAGCTCCACCAGCGCCCCACGTCAGCTTGCCCGTGATGTATCACCGGTGGTCGCGGATCACGTTCATCCACTGGCGTTATCGGCCGGAGCAGGTGCAGGCGTTGCTGCCGGCTCAGCTGACGGTCGAGACCTTCGACGGCGCGGCGTGGGTGGGACTCACGCCGTTTCTCATGCGAGGGGCCCGGGTTCCGGGCGTTCCCGCGTTGCCGTGGCTGTCCACGTTTCCGGAGACGAACCTGCGGACATACGTGCGCGATGCCCGGGGACGTACCGGCATCTGGTTCTTGTCGCTGGACGCCGGACGCCTGGCCGCCGCTCTCGGAGGGCATGGCGGTTACTGGCTGCCCTATTTCTGGTCTGACATGTCGGTCGCCACCAAGGACGGCCATACGCGGTACCGGTGCCGTCGGCGTCTGCCTGGGCCGGTCGGCGCGCGGTGCGACGCGGACGTGGAGATGGGCGTGCCGCTGGTGGAGCGTGAACGCGACGAGCTCGCGCACTTCCTGACCGCCAGGTTCCGGTTGTTCAGCCTCGTGGCCGGCCGGCTGGCCGCCGCGCAGGTGGAACATCCGCCATGGCCGCTGCACCACGCCCACCTGGAGGGCCTGGACCAAAATCTCATCCAGGCCGCGAGGCTGGCCGCTCCGGAGGGGCAGCCCGTTGTGCACGCCTCTCCGGGGGTGCCGGTACGGGTGGGAATGTGGAACTGGTGAATGCTTCATCGTCGCTTCTGGGGCATGAGGGGTGTCCAGACATCGATGAAGAAGGAGATCAGACCTGACTCAGAGCCGTGACGATCACGGAGCGTGTGTGGCGGGGCGTGCCGGGGCGCCGCCCTGGTCGAGTCCACATCCGGCAACCTCGGCGTCGCCCTGGCGTCGGCGGCCCGCGCGCTCGGGATCTCGTTCACCGCCGTGGTGGACCCCAGCCTGTCGCCCGTGCTGGCCGAACGGATGACCGGCCTGGGCGCCGAGCTGTCCGAGGTCAGCCGGCGCGACGCCCAGGGTGGCTACCTGTCGGCCCGCCTGGACCGGGTCGCCGCGCTGCTGGCCGCCGAGCCCGCCCTGGTCTGGACCGACCAGTACCACAACCCGGCCAACCCGCTGGCCCATTGCCAGGGCACCGGTCCGGAGCTGCACAAGCAGGCGCCCGGATCGATGGACGCGGTGTTCGTGGCCGTGTCCACCGGCGGCACCCTCGCCGGGCTCGGCCGGTACCTGCGCGGGCGGCAGCCGAAGGCGCGGGTGATCGCGGTGGACGTGCCGGGGTCCCGGGTGTTCGCCGACCCGGCGGGCACCCGGCTGCTGACCGGTATCGGGGCGTCGCGGCCGTCGGCGTTCCTGCGGCCGGGGGACTGGGATGACGTCGTCATCGTGGACGACGCCGATACCGTCTCCCACTGCCACACTCTGGCCGAAACGACCGGGATCAGGCTCGGCGGCTCCAGCGGGGCCGTACTCGCCGCCTGCGCCCGGTACCTGGCCGAACACCCGGAGATCACCTCCCCGGTCTGCGTCTGCCCCGACTCCGGCGGCAACTACACGCAGACGCTGTACGCGCCCAAGTGGCTGGCGGACCGCGCGGGTCTCCCGCTCGGTGAGGGCGACGCCGACGAGTTCGCCTACGTCGAGGTCGTGGTCGATCGCCTCGACGCCCAGCCTGGAGGGCAGTACCCCCGGGGTGTCCTCCACTGGTGCGGCGCTCATGAGTGCTCTTGGGGGAGGAATGCGGCGGGCAGGTCGCGAGTCACCTCGACGCCGTGCCCTGGACGCGCTCGACCCGCCCAGCAGCCCGTCGGCGTTCCTGCGGCTCTGGACCAGGAAGGAGGCGGTGCTGAAAGCCCTGGGAGTCGGCCTCGACCACGCCCCCGACCAGGTGGATGTTGTCGGCACGGGAGAGCCGGTGCGTGTCTTGACCGAACAGGGGGAGGCGACGCTGCTGTCCCTCAACCCGCCCCGCGGATACCACGCCAGCCTGGCGGTGATCCGCGGCCCGGTGCCGATCGTCGAGCGCGACGGCACAGGCCTGCTCGCTAGCGGAATCCAGAAGGAGCACCTCTTGTGATCATCGTAGGTGGCGGGATCGGCCTGCCGGTGTGACCCCGGGGGTCGTCCGCGAACTGGTAGGCGCGGGCCGGGACATCGAGCGTGAGCGATCACGACAAGGCGTCCCGGTCCACCGCGCGGCGTTGCCGGTGGTGGACGGCGAGCCGACCGGGCGCGGTGCATGCCATGGGCAAAGGCGCAGGCGACCCACGGCTCGACGCCTGAGGGCAATTGACGCCTCAGGTCAACTCTCTCGTTTACTCAGCTGTTCCTGATCATGCGGTCGCCGCCGAGGGCGAGCAGGCAGAACATGTCGAACTGATGAAGGTCGGCCTTCTTGAAGTTGCCATGGGCATACCAGCGGCCGATGGCTTGCTGATGCTCCACGGGCCCACTCCTGGCCGCGCGCCTCGCGCCATGCTGTACGAGCTCATGGAAGAGCGCATAGTAGGCCGTTGATGTAGCACGCCTCAGGTAGGCAGTCCGAGGACGGCCGCGCCCAGCGGTACGGCCTGCGAGGGTGTCGGCTAGATGGAGGTAGTCGTCTGCCTTGAAGTCTCGCCTCACGGCCAGTCCTGCTGATCCCTAATCAGGGCCTGGTCAATAACGCCTGTGTTGTTGTCTTCCAGTGGCTCGTCGACGTCTTCCCGGGCTTGGAATTCTTCAGGGGTGAACAGCTTGACGTAGACGTGCTCATCGATCTGGCGTTGAGCGACAAGCTTGTTCACCTCCCTACGCAACGCATGGGTGAATTCGGCCGGCCACCCGTTCTCGTCGGGCGTGTCCATAATGATCACAGCTCGGAGTGCTGCCTCGCCATCGGCATCGAGGTACGGCTCAACCGAAGCCTTCTGGATGTGCGGCGCGTCTGGAATTCGCATGTTGCGGATCGCCATGGCCAGTTCGTTCAAGACTTCGCCCTGCCGCTTCATGCTCATGATGACCATCTTCGCACTTCCCGACTTCGACCAGAGGGCAGGCGAGAGTGCATCACCAGAGGATCCTGTTCCGACCGAGCATCTTCTTCGTGGTCAAGCCGACACCCAGCGTAGCGCCCCTGGCGGCCCAGGGACTGTAAAACCGTGGTGGTAGCGGCGTTCGTGAGTTCGCCCCGGCTGTCCTTGATGCGGACGACGCCGCCGCCGGTCAGAGCTTGAGTCGTCGGCAGACGAGGGCGGTTTGGGTTGTGTGCGAGCGCCCATGCTCCGATCAGTGCCTGCGAGGTGCCCATGCCGCTGGTGGGCGCGGCGCAGTAGCCCGCGTCGCCGACCAGCGTGACCCGGCCGTGGGACCAGCGGTCCAGGTGGACCTGACAGGAGGAACCGAAGTAGAAGTCGCCGGCCTCGCTCATCGCCTCCAGCAGCCGGGGCACTTCCCAGTCGTGCTCGGCGAAGGCGGCCCGCACGGCCTGTTCCTGCTCCTTGCGGTCGCGGCGGTCCAGCGTGGGGGAGGTGGTCCGCGGTGCAGGCCGAGCGATCACAGAGGTACGTGAACACCTCGCCAAAGGGCAACGCCAGGGACGAGAAGGGCTCGGCCGTGCGCCGCTCGCATTGCTGACCGGTCTGATGCTGCAGTGGCTGGTGGATCCGGACCACGCGCCCACCGGAGCAGATGTGATCACCGAGCTCCAATCACTCCGTCACCTGTGACGTCCGGACGCAGGCTTGCCACACCTCCGGCACAGGGGCGCTCGTGGTGATCGTGCTCCGCCACATTTACCGATGCGTTCATCGTTCGGATCGGGATCAGATGGCGCCGAGCGTGGCGATGAGTTCAGTGACCTGGTATGCGGTCGGGAAGTCCGGTGCCGGGTAGCGCAGCGTGCGGCCGTCTTCGAGTTCCATTCCCGGCACCAGCAGCGCGTGCTCGGTCATCCGCGGCCGATGTACCTGTACTTCCAACTGCACGGGGCCGTCGAAGCGCAGCGGACGGACGGCCCCGCGGCCGGCCAGCGCCTCAGGTATCGCCTGTTCGATCCTGTCGCATGCCTCGTCGGGATGCAGTAGCGCGGCGGCGCGAGCGCCCAGCGCCTGTTTGACCACCACTGAGCGGATGCCCGGGGCAACCTCTGCCGCCTCCGCCGCCACGGTGTCGTCGCCGCTCACCAGGACCGGCGGTACGCCGCTGTGCGCCGCGAGCGCGGTGTTCAAGCCGATCTCGCCAAGGGAGCGGCCATTACAGCGCACGTCGGCGATCACTCCGCCAGAGACGGTGTGAGCCATGACCGAGCGGGGCGTGCCCGCCTTGCCGTGATAGCCGATGAACAGCACCGCGTCGATACTGTCCGCCAGTCCGGCCATCATTCCGCCGGGCTTGGGCGCGCCACGCAGTAACTCGGCACGCCGGTCCAGCAGTTCGGGGAGAAGATTGCGGAACCGCGCGTGGGCCTCGGTGACCAGTACCTGGGCGCCTGCCTCGTAGGCGTGGACGCCACGGACGGCTGCGCTGGCCTCCGCCGTGAGCAGCTTGCGGTTGCGCTCGTATTCGCTGTGGCCGGGACTGACATCATCGCCATCGACCACTCCGGCGATTCCCTCCATGTCCACCGAGACAAGCACCCGCATCTCGATCACGCCTTTCCAGGTCGTTCGCACGTACGCCGGCGGCTGAAGCGCCATGGTATCGAGCGCTCTGCGGTCCCTCGCCGGTGCGGTCGGCCGGCATGTAGATCATGTCCGACGGGATCCCTGTCACCTGCCCGGTGTATCTCGTGGTACGTCGTGGTACAAGGGGGTACGGTTGAGCTATGGATGCTCCGAGGCCTCGACCGACCGAGGTGAGCGTGCGCCAGTTCGTCAACGACTCTGGCAGCGTCACGCGCGGCCTGCGCGAGGGAAAGCGGTACATACTGACGATCAACGGCGAGCCGCTGGCCGAAGTGAAGCCGATCAAGCGCCGCAGGTTCGTCCCTACAGCTGAGGCGCAGGCCGTGTTCGCCACCGCCCCGGCCATTGACTGGGGCGAGGTACGGGCTGATCTGGACACGATGATCGATGACGAGCTACGCGATCCGTTCGATGGGACCGGCCTGTGATCCGGCATGAGCGGGGCGTTCTCGACACCAACATCGTGGCCGCCTTCAAGCTCTTCGATCCCGCCGAACTGCCCGCGGAGTCGGCGATCACCGCCGTTACGCTCAGCGAACTGTCGCGTGGCCCGTACTCCACCGATGATCCGGTCAGGCACGCGGGAAGGGTCGCGGTGCTCCAGTATGCCGAAGCGGCATTTGGCGACCCACTGCCGTACGACGCCGACGCAGCCCGCGTGTTCGGGCAGATCTGTGCCGTCGTGTACGCGCAGGGCCGACAGCCACGAAGCCGGACCGCCGACTTGATGATCGCCGCGACAGCCGCCAGTAACGAACTGCCCTTGTTCACCGCGAACCCCAAGGACTTTGACGGCCTGGAACGGCTCGTGAGCGTGGTCGCCGTGACGCGACCTTGCGGCGCGACGGGTTAGCCTCAGGAGCGGCGAGCAGATGCGGCGCTCGCCGAACCGGCTCTGCGGTGACCCTTCAGCCCCGTCACCCGGCGAAGGCTTCGCGCAGGAACTCGACGATCTCCGCCCGCGCGGCCTTGGCCTGCGGCACCACGCCCGGCATGCTGAGGAACGCGTGCGTCGCTCCCGGATATTCGGTGAGCCGCGCGGGCGTCCCGGCCGCCCGCAGCCGTTCGGCGTAGCAGCGGCCGTGATCGGCCACCGGATCAATGGTCGGCACCACCACGAGCGCTGGGGCCAGCCCGCTCAGGTCGTCGGCGTACAGCGGTGACAACGCGCGAGGATCCGTTCCCTGCGGAACGGCGAGCTGCTGGAAGAACCGCATCTGCGTCAGGGTGAGGGCCGGGCTGTTGGCGTACTGGCGCATCGAGGCGTGGTCGAATCCCGCCGAGGTCAGGTCGACAGGGGAGTTGACCAGCACCTGCGCCCGCAGGGGCAGGCCGGACTCCCCGGCCCGGATCGCGGCCAGGGCGGTGACCATCGAGCCGGTGCTCTCACCGAAGACGGCGGTCCGTGCCGGGTCGATTCCCCACTGCGCGGCGTGCCGCACCACGTGCCGGAGTACGTCCCAGCCGTCGTCGACGGCCGCCGACAGCGGAGTGTCCGGGGCGAGGAGGCGATGCTCGACCGAGACGACGACTGCGGGCAGCTGGGCAGCGAGGTGGCTGTTCACCCAGTCGCTCTGCACGGCCGTACCCACGAACCCGCCTCCATGCACGTGGAGTACAAGTGGCAGGCCTTCGCCGCCGTGCCCGGGCGAGGGCCGGTACACCCGGACCCGGAGCCGGCGGTCGGGTAGCGCTACCTCTTGCCACTGGATCGTGGCGCCGCGGTCAGGGAACCCGGTGATCAGCCGCGCCAGACGGGAGGCCCGCTTGCGGTTCACCGTGTCGCGGAGGGCGACCAGTTCCTCGGCTGTCATCGCCAACCAGTCCGGCTCCTTCTGCAGGGCATGCATCAACCGGATGCCCAGCGGCGGCCGCTCCGTACCGGTGGCCTCGCTCATCTGTCCCCCTGGTTTCGCTACGGCAAGTATCGATACCGATGGTAGCGCAAAGGGATATCGTGTGAGCATGACCCGAACGACCACCTCCGCCCGGCCGCCCGGCCGCCCACGCGCCGGCCTCAACGACGTGGTCTTCGCCGCGACGCTGAGCACGGTGCACGAGCTCGGGTACGCGAGTGCCACCGTCGATCGCATCGCCGCCGCGGCCGGTGTCGCGAAGACGACGATCTATCGTCGCTGGCCGTCGAAGGGCGCGCTGATCGTGGACTGCCTGCTGGAGGCGTTCGGCCCGGTGCCGCTGGAGGGCGTCAGCCGGGCCGAGCTCATGTCCTCGGCCATCCACTGGATCGCGGCGAAGATCGGCGAGCCCGGGGTGGGCGACGCGTTCGCGGGCGTGTTCAGCGACGCCGTCAGTGATCCGGCCGTGCGCGAGATCCTGTCCGCGCGGTTGCAGGACCCGTACCGGCTCGCGCTCCAGGAAGCGCTCGGCGAGCCGGAGCACCGGGTCCTGTTCTTCGTCGACGTCGTCGTCGGAACCTTGCTCCACCGGATGGGCATGACCGGTGAGCCGATGGTCGACGCCGACGTGGCCGCATTGGCCGAGATGGTTCTGGCGCACTTCGCTGACGGTGCCGATCCGACCTAGGCCTGCTGTTTTAGTACTGCACCCACAGGTAGTAAAGGCCGGGAGCATTCCAGTTGGTCGGGATGACGGTTTCGCAGTAGTACTGGCGCCAGGTGTGGTTGGTCTGACCGTCGTAGCCGATCCCGGCGCATTGGTCGGGCCAGCCGTAGGTGCCCTGCTTGACATAGCCGGGTATCTCGGCCTGTGCGGGCGAAGCGAGGTTGAATGCGGTGAGACCCAGAAACCTGTTCCGGCGAACGGTGCATGACCGTTTTGTTGCTATCCGTTCTGTACGTTCGGTTTACGCCACGACTCGCCCCCGTACACGGACTCTGACGCGAGGAGGGACGCATGGCGCGGCTGGTATCGGTCAACGTCGGCCTTCCGCAGGACATCGCCTGGCAGGGCAAGACGGTGCGCACCGGCGTGTGGAAGTACGCCGTCACGGGCCCGCGGATGGTGCGCCGGCTCAACGTCGAGGGGGACGGTCAGGGGGATCTGGCCGGGCACGGCGGTGAGTATCGCGCCGTTCTGGTCTATCAGCTCGACTCCTACCGTCACTGGCAGGAGCACCTGGGTCGCGATGACTTCGCCTACGGGCAGTTCGGGGAGAACTTCACCGTCGACGGGCTGCCGGACGACGAGGTCTGCGTCGGAGACCGGTTCCAGGTGGGCGAGGCGCTGTTCGAGGTCACCCAGCCGCGTGTCACCTGCTACCGGGTGGGGTTGCGAATGGGCGAGCCCCAGATGGCCGCGTTGCTGGTGTCCCACCGGCGTCCGGGTTTCTACCTGAAGGTCCTCGTCGAGGGCCGGGTGGAGGCGGGGCAGGAGTTCGTCAAGGTCGCCTCCGGCCCCGAGGAGGTCACGGTCACCGATATCGACGCGCTGCTGTACCTGCCGGGCCACTCCCGTCGGCAGCTCGCGCGGGCGCTGCGCATTCCCGCTCTCAGCCCCGGCTGGAGAACGTCGTTGCAGGCGCTGCTCGACCAGGACGGCGACGCCTCCGGCGCAGCTGGAGGCAACGCGGGGCTGGCCCCAGCCGTCTCTCCGCCGCCGGCCTGGCCGGGGTTCCGGCCGCTCCGGGTGAAGCGGATCGAGGCGGAGAGCGCCAGCGTGTTCTCCGTGACGCTGGCCGCCCTCGACGGCGACTCGCATCCTGCCGCCTCCGACGGCGACTCGCGTCCTGCCGCCTACGATGGCGACCCGCGTTCTGCCGCCTCCGACGGCGACCCGCGTGTTGGCGCCCCCGACGGCGATCCGCTTCCTGCCGCGCTGCCGGGCCAGTTCCTCACCGTTCGGGTGCCATCCGAGAGCGGCGGGCCGTCGCTGATCCGCAGTTACTCGCTGTCCGGCCCGCCGGGCGGCGCGGACTATCGCCTCAGCATCAAGCAGGAGTCGCACGGGGCGGCCAGCGGATACCTGCGTGCTCATCTGCGTACCGGAGACGTTCTCGAGTGCGCGGCCCCGCGAGGCGCCTTCACACTCGTGGCCGGTGACGGTCCCGTTGTCCTGATCTCGGCGGGGATCGGTGCCACCCCTGTCATGGCCATGTTGCACGCGCTCGCCGTCGAGCGATCCTCCCGTGAGGTGTGGTGGCTGTACGGCGCTCGCGACGGCACCGAGCACCCCTTCGCCGACGAGAGCCGTGACCTGCTCGGTCGGCTGGCGAACGCGCACCGGCACGTCTGCTACAGCCGTCCGGCCCCCGGCGACCGGCAGGGCGTCGACTACCAATCCAAAGGCCGGCTCTCTCTCGACCTGCTCTGCGGCCTCGGCCTGCCACGCGGCGCCGACACATACGTGTGCGGCCCACCCGCGCTCATGCGGGACCTTCCGGTCGCGCTCGCCGCCTCCGCCCTCGCTCCCTCCCATGTCCGTACGGAAATCTTCGGCGCCGGTCCGTCTCTGACGCCCGGCATCACCGGCGCCTCCGTGACTCCCGTGCACCAGCCCGCGGGTCCGCCGGGCGACGGGCCCGCGGTCTCCTTCGCGCGCAGCGGGCTGACGGTGAGCTGGAGCACCGCGTACACGAGCCTGCTGGAGCTCGCCGAAGCCTGCGACGTGCCCACCCGCTGGTCATGCCGCACTGGCGTCTGCCACAACTGCGAGAGCGGCCTGCTGGCCGGAAGCGTCGACTACTCGCCCGAGCCGCTCGACGCGCCCGCCGACGGCGACGCGCTCATCTGCTGCTCCCGGCCACGCGAGGACGTCATCCTGGACCTTTGACGCGCCGCTCCCCGGCCTTCGAGCGCACGCCTCAGGTGCCGCTTTTGGCCTCCAGCAGCAGGTCCAGGTGCTTCTGGACAATGGGCTTGGCGTCGGTGGCGAGCTGCTTCACCTCGGGGGAGGATCCCTTCCGCAGTTCCCTGGCGCCGTTGGCGAGACTCTGGCGGTGTCCGGCGATCTGCGCGGCCAGCCATGCCCGGTCGAATGCTTCGCCGCTCTTGCCGGCCACCTCTCCGAGCTGGCGGCGCTGGGCGGCACTCGGCTTGTCGGGCAGGTCCACCCCTGCCTGCTTGGCGACCCGGCTCACGTCGTCGTCCATTTTCGTGTGATCGCTGACCAGTCTGGCGCCCAGGTCCTTGACCGCCTGGCTGGCGCCCATGTCCTGAGCGGCCTGTCCGGCCTGGATCTCGGTCAGGTTGCCTTGGTGTGCCTGCCGGAGGAAGGTCCGGTCCTGTTCGTTCACGTCCAGGTGCGTGAGCGCGCCGGCGGCCACGGGAGGCATCACGGTAATCGCAAGGGCGAACATGATGGGAATGATCGCTTTGTGCATTGAATGTCCTTCTTT
Organism: Nonomuraea sp. NPDC050680; assembly: GCF_040654555.1. Lineage (NCBI taxonomy): Bacteria > Bacillati > Actinomycetota > Actinomycetes > Streptosporangiales > Streptosporangiaceae > Nonomuraea > Nonomuraea sp. NPDC050680. The sequence continues at coordinate 242,423 of NZ_JBFAIF010000006.1, read as the reverse complement.
GGTCGGTTTGTCTGTTCCGACTTGGTGCCCTCCGCTGGCTCCAGATGAACTCATGTGTGATCAAAATGAACGCATGGGCCGCACCGAGTCGGCCGCCAAGCACCTGCTCTTGGTGAAGGGAACGAAGCGGCGGGGGTCTGGTCCTAGTCACTTGTCCGATACCGCGGGTGGGCCGGCGTCCCTAGCGTTCTGATCGTGAAACTCATGGAAGCCTTGGACTCCGCGGTTGAGTTGACGGCGGTCACGAAGCACTACGCGCACGGCGTCACCGCGCTCGACAACGTGACCGTCGGGTTCGGGCGTGGCACCTTCACCGCTGTGATGGGGCCGTCCGGATCGGGCAAGTCCACGTTGTTGCAGTGTGCGGCCGGCCTGGACAAGCCCACGTCGGGGCGGATCATGGTGGACGGCAGGGACCTGACCCAGCTGACGGAGCGGAAGCTGACCTTACTGCGCCGCGACCGCATCGGATTCGTGTTCCAGTCGTTCAACCTGCTGCCCTCCCTGACCGCGGAGCAGAACGTGGCGCTGCCGCTGAAGCTGGCGGGCCGCAGGGTGGACCGTGAGCTGGTACGGCAGAGCCTGGACGCGGTCGGTCTGGCGGAGCGGGCCGGGCACCGTCCCGCCGAGCTGTCCGGCGGCCAGCAGCAGCGCGTGGCCATCGCCAGGGCGCTGGTCGCCAGGCCCGCCGTGCTCTTCGGCGACGAGCCGACCGGCGCGCTGGACACCAACACCAGCCGGGACGTGCTGAGGCTGCTGCGCTCGCTGGTGGACCGGCATGCGCAGACGGTCGTGATGGTCACCCACGACCCGGCCGCGGCGGCGTACGCGGACCGGGTTCTGTTCCTCGCGGACGGCCGGATCTGCGGTCAGTTGCTCGACCCCACGGCCGAGGCCGTCTCGGGCCGCATGCTGATGCTGGAGGAGTCGTGCTGAACATCGCGTGGCACACCCTGCGCACTCGCCTGGTCTCCTTCGTCGGCACATTCCTCGCACTCGCGCTCGGCGCCGCCCTGATCGCCGCGATGGGTCAGGTGCTGGCCACCACTGTGGACTCTCCCGACCGCGCCCCGCAGCGTTACGCCGCCGTGCCGTACGTGGTCGTGCCCGACGAGCAGCTGCGCGTGGAGACCTGGCAGGGAGAGCAGAGCCGGCCGCTGGCGGAGAGACACGGCCTGACCGCCGAGCTGGCCGCCCGCTTTCCCGGCGCGGTCGTCGACCGGATCTTCCCCGCGCAGGTCGCGAGCGGCCAGGACGGGATGGGACAGAACAAGTTGGGCGGGGACGCGGTGGGTCGGCCCTGGTCGGCGTCCCGTACGGCGCCGCAGCGGCTGGTCGAAGGCCGGGCGCCGCGGACCGCGCGGGAAATCGTGGTGAGCGCGGGAGCCCGGGTGGGCGACAAGGTGAGCGTGATCACGCGGTCGGGGACGAAGCCGTACACCGTGGTGGGTGTGACGGACGGCCCGCCCACCGTGTTCTTCACCGACGATCAGGCCGCCAGGCTGTCTCCGCGCATCGACGCGCTCGCCCTGTGGACGAGGCCGAGCGGCGTACCCGTGCTCACCGGGCAGGAGCGGGCGCTGATGGACCCCAACCGCGAGGGCGATGAGCGGGCCCGCGACAACGCCAACACGATCGTCGGCATCGCCGCCGGATTCGCCGTGTTCATCGCCGTCTTCGTGGTGTCGTCGACGTTCGCGTTCGCGGTGGCGCAGCGGCGGCGCGAGTTCGCGCTGTTGCGGACGGTCGGCGCGACCCGCCGCCAGGTGCGGCGCATGGTGTACGGAGAGGCCGGATTCGTCGCCGTGGCCGCCTCCGCGCTGGGGGCGCTGGCCGGGCCGTACGCCGCGGGGCCGATTCTGGATTGGCTGGTCGGCCTCGGGATGGCGCCTGCCTGGCTGGTGCCGAGCAGGCAGACCTGGCCGGCAGTCACGGCCTTCGCCGTGAGCGTGGTGGTCGCGCTGGCCGGCGTGAGCGTCGCGGCCAGGCGGGCCGGTCGGGTGCACCCGGCGGAGGCCATGCGCGAGGCCGCGATCGAGCCTCGGGTGATGACCTGGGGGCGCCTGCTCGTCGGCGTGGGGCTGTTCACCACCGCGCTGATCAGCATGGCGATGAACGCGGTGAGCGATCCGCAGGGCGCGACCAACAACAAGTCGTTCATGCCGATCTTGATGCTGCTCGTGGCGGGCGTTGGACTGCTCGCCCCGATCGTCGTGCGACCGGTCGCCAGGCTGCTCGCCGTACCGCTGAGCCGCCTTCGTGGCGCGGGCGCCACCTTGGTGCCCGCCGCCGCGGCCACTTCCGTCAGGCAGACCGCGGCGACGGCGGCACCGGTCCTGGTGGCGGTGGGACTGGCGGCCGCGCTGCTCGGCGCGGCCGCGATGACCGACGCGGCCAAGACCGCGATGCAGGCGGCACCCGTACGGGCCGACTACCTGGTGCTCCCCGAAGGATCGGTAGGACTGGATCGGCAACTCGTCGAGCGCCTGCGGGCCATCCGCGAGGTGGAGATCGCGACCACGGCCCCGACCAGTATGTACACCCTTGAGGGAAAGACCGCGCTGATCCAGCGGCCTACCGAGGCCGTGGACCCGGCCCGGTTCGGGAGCATGCTCGACATCCCGGTGACCAAGGGCTCCCTGGCTCAGCTGAACGACCGGACCATCGCGGTCTCGGAGACGTGGGAACTCGAACTCGGCGAGAGCGCGAAGCTGTGGCGGGCCGACGGCAGCGAGATCTCGCTCAAGGTGGTCGCGCTGCTCGCCCCGAACGCGCCGTCCGACTCCTACGTCACCACAGCACACGCCTTCTCCGCGCCGGTGACCACGGCCTATGTGAAGCTGCGGCCAGGAGCCTCGGCGCGGGACGTGGAGTCCGCTCTGCGGCGGTCCACACAGGGGCACAACGCGCGGGCGCTCACCAAGGACGCCTGGGTGAGCGAGACGGGCGACCGGCGCGGCTCCGCCAGCCGCCTCGGGCTCCTGGTGGTGCTCGGCATCATCCTCGCCTACACCGCGATCTCGCTGGTCAACATCCTGCTGATGGCGGCTTCCGATCGGTCGGCGGAGCGGGCGTCGCTGCGACTGCTCGGCGCGACCCGCGCCCAGGTGGTGAGGTATGTCGCCGGTGAGGCGCTCCTGGTCGTGGCCATCGGCGTGCTGCTGGCCGCCGCCGTCGCGGCGATCAGCCTGGGCGGGCTCTGGAGCTCGCTGGTGCAGATCGCCGGGCCGATCGCGATCAGTGTGCCCTGGCCGGCGGTCGGCGCGGTGATCGCCGGATGCGTGGCGCTCGCGATCGCCGCCGCCGTGGCACCCGCGCTACGCCGCGCCTAGGTCCAGCCTGGCCAGCTCCACCCGGGAGGAGACGCCGAGCTTGGGGAAGGCCCGGTAAAGGTGGTAGCTGACGGTCTTGGGGCTGACGAAGAGCCTGGCGCCGATCTCCCGGTTCGTCAGGCCCGTCATGGCCAGCCGGACGATCTGCAGCTCCTGCGGCGAGAGGCCGGCCAGCTTGTCGAAGGCGGCGGGAGCGGCGATGATCTCCCCGGCGGCGCGGAGTTCGGCCGCGGCCCGCTCGGCCCACGGGGCGGCGCCGAGCCGCTGGAACGTCTCCAGCGCGGCACGCAGTTTGGTACGCGCGTCGCGCTTGCGCCGCTCGCGGCGGAGCCATTCGCCGTACACCAGTTCGGTCCTGGCCTGTTCCAAGGGCCGGCCGTGCGGCTTCAGCGCGGCGGAGAAAAGCTCGTCGCCCGGCTCGAGGAGCGCGCGGCAGCGGGCCAGCACCGCGTCGGCCCAGTCGAGCCGGGCCGCGCCGGCCCATTCCGCCAGCCGTTCGAGCGGCTCCTTCGCCCGGTCCGGCAGTCCCGCGCGGACGGCCGCCTCCACCTGGTCGGCAGCGAAATAGACGGCCTGGATCTGGTGGCGTACCGGCCCGGAGAGGGCGGACTCCAGCCGGTCCAGCGCCTGCGCGTGGCGGCCACGGCTCAGATCGAGCATCGCCTGGGCCCACTCCGACCAGGCCACGCCATTGGCGATGCCGGTCACGGTGAAATGCTCGGCACAGCGCGCGGCCAGCTCCGCGCACCTGGCGTCGTCGCCCTCGACGGCGGCGATCCAAGCCAGCATGCCCTCCAGGTAACCGGTCCGGTGCGGCTGGCCGAAGTCCCTGGCGATCCTCAGCCCCTCCGAGGCATCAGCCTTGGCGTCGGCGAACCGGCCGAGATAGACCGCGGACGCGGCCAGCGTCACGTGCGCGATCGGCAGCCAGCCGGTCATGCCGAGCGCACCGCACTCCTCGACCAGCGCCGCCGAGATCTCCCGCTGCGCCTCGAACTCGCCCACCAGCCCAGCCACGAACGCGCCGTTGACCCGCAGACCGTAGGAGCCGCGCTCGATACCGCGCGCGTCGAGCACCAGCGGGCGCATGCCGGGCAGCGCTCTGGCCGGACCGTGGCCGAGCGACTCGGCGGCCGCCTCGACCGCGTCCACGGCGGTGTCCAGACCGTCCTCCTGGCGCAGCGGCAGGCGGCGCAGCCGTACGGCGGCCTCCTCGACCCGCCGCGGGTCGCTGAGCTGCCAGGCGTTGCGTCCCGCGTCGATGAGCATGAGACCGGCGGCGACCGGGTCCAGCTCGGCGACCCGGCTCGCGCCGGAGAGCAGAATGTCGTGGGCGGTATGGACGGAGCCGCGTTCGAAGGCGACCCTGGCGCGGAGCCCGGCCAGCCTGGCGATGGAGCGCGGGTCTTCGACGAGGCGGGCAGCCCTTTCCGCCAGCGCCTGGGCCCGGTCGGGCAACCCCGCGTCCGCGGCGGCCACGGCCGCCTCCGTCAGCCGTCTGGCCAGCGATCCCGGGTCGGTGGTGAGTTCGGCGGCGCGTTCGAGCGCGGCCGCCGCCGCCGCGTGGCCGTGCCGTGTCCTGGCCCGTTCCGCGGCGCGTTCCAGCGCGATGGCCACCTGCTCGTCGGGCCTCAGAGCGACCGCGGCCAGGTGCCAGGCCCGCCTGTCGTCCTGGTCGTCCAGCACGTCGGCCAGCGCCCGGTGCACGACCAGCCGCTGGTCGAAGGCGGCCGAATGGACGGCGGCGGCCCGCATGAGCGGGTGCGCAAAAGTGAGGCCGCCGCCGTCGGCGAAGGTGAGGAAGCCGGCCCGCTCGGCCGTACCGAGTGACTCGGCGCCGATCCCGAGCCGTTCGGCCGCCCGGAGTACGGTGCCCAGGTCGCCGGTGTTCTCGACGGCGGCGAGCAGGATCATCAGCTGGGCTCCGTCCGGCAGTCGCGCGATGCGGGTCGCGTACGCCTCCTGGATTCGGCGTGGCAGCGGCATCGGGGTGAACGGGTCGCCGGTGCGCGGCAGCTCGATCAGCGCGAGTGGGTTGCCGGAGCTCTCGGTCAGGACCCGGCTTCTGAGGCCCTCCGCCAGGTGCGGGTCGCGTTCGGTCAGCAGCTCGGCCGCCGACTCCGCGTCGAGCGGGCCGAGCCGGCGCTCCGGCAGGCCCTGCGCGTTGAACCCGTCACGTGCGGCGAAGAGCAGGACGACTCCCTCGGCGTCGAGCCGCCTGGCCGCGAAGACCAGCGCGTCCGCGGAGGCCCGATCCAGCCAGTGCGCGTCGTCCACCAGGCAGAGCAGCGGGCCGTCCTCGGCGATCTCGGACAACAAGGACAGCGTCCCGAGTCCGATGAGGAAACGGTCCTCGCCCGCGGCCTCACCGAGGCCGAGCGCGCCTTTCAGCGCGAGCGCCTGTCGCTCGGGCAGCGCCTCCGCGCGAGCCAGCTCCGGCCGCAGTAACTGGTGCAGCGCCGCGAACGGGAGCTCGGCCTCGGTCTCCACCCCGACGCTGCGGAGCACCCGCAGATCGGTAGCCCGTTCGGCGACGCTTCTCAGCAGGGCGCTCTTGCCGATGCCCGGATCACCGTAGATCACGAGAGCGCCGCTGCGCCCCGCTCGCGCGTTCTCCAGCAGCCCGTCGACGACCGCCTGGTCCTCTTGTCTGCCCTTAAGCATGCGCGGTCAGCCCTGAGAGGTGATACCAAGTCACCGGAAAAGAGTACGGGCTGGCAAAAGCCGCTGTTGGCGCGTCCCAGTGGACTGGTCCGCCTCGGGTCCTCTCGCGGGTGGGGTCTTCCCTGGGACGAGCGGAGCCGGGAATCCGCTTACCGACAGTTCCCGATCAGTTGTACGGGTCGCGGCTTCGGCGCTCGTATTCGCGCTGTTCGTACTCGCGAGGACGCTCATACCCGCGCTGCTCGTGTCCCCGGTGCTCGTGTCCCCGAGGGTCCTGTCCGCGCTGGTCGTATCCGCGCTGCTCGTATCCTTGCGGCTCATACCCGCGGCCCTGCTCGTACGGATACGGCTCGGGATCCGGTACGCGCTCGAACTCCATGGCCGTGCGTCCGATCGAGGCCAGGAGCGAGAAGATGGCGATGCCGACGACCAGGTTGATGGCGGCCGTGGCGACCTGCCTGATGAGGTCCACGGAGTACATGAACGGCAGGATCGTGATGATCACGGTGAAGAGCCCGGCGATCCAGCCGAAGAACTTGGTGGGCTCCGGCGTCGACAGCATGAGGACATAGAGCAGGAGCGTCGCGAGGAGCGCGGCCGTGGCGGCCGAGATCGCGTATCCGGTGATCGCCGTGCTGCCGTAAGCGGAGTTCCCGTACGGAGTGAGCGCACGGATGCCCAGGAGCCGGTTGCTGATCATGGCTCCGACGACCACGATCAGTGCGGCCACCACGGCGGCGGCCACGCCGCCTCCCCACACTCGCGCCGGATTGACTCTCGGTCGGGCCGACCCCGAGTGGCGATGATGGCGGTCATGGGAGGGATATGACATGCGAATCACCTTTGTCGCGAATGCTGATCAAGCACTTACGGAACCATACACGCGCTGTCAAGAGCGGATGACGCGCCGTGCGCGCGGTGTGTCCCGTGGATCGCCTCGCCACGTTCTGGGTTCATCGGCCGCCCCTTATCCGATAGCGTCGTCGGCGCACTGCGCGCGATTCCCGGCTGACGGCAGGAGCGAAATCGGTGTCTGAGCCCTATCCCCGTGAAGGAACGCCCACCCCGCCCCGGCAGTCCACACGCTCCGTGCGACGGTGGGCCGTGGCGATGTCCGCCGCCTGGATCGTCGGCGTCCTGTTGATCGTCATGTACTACGTGGATCCCACTCTCCCGGTTCTCGGTGAATTCGGGAATTGGAATCTGTTGGTGGGGTTCGGGCTGCTCTTGCTGGGCGCGGTCTTCGGGGTGTTCCTGCTGGTGGCCCTGGTCTTGTCGGCACGCCGCCGCCCCTGAGCACTGGTCTTGTCGGCACGCCGCCGCCCCTGAGCACTGGCCTTGGCGGCACGCCGCCGCCCCTGAGCACGCGCCTGAACAGGGCAGCGGCGCGCCTGGGCTGCCTAGCAGCTCTTGGGTAGCGTCACCTTGTTGGGCATGCTGTAACCGATCTTCTTCTTGCCCTTGGTCTTGGGGTTGACCGTGATGCACTTGTCGAAGATCTTGCCGCTCTCCTGAACGAACTGGAGATTGATGGCGCGCTTCTGGTTGCAGTGGTTGTTGAAGTAGACCGTGGTGGAGACGTTGCCGTCACCCCAGGAGATATTGATCTTCGATCCACTTGGCGACGCGCATTTGGCGGACTTCTTGTGCGTGGCCGAGACGTCCGCGGTGGCGGCGGTCGGGGCGCTCAGCAGCGCGGTTGCGGCGGCGGTGGCCACCAGGGCGGATGCGAGCTTCTTGACGTTCAAGCCAGATCCCTTTCGTGTCTGACGTGGCCGGAGTGAAGCACGCCGGCCAGCGTGACGAGAGGTGTTGACCTTTGTCACGCTAGCTCGTCATTCATTAAAGTGCGCCCCAATTAGGCGTCCCTGGCGGGGTTTCGGCCACTCGGCGGCCCGCGCGACCTGCGCGTATTGTGAATGATTTTTTCTCCGGCGATGGCCCGCGTGGCCGCGCGGCGGAGTCTCCATCGGTGAGCTGCCGAAGGCCGGTCAGCAGGCCTTGTCGCGGTTCGGCAGGCGGCCGGTGGTCAGGAAACCGGTGACGGTCTGGTCGCCGCAGGCGTTGCCGTTGGCGAGGTAGGAGCCGTGGCCGCCGGAGTCGACGCTGACCATGCGGGCCCGATGCCCGAACGCCTGCCGCATCTTCAGCGGAATCTGCCGTGGAACGCCGGGCGTTTACGCCCGGGAGGAAACGCCCGGCGCGGGAGGGCCTCCAGCCTCGAGCGGTCCCGTGACGGCTGGTTCATGTGAGCGGGTCAGTCCGGCTGTTTCTGGTTTTCGATGTACTCCTTGATGATCGATGGTGGGGCGCCGCCACAGGAGGCGGCGAAGTAGGACGGGGACCAGAAGTGCCCGCCCTGCAGGTATTGGCGCACGTGTGGGCCGGACTCTTTGCGCAGGAGTCGGGCCGAGACGCCCTTCCAGGGAGTTGATCAGGACCGACAGGGCCACTTTGGGCGGTAGTGGATCGGCAGGTGCCCATGATCGTGCTCGCCGTTGAACGCGACCAGGACGGCGCCGAAGTTGTCGCATACCTCGATCATGATGGCTTCACAGCGGCGCAGCATCTCGTCGGTGAACGCTTTGCGCCGGTATATGGGGATGAAGACCAAATGGGCGTGGAGGCGGCAGGCGACGGTGCGCCCCCTGCGGATATCGGGATTGGATTCCCATCGCGGTGACATGGACCGAACGATAAAGTGTTCGATTGTGAGGCTGGTGGTGCAGGTGAGGCTCCTGCCGACGCCCGAGCAGGCGGCGGCGCTGGAGGCGACCCTGCGCGCGGTCAACGCGGCCGCCTGCCAGGTCTCCCGCCACGCCCACGCCCAGCGCACGTTCCGCAACTACGACCTGCGCAAGCACACCTACACGCAGATCAAGGACCGGTACGGGCTGGCCGCCCAGGCCGCGCAGCACGTCATCAAGAAGGTCGCCGACGCCTACGCCACCCTGCATGCCAGTATCCGAGCCGGGAACCTCGGCAAGGCAGGCTCCGCCCGCCGGGTACGGGCCGAATCCACGCCGATCGCCTTCCGCGCTGAGGCCGCCCAGCCCTTCGACGACCGCTGCCTGTCCTGGCAGATCGACGCGCGGACGGTGTCGATCTGGTCGGTGGCCGGGAGGCTGAAGAACCTCAGGTTCACCGCCTCCGCCGAACAGCTCAAGACCTGTCGGCACACCGCAAGGGCGAGTCCGATCTCCTCTACCGGGACGGCAGGTGGTTCCTGATCGCGACCTGCGACCTGCCCGACCCCCGCATCAAAAACCCGGATGCCTTCCTGGGGGTGGATCTGGGCATCGTCAACATCGCCACCACCAGCGACGGAGCCCGGCACAGTGGCAAGGCCCTGAACGCGGTCCGGCACCGCCATCGCGAGCTACGCCGCCGCCTGCAGGCCAAACGCACCAAATCCGCCAAGCGGTTGCTCAAGCAGCGCCGCCGCAAAGAAGCGCGGTTCGCCGCCAACACCAATCATGTCATCGCCAAGCAGATCGTGACCGAGGCAGAACGCACCGGCCAAGGGATCGCCCTGGAAGACCTCCAGGGCATCCGGGACCGGGTACGGCTTCGCAAGCCCCAGCGGGTCACGCTGCATTCCTGGAGCTTCCACCAACTGGGAGCGTTCGTCGGCTACAAGGCGGCCCGGGCCGGGATCGCCGTCATCCACGTCGATCCGGCTTTCGCCTCCCAGCAGTGCTCGTCGTGCGGGCATGTGGACCGCAACAACCGGCTCGATCAAGCCTGTTTCTCGTGTACGTCGTGCGGCTTCGCTGAGCACGCGGACGTCAACGCAGCCCGCAACATCGCCGCACGCGGTCAGACGGGCTGGGCAGTGAGTCACGCTGCCTGACGCGGACCGGACCGTCGAAGCCATCGACGGCGAGGAGCTGCAAGCTCGGTCGTCTACGGCCGATAAGCTGACTGATCGTTCGGCTTGCGTCAACGACTCTGCCGAGCCGCGGAACTCCGAGCCAGAGACCGCGTCACCGAACACCCATGACCTCTTCACAAAACGGACAACCCGTAGGCTTGCCCCCGATCTGACACGGGGGAGTGAGTTGTCGCAGGTTCCGGTGCCGCGCCTGGCGCGGGGGATCGTGATCGTGGTGCTCGCCGGGTTCGCGTCCGTCTATGTGTTGGCGGGCTCGCCGCTCGCGATCGTGGCGTTCGGGCTGCAACTGGTCTACGTACTGCGCTCCCTGAGGCGGTTCAGGGGGCCGTGGCTGCTGGTCGTACAGGCGGCGGTCGGTTACGCGGCCACGCTCGGCTTCGGCACGTCCGTCGGGATCCTCGGCTTCCTGGGCGGATCGCTGCTGCTGACCCCGGCATGGCCGCTGGCCCCCCTGGTGGCGGTCAGCGCCGCCGTCGTCGGTCCGGCGGACCCCGCGATCAGCATGGTGCTGGTCGCCCTGGTGATCTACGGCCTTACCCGGCTCACCGATCGGGTGGACGAGATGTACGCCGCCCGGCTCGCGCTGGCGCTCGCGGCGGCGGCCGAGGAACGGTTGCGCATCGCCACCGGGCTGAGCGACGGCCTCGGCAGAGGGCTCGCGGCGATCGCCGTGGGCGTCCGGTCCGCCGTGGATCGACCGGAACGCGCCGCGGAGACGCTCGGCGAGGTCGTCGCCACCGCCCGCCGCTCCCTGGCCGACGCCAGGAACGCCGCCGCGGGCTACCGCGCCACGTCACTCGCGCCTGAGATGACGACCGCCCGTGCGATGCTGACGGCCGCGGCGATCGAGACCGAGACGCGGGTCGGGCACTCCGAGCCGCTCGGCCCCGCGGGCGCGCTGCTCGCGGCGGTGCTGCGCGAGGTGGTGACCGAGGCGGTACGCCAGAACACGGCCAGGACATGCGTGATCGAGACCACCGCCGCCGATGGGACGGTACGCCTGCGCGTCACCCACGACGGCGCCCGCACGGCTGAGGACGAAGGCCTGGCCGACCTGACCCGGCAGCTGGGTGCGGCGGGCGGCAGCCTGACCACGGGCCTGTCCGCCGAAGGCCGGCTGACCGTGGACGCCCTGCTGCCCGAGGGGCCGGCGGAGGCAGCGGAGGCGGCCGAGGACCCGGGCGCTTATCGGCTGTCGGTCGCGCTGCTCGCCGCGGTGCTGGTCGGGTTCTCGATCAAGGCGCTGCTGTTCGTCCCCGCGAGCCTGATGGTGCCCGCAGCCGCCTGTCTCGCCGTGATCGTCGTCATGCAGCTCCGTTCGATCAACGGGCGGCACATGCTCGCGCTCGCGTTGCTGGCGCTGCTGGTCTACCTGCCGATCCCGGTGTTCGGACGGGCCTGGCTGGGCGCGGCCGGGTTCCTCGCCGGTCCGCTCCTGCTCGCGTTCCCGTGGAGCGTGGCCTGGCCGCTGGTCGGGTGCGTGATGGCGAGCGTGGCGGTGAGCGCGGTGCTGCTCGGCCTGCCGGTCCCGCTGACGGTCAACTTCACCGCGAGCACGCTCGTGACCGGTCTGGTCGTGTACGGGCTGCTCAAACTCGCTCAGCTGGTGCGGGAGTTGCAGGAGGCCAGGCAGGCGCTGGCCCGCGCCGCCGTGGTCGAGGAGCGCCTGCGCGCCGCTCGCGACCTGCACGACCTGCTCGGCCACAGCCTGGCCGCGATCCTGCTCAAGTGCGAGCTGGCCAGACGCCTGGACGCCGCGCGGGCCCGGACCGAGTTGGCGGACGTGCTGGCGATGGCCGAGAAGGCAGAGGGGGATCTGCGGGTCATCTCCGGTGAGCGGCCGGCGATGTCGTTGGCCGCCGAGGCCGAGTCGGCACGGTCGGTGCTGGCCGCCGCGGGCATCCAGGTGGAGCTCGATCTCGCGCACGCGCAGCTGTCCACCGAGGTGGAGAACGTCCTGGCCACCGTGCTCCGGGAAGCGGTGACCAACGTGCTCAGGCACAGCTCGGCCCGGCATTGTGTAATCACGACGGTGGTGGAGGACGGGATGGTACGGCTCAGCGTACGCAACGACGGCGTGCGCTCGTCGGAAGGCCGGCCCGGTTCGGCTGGGATCGGCAACCTGACCACCCGCCTGGCGGCCCTGGACGGGCGGCTCGGCACAGCTCGCGAGAACGACTGGTTCGAGCTGACGGCCCAGGCGCCGACCTCCCTGCACATGGTCGGCTAGATCCAGCCCGCCTCGGTGGCGATGCGGACGGCGTCGGTACGGTTGCGGGCATTGAGCTTGGCGACGATGGCGGTCAGGTAGTTGCGTACCGTGCCCGCGCCGAGAAAGAGCCGGGTCGCTATCTCGGCCGCGTCGGCGCCGCCCGCCGCCAGCCGCAGCACGTCGGCCTCTCGCGAAGTCAGCGGGTTGTCGGCCAGGTCCCAGGCGGTGACCGCCAGCGAGGGGTCGAGCACCCGCTGGCCGGCCGCGACGTCGCGGATCGCCGCGACCAGGTCCTCGGGCGGCGCGGTCTTCAGCAGGAACCCGTCCACCTGCGCCCCGAGCGCCCGGCGCAGGTGACCCGGCTTGCCGTGCCCGGTCAGCATGAGCGTGCGGCACGACGGCAGCTTCGCGCGTATCTCGGCCGCGGCGGCCAGGCCGTCGAGCGTGCCGGGCATGTCGATGTCGAGCACCGCGACATCCGGTCGGTGGACCAAGGCTGAGGGAACGGCGGCGTCGCCCGACTCGACCGCGGCCACGATCTTCAGGTCCGGCTCTAGGCCGAGCAGGGCGACCAGGGCGCCTCTGATGACGTGCTGGTCCTCGGCCAGAAGCACATGAATCACAGGGATATGTCTACCAGTGTCCGGATCATGATGAGGTCATGGCGCAGGCGTGATCGTGTCTCTGGTCCGCGCCGTACCTGGTCAGCAGGCTGGGAGCCATGACAGACGTGCTGCGCTTGGACGCGGTGAGCAAGGTGTACGGCAAGGGGCAGGGCGCGGTCGCGGCCCTGCGCGAGGTGTCGATAGGCATTCCCCGCGGGAGTTTCACCGCGGTCATGGGCCCTTCGGGATCGGGCAAGAGCACGTTCCTGCATTGTGCGGCGGGACTGGACGTGCCGTCCTCGGGTTCGGTACGGCTCGGCGGCACCGAACTGGCCGGGATGGACGAGACCGCTTTGACCGAGCTGCGCAGGCAGCGGATCGGCTTCGTATTCCAGGCGTTCAACCTGGTCTCGGCGCTCACCGTGATCGAGAACATCACGCTGCCGCTGCGCCTGGCGGGCGTACGGGTGGACCGGGCATGGCTCGACGAGGTCGTGTCCAAGGTGGGCCTGACGGGACGGACGGGCCACCGGCCCGCGCAGTTGTCCGGTGGCCAGCAGCAGCGGGTGGCCATCGCCAGGGCGCTGGTCACCCGTCCGGAGGTCGTGTTCGGTGACGAGCCGACCGGCGCGCTGGACACGATGACCGCCCGTGACGTGCTGACGCTGCTGCGGGAGATCGTGGACGTAACGGGACAGACGGTGGTGATGGTCACCCATGACCCGGTGGCCGCCTCGTACGCCGACGCGGTGCTGTTCCTGGCCGACGGCAGGATCGTGGACTCCGTGGCGGCGCCCACCTCGGAGCAGGTCGCCGAGCGGATGACCAGGCTGGGAGCGTGGGTGCGTTGACCTCCATGATCTCTGTGGCCCTGAGGACGCTCCGGCACCGCAAGGCCGCCTTCGCCGGGGCGTTCGTCGCCCTGTTCTGCGCCGCCGCGCTGGTCTGTGCCTGCGGCATGCTGCTGGAGACGGGACTGCGCGGAAGCGTGGCGCCCGAACGCTACGCGGGCGCCCCGGTGATCGTCAGCGGGGACCAGTTCGCCCGCCAGACGGTCCGCGCGTCCGAGACGAAGACCAAGACCAAGGCCAAGCAGCTGTCCGAGCGGGTCTGGGTGCCCGCGTCCCTGGCCGACCGGTTGCGCCGGATTCCCGGGGTGTCGCGGGTGGTCGCCGAGGTGACCTTTCCCGCCTACGTCGCGGGCCGCCGGTTCCAGGGGCACGGCTGGGAGTCGGCGGCGCTCACCCCGTACACGGTGCGCACGGGACGTGAGCCCAGGGCGGCGGGAGAGGTGGTCGTGGAGGCCGCGTCAGGGCTTTCGGTGGGCGCGCGCGTGCCCGTGCGGACGGCGGCCGGGAACAGGACCTACCTGGTCACCGGCGTCACCGCCCAGGACCTGCCGAGCCAGGACACGCTGTTCTTCGCCACCGCAGAGGCGCGACGCCTGGCGGGACGGCCGGGGCAGGTGGCCGCGATCGGCGTCTTTCCGCGGGTGGACGTGTCCGAGGTGGTCAAGGGCGCGCTCGCCTACACCGGGGACGAACGCGGGGCCGTGGAGTTCCTGGACGCCGAGAAGTCGCGGGTGAAGCTGATCAGCCTGGGCGGCGCGCTCGGCGGGACCTCGCTGCTGGTGGCGATCCTCGTCGTGGTCGGCACGTTCGCGCTGTCGATCCAGCAGCGCCAGCGGGAGATCGCCCTGCTCAGGGCCGTCGCCGCTACTCCTCGCCAGGTACGCGGGATGCTCGGTGGCGAGGCGCTGCTGGTCGGCGTGGTGGCCGGGACCCTCGGCTCGGCGGCCGGTGCCGGGCTGGGATTCTGGTTGCGGTCCAGGTTCGTCGCGCTGGGCGCGATGCCGGACAACCTGCGGCTGGTGGTCAGTCCGTATCCGCTGCTCGCCGCGCTGGGCGCGGCCGTGGTGGCGGCCTGGGCGGCGGCCTACCTCTCGGCTCGCCGCGCCGTACGGATCCGCCCGGTGGAGGCACTCGGTGAGGCGGAGCTGCCGACGGCGCGCATCCCCCTGGGCAGGATGGTCGCCGGTCTGCTGTGCGCCGCGGGCGGTGTCGCGCTGACTCTGGTGCTGTCGGCCCTGTCGAGCGAGGCGGCCTCCGGCCCGGTCACCCTGCTCACCGCGCTGGTGTGGACGGTCGCCGTGGCCCTGCTCGGCCCGGTGATCGCGCAGGTGGCGGCCGCCCTGCTCGGGGTGCCGCTGCGCGCGGCCCGGACGAGCGGATACCTGGCCGCCGCCGGCCTGCGGGCCACGTCCAAGCGGTTGAGCTCGGTCGTCACGCCGCTCAGCCTGATGGTGGCGATGACCTGCACGATCCTGTTCGTACAGACGACCATGGGGTACGCGGCCCAGGAGCAGGCGACAGCGGGCACCAGAGCGGAGCACGTCCTCGGCCCGCACGTACCCTCCGGCACGGCGGCGGCCGTGCGGCGGCTTCCGGGTGTCGAGGCGGTCACCGAAGTGCTGCGTACCTCCGTGCGGGTGGGCCTGGACAAGTACGGCGCGCAGGCCGTGACCGCCGACGGGCTCGGCAGGACCATGGACCTGGGCGTGCTCTCCGGTTCGCTCGGCGACCTCGATGACGGCTCCGTCGCGGTCAGCCGGACGGCGGCCGAACGGCTGGGCGTCGCGGCGGGCGCGAAGATCAGCCTGACACTGGGTGACGGCACCCCCGCCGAGCTGCGCGTCGTCGCGATCTACTCGCGGGGGCTGGGATTCGGCGAGCTCACGCTCTCCCACGCGCTGGTGGCCGGGCACGTGGACGACCCGCTCGGGACCGTGCTGGTCGCGGCCCCCTCGGTGACGCGGGCGGACCTGGAACGGGCCGTGTCGGGGGTCGGCGTACTGGACCGGGCCCAGGCGGTCGAGGCGGGCGGGGCCAACGGCGAGGTGAATTATGTGGCCATGGGGCTGATCATCGCGTTCACGGCGATCGCCGTGGTCAACACGATCGCCATGTCCACGTCGTCGAGGTCGCGGGAACTCGCCCTGCTACGCCTGGTCGGCACCACCCGGCGGCAGGTGCTGCGGATGCTGAGCCTGGAGACCCTGGCGGCGGTCGTCGTCGCGGTGACCATCGGGACGGTGATCGCGCTGGTCACGCTGTCGGCGTTCAGCATGGGGATGACCGGTTCGGTGGTGCCGCACATCCCCCCGCTCACCTATCTCGCGGTGGTCGCCGCCGCGGCCGGCCTCGCTCTCCTGGCCACGGCGCTGCCCGGCCGCCTCGTCCTCGGCCGGCGGCCGGTCGAGCTGATCGGCGCGCGTGACTAGGTCGAGCGCGTCGTGGCTAGCCTTTGGGTATGAGCTTCGCCGGTACGCCCCGGCCGCGGCCGCGCTGGTTCCACGCGCGGACGGAGCTGGAGGATTTCGCGATCGTCAGCTACCGGGTGGACGCCGACGCGCTCGCCCGGCAGCTGCCCGAGGGGTTCGTCCCGATGAAGATCGACGGTCCCGGAGCCCTGGTCTCCGCCGTCGCCTTCCGGGACCGGGACTTCCACTTCCGGTTCCTCCCGTCGGTGGGGATCGACTGCGGGCAGATCAACTACCGTGCCTACGTCACCGCGTACGGCCACACGGGTGTCTGGTTCTTCGGCACCAGCCTGGATCACCCGGTCGTCGCGATCCCGCAGCATCTGTGGGGCATGCCGTGGCGCCGCGATCGCATCCGCATCGAGGCGGACTGGGACGCCGACCCCGCCCGGTGGCGGCTGGTGGCCGGGGACGCCCGCTGCGAGGCGGTCGAGCCGGCCGAGCCCCTCACCCGGCTGGCCGGTTTCACGGACGAGCCGGACTGGCTGGAACGGCTCACTCATCCGACCCTGGGCTGGTACCGGCGGCGAGACGGGCGGGTGGGTGTCTACAGCATTTGGCATCCGCCGATGCGGCCCCGGTATCTCGTCGCCGATTCCGCGCGCTTTCCGGTCTTCGAGCGGCTCGGGCTGATCACGCCGGACACCGCGCCGCACTCGATCCTGGCTCAGGCGCGGCTGAGCTTCGACATCCACACCCCGCCGCGCCGCTTCCGCCCGGGAACGTAGGTCCGGATGGCCCCGTCCGGGTGCGGACGGGGCCATCGTCTACGGGTCATCGCCTACGGGTCATCGTCTACGCGGACGGCCTCGGGGCCGGGGCGTAACCGGCGGCCCGGGTGGTGAAGGTGCCCCGGCCCTGGGTTCGGCTGCGCAGCCGGGTCGCGTACCCGAACACCTCGGCCAGCGGCACGGTCGCGGTGATCACCACGGTGCCCGCCCGCGCGGTCGAGCCCGAGATCCGGCCGCGCCGGGCCGCCAGGTCGCCGAGCACCCCGCCGGCGGCGTCGTCCGGCACGGTGGCCGTGACCTCGACCACCGGCTCCAGCAGCACCATGATGCTGGCGCGCAGTGCCTCGCGCAGCCCGAGCCGGCCGGCCGTACGGAACGCCATCTCCGAGGAGTCCTTGGGATGGGTGGCTCCGTCGGTCAGGGTGATCCGCAGGCCGGTCACCGGGTGGCCGCCGAGAGGGCCGTCGGCCAGGGCGTCCCGGCAGCCTGCCTCCACCGCCCGGACGTACTCGCGCGGCACCCGTCCGCCGACGACGGTCGAGCGGAACACCGCGCCGTCGGCTGTGTCCAGGGGATCCACGTCCAGGACGACGTGCGCGAACTGGCCCGCCCCGCCGTCCTGCTTGACGTGCCGGTACAGGAACCCGGAAACTCCGCGCTCGACCGTCTCCCGATGGGCCACCTGAGGCCGGCCGATGGCGACCTCCAGCCCGTGGGCGCGCCGGATCTTCTCCGCCGCGACCTCCAGATGCAGCTCGCCCAGCCCCGACAGCAGCGTCTGACCGGTTTCGGCGTCGGTGCGTACCACCAGCGAAGGATCCTCTTCCACCAGCCGGGCCAGCGCCGACGTCAACCGGTCGGTCTCGGTGCTCCTGCGGGCCTCGACCGCCACCGAGACCACCGGATCGGCCACGGCCGGCGGTTCGAGGAGCAGGGGCGCCGTGGGCGCGCACAGGGTGGCGCCGGTGCGGGCCGTCTTCAGCCCGACCACCGCGACGATGTCCCCGGCCGCCGCGTGGTCCACCTCGGTGTGCCGGTCGGCCTGCACCCGCAGGATCCGGCCGATCCGCTCGGTGCGCCGCGCGCCGGTGTCCAGCACCGTGTCTCCTCTCCGCATCGTTCCCGAATACACCCGCAGGTACGTCAGTCGCCCGGTGGCCGTCGAGTGCACCTTGAACACCAGCGCGGCGAACGGCGCCGCCGGGTCGGCGGCGCGCTCCTGCTCCGTGCCGCCGTGCGTGCCACGTACGGCCGGCACGTCCAGCGGCGAGGGCAGGTAGGCCACGGCGGCGTCCAGGAGCGGCTCGATTCCGCGGTTGCGGTACGCCGATCCGCACAACACCACCACCCCCTCACCGGTCCGGGTCAGGTCGCGCAGCGCGGCGGCGAGAGTCCGTTCGGAGATCGCCGACTCCGCGCAGAACTCCTCCAACGCGACCGGGTGCAGCTCGGCCACCGCCTCCTCGAGCAGCCGGCGGCGCCGGTGCGCCTCCTCCCGCAGGCCGTCCGGAATCGGTCCCTCCTCGACCGGATCGCCGCTGCCGGGCCAGGCCAGCATCCGCATGCGCGGCAGATCGACCACCCCGGTGAAGCCGTCCTCCTGCCCGATCGGCAGGTGGACCACCAGGGGGACCACGTTTAACCGCTCGCGGATCGACTCGACCGCCGTGTCGAGGTCGGCGCCGGCGCGGTCCAGCTTGTTGACGAAGGCGATGCGCGGCACTCCGTACCGGTCGGCCTGCCGCCACACCGACTCGCTCTGCGGTTCGACTCCCGCGACGCCGTCGAACACCGCGATCGCGCCGTCGAGCACCCGCAGCGAGCGCTCCACCTCGTCGGAGAAGTCGACGTGTCCCGGGGTGTCGATCAGATTGATCCGATGGCCGTCCCAGGAGCAGCTCACGGCTGCGGCGAAGATGGTGATCCCACGGTCGCGCTCCTGGGAGTCGAAGTCGGTGATGGTCGTGCCGTCGTGTACCTCGCCGCGCTTGTAGGTGGCGCCGGTGAGGTACAGGATCCGCTCGGTGATGGTGGTCTTGCCGGCATCGACGTGGGCGAGGATGCCCAGGTTGCGGACGGCGTTCAGCGAGTCGGTGTGATGACGGTGCAATTCGGTACGCACGGCCTATGGCCCTTTCGGGACGCTTCAGACAGGACAGCGCGATTTCCGGACGAACACCGCGCGGAAGCAGGCCAATGCCTGTTCGATTCCGCGCGGAAAAGGGCTGATCAGGTGTTCGTCAGAGACGTCCAGTGCCGGCCGCGCAGCCGACGCCGGGCGGACGAAGACACCAGGATCACCTCGTAGCGAGACGAGGGGATGACCGAAGCGGTGCTGTTGCTGCTGTTGCGCACGGCCGGCTCCCCTCACTCGTCAATGGGCGCCGCGGTGGCACCCCGTTTCCGGGCGAGTGTACTGAAATGGCGGTAAGCGGCAAACCGATTTTAATCGGGAAACGCCCGGTGGCCACCGACCAGCCGGTCGCGCTGAGTGCTGTAAAGAAACTCGCCGTTATTCGGCGGCCGTCGTGGTTTGGACTCCTGCGCTGTCTGAAACTTTTTGTCACCTTCGCTGTCAACTGTTAGTTTGACGGCCGTGGAGCCCGACACGGAACGCTCGCGAGAACGCCCCGACCCGCCGAAGCCGCTGCTGGCCGCCGGCCTGGCGCTGGTCGGTGTGGTGTGGCTCATACTCGCCGCGTTGACGACATTCCTCATGGTCGCGGGCCCGGACTGAGCCAGGCGGCGGTGCTCCGGGAGTGGGCGACCTCGGGGATGTGCGCCGACCCTGGCTAGTGTGTCTGCGATGAGTGGCGAGCGGGTCATAGGCGGGTACACGCTGCGGCGTGTGCTCGGCCGGGGTGGCATGGGCGAGGTGCATCTCGCCACCACGCCCACCGGTGGCCTGGCCGCGGTCAAGGTGATCCATCCCGAGCTGGCCCGCGACCCCGCGTTCCGGCGGCGCTTCGAGCGCGAGGTGGCCGCGGCTCGCCGGGTGGCGAGATTCTGTACGGCCCCGGTGCTGGACGCCGGGATAGATGGGGATGTCGCCTATCTCGTCACCGAATACGTTAAAGGGCCGGATCTGGCGAAGGCCGTACGGGAACAGGGGCCGTTGTCCGGGTCCGACCTGGAAGCGCTGGCGGTGGGCATCGCGACCGCGCTCGGCGCGATTCACGGCGCCGGGGTCGTCCACCGGGACCTCAAGCCGTCGAACGTGCTGCTCTCGCCGCTCGGGCCGCGCGTGATCGACTTCGGCATCGCACAACTCGTCGAGGCCGACAGCCAGGCCAGCCAGGCGATCCTGGGGACGCCCGCGTTCATGGCACCCGAACAGGTACGCGGGGAGCCGCTCGGGCCGGCCGCCGACGTGTACGCGTGGGGCGGGGTGATCGCCTTCGCGGGAACCGGGCGGCTGCCGTTCGGTGGCGGGTCGCCGGCCGAGGTGCTGTACCGGATCGTCAACGAGGGGCCGCGGCTGGACGGGCTCGACGCGGGCATGCGGGATGTGGTGGAGCGGGCGATGGCCAGGGATCCACGCCTTCGCCCCACGGCCCGGCAACTGCTGGAGTCTCTGACGGGCGGCAGGCAGCTCAGTCAGGCCACGGCCACTCAGGTCGTCGAACGTACCTGGACCGGCCCTCGCGGCTTGACCGCGGAGGGGCCGGCGGCGTTCGGCGCCCGTGGCGGGGAGCGCGTCGGAGCGGTCGAAGGGCGTGGCTTGGCCGCAGCGGCCGAAGAGGCGTCCGTCCAGGCTGCTGCCGGTGTGAGCCTCGCCCGTGGTGGAGTGGCGCGGCGTCGGTGGCCCTGGGTGGCGGGGGTGATCGCCGTGGTGGCCGCCGTGGTGGCGGGGGTCGTGGTGGTGCCTCGGGTGTGGTCGCCGTCGTGGCCGTACGCGGCGGGGTTCGGCGACTCGTGGGCCACCGGGGCGTCCGACGGCGGGGACGCGCGGGTCGCCGGGAGCGACTACGTGCTGACCGCCAAGGCGGGCTGGCGGCTGTGGAAGTCCGCGCCTGTGCCGGAGCCGGACGGCGGGGTGGTGGTGAGCGCGAAGGCGCGGCTTGAGCAGGGGTCCGGTGAGTACGGTGTGTGGTGCCACGGCTCGGCGAGCTCGGGGGATCGCTACGAGTTCGGGGTGAGCGGCTCGGGGCGGGTCTCGATCGTCAAGCGCCGTACCGGGCAGAAGGGCACGTCTCTGTACGGTCCGGCGGCTCCGAACGGTACGGCGGCGACCGGCGGCGGCCGGATCGTCACGGAGTGCGCCGGTCCCAGCGGTGACGGCGCCGCTGGTGGCGGGGTGAGGTTGCGGATGTGGGTGAACGAGAAACTCGTCGCCGAGGTGTCCGATACGAGTGATCCGCTCGGGCCGGGGGCGGCCGGGGTTCAGGTCGCTCCGGACACCGGGGAGGCGCTGCGCGTACGCTTCGAGTCGTTCGCCATCGACCGTACGAAGGACTAAGCCCCCGAAATGCCGAAATTTCCGGCGCTGCCCGGCGAGGAGGGGCACGGTCCCGTCCGGTTCCGGCTGCTGGGGCCACTGCGGGTCGAAAGCGGATCCGAGCCGGGGCCGGAGCCGGGGCCACTGTCCGGGCTGGGTTCTGGGCCGGAGCCGGGGCTACTGTCCGGGCCGGGTTCTGGGGCGCAGTCGGGGTCGGGCCCGGGGCCGGCGAAGCATCGGGCGGTGCTGGCCGCGCTGCTGGTCTCCGCCGGACGGGTGGTGCCGATCGAGCGGCTGATGGCCGTGGTCTGGGACGACCGGCCGCCGGCCTCCGCGGAGTCGGTGCTCAGGGTGTACATCAGCGCGCTGCGCAAGCTCGTCGACGGCATCACGACCGTGCCCGGTGGCTACCTGATCGAGGTGGAGCCGGACGCGGTCGACTGCCACCGGTTCGAGCGGCTCGTCGGCGAGGCTCGGCGGGCGAGGGAGGCGGGCAGGGCCGAGGCGGCGGCCGAGGGGTTCGGGACGGCGCTGGCGCTGTGGCGAGGGGACGCCATGGCCGATATCGAGTCCTCGTACCTGCGCAGAACGCACGCCGTACCCCTGGAAGAGCTCCGCCTGACCGCGCTCGAAGAGCGTGTGGAGCTGGACCTGCTGCTGGGCAGAGGCGGTGAGGTGGTCGGCGAGCTGCGGGCGCTCGTCGGAGCGTACCCACTGCGCGAGCGGGCCTGGGCGCTGCTGCTCGACGCGCTGCGCCAGGCCGGGCGGCGGGCGGAGGCACTGGCGGCCTACCAGGAGGCGCGCCAGGTGCTGGTGGACGAGCTCGGCTTGGAACCGGGCACCGAGCTGATCGAGGCACACCGGCGCGTGCTGTCGAGCGAGGGACCGCCGCAGCACGCACCGGTGAAGAGCGAGGCCCCGCCGGATATTTCGGATTTCACGGGGCGGCGGGCCGTCCTCGACTGGATCGCCGCCCGGGTGCCTGCGCGAGGAGACGGGGCGCCTGCGGGTGGGGTGCCCGCGCGAGGAGGCGGTGCGCCTGCGCAGGGAGATGGGGTGTCCGCGCGGGGAGGTGCTCCCGTGCACCTCGTCGTACACGGGCCGCCGGGGTGCGGTAAGTCCGCCGTTGCTGTTCGTGCCGCGACCATGATCGACCTCCCGGACGGACATCTCTACGCGTCGCTCCGCGACCGGCAGCCCGGCGCCGTGCTGGAGGACCTGCTCCGGTCCCTGGGCTGTCCCGATGGTGCCGTGCCTGCCGCTTTCGAGGAGCGTGTACGGCTGTATCGCGGCATGACGGCGGCCCGCAGCCTGCTCGTGGTGCTCGACGACGCCACGGACGAGGCCCAGGTACGCCCGCTGCTTCCCACCGGTCCCGGCAGTCTGACGCTGGTGACCAGCCGCTCCCCGCTGGCGGGGCTGGAGGCGGCCAGGGCGTACGAGCTGGGGGTGTTCGAACCGGGCGAGGCCGTGGCCATGCTCGCCGAGGTGGTGGGCCGCGAACGGGTCGGCGCCGAGCCCGAGGCCGCGGACCGGATCGTGCGGCTCTGTGGTGGTCTGCCGCTGGCCCTGCGCATCGCCGGATCCCGGCTGGCCAGGAAGCCGGGCTGGACCCTCGACCACCTGGCCGGACGGCTGGGCGACGAGCGGCGCCGGCTGGACGAGCTGAGCGCGGGCGACCTGGCCGTACGCGGCTGCCTGGCACTCGGCTACCACGGGCTGGCCGATTCCGAACGGCGGCTGCTGCGCAGGCTGGGCGCGCTGTCCGCGCCCGACTTCGCGTCCTGGGCGCTCGGTGCCGATCTGGAGCCGCTGGCCGAGGCGGGGCTGCTCCAGTCGCTCGGCTTGGACGAGTCCGGCGGTGAGCGGTACGGCTGGCACGACCTGACCCGGCTGTACGCCGCCGAACGCCTGACCGCCGAGGACGGAGGCCCGGCAGCCGTCCTGGCCGAAATCGCGGGCGAGATCCTCGACCGGACCCGCCAGGCGCGGACGGCCCTCCTCCCCGCCGAACCCGGCTCAGGCCGCACCGTGGCCCACACCGAAGCCCAGCCCCTGGCGGCCGGTCCGGATTGGGCGGAGGAGCGGGCGCTGACAGGTGGGTGGGCGGTCGAGACCGGGCGGTTGCGGGCGGATGCTCGGTGGCTGAGTGCCGAACGCCGGTTCCTCGTGGCGACCGTGGGTGACTTCCACCGGGCTGGTCTGCACGAGGCGGCCTGGCGGTTGGCCTTCTATCTGACTCCGCTGTTCGAGCTGGGTGCGCATCACGACGACTGGCACGTCACCACCGCCACCGGTCTCGACGCGGCGCGGGCGGCCGGGCATCGGGAGGGTGAGGCGCTGCTGTTACGTGCTCTGGCCGATCTCCATCGGGTGGAAGGCCGCCCTGAGTCGGCCGCGGCCGCGCTGAGGGCCGCTCAGCCGCTGGTCGAGGGACTGGAGCTGGCCCGGATCATGCTGCGGCTCGGCCTGGTGGAGCGGCGGCCGGCCGAGGCGGAACGCGCGCTGGCCAGGTGCCTGCACGCGTTCGAGGAGGCCGGTGACCGGCGTGGCACGGCCGACGCGCTCCGGGCGCTGGGCGTCGTACGCGGAGACCTGGGGTTGGTGGGCCGGAGCCTGGAGGCGTACGAGGAGTTGGGCGACCCGCGCGGCGCGGCCGAAGCCCTGCTCGACCTGGCCCGGCTGCACCTCGGCGCCCACCGCTACGCACAGGCCCGCGACTGCGCCGAGCGGCGGATAAGGATCAACCGGCGCCTGGGCGACCGGCTGCCGGAGGCGGCCGGGCTGCTCGTGCTGGCCGACATCGCCAGTGCCGAGGGCGACCCGGAGGCGGCGGCCAGGCTGGCGAGCCAGGCCGAGGTGACGTTCACGGCTCACGGTGACCGGAGAAACGCATCAAAAGCCCTGATTATCCTCATAAAAGCGCACTTGGACCTTGATGAGGTTGATGCTGCGGTTGAGGGGCTTGCGCGTGTTATGGGAGAGTCTGACAGCCTCGGTGAGCCCCGGAGCGCCGAGGTCGAGCTTCTGGCGCAAGAGCTGGACAGACGTCGTGGCCTGGGGATTTAGCCCACTATGCGGATCCTGAAGGTCGCCCGGCTACCTTCGGTGCCACGAGTTCCACCCCTACCGGCAAAGGTGATCAGAACATGCGGAAGACGATCGCGCTGGCTGTCGCGGCCGTCGCGTTGACCGGCTGCGGGATGCTCCCTGGCCAGCAGGGCGGCGGCGGCGAGGAGCAGACGGGCCAGACCGGCCAAACCGGCCAGAGCGCGCAGCCTGAGCGGGCCACCACGAGCGGCGCACCGGCCGAAGCGCAGCCGACCGCGCCCGCGCAGGAGGCCAAGGCGATCGCGAGCCGGGAGGTCAAGGTCGGGGCGGGCGGACAGTACGGCAAGGCTCGCGTCGACATCACCGGGCTCAAGCGGCAGGGCAGGACGATCAGCCTCAACTGGACGGTCACGGCCACCGACGGCAAGGTCAACCTGCACAACGGCATGAGCAGCGGCACGCTCGACTACACGGTGTCGGCCGTCTCCCTGATCGACCCGGTCAACGCCAAGCGCTACCGCGTCGCCCGCAACGGTACGGGCCAGGACGCGAAGTGCGTCTGCTCGGGCACCCAGGGGCAGTTCCTGGAGAGCGGCGACGCCACCACGCTCTACGCGGTATTCGCCGCCCCGCCCCCGGACGTCACGAAGATCAATGTCGAGATGCCGATGATGGGCGTGTTCACCGATGTTCCGATCTCTTAGCGTCGCGCTGGCCCTGTTCCTGTCACCGACGCTCGTGTCACCGACGCTCGTGTCACCGACGCTCGTGTCACCAACGCTCTTGTCACCAACGCTCTTGTCACCAACGCTCTTGTCACCGACCCCCGCTCCGCCCGCCGACGCCACCGGTCCGGTGGAGGATCTGGTGCTTCCCGTCGAGGACATCATCGGCGAGGTCGAGTCGCTCGACGGCACCGAGAGCGAGACCAAGCAGGGCGAGCAGGTCACGGTGGCGCTCACCAGCGACGTGCTGTTCGCGGTGGACAAGTGGGTGCTGACCGGGGCGGCGAAACAGCGCCTCAGGGAAGTGGCGCGCAAGATCGACGCGGAGGGCGCCGGGGGTGTCGTGAAGGTCGAGGGGCACACCGACGACCAGGGCACCGACGCCTACAACGCCATGCTGTCGCAGCGCCGGGCGCAGGCCGTACAGCAGGCCATGCGCTCCATGCTGACCGGCGGCAACGCGGACCTCCAGGCGAAGGGGTACGGCGAGAGCCGCCCGAAGGTGCCCAACATCGTCGACGGCAAGCCCGTCGCCCAGAACCGGGCGAAGAACCGCCGCGTCGAGCTCGTCTTCAACGTCAAGCAGTGAAAGCGCCAAGCCGAACGCTAAGCCCGGCCAGGCTCATGCGCCCCGAGCCCATGTGGTGACCCCGGCCAGGCTCATGCGCCCCGAGCCCATGTGGTGAGCCCGGCCAAGCTCAGGTGGTGAGCTGGGCCAGCCCGTCGCCCATCGGGGTACGGCGGTAGAGGACCGACCGGCCGCTGCGCGTACGCGAGACCAGACCCGCCCGGCGCAGCACGGCCAGATGGCCGCCCACCCCGCCGAGCGTCATCGACAGCTGGGCGACCAGCTGGCTGGTGCTGGCCGGACTGTCGAGCGCCGTCAGCACCGCCGCCCGGCCCCGGCCGAGCAGCGCGACCAGGCCGTCGGTGGCGGGCGAGCCCCGCTCCCAGAGCGCGGCGACGCCGTGTGCGGGGTAGGTGAGGCCGTACGCGCGCGGTGGATCGAGGTAGACGTACCTGGCGCCGAACGCGTTCGGTATCAGCACCACGCCCACCCCGCCGAGCCGGTGGGAGGCGCCGCTGACCTTGCCGAGCAGGATGCGCTCCTCCTTGAGCTCCATGTCGATGCCGAGGCGGCCGAACACCTCCAGCCAGCCGTACACTGCGAGCCGCCCCGCCCGCCGCACGATGTCGCGCTCCAGCAGGGCGCGCAGCCGGGGCCAGTCGGGGGCGAGCAGCTCGGTCCAGAGCGCTTCGAGGGCGTCGGCGACCCGCGCCGGGGCGTCGGGAACGTCGAGCGCCGGATCGACCGGCCGCTCCCGGTGGCTGAGCCGAAAGTCGGCGGCGACCCGGTCGGCGGGCATCCGCCGGACGGCGGCCAGCTCCCGCTCGAACGTGGTGTCCACGCCTTCGGGCGGCACGCAGTAGAAGTCGGGCGCGTAGTCGGTCACCTGGTGCAGCCGGCTCAGCGCCCGCAGCACCGGGTTGCCCGCCAGCAGCCGCTGGTAGCGGTCGTGCACGCGGGCGGTCCAGATGGGCAGGCCGGGCGGCACGCTCCGGCCGCACAGCACGTTGAGCGCGCCGACGACCTGGCTCATGGGTGACAGACCGAATCTGACCTTCGCCAGATCCTCGGGCGTGCACTCCAGATGAGCCATCCGTCCCACCTCCCGATGAAAGGAACGGCCATCCTAATGCGGTGTCAGTCGCCTGGCAGGACGCCCAAGGTCACCGTGATCGTCGTGGTCGAGCCGTCGAGTCTGACGACCCCTACCTTGGCCTTTTGCCCCGGTTGGAGCGCGCTCAGCGCCTCGGCCAGCGCGGCCATCGTCGATGTCTTCCGGCCGTTGAGGGAGATGATCACATCCCCCGGCTCGATGCCGGCCTTGGCGGCCGCACTGCCCTTGTCGACCTTGGCCACGGCGACCCCGGCGGGCTGGCTGTCGTCGCCGATGAGCGTACTGCCCCTGATGCCGAGTGCGGCCCGGTGGCTGTTGGTGACCTTGCCGTTGCGGATGATCTGAGCGGCTATGTCCGTGGCGGTGTTGCTCGGGATCGCGAACCCGATGCCCGGCGCGGCACCGCCGCCGAGGTCCCGGTCCGTCGCGGCGAGCGTCGGGATGCCGATGACCTGCCCGGACAGGTCGACGAGGCCGCCGCCGCTGTTGCCGGGGTTGATCGCGGCCGACGTCTGGATGGCGCCGGTGATCGTCGCGCCGGGCGAGTCGGGGTCCTGCGGCTCGGTCACGGTACGGCCCAGCGCCGAGACGATCCCCTGGGTGACGCTGCCCGACAGCCCCAGCGGGTTGCCCATGGCGAGCACCATTTGGCCGACCCGGAGCTTCGAGGAGTCGCCGAACCTGGCCGGTGTCAGCCCCTTCGGGTCGTCCACCTTGATGACCGCCAGGTCGCCGCCGCCGAAGCTCTTGACGAGCCTGGCGTCGTGCGGCTTGCTGCCCGTGGCCAGGGTCACGTTCATCGTCTTGGCCGTGCCCACGACGTGCGCGTTGGTCAGGATGTGCCCCGCCGAGTCGTACACGATGCCCGAGCCGAGCCCGTCCTCGGTGGTGATCTGCACGATCGACGGGAGCACCTGATTGATGGTGCGCTCGAAGGCCGCTTCCAAGGGCACCGCGGACTCCTGAGGGGCGGGCTGCCGGGCGGCGGGCGCCTGGGACGACGGCGAAGCCGTGGGCGTCGTCGATCGGGCCGTGGTGGTGATCGGCGGCCCTGAGCAGCCGGCCAGCAGCATGGCGGCGACGATCCCGGCGAGGACCTTGCTCATGCAGGGGTTACTGCCCCGCTCAGCCGGAAAGATACGCCTCGCGGACGTTTCGTCTGCTCAGCTTGCCGGTGGGCGTACGCGGCAGCGCGTCGCGGAACTCGATGACGCGCGGATGCTTGAGTTTGGCCAGTCGCGGGGCGCAGTGCCGCATCAACTCGGCGGTGAGATCGCCGGTGTCGGCTCCCTCGGCGGGCTGGACCAGCGCGACGACCCGCTGGCCCCACTCGGGGTCGGGTACGCCGATCACCGCGACGTCGGCCACGGAGGGGTGTTCGAGCAGCGCCGCCTCGATCTCGGCGGGGTAGATGTTGACGCCGCCCGAGATGATCAGGTCGGTTCTGCGGTCGAGGAGGAACAGGTAGCCCTCCTCGTCCAGGTAGCCGATGTCGCCGGGGGTGTAGGCGGGCCCGCGCATGGCGGCGGCCGTCTTGCCGGGGTCGCCGTGGTATTCGAAGCGGTTCACGCCGCCGATGTAGACCAGGCCCGGCTCCCCGGGCGCCACCTCCTCGCCGCCGTCGCCGACGATCGTGAACGTCATGCCGTCGAGCGCCCTGCCGACCGTGCCCGGCCTGGCCAGCCACTCCGGCGACGACACCATGGTGGCCACGGCCGCCTCGGTGGAGCCGTAGTACTCCCACAGCACCGGCCCGAGCCAGTCGATCATGGCCTGCTTGGTCGCGGGCGGGCACGGCGCGGCGCCGTGGTAGAGGTGCGTCAGCGATGAGAGGTCGTACTTCTCCCGATCCGGTACGGCCAGCAGCCGATGAAACATCGTGGGCACCATGAACGCGTTCGTCACCCGATGCCGCTCCACCAGCCGCAGGGTCTCGGCGGCGTCGAACCGCTCCGGCGCCACGATCGAGTGCCCGAGCTGCAGCGCCATCATCGCCTGCCCGTACGGCGCCGAGTGGTACAGCTGCGAGCACACCAGGTGCACCCCGCCGACCGGCAGCCCGAAGTGCCGCCAGCTCTTGCGCATGAGGATCGGGTACAACTCCTCGGGCGTCAGGGGCAGCAGCCGCCGGCGCACGCCTTTGGGCCGTCCCGTCGTGCCGGAGGTGTAGAGCATCATCGACCCGGCCCGCCGGTGCTCCGGCGCGGTGTCCGGCTGACCGGCCGCCAGCTCGCCGACGGTGAGTGCGGTGGGGGAGACCACGACCTTCGCGCCGCAGTCGGCCACGATGTAGGCGATCTCCTCGTCGGTGAAGTGCCAGTTGACCGGTACGAGGTAGGCGCCGATCTGGTACGTCGCGAGCATCATGGTCAGGGCGTCCAGCCCGTTCCTGAGCACGGTCACCACCGAGTCGCCCGGCGCCACCCCGCGCCCGGTCAGGCCGTGGGAGACCCGGTTGGTGTGGGCGAGCAACTCCCCGTACGTCGCGCCGTCCGGGCCCAGCAGGGCGGGACGCCCGGCGTCGGCGGCGGCGATCTCGTAAAAACCCCTCATGCTCGCGACCATACAGAACTAGATTCTGGCGGGCGAATAGCAGAATTATCCCGCTCATTCGTAACGTAACCTGAAAGCCATGGCGGACGTCGGCGACCAGATACCTTCCTCGGACTCTCCCACCACCCCGTTCAGGAAGATCGTCCTGCCCGCCGAGGAGACGGTCATGGTCCCCCGGCCCCTGGAACGGCCACAGCCGCCCGACCATCCACCGATCCAGCCCGGCCAGTCGGCCCAGCCCGGTCGGTCAGCCCAGCCCAGTCAGGTTCAGCCCAGTCAGGTTCAGCCCAGTCAGGTTCAGCCCGGTCAGGTTCAGCCCGGTCAGGTTCAGCCCGGTCAGGTCCAGTCGGCTCAGCCAGGCCGGCCAGGCCAGCCGGTACAGCCGCTGCCGCCGATCCCGCCGCCACCCCCGCCGCTCAAGGGTGGGCTGCTCGCCCGGGTCGGTGACATCCCGATCAAGGCCATCTACCTGCTCGGCGCCATCATCGCGACCGTCCTGGCCGTGCTGCTGGTGTTCGTGATCTTCTCCGGCGACGTGCCGAAGGAGACGCAGCAGCCGCCGCGGCAGGTGGTCCCGGTCTCGCCGGCGCCGGGCGGCTCCGCCTCACCCAAGCCGTCGGCGGCCGGGATCGTGCTCCCTGAGGTGCCGACGAGCCTGGCGTACCCCGACCAGGCCGGCACGGCGACCCTCACCATCGGCACCATCTCCGACCTGGCCACCGGGATCAGCTACCCGCGCCTGGGCCTGCCGTGGACGGCCAAGTCGTTCGCGCCGTTCGCCATTGCCCAGCGCGTCGGCAAGGTCGCCATCCCGCACACCGTGATCGGCTCGGCGATGCTCCCCGGCGCCACCCCGAAGCCCAAGCCGGCCAAGAGCGCCGACTATCGCGACCTGGCCGTCAGGGCCGTCAATTGGACGCTGCGCACGCAGTATCCGGCGGGCGCCACGATCGCCTGGACCGGATCGCAGAAGGTGCCGGCGGGCAAGGGCTGGATGGTCGGCTACAAGGTGACCTACACGGTCTCGGGCAAGCAGAAGACGTCGCAGGCCATCGTGTCGATCCACGAGGTGGGCAAGGCCAAGCCGGCGATGCTGTTCGCCTCGATCCCCCAGAGCGGCAAGTCGCACTACCGTGACCTGAACACGATCGCGCAGAACATAAGGACCCTCTAGGCCAGAAGCATGCTCTAGAATATGGTTCTGGCATATGACGGGCCTGGCTGGAGGATGTGCGATGGCGATCGGGTTGAGCGAGGAACACGAGGCGCTCCGCGAGTCGGTGAGCGGCTGGGCGGCGCGGAACATCCCCGCCGAGCTGCTGCGATCCGGGACGGACGGGCGGCCCGCGTTCTGGTCGGGGCTCGCCGAGCAGGGCCTGCTCGGCCTGCACCTGCCCGAGGAGGCCGGCGGCTCCGGCTACGGGCTGCTGGAGGCCGCGGTCGCCGTCGAGGCGCTGGCCGAGCGGATGGCGCCGGGGCCGTACGTGCCGACGGTGCTGGCCAGTGCGGTGATCAACGCCTCCAAGCGGCCCGAGCACCTGGAGTCGTTCGCCGACGGCACGCTCACCGCCGCGGTCGCGCTGACCGGCACGCTGACCGGAACCCTCACCGAGGACGGCGCGCTGATCGTCTCCGGCACGGCCGAAGCCGTGCTCGGCGCCTCGCTGGCCGACGCTCTGGTGCTGCCGGTCTCCACGGCCGAGGGCGAGGAATGGGTCCTCGTCGACGCCGCGTCCGCCACCGTCACGGAGATCAAGTCCCTCGACCTGACCAGGCCGGTGGCCAAGGTGGAGCTGTCGGAGGTGCTGGTGCCCGACTCGGGCATCCTGGGCGGCGTCCAGAGCTCCGACGTGCGCGATCTCGCCGCGATCCTGCTCGGCGCCGAGGCCGCGGGCCTGGCCTCCTGGTGCGTGACGGCCGCCGCCGATTACGCGAAGGTGCGCGTCCAGTTCGGCCGCCCGATCGGCCAGTTCCAGGGCATCAAGCACAAGCTGTCCCGCATGCTCGTGGCGCTGGAGCAGGCGCGCGCCACCGTCTGGGACGCCACCCGCGCCGACGGCAAGGAGCAGGAGTACGCCGCCGCGATCGCCGCCGTCATGGCGCCCGACGCGGCCGTGCAGTGCGCCAAGGACGCCATCCAGACCTTCGGCGGCATCGGCTACACCTTCGAGCACGACGTCCACCTCTACTACCGCCGCGCGCTCACGATCCGCGCGCTGCTCGGCTCGTCGGCCGAGTGGGCGGCCACCGTCACCGCGCTCGCCCTGCAGGGCGTCACGCGCGAGATGGAGATCGACCTGCCCGAGGACGCCGAGGAGCTGCGCGAGTCGATCCGCGCGGAGATCACGTCGCTGAAGGAACTGGAGGGCACCGAGCAGAAGCGGGCGCTGGCCGCGCGCGGCCTGGTCATGCCGCACCTGCCCAAGCCGTGGGGCCGCGGCGCCAAGCCGCTGGAGCAGGTGCTGATCGCCCAGGAGCTCAAGGCCGCGCGGGTGAAGCTGCCCGCGATGATCATCGGCGCGTGGGTGGTGCCGTCGATCGTCTCGTACGGCACTCCCGAGCAGCAGGAACGCTTCCTGCTCAAGACGCTCGGCGGCGAGATGATCTGGTGCCAGCTCTTCTCCGAGCCCGGCGCCGGATCCGACCTGGCCTCGCTGCAGATGAAGGCGGACAAGGTCGAGGGCGGCTGGAAGCTCAACGGCCAGAAGGTCTGGACCTCGGTCGCGCACGTCGCCGAATGGGGCATCTGCATCGCCCGCAACTCCTCCGAGGGCTCCAAGCACGAGGGCATCACCTACTTCCTGGTCGACATGAAGGCGCCGGGGGTCACGGTCCGGCCGCTGACCGAGATGACCGGCGAGAACCTGTTCAACGAGGTCTTCCTGGACGACGTGTTCGTACCGGACGAGCTGGTCGTCGGCGAGGTCGGGCAGGGCTGGAAGGTCGCCCGCAACACGCTGTCGAACGAGCGGGTCTCGCTCTCGTCCGGGTCGGGCGGCACGGGCGCGTCCGTGCCGGACCTGCTCGGGCTGGTGGGCCGGCTTGGGCGGGAGCTGTCGCCGGTGGAGGCGTACCAGGTGGCGCAGGTGATCTGCGAGGGGCACTCGATCAACGCGCTGTCGTTGCGGGTGACGCTCAAGCAGCTGGCGGGGGCCGAGCCCGGCGCGGACGCCTCGGTGCGCAAGCTGCTGTCCACCGCGCACGCCCAGCACGTCTCGGAGTCCGCGGTGGAGCTGCTGGGGTCCGCGGCCGTGGTGGCCGCCGACATGAAGCTCGGAGACGCCGGCTACTGGAACCGGGCGGTGCTCGCCACCCGGGCGATGACCATCTACGGCGGCACCACCGAGGTGCAGCTGAACATCATCGGGGAGCGCATGCTCGGCCTGCCCAGGGACCCTGAGCCGGGTAAATGACGGCGGGGGCCGGCTCGGGGGCCCGGCCCTCCACGGGCACGAGCCCGGCCCCCCACGGGCACGAGCCCGGCCCCCCATGGGCGCCGGGCCCTGAAACGGGCGGGTGTGGAGCGGGCGGACGCGTAGCGGGCCGGCGTGGGCCTTACGGGGTGACCGGCTGGAGCGGGCTCGGCGTCCCGTCGGCCCACGGTCTCGGGATGCCGATCTTGATCTCGCCGAGGCAGGCGTCCGGGCCGTCCGCTGTACGGATGACGAGCTCGCTCCCGCCGCCCTTGACCGCGGCGAATGTCCAGCCGAACCCCTTCTCCGCGGCCACCTCGTCCTGACCGGCGCCGAGCCGTACCGACAACCGGGTGGCGGCCGGGTTGAGGTAGCCGACCTGGACCGTCCACTCGCCCTCGGGCAGCCGCGCCGGCAGCCGGAAGCGGACCTCGCGCGCACCGACCGGCCGGCAGCCGGCGGGCTGGGGGATCGTCAGCCCGTCGATGCTCACCGGGCGCAGGCGGCCCTGCGGATCGAAGGTCAGCGGGTTGCGTACCGGGCCGCTGAGCCGTCTGGTCCAGGTCACCGGGTGCGACGCGATCGGGCCGAGCACCTTCGAGGCCAGCGCGTAGTCGTAGAAGAAGATCGGGTAGACCACCTTGGCGGGCACGTGCGTGTCCAGCACGACCGCGCGGTCCGGGGCGCGCTTGAGCGCCAGCCGGCCGGTCTCGACGTAGCTCTTGACGTCCGCGCCGAACGGCAGGCGGGCGTAGGCCGCGACCGACCAGACCGAGCCGAGCGCGACCGCGGCGGCCAGCGGGAGCCAGGCGAACCTGAGGCGCGGCCAGACGCGCAGCCAGGGGCGTTCCTCGCCGGTGAGCGGGATGAACGCCAGGCCGATGGCGATCGCCACGACCGTGGCCGTGGACGACACGTAGCGCAGCTCGGCCCCGCTCAGGTCCGGCCCGAGCTGCTGGATCCGGCCGATCATGACGGGCACCACGTCGGCCAGCGCGAAGTAGGCGAACAGCACCAGCCACGCCAGCCAGGCCCGCCGCCGGAAGAACACCGAGACCGCCAGCACGACCACCGCGACGCCGAGCCCGGCCCAGACCAGCGCGGGCGGCGTCCCGGCGGCCGCGTAGTCCTCGCCGATCGGGCGCCACTGCCAGGGCCCGCCCAGCGACGTCGGGACCAGTGAGCTGGACAGCAGCGTCCAGGCGAACTTCGCCGCGAGCCCCGCGTCCGGCAGGCTGGGCTGGATGGTGTCGTTGGTGAGCTGCACGGAGGTGAGAAGCTGGCGGAAGAAGACGGCCGCGTAGCCGGCGAGCAGGCCCGCGTACAGCAGCAGGGCCGGCCACTGACGCCGCCAGGTCCAGCCCAGCCAACCCACGCTCAGCGCGACGGCCAGCAGCAGGATGAACGGCGCCTTGACGAAGAACGCCATCGCGAACAGCGTCCAGCCCGCCGCGGCCAGCGCGTGCCTGAAGCGGCCCGTCCTGGTGTAGAGGACGTGCGAGCACAGCGCCATCGGCAGCGCGATCTGGAACGGCAGCGTCTCGATCACCACCGCCCACCACGACAGCGAGGAGATCGTCATCGGCGTCAGCAGGTAGAACGCCAGCGGCACCAGGATGGCCGGCCGCGCCCCGAACAGCAGGCGCAGCAGCCGCAGCAGGGCCAGGCCCGCCGCGCCCAGCAGGGTGACCGTCACGACGTGCGCGAGGACGTCGTTGTAGACGCCCAGGCGGCCCATCGCCCACTGGATCGCGAACGGGCCGGGGACCAGGTGGCCGTAGTCGACCCGCATGAGGTAGTCCCACGTCAGGTCGTGCTCCAGGCCGCGGGCGATGAAGGTGAAGTCGTCCTGGCGGAAGTACGTACGCCGGACGAGGCCGGACTTCCAGACGAGCTGGACGGCGATCATCGCCAGGGCGGTGGCCATCACGGCGTCCCCGCCGCGCAGCCAATGACGGGCCCCCGCCGTCGTCTCGCTCGTCGCCACCCCGCCCCCTCCAGGCCCCCCGCAAGGCCCCCTCCAGCGGGAAGCGTAGTCATTGGGTGATTTACGGGGAATGGCCGTTGTTCGGTTGTGATGTCATAGCGGGATGCCGTACACGACCCGAGCCGGACCGCTGTCGGCCGTGCTTGGGCTCGTCCTCGGCTGCCTCGCCCTCGGACCCGCTCTGGGCTGGGGTTTCATCCTGGTGCAGGACATGGTCTTCGTGCCGGACCCGGTTTTCTCGCGCTTCACGTTCGGGCTGGCCGGCGGGGCGCCGCGGGTGGTGCCCAGTGACGCCGTGGTCACCGCGCTGGCCACCGTCGTCCCGGCCGAGCTGGTGCAGAAGGCGATCCTGCTGGGGATCTTCGTGCTGGGCTGCTCGGGTGCCGCGCTGCTCGTGCCCGCGGGCCTGCTCGGGGCTCGGCTGGTGGCCGGGGCGTACTACGTGTGGAACCCGTACGTGGCCGAGCGGCTGCTGATGGGGCAGTGGGCGTTGCTGCTGGGGTACGCGGGGCTGCCGTGGGTGGTGCGCGCGGTCCTGGCCCGGCGCGGGCTGCTGCTCGCGGTGCTGCCCGCCGCCGTCGGGGGGTTCGCGGCCATGACCGTCACGGCCCTCACGGCGCTGCCCGTCGCGGGCCGGCGGGTCCGGGTGGGCGCGGTGCTGCTGGCCGTCAGCCTGCCGTGGCTGCTGCTCGCGCTGCTGCGGCCGGGCGGGCTGAGCGGGGATCCGGTGGGCGTGGACGCGTTCGCGGCCAGGGCGGACGGGCCGTTCGGGGCGGTGGGCAGCCTGCTGTCGCTGGGCGGGATCTGGAACGCCAATGCCGTCCCGGCCGGGTACGAGAGCGCGGTGGGCTCGGTGGCCAGGCTGGCGCTGGTCGTGGCGGGGATCGTGGGGTTCGTCCTGATGAAGGATCGGCCGAGAGGGCTGGGCGCGGCGGCGGTCATCGGGTTCGGGATCGCCTGCCTGGGGGTGATCGAGCCGGGGCGCGCGGTGTTCAGGTGGCTGGTCGGGGTGTGGGGCGGGTTCGCGGTGTTCAGGGACGCCCAGCAGTTCGTGGCACCGCTGGCTCTGCTGGCCGCGGTCGGGCTGGGCGCCCTGACAAGAGAGGCCCTGACAAGAGAGGCCCTGCCAAGAGAGGCCCTGCCAAGAGAGGCCCTGAGAGGAGAGGAGAAGGCCGTGCGGTGGGTGGGCCTCATGGTGTTGGTGCCCGTGGCCGTGCTGCCGACCCTGGCCTGGGGCGGGGCGGGGGCGCTGCGGGCCGTGAGCTATCCGGAGAGCTGGAGCCAGGCCCGTGAGGTGATGCGGCGCGATCCGGAGCCGGGGGACGTGCTGGTGCTGCCGTTCGAGTCCTACCGGAGGTTCCCGTGGAACGGGGACCGGGCGGTGCTCGACCCGGCGCAGCGCTACTTCGCCGTGCCGGGGCGGGAGGTGGTCGCCAACGACTCGGTACGCGTCGGCAACATGGTCGTCCAAGCCGAGGACACGAGGGTGCGCAAGCTAGAACGCGTACTAGTAGGCCCCTCGCCAGACCTCGCCGCAGCGGGTTTCCGGTACGTCGTGGTCGACGCGGGCACGCCCGGGGAGCGGCAGCGGTTCGCGGGCTGGCTCAGCGGAGCGAGCCTGCTAGTGGACACAGATGATCTGAAACTGTACCGAACCGACCGGCGGTTTGTACCTTTTTTACAACACTAGGTCCACTGATCAGCGGATTTATTAAGATTTCGTAGAGCTACTTCCGAGTAGCAAGAATTGGTTCTAAGTTTGGGACGCCCGCTCATTAGCCGCTCGAGGAGGAACCCCCCGTGATCAAGATCCTCTTAGCAGCGATCATCGGTGTCGCCGTCGCCGCGCTCGTCGCGACGGTCACCACCGTGTCCTTCACCGGGGCCACCGCGACGCCCGTCAACCGCCCGCTCTACAACTACGGCGACCGGTAGTCCGAGCCGTCATGCCGCCCTCCCCCCAAGGGGACGAGAGGACGAGCCGACCACCACTGCTCGAGATCGTCGTTCCCGCCTTCAACGAGGAACTTCGACTCCCGGGGGGGCTCCTGCAGCTGTGCGCGAAGCTTGCCCGCATGCCGTTCCCGACCGCTGTCATCGTCGTCGACAACAACAGCACGGACAGCACCGCTGAGATCGTCAGAACCTGGCCGCGGGGGCCGGTTCCGGTTCGGCTCGTCGAGTGCGCGACTCCCGGCAAGGGTGCCGCCGTCCGCGCGGGGTTGCTCGATACAAGCGCTCCCTTCGTGGGGTTCTGCGACGCCGACATGGCCACCGACCTGGCCGCCATCGATGTCGCCTTCGGCCTGCTGCTCTCCGGTGAGCGCGTGGTCGTGGGCTCGCGGGCGCACGCCTTCTCCGACGTCGAGAACCGGCACAGCCGGGTGCGCGAGCTGGGCGCCGTCGGCTTCCGCGCGCTGGCCCGCGTGCTGGTGCGCGGCGTGAGCGACACGCAGTGCGGCTTCAAGTTCTTCGACGGCGCGCTGGTCCGCGAGGCCGTCGACGGGCTGCGTACCTACGGCTTCGCCTTCGACGTCGAACTGCTGGCCCGCTGCGTCGCGTTCGGCTCGACGGTGCTGGAGATCCCCGTCAACTGGCGGGACATGCCCGGCTCCCGCTTCTCCCCGGCCAGGCACAGCGTCGGCATCCTGCTGGAGCTGGGCCGGATCTGGCTTCGACTGCGCGCCGTGCCGAGCCCTGGTGTCACTCCGAGGTGGGAGCAGCCGCTCGACCCCGTCGGATCTCCGTGAACGTCGCCGTCGTCAACTGGCGTGATCCGTGGCACCCGGCCGCCGGTGGCGCCGAGACGTATGCCTGGGAGATGGCCCGCCGCTTCGCGCGGGCCGGCGACCAGGTGTGCTTCGTCACGGCGCGGGCGCCGGGCCAGCGCAGGAAGGAGACCGTCGAGGGGGTACGGCTGGCCCGCATGGGCGGGCCGTTCACCGTCTACCCCCTGGTCCTGGTCTGGTTGGTGTTCCGCCGGGGCGTGTTCGACGCGGTGCTCGACTGCCAGAACGGCATCCCGTTCTTCACGCCGCTGGTGCTGCCTCGCCGTACCAAGGTCATGTGCGTCGTCCATCACGTGCACGACCGGCAGTTCGACGTGCACCTGCCCCGGTGGCTGGCGGTGGTCGGGCGGTTCCTGGAGGGGCCCGCGTCGCGGTGGACGTACAAGGGGCGCGACAGCGTGGCCGTCTCGCCCTCGACCGTGAGCGCCATGCGCGAGCGGCTCGGCTGGGTCGGCCCCATCCACATCGTGCCCAACGGGGTGAACGTCTCCACCGACAGAGACTTCCCCAGAAGCCGGACGCCGCGGCTGGTCTGTGTCGGCAGGCTGGTCGCGCACAAGCGCGTCGACCTGCTGCTCGACGCGGTGGACCGGCTCAGGAAGCAGTGGCCGGACCTCACCGTGGACGTGATCGGCAGGGGTCCGGAGGAGGCGCGGCTGCGCGCCCGGCTCCCGGAGGGCGTCACCATGCACGGCTACCTGCCCGAGGACGAGAAGGAGCGGCTGATCGCCGCCGCCTGGCTGCAGGTCAACGCCTCGCAGGGCGAGGGCTGGGGGCTGTGCGTGCTGGAGGCCGCCGCGCTGGGGGTGCCGACCGTCGCGTACGACGTGGACGGCCTCAGGGACGCGGTACGCCACGGCGAGACGGGCTGGCTGGTGCCCGAGGGCGTCGGGAGCACCGGCCTGGCCAAGGGCATCGCCGCGGCCCTCGACGAACTCAACGACACCTATCGCATGAAATGTCGGGAATGGGCGGGGAAGTTTTGCTGGGACCGGAGCGCGGAACAGCTGGCCGCGCTGGTGCATGGCCGTACGACGGGACCCGGCTGGGAGGAGCCGTGATCGACAGGGTCCGGCACAGGCTCTGGCTGGCGCTGTGCTGCCTGGGCTTCGCCGTGCTGACGTTCACCACCAAGCCGGGCAGCATCATCTCCGACACCAAGCTCGACCTGGCCCTCAACCCGATCGGCTGGCTGGAGCGCGCCGCCCACCTCTGGGACCCGCAGCACTTCGGCCAGCTGCAGAACCAGGTGGCCGGCTACCTGTTCCCGATGGGCCCGTTCTTCGCGCTCGGTGACCTGGTCAACCTGGCGCCCTGGGTGACCCAGCGGCTCTGGCTGACGCTACTGCTGTGCGTGGCCTTCCTCGGCGTGGAGCGGCTGGGCAGGCAGCTCGGCGTCGGCACGCCGGGCACCCGGATCGTCGCCGCGCTGGCGTACGCGCTGGCGCCGCGCGCGCTGTCGATCATCGGCGAGATCTCGATCGAGTGGCTGCCCGCCGCGATGCTGCCGTGGATCCTGATCCCGCTGCTCACCGCCTCGGAGACGGGCCAGCGGGCCAGGGCGGCGGTCAGGTCAGGGCTGGCCGTGGCGCTGTGCGGCGGAGTGAACGCGGTCGCGGTGCTGGCCGTGCTCATCGCCCCCGTGCTCTACATCCTGACCCGGCCCGCCCCGGTGCCCCGCTGGCGGATGCTCGGCTGGTGGACGGGCGCGGTCGCCGTGGCCACCCTGTTCTGGTGGCTGCCGCTGCTGCTCGTGGGCCGCTACGCCTTCTCCTTCCTGCCCTACACCGAGACGGCCTCGACGACCACGCAGGTCACCTCGCTGACGAACGTGCTGCGCGGCGCCTCCGACTGGGTGCGCTACCTGACCGTCGGCGGCGTCACCGACCAGCCCGCCGGCTACGCGATCGCCACCTCCGCCGTGCTGGTCGCGATCACCGGCCTGCTGGCCGCGCTCGGCCTGGCCGGACTGGCCCGGCGCGACCTGCCCGCGAAGGGCTTCCTGCTCGTGCTGTTCGTCGTGGGCGTGGCCGCGCTGGTCGCCGGGCACGTGAGCGCGCTGGAGCCGGTGGTCGCCGAGCCCGTGCGCTGGCTGCTGGACGGGCCGCTAGCGCCGCTGCGCAATCTGCGGAAGTTCGATCCACTGGTACGGCTGCCGCTCGCCTTCGGCCTGGCGCACCTGCTGACCGGGGCCCGGCTGCGGCTGCGCTCGGTGGCCCTGGTGGCCTTGGCCGGACTCGTACTCCCCGTCTTCAACCAGGGGCTGAGCGCTCCCGGCGACTTCAAGGAGGTGCCGCTTTACTGGAAGCAGGCGGCGGCCTGGGTGAACGAGAACGCCGGAGACGACGGCGTGCTGGTCGTGCCCGGCGCCAAGTTCGGCGAATACCTCTGGGGCCGACCGATGGACGATCCCATGCAGCCGCTGTTCACCGCCCGCTGGACCACCCGGCAGGTCGCGGCGGCCGGCTCGGTGGGCCTGACCCGGCTGCTCGACGTCATCGACCAGCGGCTCACGGCCGGCTACGGCTCGGCGGGGCTGACCGACGTGCTGCGCAGGATGGGCGTGCGCTACCTGGTCGTCAGGAACGACCTCATGCGGGCGAACCTCCAGGGCGCCTGGCCGTCCAGGGTCTACGAGGCGCTCCGCGAGTCGCCGGGCATCACGAAGGTGCGCTCGTTCGGCGGGGAGGTCGGCGACACCGTCACGGACGACGTGATCGAGTCGGTGGACTGGCCGTTCCCCGCGCTGGAGGTCTACGAGGTGTCGGGCAGCTCCGACCTGCTCAGCGTGCAGTCGGCGGGCGATGCCGTACAGGTGCGCGGCGGCCCGGACTCGCTGCTCGCGATGGGCGATCTCGGGCTGCTCGGCGACGGTCCGGTGCTGGTGAACGACGACGCGGGCAAGCGCGAGGCGCCGGTCGTGGCCAGCGACGCGCTGCGGCTGCGCGAGCGGCAGTTCGGTGAGATCCGGTCGAACTGGACGCCCACGCTGACGGCCGACAGGCGCGACGACTTCTCCGGGGTCAAGACGCTCGACCTGCTCGAAGACGGCTGGCTGCGCGACACCGCCACCGCCGAGTACGACGGCATCTCCAGCATCACCGCCTCCTCCTCGGTGGCCGACGCCGAGGCGGTGCCCGGCCTCAGCGCCACGGGGCGCAGCCCGTGGGCCGCCATGGACGGCGACTACGAGACCGGCTGGGAGAGCGGTGGCTGGCACCGGCCCCAGGGCGAATGGCTGCGCGTGGACCTGCCCAACCCGCGGGTGATCCCCCGCTTCCAGGCGACGTTCACCAACAACGTGCTGCTCGGGCAGTCGGTCAAGCGCGTGGCCGTGGAGAGCGAGGGCGGCCGGATCGAGCAGGACGTCCAGCAGACCAACAGCCCGCAGTGGCTGCGCGTCCCGCCCGGTGCGACCAGCTGGCTGCGCGTCAAGATCCTGGCCACGTACAACAGGAACTGGAGCTTCGTGCAGCGAGTGGGCATCACCGAGCTCACGATCCCCGGCATCCTGCCGGGCCGGACGATCCGGCTGCCCGGCGAGGGCGGCGACGCCTTCGTCATGGACCGGGGGCTCGACTCCCGCCCCTGGTGCATGCGGAACCAGAGCCGCTGGATCTGCAACCCGCTGCTGGCCAGACCGGGCGAAGAAGGCGCCGGATTCGACCGGACTTTTACCGTTAAAGCGGGGCGGAAGGTTGCGGTACGCGGCTCCGCCGTCCTGCGTGACGCCAAGCTCGTCGACCGCTTCACCCGGCTGGGCGGGGATCTGACCACGGTGACCGGCTCCTCGCAGGCGACGAAAGACGCGGTGGTCGCGCCGAGGTCGGCGTTCGACGCCGACGCGGCCACCACCTGGCTCCCGGCCGCCGACGACCCCGAGCCCACGCTCACGCTCGGCTGGCGGGCCAAGCGGGTCCTGTCGCGGATCCAGATCGCCCGGCCCGGCGGTGACAGGCAGCCGCTCGACGTGGCCGTGACCGGTGACAAGGGCGCCGTCCGCAGCGGCCGGGTGGACGCGTACGGCTACCTGACGTTCAAGCCCCTCGCCACGACCCGGCTCAAGCTGCGCTTCTATCCCGCCTCCAAGCGGCTGCAGGTCACCGAGCTGGTGATTCCCGGCGTCGCGCCGGCCAGCCGGCCGGAGGGCGTGCCGTTCCGGCTGCCCTGTGGACAGGGACCGAGTCTGCAGGTCAACGGCGCGACCGTGGCGACCAAGGTGTCCGGCACCTTCGCCGACCTGCTCGAACAGCGGCCGGTGAAGTTCACCGGCTGCGCCAGGGCCGCGCTGGCGGCCGGCGACAACCGGGTCAGGGCGGCCGGCTGGGACCCCTTCGCGGTGGAGAACCTGGTGATCGGCGCGCTCCCCGCCGAGCCGCCGGCCGTGGAGGGCGCGGCGGTCCCGAGTACGTGGTCGTCGTCGGTGCGCGAGGCGCGGGTGACGGCGCCGAAGGACGCCTTCCTCGTCGTCAACGAGAACTTCAACGCGGGCTGGCGCGCCGAGCTCGACGGCAAGGCGCTACGGCCGGTCCGGATCGACGGCTGGAAGCAGGCCTGGGAGCTGCCCGCCGGCACGGCGGGGACCGTGCGCATGGAGTACCTGCCCGACCGGCCCTACTGGCTCGCGCTCGCCGTGGGGCTGGCCGGGATCGCGCTGCTCACGCTGCTCGCCCTGGTGTCGCGCGGGCCGCGCCCCGAACACGTCATGGCGACCGCTGCCGCCGCCGATTCACGGCTGTCGCGTTGGCGGGTGCCGTACGTGATCGTGCTGGGGCTGGCGTTCGGCGGCTGGGTCGCGGACTGGCCCGGCATGCTCGCGGTCCTGGCCGCCGTCGTGGCGGTGCTGCTGCTGCGCGTACGGCGGGCGGTGGCCGTGCACTGGGTGGCCGGTTGGCTGTTCGGCGGGGCCACGGCGGCGCTGGCGGCGGCCATGGCGCTGCGCGACTACGGGGTGGACGTCGGGCTGCTGATGGACCAGGTGCCCCAGCTCATCGCCTGCGCGGCCATGGGCGTGCTCTTCGGGCAGCTGGTCACGGAGCCGGAACCACCGGCGGCTCAGCCGGAGCCGGCGGCGGCGGAACAGGAGCTGGCCGGCGCCCGGCCAGCCTGAGCGCGCTCTCCTCGACCAGGTGGTAGCTGGTGGCGCTGACCAGGAGCGAGGCGATGAAGGTCAGGATCGCGACCTTGACGAAGTCGCCGGTGAACGGCTGGTCGCCGGTGATCTTGTAGTACAAGGTGATCACCGGGGCGTGCCACAGGAAGAAGCTGTAGGAGATGCGGCCCAGGTACGCCGTGACCGGGTTGCCCAGCACGCGGTGCCTCAGTGAGTCGTGCCGGGAGGCGAGCGCGAACGGCGCGACCACCAGGACGGCCACGGACGTCTCCAGGATCATCCGCCACAGCGACTGCGACAGCGTGGGCAGGGTGAGCGTGCGCGGCCCGGCCAGCTCGGTGCTCAGCACCGCGTACAGCAGCAGCGCCAGCACCAGCAGCTGGGGCGCGAGCGCGTCCACGACCTCGCTCTGCTTGATCCACACCGACAGGACGGCCATGGCCATGCCGGCGGCGAAGTAGATCAGGTGATGCGGCAGCCAGAGCGCCAGCTGCGGCTGGTCGAAGACGTGCGAGACGACCAC
Organism: Nonomuraea sp. NPDC050680; assembly: GCF_040654555.1. Taxonomy (NCBI): domain Bacteria; kingdom Bacillati; phylum Actinomycetota; class Actinomycetes; order Streptosporangiales; family Streptosporangiaceae; genus Nonomuraea; species Nonomuraea sp. NPDC050680. Next base: position 199,391 of record NZ_JBFAIF010000006.1, on the reverse strand, counting down.
GCTGGCCAGCGAGACCACCGGCAGCACGGCGATGCCCGCGAGCAGCCTGACCGGCCGGTCGCCGCCGCGCGCCCAGGCGTGCAGGGCCCAGACGTTCAGGGCCCAGGCGAGCACCGGGAGCACCAGGTAGAACGCCATCTCGATCGGCATCGTCCACATCTGGTAGAGGCCGTCGGGGGCGCGGTTCTGCTCGGTGTAGTTCTGCAGCAGGAACAGCCACTTCACCCAGCCGGTCCAGTCGAGCGAGCTCCACGCCCACAGGGCCAGCGCCGTGACCAGCCAGTAGGCGGGCATGACGCGGACCAGGCGGCGCCACAGGTAGCGTCCCGGCCGGGGGCCCGGCGTGTCCTCGATGACCGCGCGGGCCCACGGGCGGTAGAGCAGCAGGCCCGACAGCAGGAAGAAGATCGGCACGGCGATGCCCAGCCTGGTGGTCATCCAGGCGAACATGCCCTCGCGGTAGATGATGCCGGTGTTGCCACCGACGTGCAGCACCCAGACGCCGAGCGCGGCCAGGGCGCGGATGCCGTCCAGCGCGGCGTCCCTGCCCGCCGGTTGCTCCTTCACGGGCGCTTCCTGAGCACGAGGACCAGATTCCACGTGGCGAACTCCCTGACGATCGGCACCTTCAGCATCGGCCGCCACCACCAGGGCAGGTAGCGGGGCAGCACGTCGACCAGGTCGGCGTCCGTACGGGTCCGCGCCCAGCGCAGACCGTCGGCCACCGAGACCGGATAGAGGCTCTGGCCGTAACGATTTTTGGGCGGCTTCCCGTTTTTATCCTCATATTTCCGCGCGGCCCGGTCGCCCCCCAGGTAGTGCCAGGGCGAGGTCTCGTGGCCGCCCCAGGGGGAGAGCCAGTTCGTGTACGCGAGGAAGATCAGGCCGCCGGGCCGGGTGACGCGCGTCATCTCGGCCGCCATGCGCCACGGGTCTGGAACGTGTTCCAGGACGTTGGACGAGAAGCACACGTCGAAGGAGGCGTCGGCGAGCGGCAGGTCGAGCGCGCTGCCGAGCACACCGCCGCTGGGCGCGCCCTGCCCGGCCAGCTCACCGGCGTCGACGTCCACGCACAGGCAGCGGGCGCCGTCACGCCTGAAGGCGTCGGCGAAGTATCCCGGCCCGCCCCCCACGTCGAGCACCGTCTTGCCACTCAACGCGATGTAATGCCGCAGCTGCGCGGCGGTGTCGGCGGCGAGCGTGGTGTAGTAGTCGCTCGGCGTGGTCTGCTCGGACCTGAACGCGCGGAACAGGCGGATGGATCTGGCCAGATCGGCGCGCATGTTCGCGGCTCCCGGATACTTGACGGGCTCCCACAATAGAACGAAGCTCTGGCGGAGGCGATACCGCTGCGGGACAGGCGCGATAACATCCCGCTCGGACCGGCTTCATCGTAGAACCTGTTCCGATTCGTTATGCGGATGTAGCTGCAGCGATCTGTGATCGAATGCTACTTTCCAGTAGCGATCATGTCGCGGGTTGGTCACGCCCGCGATCTGTTGTCCGGGGGGACAAGTAACGGGCCTTCGTATCCCTCGACCGCCAGGAGGATCCCAGAATGCGACGCACACCTGTCCTCGTTCTCGTCGCCGTCGGCGCCTTCCTGGTCGTCCTGGCGGGGATGATCCGCTTCTGGGCGGCGGACAAGATCATCGCAGCCCCGGCGGCCCAGTACAGCGTCACCAAGCTGCAGGCCCCGGGAGCCCAATACTTCTCCATCGCCGACGGCAAGGTGCTGACCGCGGACCTCAGCATGCTCGTCACCACCCGTGGCGACGTCAAAGAGGCCACGGACAACCGGGTGGTCTGGGACGAGTTCACCGTGGTGGACGACGTCACCAACAGCAAGCCGCAGATCAGCCTCTCGGAGCGCCGCAGCGCCTTCGACCGGCGCACCGGCGTGGGCGTCAACTGCTGCGGGGTCAGCGTCAACAAGGAGCCGGTGAAGCTGGAGGGGCAGATCTACCTGTTCCCGTTCGGCGTGGAGAAGAAGACGTACAAGGTCTTCAACCAGACGGCCAAGAAGGCGTTCGACACGACCTTCGTCGGTGAGGACACCGTCAACGGGCTGCCGGTGTACAAGTTCCAGCAGATCGTGCCGGCCACGAAGGTCGCCACGCTGACCGCCCCCGGCTCGCTCTTCGGCGTGACCCAGTCGGGTGACATCCAGCTCGACCGCTGGTACGAGGGCACCGACACCTACTGGGTCGAGCCCAACAGCGGCGCCCCGGTCAAGGAGGAAGTGCGCCGCAACGAGACGCTCAAGACCCAGGACGGCGTCGAGCGCGCCAAGGCCCTGGTCGCCACCGCCTCGTTCACCCCGCAGACCATCACCGAGATGGTGCGCACGGCCACTGACGCCAAGAACCAGATCACCCTGCTGAAGACCACGATCCCGATCGTCCTGCTCGTGCTCGGGCTGCTCGCGCTGGCCCTCGCGGTCCTCCTGGGCCGCCGTCGGCGCGAAGGCGAGTAACTCCTACGGCTGGTACAGGGCGCCCGTGACCGATCCGGGCGCCCTGTCCATTTGTGTGGTCGTTTGTCGGACCGACAAAAAGTTCTAGTACTAGAACACGTTGCAGTTTCTTCGCCGCCGGTCGTATTGTCGGCCCATGCGGACACGTGTCACGGACATGTTCGGAATCGAGCTCCCGATCTTCGCCTTCAGCCATTGCCGCGACGTGGTCGCCGCGGTCAGCCGGGCCGGCGGCATGGGCGTTCTCGGTGCCCTCTACTTCACCCCAGAAGAGCTCGAAATGGAGCTCAAGTGGATCGACGACCACGTCGACGGCCACCCGTACGGCGTCGACGTGGTCATGCCCGCCTCCTACGAGGGCGCCGACTTCGCGCCCGAGGAGCTGGTGGGCCGCCTGCAGACGATGGTCCCGGCAGGCCACCGGCAGTTCGTCGAGAACCTCCTGGCCGCCCACGGCGTGCCTCCCCTGTCCTCGGACGCCGACGCGGGCAAGGTGCTGCTCGGCTGGACGGACGTCACCGCCCGCCCGCAGGTGGAGACGGCGCTGCGGCACCCGATCGCCCTGCTGGCCAACGCGCTCGGCCCGCCGCCCGCGGACGTGGTCGAGCTCGCCCACTCCCACGGCGTCAAGGTCGCCGCCCTCGCCTCCACCCCGCGCCACGCGCTCAAGCAGGTGGAGGTGGGCGTGGACGTGGTGGTGGCGCAGGGCACGGAGGCCGGCGGCCACACGGGCGAGATCTCCACCATGGTCCTGATCCCTCAGGTGGTGGACGCGGTGGACGTACCGGTCCTGGCGGCGGGCGGCATCGGCAACGGCCGCCAGATGGCCGCAGGCATGGCCCTGGGCGCCGAGGGCGTCTGGACCGGCTCGCTGTGGCTCACGGTCGAGGAGGCCGACACGCCCGAGATGGCCAAGCGGCGCATCCTGGAGGCCACCTCCCGCGACACCGTCCGCTCCCGCAGCTGGACGGGCAAGCCGGCCCGCCTGCTCAAGAACGAGTGGACGGACGCCTGGGAGTCGCAGGAGTCACCGGGGACGCTGCCGATGCCCCTGCAGTTCATGCTGGTGTCGGACGCCCTGCGCCGCATCGGCCGCTCCGACGCCGCCGAACTGGCCACCTTCCCGGCCGGCCAGATCATCGGCATCATGAACCAGGTCCGGTCCACGCGCGACGTCATGTACTCGCTGATGGAGGAGTACGCGGAGGCCACGGAACGGCTCGGCCGCATCACCGGCGACTGACCTGTCATCAGACCGGGACGATGGTCACCAGGCTTTCGAGTCCCACGAAGTCATCTGTGTTGCGGGTGTAGAGCGGCAGTCCCCGGCTCGACGCGATAGCGGCGATCATCAGGTCCATGCGCCGTGACCGGGGATCGCGCTTCGCGTTGATCGTCAATGCGACGAGAGTGCCGTAGCGGGCTGCCGCGTCCGCGTCGAAGGGCAGTGGCTCGAAATCGACGACGGCGGCGCCTAGTCTTTCCATGCGGGCGGCCCGGACCGCATCGTTCTTCGCCATCGCCACGCCCTGATGAAGCTCGGCCAGCGTGATCGACGTGATGTCGACAAAGTCTGGCAGGTCGCCCAACGGGAGCTCATCGAGGTCGATGTAGACGCACGTATCGATCACTCCGCGAGAGTGGCGCTCATGCACGGCGCCGCTCCCAGGGGTCGTCGTCGATGCGGTCCTCGGTGCCGAAGAACTCGTCGGCCTCCCCACGCATTTCGGCGTAGTCCACACGGGGGAGTCTTCGGTATTTGGCCACGAGTTCCGCTGTGCTCAGGCGGCGCTTGCGGGGCAACGGCCTTAGCTCTGCCACCTCGACGCCGTTGCGGGTGATGTGGAACACCTCGCCCGACTCCACTTGATCCATGACCGCGGCGGAGTTGTTGCGAAACTCCCGTTGGGTGATGACCTTCATGAGGCCTAGTGTAGCTCCGTGTAGCGCACGGGGCTACACTCAATGGCCCTTGTAGACCGCGGCGCGCTTCTCCTTGAAGGCGCGGGCGCCCTCGCGGGCGTCCTGGGAGCCGATGACCGGCCAGCCGATCTCGTCCGACACCTTGAGCGCCTCCGGCTCCGGCATGCCCAGCGTGTCCCGGTACGTGCGCAGGATCGCCTGCACCGCGAGCGGGCCCGAGGCGGCGATGTCGTCCGCGATCTCCCGCGCCACCGCCAGCGCCTGCCCGTCCGGTACGACGCGGTTGACCAGGCCCATGGCCAGGGCCTCCGCCGGGGTGACGGAGCGGCCGGTGAGCAGCAGGTCCATGGCGTGGCAGTACGGGATCTGCCGGGGCAGGCGGATCGCGCTGCCGCCCATCGGGAACAGCGCCCGCTTGGCCTCGAACAGGCCGAGTGTGGCCGACTCCGCCACCACCCGCAGGTCGGTCCCGACCAGCAGTTCGGTGCCGCCCGCCACCGCGTAGCCCTCCACCGCCGAGACGATCGGCTTGGTCGGGAGGTCCTCGCGGAGCAGGCCCTTCCAGTGGAAGTTGGGGATCTGGGCGGCGCGGGCCTGGACGTCGGCGTCCGTCGAGGGTTGTCCCATGGCCTTGAGGTCGGCGCCGGCGCAGAAAGTGCCCTCCGCGCCGGTGAGGATGGCGGCCCTGACCTCCGGCTCGGCCGACACGTACGCCCAGGCCGAGGCCAGGCCGATCAGCATGTCGGAGGAGAGCGCGTTGCGCGCCTCCGGCCGGTTCATGGTGACGATGACGACGTGGCCGTCGCGTTCGACCCGGCAGTGGGGGGTGCTGATCGGCAGGAGCTCCACGGACGCCTCCAGGTAACGAATCAAGCGCTTGTTAGGCAGCGATCCTACCCTGTGGCGGGCCCGCGGACGATGATGGCGGCACGACCTCGATCAAGCGCTTGCTACGACTCCGGTGCCGGGATACGCTGCCCAGGCAAAACGAGAACAAGTTCTTGTTTATCGGGGCCTCGGACCACCTGAAGAGGAGTTTCGATGGGCACGCTCGGTTTCTGGAGACTGGCGCAGGCGGATCCGGACTGGATCGCGTGCGTGGACCCAGACGGTACGGAGCACCGCGCGGGCGACCTCCTCGCCCGGTCGAACCAGCTGGTGCACGGCCTGCGCGAGCTCGGGCTGAAGCCGGGAGACGGCGTCTGCGGCCTGGTGCCGAACGGCGTGGACGGGCTCGTCCTCTACCTGGCCGCGTTACAGGCCGGCTGGTACTACACGCCGATCAACTGGCACCTGACCGGGCCCGAGATCGCCTACATCGTGGCCGACAGCGAGGCCCAGGCGTTCTTCGTGCACCCCAGGTACGCGGCCGAAGGCGCGAGGGGCGCCGAGGCCATCGCGCCTGAGCGGCGCTTCGCCGTAGAGGATGGCGATATTCCGGGATTCCGGCGGATCAGCGAGCTGACCGACGGACAGCCGGACACCGCGCCCCCCGACCGTACGGCCGGGCTGACCATGCACTACACCTCCGGCACGACCGGCAAGCCCAAGGGCGTCCGGCGGCCACTGAACGGGCTCGACCCCGACGACGCCGCCGAGATGCTGTCGTTCCTGCCGGGCCTGTTCGGCATCACCCGGGGCCGGCCGAACGCGCACCTGATCACCTCGCCGAACTACCACACCGCCGTCACCCAGTTCGGCGGCACGGCCCTGCACATGGGCCACACGCTCGTCTACATGGACAAGTGGGACGCCGAGGAGATGCTCCGGCTCTGCGAGAAGTACCAGGTCACGAACTCGCACATGGTGCCCACCCACTTCAAGCGCCTCCTGGCACTGCCCGAGGAGACCCGCCACAAGTACGACCTGTCCTCGCTCAAGTGGATGATCCACGCGGCCGCCCCCTGCCCGGTGCCGGTGAAGTGGGCGATGTTCGAGTGGTGGGGCGACTGCGTCTACGAGTACTACGCGGCCACCGAGGGCGGCGGCACCCTGGCCACGCCGGAGGGCTGGAAGGCGCACCCGGGCACGGTCGGCTCGGCCTGGCCGATCAGCGAGCTGCTCATCGTGGACGACGCGGGCGAACCCCAGCCGACCGGAACCCCCGGCACGATCTACATGAAGATGCTCGGCACCGGGTTCGAGTACAAGGGCGACCCCGACAAGACCGCCGCGAATCGGCTCAAGGACTACTTCACGGTCGGCGACATCGGCTACCTGGACGAGGACGGCTTCCTCTTCCTGTGCGACCGCAAGGCCGACATGATCATCTCGGGCGGGGCGAACATCTACCCCGCCGAGATCGAGAACGAGATCATGATCCACCCCAAGGTCGCGGACGTGGCGGTGTTCGGCATCCCGGACGAGGAGTGGGGCGAGCAGATCAAGGCCATCGTCGAGCCCGCGCCGGGTTCGGCGCCGGGTCCCGAGCTCGCGGCCGAGATCCTCGCCTCGCTGGAAGGCCGCCTGGCCCGGATGAAGTGGCCCAGGTCGATCGACTTCATCGAAGAGATGCCCCGCGAGCCCAACGGCAAGCTGCTCAAACGCAAACTCCGCGCACCTTACTGGGAGGGACACGACCGTGCCATCTGAACCGCTGGTGGCGGAGCACGTACTGGAGTTCCCCGGCGGCTACGCGCGCACGACCGGGCCGGTGATCGGGCGCTTCCTGACCGAGTTGCGCGGCGGCCGGATCGTCGGCGTGCGGACCGCCGAGGGCAAGGTGCTGGTGCCGCCGCTGGAGTACGACCCCGCGAGCGGCGAGGCCGTCACGGAGGAGTTCGTCGAGGTCGGGCCCGCGGGGACGGTGACCGCGTGGGCATGGGTGGACGAGCCGCGCGACGGCCACCCGCTCGACCGGCCGTTCGCCTGGGCGACGATCAAACTTGACGGCGCCGACACCGCGCTGGTGCACGCCGTCGACGCGGGCAACGCCAAGGCGCTGCGGATCGGCAGCCGGGTCTGGCCGGTCTGGCGGAGCGAGCGTACCGGTCACATCACCGACATCTCCTACTTCGCGCCGGAGGTCACGAAGATCGTGTCCCACGTGCGGGCCGACTACCGGCTGCAGGTGGGCGGGTCGCTGCTGACCTTCCTGGAGGGCGTCGAGCGCGGCGTGTTCCTCGGCGGCCGGTGTCCTGCCTGCGAGAAGGTGTACGTCCCGTACCGCGTCTTCTGCCCGGCCTGCGGTGGCCCGATCGCCGATCAGCTCGAATTACCCGACACCGGCACGATCACCACGTACGCCATCAACAACCTGCCCGACCCCCGCGCCCCCGAGGTGCCCTTCGTCTCCGCCTACATCCTGCTCGACGGGGCGGACATCCCGATGATCGCCCTCGTCGGCGGCCTCCCGGCGCACGAGGTGCGGCAGGGCATGCGGGTCAGGGCCGAATGGGTGCCCGAGAGGGAGCGGACGAAGTCGATGCGCAACGTCCGATGGTTCGCCCCCACCGGCGAGCCGGATGTGGAGCTCTGATGCGTGAGGTAGCCGTCGTCGCGTTCGCCCAGACCCGCCACACCGACCATGACGGCGGCCTGAGCGAGCCCGAGCTGATCCTGCCCGTCATCAACGAGGTCAAGGAGTCGACCGGGCTGAAGCGGTTCGGCTTCACCTGCTCCGGCAGCTGCGACTACCTCGCGGGCGCGCCGTTCTCGTTCGTCTCCGCGCTCGACGCGCTCGGCGCGTGGCCGCCGATCTCCGAGAGCCATGTGGAGATGGACGCGGCCTGGGCGCTGTACGAGGCATGGGTGCGCCTGCAGCACGGCGACATCGACTCCGCCCTGGTGTACGGCTTCGGCAAGTCGTCACTCGGCGACCTGCGCGAGATCATGACGCTCCAGCTGGACCCGTACTATCTGGCGCCGCTCGGCCTCGACCAGCTCTCCTTCGCCGCCCTCCAGGCCAGTGCGGCCGGCGCCGAACGCAAGGAGCTCGACGAGATCGTCCGGCGCAGCCGGGCCGCCGGCCGGAGCAACCCGTACGCGCTCGACCTGCCCGAGGACGTCGGCGACGAGTACGCGGTCGAGCCGATCAGGAAGTCGGACGTCGCCCCCATCACGGACGGCGCGGCGGCGATCGTCCTGGCGGCCGGCGACCTGGCCAGGGAGCTGTGCGCCAGACCCGCCTACATCAGGGGCATCGCGCATCGCATCGAGCCGCATTACCTGGGTATGCGGGATCTCGCCTTGTCGGTCTCCGCGGCCGACGCCGCACGTGCCGCGGGGGTCGGCAAGGGTCCCGTCGAGGTGGCGGAGCTGCACACGCAGTTCGCCCACGAGGAGCCGATCCTGCGCCGGGCGCTGGAGCTCCCCGACGGCACGGTGATCAACCCGTCCGGCGGCCCGCTCGCCGCCAATCCGGTCATGGCCACCGGCCTCATCCGCATCGGCGAGGCGGCCCGGCGCATCCACGACGGCACGGCCGCCCGCACGGTCGGCCACGCCGCCGGCGGCCCCTGCCTGCAGCACAACCTTGTGACCGTCCTGGAGGCATGAAAATGGGCAACAGGTGTGCCGTGATCGGCGTCGGTCAGACGCACTACACGACCAAGCGCAGGGACGTGTCGATCGCCGGGCTGGTGCGCGAGGCGGCCGTCCGGGCCCTGGAGGACGCCGGGCTGACGTTCAAGGACATCGACGCGGTCGTCGTCGGCAAGGCCCCCGACCTGTTCGAGGGCGTGATGATGCCCGAGGCGTACCTGGCCGACGCGCTCGGCGCGGCCGGGAAGCCGATGATGCGCGTGCACACCGCGGGCAGCGTCGGCGGCTCCACGGCACTGGTCGGCGCGAGCCTCGTCCAGGGCGGGGTGCACGACCGGGTGCTGGTCGTGGCCTTCGAGAAGCAGTCGGAGTCCAATGCCACCTGGGCCCTGTCCACCCACCTGCCGTTCAGCGCGTCGCTGGTGGTCGGGGCCGGTGGCTACTTCGCGCCGCACATCAGGGAGTACATCCGCAGGACCGGCGCGCCCGAGCACGTCGGCCACCTGGTGGCGGTCAAGGACCGGCTGAACGCGCTCAAGAACCCCTACGCCCATCTGAAGATCCCCGGCATCGACCTGAAGATGGTCGAGTCGACGCCGATGCTGTGGGAGCCGATCCGCTACCTGGACACCTGCCCGTCCAGCGACGGCGCCTGCGCCATGGTCCTGTCGTCGGAGTCGGCGGTCACCGGCACGCCCGCGTGGCTGCACGGCACGGCCATGCGCTCCGAGCCGATCTTCCGCGCCGACCGCGACACGGTCAGCCCGCAGGCGGGCAAAGACTGCGCGGCCGACGTGTACCAGCAGGCGGGCGTCACCGACCCGCGCCGCCAGATCGACGTGGCCGAGGTGTACGTCCCGTTCTCCTGGTACGAGCCGATGTGGCTGGAGAACCTGGGGTTCGCGGCAGAAGGCGAGGGCTGGAAGCTCACCGAATCGGGAGCCACCGCCCTCGACGGTGACACGCCGTGGAACGCCTCCGGCGGGGTGCTGTCGAGCAACCCGATCGGGGCGTCGGGGCTGATCAGGTTCGCCGAGGCCGCGCTCCAGGTACGCGGGATGGCGGGGGAGCACCAGGTGGACGGCGCCCGGCTGGCGCTCGGCCACGCGTACGGCGGGGGAGCCCAGTTCTTCGCGATGTGGATCGTCGGACGGGAGAAGCCCTGATGGAGTTCAACCACGCCGACCTGTTCGAAGGGATCGCGGACGCGGTCGGCGACCGGCCGGCCGTCGTCTGCGACGACGAGCGCCGCACCTTCGCCGAGCTGGACGCCGAGGCGAACCGGATCGCCCACTACCTCCAGGATCTCGGCATCAAGCCCGGCCAGCACGTCGGGCTCCACCTGTACAACAGCATCGAGTACGTCGCCGGGATGCTCGCCGCGCTGAAGATCCGGGCGGTGCCGATCAACGTCAACTACCGCTACGTCGAGGCCGAACTGCTGTACCTCTATAAGGACTCCGACATCCGGGCGCTGATCTACGACGTGGAGTTCGAGCCGCGGGTGGCGGCGGTCATGGGGGAGGCACCCCTGCTGGAGCACCTGATCGCGGTCGGCGGCCAGCCGTCTGTCGCGACCGCCGTGCCGTACACCGAGGCGCTGGAACGCGGCGTGCCCACGCGCGGCTTCGAGCCGCGATCCACGCGGGACGTCTACATCATCTACACCGGCGGTACGACCGGCATGCCCAAGGGCGCGATGTGGCACGTCGAGGACCTGTTCGTGGCCTTCGGCGGCGGCAACCCGTACGGCGCGCCGCTCCCGACGCCGCAGGCGGTGATCGACCAGGCGGCCGCCGCGGACCCGCCCATGGTGATGATGGCGGCCGCGCCGCTGATGCACGGGGCCGCGCAGATGGGCACGTTCGTCAGCTGGTGGATGGGCTCGACCGTGGTCTACGTACGCAGGTTCGACGCCGACACGGTGCTGCGGACGATCGCCCGCGAGAAGGTGGCCACGCTGAGCATCACCGGCGACGCCATGGCCAGGCCGCTGGCGGAGGCGATGGAGAGCGGCGACTACGACATGTCCTCGCTCATCGCGCTCAGCTCGACCGGGGCCATCCTCACCGGATCCGTCCGCGACCGGCTGCAGCGGGCCCTGCCCAACGTCATGATCCTCGACAGCTTCGGCTCCACGGAGTCCGGCTACACCGCCTCCGGGGTGGCGGGCTCCTCACCCGAGGCGGGGCTGCGCTACCAGCCGAACGCCACGTCCGGCCTCGCCGTGCTCGACGACAAGCTGCGGCCCGTCGAGCCCGGCTCGGGGGAGCTGGGCACGGTGGCCAAGTCGGGGCCGATCTCGTTCGGCTACTACAACGACGCGGAGAAGACCGCCCGTACGGTCGTCACCGACGCCGACGGCACCCGATGGCTGCTGACCGGCGACCTGGCCAGCGTCGACGCCGACGGCACCGTGAACGTCTTCGGGCGCGGGTCCCAGTGCATCAACACCGGCGGGGAGAAGGTCTTCCCCGAAGAGGTGGAAGCGGTGCTCAAGGGGCATGACGCGGTCTTCGACGCGGTGGTGACCGGGATACCGGACGAGCGGTGGGGCAACCGGGTGGCGGCCGTGGTCGAGGCGCGCGAGGGGGTCGAGGTGACGGCGGGCGAACTGGACGCGCACTGCAGGCAGCGGTTATCGGGGTACAAGGTGCCTCGTACGTACGTGTTCGTGGACGAGATGGTCCGGTCACCGGCGGGCAAGGCCGACTACCGGTGGGCCCGGCGCCAAGCCGAGTCCGGCGGCTCGTAAGCCCGGGGTTCAGCGGCTCGCGCCTCTTCCGCCTCCTCGTGGCGGCTCAGCTCGGCCCGGCAGACGTCGAGCCGGGCCTGGGCCACGGCGCCGAGCACATCGTCCTCGATCACCTGGGTGCCCCGGTGCAGCACGACGCCGGCCTCCAGCCATCGCCCCGCCTCGATCAGGGCGTCTCCGAGCATGAGCATCCCGTTGGCCAGCTGACCCATGAGGACCGGATCGCCGGCCGCGAACCGCTCCAGCACCGCCACCGCCTCACCCAGCGGGCGCACCGCGTCGGCGTGCCTGCCCTGGCGCATGAGCGCGGCGGCTTCGGCCTGGGACCAGGCGATGGCCTCCAGCGCGTCGTGCGGCCGGTGGAGCGCGGCCAGCGTCGCGCCCAGGACCGCGTACGTCATGGCCGCGCCGACCGGCTCGTCCAGCTCGTCACAGAGATCGGCGGCCCGCTCGACCTGCGCCAGCGCCTCGACGGCCCGCTGCCGCCCGAGCAGCGCCCTGGCGTAGACGCACAGGCACCGCACCAGCATGCCGCCTTCCACGTCACCATCCGGGTCGCCCAGCAGCGGACGGAGTGCGGCCTCGACCTGGTCGCCGAGCCGCGCGGACGGCTCGGCCGCCGCTTCCTCCAGCAGTCCGTCGAGCCGGCCCGTGAGCAGCGACCGCAGCGCCGACCGTACGGCGGGCCGCTCGCTCGACCGCCGCAGGACCTCCAGCATCCGCAGGAGGTGCCCGGCCGTTCTGGCCGGATGGTCGTGCACGGCCAGAACGAGCGCGTCCAGGTCCTCGGTCTCGGCCAGGAACTGCTCGGCCACGACCTCCGGCCCCAGCGGCGCCAGCCTCCCCTGTGGACCAGACCGGCCCGGGAAGAGGCGGGCCAGCCAGTCGCCCAAGGCCAGTCTGCGGTCGTACGTCTGGGCCTCGGGCACCGCCGACAGCAGTTCCCGCAGCTCCTGGCGGGTAGGCGTGGTGAGCGTGACCAGGGCCACCGCCTGCCGGGCCGTCGCGGCGTCCACCGGTTCGTGCCCGTCGGGCCACACCGTCATCCACTGGTGCTGCTCGTACATCAGGAACCGGCTCAGCAACTCCCCGCCCTCGACGTCGTCCCCGCGCAGCCGCATCAAGGCGGCCAGGTGCAGGTGCAGCGGATTGCCGTACCCAGGATCGTCGAGAGCGGGCAGGACGGCCCGGGGTGACGCGAATGCCCGCATGGCCGCCGCCGCGTGCCCGACCCGCTCGGCGCGCGTCAGCGGACGGCGGTCGAGCTGGACGGTGACGCTGTTCAGCTCCTTCGGCAGGCCGCCGACACCGGAGGGCTCGCGGGTGAGCAGCAGGATCCTGACCCGGTGACGGAGCCGCCGACCGGCCAGGTGCCCGATGAGTTCGCCGAGCGCCCCAGCCCACGGTTCCGGGTGGTCGACGGCGAGGAGGGTGGGGCGGAGTACGTCGAGGCGGGTGGCGCAGGGGTAAGGGGTGGTGAGGAAACCGGCGTCCCAGCCGACCTCGGTGAGCTCCACGCACAGCTCGCCGGCCAGCCGCGTCTTACCCGTGCCGCCCCGGCCCGTCAGCACCGCGATCGACAGCGGGGCCGGGGAGTCGGTCCAGCCGCGCAGTGTCGCCAGCTCCTCGTGGCGTCCCAGAAAGGGGACGACGGCGTGCTCCGGCACCAGCAACGGCCAGTCAGGGCAGTCGGGCGGCAGCGGTTCGCGGGCGCGCCGCAGGAGGCTCGGCAGAGAGTGGACCTCGACGACGCGCTCGACCCCGAGGCGGTGCGGTGGCCTTTCCATGGGGCCCGCCTAGTCGCTACGTCCCGATGTGTCGTCCCCCGACGAGGGTGCCACCACTATCCCATCCGGGCTCGCCCCCAGGCAGGAGATTGCCCCGCTTACTATGCTTACTCGCCCGTGAGCAGGGGAGCTACGCCTTCTCGCCCGTGAGCAGGGAGCTACGCCCTTTCGCCCGTGAGCAGGGAGTTACGCCTTTTCGCCCGTGAGCAGTGCGGCCAGGCCGAGGTAGACGAGGCCGCTGCCGATGTCGAGGCGGCGCCGCGCCCGCGTGGAGCGCCGGACCCGGCCGGCCAGGGCCGAGGAGAGCAGCGCGTACGTGCCGTCCGTGGTCATCCCGAGCCCCATCCAGACCAGCCCGAGCACCAGGATCTGCGGCGCGACCGGACCCGCCGCCGGATCCGTGAACTGCGGCAGGAACGCCAGGAAGAAGATGGCGGTCTTGGGGTTGAGCACGTTGACCACGAAGCCCTCCCAGAACATCCGCCGCTTGGAGTGCATCTCCGTCTCGACCGCTTCCTCGGCCGAGGCGGCGGTCCGGTTCATCAGCTTGCGCACCCCGAGCCAGACGAGGTAGGCGACGCCCGCGTACTTGATCACGGTGAACGCCGTGGCGGAGGCGGCCACCAGCGCGCTGATGCCCAGGGCCGCGGCGACCACGTGCACCACCGAGCCCGCGTGGACGCCGAGCACCGAGATCAGGCCCGCCGACCTGCCCTGCGCGACGCTTCTGGTGACGATGAACAGAACCGCGGGACCCGGCACCAGGAGGAGGGCGAGGGTGGCCGCGCAGAAGAGAGCGAGCGTCGCGAAATCCGGCATGTCGCTCATGGTAGGCGTGCGCCCCTCGTCGCGGCCAACGGAATTCCGCCGCCGCGCCACGACGGATCGTGGGGGGTGCGCCCCCGCCGCCTCGACGGATCGTAGGGGTGCGCCCCCCGCCGCCACGGCGCGACGGGTCAGACGCTCTCCACCAGGGCCGACAGCAGCGCCTCGGTGGCCGGCGGGTGGGGCGGGTCGCCGTAGACCGCCGCGTACACATGCCTGGTGGACCCCGGGATCGGAGCCACCTCCACGTCCGGATGCCGGTGCGCGCTGAGCGCCAGTCCGGGCAGCACGGTCAGCCCCATGCCCGCCGCCACCAGCGCTTGTACGGCCACGATGTCGTCGCTGGTGAAGGAGATCCGCGGCTCGAACCCCGCCTTGGCGCAGATGTCGAGCAGATGGCTACGACACCGGTCACACCCCGCGATCCAGGGGTCCCCGGCGTGTGCCCCCAAATCCTGCGAGACGCCGGAGGACACCAGATAACTCGGGTCGTCGAGCAGGTGGATCATCTGGATCCCCGGGTCCTCCGGTGCCGTGTCGTCGTAGCGGAACATCACCGCCACATCCACCCGCCCGCTCCGCAGCAGCCGCAGCGCCTCCGGCGGCTCGGTCTCCGTGAGGTGCAGCCGCAGCCCGGGATGCGAACCCGCCAACCGGGTCGCCGTCCTGGGGATGAAGGTGCCCAGCGCGGAGGGGAACGCGGCCAGCCGGGCCCGCCCCGAACGCAGCCCCACGTGCGCGGCCAGCTCGTCGGCGGTGGCGTCGAGGCGGCCGATGATGTCGTCGGCCCGCGTGGTGAGCAGCTTGCCGGCCTCCGTGAGCCGGATGCCACGCCCGACGCGCTGCACGAGCTTGGCCCCGGTCTCGGCTTCGAGCCGGGCGAGGTGGTGACTGACCGACGGCTGCGAGTAGTGCAGCTCCTTGGCAGCGGCGGTCAGCGAGCCCGTACGCGCGACGGCGACGAGGACGCGGAGCCGTACGACATCCAGCATTCATCAACCATATCTATTGATGAGCCACAAAACTTCTGTTGGACCTATGGATCCCAACGTAGCACCGTAGAGGGGGAGAGCGACTTATAGGGAGACATACATGGACACGGTCCTGATCCGGCCGGGGCTCGACGCCCTCGTGTCGGACATCGGCGACATCACCGCCCGCCGTCTCGCTCCGCGGGAGACCGCGTTCGCGGTGGCGGATCTGCTCCGCCCACGGCTGTCCAGCCTCGACTTGCTCACGGCGGAAGAGCGAGCGGGTTCGCCCGATACGTACGTGTCCCAGGCGCTGTACGCGTGCGACGACTTCTCGATCGTGTCGGTCGTATGGCGGCCGGGCCAGTACACGGTGATCCACGACCACGTGTCGTGGTGCGCGTTCGGCGTGATCAGCGGGATCGAACACGAGACGCTCTACCGGGACATGGGGGACCACCTGCTGGAGATCGGGCAGGCAGCCAACCTGCCGGGCGAGGCCAGCGGGTTCGCGCCGCCCGGCGACATCCACAAGGTGATCAACGTGAGTGACGAGGTCGGGGTGTCGGTGCACGTGTACGGGGCCGACGTGAGCAGGCTCGGCAGCAGCGTGCGCCGGGTCTACGACCTGCCCGTCAGGACGCCGGCCTAGCCACGGTACTCAACCTGAGGGCCCGGCTAGGCTGAGCCGTATGCCGGCAGAGCGCCCCAGGCGGGCGGACGCGCGCCGCAACCACGACGCGGTCCTGGCCGCGGCCAGGAAGCTGTTCGCCGAGCGCGGCGCGGACGTGCCGCTCGACGACGTCGCCCGCCACGCCGGGGTCGGCAACGCGACGATGTACCGGCATTTCCCCACCCGCCAGGACCTGATCATCGCCGTCTACGCCGACGAGGTGACGGAGCTGTGCGAGAGCGGCGACACCCTCCTGGCGGCCGCTTCGCCGGGCGACGCGCTGCACGAGTGGCTGGGCGCCTTCGTCGCGCACGTCGCCGGCAAGCGCGACCTGGCGCTGGCCCTCCCGCGCGACGGCTCGGCGCTGTTCGGCGAGTGGCACGAGAAGATGCTGGCCACCGCCTCGGCACTGCTCACCAGGGCACAGGAGGCGGGCGAGGTCCGCCCCGACCTGACCGTCCGCGAGCTGATGACCCTCGCCAACGCGATAGCGCTGACCGGCTCGGACCAGTCCGCGCGGCTGCTCGACCTGCTCAGGTACGGGACGGTCGGCAGGCGCTGACCCGGCCATGAGCGGGCGCTTGCGTCGGCCCCAAGCGGGCACCGATCCGGCCGTAAGCGGGCGCCGATCCGGCCATAATGGGAAAAAATGTACAAGCGTTGAGATTTGTGGGCTAGTCCTTTACTCTCAGCCAGAGGCGCGCGTCAGCCGCTGGAAACGGGAGGCACGGCAATGCTGAAAGTGATCGGGGCGGGGTTCCCGCGTACCGGAACCAGCTCGATGAAGGCCGCGCTGGAGCGGCTCGGGTTCGGCCCCTGCTACCACATGTTCGAGATCCTGACCAAGCCGGAGCATGCCGACCGGTGGGTGTCCGTCGTCTCCGGCGAGCCGGTGGACTGGGACCAGGTGTTCGACGGCTACCAGTCGGCCCAGGACTGGCCGGCCAGCGGGTTCTGGCGCGAGCAGGCGGCGGCCTACCCTGACGCCAAGGTCATCCTGACCGTCCGCGACCCCGCTCGCTGGTACGTCAGCATTCAGAATCTCTTCTCCATGGGCCCCGGCCGGACCATGTCCATGGACCCGTCGACGCTGCCACCGGCCGCGGCGAAGGTCTTCGAGGGGATGCAGAAGATGCAGCCGGTCATGAGCGCGATCGGGGAGGAGACCTTCGGCCAGGGCTGGACTCCCATGGCCGGCATGCCCGACGAGAAGGTCGCCATCGAGGCGTTCGAGCGCCACAGGGCCACCGTCGAGGCGAGCCTGCCCGCGAGCCGGCTCCTGGTGTTCGACGTGCGCCAGGGGTGGGAGCCGTTGTGCGAGTTCCTGGACGTCGAGGTGCCCGATGAGCCGTTCCCGCACCTCAACGACTCCGAGTCGCTGCAGCGCAGGATGGGCGAGCTGATGGCGGGGCAGATCCCATCGTCCATCGAGGAGGTCCGCTAGATCCGACCCCCTGCCCGGCCTCTGGTGGTGCCTGACCCCGTTACCATCGGAGGCCAGCAGGAGGTGGTGGCCCATGTCGACCGATGAGCTCGCCGGCCAGGCGTGGGAGAACGAGAGCAAGGGCCAGCGCACTCGCCGCCGGATCCTGGAGGCCGCCCGCCGCACCTTCGGCGAGGTCGGCTACGAACGCGCCACCATCCGCGCGATCGCGGCCGAGGCGGACGTCGACAAGTCCTCGGTCATCCAGTACTTCGGCACCAAGCAACAGCTGTTCCGCGAGTCCCTCGACTTGTGCCTCGACGTCGACTCCCTGACCACCGACGACCCGGGTCGCTCCGCCGAGAACTACCTGCGCGCCATGCTGGAGCGCTGGGCCGCCGCCCCCGACAACCCGATGGCCATACTCCTGCGCACCAGCATGACCAGCCAGGAAGCCGCCCAGTTGCTCCGCGAGCACGTGACGGCTGAGGCGATCGACCGGATCGCGGCCGGGGTCCACGGTCCCGACGCGCGCCTGCGGGCGGCGCTGGCGGGCGCGATGATGTTCGGCATCACCGTCCACCGCCACCTGGTGCGCATGCCCGACCTGGCCGAGGCCGACCTCGACGACGTCCTCCGCCTGGCCGTACCTCTCATCCGCACGCTGCTCGACGCCGACACCTGATCTCAGAGGCTTCCGCCGCCCCCCACGCCGGCCCGGGGCTGGTCGCCGGCCAGCAGATCGGGCCGGTGGTGGCGGACCCGATCGCCCATCGGACCGTGTTCCCACAGCGGGTCGACGACGCCAAGGGGAATACTCAGTTTCGGTAATCCGGTCGCCGGATCGACCGGCATCCGATCCAGATGGCACAACAACCAGCCAGGGGCGCTGGGAGAAACCTCATATTCACCCCAGCCGACCACGCCGATGCATTTTCTGGTTCCGGTCCGGACATAGATCCGGTCCGCCTCGGCGATGGTACGCGGGCTCGGCACCCGGCTTTCCACGACATCGACGCACTCAATGTGCCGCCATGCCAGGCGTACGCGGGATCCGTACGCGTCTTCCATCTCCACGCCCTCAGCGGAGAAACGTACGACCGTGTCCGCGGCCATCTGCCGATGCCTGGCCAGGCGTACGCCAATGGCGAGTATCGCCGTTCCCGCGGCTATCCACCCCCATTCGATATGACGGCCCGAGGCGAAGCTGAGCGCCAGGCACACCGGGACCAGCAGGATGAGCGGGCTGAGCAAGCGGGCAGCGGTCGCGAATGAGAATTCGCGCACCATGCGAAACTCCTCCATAAATCAAAACTGACGTCCGGTGACATACGTGTCAATCCGGCGTGCCCGCCCACTGCTCACCCTGTCAGCCCCCGTCAGCCGAAGTCGGCGGCGTGGTCCGTGGCCCACCGCCGCAGAGACCGTGCCGGAACCCCGGTGACGTCCTGGACGGTGGAGGTCAGGGTGGGCGGCGGTCCGGCGAGCATGGCGGCGTAGCCGTCGAGGAGCACGTCGACGAAGGAGTCGGGGAAGCTCTCGTCGGCCAGCAGCCGCTCTCGGGCCTGTTCGCGGGTCAGCTCCCGCCAGCGCAGCGGCCGGCCCAGCGCCTCGCCGATGACGCGGACCTGCTCGGCCTGGGTGAGCACTTCCGGGCCGGTCAGGGTGTAGGTGGCGCCGTCGTGTCCCGGCTCGGTGAGGGCGCGGACCGCGACGGCCGCCATGTCGGCCTCATGGATCGGGGACATCGGCAGCGCGCCGTAAGCCCCCTCGACGATGTCCCCGGCCCGGATCTGGTCGGCCCACCACAACGTGTTCACCGCGAAGGTGCTCGGCCTGATCATGGTGGACTCGATCCCGCAGCCGTGGACGAGCTTCTCCTGCTCCTCGAAGCCGAGGTCGGGAACGCCGCCCGTACCCAGGAAGACCACGCGGCGGGCCCGCCGGGCGATCACGTCGAGCACGGCGGGCAGCTGTTCGCCGGTGTGCAGCGGCCAGAGCAGGAACACCGCGTCGATGCCGTCCAGGCAGGCCGCGATGGTGTCCGGCGCGGACAGATCGCCGCGCATCACCTCGACCTCGGCGGGGAAGCGGGCGGCGCGCGGATCGCGGGTGACCGCCCGTACGGCGTGGCCGGTCTCGCGCAGTTGGGTGATGATCTGACCGCCGACGTTTCCGGTGGCGGCGAGGACGAGGATGTTCATGCGACGAGCGTCGCGCACGACCACCCACGTGTCCCAGCCAGGCGGCTAGGATCGCCGGAAACCGTCACCGCACAGGGATGTCTGGATGGATACCGTCGACCGGGGTCTGGTTCACGCGCTGCAGATCGACGGCCGGGCCTCGTTCAGGGCGGTCGCCGACGTGCTCGGGGTCTCGGAGAACACCGTGGCCCGCCGCTACCGGCGGCTGCGCGGCCAAGGCGTGCTGCGGGTGGCGGGCCTGGTCAACGGCGCACGGCTGGGGCACACCCAGTGGACCATCCGGCTGCGCTGTACCCCGGACGCGGCCGTGCCGGTCGCCAAGGCGCTGGCCGCCCGTGACGACACGTCCTTCGTGTACCTGCTGTCCGGCGGCACCGAGATCTCCTGCACCGTACGGACGCGCGGCACCCACGACCAGGACGCCCTGCTGCTGGACAAACTGCCCCGCACCAGCCGGGTCGTCTCGGTCTCCGCTCACCTGCTGCTGCGTAATTTCGTGCTGCCGGACGGCTGGCAGGGGCTGGCCTGCCTGTCACCCGAACAGGCCGACCGGCTGCGCCCGCCGCCGGTCGAGGCCGGAGACGGTCCGATCGACCTCGACGAGGGCGACAAGGCCCTGCTGCGGGCGCTCAATCTGGACGGCCGCGCGCCCTACGCCGAGCTGGCCGCCGCCACCGGCTGGTCGGAGACCACGGTGAAACGCCGCCTGTACGCGCTGCGCGGCCAGGGAATCCTGAGCTACCAGCTCGACGTACCGCCTTCGGCGCTCGGATTCGGCACCGAGGCCCGGCTGTGGATCGCCGCCCCGCCGGCCAAGGCGGTCGAGGTCGGTGCGGCGCTGGCGCGGCATCCCGAGATCGCCTTCGCCGCCCTCACCACCGGGCCCACCAACCTGGTCGCGGCCCTGAACTGCCGCGACCCGCTGGACCTGGGCCGGTACCTCACCGAGCGCCTCGCTGCCCTGGAGGCGGTCACCACCATGGAGACCGCCCCCATCATCCGCACGGTCAAGCGCGGCGGCCGACTCCTGCTGTAGCGAAATCAGGGATCAGGGATCAGGAATCAGACGCCGAGCGCGGAGGGCAGGCTGAGCTCCCGCAGGAACAGCGCCTCGGCGGTGGCGATGCGGCGCAGCTCCTCCAGGTCCACCCGCTCGTTGGGCGCGTGGATGGCCGCCTCCTCGTCCTCGGCCCCGAACAGCAGGATCTCCGCCGCCGGGAACTGCTTCAGCAGCGTGTTCACCAGCGGAATCGACCCGCCCGCCCCCACGTCGCGCGGCGGCCGCCCGAAGGCGCGCTCCATGGCCCGGTTGAGCGCCGTGCGGGCCTTGCCGCCCGAGTCCGCCTGGAAGCCCGATCCCACGGTGAAGTCGCCGAAGGCGACCTGCGCGCCCCACGGCGTGACCTGCCGCAGGAACTCGACCACCGCGTTCACGGTCGTCTTGGGGTCGCCGGAAGGGGGGATGCGGACCGTGACGCGGGCGCGGGCCGCGGGCTGGACCGCGTTGATGGCGCCCGACACCGAAGGCGCGTCGATGCCGGTCACGGTGATGGCGTACGAGGCCCACAGGCGGTCCGCCAGGGAGCCGGAGCCGACCAGCGACACACCGTCCAGCACACCGGAGGTCCTGCGGAACTCCTCCTCCGACGGTCCCTGACCGAGGAAGGTGCCGCGGGGCAGGCCCGGTACCCGGATGTCGCCGTTGTCGTCGTGCAGCGAGGTCAGCATGCGCATGAGCGCCGAGAGCGCGTCGGGGGTGGCGCCGCCGAACTGGCCGCTGTGCACCGGCTCGCGCAGGGTGCGGACCTCGATGGTGAAGGCCGCCATGCCGCGCAGGGAGGTGGTGACCGCGGGGTCGCCGATCCGCGGGTTGCCGCAGTCGGCCACCACGATCGCGTCGGCCCGCAGCAGGTCGGGGTTGCGCTCGACGAACGCCTCCAGGCGCTCCCCGGCGTACTCCTCCTGGCCCTCGATGAGGACCTTCACCCCGACGGGGAACTGCCCCTGGAACGCGCGCAGGGCGGTGACATGCGAGATGATGCCCGACTTGTCGTCTGCGGCGCCCCTGCCGAACAGCTGGCCGTCGATCAGGGTCGGCTCGAAGGGCGGGGTACGCCAGGCGGCCGGGTCCCCGGCGGGCTGCACGTCATAGTGCGCGTAGAGCAGCACCGTGGGCGCGCCGGGCGGCGCGGCCACCTCGCCGTACACCGCGGGGAAGCTGCCCTCGACCGCGACCCGCTGCACATGCGTCAGTCCGGTGCTGCGCAACAGCTCCTCGGTCAAGGCCGCGGCGGCGAGCACGGGCTCCTCGGGATGCCCGGGGAAGGCCACCGACGGGATGGCGGCGAGCCGCTTGAGGTCCTCCACGGACTGCGGCATCGCGGCCGCGATGGCGCTCTCGATCTGGTCAGGAGTCACGGACGGTCCCCCGGGTCGTTCTCGATAGTTAACGTCTCATTGGATCACAAAGGCTTCACATCGCGTGAAACGGGCATGGCCCGCGCGCTAATCTACCTGCGGATTTCGCAGCTGTTACATTCCGTTCCTGCGGATCTCGGTTTTCTTGCACACTGCTGCGACGCTTTCGCTTGGCAAACCCGAGGTGAACATGCAGACTGTGGGGAGATCGGACACGAGGGAAGATAATCATGACGCAGCCGGAAAACGAGATTCTCAAGGCCGCGCAGGATCACCTGTGGTTGCACTTCACGAGGCACAGCGCCTACCAGCAGGCGGAGATCCCGACCATCGTTCGCGGTGAGGGCTCCTACATCTACGACATCCACGGCAAACGCTACCTGGACGGCCTGGCGGGACTCTTCGTGGTCCAAGCCGGTCACGGCCGGAGCGAGCTGGCCGAGGCGGCCGCCAAGCAGGCGCAGGAGCTCGCCTTCTTCCCGTTGTGGTCTTACGCGCACCCGAAGGCGGCCGAGCTGGCACAGCGGCTCGCGAGCCTGGCCCCCGGCGATCTCAACAGGGTCTTCTTCACCACCGGCGGCGGCGAGGCGGTCGAGTCGGCCTGGAAGCTGGCCAAGCAGTACTACAAGCTCATCGGCAAGCCGCTCAAGCACAAGGTCATCAGCCGCCAGATCGCCTACCACGGCACCCCGCAGGGCGCCCTGTCGATCACCGGCATCCCGGCGTTCAAGCAGATGTTCGAGCCGCTCGTGCCCGGTTCGGTGCGGGTGCCGAACACGAACTACTACCGCGCCGACGAGATCAGTGGCGTCAAGGGGATGAGCCCGGAGGAGTACGGCATCTGGGCCGCCGACCGCGTCGCCCGCGCGATCGAGATGGAGGGCCCCGACACGGTGGCCGCCGTCTTCGCCGAGCCGGTGCAGAACGCCGGCGGCTGCTTCCCGCCGCCGGCCGGCTACTGGCAGCGGCTGCGCGAGATCTGCGACGAGTACGACGTGCTGCTCGTCTCCGACGAGGTCATCTGCGCCTTCGGCCGGCTCGGCACGATGTTCGGCGGCCAGAAGTTCGACTACGTGCCCGACATCATCACCTGCGCCAAGGGCCTGACCAGCGGCTACTCGCCCATCGGGGCCATGATCGTGCATGACCGGCTGTTCGAGCCGTTCAAGGGCGGCGACCAGATGTTCGCCCACGGCTACACCTTCGGCGGGCACCCGGTCTCGGCGGCCGTGGCGCTGGCCAACCTCGACATCTTCGAGCGCGAGGACCTGCTCGGCCACGTCACCAAGAACGAGCCGCTCTTCCAGGCCACCCTCGACGGGCTCAAGGACCTGCCGATCGTCGGCGACGTCCGGGGCGCCGGCTATTTCTGGGGCATCGAGCTGGTCAAGGACAAGACCACCAAGGAGACGTTCACCGACGAGGAGTCGGAGCGGCTGCTGCGCGGGTTCCTGTCGAAGGCGCTGTTCGAGGCCGGGCTCTACTGCCGCGCCGACGACCGTGGCGACCCCGTCATCCAGCTCGCGCCGCCGCTGATCGCGGGGCCGAAGGAGTTCGACGAGATCGGGTCGATCCTCCGCAACGTGCTCACGGAAGCGTGGGCTCGCCTCTAACACTGTTCAACGCTGTTCAAGGAACGAAAGGATCCGCCATGAAGATCGGCGTGCCTGCCGAGGTCAAGAACCACGAATACCGAGTCGCCGCAACCCCGGCAGGCGTGCACGAGCTGGTCCGTCACGGCCACGACGTCACCGTTCAGCGAGGTGCGGGCCTGGGCTCGCACATCCCGGACGAGGAATACCTGGCGGCGGGCGCGAAGATCGTCGAAGGCGCCGACGCCGTGTGGGGCGAGGCGGAGATGGTGCTCAAGGTCAAGGAGCCGATCGCCGAGGAGTACCACCGGCTGCGCGATGGCCTGGTGCTGTTCACCTACCTGCACCTGGCCGCCTCCCGGGCGTGCACCGACGCGCTGCTCGGGGCGAAGACGACGGGCATCGCCTACGAGACCGTGCAGGTCGGCAACACCCTGCCGCTGCTCGCCCCGATGTCGGAGGTCGCGGGCCGCCTGGCCCCGCAGGTGGGGGCGTACAACCTGATGCGCTTCAACGGCGGCCGCGGCGTGCTGCCGGGCGGGGTGCCCGGTGTGGCCCCGGCCAAGGTGGTCGTGATCGGCGGCGGCGTCTCCGGGCTGAACGCCGCCCAGATCGCCGTCGGCATGGGCGCCGAGGTCACCGTGCTCGACACGAACGTCGACCGCCTGCGCTTCATCGACGCCATCTACCAGGGCCGGCTCAAGACGCTGGTCTCCACGTCGTACGCGATCGAGCGCGAGGTGCTGAACGCCGACCTGGTCATCGGCGCGGTCCTGATCCCGGGCGCCAAGGCCCCGACGCTGGTCTCGAACGACCTGGTCTCGCGCATGA
Organism: Nonomuraea sp. NPDC050680; assembly: GCF_040654555.1. Classification (NCBI taxonomy): domain Bacteria; kingdom Bacillati; phylum Actinomycetota; class Actinomycetes; order Streptosporangiales; family Streptosporangiaceae; genus Nonomuraea; species Nonomuraea sp. NPDC050680. The sequence continues at coordinate 175,031 of NZ_JBFAIF010000006.1, read as the reverse complement.
AGCAGGGCTCGGTGCTGGTCGACATCGCCATCGACCAGGGCGGCTGCTTCGAGGACTCACACCCGACCACGCACGCCGAGCCGACCTACACCGTGCACGGGTCGATCTTCTACTGCGTGGCGAACATGCCGGGCTCGGTGGCCAACACCTCCACCTACGCCCTGACCAACGCGACGCTCCCGTACGCCGTCAAGCTCGCCGACCTGGGCTGGCGCGACGCGCTCAAGGCGGACGCGGGCCTGGCGGGCGGGCTCAACACCTACGACGGCCTGCTCACCAACGGCCCGGTCGCGCAGGCGCTCGAACTCCCGGTCACGCCGGTGACCGAGGTCCTCGCCGCCTGACCCGTCTGGCCCCTCTGGCCCGCCTGACCCGCCTGACCCGTCTGGCCCACTTGAATCGCCTGACCTGTCTGGCCCACCTGAGTCGCTTGACCCGCTTGACCCGCCACTGGAGCACAGCGGCTTGGCTATCGGACGCCGAGCCGCTGTCGCAGGTCGCGGGCCGTGGCGAGGACGTGGTCGATCTCGCCGGGGCTGGGCCAGGGCGCGCTGCCCGGACGGAGCAGCGTGCCGCGTACCGACGCCAGGTGCTCGATCGCGCTGGAGTGCAGGCCGCTGCGCCGGGCCAGCCAGCCCAGCACGTCCGCGTGGTCGTGCAGCGGTCTGGTCGCCAGGTCCCAGGTGCCGAGGATCTCGGCCAGCTCGCGTTCGGCCAGCGAGACGCCGCCCCGGCGGCCCGTGGCGGAGGCCGCCAGCTCGGCCCGCGCGGCCAGCTCGGGCTCGGCCGGCCGGTCCCACGACGGAGGCGGCGGGTCGGCCAGCCAGCGCGCGGCCTCGTCCGTCTCCCCGGCCGCCGACAGCAGCCCGGCCAGCTCGATGGCCGCCTGGTGATGTCCGGCCAGCGCGGCCTGCCGGAACCAGTGCCGCCCGCCCGCCAGGTCGCTGAACTCGGCGATGAGCAGCAGCCCGAAGTGGAAGGCGGACTCGGCGTCGCCGCTGGCCGCCGCCCGGCCGAACCAGTGGCTGGCCCCGGCGGAGTCGCCCAGCTCGACGCAGACGAACCCGGCCATCCGCTGGTCCGCCAGCCGGCCCGCGCCGGCCGCCCGCTCGAACCAGGCGCGGGCCGTACGCAGATCTCCGTGGGCCAGCGCCCTGGCGCCGAGCTGCGAGGCGGCGCCCGGGTGGTCGCTCTTGGCGGCCAGCCGGAAGTAGGCGCCGGCGCCCTCGGGGTCACGGCTGGCCTGGAGGAGCAGGCCGAGGCAGTAGGCCGACTCGGCGTGGCCGCTGCGCGCGGCGCACTCCCACCAGTGCAGGGTCTCCTCGTCCTCGCCCGCCGCGTACGCCAGGAAGCCCAGGTCGTGCGCGGAGGCCGCGTCGCCGTCGGCGGCCGCTCTGCGGTGCCACTCGCGCGCGGCCGCGACCTCACCCGCGTCCTCGCAGATCAGCGCCAGTCGCCGGGCGGCCGTCCGGGAGCCCTCGCGGGCCGCGATCTCGAACCAGCGCCTGGCGGCCGTGACGTCTCCGCGTTGCTCCAGCAGCAGCGTGGCCAGGTTGACCGCGGCCTCGACGTCGCCGGTGGCGGCGGCCAGTTTGTACCAGGAGACGGACTCCTCCAGGCTGCCGTGCTTCTCGTGCCAGATGCCCAGGTTGTAGGCACTGTCGATGTTGCCGCCCGCCGCCGCGCGTTCCCACCACTCCTTGGCCGCCGAGCGGTCGCCCCGCTGGGCGCAGAGCCGGCCGAGCCGGTGCGCCGCCTGCGGGTCGCCGGCCCGAGCAGCCATCAGCAGCTCAGGCTCGTCTCCCACACGTGGCGCCGGAACAGCCGGTGCCGCCACCTCCTCTTGCCACCACGCCATGGCCACAGGGTGCCAGGTAATCGCGCGAATGCGAACAGTAATCGCCGAGGGACTAGGAGAAGTTGATGTAGCCGCTGTACATCCCCATCCCGCATACGTAACGAAGCGACCCAGGGCGCTGCGGCGGCAGGTGCACCGTCGCGGGAAGGGCGATGTCCCGCCCGGCGATCGTGACCGTGCTCGTGCAGCCCTGGTCGGCCAGCTTGAAGACGATCTCGACGGGGACGCCGGCGCGGGCGCTCACGATCTCCGGCCGGTAGCCGTCGCGGGTTGCCCAGACGGTGACCGTATGGGCACCCTGCTCGGCGCCGGCGCCGGCTCCGCCCGACGCGCCACCCGCCGAACCTGTCGAACCCGCCAAGCCCGTCAGACCTGCCAGGCCGACCAGGCCCGCCGAACCTGCCGGAGCCGCGAGCCAGCCGCCCAGGCTGAGCCCCGAGCCGACCGTCCACAGGCCGGCCGCGAGCGCCGCCACCCCGGCCAGCCGGGCGAGCCTGGTCCGCGAGACGCGCCGCAGGATCCAGCCGAGCAGCGCGAAGGCGGGCGCGGTGCCGAGCACGAACCCGGTCATCACCGCGGCGCCGCCGAGCGGCGAGCCACTGGAGACCGCGATCATCTCCATGCCGAGAGTCACCCCGCAGGGGATGAGGATGGTGGCCGCGCCCAGCAGTGGCGCGCTCCGGGGCGTCCGCTTGGGGGCCTCGCAGCCGGACCGCCGCCGGCGGAGCAACCTGATCGCGTACGTGATGACCGCGACGCCCGCCGCCACGAGCAGCACCGCCCGCGCCTGCGGGGGCAGGCTGACGGCCGAACCCGCCAGGCCGAGCAGCGCCCCGGCGGTCGCGTAGGCGGCCAGCCGGCCCGCCAGGAACCACCCCACGAGCGCGGGATCGCGCGACGGCCCCCGCTCGTCGCCATCGCAGCCGCCCGAGGTGAGGCCCACAAGCAGCCCGCCCTGCACCGCGGTGCAGGACGCGGTCCCCGCCACCAGCCCGGCGGCGAGCCCGGTGGCGAGCAGGGTGGCGGCCTGCACGCTCAGCCGCCGCAGAATCGGGCGATTGACTGCATAAGAGCCCCCACTTCTCGACAGTCCCTAGAGGCAACTTAACGTCGCGAACTGGATGCGGCCAGTAACAGTTCTTTTACCCGCGTGGTGGTTTGGCTTGCGCCGTGGCTCTTGAGCGTCGGGTGGGTCAGCTCTTGAGCACTGACATCCGCTGGAAGTACTCGTCGTCGGTCATCTCGCCGCGCGCGTACCGCTCGGCGAGGATCCGCTCCGCCGACGTGGTCGCTCCGGCCTCGGTACGCTGCCAGCGACCCTTCTGCCAGGTCCGAGCGGCCAGGGCGACGACGGCCACCCAGAACAGGCCCCAGACAACCGGGATGATCGGCCAGAATCCAGCGCCCCAGCCCCAATGCGTCATTGTGTTCATATCCCCAGGGTCGCCACCGGACGAGCCCGGCGCATCGGACCTTGGGCGCGTCGTGCGCTCCGCCCAGGGGAGTGTTCGGCCTCTTTCGTCGTACACCCACAGCGGTAGTCGGTCAGGCCCTGGCCTCGATCAGGAAACGGGTGGAATGAGCGATGAACGGTCCGTCTTCCTGGATGCGTTCGTGCAGCTCGCGCAGCTCTTTCTGGTAGCGTCCGACCGAGAAGTCCGGGACCGTCCAGATCACCTTACGCAGGAAGTAGATCACCGCGCCGATGTCCCAGAACTCCATCCGCAACGACTCGGCCCGCAGATCGACCACGGTGAGCCCGGCCTGCTCGGCCGCCGCCCTGGCCTTGCCGGGGTCGCGGCTGGAGCCGTCCTGCGGGCCCAGGAAGAATTCGGTCAGCTCGGCGACGCTGCGCGGGCCCACCTGCTGCGAGAAGTAGGTGCCGCCCGGCTTGAGTACGCGGGCGATCTCGGCCCACCAGGTGCGCACCGGGTGACGGCTGACGACCAGGTCGAAGGCCGCCGTACGGAACGGCAGGCGGGGCAGCTCGTCGTCGGCCACCACCGCGGCGCCGCGGGCGCGCAGCCTCTTGGCGGCCAGGGCGAGGTTGGGCGGCCACGACTCCGTGGCGACGGTGACCGGCGGGAGCTTGGGAACACCGGCCAGGATCTCGCCGCCGCCGGTCTCGATGTCCAGCGCGGCCTCGGCGGTGGCCATCCGGCCGGCCAGGCGGCGGGCGTACCCCCAGGAGGGGCGGGCCTCCGTCGCCCGGCCGTCGAGCCAGGAGAAGTCCCAGCCGTCCACGGAGACCGATTCGGCCTCTTGGACTAGGTCGTCGAACGTCCGATGGTCCATCGTTCGAGACTGCCAGGAGGAGTGAGGCGCGATCAACCCGATTTCAGCCCGCCGCCCGCCGCCCGCCGCCCGTTGTCCATCGCTCGGCCGGTCGGTGAGGCGGTGAGGCGGTGAGGCGGTCAGGCGGTCAGGCGGGCACGGACCTCGCCGCGGTCGATGCCGAGCTGGTCGATCAGCTCGGCCACCGGATCGGGCCGTCCCTGCGCGAGCAGGGCCAGCAGCAGCTGGGCCGGTGCGGCGGTGTTCCTGACCTTGCGGGTGGTCGTCTTGATCGTCTGGTTGATCGCCGCCCGCGCGCTGGACGTCAGCGCGGTGCCCGGCACGGCCGGATGCTTGCGCGGCCGTGCTCGCGGCACCTCGCCGACGTCGATCCCGAGCGCCCGCAGCGACGCCCGGTCAAGCTCCTCGAGGGCCGCCCGCGCCCGTTCCAGATCCACGCCGAGCGCTCGCGCGGGGGCCAGATCCGGCTCGCGCAGCAGTCCGAGCAGCAGATACTCGGTCCCCAGCCGCCGGTCGCCGCGCTGCCTGGCCTCCTCCAGCGCCGCGGCCACGACCACGGCGAACGGGCTCTTCTCCGTACCGAACATGCCACCCCTCACTTCCGGTAATCCGCAGCACTTCCGTGCTGCGCGTCACTTTCCGTACTTCGCGTGCACCGACTGCCGCGACATGCCGAGCGCGTCGCCGATCTGCTCCCACGTCCACCCCTGCTCTCTGGCCAGGGCCACGGACACGGCCTCGACCTGCTCGGCCAGCCGATGCAGGGCGCCGACCGCGCGCAGCCCCATGGCGGGGTCGTTCGACTTGATGCGTTCAGAGAGTTCTCCCACGTCCACAACGTCAGGCTAGATTGACAGGGCTCTATTTGTCAATCTAGCCTGACAGGCATGGAAGAAGTAGTGATCATAGGAGCGGGCCCCGCCGGGCTCATGCTGGCGTGCGAGCTGCGCCTGGGCGGCGTCCGTACGACCGTGCTGGAGAAGAGAGCCGAGCCTGGCGATCTCCCCAAGGCCAACGGCCTGGGCGGGCAGATCATCCAGCTGCTCGACCATCGGGGCCTGCTCGAACGGTTCAGCGCGGGCAGCCCGTTCGCCGGACGCGCGCCGGGCTTCCCGTTCGGCTCGGTGCCCTTGAAGTTCGCCGAGCTGGGCGGCGACTCCCCGTTACAGCTGCTGATGATCCAGCAGCCCCGCCTGGAGCGGCTGCTGCGCGAGCGCGCGGCCGAGCTCGGCGCCGAGATCAGATGGGACCACCGGCTGAGGGCGCTCGCCCAGGACGACGAAGGTGTGACGCTGGAGGGTGACGGCTTCCGGCTCCGGGCCCGCTACGTCGTCGGCTGCGACGGCGGCCGCAGCCTGGTACGCGAACAGGCGGGCATCGGCTTCCCCGGCACGACGGACGACGAGGTGCTGCTGCTCGGCCACTTCGCGGCGCCGGGTGCGAGCATCTTCGACACACCGCAGGTCAAGGGCCTGCAGCAGGGCTGGAACCATACCCCGAACGGCCGCCTGCTGCTCACCTCGCTTCAGCCCGGCGTCCACATCGTCGGCGTACGCGAGAAGGGGGCGGCGCCCGCGACGGCCGTCACGCTGGGGGATTTCGAGGCCGCGGTGCGCCGCGTCAGCGGCGTCGACCTGCCGCTGGGCGAGCCCATCTGGCTGTCGAGCACCGTCTCGCAGGCCCGCGTCGCCGACCGTTACCGCGAGGGCCGAGTGTTCCTGGCGGGTGACGCCGCCCACCTGTTCCCCGCGGGCGGCTCGGCGCTGAACGTCGGCCTGATGGACACCGCCAACCTGGCCTGGAAGCTGGCCGCCCACCTGCACGGCCAGGCCCCGCCCGGCCTGCTCGACACGTACGAGTCGGAACGCCGCCCGGTGGCCGTCCACACCCTGCGCCACACCCGCGCCCAGGCGACCCTGGAACGCCTCACCGGCGAGGACGGCACGGCCCTGCGTGACCTCCTCACGGAGCTGTTCACCTTCGACCAGCCCTTGCGCCGCCTCGGTGAACTGCTCCAGGGCTCCGACATCCGGTACGGCACCGCGCCCCACCCCCTGACCGGCCGATTCGTCCCCGACCTGGCACTGACCACCACGGAGGGACCGACCCGCGTGGCGGAGCTCATGCGGCCGGCCGGCTGGGTACTCCTCAACCTGGGCCCTTCGGAGCTGGGCGACCTGGTCAGCGACGACCGCCTCCACGTCGTCGCCGCGCACTGCGCGGACCCGCCCGTGGACGTCCTGCTGATCCGCCCCGACGGCTACGTGGCCTGGGCGGGCAGGAACGGCCTGCCCGAGGCGATGACCACCTGGCTCACCCCTCGATCGGCGTAGCAGGCGTCAACAGGCGTCAACAGGCGTGCGTCCGCATCAACAGAAAAGACGTGCGTCCGCGTCAGGAGACGTGCGTCCGCGTGCGTCCGCGTCAGGAGACGTGCGTCCGCGTGCGTCAGCGTCAGGGGACGTGCGTCCGAGTCAACGGACGTTGACAGGCGTCAGTGGGCGATGGCCATGCCGAAGGGCACCGGGCCGAGCGCGCGGACAAGGTCGCCGACCATCAGCATGAACGCCTCCGGCACCCGCGCCGTCTCCACACCACCGAGATCGATGACCCACTCAGCCGCCCACCCCAGGTCGGCCAGCAGACCACCGACGGCCTTCTTGGCGTCGGCGTCGTTCCCGGACAGAAAGGCAGTGGGCGGGTGGGTCGGCCGATCCGGTTGAGCCATGATCGATTCGTGCATGGTGTTGAGCGTCTTCACCACGCGTACCTCCGGCAAGGCCCGCTGGATCTCCTCGGCGAGGCTGCCGCCCGGATACAGCAGCGCCGCCGCGAAGCCGCGCGCGTCGGATTCGGTGGCGTTGGCGACGTCGACCAGCACCTTGCCCGCCAGTTCCGCCGCGAGGCCGGTGAGCACCTCCACCGACACAGGGCCGGGCAGGGCATTGATCACCACCTCCGCCACACCCGCCGCCTCACGCAGGCCGACGACAGGAACGGCGGAGTCCTCGCGCGGGGCACGAGAGCCCACGATGAGCTCGTGCCCGGCGTCTCGCAGCCGGCAGGTGAGGGCTCGGGCCACAGCGCCCGAGCCGAGGATGGCGATCGTCGTCATGGTTTCTCTTCAGCTCCTTGATCAGGCAGGTTGAGCCCTGCTCACGAGCGAAGTTAGGCGGTGCTACGGTCGAACGGCAGTACGCACTTCAAGGTGGCCAGCGCACGTGAGGGGATGCCATGACCACTCGCACCGCCGCCCAGCGGCGCACCGAGAGCCGACTGTCCTACCAGGCGCGCTTCACCGCCTGCCCGGCCAACCGGCTGATCGAGCGCCTCGGTGACAAGTGGGTGGCCGTCCTGCTCAACGAGCTGGCCGACGGCCCGCGCCGCTACGGCGATCTGGCTCGCGCGATCGCGGGCGCCAGCCAGAAGATGCTCACGGAGACCCTGCGCCACCTCGAACGCGACGGCCTGATCTCGCGTACGGTCACTCCGGCGGTGCCGGTCCGCGTCGACTACGCACTCACCGACCTGGGACGGAGCCTCCTGCCCGTCATGGCGGTCATGAAGCAGTGGGCCGAGCAGAACATCGACCGGATCGACAGCGCCCGCGAAGAGTACGACGCCCGCGACCACTGAAACCCGTCACCCGCTCTCCAAGCAAGGCCTTCGCCAGAGGGGCGCTTCGCGCTCAAGACCTCAGACTGTGTCTATTGGGGCTCCGCCCCAAACCCCGAAACGAGGGGCTGCCGCCCCTCGAGCTCCCCGACCGCTTGGCCTGCCTGGAGTGGCTACTTCGATGACCTGAGCCGAGGGAAGGGAGCAGGGCATGGCTATCTCTCCTCCCTGCCCCAGCGTTGACCGGCGCGCTCCCAGCACCATCGGGTGCGCGGGGGTGGAGGGGGCCGGGCAACATGGGGCGGTTGGAGCTCCGGGGAAGCGGGCTCAAAAAGCCTGCACCCTGTCGGGCTATGATCGACGCAGTTCCCAAGCTGACAGCACGGGTTCGACTCCCGTCACCCTTTCACTGCTCGCCGATCCTCGATGTCCGCCTCTAGCGGGGGAGACCGGCATGGAAATCCCGTCCTGGTTCGAGTCCCTTCCCGAAGTGATGAGTGAGGCTGAATACCGTGCGCTGCGCGAGGACGTCGCCAGAAGCATCGAGGTCGTGCACGGCCACGTGATCAAATGCGAGTCACCGGCTCCGCAACACAACCGGATCGCACGTCGGCTCGCCAGTTCGCTGGAAGTCGCGCGCCCCGCCGGCGGCCCATGTATGAGTGTTGAGACCGACATCGATGTCGTGCTCTGGCGGGTTCCCAAGTTCACCTTCCGACGCCCGGACGTCGTGATCTATAAGTGCCTGGACGATCCTGGCCAGAAGCCGGAGGTATCGCAGACCCTTGCGGTTGTCGAGGTGTCCTCGCCGGGAATGGTCCGCGAAGACCTCACCGACAAACGCGTCCAGTACGCGGCCTCCGGTATCCCGCTCTACCTCCTGATCATGCTGGACGAGAAATACGAGATCGTTGAGGTGAAGGAGTTCCACCTCGACGCCGTCGCTTCGGAATACCGGCTCCACCAGGTGCACAGGTCCGAACTCGAGCTGGAACTCCCCATCAGGGCGACTATCCCGTTCCTCACCCTGACCGCCCCCTGACAACCGACAGTGTGCTTGTGGCGTGCACCCGCGAACACCAGCGCCTCAAATCCGACTACAGGCCGATGCGGATGTGGTTGCATGTCGCTCTGCCACGGCTCAGAGGCTGATGAGCGCTTCGTGGAACGTCCGTGTGTCGGTGTCGTCAGGCCAGCGCTCGCGCAACGCGCCGTCCAGCGTCCGTAGCTCGCGGCGAATGCGGGCAGAGCCTGTCTGATGGGCGATGCCCAGCGCCTCGTGCCCCAGGTGGGCGGCGCGGTTCGGCTCCGCGACGGAGGATTGGGCGACGGCTACGGCAAGTTTGGCCGTGAGGTGGCCGCGGTCGCGGGTGAGGTTGGGGGGAAGTTTGCCGATCTGGGCTTGGAGGATAGCGGCGGCGGTGTCGGCGCGGCCGGCGGCCCGGTGACAGACGGCGCTTTGCTCCTGGAGCGTGTCGAGGTCGTAGGAATGCAGGTAGACCGGTACGTCCTGGCGGCTGACTCGCGGATGGTCGCGGAGGGTTTCGGCGGCTTGGTCGAGAAGGGTGAAGCACTCGTCGTGCTCACCGAGCATGGCCAGTCCACGGGCCTGTTGCTGGGCGGCCAGGGCGTCCAGCTTCGGCTCCAGCGCGTCAGTGTCGCGGCGGGCGGCGCCGGCGAGTTGGACGACGGCGGCATGATCACCGGTCAAGCAGGCGATGTTGGACTGCCGTACCAGCAGGTAGGCCGACATTTGGCAATCTCCTGCGCACTGGGACCATTCGGCGGCTCGCCTGGTCCAGTGCATGGCGTTATCGAGTTCGCCGAGATCTTGGTGTAGCCAGCCCGCCATCTCGGCGTACTGGGCCAGCACCTGAAGGAGCGACGCGGCGTGGCGGGTGCCGGCACCTCGCCGGAGCTCGTCCAAGACGTCGATCTGCGCCAATACCGGACGAAGCAGGGAGCGAGGGCCGAGCATCTTGTCAGCGGTGTAGTGCTCGGCCAGCACACGCCGGAAGTAGTCGATGACTTCGCCGTCGATACGCGACGGCTGCTCGATCGCGCGGGCTACCCGCTGAGCTTGATCCGGGTCACCGAGGCCGGGCAGAAGGGAGGTGAGTGCTGCGCCGGCGAGCAGCTGGGTGAACTGGCGTCGCGAGAGCGTCACGCGCATGCTCCTGGTAAATCCATCCACGAATACGCGTCCCTCGTCACGAGGGAGGATGCTCGGGCGAAAGTATCGCATGGAGACGCTCACGGGCCAGGCGGACGTCAGGAATTCGATCCCATTTAGCTGAGCCCTGAATGATGTCCTTCGCTTGGCTGTTCACCCGAGCGGAGCTGATAAAGGGCAGTGCCCGCGTCAGGCTGTGTATGTGGTTGACAGCGAGCGTCGGGCTGTTTGCCCAGATCGCCGTTTGTGCGAGGCGGCCTAGGTATTGGGCCTGGAAGAGGAGGGACCATTGCCCCATGGCATTGGCGGCATCGCCCAGGAGGTGTGCCGCTTGACCGAACTGCCCCAGTTGGCTTAGGCCGATGGCGACATCCCCGCTGAGGGTGGCCTCCGCAAACGCGCTCAGTCCGCGCGTGTCCAGGGCGCGGTCAAGGGCATTCCTCGCATCCTTCTGGCTCCCCTTGATGCCGGCCAGGCCGCGTCCGAGGCGCATGTGCAAGCTGGATTGGCGGCTCGGGGGAAGGTCTGGGATTCGCAGTCCGCGCTGGGCGAATTGCACCGCCCGCATCGGGTCATCGCGGTAGAGGCTGACGCGGCTCAGCGCATCGTAGGCGCGTGCCTGCGCCGGGAAGTGCTGTGCATGGTGTGCCAGGTCGAGCGCGGTCATGCCCGCGTGCTCGGCTTGGGCGAGTCTCCCGGCGTCGTACAGGGCGATGCTGGTCTGATACATCAGATCGGAAGCGGCTCCTTGCAGCTCGATCCCGGCCGTTTTCATTGTGATGTGCGTAATTTGCTTTACATGTCCTAGAGCGCGGGCCGCAATCGGCACGCCTCCGAGTTCGTAGCGGCCGCGTGCCAGGCTATCGGCGAGAGCGCGCACATAGTCCGGATCGAGATAGGGATTCGAGCTGACAGCGGACGGCACGAACATCACGGATGCGGCGGCTGCCAGGAATTCCCTGCGTTCCACAGGTTCCTCCACAGAAGGTGAAAAGCGCATCTCTCAGCCGACGCGCACAAGCAGCTGTTTTGCTCTCGTCAAACTCGTATCGGCGACGCCGCGGCAGACGCGCGATATCCATGCTTGAGAAACTCCCAACTCTTGGGCGAGCTGGATCTGTGTCCAATTCCGTTCTTCCATGATCGCTTTGAGCGCTTCGGGGAGAGTCCGTACGTCCACCAGCTGAGCTTATAGCGGAGAGGTATTGGCTCAATACTGTCTTATACCTCTGAGGAATACCCGTGCTGGTTCTGTGGAAACAGGGTGCGAGAGCATGGGCATCTCGCGAGGTGAGGCACATCACGAGTTCGGACGTGATAACGGCGATTGTCGTGACCGAGTTGATCTCGAATGCCGTCATGCACGTCGAGGACGGCGAGGGACGCGACTGGGTGGTGTTGCGGGTAGTTCGTGGCAGCGGCTCTCTTCGCGTCGAGGTCATCGACCCGGGTGCCCTCGATGGGGATGGACCGCACGTCGTGCGGCAACCGTCGGCCCCAGATCCGACGACGCGCGAGGGACTGATGACCCTGACGGAATCAGGACGGGGCCTGCACATCGTCAAGACGCATTCTCGCGCCTGGGGCACGTACCTGAGCGGCCAACGCCGTGTGGTCTGGGCCGACTTGCCGTACCCGGCTGCTTCAAGATGCGAAGAGGTGCACACGCCGGTCACACATCTGACAGCCCAAGCCATAGACGGGGTAGCGCGTCCCGATCTCGGATGTCGGCCATCTCTGGCCCGTGATCACTAACCACAAGCCCGTGACCAGCTGAACGCCGTTCAACGGCCGTCCCCCGTGGCTGGTCACGCGCCCCCATTGTCCTGCCGCTGAGAGGCGGAGATGGGAGAGACAGGCTCCCGTCCATCCAGGCCTGTCTCTTGGAAGTGGACGTTGGGGGGCGGCTCCGCCGCCGAGCCTGGCCCGGTGCGAGCGGCGGGGCCGCAACAAGAGTCGTCGGCCCAGCCGTTGAACGCGGCCGCGGGCAGCACGGCTCTAGCGACCGATCATGGTCGCGTCGGGGAGTGACTGCTTGACCGCCTCCGGCGTGCCTACCGCGACCGTCAGCTTCCCATTGGTCTTCTTGGCCGCCGCGTTCCCGTCGATCCGTACCTTTCCGAGATCCTTGGCTTCGACGGTGACGAACATCCGGGTGGGGGTGCACCACAACGTCACCATGCTCTCCCAGCTGGATCCGGTCATGAGTTCCTCGGGCCCCGCGAAGCCCTCCTCCGTTGTGGTGATGTTCCCCTCGGACTCCGTCAGGACTTGGCTCATGTTGAACGTGGCGCCAGAGGACCCCTGGTCGGCGAGCCCGCACACGCCCTTGCTGTGGATCCAGGGGACCATGTCGTACTTCGCGACCTGGATCCGTGCCAGCACCTTGTCCGCCCCGTTTGGCATCCCCGACCTGGATGCCGAACCCGGCAGCGCTGCCAGTGGCCAGCGGCTCGGATCCTTGAGCAGCCAGTCCTTCGGCTCCTCTGTCGAACACCCCGTCAGTAGCAGGAGCGCAAATAGCGCAACTATTCCTCTCATCAGTAGATCATCATAGTGCGGATTGTTTTCCCATAAGGCGCGCCCGAGCTGACGTTTCGGGGTGAAGCCCCACGAGTCAATAGTCCAATGATTGACCACACTCCGGCGCTTCCCTGATTCCGAAATCCCTTCGTCAGCAGACGGACCAGCAGCCCGGCGGCCCGCCGACGTGTGCTGGGGCGGGTGGGGGCGGCGGTCGTCAGGTGCTCGGAGGGCCGTAGGGGAGTGGTGGGAAGAAGAAGCGGGCGTACGGCGAAGGGTGGGTGAAAGCAACGATCCCCACCCGGAAGGCACACTCATGACGGAGACGGGCACGTGACCGCCGACGTGGGCGAGCAGGTGACCGACGCCGACCTCGTCGCCGGTTATCGGCGGGACCCTGAGCTTTTCACCGCAGTGCATGACCGCTATTTCCGCGACATCTACCTGTACGTGGCGGGCCGCCTGGACACGCAGGTGGCCGAGGACATCGCGGCGGAGACGTTCCTGCTGGCCTTCGATCGGCGCGATCGATTCGACCCGGGGAAGGGGGGATTACGGCCCTGGCTGTTCGGGTTCGCCACGAACCTGGTGGCCAGGCATCGCCGTAAGGAGGCCCGCCACTACAAGGCGCTGGCCCGGCTGGACCCAGCACCGGTGGTGGAAGGGCACGAGAACCAGGTCCTCACCTCGGTATCCGCCCAGCGCATGCAGCCGCAACTGGCCATGGCGCTCGCCTCGCTGAACGGCGGCGAGCGTGACGTGCTGCTGCTCCTGGCGCTGGGAGAGCTGAGCTACGACGAGATCGCCCAGGCGCTCGGCATCTCCATCGGCACGGTGGGTTCGCGGCTCAGCCGGGCCCGCGCCAAGATCCACGCCCGGATCGACAGCACCCTCATAGACAGCGCACTGAAAGGCAAGGAGACCCCATGAACGACCTGGAAGAGGTGGCCGCCCTGCTGGCCAAGCCGGAGCCGTCCGAGGAGGTGGTCGCGCGCAGCCGGAGCAGGCTCCAGCACAGGACGCAGAGCCACGGGACGCTGGGCCAGAGGATGCAGGGTCACAGGTCGCTGGGCCAGAGGATGCGGAGCCGGGGGCGTGTCAGGTGGTTCGTGCCGGGGGTGGCGCTGGTCGCCGCCGGGGCGGCCGCCGCGGTCGTGATCGCTACGGGGGCGGTCACGAACGGCGGCGCACCGGGGCAGGTGATCGCCGCGGCTCCGGTCTCGGGCAAGGAGGTCCTGCTCATGGCGGCTGTCAGCGCGGAACGTACGCCGCCAAGCTCCGGGACCTACTGGCACGTCACCGCCACGTGGTCGAAGAGCGAGATCCCCCCTATGGAGAGCTGGACCTCGCGCGACGGCAAGCGCTGGACCAGGAACGAGCCGGGCGACACTCCGGACACCGTGGTACGGGCCCCGGCCTGGCAATCGCTCAGGCTCAAGGGCGCCGATGTGAGCTTCGACGACCTCGAGAGGCTGCCGACGGATCCGGAGGCGCTGAAGGCCTGGATCGTCCAGCGCAAGGGCAACCCGAACGACATGTCCGCGTCCGAGATCCGGGGCGACCCCACACTCACCCTGCTCGCGCTGATCACGGAGCTGCCCACGCCGGCAGAGGTCCGTTCCGCGGCGTTCCGGGCGCTCGCCGCGACACCGGGAGTCGAGAACACGGGCGCGGTCGAAGGCGGTCAGGCCTTGCGGATTCCCGAGCTTGACGGCCCGGACAGCGGGATCGAGATGGTCGTCGATCCTGAGACCGCCCGGGTCGTCCGCGCCAACCTCCTTCTCGTCGGTAACGGAAACTCGGCGCGGACCGACGGGTACATCGCCGTGACCACCGATTGGACGGACGAGCTCCCCGCGACGCCGAAGGACCGCCCGTGACCAGAGGTATCGCGTGCAGGCCCTGTCGCGGTTCCTCAGCCGGATCAGGCGATTTGCGGCGTTCAGCTCAGGTCGAGGTGGGCGAGTTCGGTGCGGGTGGTGACGCCGAGCTTGGGGAAGGCGCGGTACAGGTGGTGGCTGACGGTCTTCGGGCTGAGGAAGAGCTGGGCGGCGATCTCCCGGTTGGTGATTCCCGTGGCGGCGAGGCGTACCACCTGCTGCTCCTGGGGTGAGAGCAGGGCGACCAGGTCGGGGCCGCTCTGGGCCACGTTCTCGCCCGCCGCGCGCAGCTCGGCACGGGCCCGCTCAGCCCAGGGGTGGGCGCCGACGCGCTCGAAGGTCTCCAGCGCCGCGCGCAGGCGGGCTCGGGACTCGTGCCTGCGGCGGTTGCGGCGCAGCCACTCGCCGTGGAGCAGGTCGGTGCGGGCCCGCTCGTAGGGCCGGTTCGCCTCGGCGTGCGAGCGCGCGGCCTGCTCCCAGTGCCGTTCCGCCTCGTGGTCGTCGTGGGCGAGGAGAGCGCGGCAGCGGTGCAGCACGGCCTCCGCCCACGGATGACCGGCGGCCGCGGCCCAGGTGGCGAAGCGGGCGAGCGGCTGCTCCGCGCGGGCGGGCAGGCCCAGCCGCACGGCGGCCTCGATCTGGTCGGGAGCGAAGTAGATCGGCATGATCTGGTGCCGGAGCGGCCCGCGAGCGGCGGCGTCGAAGCGTTCCAGCGCTGCCTCGAAGCGGCCCTGGCCGAGGTCCAGCAGGCCGAGCGCCCATTCGGCCCAGCCGACGATGGTCGCCACCGGATGGGCGGCGACGTGCGCGATCGTCCGCTCGGCGAGCTCGCGGCACTCCTGTTCGCGGCCCTGGACGGCGCTCGCCATCGCCATGACGCTCTCGAAGTGCGCGACGCGGTGCGTGTGGCCGATGTCGACGGCGAGCCGACGGCCCTCCGTCGCGGTCGTGACGGCGTCGCGGAAGCGCCCGAGGTAGAGCTGGTGGATCGCCAGCACGGCCTGGGCGAGCGGCAGCAGCCCGATCAGGCCGACGGCCCGGCATTCCCCGATCGCCGACTGGGCGATCGCCGCCCCGTTGTCGAAATCCCCCGAGATCCCGGCCAGCGAGCAGATGCTGATCCTCAGGGCCGTCATGCCGGCGGGGATCGCCACGGCCACGGCGATGAGCTCGCGGAACGGCGGCAGCGCCCGGTCCAGGTCGCCGGCCAGAAAGTCGGCCATGGCGCGGGCCGCCCGGACGAAGCCGTCCAGCCCGTCCTCCGGCGACAACGGCAGCTCGGCGAGCCGCGCCGCGGACTCGGCGACGGCCGCCGGATCGCTGATGTACCAGGCGTTGCGCACGGCGTCGAGCAGGATCAGCGCCGCGGCCTTGCGATCCAGGACGGAGATGGAGGCGGCGCCGTCGAGCAGGATCCGATGGGCGTCGTGCACGGCTCCCCGGTCGAAGGCGATCCGGCCGCGCAGCGCCGCCAGCCGCGCGACGGTCAGCGGGTCGTCGTCGAGCCGCCGCGCCTGGTCGGCCAGGCCCTGCGCGTGCTCCAGGACGCCGGCGTCCGCGGCGGCCTCGGCCGCCAGGGCCAGCCGTCGGCCCCGCTCGGCCAGGCCGGGGGTGAGCCGCGCCGCCCGCTCCAGGGCCGCGGCGGCCGCGGCGTGGCGGGCGCGCTCGCGGGCACGGCCCGCCGCCTGCTCCAGCGCGGCGGCGATCGGCTCGTCGCGGCCCGTCGTGGCGGCGGCCAGGTGCCAGGCGCGGCGGTCGGCGTCCTGTTCGTCGTCGAGCACGCCGGCGAGGGCGCGGTGCACGGCCAGGCGTTCGTCGTAGACCGCCCGCCGCGCCGCCGCGGTGCGCATGAGCGGGTGGCCGAAGGAGATCCGCCCGTCGGCGGTGGACAGGAAACCGGCGTGTTCGGCCGGGCCCAGGGCACTGCCGTCGACCCCCAGCCGGCCGGCCGCGCGCAGCACGACGTCGAGGTCTCGGGCGTCGTCGAGGGCCGCGACCAGCAGCATCGTCTGGGTGCCCGGCGGCAGGACGGCGATGCGCGCCTCGTACGCCTCCTGGATCCGGCGCGGCAGCGGCAGCGGTTCCTGCGCGTGCCGCAGCGCCTCGGGGGCCCGGGGCAGCTCGATCAGAGCGAGCGGGTTCCCGCCGCTCGCGGCGAGGATCCTCTCCCGTACCGACGGGCCCAGCCCGGGCGTGCGCTCGTGCAGCAACTCGCCGGCGGTCTGCCGATCGAGTCCTTCGAGCCGCAGCTCGGGGACCCCGGGCGCATGGAAGCCGTCCCTGGCGGCGAACAGCAGGGCGATCCCCTCGGAGTGCAGCCGCCGGGCCGTGAACAGCAGCGCCTCGGCCGACGATCGGTCCATCCACTGGGCGTCGTCGACCAGGCAGAGCAGCGGGCCGTCCTCGGCCAGTTCGGTGAGCAGTGACAGGGCGGCCAGGCCGATGAGGAAGCGGTCCTCAGGGGCGTCCCCGCGGGCGGTGGCCAGGCCGAACGCGCCCTCCAGCGCCCGGGCCTGCGGCGCCGGCAGCCGGCCGATCCGGTCGAGGGCCGGGCGGAGCAGCAGGTGGAGCGCCGCGAACGGCAGCTCGGCCTCGGTTTCGATGCCGGTGCCGCGCAGCGGTCGCAGGCCCTCCGGCGACTGGGCCGCGTGGTCGAGAAGCGCGGACTTGCCGATGCCGGGCTCGCCTCGGAGTATCAGGCTTGCGCTCCGGCCGTCCCTGGCCCGTGCGAGCAGCGCCTCGATCTCCGCCAGTTCTCGTTCCCGCCCTCGCAGCACGATCAGAATGTACCGTCCCTCGCCAGACGGGCATCAGTCGCATCACCCGACAATCGTCCGATACCGGCCGGACGCCTCCGGTCCCTAGCGTCGTATCGCAAGCGCGATCCGCGCGCAGACGCAAGGGGAAACATGTGGCTCTCCTGATCTTTCTGTTCTTGTTCGTCGTGCTGTGCGGGTGGCTCGACCACTGGGCCACCCGCGCCGCCGAGCCCGTCGCCAAGGAAGGACGTTAGATGTTCATCGGACACTTCGGCCTGGCCGCCGCGGTCAAGGCCCGCGAGCCGCGCGTCCCGCTGTGGTCGCTCATGCTCGCCACGCAGTTCCTCGACGTCGTCTTCGTGGTGCTGTACCTGGCGGGCGGGATCGAGTCCTTCAAGGCCGTCGCCCCCGGAACCTACGGCGAGGCGCTGATCAACGCGCAGTACACCCACTCGCTGCTGGGCGCCTTACTGCTATCGGCGCTGTACGGCGGCCTCGGCGCCTGGCGGTGGGGCCGCAAGACCGGTTGGGTGCTGGGCGCGATGGTGTTCAGCCACTGGGTGCTCGACCTACTGGTCCACCGCGCCGACCTGCCACTGCTGCCCGGTAACGCCGGCGGCCTGCCGCTGCTCGGCCTCGGACTGTGGCAGGTCCCCTGGGCCGCGGCCGTCGTCGAGGGGATCCTCGTCGTGGTCGGTGCCGTCCTGTACATCCGCTCGGTACGGCGGCGCGCGCCCGTCACCTGGCGCGCGATGGTCTCCGGCGGCGTGATGGCGGCGCTGCTCGTTCTGGGCCTCGCCGTCGATGTCCTCAGCTGAGACCGCCTACGTCCTCTTTCACGAAGGGTACTGACATGTTCGTTGACGTGCCGGGCGGCCGGCTGGCCTACGACTCCGCCGGCGAGGGGCCGCTGGTGGTGTGCGTGCCCGGCCTCGGAGACATCCGGGATGCCTACCGGTTCCTGCGTCCCGCGCTGGTGGAGGCGGGGTACCGGGTGGTGACCATGGACCTGCGCGGCCACGGGGAGTCGTCGGTGGGGTGGGACGACTACTCGCAGTCAGCCGTGGGCGGCGACATCGTGGCCCTTCTGGAGGAACTGGACGCGCCCGGCGCCGTCCTGCTCGGCAACTCCTACGCCGGAGGCGGCATCGTCCGCGCCGCCGCCGAGGCCCCTGAGCGGGTGGCCGGCATCGTCCCGATCGACGGGTTCATCAGAGCCATCCCGCTCAACGTCGCCGTCCGCGCGCTCATCCGGGTCATCGGCTCCTCCCCCCGGTTGTGGAAGGTCTACTACGGCATGGCGCACCCCACCGCCAAGCCCGCCGACCTGGACGGGCACCGCGCCAAGCTGGTGGCCATGCTGCGCGACCCGCAGCGGCGCGAGGCGATGCGCCGCATGCTCCTCAACCGGGCGCCGGAGGCCGAGCAGGTCATCTCCCAGGTCCGCTGCCCGGCCTTGGTGCTCATGGGCGTCAAGGATCCCGACTTCCCCGACCCGGCGGCGGAGGCGCGGGCCCAGGCGTCACTGCTGCGGGGGCAGGCCGTGTTGATCGACGACGCGGGCCACTACCCCATGTCGGAGTTCCCCGAGCGCACGGCCGAAGCCCTGCTGCCGTTCCTCAAGAACGTCTTCTGACCTTCAGGCGGTGCCCACGATGCGGTTCTCCCAGGCCCAGGCGACGACCTCGACTCGGTTACGCATCTGGAGTTTGGCCTGGATGGCGGTGACGTGACCTTTGACCGTACTCACCGAGATGAACAGCTCGGTGGCGATCTCCTGGTTGGTACGGCCCGCGGCCATGGCACGGACGACTTCGGTCTCTCGTTGGGACAGCGGCGAGGCGGCTCCGCCGGTGACCGGGGCGCCGGAAACGGTGAGGTGGCGCAGGAGCCGCAGAGTGATCGACGGGGAGATCAACGCGTCGCCGGCGTTCGCGGCCCGGACCGCCTCGACGAGCAGGGCAGGGCCGGCGTCCTTCAGGATGAATCCGGCCGCTCCGCCGCGTAGCGCGCCGTAGACGTACTCGTCCAGGTCGAAGGTGGTCACCACGATCACCCGCAGCGGGTCGGGGACGCGGGGGCCGGCCAGCTCGCGGGTGACCTCGATGCCGTCCAGGCGGGGCATCTGGATGTCCACCAGGCACACGTCCGGGCGCAGTCTCCGGGCCAGGGCGACCGCCTCGGCGCCGTCGGCGGCCTCGCCGACCACGCTGATGTCAGGCTGGTCTTCCAGGATGACGCGCAGGCTGGCGCGGATCATCGCCTGGTCGTCGGCCAGCAGGACCCGAATGGTCATCGCCGCTTGCTCCCGGGGGCGTCAGCGGGGGTGGAGGCGGGCAGGGTGGCGAGCACGGACCAGCCGGCTCCGCGGCGCGGGCCGACGCTCAGCGTGCCGCCGAGGGCCTCGACGCGTTCGCGCATCCCGATCAGGCCGTACCCGCCTCGGTGGGGGTAGTGGGCCGCGCCCGGCGGGGCGTCGTCGATGACCTGCACTCTGACGGCGTCCCGGTCGCGGGCGACGCTGACCGTGACGTGGCGGGCGTTCGGGGCGTGGCGGGAGATGTTGGTCAGCGACTCCTGTACGACCCGATAGAGGGTACGGGCCACTTCGGGCGGCCACCCCGAGTCCCCGTCGGGCAAGCTCAAACGCACGGCGAGGCCGTGGCCGTCGAACCGTTTGACGAGCTCGCCGAGCTGCTCGGCGCCGGGCATGGCGGCGGACGCGCCAGCGGCGCCGGCCGTGGGGCCGGATACGGCGGAGTACTCGTCGTTGTCGTCGCCGTCGCGCAGCAGGCCGACCACGCGGCGGGTCGCGGCCAGCGCGTCGGATCCGGCGGCCTCGATGTCGGCCAGGGAGCCTTCCGCCGTGTGCGGCTGCTTGCGGGCCAGGAGCTGTCCGGCCTGGGCCTGGAGCACGATGGAGGTGATGTGGTCGGCGACGACGTCGTGCAGCTCGCGGGCCAGCTCCAGGCGCTCGTTGCGGCGTACCCGCTCGGCGATGGCCCGGCGCCGGGCGGCCAGCAGCCGCGGCCCCAGCCCGGCTGCCAGCGCGGCCAGCCACGCCGCGCCGTTCAGCACCGCCACCACCGAGCCGGTGGAGAAGACGAACGCGGCCAGCAGCCCACCGGCGACCACCACGCCCCCGCCGGCCGCGACGGCGCCCGCCCACCAGGCCGGCAGCACTCTGACCGCCGAGCCGACCAGCACCGACAGGCCCAACGCCATAGCGGGCCCCGGCTCACTCGGCAGCCCGGCCAGCCGGGCGACCACGACGGCGGCCGCCGCGACGGCCAGGCCCGCGATGGCCGCCCACAACCGGCCGCGCCGGCGCACCAGAGCCAGCCCGCACACGACGGCCCCCGCCCCGCAGCCGAACTGCCAGTAGGCGCCACCCCAGCTGTCGGCGATCCGGTACGCCTGGAAGGCGAGCGCCGCCGCGAACCCGACGCCGAGTCCGGCATCGGCCGCGAACCCGGCCCACCCGCGACGATTCACACCGCTCAGGCTAGGAGATTGCCACCCCGCACCGAAACAGCCGAAAGTACCGTCAAGCACCCCGTAACCCTGCTTTCGCCCGATGCCCTGTACCGGACCGAACTCGCAGGATGAGCCTCATGCCACATCAAGATCCCTATTCGGTGCCGAAGGCCACGGACCTGACCGAGCCTGAGGGCCGCCGTGCACGCCGATCACCTGCGGACGAGCGCCCCGCTCCATCCGATGGCGGGGCGATGACCTCCGCCAGCCGGCCGCGTATCGGCGCGCTCGACGTAATCCGCGGATTCGCGCTGTGCGGGATCCTGCTGGCCAACGTCCAGCCGATCGCCAGCCTCGGCGGCCCGCCCGTGACCCATGGGTCGCCGACCGCGGGGGACGTGTGGATGGGGCTGCTCGTCGAGCAGCGCTTCTTCCCGATCTTCTCCCTGCTGTTCGGCGTCGGATTCTCGCTGCTGCTGGAGTCGTCCGCAGGCCGTACCGCCCACCCGCGGGTCCTCCTGCTGCGCCGGCTGCTGGTGCTGCTCGCGCTCGGTCTGGTGCACCATTTCCTGCTGTGGCAGGGCGACATCCTGACCATCTACGCCATCATCGGCCTGGCGGTACTGCTGCCCTCGACCTGGCTGCCCCGATGGGCCGTAGCCGGCCTCTCCGCCGCGCTCCTCGCGGTCTCGCCGATCCTCGGAAGCGGCTTCTTCGGCCTGGTCCCCGGGCTGTTCCTGCTGGGCTCGGCACTGACCCGGTACGGGGTGATCGACCGGATCGAGCGGTCCACCCGGGTGCCGGTTGTTCTGGGCTCGGCCCTGGCGGCGGTGGCGGCGCCCATCCTGTGGTGGCAGACCGGACTGCGGTCCGACGACCCCGGCTTCGGCCTCGCGATGGGCGAGGGTGGGCTGCTGGTCGCCGGGTTCTACATATGCGCCCTACTGGTCCTGCTCCGGACGCCACTCCGACCGGCGCTGCAGGCCATCTACGCGCCACTGGGCCGGATGGCGCTGACCAACTACCTGACCGCCACGATCCTCGTCCTCGCTGTCCAACGCGTCATCGGCGGCTCGCCGGACAACTGGTCCTTGACGATGGTGGTCGGGATCGCCGCTGCCATTCTCTGCACCCAATGGGTGTGGTCCACCCTCTGGCTGCGCCGATACCGCTTCGGCCCTCTTGAGTGGCTCTGGCGCTGGGCCACCTGGGGCCGCCGCCCACTCCTACGCCGCACTCCTTAGGCATCCGTCGGCTGCGGCTCCGTCAGAGTGACCTGCTCGCCTTGACGTACTCGGTTCCAAGGACGTTCAGCAGAGCCAGGGCTTCGGCGCCAGGGGATCCCGGCGGCGCGCTGTAGAGCACGAGGTGCTGGTCGCGGTCCGTGAGTGCGAGCGAGTCGCAGTCGACGGTGACCTCCCCGACGACTGGGTGACGGAACGTCTTCGTGAGCGTCGGCGCGGCCTGCACGTCGTGCCGCTCCCAGAGCCGGGCGAAGTCGGGGCTGGCGTCGCGGAGCTCGTCGACGAGGTTGGTCACCGCGGGGTCGGACGGGTACCGGGCGAGGGTGGAGCGGAGATTCATGACGACGTGGTGCCGGAACTCCGCGACGTCGGAGACGCCGTACAGCGTCGCATCGGCGCGTGCCGATCCGAGGAATGCCCGGCGCGCGAGATTGCGGTCCTTCGGGGCGAGCCCGGTGAAGTCCTCCATGAGCGCGGCCGCGAGGTCGTTCCACGCGAGCACCTCGAACGCGGCGGACACCACGATGGCGGCCGTCTGCGGCAGCCGCTCAAGGAGCGCGAGGATGCTCGGGCGGACGTCGCGCCGATGCAGTCCGGTACGGCTCGGCGCAGTGCCCGCGAGGACATGGAGGTGGTCGGACTCGGCGTCCGTGAGCCGCAGCGCGCCGGCGATCCCGGCGAGGACCTCGCCCGACGGCCGCGGCGCCCTGCCCTGCTCGAGCCGGACGTAGTACTCCGTGGAGATGTGCGCGAGGACCGCCACCTCCTCTCGGCGCAGACCCGGCGTCCGGCGTCGCGAGCCCGAGGGGAGGCCGACGTCCTGCGGCCGGAGCCGCTCGCGACGGCTGCGGAGGAACGCCCCGAGTTCCTGTTTGTCCATATCCCCAGTGTGCACGCCGCGCGGCGACGGATCCTGGTACAGCCTGTGCCTGCATACGGCCTGGTGGCCGGGCTGACACTGTCGTCATGACGAACACCATCGACATCGCACCCATCGGCCTGCTCACCGGCAAGGTCATGTTCATCACCGGCGCCAGCCGCGGCATCGGGGCGGCCGCGGCCCGGCTCTTCGCCTCCGAGGGTGCCGCCGTCGTACTCGCCGCCCGCGGCACCGACGCCCTGCAACGAATCGTCACCGAGATCCGCGCCGGCGGCGGCGTCGCCGACGCCGTCACCCTGGACCTCGCCGACCCTGCGAGCATCCGCGCGGCGCTCGACCGCGTCGAGGAGTTGCACGGACGGCTCGACGGCGCGTTCAACAACGGCGCGGTGATCCAGCACCCCGGCCCGCTGGACACCACGAGCGAGGAGGACATCGACGAGCAGTTCGCGGTGAACTTCCGCGCGCACTGGACCGCCATGACCGCCGAAGCCGCACTCATGCGACGCAGCGGTGGCGGGGCCATCGTGAACACCTCGAGCATCGGCAGCCGCCGCGCGAATCCCGTCCTCCCCGCGTACGGCGCCATGAAGCGCGCACTGAACAGCATCACCGAGTCCGCCGCGGTGAGCTGGGCCCGTGATGGCATCCGGGTGAACGGCATCACCCCCGGCGGCACCGCCACGAAGATGATCGACGACTGGGAGGCGGCGACCCCCGGCATCATCGAGCGCAATATCGCGCTGATCCCGCTTGGCCGGATGGCCGAGCCCCACGAAGTCGCCGAGGTGGCAGCGTGGCTGCTCAGCGACCGGGCCTCGATGGTGACCGGCGCGATCGTGCCGGTGGACGGCGGCGCCGGCGCCTGAACCCCAAGGCCCCGCCTCGGGACCACGGCAGGGCCTTCACGTTCGGGCGAGGTTACAGCCCGGTCACCCTGAACCTGAGGTTGTATTCGTAGTAGCTGTCATGGGTGCCCGAGATGATGCCCCCGACGATGACGGACTGGCCGGTGGAGAGCCCGGCGCAGGTGGAGCCGTACACGATGTACGTGCCGAGGTTGAAACCGGCCTTGACGATCGGCGGCTGGACCTCGCGCAGGTTGAAGGCCAACGACGAGGTGCTGCTGAGGTTGACGCTCGCGTAGTCGAAGTCCACCGGGTCGGCGTCGCTGCCGGCGTTCATGTTGACCCAGCTGTTGGGGAACAGTCTCGATCCGACCTCGAGCCTGAGCTCGTCCTTGCCGTCGACCTCGTCCACGGCGGACGCGTCGAGGTCGTAGAAGGCGACCGAGCAGTTCGCGGCCGAGGTGGTCGCGCCGGCGGGCGGGGCCGTGGCCAGCGCTGCCGGAACGGCCAGTCCCGCCGCCAGGGCGAGTGCGGGGATCAGCTTCTGAGAGCGCATGCTGCTTCTCCTTGGTGAGGATCTTTGGTGAGGATCGCGTCTCGCGGCTCTCGCGAAACGCGGCATCAGAGTGGGGCAGGCAGCGTGAGCGCATCGTTAGAACGCTGGTCAGTGGCGCAGTGCACGTTCCGTGCGCGCCTTTTTCCGCAGTCGCGCGGCGGGGACGCGCCTACCCTGCTGTGGCTATGGGAGACTCGCTGACCCTGCTGCTGCTCGGTCCGCCTGAGCTGGCCGTCGGAGGGCGGCCGGTGGGCATCCGCTCCGCCAAGACCCGCGCCCTGCTCTGCTACCTCGCCGCCACGCCGGGCCCGCGCCCGCGCTCCGAGCTGGCCACGCTGCTGTGGGGCGAGCGGCCGGACGCCAACGCCCGCGGCAGTCTGCGCCTGGCACTGTCGGAGCTGCGCAAGGAGGTGGGCGGGTGGCTGGACATCACCCGCGAGCACGTACGGTTCCGCCCCGGCGGCTGCTACGTGGACCATGGACGCCTGGCGGAGACGGCGACCGTGGCAGAGGCGCTGCGGTTGTGGCGGGGCGACTTCATGGACGGGGTGTGGTTCTGTGACGCCCCGGCCTTCGGCGGGTGGCTGGAGTCGGAGCGCGGGCGGGCCCGGCTGCGGCTGCGCGAGCTGCTGCTGCGCTCCGGCTCCGCGCCACCGGCCGATCTCGTACGGCTGGCGCGCCTGGTGGCCGGGCTGGACCCCTACGACGAGGAGGCGCACCGGCTGCTGATGGCGGCCCTGGCCGCGGCGGGCAACCGGGCAGGGGCCCTGGCCTGCTACGACGACCTGCGGCGGCGGCTGGCCGATGACCTGGGCGTCGAGCCCGCCCCTGAGACCGCGGCGGCCAGGCGGCGCCTGCTCACCCAGCGGACGGCCGTCCGGCGCGCGGCCCTGCCGGTGCCCGGCACCGAGCTGTTCGGCCGGGAGGCGGAGCTGGCGCGGCTGCGTACACTGCTGGCCGCCGAACGCCTGGTCACCCTGCTGGGCCCGGGCGGCGTCGGCAAGACACGTCTGGCCATCGCCGCAGCCTCGGGCTCGGCCCGTTTCATCTCCTTCGCCGGGGTACGCCCGGAGGCGGCCGTCACCACGCTCGCCCGCCGCCTCGGCGTGGACCTCACTCCGCAGCGCCCCGCCCTGGACCTGCTCCTGGCGGCGCTGGCCCGGCAGGAGGTCCTCCTGGTGCTGGACAACCTCGAGCACCTGCCCGCCTTCGACGCGGTCATCGGGCACATTCTGCGTACGGCCCCGGGCGTGCGGGTCCTGGCGACGAGCAGGCGGCGGCTCGACCTGCCCGGTCAGGTGAGGTTCGAGGTGGCGGGCCTGCCGGGACCGGCGGCCGAGGCCCTGTTCGCGGCCAGGGCGACGCGGGCGCAACCGGCGTTCGACGCCGACCGGAACGCCGCCGACGTGGCCGCGATCTGCGCCGCCACAGGTGGTCTGCCGCTGGCCATCGAGCTGGCGGCCGGGCTGCTGCGGGCCGTGCCGCCCGCCGAGCTGGGCCGCCGCCTCGGCGTGGACCCTGGCCTGCTGTCGGCCGCGGGACCGGCGGCCCGGTCGCGGCACGCCTGCATGCGTACGGTGTTCGAGACCTCCTGGCGGCTCCTCGACCCCGCCGGGCAGAGGGCGCTGGCGGCGCTGGCGGTGTTCGGCGGCGGATGCACGCTGCCCGCGGCGCTGGAGGTGGCCAGGACCACGCCGTGCGTGCTGGTCCGCCTGGTCGACCAGAGCATGATCGAGCTCACCCCGGCCGAGCGGTACGTCATCCACCCGCTCATTCAGCAGTTCGCCGCCGCGCGGTTGTCGCCGGGCGAGCGGCGGGCGGCGCGGGAGCGGCACGCCGCGTACTTCTCGCGCCTGCTCGACCGGCACGGCGCCGCCTTGCAGGATGCCTCGGACGCGGAGGTGACCCGCGTGCTGGGGGCTGAGCTGGACAACATCCGGCTGGCCTGGGCGGTGTCCGGGGAGGCCGGGTTCCTGGACGACTACTGGGTGTTGTGCCTGCGGCTGCGGCTGTACGAAGAGTCGGGGACCGTCGTGCGGCGGCATCTCGCCCGTACGCCCGAGGCTCCCCGCCTGCGGGCGCGGTGGTTGCGGATGGCGTGCGTGAGCGAGCATCAGCTCGCCCGGGAGCGGGAGGCGTACCGGCTGGTCAGGGCGGCGCTCGACACGGTAGGCAGGCCGCTGCCGATCTCCCGGCCCGGCCTGGTCGCCGCCATCCTGACGGCCGCCGCGCGTCAGGTCCTCCATCGGGTCCTGCCGGTGCCCCGGTCCGAGCGGGACGCCGAGGTGGCGCAGGCGCTGACGTTCCTGGCACGGTTGGCCTACCACCAGCAGGACGTGCCCACGATGCTGGCGGCCTCGCTGCGCCAGCTCAACGCCGCCGACCGTACCTCCGCCCCGGACCTGCGCGCGGAGGCGTACGCGAACTTCGCCACCATCGCCCGCGTCGCCGGACGCCACCGCCTGGCCGGGCGCTACGGCGCGCTCGCCGACAGGGCCCTGACGGGCATCGCGCATCCCACGGAGCCGGCGAGCCGCGCCCGCCTGGCCCGGGGCCTGGACCAGCTCTCGGCCGGGGAGTTCGAGGCGGCCCGGGGATCGTTCGCCGAGTGCCGGGCCAGGACGCTGGACCCGCGGGTGGCCGAGAACTGCGCGGGCATGCTCGCGGAGACGGCGCTCTGGCGGGGCGACTTCGAGCAGGCCGCGA
Source organism: Nonomuraea sp. NPDC050680 (assembly GCF_040654555.1). Taxonomy (NCBI): domain Bacteria; kingdom Bacillati; phylum Actinomycetota; class Actinomycetes; order Streptosporangiales; family Streptosporangiaceae; genus Nonomuraea; species Nonomuraea sp. NPDC050680. The sequence continues at coordinate 148,217 of NZ_JBFAIF010000006.1, read as the reverse complement.
CCCTGTACGCCGCCACGGCGGAACAGGCGGCGAGCCGGGTCGGCGGCGACATCGGCCGCCACTGGTGCCTGACGGGCCAGGCCGAGGCCCTGCTGCGGATCGAGGGGACCAGCCCCGATCGGGTCGCCGGGGTGCTGGCGGCGGCCCGCGCCTCGACCGAGCGCCGCCGCGCCCACGAGCAGCGCCTCGGCCTGCGGGACGGCGCGGTCATGCCGGTGATCCAGGAGCTGCGCCTGCTCACGGCCTCGGCCCGCCTGCTCACGCCCTCAGCCCGTCTGCTCACGGCCTCGGCCCCCCTGCTCACGCCCTCAGCCCGTCTGCTCACGGCCTCGGCCCCCCTGCTCACGCCCTCGGCCCGCCTGATCGCGGACGACCCGCGGGAGGCGCTGGCCAGGGCGCTGGATCTGGCCGCCCGGCTGCCGAAGGCCCAGCGCGGCATGCTGGAGTGCTGGGCGGGGCTGGCCGAGCTGCTCTGCCACATGTCCCCGGACCCCGACCCCGCGACGGCCCGGAGACTCCACCGGCACCTTGCCGAGTACCAGAGCCGCCATCCGGGAGCCGCCGCCCGCATCGGCTGGGCCCGCGCGCTCGTCCTGGCCGCCGCAGGCGAACGGCGGGTGGCGGCGAAGGCCGCCGGGCAGGCGGTACGGGCGGCCGAACGCCTGTCGGCACCGTACGACCTGCGCCGCGCCCAGGAGGTGGCCGCCCGGCTCGGTTGAACGTTTCGCCGCCTTCCAAGCCGGGATTGACGGCCGAAGCCGCCGCCGACTATCAAGAAAGAAGCATCACTTTAGGTAGTCATGATGTCTCACGAGGTAACTATCCGGATGTGATCAACAAACAGCAGCTCATGCGCGCCCTGAGCGCCGCATCGCCGATCCTCTTGTCCTCCAGCGCCGGTTCCAGGGCCGAGGCCGCCACCACCGCCCCGCCCGCCGAGGAGTGGAGCGACTTCTGGCCGCTGCCCGGCGGGACCGCGTGGGTGTACTACGGCGAGGGAAACCGGGGCCTGGCACGGCCGGTGCTCCTGGCCGACGGTTTCGGGTTCGGGCCCAGCGACATCGACGAGCTCTACGACGGTCTGGAACGGCGCGCCTTCCCGCTGATCAGCGAGCTGCGCCGCCGTGGCCGCGACGTCGTCATCATCGGCTACGACGACCGCGGCGCCTCCATCCTCGACAACGCGCGCACCGCCACCGCGGCGATCCACCGCGCCGTCGCCGAGCGTCTCGGCGCCACCCGGCTGCTGGCCGGCGGGTTCAGCATGGGCGGCCTGGTCACCCGTTACGCCCTCGCCCAGATGGAGGCTGAGCGCGTCGACCACCAGGTCGGCGTGTACTTCTCCTGGGACACCCCGCATCGCGGCGCGTACGTGCCGATCTCGCTCCAGGCGTTCGCGCACTACATCAAGGACTACGACCCCCGTTTCTCCGACCAGTTCAACAGCCCGGCCGCCCGCCAGCTGTTGGCCTGCCACCTGCCCGGCTGGAACGGCGTGCCCGGCATCGACCCGCTGCGCACCCAGTTTCTCGCGAAGCTGGAGTCCGTCGGCGGCTGGCCGCGCATTCCGCGTCTCCTCGCCATCGCCGATGGGACCGGCACCGGAACGGGCAACGGCATCGAAGCCGGCGAGAGCGCACTGCTCGGCGTCGGTGATCTCATCGACGGCACCGAGTTGCGCACCCAGCCCATGGCGCCCGACACCCTCGCCGCCAAGCTCCGCGTCCTGACGCCCGACGTCGCCGAGGTCCAGGCCCCGGGCGTCCCGCCCGTGGACGGCGCCCCCGGCGGCACCCTGCCGGGCTTCAAGATCCTCGCCGACGTGCTCAACGCCATCGCCGAAGCCACCGGTCTCGGCCTGGGCGTCGACAACCCGATCGCCGGGCACTGCTTCGTCCCGTCGATCAGCGCCGTCTCCATCCGCGACATCACCCAAGCCGACCTGTACACCGACATCGACGCGTTGCCCCCGGACGACAGCGACCTCGACGACTTCATGTGCGGCAGCACCAACAACGGCCACACCGAGATCACCGAAGAGGCCGCCACCTGGCTACTCGACCGCCTGCCCGACTAGACCTGGAGGCCAGCCCCTCCGGAGGACACCTCCAACAGCACGCGTACGTCCCACGGGCCGAGGGACAGTCCCTCACCCGCCTCGTGGTCGGTGCCGGCGAGCACGTCGCGCACCGCGGTCCGTGCCGGAACGGCGATTTCCTGCCAGGTCCAGTTGTGCAGGAAGCGCAGCCGCCGCCCGTCCACGGTGACGGCGCCGGTCGAGGTGACGCCCGTCGGCAGGCCGGCCCACGACCCGGCGTCGGGGACGAGCCATTGGAACAGCGCCGTGGCCATGCGGGGGTTGGGGATCGTGCCGACGCAGGTGATGCGGCCCGCGCCGTGTGGGCGGGTGGTCACCGCCGCCCACCGGCCGAAGTGCGGGTGCTCGTAGCCGGCGAGCACCTCGGCATCCTGCGCGTGCACGCCGTCCGCCCATCGGGTGCCCGCGGCGTCGGACGGCAGCCTCAGCGGTGAGCCGGGCGTCGCCTGCACGGGCAGGTCGGCGGGCAGGTTGCTGAACTCGTCGTACGACACGCCCGCGGGGTCGGCGAGCCGGGCCGGCTGGACCTCGCGGCGCGCGCGTGCCTCGTGATCCGCGTAGGCGGTGCGCGGCCCGAGCACCAGGTGGCCGCCGGCCGCGGCGTAGGTCGTCAGCCAGTCCAGCGTGGCGTCGTCGGCCGCGTACAGACCGGCGGCGACGAGGACCGGGTGCCGTGCGGCCAGCTCGCCCGGCTCGGCCGCCACCGCCTGAGCCGCGTGCAGCACCCGCACCTGGAGGCCCGCCTCGAACGCGCCACGGTAGAACGGGTCGAAGATGCCCTGGTAGGAACGCCGGTCGGGGCTGCCGTCCGGCAGCGCCAGAGCCGGCTGGGCGCTCAGCGCCCAATTGCTCGGCGTGGAGTAGAGCATCGCGACATCGGCGTCCGGGGTCAGGCCCGTGACCAACTCGCCGGCCTTCTCCAGCTCCGCGCCGATCCGGCCGATCTCCCGATAGACGCGGCCCGGGCGGCCGCTGTGCGGCAGGACGCCGCCCCAGTAGGTCTCGGCGCCGAAGACCAGGGTGCGCCACTGCCAGTACTCGATCATGTTCGCGCCCCGCGAGACGAACGCCCAGGCGGCCTGCCGCCACTGACCGTCGTACGCGGGATGGTTCATCCACGACGGACCGATGGCCTGCGCGTTGGTCTCGGTGACCAGGAAGGGCTCCTGACGTGAGGAGAACATCCGGTCGGCGCTGAGGTAGAAGGCCCAGGTGTCGTGGGTGGCCCAAAGCTGCGGGCCGCTCTGCCCAGCGGGCAGAGCGAGACCATCCTGCATGGCGTAGTAAGGGTTACCGGCGGTGACGTCGAGACGCCCGGCCAGCTCGTCGTCGGCCACTCCAGGCCGGTCGTAGGAGATGCAGGTGGTGACGAAGTGGTCAGGCCTGGCATATTCGCGGACGATGTCCGCCTGCCAGGCGATGAACTCGGTGACCTGCTCGGCCTGAAAGCGACGCCAGGCCTGCTCGTACTGCGGCTGCGCGTTGCCGTCCGGTGTCCACAGGTCGGCCCAGGTCGACAGGCGATGCGACCAGTAGACCAGGCCCCACTCCTCGTTGAGCGTCTCCACGTCGCCGTAGCGGTCGCGCAGGTGATCCACGAAGCGCTGGAAGACGCCGTGGTTGTGCAGCAGCACCAGGCCGGGCTCGTTGTCCACCTGGAAGCCGATCACTGCCGGGTGGCCGGCGTACCGCTCCACGACGCGCCGGATGATCCGCTCGGCGTGGAAGCGGTAGGCCGGGTGGGTGAAGTCCATCTCCTGGCGGGCGCCCCACGGGATGCGCCGTCCCGAGCCCCGCTCTCCGGCGATCTCGGGATACTGGCGGGCGAGCCAGGGCGGCACGGCATAGGTCGGGGTGCCGAGGATGACGCCGATGCCGCGCTCGTGCGCGCCCTCGAGCGTGGGCTGGAGCCAGTCCAGGTTGAAGCGCCCGTTCTCGGGCTCCCAGGTCGACCACTCGGACTCGCCGACCCGGATGACGGAGAAGCGCGCCTCGGCCATCAGATCGAGGTCGGTCTTCAGCAGCTCACTGGGGTGGTATTCGGGGTAATAGGCGGCGCCGAAAAGCACTCGCGACACGTGTGTTTCCTTCGTTTCGTTCATTGCTTGACCCCGCCGGTGGTGAGGCCGTTCTGCCAGTAGCGCTGGAGCATCAGGAACGCCGCGACCAGCGGGATGATCGACAACAGTGAGCCGGTGACCACGAGGGGGATGACGTCGCCGGTGCCGCCGCCGCCCACCGACGCCCGTGCGGCCCAGTTGGCCAGGCCGACGGTGACGGGGTAGAGGGAGGGGTTGTTGAGCATGATCAGCGGCAGGAAGTAGTTGTTCCAGGTGGCGACGAGCGTGAAGAGCAGTACGGTGACGAAGCCCGGCGCGAGCAGGCGCAGCACCACCTGGCGGAAGATCCGGAATTCGCCGGCCCCGTCGATGCGGGCCGCTTCCAGGAGGCTGTGGGGCACCGCCTCCTCGACGTACACGCGCATGAGGTAGAGCCCGAACGGGTTCACCAGCGAGGGCAGGATGATCGCCCAGGGTGTGTTGACCAGCCCGACATTCGCGAAGATCAGGTACGTGGGAATGACCAGGGCGGTGCTGGGCACCATGATGGCGCCGAGGACGGTTCCGAACAGCAGCCTGTTGCCGCGGAAGGCGAACTTGGCGAACCCGTACCCGCCCAGGGCGGCCAGCAGCGCCGCGCCGCCCGCGCTCACCAGCGCGTACATCGCGGTATTGAGCAGCCAGTGGACGTACACTCCGCCGTCGGCGGTGAACACGTTCCGGACGTTGGCCAGCAGCGCGAAGTCCCCGCCGAACCAGAGCCCGAAGCTGGAGAACAGCGCGCTGGTGGTCTTCGTGGCCGCCACCACCAGCCAGAACAGCGGCATCAGGAAGTAGACGAGGAAGGCGAGCATCCCCAACGTGAGCACCGGGCTGCGACGTCGGCCGGCGGTGGAGGGCTGGGCCTTGCCGGTCGCGGCCGGGGGCGGCGCCGTTGCGGTGACGGTCATCTTCTCCTCCGGGAGACGGCGAGCTGGACGGTGTACGACACCACGACGATGACGAGCCCGAGCAGGAAGGAGACGGCCGCCGCGTAGTTGACGTCCTGGCTGATGAAGGCCAGGGAGTAGGTGTACAGGTTGGGGGTGTAGGCGCTGTCGATGACGTTGGGGGCCAGGCGCTGCAGCAGCGCCGGCTCGCTGAACAGTTGGAAGCTGCCGATCACCGAGAAGATCAGTGCCATCAGCAGGGCGGGGCGTAGGGCGGGGAGCTTCACGTTCCAGGCGATCCGCCAGGCGCCGGCGCCGTCCACGGCCGCGGCCTCGTACAGCTCAGGGGGGACGGCACGCAGCGCGGCATACAGGATGATCATGTTGTATCCGGTGAACTCCCAGGTCGCGATGTTGGCCAGCGAGCTCAGCATCAGGTCGCTGCTGAGCAGGTTCGGCGCGGGCAGGCCCAGCGCCTCGGCGAGCTGGGTGATCGGTCCGAACTGCGGGCCGTACAGGTAGCTCCACATCAGCGCGGCGATCACGCCGGGCACCGCGTACGGGACGAAGATTCCCAGCCGGACCACCCGCGACAGCCACATCACGCCGCTGTCCAGGGCGAGGGCGAACAACAGCGCCAGCCCCAGCATGATCGGCACCTGGATGAGGAAGAACCGGCTCACGCGCAGCACGCCGTTGATCAGCCGCTCGTCACTCAGCGCCTGGATGTAGTTGTCAAGACCGGTGAACGTGACACCGCCGATCAACTGCTCCCGGAACAGGCTCAGATATCCGGCGTACGCCAGCGGCGCCACGAGCATGGCGGCGAACACGATGAGGAACGGCGCGACGAAGAGGTAACCCACCCGGTCCCGGCGGGCGCCCGCCCCCCGGGACAGCGGCACTGCTGTGACGCTCATCGCGCGACCTTGAAGCCTTGCTTCTCGCCGTAGGCGGTGATTGTCTGCTGCCACTTGTCCAACGCGGCGGCCGTGTCGGTCTTGTCGGCGAGCGACTTGCCTACCGTCTCGTTCCAGTCATTGTTGATCTGGTCCATGAACGGCAGCCAGGTGAAGTCGGCGGGGACCGTGGCGCTGATGTTGGCGAACACCTCGTTCACCTGCTGCCCGCCGTAGAAGTCCGATTTCTGCTCGACAAAGCCCGGGTCGCTCAGCAGAGCCTTAGTCGGCGGGTACAGGAACTGCAGGGTCGTCAGCATTCTGGCCGACTCAGGGTCGGTGTTGAGGAATTGGGCGAACATGGCCGCGGCGATCGGGTTCTTGGTCGTCTTGACGACGGCGCTGGTTGAGCCGCCCCAGTTGCCGGATTTCTGTTCACCGGCCGTCCACTGCGGCAACGGCGCGACACGCCATTTTCCCCTGGTGTCCTTGGCGCTGGTGGACAGGAAGAGCGGGCCCCAGGCGGCGGTCAGCCAGGTCGCGTACCTGCCCTTGTTGAGGGCCTGGAACCATTGGTTGCTGAAGTCGGCGTCGGTGGACAAGACGCCCTCCTTGACCAGGCCGCTCCAGTAGGAGGCGAGCTTCTTCGACGTCTCACCGGCGACATCGACGGAGATCTGGTCGGCGCTCTTCAGCTGGAAGGGCTTGAGGCCGGCCTGCCACATCAGGCCCGTCCAGATCGAGTTGTGGTTGGTGGGGAAGTTGGTCAGGTACACGCTGGGGTCGGCGGCGTGCAGCTTGCGGGCCGCGGCGGCGAACTCGTCCCAGGTCTTCGGCGGCTGGATGCCGTGCTTGTCGAAGATGTCCTTGCGATAGAGCATTCCCATCGGCCCGGTGTCCTGGGGGATCGCCCAGACTTCGCCGTTCTTCCCGCTCACCTGGCCCCACGCCCAGTCGACGAACCGGTCCTTGAGCGCCTCCGCGCCGTACGGCCGCAGGTTCAGCAAGCTGCCGGTGATGGTGAAGCCGGGAATGTGCTGGTACTCGATCTGCACCACGTCCGGGGCGCCGCTGCCGGCCTTGAGCGCGGTCCGCAGTTTCGTGTACTCCGCCTGGCTGTTACCTGCGTTGACCACCTTGACGCTGATGGCGGGATATTTCTTGTGGAACAGCGCTACTTCCTTGTCGATGTCGGGCAGCCAGGTCCAGAACGTGAGCTCGGTCGGCGTCTTCATCGCCTTGTCGATGTCGGCCTGGCTGATGGCGGCGGGCTTGCCCCCGCCGCCGTCGGTGCTGCCGGTCGTGCCGCCGGCGCATCCGGTGAGGAACAGGGTGGTGGCGGCGGCTCCTACGGCGAGCCGCCTCATCCGCGGCAAGGTCATCTCTTACTCCTTGGGGGGGTGGTCGACCGGCGTAGCACGAGCTGCGCCGGCAGGTCGTCACGCATCGCCGAGCCTGGGGCGTTCTCGATCTGGTCAATCAGCAGGTCGAGCGCGTGCGAGGCGATCGCCTCGAAGTCCTGGCGCATGGTGGTCAGCGGTGGCGAAAGGTACGCCGCGACCGGGATATCGTCCATCCCGACGACGCTCACCTCCTCGGGGACGGCGCGGCCCGCTTCGGCCATGCCCCGCAGCAGGCCGATCGCCATCTCGTCGTTGGCCACGAACACCGCGGTGACCTCCGGGTCAGTGGCCAGTCGCCGACCGGCCTCGTAACCCGAGGCGGGCGACCAGTCCCCTTCGATCGGCGTGGGCGCGGCGATCCCCGCGACGTCGAGCGCCTGCCGCCAGCCGCGGGCCCGGTCGCGCGCCGCCGACCACTGACCAGGCCCCGCGACATGCCAGACCGTCGCGTGCCCCAGGCCGAGCAGGTGCTCGGTGGCGAGCCGGCCCGCATCGAAGCCGGATGCTCCGGTGACCACCAGCCGGAGTCCCTCGAGACCGGGGAACCCGCCGAAGCTGAGCACGGGGATGTCCGGGTCGATGCGCAGCTCTTGCCCTTCGTCGATCGGCGCGGACAGCATGATGCCGTCCACACCCTCGTCCAGCAGGGACTCCACCGCGCTCATGACGCCGCCGGACTCGCCCTCGAACATGTTGGCCACGCTGAGCGCGTAACTGGTCGCCCGTGCCTGCCTCTCTAATGCCACCAGCAGCGACGCGGGCCCGTACAGCGAGCTGCCGAGCGAGACCACGCCGATGCGGTGGAAGCGGCCCAGGTTGAGCGCGCGGGCCGCGGTGTTGCGGCGGTATCCAAGCTCACGCGCCGCCGCGAGCACTCGCTCCCGGACCTCGGCGCTCACGTACGGCTCGCCGTTCATCACGCGCGAAACGGTCTTCTGTGAGACGCCTGCGTGCCGCGCGACATCGGTACTCCGAGGGGTGCGGCGCTTGGCCTCCGACATGAGGACTCCTCGTTATGACTGCGTAGTCAGGCGAGTGGACAGGGTATGACTACGTAGTCAGAAGGGTGGGCATTTGCCTGACTGCGTAGGCAGGCGAGGGATTTCCTCACCTTGATGGCAGGACGCGCCAATTGTCAAGAGGATGTTTCGCGTCCGTTTCCCTCATGTCAGGCACGCCTGAGCGGACGTCGGCCGTCGATGCAGTTCCGCAGGTCGGTAAAGACCTCGGCGAGCTGGTCGGCCAGTTCGTCAGAGGGAAAGGGGGCGAAGCGGTGGGCTGGCGGGGTGAAGCGCAATCATCGCTGCTCCGCCATCAGTGCCGCGCTGGGAGCCCTCCCCGCGTTCTGCCCGTATCGTGACGATCCACGATACGGCTGCGCAGGGGCTTGTTTAGAGCCAGCCGGGTTTCACCAGGCCGGATTCGTAGGCGATGACGACGAGTTGGGCGCGGTCGCGGGCGTGGAGTTTCATCATGGCTCGGCTGACGTGGGTCTTCGCCGTGGCGGGGGACATGAAGAGGTCCGCGGCGATCTCGTCGTTGGTCTTGCCGGTGCCGACCAGGGACAGGACTTCGCGTTCGCGGTCCGTCAGTTGGTCCAGGTGGTGGTTGGTGGCCGAGGGTTCCTTGGCGCGGGTGGCGTACTCGGCGATCAGGCGGCGGGTGACGCTGGGGGACAGGAGAGCTTCGCCGGCCGCGACCACGCGGACCGCCTGGATGAGCTCCGCCGGCTCCGTGTCCTTGACGAGGAAGCCGCTGGCGCCGCCGCGCAGGGCCTCGAAGACGTACTCGTCCAGCTCGAAGGTGGTCAGGATGATGACGCGCGGGCCCGGGGGCATCTGGCGGGTCGCGGCCAGGCCGTCGGTGCCGGGCATGCGGATGTCCATGAGCACCACGTCCGGCTCGTGCTCGCGTGACAGGCGCACCGCCTCGGCGCCGTCGGCGGCCTCCGCGACCACCGTCATGTCGGGCTGGGCGTCCAGCAGGGCCTTGAAGCCCGCCCGGACGAGTGCCTGGTCGTCGGCCAGTACGAGCTTGATCATGAGGTCTCCTCGGGGAGGGGCAGGGCGGCCTCGACCTGGAAGCCGTTGCCTACCGGGCCGGCGGTCAGGGTGCCGCCGAGGGCTGAGGCGCGTTCGCGCATGCCGGGGATGCCGTTGCCGCTGCCTTCCTCGGTCAGTACGGCCGGCTTCGTCGCGCCGGTGTCCGTGACCAGGATGCGCAGCGCGCCTGCGCCGTACTCCAACCGGACCGTCACCCGCGCACCGGGCGCGTGGCGGGCGGCGTTCGTGAGGGCTTCCTGGATGATCCGGTACGCGGCCCGTTCGAGCTGCGGCGGCAGCGGCCGGGAGCCGACGCGTTTGAGCGACACGTCCAGCCCGGAGCGCGCCACGAGTTCGTCGAGGCGGTCGAGCCCGGCCGTGGGGGAGCGGGGGGCGCCTTCGCGCAGGACGTTGAGGACTGAGCGCATCTCGCCGAGAACCTCCTTGGAGGCGGACTTGATGGTGGTCAGGGCGGTACGGGCCTGCTCGGGCTGATCGTCCATGAGATGCAGGGCGGTGGACGCCTGGACGTGGATCAACGAGATGTTGTGCGCCAGTACGTCGTGCAGCTCCTGGGCCATCGTCAGCCGCTCCTCGCTGGCCTGCCGCCTCGACTCCTCCTCGACGACCCGCTGGTGCTCGGCGCGCCGCTCGTTGCGGATCCTGACCAGCTCGGCGATCACCATGAACAGCAGGATGAACGCGGTGATCGCCAGCGTGTGGAAGACCCAGAGGGCGTGGTTGGTCCCCAAAGAGGCATAAATCAGGAAAACGGCGAGTGTGACCCCCGAGAGGATCCACGCGGCCAGCCGCCGCCCGCTGAGGACGAGCGACCCGAGCATGTATATCGGCGCCAGAAAAACCGGCCCATACGGATAACCAACCACCACATACGCATATGTCGCCAAAAGCGTTGCAGCAGCTGAAAGAACGGGAAATTTCCGGCGGGTCGCTATCGCCACCGGCCCCACCAGCAGCAACACGTACGCCAACGAGTCCAGCGGCACCCGGAAATCCCTCTGCCCCCAGGCCGCCCCCTGCGACAGCACCACCTGGACCACCGCGACGACCAAAGCGACGTAGACGTCGTTTCCCGGCTTCTTTCGCACCCCCCAACGCTAGGCCACCCGCTTGACCTGCGCATCATCCTCGCGCCGCAGGGGGCCCTACCACGATGGGCGTACCTGGGCCATCGTGGACACATGCGCCGAGTGATCGTTCCCGCAGCAGCAGCAATCCTCATCTCGCTGGTCTCCACCCCAGCGCTGGCCACCACTCCCTCACCGCAGCAGAAGGCCCCCGTCGCCGAGGGGTACGGCGGTGCGGTCGCCACAGTGGACTTCGACGCCAGCAAGGCCGCCATCGCCGTACTCAAGCAGGGCGGCAACGCCATAGACGCCGCCGTCGCCGCCGGAGCGGTGCTCGGCGTGACCGAGCCCTACTCCTCGGGCCTGACCGGGGGCGGTTTCATGGTCTACTACGACGCCCGCAACCGCAGGGTGGTCACGCTGGACGGTCGCGAGACCGCCCCGCGGGCCATGACCGCCACCACGCTGGAGGGCATCCCGTTCGACGAGGGCGTCACCAGCGGCCTGTCGGCCGGCATCCCCGGCACGCTCGCGCAGTGGGATGTGGCCCTGCGGAAGTACGGCACGCTCTCGCTGAAGCAGGCGCTCCAGCCCGCCATCGAGGTGGCGTCCAAGGGCTTCGTCGTCGACCAGACCTTCTACGACCAGACCGCCGCGAACCTCGCCCGCTTCAAGGACATCACCTCCACCGCCAAGCTCTACCTCCCGAACGGCGCGCCGCCGCCCGTCGGCTCCGTCTTCAAGAACCCCGAACTCGCCGCCACCTACCGGGAGCTGGGCAGACGCGGAATCGGCTGGCTGTACGACGGGCAGCTCGGCAGGGAGATCGTCGCCACGGTCAAGCAGCCGCCCGTCACCCCAGGCGCCACCCGCAACGTACGGCCGGGCCTGATGGAGCTGTCCGACCTGCGCGCCTACCGGGTGCTCCAGCGCGACCCCACGCGCGTGGACTACAACGGCATGCAGGTGTACGGCATGGCGCCCCCCTCCTCCGGCGGCTCGACCGTGGGCGAGGCGCTCAACATCCTGGAGTCCCTGCCGAGCGTGGGCCTGCACGAATACCTGGAGGCCTCCCGCCTGGCCTTCGCCGACCGCAACAAGTACGTCGGCGACATCCCGAACGTGCCGCTCAAGGAGCTGCTGTCCGACGGCTTCGCCAAGGAACGCGCCTGCCTGATCGGCGACAAGGCGATGGCCAACCCCGCTCCCCCCGGCAACCCCGACGGCAGCTATGAGGCGTGCGCCACCCCGGCGGGCACGGCCACGGCGACCACCGACGAAGGCCCCGAGACGACCCACATGACCATCACCGACCGGTGGGGCAACGTGGTCGCCTACAACCTGACGATCGAGTCCACCGGCGGCAACGGCATCGTGGTCCCGGGGCGCGGGGTGCTGCTCAACAACGAGCTCACGGACTTCACCTTCGGTCCCGCCCCCGGTGACCCGAACCTGCCGGCCCCCGGCAAGCGCCCGCGCTCGTCGATGGCGCCGACGCTGGTGTTCGCCCACGGCCGGCCGGTGCTGGCGGCCGGTTCGCCGGGCGGCTCGACGATCATCACGACCGTGCTGCAGGTCCTGGTCAACCGGTACGAGCTGGGCATGAGCTTGCCCGAGGCGGTCGCCGCGCCGCGGGCCACGCAGCGCAACACCGAGCAGACGCTGGCCGAGCAGGCCTTCCTCGACAAGTACCGGGCCGAGCTGGAGGCACGCGGGCACAAGCTCGCGCTGACCACGGAGATCGGCGCGGCCACCGCGCTGGAGTTCCTGGGGCGGGGCAAGGTGCAGGCGGTCGCCGAGCCGGTCCGGCGGGGCGGCGGCAGCGCCCTCGTGGTGAGGCCCGGTTAGGGGATCAGGCCCGGTTAGTAGATCAGTTCGTACGCGCCGGGCTTCATCTTCCGGGTACGCGCCCAGTACTCGAAGGTGAAGCCCGGCCAGAGCGTCCGGTTCACCCCGTGCTCGTCCAGGTACCAGGACCGGCAGCCGCCCGCGTTCCACACCAGCGGGTCGAGCCGTTCTTGGAGTCGCCGGTTGAACGCCCGCTGCCGTCCCGGCTTGACGTCGATGGCCCTGGCCTGGGTCTTGGAGAGCAGCCGCAGGCAGTCCATCACGTAGCGGACCTGCGACTCGATCATGAAGACGACCGAGTTGTGGCCGAGGCCGGTGTTCGGGCCGAGGAGGAGGAACAGGTTCGGGAACCCGGCGGTGGAGATGCCGTAGTAGGTCTCGATGCCGTCCTGCCAGGCGTCCTGGATCTTCAGCCCGTCGCGGCCCACGATCCGCTGCCGCTGGAGCGCCTCGGTCACCTTGAACCCGGTGCCGTAAACGATCACGTCCACCTCGTGCCCGACCCCGGCGGCGTCGACGATCGAGTGCTCCCTGATCTCGGTGATCGCGTCGGTGACCAGCGAGACGTTCGGCCGGGTCAGCGCCGGATAGTAGTCGCTGGACAGCAGGATGCGCTTGCAGCCGATCGTGTAGTCGGGCGTCAGCCGCTCGCGCAGGTCCGGGTCGGGGATCTGGCTCTCCAGGTGCTTGAGCGCCAGCTTCTCGGACGCCTTCATCAGCTTCGGGTCGAGGGTGAAGCCCAGCGCCCTGGTCTCCAGTAGCCAGTAGATGGCGTTGCGGACCGCCCTGGCGGCGCCCGGCAACCGCATGAGCCGCTGTGTCCGGGGCGAGAAGCCGAAGTCCGGCTTGGGGTGGATCCAGGGTGGTGTGCGCTGGAACACCGTCAGCCGCGCCGCGTGTTCTGCGATCCGCGGCACGAACTGGATGGCCGAGGCCCCGGTGCCGATGACCGCGACGCGCTTGCCGGTCAGATCGACCGAGTGGTCCCACTCGGCGGAGTGGAAGGCCGCCCCCGCAAAAGCCTCACGTCCCGAAATTTCGGGGAATGACGGGATGTGTAGGGCGCCGATGCCGGACACCACGGCATTCGTCCGCAGGGTCTGGCCGTCGTCCGTGGTCACCGCCCACCGGCGGTCGAGGTCGTCGTACTCCAACGCGACGACTCGCTTGCCGTACCGGACATGCGGGGTGATGCCGTGCTTCTCGCCGCACGCCCGCAGGTAGTCCCAGATCTCCTCCTGCGGGGAGAACATCCGCGACCAGCCGGGATTGAGGTCGAACGAGTAGGAGTACATGGGCGACGGCACGTCGCAAGCACAGCCGGGATAGGTGTTGTCGCGCCAGGTGCCGCCCAGGTCGGCGGCCTTCTCCAGGATGACGAAGTCGTGGTATCCGGCGGCCTTGAGCTTGATCGCCATGCCGATCCCGGCGAAACCCGAACCGATGATCACTATTCCTGGCTCGTCCACGACTCCTCCGCATTATTAGACGACTTGTCCAATGTAATGAGAGGCTTCCAGATCCGTCCAGGGTGACCCATATCACACCGACTAGTCGGTATGTTAGCCGCTCCCAGGGCACACGAAAAGCGCCGAGAGCGGGTTGCCGTCGGCGCTCTGAAGTGCGCGGGGTTAGCGCAGGAGCAGGAAGGCGGCGACGCCGATGATCACGACGACGGCGATCACCGCGACGATCGGCAGAAGCGGAGACTTCTTGCTCGGCGCCTCCTGCTCGGACCGCTGCGCGAACGCGCGGAACTGCTGAGTGTTGCCGGCAGGGTCGATATGCTGGTCAGACATGCCCAGCAGCTTAGCGTGATCGTCTGGTGCGTCTGCGGCTTTTAGCATGATCTGTGGACATGGGCTGATTAGGGGACCGGCCTGGTGGCCGGATAGCTTTGAAGCATGCTCCGGACCCTGTTCTCCCCACGCGTGGTGGGGTTGCACCTGCTGACGATCGGGGTCCTCATCGCGTTCATCCTGCTCGGACGCTGGCAGCTCGGCGTGTTCCAGGATTCCGGCAAGCCGCACGCGGTCACCGATCCCGCCGCCGTCGGCGTCGCCACGCTGTCCCAGGTGGGCGCGCAGCTGACGGGCCCCGCCGTGGGCCGCAAGGTCTCGGCGGAGGGCGTCTACGACGCGCCGCGCCAGTTGCTCGTGGCCGACCGGCCGGCCGACGTCGACGCGCCCGGCGGCAACGTCTCGCGCGACGAGGGCTACTGGGTTCTCACGCCGCTCCGGCTCGACGACGGCACGCTGGTGCCGATCGTCCGCGGCTGGGTGGCCAAGGCCGGCGACCCGGCGGCGGCCGTGCCCGGCGGCAAGGTCGCGGTGACCGGCCGGCTGCGCCCGTCGCAGGGCACCGACAGCGTGCAGCGCCGCGCCGAGGGGTTGCCCGCGGGGCAGGTGCAGACGGTGTCCACCGGTGAGCTGATCAACCTGTGGAGCGGGCAGAAGCTGCGCAACGGCTATGTCGTCGCCCAGCCCGCCTCGGGGCCGCTGACCGCGGTGAAGGTCCGGCCGCCGGTCGTCGGCGGGGAGTTGACTTGGCGTAATCTCGCTTATGCCGCCAACTGGTGGATCTTCGCCGGGTTCGCCGTGTTCATGTGGTTCCACTTCGTACGCGATGCCGTACGAGCGGATCGTGATCGGGACAGTGGCAAGTCCCCTGAGATGGTTCTGGAAGGTTAACGGTGGAATCGGCTCTGAAGCCCTTCCGGGTGCTCGCCTACATCGTCGGCGTGATGCTGCTCGTGCTCTGCGTGGCCATGGTGCTCCGCTACGGCTTCGGCATCGTGGGCATATCGAAGATCGTGGCGCCCATCCACGGCTTCCTCTACATGATCTATCTGATCACGGTGATGAACCTGGGGATGAAGGCGCGCTGGAGCTGGCCGTACATGCTGGGCATCATGCTCGGCGGCACGGTGCCGTTCCTGTCGTTCTACATCGAACGCCGGGTGACGAGCCGGGTGCACACGGACCTGGCCGCGGCGGCGGCCTGAGGCCCCGCCGCGCGCCTTTCCCGCCTCAGCCGCCGATGCCGCGTCTGCGGGCTCGCTTGAGCCGCTCGCGCTGCGACGGATCGAGCATCAGGTAACCGACCACCGGGGCGGCGACCACGCCGAGGACGACCAGCAGGGTGAGCCAGCCGGGCAAGAAGATCAGCGAGAGCAGAACGGCGGCGCCTGCGCCGATGGCGTACTTCTGGACTGGTGACATCCTCAACTTCCTCCGTACGCGGAGCGCGTGCCCCGCCTCTCCCATTGTGTGTCTTGAGTCCAACGCGTGGGCCCCCTCTGGGGTTCCATTCGCGATATATCTTAAAAAATTCGTCTCTCAAAACAGGTCCGCGACGGCCTTGAGGTCCTTGCGGAGCGCGTCCGGCCCCGGCCGGTGCGCCGGGAACCCTGACAGCAGGCGGAACAGAACCGGCGCCAGCGCGCCCGCCCTGGCCAGCGGGGCGCCGGGCGCGGGCGGATGCCCCTCGACGGCCGCGAACAGGGTGGCGCCCAGTGACCACAGGTCCGCCGCCGGTCCTGGCACGCGTTCTGGCGCCGTGTAGGCCGGGATCGTCGCCGGCATCACGGGTGCGTGCGAGACCTGCGCGGGAAGGGGCGTGGTGGCCAGCGTGGCCCGGCCGGCCGTGTCGATCAGGACGTTGCCCGGCTGTACGCCGCCGTGATGCGATCCCCGGGCGTGCAGGTCGGCCAGCTGGTCGAGTACGGCCAGCCCGATCTCGGCCACCCGGGCGGGCGGCAGCGGCCCGGCCGTGGCGAGGATGTGCCCGAGCGTCTGCTCCACGGCGAGCCGGTCGAGCATCCCGGCCACCACCTCGACCGGCGGCGGTCCCGCTGGCTCCAGCATGGCCCTGACCAGCCACCGGAAGGCGTCGGTGCTCTCCGCGGGGGCCCGCCCCGGCGGCCGGCCCTCGACGGCGAAGTGCAGCGTCGCGGCCATCGACCACATGTCGGCGGACGGCCGCATGCCCAGTCCCGGCAGCCCGAACCCGGTGAGCACCGCCCGGCCCGTCGAGGTGAGCAGCACGTTGCCCGGATTGACCCGCCCGTGCACGATCCCCGTGTCATGAGCGGTCCGCAACGCCGACAGCAGGCACACGCCCACCCGCGCGGCCTGTTGCACGGGCAAAGGGTGCCGCGAGTCCACGGTCTGCTCCAGCGAGGTGCCGGAGACGAACTCCATGACCAGCCACGGCTCGTCGTCCTCCACCACCACGTCGAGAACCGGTACGACGGAGGCATGCCGGAGCCCGGCGGCCCGCCGCGCGTCCTGCAGCGCGGATCCGCGTAACTCGGCGGGCACGTGTAGCTCCCTGACCGCGACGTCACGATGTTCTACCTCGTCGAACGCCAGTCGTACGGAACCCGCGCCCAAAGGGTTCAGCAGCCGGTAGCGACCGGCGAGCTTCTTGGTCTCTCCCATCCCGAGGTGCACGATATCGCCACGTTCTATGGCAAAGCCATGGGCTAGGCGTGGGTTCCCCTCAGCCACTTTTCATGCGCGGCGTGAACCTTCCCGAACAGGGCTTCTTTCTCTTCCTGACTGACGTCGTCCAGGTGCAGCCCGAACACGTCGGACAACGCGGCGTAGTAGTCGCGAGCCGTGTGGAGGCTGATGGAATGGGCGCCGTTGCCCACACGCGACAGGGCGAGCCCTCGGAGGAGGTCCACGCCGGAAGCGTCCCGCCGGGCGATCGTCGCGACCCGGACGAAACCCGACTCCGGCGACGTCGACAGGTGATGATGCATCGCAGTAAAGGCTGACATGTCGGTCGGGGTGGGGTCGAAGTCCATGCCCAGGAACGCGCCGCTCGGGTCGTGGTCGAACCGCCAGCCTCCCGGCGCGACCTCGGACCGCCGCAGGCCGTACGAGAAGGGCCCCTGCCGGTAGACCCCCGCGACCAGCGGGAGCGGCTCGTGCAGCGCGTCGCCCAGCCCCACGTCGGCCAGCCACTCGCCGCCCGGATTGTCGTCGGACGGCAGCCCGCGCACGGTGAGCACCAGGTGGTTGGCGGTGATGCCGGGTGTGCCGCCGGGGGACTGCACGCCGCCCACGTGCCTGCTCACGTCGTAACCGAGCTCCATGAGCAGCAGGGAGAACGCGCCGTTCAGGTGGTAGCAGTAGCCGCCGCGGCCGCCGATGATCCGCCCGGCCGACTCGGCGGGATCGACCGTGGTGGGACGGCCGAGCCAGATCTGCAGCGCCTCGTAGGGGACCCGCTCGATGTGCGCGACGTGCAGCCGGCGCAGGTTCTCGGCCGTGGCCGGGGCGGTCAGCAGGTCGGGAAGCCCGAGGCGACGCAGGTATCCGTCGGTGTTCACCGGCTAAGTCTGCACCGGATATGCACAGATTGGGGAGTGCCGTCTGCACAGCCCCCTTCTAGGCTTTCGTCCGTGGCAGAGCAGCGACGCATCCTCCTGGTCGAGGACGACGAGACCATCGCCTTGGCCGTACGGAACCGGCTGGCGGCCGAGGGGTTCGACGTCAGGGTGGCGGGAGACGGGGAGACGGCCCTGGTCGAGTACGGCAGGGCCGAGCCCGATCTGGTGATCCTGGACCGGCTGCTGCCGGGACTCGACGGGCTGGAGGTATGCCGCCGGATGCAGGCGGCCCGGCCGGTGCCGGTGCTCATGCTGACCGCGCTCGGGGAGGAGACCGACGTACTGGTCGGGCTCGGGGTGGGCGCGGACGACTACCTGGCCAAGCCGTTCAGCATGCGCGAGCTGGTGGCTCGGATCCACGCGCTGCTGCGCCGGGTCGAGCGGGCCGTCCAGCTCGCCTCCGAGGACACGGTGATCAGGGTGGGCGAGGTGGAGATCGACACCGCGGCCCGCCGGGTGTTCGTGCGCGGCGCCGAGGCGCAGCTCACCAGGACGGAGTTCGACCTGCTGCGCCGCCTGGCCGAGCGGCCCGGCCAGGTCTTCGAGCGCGACCGGCTGCTGTCGGACGTGTGGGGCTTCTCCGAGGCCGCCGCGACCAGGACCGTGGACAGCCACGTACGCGCGTTACGCCGCAAGCTCGGCTCCGGCGTCGTCCGCACGGTGCACGGAGTCGGCTACGCGCTGGTCCGCCGATGAGGCAGCCGCTCGACTTCCTCGGCCGCATCAAGGTCAAGCTCGGCCTGGTGATCGTGCTGGCCGTGGGCACCGCCTTCGTGGTGAACGAGGTCGGCATCAACTCCGGCCTCTCCCGGCCCATCCGGATCGCGGTCGCGCTGATCCTCGCCCTGATCATGGTGCAGGTGCTCGCCATGGGCATGACCAAGCCGCTGCGCCAGATGGCCAGGGCCGCCCAGACCATCGCCAAGGGCCGCTACACGCTGCGCGTCCGCGCCACCTCGCGCGACGAGGTCGGGGAGCTGGCCAGGGCGTTCAACGCGATGGCGGCCGACCTCGGCGAGGTCGACCGGCAACGGCGCGAGCTCGTCGCGAACGTCAGCCACGAGCTGCGCACCCCCATCACCGGTCTGCGCGCCGTCCTGGAGAACGTCGTGGACGGCGTCTCCGCGGCCGACCCGGTCACGATGAAGACCGCGCTCGCCCAGACCGAACGGCTCGGCCGGCTCGTGGCGCAGCTGCTCGACCTGTCACGGCTCGACTCGGGCGTGCGCCTCATGGAGCCGGAAGCGGTCGAGCTCGCGCCGCTGCTGGAGCAGGCCGTGCGCGAGGCCGCGCTGGCGCGGGAGGACGTCCGGCTCGCTCCCGCGGCCCCCGCCGACCTCGTCGTACGCGCCGACCCCGACCTGCTCGCCCAGGTCCTGGCGAACCTGCTCGACAACGCGGTACGCCACAGCCCACCCGGCGGCTCGGTCACCGTGACGGGCGCGCCCGACGGGGACGGGGTCCGCATCACCATCGCCGACCAGGGGCCGGGAATCCCCGCCTCGGCTCACGGGCGGGTGTTCGAGCGCTTCTCCCGGCTGGACGCGGGGCGGACGGCGGACGGCGGGGGTGCCGGGCTGGGGCTGGCGATCGTGAAGGAGATCGTCGAACTGCACGGCGGTTCGATCCGCATCGACGACTGCGCGGGGTGCCGCATGATCGTCGATCTACCAGGGAGGACCATCATGGCGGATACGCCATTAGAACCCGCTTCGGGGGCCGACGAAGGGATGGCGCCCGTTGCGGCGGGTGATGCGCTACTCGGGTCGGAGGTTCTTGCGGCGGCGGTCGGTGGTGTCGAGCCGGGTCTGTCTGAGTTGAGGGCTGCCGGGGCTTCCGGCGCTGGGGATGTGGAGGCCGTGCCGGAGACTGAGACGGCGGGCCAGGCGGTGCTCGCGGCTTCGTCGGCTCAGGAGCCGGAGTCGCCGGCCTCGTCTGCTCAGCCGGTCCCGTCGGTCCAGCCGGTCTCCTCGGCTCTGTCGGAGTCCTTGGCGCAACTGGTCGCTCTGGCTCAGCCGGTGGCCTCGGGTCAGGTGGCCTCGGGTCAGCCGATCGCTCTGGCTCCGCCGGTGGGTCCGTCGGACCCTTCGCCGGCACCGGCGCAGGTGGCCATGTCTCCGGTGCCGGTGCCGGTGTCTGCTGGCCGGCTCGGACGGATGGTCGCGGGGGGAGTCATCGGGCTGCTTCTCGGGTTCCTGGTCGGGCTGTTCGCGGCCGTGTTCGTCAGTGTGGCGGCGGGCAGCGATACGGCCGCGCTCATCACGCTCGTGCTGGTCACCGCGCTCATCGGGGCTGTCGGGGTGTCTCTGGGGGCGGGCACCGGGCGACGGGCTGCCAGTGTCCCGCCGTACCAGCCCGCTCAGGGTCCGCCGCCGGGCCAGCCGTACCAGGGGCAGGGGATACCGGGGCAACCCCAGCAGAGCCAGGCGTACCAGCGGCATGGGCAGCCTGGTTCGCAGGTCTCCGGTCCGCAGGCGCACGGTCCGCAGGCGCACGGACCGCAGGTGCACGGGCCGCAGTCGCCGCCCCCGCCGTACGTTCCGCCGCCGCTCTTCCCGCGCCCCGACCTGCCCGAGACGCCGCGCTGGCTGCTGCCGGCGGCGGCGGGGGCCGGCGTGTTCTCAGCCGTGGCGGTGCCGGACGCGCAGGTGGGCCTGGGCCTCGTCCTGGCCACGATGGTGCTGGGCGCCGCGGCGCTGCCCGCGGTGCTGCGGCGGATCACGCCGTGGACGGTGCTGTTCGGCCTGACCGCCTACTGGCTGATCGCGATGGCCGCCGTACGGGACGCCGACTGGCTGGTCGGGATCCTGTTCATGGCCGGGTGCGGGCTGCTGGCGCTGGCCGTCTCCGGGGCGGGGTTCGGCTGGCTGGGCGTGATCAGGGGCGGCGTGTCGGTGTTGCTCGCGCTGGGGCCGGTGCCGTGGTTCCTGGCCAAGCCGCTGAAGCGGCTGACCGCCAAGCGGCGCGTCCTGCCCATGGTCGCGGCGCTGGGCATCACGGCGGTGTTGCTGGTGGTGTTCGGCCTGTTGTTCGCCTCCGCCGACGCGGTGTTCGCCACCTACCTGGAGCGCCTGACCACGACCCCGGATTGGGCCGAGTCGGTGCCGCTGCGGATCTTCCTGTTCGTGGTCGGGGCCGTGCTGCTGGCCGCCGTGGTGCTGGTCGCGCTGCGGCCCGTGGTGGATCCGATCGGGCCCGAGGTCAAGTTCGCCGTGTCCAGGAGCGTCTGGGTGGTGCCGCTGACCGCGGTCAACCTGCTGTTCGCGGCGTTCGTGGCGGTTCAGATCACCGTGCTGTTCGGCGGCGACTCCTGGGTGCTGAAGACCGCTGGCCTCACCTACGCCGAGTACGCCAGGCAGGGCTTCTTCCAGCTCGTCGTCGTCAGCGTGTTCGTGATGTGCATCGTCGCCGTCGTGGCCGGCCTGCTCCGGACCGAGCGGCGCGAACGCTGGCTGCTGGCCGGCCAGCTCGGCGTGCTCTGCGCCCTCACGATGGTCGTGCTGGTCTCCGCGCTGCACCGCATGGACCTCTACACCGAGGCGTACGGCCTGTCCCGGCTGCGCCTGTCGGTGCAGGCCACGGTCTGGTGGCTGGGCGCGCTGTTCGCCCTGGTCATACTGGCGGGCGCGGCCCGGCTGGCCGGTCGCGGCTCCGGCTGGCTGCCCCGCACGATCGTGCTGGTCACCGGGCTCGGACTGGGCGCGTTCGCGATCGTCAACCCGGACTTCCAGGTGGCCCAGACACAGGTGGTGGTACGCGGGCCGGCCAAGCTGGACGCGGACTACCTGGGCGACCTCGGCGCGGAAGCCGTACCGGCCCTGGACCGGCTCCCGGAGCCGCAACGCAGCTGCGTGCTGACCGACGTGATCAAGGCCAACGGCCTGAACCAGCCGGACGCGTGGAACGGCTGGAACCTGGCCAGGTCGCAGGCCCGCGAACTGCTCGCCAAGCGCCCGGTCACCACCACGACCACGGGCTGCGACCGATCGGTGTCCCGGATCGACTGACGGCCGCCACAGTGGTGGTCCTAGCAGTGCGGGTTGGCGGCCTTGTAACCGTGCTTGAACAGCTTCGACCGCCCTTGGAAGTGCCGCTTCACGCACCGGTGGAACGTGGCCGCGTCCGCGGCGCCTCGTCTCTTGCCCTGCTGTCTGAGCTGGGCGCGCCCGGACGAATCGCCCCCGCCACAGCCGGCGTGCTTCCGGCCCACCGCCCAGCCGACCTTGTAGCCGAGTCTGTAGTCCGGCTGGCCGGAAGCCGGGTGTTTACCCGGACGGGAGGGCTGGCACCGTACGCCATTGGCGTAGCCGTCGGAGTAGCCCTTCGGGCAGCCCTGGCCCTTGTCGTCGCACGGGTTCAGCCGTGCCGACAGGGCCATGGCCCCCGTACGGGTGACCGGGGCCACCGCGGTGAAGCCCTGAGGCAGGGCGAGGGCGGCGACAAGAGCCGATCCGAGGACGACGAGCGCGCCTCTTTCGATCATGACCTCTCCGTCTCCGGCGAAGAGCACGGCCAGGTGTCCCGCCTCGAGCAATGAGCGTCTTGAGGTAATTCCCGCTCATATAGTGGACAAATAGCCATGTAGGGCATCAACCATCTCAAGCTTGACCAAAAGTGATCATGTTCTATTTGTCGCCCGCTCGAGCCGACGACGGCCGGACGGGGTTACTCGGTCAGGACCGCAGCCGCGCGGGACCTGCTGGATCATGTTTAATCCTTGAGTGGCTTTCGATGTGATCATCAGCGGCGGACACGTGCTCGACGGGACGGGGGCGCCGCCGTACCGAGCCGACGTGGCGATCACCGGCGACCGGGTCGCCGCCGTGGGTCGCCTCGACGGCGCGGAGGCCGCCTCCGTCATCGACGCGAGCGGACGGTTCGTCGTACCGGGGTTCATCGACTGCCACGCCCACGGGGACGCGGCCGTCTTCGACCCCGCCGTACAGTTGGCAGCGCTTCGCCAGGGAGTGACCACGTTCGTGCTGGGACAGGATGGCCTGTCCTTCGCCCCCGGCTCCGCCGGCACCGTCGCCTACGCCGAACGCTACTTCGCGGCTGTCAACGGCCCCCTTACGGGCGGCGTGCGTTCCGGAGACGGGCTGTCGGTCGCCGAGTTGCTCCAGGGGTATGACCGTGCGGTCGCCCTCAACACCGCCTACCTGATCCCGCACGGCACGATCCGCTACGACGTCATGGGTCCCTCCTCAGGCGCCCCCACACGCGACGAGCTGACCCGTCTGCTCGCCCACGTGGAACGCGGCCTGGAGGACGGCGCGGTCGGCCTGTCGAGCGGCCTGGAGTACCTGCCGGGCCGCTACGCCTCCGCGGCGGAACTGGCCGCCCTGTGCGCGCCCCTCGCGGGCCTGCCGTACGTCACCCACATGCGCGCCTACGGCGAGCGAGCCGACATTGGCATGTCGGAGGTCGTCGAGATAGCCCAGCGATCCGGTACGGCCGTGCACATCTCCCACCTGCACGGACCCGCGGACGTTCTGCTTCCCCTGGTGGAGGAGGCGCTGACGGCGGGCATGGACCTGACCTTCGACTCCTACCCCTACCTGCGCGGCAACACCATCCTGGCGATGGTCGTCCTGCCGCCCGAGGTCCCGGGCGCCGAGCCGGACCGCGCCCTGGAGATGCTGTCGTCCGGGGAGCTCGACGCCTGGTGGCCGGAGCTGGCTCAGACCTGGCCGCGCCTGACCATCTCCCACGCCCCCGGCCTGGAGTGGGCGGAGGGCCTGGGCATGGTCGAGGCGGCCGAGCGGGCGGGCTTGGCGCCGCACGAGTTCTGCCGCCGCCTGCTCATCGAGACGCGTCTGGAAGCGGGCTGCGTGACGGCCCGTCCCGACGAGGGCCCGGAGGGGGAGGAGTCGGTACGCCGCGTGCTGCGCCACCCTTCGCACACGGGCGGCTCGGACGGCATCTACGTGGGCGGCCACCCGCACCCGCGCGGCTTCGGCGCGTTCGCCCGCTTCCTGGGACGGCACGTGCGCGAGCTGGGCGACTGGACGTGGGGGCAGGCCGCCGTCCACCTGTCCTCGCACCCGGCGCGACGCTTCGGCCTGACGGACCGCGGCCTGCTCCGGCGCGGCTTCGCGGCCGACATGGTGGTGTTCGATCCGGCGACGGTGACGGACCTGGCCACCTACGAGGCTCCGCGCACCCCGGCGAGGGGAGTGGACGACGTGCTCGTGTCGGGGGTGCCGGTGCTGGCGAACGGCGCCCTGACCGGCGAGACTCCAGGACGAGCACTGCGCGGGCGCTAAACCCGTCACCGGCCAGTGCCCCCTGGAACGACGGACGGGGCCAAGAATGCGCACGTCACGGCGCCCAGCCACCTCCACCGGAGGAGCGTGCCCCTGGACAGAGCCCGGCTCCTGCGGCGGGTGGGGCTCACCGGGCTTGCCGTACAAGATCATAAAAAAGGGACACCAGTGAGATAGGCTCGGGCGCGGACAAATGGGGGTGTTGTGCAGGGAATCCACGAACACAATCGGTCCGTCTTCGACGGCGCCACCCTCCCTCTGATGGTCGTGCATCGGGAGGCGCTGGAGCACAACATCGCGACCATGGCCGCCTTCGCCCGCGATCACGGCATGGAGCTGGCGCCGCACGCCAAGACGCACATGTCCCGAGAGATCGCCACCATGCAGCTCGAAGCGGGCGCCTGGGCGCTCACCGTGGCGACGGCGCGGCAGGCGATGGCGGTGCGGGAGTTCGGGGCGGCCAGGGTCATGGTGGCCAACCAGATGGTGGACCCGGCCGGGCTGGAGTGGGCGGCGACGGAGCTGGCCGCCGACCCGGGCTTCGACTTCCTGTCCTTCGTCGACTCGGTGGCCGGGGTGGACATCCTGGCCCGGCACGCCTCGTCGCGGCCGTTCAGCGTGCTGGTCGAGCTCGGGCATGAGGGTGGGCGGGCCGGGTGCCGGACGCTGGACCAGCTGCTGGAGTTGGCCGCGCACGTGCAGCGGACCGACGGGGTGGAGCTGGCGGGTGTCGCCGGGTACGAAGGGGCGCTGAAGACGGCGCCCGAGGTCCGGAAATATCTGTATCTGTTGCAGGATGCCGCCGAGCACATCCGCGTCAAGAACCCCATTCTGACCGTCGGCGGCAGCCAGTGGTTCGACGTGATCGGGCGCGAGCTCGTCACCACCCAGGCCAGGATCGTCCTGCGCGCCGGAGCGTACGTCACCCACGACGACGGCTACTACCGCGAGCACACGCCCTTCAACCGCGTCCCCGGCGAGCTGCGGCCCGCGCTGGAGGTGTGGGCGCACGTGCTGTCCACGCCCGAGCCGGGGCTGGCGATCGTCGGCCTGGGAAAGCGCGACGCGCCCTACGACGAGGGCCTGCCCGTCCCCAGGCGCGGCGGCGTCACGATCGTGAAGATGCAGGACCAGCACACGGTCGTCCGCGCCGACGGGCTCAAGCCGGGCGACCTGCTCGCCTTCGGCATCTCGCACCCGTGCACCGCCTTCGACAAGTGGCGCACACTCCCGGTGGTCGACCGCGACTACCGCCGCGTCGACACGATAAGCACCCATTTTGGCTGATAAATGCTGGTAAATAGGGAGATGTTGTGAAGAAGGAATTGAAGACCAACGAGGGCGCGGCCCCGGTCGGCGCGTACTCCCAGGGTCTGGTCGTCGGCGACTTCGTCTACACCTCGGGCGCGGGACCGCTCGACCCGCAGACCGGTGAGGTCGTCGGCGACGACGTGGCCGCCCAGACCCACCAGACCATGCGCAACCTCGGCGCCATTCTCGCCGCCCACGGCCTCGGCTTCGACGACGTGGTCAAGGCCACGGTTCATCTGCAGCATCTCAAGCGCGACTTCGCCGCTTACAACGAGGTGTACAAGTCGTACTTCAGTCAGCCGTACCCGGTCCGTACGACCGTCGGCTCGGACCTGCTGGACATCCTGGTGGAGATCGACTTCGTCGCGTACAAGAGCGCGTAAGGTCGGTCCGTGGACAGTTCGGTGTACGTCTTCGTCGAAGATCTACGCGGCGAGGGTGTCGAGCGGGTGCTCGACAGGATCAGCGGGTACGGCGTGGCGGGCGTCACCGTCGGCGCCGTACACCACGCCTCCCGCGACGTCACCCCGCACGGACTGACCAGGCTCACACTCCGCCACGACGGCGCCCACTTCGTCCCGCCGGCCGACCTGTTCTCCGGTCTGCGGCTCAGGCCGACGGCCGGGTACCAGAACGCGCTCGACGGCCTGCGCGAAGCCTGTTCGGAGCGCGGGCTGAAGCTCCATGGCTGGACGGTTTTCCTGCGCAATGCCACGATCGGCACCCAGCATCCAGACGTGACCGTACGCGACTGCTTCGGCGACCGCGGCTCGCTCACCGACCTGTGCCCGGCGCATCCCGATGTGCGCCAGTACGCCGTCGCGTTGTCCAGAGCGGTCGCCCGGCTCGGCGTCGACAGCGTCGTGGCCGAGTCGTTGCACTTCAGACCGCTCAAGCCGCAGCGTTCCTTCGTACCGCTCGGGCCCATGGACGCCTATCTGTTCGGCCTGTGCTTCTGCGACTACTGCATGCGCCGGGCCACCGACCTGGGCGTCAACGCCGAGGTGGCCCGCGAGGAGTGCGCCAGGATCGTGGGCGGGGTGTTCGACGGCGACCCGCCCGCGCAGGGCGAGGTGACCCGGGCGGCGCTGACGGCGTACGCGGGCCCTGAGGTGGTCGCCTACGCCCGCGCCCGGTCGGAGACCGTCACCACGCTGGTCTCCGAGGTGGCCTCCGCCGTGGCGGACGAGGGCTCCAAGCTGGTGTTCGTCGACTCCACCGGCGCCGTCAAGGGCTACACCGACGGCCTGCCCTCGCCCGGCCTGGCCGCGCACGACGCCTGGCAGCTGGGCGTGGATCTGGTGGCGCTCGGCGACCTCGTGCCCGCGTTCGGCGTGCTCGCCTACGCGCGCGACGCCGCCCGGGTGGCCGACGACGTGGGCGCCTACCTGCGGTCGGTGGGCAAGGATCGGGAGGTACGCGCGGTGCTGCGGCCCGGTTACCCCGACAGCGACTCGGCTGACCGGCTGGTCGCGAAGGCGCGCGGGGCCAAGGCGGCGGGGGCGTTGGCGGTGGATTTCTACGCTTATGGGCTGATGTCGTACCCGGTACTGGACCGCATCCCCGCCGCTCTGGCCGAGGCTCTCTGATCAGCCTCCGATGACCTGGTGAGCCGGATCAGGGTCCGATTTCCACCGGGTTGAGTCATTACGGAGTGGTCAGGCGCTCACCGTGCTGCGGCCGCCCCACGGACGATCACCAGGGTTTCCGGTGCGTGTTGAAACGGTTGCGCTTAGTTGCCATGCTGGCCGTATGAGCATGGGCGGCCGGAGCCGCTGGGTGGTGTCGCCGGTCGCGCTCGCCGTGCTGCCGGTCTGTATCGGGTTGGTGGGGAACCTGGCGACCGGCACCGTTGAGGTGAAGGCTTGGTGGTGGGCGCCGGCCACATGGGCGTTGACCGGTGTGCTCGTCATAGCCGCCATCGCGTCGCAGATCGTGGGGTCGCGCGCAGAGTCGCCGAGCCAGGAGGCGGCGATGCGTACCGCCGCGGCGACTTTGCGGCAGATGGTGCGCAAGCAGTGGGAGCACGACGCGGTGGTGCGCGGTGTTCGGCAGCCGGTGCCGTTGCGGGTGCGGTGGTCGTCGACCGCTCGGCAGGTCGCGGAGACGCGTCAGATCGTGCTGGACGAGCCGGAAGCCACCTGGCAGGACATGCCGTTGGAAGGCGACGTCACGCAGATCGTCGAGAAGTTCCGCGGGCTGCCCCATCGGCAGTTGGTGGTGCTCGGAGAGGCGGGTGCCGGCAAGAGCGTCCTGGCGACGCTGCTCGCCCTCGGACTGATCGAGCAGTCGGAGGGGGATGACCCGGTGCCGGTGCTCCTGCCCGCCGCTTCCTGGAACCCGCAGGACGAGCCGGTGCGCCGGTTCGCGGCTCGGCGGATAGCCGAGGATTACCTGCCGCTGGCCGGTTCGATGGAGGGTCGCTGCGTGGCGGACCTGCTGATCGGCGAAGGCCGGATACTGCTGGTGCTGGATGGACTGGATGAACTCCCGGTTGAGTCGCAGGAGCGAGCGCTGCGGAAGCTGGATGAGTTCGCCGCGACGGGACGGCCGCTTGTGGTGACCTGCCGGGCCCCCGAGTTCCAGCGAGCCGTGGACGCCGGCGGTGTGATCATCTCCCGGGCGGCGGTCGTGGAGATCATGCCGGTGGACGTGGAACGGGCGATCGCGTTCCTGTCCCACCCTGAGCCGTTCCGGCATCGCTGGGAGCCGGTCTTCACCCACCTCCGCCGCGACAGCGAGAGTCCGCTGGCGCGGGTGCTGTCCACGCCGTTGATGGTGTCGCTGGCCCGTACCGCCTTCAGTCTCCCGGCCACGGACCCCACCACCCTGGCTCGCCTCGACAGCCGGGACGCCATCACCGCGATGCTCATGGACACGTTCGTGACCAGTGTCCATGACCCCGACCGGCCGGTGCCGCCCGAAGGCCGGCCGCCGCGCCGCTACGCTCCCGCCGCTGCCCAGCGCTGGCTCGGCTGCCTGGCCCTGCACCTGCGTCTGGTGGGCAGTACGGAACTGGTGTGGTGGCAGCTGTCCCCCGACCTGTACACCTTCAACGCGGAGGCGATCAGAGTACGCGTCGTGACGGCCATCGCCGCCATCGTGGGTGCCGGTGTCACAGCTGTGGCCGGGGCAGTGCCGGGGTGCGCGGTGACGTTCACCGTGGCAGCAGGCGCCTTGGCCGCCGCGGCGGGCATACTCCGGCCGCTATGGCCGTACGCCTACCCGCCGTACACCTCCACCTCCTACTCGCCGCTCGGCAAGCACCGTCGCCGGGCCCTGACGCTGAGAGCCGGATTCGGCATCGCGCCGGGGCTGCTGACCGGGATCATTCTCGGCGATCCGCTGATCGGGGTGGCCGGCGCCCTGGTCGTCGGGCTGCTCATCTTGATCATGCCCTCCCTGCCTTCGCGGACCAGACCGCGTGGCATCACCCCACGCGCAACCCTGAACGCCAACCACCGCGCCGCCGCCATCGCCGCCGCCCAGCACGGCATCACCGCCGCACTGGTCTTCGCCGCCTCCACCGCGGTGCTCGCCCCTGCGGCGACCCCCTGGATTCCCGCCGTCACCGCGGCCGTCGTCTACGGGTGGGTCGCTGCCTGCGGTGCGGGGTTGTGGACCTGGATCGATTACAAAACCACCCATCTTCGTCTTGCCGCCAAGGGCCGGCTCCCCTTGAGGCTGTGGACATTCCTCGAAGACCAGCACCAACGCCAAACACTGCGCCAATCCGGAACCGCCTGGCAATTCCGCCACGCCCTGCTTCAACACCACCTCGCCGCCACCCCCTACACCGAGCACCTGTATGCCTGCGCTCGCCAAGGCGACGCGGGCGCTCTTGGACACATCGCCGAGCGGCTGGTCGAAGAAGACCGCATCGAGGAGGCCATCGCCATGCTCGGGGCCTGGGCCGACCATGACGACTCCGGCACCGCCGCGTCGGCAAGCCTGAAACTGGCCGGCTTGTTGAGAAAGCACGGCCGCGTCGAGGAACTGCGCACCCGCGCCGACGCAGGCGACGCGCATGCTTTCGCGATCCTGGCTTACCTGCTGGAAGAACAGGGCCGGATCGAGGAGGCCATCACCGTACTCAGCCCTCACACGGACCGAGGCGCCGCTCCGCAACTGGCCAGGCTCCTCGCCCGCCAAGACAGGGCTCAGGAGGCCATCGACCTCCTTCACGCTCACCCCGAGCAGGACTACAACTGGACCAGCACGCTGGCCAAGCTGCTGGCTCAGCAGGGTCGGACCGAAGAACTGCGCGCCCGCGCCGACCAGGGCGACCGAGCCGCCGGCGACCAGCTGGCCCAACTGCTCGCCGGGCAGGGGCACATGGACGAACTGCAGGCCCGGGCCACGGCAGGCGATCCCGACGCCGCCTTCCGGCTCGCCCGGCAGGGCCGAGCGGAGGACGCCATCGCCCTGCTCCGCCCCCACGCCGACCAGGGCGACTGGGCCACCGGCGACCAGCTGGCCCGACTGCTGGCCGATCAGGGGCATGTGGACGAACTGCGAGCCCGCGCCACAGCAGGCGACCCGCACGCGGCCCACCGCCTCGCCCGGCTGCTCGCCGAACAAGGGGGGTTGGAGGAGGCGGTCACCCTGCTCCTGCCCCACGCTGTCCCAGCAGCGCGATCCGTCGAAGCGGGTGTTGTCCTGCCGCTGCTCAGCCATCTCCTGACGGCGCTGGGGCGGGAGCAGGAGGCCATCACCGTGCTTCGCGCCCACGCTCATCTGGGCAACGCCGACGCCGTAAGGCTGCTTGCCGACCGCGATCTCATGCGTGAGGAAGGCTAAAAGATCGGCAGCCGCGAAGCGGCCGGATTCATCCAGAAGTCGCGACACCGCCTGGCTCGTGAAGTCGTCCCTTACGACATGACACCACCAAGGACCACGGACACCGCCTGACTCGCGATGTCGTCCCTTACGGCATGACACCACCGAGGACCGCGGACACCGCCTGACTCGCGAAGTCGTCCGTGAGCGGCAAACCCCGGAACACCGCCCTGACCCACACCGCCCCGGCCAGCAGATCGACCACCAGCATCGGGTCGACCGACCGCTTCAGCTCGCCCCGCCGTACCGCACGCTCGAAGACCTGACGCTCCCGCGCGAACCGGTCGGCGAAGAACCGGTGCGCGTCCAGTTCGGGATGGCGTACGGCGGCGCCGAGCGCGGCCACCGCGATGTCCCTGGCCGGCGGCTGGGTGAGCAGCCGCCTGATCCCCTCCACGAGCGCGACGAGATCGCCACGCAGGCTCCCCGTGTCCGGCGCCTCGAACTCCAGCGCCTCCGCCTCCACCAGCGCCGCCCCCAGCAGCGCGGCCTTGGACGGCCACCAGCGGTAGATCGTCGTCTTGTTGACGCCGGACCGCTCTGCCACGCCCTCGACGGTCAAACCGTCATAGCCCTTCTCCGCGACCAGCGACAGCGTCGCGTCGAAGATCTCCTGCTGCTTCCTCGGCGCCATGCGGTCATTTTCTCCCGGCGAACGCCGTGATCACGCCCAGCCCCAGGTACACCACACCGCTGAAGAGCCGCATCGCCCTGGCCCTCCTCACGAGGCGGGCCCCGAGCGCCCCGGCGGTGAACGCGTACACCAGGTCGGAGAGCACCCCCAGCACCAGCAGCGTGACGCCGAACACCACGATCTGGAGCGCCGGCGACCCCGCCGCCGGCTTCACGAACTGCGGCAGCAACGCCAGGAAGAACAGCGTGACCTTGGGGTTGAGCAGGTTCACCACGACGCCTTCGAGGAACACCTTGCCGAGCGGCTGCGGCGGCCGCGGCACCTCGGACTCGGCCTGCTCCTTGGAGGTGAGCGCGCGTACCCCCAGATAGACGAGGTAGGCGACCCCTGCCCACTTGACGATCCCGAACAGCGTCGCGGACCTCGTGATCAGGTACGAGAGCCCGGCGGCGGCCGCCGCGATGTGCACCAGCGTGCCGGTCTCCACGCCGAACGCGCTGGCCAGCCCCGCCGCCCGGCCCTGGGAAAGGCCCCTGGCGGTGATGTAGAGGTGGTTCGGACCAGGGATGAGCACCAGCGCGAGCGAGGCGCCCACGAAGAGCACGTACGTGGACCAAGGGATCATGAAATATAAGCGTAAAGCGGCTTTGGCTCGCTGTTGAGAGCCAATCGGGTACCCCGTTCACGGACCAATCGGAATGTCGGCCAGGCGTGGCATAGTTGCTGCCGTGAAGGGTCTCCTGGTCGGGCGCGCTGCTGAGCTGGCGAGACTCGCGCGCGTGCTCGAATCCGCCGCCCACGGCACCGCCGAGGTGGCGCTCGTCGGCGGCGACGCCGGCATCGGCAAGACCCGGCTGGTGTCCGAGCTGGTCGCCGAGGCCCGCTCCTGCGGCTTCAACGTGCTGGTCGGGCAGTGCGCCGAGCTCGGCGACACACTGCCCTACCTCCCGCTCGCCGACGCCCTGCGCGGAGCCGAGCCCGCCGTCCGCGAGGCGGCCGCCGCTCATCCTCTGCTCGGCCAGCTGCTGCCGGGCATGGAGAGCGCGCCTTCGGCCGGGCTCACGCAGCAGCGGCTGTTCGGCTCGCTGCTGGGGCTGCTGGCCGAGGTCCAGCCGGTGCTGTTCGTGATCGAAGACCTGCACTGGGCCGACCGCTCGACCCGTGACCTCCTGGTGTTCCTGAGCCGCATGGTGCAGAGCGAGCGCGTGTGCGTCGTCGGCACCTACCGCACCGACGACCTGCACCGCCGTCACCCCCTGCGGTCGGTGCTGGCCGAGCTGAAGCGCCTGCCCAGCGTCACCCACCTGGAGCTGGGCCCCCTCGACTCCGGAGAAATGTCCGACTACATCACGACCTTGGGTGAGGTGGACGCTCAGGAGCTCGGCGTGATCGTCACCCGCGCCGGCGGCAACCCGTTCTATGCCGAGGAGCTGTTCGCCGCCGTGGCCGAGGGCGACACCCTGCCCGACGGGCTGGCCAGCCTGCTGATGTCCCGGGTCGAGGTGCTGTCCGAGCCCGGTCAGCGGGTGCTGCGCGCCGCCGCGGTCGCCGGCCGCCGCGTCGAGGACGAGCTGCTGCGCGAGGTCTCCGGGCTCCCGCTGGCCGACTTCGAGGAGGCCGTACGCGAGATCGTCTCGCGCGGCCTGCTCCGCGTCGACGGCTACGGTTACGCCTTCCGGCACGCTCTGCTGCAGGAAGCCGCCTACACCGACCTGCTGCCCGGAGAGCGCAGCCGACTGCACGCCGACTTCGCGCGACTGCTCACCTCGCCCGCGGAGCTCGCCCACCACCACCTGGCCGGCCACGACCTGGCGGGGGCCCTGGCGGCCTCGGCGAAGGCCGGCCGACTGGCCGAGCGCCTGGGCGCGCCCGCCGAAGCCCACAGCCACTACGACCGGGCCCTGAGCCTGTGGGATCGAGTCCCCGACGCCGCCGAGCTCGCCGGTGAGGACCGGGCCGCGCTGGCCTTCCGCAGCGCGGTCATGGCGGCCGACAGCGGCGACAACCACCGCGCCGTCCAGCAGCTGCGCGCCCTGCCCCCGACCTCCGAGGTCAACGAGCGGCTCGCCTACTACCTCGTCGAGCTCGACGACCAGGACGGCGCCATCGCCGCGGCCCAACGCGCCGTCGAAGCCGCCGCCGACCAGCCCACCCTCGCCCGAGCCCTGGCCACCCTTGCCCGCACGATCACCTGGTCCGCCCGCCACGCCGAAGCCGAGGACATCGCCCGCCGCGCCATCGAGACGGCCAGAGCCGCCGGCGCCCGCGACGCCGAAGCGGGCGCCCTGCTCACCCTGGCCCTGCACGCCGAGCACGAAGGCGACATGGCCCGGGCCCTCACGCTCGCCCAGACCGCCTCCGCCGCGAACACCGGCCACCTGGCCATGGACCTGCGCGCCCGCTTCCACCACGCCCGCCTCCACTACGAGCAGGGCCTGCTCGCCGAGGCGGCCGAGGTCGCCGACGCGGGCATCCAGCTGGCGGTCGAAACCGGCCTCAACTGGAGCACCTACGGCACCGACCTGCGCTTCCTCCGCTTCCTGATCCACTACGTGGCCGGCGAATGGGACGAAGCCGAGGCCACCGCCGCCGGCTTCGGCGCCCGCGTCGGCACGCTGCCGGAGGCGGTCCTGTCGTCGTTCGCCCTGTTCGTCGAGGTCGCCCGCGGCCTGCCCGCCGTCGAGGGCCGCCTCAACTGGCTGCGCCCGTTCTGGTCCGACCTGCTCGTCGCCTACATGTCCCGAGGCATGGCCGCCGAACACGCCCTCTGGAACAACGACCCCGCCCTCGCCCTCGAACACGTAGAGGCCGCCATGGCCACCCTCGAACCCGGCGAAACGGGCACCCTGCGCGTCGCCGCCATCGGCCTGTGGGCCCTCGCCGACCTAGGCCAGGTGGAGGGAGCGGACGACCTCCTCAACCGCGTCCGCTTCGCCGTCGAATCCGGCCCAGTGGGCGACCGCGGCCCCATGGGCCCAGAAGGCCAAGCCTGGGCCCTGCGCGCGGAGGCCGAATGGCACCGCGTCCACGGCCGCCTCGACGTGGAGCTGTGGCGGCGCGTGGTGGCGGCATTCGACTTCGGCTTCGTCTACGAGGCGGCCCGCGCCCGCTGGCGCCTCGCGGAGGCCCTACTGGCAGCAGGCGCCCGTACGGAAGCCCAGGCCGAGTGGGACCTGGCCCGCGAGGCAGCCGGCAAACTCCGCGCCACGCCCCTGGAAAACGCCCTGAGCGACTTCGCCCGCCGAGCCCGCTTCACCACCGGCGGGCATGGCGACGGGGGACTGACGGCGCGGGAGACCGAGGTGCTGCGACTGGTGGCGGAGGGGTTGACGAACCGGGAGATCGCGGAAC
Organism: Nonomuraea sp. NPDC050680; assembly: GCF_040654555.1. NCBI lineage: Bacteria > Bacillati > Actinomycetota > Actinomycetes > Streptosporangiales > Streptosporangiaceae > Nonomuraea > Nonomuraea sp. NPDC050680. The sequence continues at coordinate 114,048 of NZ_JBFAIF010000006.1, read as the reverse complement.
GGCTGTTCATCGCGCAGAAGACGGTGAGCGTGCACGTGTCCAACATCCTGGGCAAGCTGGAGGTCGCTACGCGCACACAGGCAGCGGCGGAGGCCCGGACACGCGCACTGCTGTAGCCCAAAGGCCTAGCGTGCTGCTCTTGCCCAATGGCCCTGCGTGCCGCTCTAGCCCCATGCCCTCGCGCGGCTGCACTGGGCTAATGACAGAGCCCCACGGCCAGCGCGGGGTTCTGCCATTGAGGCCGCTTGATCTCAACGCCCACTCGTTGAGCGAGCGGGGCTCAGACCCTGCTTCCCGCCGCAAGATCGCGGACCACCTCAATGAGCTCCGCCGGGTCGAACGGCTTGGTGAGATAGGCGTCGACGCCGATCCCTCGCCCCCGCCTCTTGTCATCGTCCTGCGCCCGCGCCGTGATCAACACGACCTTGATGTGGCTGGTCGCCTCATCGGTACGCAGCCTCTGCGCCGTCACCCAGCCGTCAAGAAACGGCATCATCACGTCAAGCGTGATGACATCGGGCATGACATCGAGCACCCGCTCGAGACAGTCCTGCCCATCGGTGGCGGTGGCGACTTCGAACCCTTCCAGGCTCAAGTTCACCGCGATCAACTGACGGATGACCTCGTCATCGTCCACGACCAGTACCCTGCCAAGAACCTCGCCCACGGCCGCAAAGCTACCTGTAGTGGCGCGGTCACGTGGGGTTTTCCTCGGATGTGTGGCTGGACCTTTATCGTGGTGCGGAGTGGTGGCCCGATACTGGTAGCCTTATCACTCGTTGAGCCCCCTTAGCTCAGGGGATAGAGCACCGGCCTCCGGAGCCGGGTGCGTAGGTTCGAATCCTACAGGGGGCACTCGATCTTGAGCAGCGATTCAGGTCGCTGACCAGGGCAAACATCGCAGGTACGGGCGGGCCTCCAGTCTCACGGAGTCCCGCCCGTTCTCGTTGACGCTCGCAGGTTGTGGACCAGTTGTGGACCATGATCGGGTTTCCGTCTATGCCAACGTTTGTCTGCCGACTTCAAGCGAGCGTCGATCAGTAAGTGCGGTCGCCCGAATGAGGCTCTTCTCCACGCTCTCTTGCAGCGCCTGCCTACGGCGGCCGCAGCGCTTGGGCCGCCAGCTGGCCGCGCTGCAGCTCTTCGGCCGGTCGCGGTCAGCGCGTCCCACGTCGCACGATTCCCGCGTGGACCTGGTAATTCCATGACCTTGCCGGGTAAGCCCCTCTCGAACTTCGGAGACACGCAGGGACTGGACAAATTTTGCGTATGATCTTTCTAGGGGTAGATGTCGGGACTTCTCCAGATGAGGGCAACGTGGACCAGCGACTGTCTGACCTTGCGCGTTCTTCCGTGAACTTCGGGCATTTGTTCAGCCATAGCCCCCTCCTTGCCCTCTATGGCGCCCAGGCCGAAGCCATCGTGTTCACCGACTCGAACGCCGCCCTCGTTCACACGCGCCAGTTCGGCGAGGTACTGGCCGAAGTGCTGCTCACGCGGGCAGGGCTGAGGGTCGCCGGGGACAAGCAGGTCCACCGAGTTCAGGCCCTAGCGAATGCAGGCTTGGTGCCATCGAACATCCGCACGGGGTTCGACACCCTGCGGCAGGTTGGCAACCACGCGACGCACCGCCACATGTTCGACACGACGCGGGCTCTTCAGGGGATCCGAGTCGCTTGGGAGCTCGGGACGTGGCTAAACCGGACTCTGACCGGGGACCGCACGGTTACCGCGTTCGTGCCACCAGTGGCCCCGGTCGTCGTCGATCCTGCCGAGGTTGCCGCACTACAGGAGGCGCTGGAGGCAGATCGCGCGGCGCTCGCCGAATCGCAGCTACGACTCAGCGAAATCTCTGATCTGTTCCAGGAGCGCGAGCGCGCACGAGTGATCGCTGACTCCATGGTCAACGAGGCGAATGCCCGCCACGAAGCGCTCCGAGCGGATAATGAGGCGCTCCTTGCGGAGATGGCCAGGCTGCGAGGGGCCCAGGAAGGATCTTTCAAGGCGCATAAGGCCGCGCCGAAGCGGGTTTCGGCTCTCGATCGTGCCACTCTCGTCGACCGCGCGCTACGCCCGGCCCCGCTGAATGAAGCGCAGGCCCGACGCGTTATCGATCAGCAGCTAGCTGAAGCGGGGTGGCTGGTTCAGGATATGAGGGAACTCAACCCGATCGCCGGCCGTGGTGTCGCTGTCAGGGAGTTCCGTCTCGCATCGGGCTCGGCCGACTACGTGCTCTACGTGGACGGAAAGATCGTTGGGGTGATCGAGGCAAAGCGTGAGGGGGAAACCCTCAGCGCGGCTCAGGCCCAGAACGCACGATACGCCGCAGGCACTCTTAAAGAGCATGCTCTCGCGGTATGGCACAAGGACGAGCCTCTCGTCTTCCGCTACGCATCCACCGGCGCCGAGACCGTGTTCCTCAATCGGCTGGACCCGGAAGCCCGCAGCCGAGAGGTCTTCTCCTTCCACCGGCCGGAGACCATCTCAGGATGGATGAGAGAGGCCGACGAGTTCCCGGAGACCCCGACCTATCGTGCCCGGCTCAAGCACCTGCCCGCTCTAGAGACCAGCGGGCTCCGACCAGCTCAAATCGACGCGGTCACCGGACTGGAGACGTCCCTCGGGCTCGACATGCCGCGTGCTCTCATCCAGATGGCGACCGGCGCAGGAAAGACGTTCACTTCAGTTACCGAGGCATACAGGCTGCTCAAGCACGGCAAGGCGCGCCGCGTCCTGTTCCTTGTGGACCGGAACAACCTCGGCCGCCAGGCCCTCGCCGAGTTCCGCAATTACGTAACCCCGGACGACGGCCGGAAGTTCAACGAGCTCTACAACGTGGAACGACTGGCCGGGGACTGCATCCAAGACTCCTCAAGCGTACTGATTTGCACGGTCCAGAAGATGTACGCGCTGCTGCGCGGCGAAGTCGTCGTCAACAACGACGCAGAGGACGACGCAGCCGAAGACAGCGATGCCGACTACGAGACCGATGCCCCAGTAGCCGTCGGTTACAACCCGCGCGTGCCACCGGAGTCCTTCGACCTGATCGTGGTGGACGAGTGCCACCGCTCGATCTACGGATTATGGCGCGGCGTGCTCGACTACTTCGACGCCCATATTGTCGGGCTGACCGCGACGCCGACCAAGCAGACCCTGGGGTTCTTCAACCAGAACCTTGTCTCGCAGTACACCTACGAAATGGCTGTAGCCGACGGCGTCAATGTGGACTTCGACGTGGTCCGCCTCTCGACCAAGGTCGGCGAGGAAGGGTCCCTCATTGAGGAGGGCACCACGGTCAGGGTGCGGAACCGCGCGACCCGCGCACAGCGGCTGGAGCAGCTCGACAGTGATTTCGTCTACGGCAAGCAGCAACTCGGCCGGAACGTCATCGCCGAGGACCACATCCGTACCGTCCTCACCACCTACCGAGACAACTGGCAGCGGTGGTTCCCCGACCGTCAAGTACTGCCCAAGACGCTCGTCTTCGCGGCGACCGACGATCATGCCGAAGACGTGCTGACCATCGCCAAGCAGGTCTTCAGCGTAGGCGATGAGTTCGCCACAAAGATCACGTACAAGGTTCGCAAAGCCGGGAAAAACCCGGACGACCTGATCAACGATCTCCGGCAGGACGCGCGACTCCGTCTTGCGGTGACGGTCGACATGATTGCAACGGGGACGGACGTACGAGCGCTGGAGTGCGTCATCTTCCTGAGGGCCGTCCGTAGCGCGGTCCTTTTCGAGCAGATGAAGGGGCGAGGATCAAGGACGCTAGACTCCGACGAGCTGCGTGAAGTCACCCCCGACGCGCCGGAAGACATCGCCAAGACCCGATTCATCCTGCTCGATGCGGCGGGCGTAACCGATTCACCCAAAGTGGACTCCAAGCCACTGATGTCAGCGACCGACAAGCAGATCAGCTTGGAGACGCTCCTCAAGAAGTGCGCGACCAGAGCCATCAACCTCACCGAGGCCGCAGCCCTCGCTGGCCGACTGGCCCGGCTCAACCAGCAGATCACTCCCGAAGAACGCGAGGAGCTAGCGACTGTCGGCAACGGCATGACGATCACAGCGCTCGCCCGCGCGATCGTAAGGGCGATCGACCCCGATGAGCAAGAGAAAGCCCGCGAGAGCGGTGGAAAGGCGGCTGCGCGAGTACTCGTAGAGGATGCGATCGCACCGCTCACCGGGAACCCCGCATATCGGGAACGAATCCTGGAAATCCGTCGCGACCATGACATCACTTATGACGCGACGACCAAGGACGAGATCCGCACCTTCGTCGAAGTGCCCCGCGAGGAGCGCGCGGGTTCCACAGTCGAGTCGTGGCATGCATACCTGGAGAAGCACCGCGACGAGATCACCGCGATCCAAGTTCTGAGCAAGAGCCGCGGTGGCGGACGCGACGCGCTCGCCAAGCTAAAGGCACTCGCCGCCAAGATCAAGCGACCGCCACACGCCTGGACCCCTATCGTACTGTGGGACGCTTACGAGACTCTTGGTCGGGCAGCAGACTCGCCTCTAGGCAACGCAGAGGTGCCCGATCTGGTCAGTCTCATCCGGTACGAGCTCGGGCTGGACTCTGACCTCAAGCCCTACCGTAGCGTCGTTGAAGAGCGATTCGCGGCGTGGCTGCTTCGCCAGGAGCAGGCCGGAACGGCGTTCACCCCGGATCAGCGATGGTGGTTGGAGCGGATCAAGGATGAGATCGCTATTGGCGTTGGCATCACAGTCGAGGCCATCAAGGGCGTAACCTTTACACCGCGCGGCGGTCAGGCTGGTCTCGTTCGAGACTTCGGCGGCCGGGACCGTGCCCGTGAACTGATCGACGAGATGGATCGAGAGCTGGCTTGAACGAGGCACTGCCGGACGGGTGGGTATGGACGACTCTCGACAAGGTAGCCCTGATACAAGGCGGAATCCAGAAGCAACAGAAACGTCGCCCCGTTCATAACCGATATCCCTTCCTGCGCGTAGCGAATATCGGCCGAGGGTCGCTCGATCTCGATGTGATCCACGAGATAGAACTTTTCGACGGCGAACTCGATCGATTTATGCTCGAATTTGGCGACCTGCTAGTGGTCGAAGGCAATGGCAGTGCCGATCAGCTCGGGCGAGCAGCCATGTGGCGCAACGAAATCCAAAAATGCGTTCACCAGAATCATCTTATCCGCGTTCGCCCAAGTTCATTGCTTGATCCGTCGTTCTTGCAGTATCTATGGAACAGTCCAGTGGTCACTCAGCAGCTGCGACGGGTCGCAAGCTCGACAAGCGGCCTGCATACGCTGAGTACAGCAAAGCTCAAACGAATTGAGATTCCGCTTCCACCTTTTGCTGAGCAACTCCGCATCGTCGAGATCCTCGAAGACCACCTTTCTCGACTTGATGCGGCTAATCGTTACATCGCTAGAGTTCGCCAATCTACAACCTCGTTTGATAAAACACAGCGTCGCGAGCTTCTCGACCCGTGGCTCTCATCGACCCGGAAGCTTAAAACACTTCTAGCCTCGCGCCTTATTAATGGTCGATCGGTTCCCACAGACGACGATGGCTTCCCTGTCCTCCGCCTCACTGCGATCAAGAACAGGGTCCTAGACCTTTCGGCACGGAAGGGTGGGTCGTGGCAGAGAGAAGATGCCACGCCGTTCCTAGTTGAGCGCGGCGACTTCATGGTGAGTAGAGGGAATGGCTCCCTACGCCTGGTCGGGCGCGGGGCTCTCGCCGTTGATGACCCCGATCCGGTTGCTTTCCCGGATACGATGATCCGCGTACGGCCGAATTTGGATGTCGTTGATCCTGAGTTCCTGGCTTTTGTATGGGACTCGCAAACTGTACGTCGCCAGATTGAGGCCGCTGCGCGGACAACCGCAGGAATCTACAAGATCAATCAGAGCATCCTTGAAGCGCTTGACATTCCGATACCTCCACTCGATGTACAGGCTCGCATAGTTGGAGCCGCCCTGGATCACTTTACAGTGATAGAGCGGTTGATGGAGGAAGCCGCCATGGCACAGAAGCGATCCGAGCACCTTAGACGCTCCCTCCTAGTGGAAGCTTTCACAGGAAGGCTGGCCCAGCAAGACTCGGCCGATGAACCAGCCATGGAAATTCTCAAGCGAACCGAGACGGAGCATTACAGCCGACCGAAGAGTCTTCGCTCTCGTAAATCCGGTCCGAACAAGACTACACTTCCACCGCCGAAGATCACAGTTGTGCCAACTGGCACGCAGGAAGAGCTAGCGCTGTGACCATTGACACGCCTTCCAGCACGACCGCCACAGTCCAGGCTGAGACAAACTCTCTCGTCTCAAAGCTCTGGAACTACTGCACAGTTCTTCGCGATGACGGACTTTCCACGATTGATTACGTGGAGCAGCTTTCTTACATGCTCTTTTTGAAGATCGCCGACGAGCAGTATCAAAGCGACCTATCCGAAGAGCCAAAGCGGATTGTTCCAGAGCACTTGGACTGGTCGTCTCTAATCGCAAAGAAGGGCGAAGAGCTAGAAGCCCACTACCGGACCGTCCTCGTAGAGTTGGCGAAAAACCCGCACACCAACCTCGGGACGATCTTCGCTAAGGCTCAGAACAAAATTACCGATCCGGCAAAACTCCAAAAACTCGCCGTTGAACTGATCGGAAAACAGGAGTGGGCTGCTGCCGGGGTCGACATCAAGGGCGACGCCTACGAAGGCCTGCTGGCCAAGGGCGCTGAGGATGTCAAGACCGGCGCTGGCCAATACTTCACGCCTCGCCCACTGATCGACGCGATCATTGACGCCGTACGCCCGACCCCGGATGACACGATTCTGGACCCTGCATGCGGCACCGGCGGGTTCCTCATTGCGGCCCACGCCCACATCGCTCGCGAGTACGCCGGACGCATGACGAAGGCCCAGCAAGATCACCTTTCGTCGAGCGCCATTCGGGGCGTCGAGTTGGTTCCAGGGACCGCGCGCCTCGCCGCCATGAACATGCTTCTTCATGGCATTGGTACGAGCGACGGACCTTCGCTGATCGACGTCCGTGATGCTCTGGCCAAGCAGCCAACCGGCGATGAGCGGGTTTCGCTCGTGCTCGCCAATCCGCCATTCGGTAGGAAGTCCTCCATCACCGTCTACGGCACCGACGGCAGGCTGGACAAGGAGGACATCTCCTACGACCGGACCGACTTCCGTTCTACAACGACGAACAAGCAGCTTAACTTCCTCCAGCACATCATGTCCGCACTCAAGGTCGATGGCCGTGCGGCAGTCGTCCTGCCAGACAACGTGCTTTTCGAGGGCGGGGCCGGTGAGGCAATCCGACGGCGACTGCTCCAGGATTTCGACGTCCACACCTTGTTGCGTCTACCCACCGGCATCTTCTACGCCGGTGGCGTGAAGGCAAACGTTCTGTTTTTCGACAAGAAGGCCCCCCGAGCTGACAAGAAGCCGTGCACCTCCAAACTGTGGGTCTACGACTTCCGGGTAGGCCAGCACTTCACCCTTAAGACCAGGCAGCTCCGACGCCATCACCTGGACGACTTCGTTACCGCATACCTGCCGGGGAAGTCACGTAAAGGCCGGGTAGCGACCGAGCGTTTTGCAGCGTACGACGTTGCCGACCTCCTCAAGCGCGACAAGGTAAACCTGGACATCACGTGGCTCAAGGATCCGACTCTAGAAGACTCAGACAGCCTGCTTCCCCCAGCCGTGATCGCACGCGAAATCGTCGATGACCTGCAAGCAGCGCTCAACGAGTTCGCCGCGATCGCCGAGGCTCTGGGCGAGCCGGTGGACGACACGTCGGCGCCTGAGGTTTGATTCGCTGCCGCGCCGTTCCCGGTGCTCGGGCTTAGCGGCCCTGCACTCCGGGTCGGCTGCCATCGAATGACGTGGTGACCAGATGCGGCGAGCTGAGTGGGACATCCCCGGATGATCAATCGGACCGAGTGAGCCCATCGCTGCGTTTCAGCAAGTCAGACCATATGAGCATCCGTTTCAGCCCGCGCTCGCCTAATGTGTGTGTTGTTCATAGCGAGTGCTCATTGATGCCGTGACGATCGCTGACTGGACAACTCGGCCTAACAGATATGGCGACCCAAGGCCCGTCCTCCATCGGGCCCTGGCCGGGTTCTCCAGTCGCGGATCGAGGACCCCGTCCTCGCTAACCCTCCCGCTTGAGCGCGTAGTTCAGATTCCTTCCGATATGAACTTGGTCATGTTTCAAGGGCGGCCTCGATTCGGAGATTGATCTCGCTGTCGCGCCCGTCGAGGCACTTGGCGTACCGCTTGAGGAGGACTTCCACGCTGTTGCCGGCGCGCTCCGCCACCACGGTCGCGTCGACACCTGCGTTGAGCCACGTGGACAGGGCGGCATGGCGGAGATCGTAAGGCTTTCCAGCGAGCGGCGAGGCGACCTGCTGTGGGGTCAGCGCGAAACGGCGGGCCTCTTCCCAGGCCCGTGAGTAAGTCGAAGCGCCGAGAACGCCACCACGTTCGTTGCGGAACAGCCGTCCGTCTGGGGCCATGCCGAACTCTCGGAGGTGATCTCGCAGGATGCGAACCAGTTCGGGCGGGATCGGCACCGGTCGAACCTCGCGTTCCTCCCTCTGCTTGAGCCCGCGCTGGTCGTGTACCGTCCCGCTGTCGGTCCATTGCTTGCCGCTGCTTGGGCGGGTGACTTCGAGAGTGAGCAACCCCCATCCCTCTTGCGGTAGAAGGCAATCGCTTTCTCGGAGCCCGATGGCCTCGGCTGGACGGAGGCCGGCGAAGTACAGCGTGGCGAAGAACGCCACGAGGCGGCGTCCTCGCGCACGATGCCAGCTGCCAACGTAGGAAAGGCTTACGAGGAGTTCGCGGGCCTGGACGGGGTTGACCACGCATCGCCGGTCAACAGTGTTGTCTCTTGCTACCTTCTTCTGCTTGACGCGCTTGAGAGAGTTCTCGTCCAGCTCGCCGAGGTCGATCGCGTATTCAAGAGCGGTGTTGAGGCCGCGCCGCCGACGGGCCGTCGTGTCGGCCGCCGCCCGTTTGCCGTCGCGTGTGAGCGTGAGTTCCTCGCAGACGTTGCGCACCACGATGGGGTCTGCGAGATCGCTCACGTTAACGGTGCCCTTCTGGAGGAGGCGAACGGCGTAGCTGAGATGTGGCGGCGCCACCTCGTCTTCCTGGCGCGGTAGGAGGGCCCACTGCATCGCGGCTCTGATTTCTTTCTTGGAAAGTTTGGCAGCCTCGTCGGCCAGGAGGGCGAATGTGGCTACCGTGAGGCTGTCCACGATGGCCTCACGGGTCTTGGCGGCGGCACCCTTCCACCGCATGCGCACGTACTTCCTGCAAAAGTCGTACCAGCTCAGAGCCGCCTTCTCCGTCTTGGTCATGGAAGCAGGTAGGCCGGTGAGCGTGTCGAAAGGTTCACCCCTCTTGGCGGCCTTGAGCAGGTCGGCGCGGAAGCTGTCGGCAAGTGCCTTGGTCAGGAACGCCTTAGACTTCGGCTCAGTGCCGACCTTCCATCGAAGCTGGTACGGCTTGGCGCGGCCCTTGCGGTTGCGGATGCTCCAGATCACGACGTCGTGAGTCTGCATGTCGCCCCTTCCTAGGCTGCGGTCTGCTCGAAGGTGGTGAGCCAGGCGTCCAGGTCGCAGCGGCGGACCTTGCGCTTGCCGTTGGGGAGCTTCAGGGACCTCGGGCCGCGGCCGGTGTGCAGCCAGCGGTAGAAGGTGGACTTCGGGACGTCGATCTCGTCGAGGACTTCGGCGATGGTGAGCAGGGTCTTGGGACGCGTTGTCATGGTGGTGCTTGCCTTTCGGGCATCGTGATCGGTGCTGGGTGATGCCTCGGCGGTTGTGCTTGGCGGCTGGTCGCCGAGGGTGTTCGCGGGTGGTTGGGCCGGGGTGAGCCGTCCCAGCCGTCCCAGGGTCATTTCCGCAGGTCAACCCTGGGACGGCTTGATTGGACGGGACGGGTCATGCCGTCCCAGCGATAGGAGCCGTCCCGCTCTGGCCTGCGGTGACGAGGCTGGGACGGCTGGGACGTGCGTCCCTCTCGATCGGGACGACATCGGCGTCCGGGACAGGGTCGAGGCTGGGGCAGTAGCGGGCCCAGGCGTCGGCGAAGTCGGCGCGCTGGTAGCCCTTGGCCTGGCCGTTCGGAAAGCGGATGTTGCCCGAGCGGATGTCGTACTCGCGCAGCATCGTGCCGAGCTTCATCGCGGTCAGTCCGGCGGGGCCGTGGTCGGCCCACTCACTCTCGGGGTCGCTCTTGAGGCGCTCCAGCATGACAGCGGTGGGCAGGGCGGTGTCGGGGCCGAAGGCGGTGCGGCAAGCAGTCAGTAGGCGTACGCGGGCCGAGGTCTGGCCGTTGTCATCGGCCTCGGCGGTGAGCTGCAACGTGGCGGCGCGGGCCCGATCCGGCCAGCCTCCCCCAGCATGGTCAGCAACGATGACCAGGGGTTCCCAGGTATCGGCCGCACGGTCTTCGACGGGCATGCTCGGCTCAGCCTCCTCCAGAGCGGACAGGTCGGCGCGAAGCCACTGGTTCAGGTCGGTCGCCAACCCGCGAAGCGGAGCGCGGTCGCGGCGGTGGCGGTATGGGGCGGCGGTCTCGCCGGGGGCGCGGCGGCGCATGCGGATGACGACGGCGCGGTCTTCAATGGTGTCGGGCATGGCTCCGATGCCGGCGAGTGCGGCCATGGCGAAGGTCGGGATGCTCTCGACGCGGTTGGTGGCGGCGTCGTAGCGTTTGGCAGGGCGGTTGCGCTGGTGTCCGGCGTTGAGCAGGCCGCGGAGGTCTTCGTTGCCGTCGGCCTTGGGGCCGAAGATGGTGTCAGCCTCGTCCACGAGCATTGTCGGCGGGTCTTCGGTGATGGAGCGGTAGACGGCGGCGCTGGATGAGTTGACGGTGATGAACGGCTCATGGCAGGTGGCCTCCACCACGTCCAGCAGCCGGGACTTACCGCAGCGCTTCTCCGGGCCTCGGATGACCAGGCGGGGAGCGTGCGCCCATGCGGGCTGGGCGTGGGTGGCGGCGATCCAGAGAGTGACGGCGTCGGCGGCCTCGGGGCTCGGCAGGATGACGTAGCGGGTGAGCGCGGCGCGTAGTCGGTCGAGCAGGGCGGCGCCGGTGGGTGTGCGGTCGTTCATGGCTGGTGCTCCTAGCGTGGTGTTCATGCGGCCCTGCAACGGCGTGGCTGGGCTTTCATGCCTGCGGACAAGCCCGAGGCGATGACGGCGGCGATCTCGCGAGGCGGGTTCGGATCACCTTCGGCGTTTGCGGTCTCGGCGGCGGACTGGAGGGCGGTGATGACGACCTCGGCGGGCAGCACGCCGCGTGTGACGAGCTGGCCAAGGTTGAAGGCGGCAGTGTTGAGCGCGCGGTTGCGCTCGCCGCGTAGGGCAGCGGCCACACGTTCGACCTCGCCCCGTAGCGCGGCCTCGCCGTACTTGGTCAGCCGGTGATCGGGCAGGCTGGCCAGCAGATCGGCGGTGCTCATCGAGGGCGGTGCGGTGGGTGAGAGTGCCTCGGCAAGCCAGGGCGGGAGCGGCGCGAGCGGTAGGTCGTGAATGATCTCGTAAGAGCCGGTGCCGTCCGGTTGGGTGACGTGGCTGCCAGGGCCGACGACGTAGCCACCGCAGGCGCGGGTGTCGATCAGCCAGCCGAGGCCGCCCTTGTGGCCTGCGCTGTTGCGTAGCCGTAGCCCTTCGGGCGGGGTGAAGTAGAGATGCATGCCACCGCGCCGAGTGCGGACGGTGAAGGTGTCATCGGGGTACGGCTGGCCGCGCTCGGCGCACAGCAGGCGGAAGACGTGCTCTCCGTTCTGGGGGTGATGCTGGTCGAGGCCGGCGGGCGGGCGCTCGCTGGGCTTGGGCTGGTCGAGGTCGATCACGACCAGCCGGGACGGACCGCAGGCGATACCGATGTTGTACGGCTGGCGCGGCCAGAAGGCCGCGATGCGGTCGGTGTCGGTGGTGGCGTGACGCTCCCAGTCGGTGAAGCCGCGCAACGGCTTCTTGCCGCGCGGGGTGAGCGGGAAGACGTACCAGCCACGGGCGGCGGCCTGGAGGGCGGCGCGGGTCAGGTCAGGCCACCCCATTGGACGCCTCCTTGGCCCCATGGAACCCGAGGCGGTAGTCCTCGGCGGGGACGTGCATGAGTGCGTCCAATGGGGTGGCGGCGTGCTCGTCGAGCGTGAGCCACTCCCGGCCGAGGCGGTTGAGGTCTTCCAGGTGTGGGTGTGGTGCGGTGGTTCGGGTGTAGCGGTGGGAATGGGTGCTGGTCGGTGTCATGCTGGCAATGCCTTTCCTCGTGATCGGGGTGGGTGGCCTCGGCGGTTGTGCTTGGCGGCTGGTCGCCGAGGCCGTATCCCGGTGCTGCGTGAGCGTGGCTAGAAGGGCGGCTTGTCGCCTGTTGGGGCGGCGGTGGTGGCCCATGTGTCGGGTGCGCTGCCGTTGTGGCTGGTAGGGGCATTGCGGGCCGCTCTGGCGGGCTTGGCGGTGGCGAAGCGCAGGGACGGGCCGAGCTCGTCCACGGTCATCTCAAAGACGGTGCGGTTTTCGCCCTCGTCGGTCTCGTACGTGCGCATCCGGAGCTGTCCAGAGGCGATGACGCGGGTACCTCGGGTGAGCGACTCGCAGATGTGCTCGCCGAGGTCGCGCCAGGCCGAACAGCGCATGAACAGGGCCTCGCCGTCCTCCCACTGCTCAAGCTGCTTGTTGTAGACCCGCGGGCTTGAGGCGATGGTGAAGGTGGCGACGGCCGTGCCGGTCTGGGTGAAGCGGAGTTCGGGATCGTTGGTCAGGTTGCCGATGATCGTGATGGTGGTCTCGCCGGACATGGCGGGCTTCCTTCCTTGAGGCCGGGGTTAGTGGGTGCCGTCGCGGTACAGGCGGCGGATGTAGACGTAGAGCTGCCAGCCGAGGCGAGGCCGCATGCCGGTGCCGTCGCAGGCGCGGCAGGTGCGGTTCTTGCCGCCGGGGCGGCAACGGATACAGCGGCCCCAGGGCCACGTCAGGCAGACGATGATGTAACTGAGAGTGATTGACGGTAGGCAGACCGCTAGAAGGGTGAGGACAGTGGCCATGTGGGCCTCCAGGGCCGTTTTCCGGGTTTCCGCAGGTCAGGGTCTAAGTGCTAGAGCGCAGGTAGAGTGCGGTTTCGGGCTCTAGGAGGGCCTCTAGACCTAGAGGGGTCTGCCTCTAGGTCTAGAGGCGATCGACGGAGCTACGACGCCTTACCTCTGTCACGCTGGGTGACTGCTGAGGCGATGTCGTCACGGGTGATGCCGATGCGGTTCGCGCCCTTGCCGCCGCTTTCGGGCGTGCCCCAGACCTGCATGGTCTTGATGCCGTACGGCTTGAGCGCGGTCGTGAGCTGGGCCGTCTTCGCGCCGCCCTCTAGGCGCGCCCACGGGCCGTAGACGTCGGGTCGCAGTTCGGCGAGGCGATCCACGATTGCCTCGTTCCATACCTTGGCCTCGGACGGCGGGACCACGGCCAGGATGTCGGCGAGCAGGTCATAGGTGGGCGCATGCTGCTCGGGCGTCTCGCCGAGGGCGTGCCCGCTCAAGGCTCCCGTGCTGGCCCGTAGCGCGTGGGCGCGGTCGGCGATGCGTTGCGTGGCGGGTCTCCAGGTAGGCGGTGCGCACCACCTTGGGCATCGGGGTCGCGCCGAGCAGGTAGCCGATACCGGCGTCCATCTTGGGTTGGAAGACGGTGGCGCGGATGCCGTTCTTGTAGGCGGATGTGCCGAGGATCATGTCGTTTTCGAGCTGGCCGGCGACTCGCAGGCAGAACCGGATGGTGACGTTCGCGCTGATGCCGGTGGGCAGGCTGTCCTTGTCCGGGCGCTGGGTGGCCAGCACCAGGATCACGCCGAGGGCGCGGCCGAGCTTGATGATGAACTCGGCGTCATCGCCGGCCTTGTCGCCGAACTCGGCGTGGGCGAACAGGTTCTGGCATTCGTCGAAGATGGCGACCAGCGGATGCAGTCCCAGTGAGCGTTTGTCGGCGATCTGCCGGGTGACCTTCTTGTCCGGGCACAGGTCCGCAGGCAGGGCCTTGAGGGCGGCGGCGCGGCGCATCACCTCCTTGCGGAGCAGCGCCAGCGAGTCGGCGGCGTAGCCGATGGCCTCGTCCTCGATGCCGGAGACGTAGCGGTGGCAGTTCTGCTCGTGCGGGTCGAGGTCGCCGGTGCCTTTGAGTTCGTGGATCCACAGTTCGGCGGTCGGGTCGAGGGCCGCGCCGGAGGCCAGCACCCGTACCGAGGCGGTCTTGCCCTGGCCGGGCTGCGAGCCGATCAGGATGTTCTGCTCAACCAGTGGTACGACGATGGCGCGGCCTCGGGGATCGCAGCCGAACGGGATGCCCTTGAAGACGTCGTGAGAGCTGGCCTTGAGCAGTGGGGACTTGATGACGGTCTTGGACAGGTCCTTGTCTCCCACCCAAAGGATCAGCCGTCCCTCGTGGATGGTGGAGTCGCCCTCAGGCCAGATGCAGCCCAGCGGGCGGCGTAGTGCCGAGGCCATGCGGTCGCGCTTGTCCATCACGTCGGCCACTGTCACGCCGTACGGCAGGTCGATGTCGGCTCGCCAGCCGGGGCCGTCGCGGGTGATCGGGGCGACGAATCGGATGGCGTCCTTGGGGTTCTTGGCGATGGCCTGGTTGATGCCGGCGATGCCGAGCACGGTTAGGGAGCGGACGACGATGTCGCTGGTGAGCTTCTCCACCGTGGACGGTACGACCGCGCGGTTGATCAGCGGGCGGTCTGCGGGCTTGCCGAGGATGCCAAGCGCGGCGATGGCGACCGCGAGCGCCGCCCACTGCACGGCGTTCGTCTGATCGGCCACGATGAGGCCTGCGATCAGCAGCGTGACCAGGGCGGTGATGGAGACCAAGATGCGTAGCCGTACGCGAGAGTCACGTTGCCTGCTGAGCTTCAGGTACGCCTCGGGGTCGGCCTTCTGGACCGCGGCCAGTCGTACCGGCTCGCCCTCCAGGTCGAAGGTCCATTTGATGACCCCGCCCACCAGGCGCAGGAACCCTCGCGGGGCGCGTGCGGTCAGCCGTCCGCCGTAGAGCGGCACGCGGCAGACCTGGTAGCCGGCCACGTGCAGGTAGTGGAGGCCGATCCACTTGACGGTCTCCGCTGCCTCCGTCCGGGAACGTAGCCACAGCGGGACGATTGGCTGTCGGCTGCGTGCCGTCGCCTCCAGCGTGGTCCGCCAGTCCGCAGCGGTCGGACCGGGTTGGTCGACGCGGACGACCGCGCCTTCCAGGACCGGTCCGTCCGCGCTCGCGGGCCTTTCCTCGGTGTCCGGCTCGGACCGGTCGGCGGGAATCTGCGGCTGACGTCCCGCACGGGCGGCGTCCAGGTGGACGATCTCGGCGTCCTTGCCGTTCCCCTGGTCCAGGGCGGCGGACCGGTCCGGGTCCTTGCCGTCCTCGTGGTTGGGATTGTCCTGCTGGTGGGTCATGATGTGTGCACCTCGTCTGACTTGCTGGTCGCGGGGTCCTGGGGCGCGGTCGTTGTCTTGGCGGATGAGGCCGCGCCCCACGTGGCGGTCAGGGACGATGCGCGGTCGGACCGCTGATCGTCCGGTCGGTCTGCGGGCTCTTCGGCGGCGGTCGGAGTGTGCGGTCCGTCCGCCTCGGTGATGCCGAGTTCGGCGCGCCAAGAGGCGGCGAGCAGCTCGGTACGGTCTTCCGGGAACGGGCGCTGGGCTAGTAGTTCGGCCAGCAGCATGGCGGTGATGGCCTGGTTGCGGTCGAAGGTTCGTCCGGGGTAGCCGGTGAAGCTCCAGCGTCCGCCGCGGAGTTCGGTCACGTTCGGGCAGTCGTCCGAAGTCATGTGTGTGTCGGTGATGGTCAGGGTCATCAGGCGGCCTCGTCTTCGCGTACGGGCGGCGTCTGGTTCGCGGGGCCTTCCGTCTTCAGGTGGGACAGGAGCGCTCCGGCACGGTCGGTCGAGATGCTTTGTCCTTGGCGGCGGATGGCGTTTCGCAGGCGGTCACGGGTCAGGGGCTCGCCTTGTGCCTTGAGGTCAGCGGCGACGCGTTGTCCGAGGGGGACGAGGTCGCCCACGTTCGGCCTCGTCTTCTTGGCGCGGGGGCGGTTGGAGGTGGGGCGCTTGCGCGGCGCGGGTGGCAAGGCCGGGGGAACGTTCGCCTGGTCGATACGTACGGCCTCCGCTTTCATCGGGATGTTCTTGGGCGTGAGCTCACCGAGGTAGTACAGAGCTCGCTCGCGGCGGGTGGCCTTCCAACGCCAGAGCAGGCCGTACCGGTCTTGTAGCTCTGTCTTGGCCAGGATGCGTTCGCGCTCGCGTCCGAGTGCCTCGGGGTAGCTGCAGATCTCCCAGAGCACCATGCGGCGCCAGAGTGCGACAGTCGCCATCGGCGCGAGCAGCCAGCGTGAGCGGCGGATCCCGTCCATGTGATCGGGCTTGGCCAGGTCGGCGCGCTTGCGGATGACATGGGCACCGACCTCGATGGCGATGACCCACAGCAGCGGGAGTAGTGCGTGGGCGACGACCGCGAACCAGTCTGTTTGACCGGGTGCGCTGAGGTACGCGGCCACGTTGAGGTAGACCGTCGCACCGGTCAGCGCCCACGGGATGAACCGGAGCCAGCTCAACCGCATGCCGAGCCGGGCGAGCACGATATCGAGTGCCGAGAACACGGCGATGCCTAGGTCGATGCCGAGCGGAACCGTCCAGGCGAACCAGCCGAACGAGGGGCCGGCGGCGTGTGCGACGCGCTCGAAGCTGTTGATGAACCCGAGCAAACCGAGCGCACCGGTAACGGCGGCGGTGACGGATACGGCTGTCCGCTCGCCCTCCGTGAGAGGGCGTGGTGCGGTGGTGGAGGCGTTCATGCGGCTACCTCCTCCGCACAGTCGAGGCAGGTGCCAAGGTGGCGCGGCAGCACGTACCCGACATCCGTCAGGCACACCGGGCAGGTACGGCGGGCGGCGTTCGCCTTTGCCAAGGCGACGCGCTGGCGAAGGGTCGCGGTGCGCTTGGGCAGGGCGAACCGGACGTCGTACAGGTAGGCGGCGCGGACACCGGGGGCACCGTAGCGGCGGGAGCACCACAGCACTTGGGCCTGAACTCCCTGACCGCCAGGACGCAGCCCTTCGGCGGTGAGCTGGCGAAGGGTGCGCAGGTGCGGCGGGGCCATCTTCCACGGGTAGGTGGGGATGCTGTAGCGGTCGCCAGTCGGGTCCCAGAAGCGGGCGCGGATGCGGCTTGGCATCAGGCCACCTCCAGGTCTTCCAGCTCGGCGGCGTGCTCGGCAACCTCGGCGGGCGTCCGGCCCGCCCAGATGCCCGAGGTAGGGCGCGTCTCCAACGCGTAGAGCTCGCAGAACAGCCGGGCCGGGCAGGTGGCGCAGACCTCGCGGGCGACGGCCTCGCGAGCGGTGCGCTCCTCGGCGGTTTCGATTGTGAGCCGAGGGCCGGTGTGCAACTCGGGGTCGTAGGTGCATTCGGGAAGCGGCGTTTCGCCGTCCACACGCCAGGCGGCTTCGACTTCAGCGAGCGACATACGCGCCGGATGTATCGGGCGGTTGCTGTTGTGTGCCACTGGTGGGTCTCTCTTCCTGCGGTTACTTGCTGACGGTCTGGACGAACCGCGCGAACGACTCGGACGCGCTCATGACCAGGTGCGCCGCCGCCTTGACGATGGTTGCTGCGCCTTCTGGGTCCTTCAGGGCGTAGAGGGCAGCGCAGATCATGAGGACGGTCGGGAGCACCTTTCGCGGACGGACAAGCATGTTGAGCCCTCTCGGTTCGAGAACCTGCGAGCAGGTTCTAAGAGACATAGAACATGTACAGTCACGGAGAGTCAAGTCCTAGGCACCGATCGTTTCGGGTTCCTGCGGGCCTCGCCTCGCTCGTTCCTGCTAACTCAAGGGTTCCTCGCCGCGCGCTGCGGCAACACTGTGATCACCCCCGGGACTGAATGCACAGGGGGTGCTTTTAGGGGGTGATCTGGTCCTCGACCAGGAGAAATATCCAGACCAAATTTGTGGAGTTCGAGCTGCGGAAGCCTTGTCCGCGCCATGATGCGAAGGCGCGGATATGTGGAGGTGAACGTGTCTCGAATGCCCAATGTTGCGCTCGCGCAGGCTATGCGGCGTGCGGATTGCTCAAATTCGGGACTTGCTTCGCGAGTGCGGCAAATTGCGCAGAAAGACGGCATAAGCCTGAGTTGCACCCATGTGGACGTCAAGCGTTGGCTTGATGGCGTGAAGCCTCGCTCGGCGACAGCACGGTTCATCGCCGAGGCCCTCTCGCAGAAGGCCGGCGTGACGTTCTCGTTGGACGACGTAGGCTTGGGCAGCGTCGTCACTCCGGAGACGCTTGAAGCCACCCTCGCCCACGGCGGCGGGATATCCGATGTCGGAAGCCTGCTGCTGGGTCTTACACGGCGGGACCTCGCCGATGATCCAGTTGCGCTGGAGTCCGTGATCGTGCCGGACGCCTGGAGTGAGGCCCTGATCGCGTGGCTGCTGTCTCGGCCTGAGCCGCATCATGCCATGGAGAATGCCCGGCCATCTGTCGGTGTGTGGGACGTCCACGCGATTCGGGCGACAACCGAGATCTTCGCGAACATGGGTTTTCAGTTCGGCGGCGGCCACGCGCGTTCTGCGCTCATTCAGTATTACAACCGCGAAGTCGTCCCGATGTTGAACGGAAAATTCACCGAGCCGGTTGGACGATCATTGTACGCGGCGGCTGCGGAAATCACGGAGCTGGTCGCCTGGACGGCTTACGACCTGGGCAGACATGGGCTCGCTCAGCGGTATTTCCTCCAGGGGCTACGCCTCGCACAGGCGTCGGGTGACCGCATGATGGGCGGTCTGCTGCTCGCCGATATGAGCCATCAGGCCAACTATCTTGGCCGTTATAACCAGTCGATACAGCTTGCACGGGCTGCCCAGGAAGGGTGCAAGGACGTCTCCACCGCCACGCCCATGGCCTTGTTCTACGCCATGGAGGCGCGGGCCCACGCAGGCAACGGCGATGAGGCCCAGTGCGCACGCGCGTTGCTCCAGGCCGAGAAGTATTTCAGCAAGCGCAATGTGGAAGATGACCCTCCGTGGTCACGCTACTTCGACGCCGCAGAGCTGGCCAGCGAAGGCGCGCACTGCTACCGCGACCTCAGAATCCCTTCACAGGCCATGGACTTCGTCGGTCAGGCCGTCGATCTCTGTGACCCGATGTACGTGCGGACGCTCGCCTTCGACCGCCTCGTCCAGGCGGCCAGCTACGTCCATATGGGGCATCCTGGGAAAGCGGCCTTGGTTGCGCTGGAAGCCGTCAACCTTGCCGGCTCCCTCAAGTCCGCGCGTTATCTCCGGTACGTTCGAGATCTGAAAGCCGACCTCGCGGGCTTTGACAGCGAAGATTCGGTCAGGGTGTTCAACGCCCTCATCGCCGAGAAATATCCCGCCCTCGGCAGCTAGAACGCCCGCCACTGACGAGGCGCGTCCGGATTCTGCAGGCAGAAAAGGCGATTACGGAACTCGCGAGCGATGGCCTCGTCTTCGTTGACGTTCTGCATCAGCCATGTCGTCATTTTCAACTCGTTGATGTCTCTGAGCACGGGATAGCCCTCCCATGCCAGGACATCGAAGCCGTAGCGGTCCGCGAACTGGTCATATTCGGCACGGGTACCCCAGCCCAGGGAGTGTTCAAGGGCTGTGACGGCGAGATCGGTCTCAGGGGGGCCGAAGGCGAAACGCTCCAAATCGATCAGCACTATGGTGCCGTCGGCGGTCTTGATGAGGTTGTCAGAGTGAGCGTCACCATGTACGGCGCAGGCGGCCAGAGGGAAATGCAGGGTCTCATAGGCCGTCCGGAGTTGCTGGTACTTCCTCAGCAGGAAGTGACGTTCCTCGTCTGAGAGGACATTGGTCGAGGAGATGCGTTCCGAGACGCGCCCAAGGATGTCGAGCTGTGGCAGCGCCAGATCTTCTGGAACTGGCAACCGATGGAGAGCCCGCAGGACCTCGGCTAGGTCGGTCAAAGTCGCGGCACCGCCGCCGTTGTCGATGAAGTGCCACACCGTGACGGGCTTGTCCCTGACAACGAGAGGTTGGGCGTGATGGGTCGTCCGCGCCGCTGGCAGTCCCGCTTCATGAAGCCAGGCGGACACGGCCACCTCTTTGCGAGCGTCGTCAAGAACGTCCAAGCTCCGCGCGATGCGCACTACGACCCGTTCGGCCGCCAGAACGAAGAGGGCATTCTCGCCGAGGCGGATCAACCGCGCGTCTTCGCTCGCGAGGCCAGCGGCCTTGCAGGCCTCCTGGAGGGTCGCCTGTGCTTCCTGAGAGGTGAACGGGACTGCGGCTGACTGGAACACGGTCACTAGGAGCCCTTTGGTTGCGTCTTGACCACGCGGCCTCTACCGGCGCGCTTCTCGACTATCCCCTCTGCTTCTAGCAGCGCGAACGCTCGCCGGACAGTGATACGGCCAACCCCTCGCTCTTGAGCCAGTGCATTCTCTCCGGGGAGCACGGCACCTATGGCGAACTGACCACTGGCTATGTCCTGCCGTAGGGCAGCGGCGACGTCATCAGCGCGCGTGTGCGCATGAGCGGGCCCACCGACGAACCACCCTTTTCCGTGGACGGAGGCGATCAGCTGCTCAGCGGCAAGCAACTGGAACGCCTGTCGGACAGTCCCTTTCGAGACGCCATGCTCATTCGCGGTCGCTGCTTCACCTGGTAGCTGTTGACCAGCCGCGAGGTCGCCGCTCTCGATGCGCTTGCGTATCGCTTCGGCGATCGTCTCGTACTGGGTCGCGGCTGTGCGCCGGCCTCCGGGTGGCAGTTGTCCCACCACGCAACGTCCGCGGCCTGCTTCGCTGACCACCAGTCCCGTGCGCTCCAGCTCGGAGACGGCCTGGCGTACTGTTCCTCGTGCCACGCCGTACGCGCGAGCAAGGACCGCTTCGGAGGGCAGCATGCCACCAGCGGGGGGATCCCCCTCGCGAATGCGACGGCGGATATCCTCGGCTATCCGAATGTAGGTGGGGCCATCCTTCGCCTTGCTCATCGCGCTCCCTCGCCGAGGCACATCGTCTCTAGAGTAGGGCGGACAGGCCAGGACCTGCGATGTATCGCGGTTTCACGCCTTCTTGGAGTCTTCCCCTCAATCGAGCCATGGACGCGATGTGGCGCCAGGTTGGCCAACAAGTCGCCGTTGAGAGGCTCCGAGCGCGATTCACAAGGGTAGCGACGCTCTACGCATCCCCCGGAGCAGTGCCTACGCCAGATGTGCGTGACCGTGCAGGCCTCCGCCTCTTGGCCGGCCTCGTACCACCGCGCCGCCTGGATTCGATGTCAGCATCGGCCGGGTCTTTGCATTCGTGCTCCTTCTCAAACTCCGCGATGAGCAGCCTCCAGATCTCACGCGCCTGCTTGTAGCGTCCCCTACCGGCTTCTTCATAGCCCTCGATAGGCGCAGCTCGGAGAACGAGGAACTGCCCACCCTGACCCGCCCACTCGTACACGCCGCAGCACGACGTCTCAGTGATCCGAATGTGGTCCGTCCGAGGGCGCAGATAAGGTTCCCAGCGCACTACGGGCACGTCAGGAGCCGACACGGCCACTCGGCGCCTCTTCGGCGTACTCCTTCAGGTAGCGGAAGACCTTGCGGCGGCATCGCTGCCATGCGCACGCGAAGGCGAGCTCCAGGAGCGTGTCGGCTTCGAGCTGCAGCTTGATGCCGTAGCCGATCTCATCGGCGGTCAGTTTGGGCAGCGGCCTCGCCCGCCAGACGCCGAGCTGGTCGCGCCACACGTAGAAGCGTCGGAACGCGCCGCGCAGGTCATGGGGCGAGATGCCAAGTATGGAAGTCATGCGGGATTGATCTCCCCGTGTTGCGTTGGGCAGGAACGTCAGCCAAAAATCCATTCCGACTGACGTTTGCCCACGTTAACTCTAGGGGCTCATGGCCACAAGGCTCATGGCAACATAGCCGCGTGACACTTGTGTGTTGTGATCGACTACAGCTCCGGGGTGCCGGTGTATCGCCAGGTCGCCAGCGCGATCCGCGACGACATCACCGCCGGCCGCTACCAGCCAGGAGCGTGGTTGCCCTCAGAGTCCCAGCTGGCGCAGCTGTACGAGGTGGGCCGGGACACGATTCGGGACGCGCTGGCGCACCTGCGGGCCGAGGGGCGAATCACCACGGTCCGCAAGCGGGGGTCAATGGTGGCCACTGAGCCGACCCGAGAGCCGTACCGAGTCCCTGTCGGGGCCCGAGTAATCGCGCGCATGCCGACTCCGGACGAGCGGCGGGATTTGGCTACGCCGGGGGAGCTGCGGGAGTTCGGCGGCATGCCTGCGGGCGTACCGGTCTTCGAGATCGCGCCGGGGCCCCGCAAGCATCGAAAGGTCCTACGCGGTGACCACGTTGAACTGACCTTCGACGATCCGCCCACCAACGAAAGCGATTGAGTCGCGATTGTCGTTGGCCGGGCGCTTCGGCGCTATTCAGATGATGTCGTACTTTCGCCTGATCGATGTGGCTTCTTCCTCGGTGACCTCGCTGGGTGTGCGGCTGAGTGCCTGGCGCAGTTCGTCCTTGATTGCTTGCGCGGAGGTGCGGGCTCGGGTGCTGTGTTGGGTGAGCTGGGCGTCGAACTGCTGGGCGGTCGGCCCTGTCCAGACCTTGCCGGTCCGGAACGTCCGCAACGGTCGCTCGATGTCGGCCTCGATCTGGTCGAGCATCGGGCCGATCGTGCGGGCAGCCTGCTGGAGCGCTTCGTACAGCGGGTTGCGGACCATCGCGGCCATTGGTTTCAGTCCGTTGTCTTCTTGGGGGAGGGGGTCGTGGTGAGGATCAGCTTCGGGGCGACCAGCTTCATCAGGGCGACCACGTCGGCGGTGTTGTCCCGGCCTTTGACGCCTCGGACGAGTTCAATGCTCAGGTTGTCGTAGCCGCGTACGAGTACTGCGGCGGCCTGGGCGTTGTTCGTGCTACCGCCCTGTCCGTAGTAACCAACCGCACCGGGAATGATGTCCGGTAGGCGTTTCGCGCCATGGCTGATCTCGAAGTCGACCTCTTCTTTCGATCCATCGGGGGAAAGTGTGATGTCCAGTGCCTTCAGCTTGTCGCCAGTCGGCAGGTAGACGAAGCATCCGCCACTGCCCCAGTCTTTGCCGGCGGTCAGGTCGAAATCCCCTTTGACGAGGGGGTTCTCCACGCCAGTCATCAGCCGTACCGCATCCAGCGGGATGTAGTCGCAGATGTAGGGTGCAGCGGCGACCGACGGCAGTGGCGTCTTGTTCACCGGAGGCTTTTCCTGCTGGCATGCGGTCAGCAGCACCAATGCGCTCAGTACCGTGATGGTGAAAGCGAGATGCGCCCTCATGGTCACTTGTATCCCGATGTTCCTTTTATGAATCCCGAGTCCAATTCTCGACCGACTTTATCCCATTGCGTTCCGACGAGGAGGTCATTGAGCCATGTCTCGTAGGCCTGGAGCCGTGGGTGGTCGCCGCCGTCGTATGGTGCCATCTCCTTGCGTGTCATCAGTGACTTTCCGTCGTCCTTCAGGAAATTGAAGCGCGATTTGCGGGGGTCGTCTCCCTTCTCCAGGTCGGGCAGAGAGGCCCATGGGTGTGTGTCGGAGGGAGGGTCGGCGCTGCCGAACAACCCGTGCTTGAGCATGGCGTCGGTGGCGATCTGGGCGAGTAGGAACTCGGCCTTGTCTTTGGCCGAGTTGGCGTCGTACGTTGCCTTGTTGACATTCTTCTCGGTCTGGGCCGAATCTTCGATCATGCCGCTCCAGGCGCCGACGACTCCGGCTGTTATGGCCCAAGGGGCTGTCTGTGGAATGGCGAGTCCGGTGTTCACCGCCGCCATGAGTATTTTCATGTTCTGCTCTTGGGCCTCGTCCAGTTCCTTGCCTTTCTGGATGGTGGCGAGCCCGCTGGCGTCCGTGATCAGTCCGAAGCCCGCACCGGCTTCTCTTGCGTTGACCGCGAGGATTCTGTCGTCCTTGGTGCTGGCGGTCTGCGCGGCGGCGTAGTCCAGCAGTTCTCTCGACCATGCGGTCTGTGCCGCCGTGACCGTTGCCAGGGCCTTCGGGTCGTTTTTGAATGCGTCTTTCATGACAGTACGCAGATCCTCTTTCTGAAATCCGGCGCTCCAAACCCGATCCTCTTCCGGAACGTTGGTGCGGTTGATCTCGATTACCGGGGAGCTATCAACCCTGGTCGCCTTGGCGACGTAGTTGACGTCGTTGATGTAGGCGGCCAGGATGCGGGCCGTGCTGCCGGTGGTGGCGAAGGATGGGCCTTCAGTGCCGGCCAGGATTCGCTGGGCTTCCCAGTGGATGAAGTCGGAGGCGATTTCGGCCGAGGTGAATCCGGGCGACGGTTCCTGGGGTGTGCCGTCGTGGTCTCGATAGGTCATGGTCGCGGCTTCCAGCGCTTGGCCGAAGGCGGCCCCGTTGTCGTACATTGGTCGTTCGGTCACGTAGCGCTTCATCACGCTGGGATCGCCGATGAAGAAGTCCTGGGCGGCCTTGGGATTGTTCCCCAGCGCTTTCATCACGCCGATCATCGGATCCTGCGGGACGCTTCCCACGCGGTTGTCCTGCGATGTCTTTCGGTCCAGAGCCTCCAGCGCCTTGGCCGCGGCCACCAGGAAATCCCGGTTGAACGTGCCGTAGGGGAGCAGGGCCGAGAGCGCGTGCTGGTCCACCGGCACCCTCAGGTTCGCGAGTAGCTCTTGTCGCCATGACGTGGTCAGCCGTGAACTGGCGGCGCCGAGGGCCTTGCCCAGTGCCTTTTGCGCGCGCTGTTTCTTGGTGTCTTTCTGGTAGACGAGTGCGGCCATGAGATGGCGGAACCGTTCGGTGCCGAGGGCGTACATCAGCTTGGTGGCGAATTCCGGGTCACCCGCTCGTTTCTCCAGTTGGGCGACGGTTTTCTCGTCTATCTCGCTGGAGGGTGTGAGTTCGCGCAGCTTGGCCGCGGCCGCGTAGACGTCGGCGTTGCCGGAGGCTCCGCTGTAGAGGGTCTCGTCGAAGGGCAGTATGCCGCCGGATGTCGCGGGCCCCCATTCGGTGTTCACCGCCTGGATGGTGTCGTTGCGGCGGCGCAGGTCCGGGCGGGTGGCGCCGATCCAGTTTCCGAGTTGCCGGATCGCGTCCAGTCGGGAGGTGTCCAGGTCGAGGTTCTGCAGCGTGCGGCGGATCTGTGGTTCGTTCCTGCCGAGCGTGGTCTCTGCCTGGCCGAGGTCGCGTTCGAAGTCGCCCATCAGCTTCGGGTCGATTCCGGAGTATCCCCAGTCGGGTGGCTGCGCGACCGCCGGCGAGGTCAGTGAGGGACGCGCCGGAGTCGTGTCGGCGCGGCCAGGCGCATCTCCCGGCGGATGTGTCGGCGGGCGCACCGGTGACTGCTCGGGAGACGGCTGGGGAACCGGTGAAGGCGTCGTCATGGCGGGTCTCCGGCATGCTCGACAACAGCCGGATCCTCGCACGATCCAGGACCTCCGGCGAGAGGCGCATAACGTATCAGCATGCTCACCCCCGGCTTCTGAAACGCCAGACGCCAACATGTACGCAGACGACACCCCCCCGGTTCACCCTTGCCGATAATAGACACAACCCGCATAGATTCGGTCGGCCGGGTTGGAGGCGCGCCAGCCGCTCGAAGTAGATGCCACGGAATGGCCGGAATGGGGGGCTACCCTGGTCGTCACGAGATAGTTCGACCTTCCGTAGCAATCGCGCTGCGCCGATTTGAAGTCCTCGCGCTGGGGCTCTTATACCTGACCCCAGTGAACGCCGAGAATTGTGTCACCTCATAAAACTTGTTTGGTACTTTGCCAACGCCAGCCGGCCGGGTTACGTTCGTGCCGTGTGACCTGTAGTTTCGGCGCGATCGGCGAGGTGCGGCGTGGCACGAGGTTCTGGTTCGTCGGGGTCCTACCGAGACTGGGAAGCTGAGCGGCGAAGGCAGGAGCGCGCCGCCGAGCAGGCCCGGCAGAAGCAGGAGCGAGAACGTAAGGCGCAGGACCGAGAGCGTCAGCAAGCTGAAGCGGCTGAACGGGACGCCGAGGCGGCCGGTCGCACCCGTAAGCTTGAGGCGCGCATCGAGGAGTTGGAAACCGTCCTGCGGGGTTCGCTACAGCGGGACCCGCGAGTCCGTCTCGCCTCCCTTCGCCGCAGGCCAGAGGTTCCGCCACTGGATCTTGGCCCATTCGCGACTCCTAAGCCTGCCCCCGTTTGGCATCCGCCTGAGCCGCCCGGACGGCTACAGCGGATGCTCGGCGGCACGCAGCGGTACGAGTCAGCCCTGCGCCAAGCTGAGGCCGAGTTCGCTCAAGCACAAGCCGACCATCAACATCAGGAGACCCAACGGCAGAAGCAGGTGATCGAGCGCCGCCGTGCTCGTCAACAGCAGGTTGCCGAGGCCGAACGGGCTGCCAACGAGTTCAACGCTCGCCTTGATGCCATGGAGGCGGGGCTACGGGTCGGCGACCGTCATGCGGTCAGCGACTACATGAATATGGTCTTGCGAGCGTCCCTGTACCCCGAGGGCTTCCCCACCGAGCGCATGACCGGCTACGTCCCGGAGTCCTCGTTGCTTGCAGTGGAGTGGTATCTGCCCCCGCCGGAGATCATTCCCGAGCAGAAGCTCTATAAGCACGTCAAGACCCGCAAGGCCATCGAGCCGACCCCCCGACCCACCCTTGAGGCCCGGCAGATCTATCAACGGGTAATCGCTCAGATTGCTCTTCGTACGCTGCGTGAGATCTTTGACGCCGATCCCGGCCAGTTGATCACCACAATCGTGTTCAACGGGCTGGTTCGCACGGTGGATCCAGCTACGGGCCAGCAGATCGAACCGTACCTGATCACATTGCGAGCCACCCGGGAGCAGTTCGCCGACCTCGTCCTCACCGAGCCTCGCTTCAAGCCCGTCGAGTGCGTCCGACGGCATTTTCACGCCGACGTTTCCCAGCATCCGGACGAGTTGGTCCCCGTCGAGCCGGTCATGCACTTCAGCATGGCTGATCCCCGCATCGTCGATCCCATTGACATCATCTCCGACATCGACAAGCGGCCGAACCTGCTCGATCTTTCCCCGAAGGAATTCGAGGCGTTCATCCAGAACCTGTTCGCCAGGATGGGCTTCGACACCAAGCTCTATCAGGCCAGCGGCGACGGCGGTGTGGACTGCGTGGCCTACGACCCGGACCCGATCAAGGGCGGCAAGTTCATCGTGCAGGCCAAGCTCTACACCCAGACGGTCAAGCCGACGCACGTGCGCGACTTGTATGGAACCGTGCAGCACGAGGGTGCCACCAAGGGCATCATGATCACGACGTCTGGTTACGGGCCCGAGAGCTACAAGTTCGCGGCAAGAGTAACCTCAACCTCATCGACGGCGCGGGGCTGCTCTCCCTCTGCCACAAGCACGATATCCCCGCTCGCATCCTCCGCCGAGGAACGAAAAAGCCCTGATCACTATCACCTTCGTGTCATGCCAGGTGGACGAGGAGCACGCTCGCCCCTCAACAGGCATGCGGCCTACCATGATGCGCCTCCTCGGCAGGGGCTCTCTGCACAGCCGTGGACCATGTGTGGACCATCCCTGGCCTTGATCGAGCGCCTTTCCTGCATCGCACCTGGTCAAAGGCATGTCTCCGAATGAACCTGCAATCCTCTCCGGAGCCGGGTGCGTAGGTTCGAATCCTACAGGGGGCACACGATCTTGACCGGCGGTTCCGGCCGCTGACCAGGGCGAACATCGTACGAACGGGCGGGCCTCCAGTCTCACGGAGTCCCGCCCGTTCTCGTTGACGCTCGCGGGTTGTGGGCCAGGATAGAGCTTCTGACCAAGCCTCGAACGGTGAGGCGGCGCCATGCCATGTGTGCCTTCCTCACATGCCGCACTACCTCAATGAAGGGCGGCGTTGGAGAGCGCCGCGACGCGGGGCCAGGGAGCAGCCTTACATTGACATCGGGCCTCAAGAAAGGCATCCGTTGGGGAGGCCGCGCCCGTGCTAAAGCCGCGGCATGACGTGGGTGGCTATCGAGGGCGGGTCCCCAGGTGCTGAGAGATGCGCAGTAGGTAGCCGTCCGGGTCCTGCACCGCGAACTGGCGCACGCCTACGGCGTCGACGGTGCGCTCGTACCAGCGCTCTTCCAAGGGAAGCCACATCTCGTAGCCGGCGGCAAGCAGCGTGGTGTGAATCTGGTCTACGTCATCCACTTCGACAGTGAGGTTGATCCCCCGCCCGTAGGGGTAGTCCAGCTCCGCGCGCGGGTAGAGACGGTCCCGGCTCAACGGCTGCTCCAGCATCAGATCCGCCCCACCACGTTCTAGGTAAGCAAATCGCTCCTGGGGACGCTCGTAGCGAATCTTGAAGCCCAGCAGGCGGTAGAAGGCCAGGCTGGCCTGGATGTCGGAGCAGATCAGTTCAGGAACAAGTCGAGACACTTCGTCACTCTGGCAGTTCCCCAAACACTCCAGCAAATCTCATCGTCGTGCCATGGGGCTTTCGGGGAGCCCATCGGCCCGGTGATCGTTTCCGGTCACAGCACTAGCCATGAGTTCGTGCAGCTTGGCCGCGGCCGCGTAGACCTCGGCGTTGCCGGAGGCTTGGCTGGTGTCGCTTGGAGGCTGAGGACCACTTCTTCGTCCGCGTGGGTTACGACCAGCACGTCTATGTCGGCAGCGCGCTTCCGTGCCTGTACGCGGTGGCGCTTCATCCACTGGGAAGCCCAGCGAATCCTGGCCGGCACCGAAGGCCCGTCCTTCGCGACCACCGGCGCGACGTCCCGCATCCTGGCCGCCTACATCAACGACGTCGACCGCGTTGCCAAGATGGCCGATTCCGGCGATTCAAAGGTCTTTGGAGCCGAACGCGCCTATCAGCCGAACGAAGCTCAGGTCTGGGGCGCGCAACACCCACCAGCGAGGACTCTTCGCCGAGCCGATCAACCAGTCACCGTACGACCCACAACTCGATAAGGACGATCCTGCGCGCACGCCCGCGAGCGAGGTTCTGCAGCGTGCGGCGGATCTGCGGCTCGTTCCTGCCGAGCGTGGCCTCCGCCCGGCCGAGGTCGCGTTCGAAGTCGCCCATCAGTTTCGGGTCGATTCCGGAGTATCCCCAGTCGGGCGGCTGCGCGACCGCCGGCGGAGTCAGCGAAGGACGCGCCGGAGTCGTGTCCGCATGGCCCGGCGGATTTCCCGGCGGACGCACCGGCGACCGCTCGGGAGACGGCTGGGGAACCGGCGAGGGCATCGTCATGACGGGTCTCCGGCATGCTCGACAACAGCCGGATCCTCGCACGATCCAGGACCCCCGGCGAGAGGTGCAGAACGTATCAGCATGCTCATCCCCGGCTTCTGAAACGCCAGATGCCAACATGTACGCAGAAGACGCACCCCCGGGTTCAACCCGGTCAAAGATAAAGAGGGTTCCCGCGCAACCGACACCGGCCTGCGGGCTGGCTTCAGCGCGCCGAAGTCCACCGCCTCGCACGCCTGCACCCGCATCGCCATGGACCTGACCTACCTGGCCGGTGAGACAGTGCCGGGATCGTCCGTGTCGCGGTAGGACTTACGCAGCCTGTTCGCCGTGATGGCCAGGTTCGTCATGGTTCTGCTTCTCAGGGGCTGCGGGTCACAGGCTGCGGGCGGTGATGTCGCCGTTGGAGGTGGTGGCGTGGATGTCGAGTTCGGCGGTGCCGTTGTTCTTGAGGTTGTTGGTGATGCGGCCGTGGGTGGTGCCGGCGTCCAGGGCGGCCGAGACGCCGGCGGCGGCGTTGACCGAGATGTCGCCGGACTGGGTGCGCAGCACGACCTTGCCGCCGGTGGCCTCGGCGATCCGGATGTCGCCCCGTGCGGTGCTGATCTCCGCGGGACCGCCCAGCCGGCCGACCTCGACGTCGCCGTCGGTCGCGGTCAGGCGCAGGCTCGCGATCTCGTCGAGCTTGATCTGGTGGTAGGCGCCTTCGAAGGCGACGTCGCCGAGGCGGCCGACGGTCCGGAGTTCGGCGCTGCCCGTCTTCGCCTGGACTTGGGAGCCGGCGGGCAGGTTGACCGTCACCTCTATGGCGCCGGTGGGGCCGAGGTACTGGTTCTTCGTCGCGGTCTGGATCCGCAGGACACCGTCGGCGTATTCGACCGTGGTCAGCTCGGCCGCCTTCACGTCACGGCTCTTGGAGGCGTTGGCGGGCTGGACCTCGACGGTGGTGTCGGCTCGGTCGGCGGCGATGAACTGGACGCGTCCGGCGGGGATGTCCAGGATGGTGGTGATCGGGGCGGGGGTGTCGAACGTGTGCATCGTGTGCTCCTATGGAATCTGTTCTGACGTTCAGGTGAAGGTACGGATGGCGGAATGCCGTCCTGGAGGTGCCCAGGGGTATTTCGATCGATGAAACGATCGATGAAACTCGGTGTCAGTCGTCGATGGCCTGGTAGAGGGTGGTCCAGAAGTCGTGGATGAGCCGGGCCGGATCCGGGGTGGCCAGCCCGATCTGGGTGAGCAGGACTCCGGTGAGCTGGTTGTGCGGGTCGGCGTAGGCCGAGGTGCCGGTTCCGCCGTCCCAGCCGAACTGGCCGATCGGCGCGTAGTCGCCGCAGTAGGCGCGCACCGCCATCCCCAAGCCCCAGCCGCCGTGCTGCCCCTGGCCGAAGCTCAGATGGACGTTGTCGCGGGCCAGGGCGTTGCGGGCGGCGTTCTGCTCGGAGGTGAGGCGGTTGGTGGTCATCAGCTCCACCGCCGGCCGGGACAGGATGCGCTCGCCCTCGTGCGTCCCGCCATTGAGCAGCATCCGGAAGTAGGCGTGGTAGTCATCCACGGTGGACACCAGCCCGCCGCCGCCTGACTGGAACGCCGGCGGCCGGCTCCACCGTCCCCCCTCAGCCTCGTCCCACACGTGGAACCCCCCGGTCTCCGGGTCGGGGAAGTAGACAGGCGGCAGCCGGTCGATCTTGCCGGCGGGCACGTGGAAGGCGGTGTCCGTCATCCCCAGCGGGTCCAGGACGCGCTCTCGCAGGAACGACTCGAACGGCCGGCCCGTGACCCTGGCGACGAGCACGCCGAGCAGATCGCTGGCGAGGTCGTACTGCCAGCGCTCTCCGGGCTGGTACGACAGCGGCAGCTCGCCGAGGCGGCGCATCCACTTGTCCGGCTCGGGTGCCGGCCCCGCGTCCGGGTCGTAGTTGGACCGCTCGAGAACGGCGGTCATGATGGGGGAGCCCATCAACGGCAGATCCACGCCGAGACCGAACGTGGAGGTCAGCACGTCCCGCACGGTGATCGGCCGCCGGGCGGGGACGGTGTCGTCCAGCGGGCCGTCGGGCCGCTTGAGCACTTGACGGTCGGCGAGTTCGGGCAGCCACTCATCTACCGGGTCGTCCAGTCGCAGCCTGCACTCATCGAGCAGGATCATCGCCGCCGCCATCGTGACCGGCTTGGACGTGGAGGCCATCCGGAAGATCGTGTCCCGGCCCATCGGCGCGCCACCGTCATGGAGCATCGTCCCGAGCGCCTCGACGTGCGTCTGGCCGCCCCGGCTGACCAGGGCGACAAGTCCGGGGATCTTCCCGGAACCGACATACCGTGCCAGCACCTCGTGCAGTCTGCGCAGTCCCGCTGCGGACAGGCCGCTGTTGCCAGTTCCCATGGTCAATCTCCTTGCCTACAGTGTTCGATCTTGCGAGACCCGCCCCAGCGCGTCGCTCATGGGCTTCCATGAGCGACGCACGAGGGTCGGGAGTGAGTTCGGCGTGGCCCAGTTCGCAGCCCCAAGACCGCGATCGCTGAACCGTTCATGGCGTTCACCATCGCCGACCGCTCTGATATCGGGCCGTTGCCGTCCTGACGCGGCCCCTGATCTGAATTGCTCAGGTCAGCAGCCGAGCCGGTCGGCGATCACCCCCAGCACCTGCCGAAGATCGCGTGACATGCGGGCACGCAGGCCGATCTCGGCGATCCCGGCGGCGAATCCCGGATGGCCGGGAAAGACCTGGTGGACGCGATGGGTCACCCGGGTGCCTGCGGGGCAGGCGGTGGCGGCGTGCACCCCGGCGTACCAGCTCCGCACCGCCAGCATGGACTGGGCCTGATCCACCTGGATCTCCACCGGCTCCAGCGCTCCGGCGAGCTCGGCGCGGTAGGTGCCGGCGCCGGACCCGGCCACGACGGTCATCGCACCCTGTCGTGCCGCCGAAGCCCTGGCCAGGACCAGCAGGTTGTCATCACCCACTCGCCCCTCGGTGACGGCGAGCAGGAGCGGGGCGATCGCTGTGACGGGCGCGGCGAGTGTCCCGTCCACTTCCCACCGGACGGGCAGCGCGTCCAGCTCGGCGAGCAAGGAAGACGTCGTGTGCATGGCCCAGAGCTTCGATCCGGAGGCCGGTCCGGGACAAGCCATGACAGGCATTCCGGGACAAGGGAAATCCCACCGATGCCCGGCTGACCTGCGCTGTCACGCCGACGGGCGGCTGTCGCGCGGGTGTCCCGGGACGGGACGGGACACCCGGGCCAGGCTCAGGACACCTGGGTCAGACCCGCACGCGCCGCCGACACCAGATAGCTGAGGCTGTCCGCGGTGGCGATCTCCAGCGCCTCCTGGAAGTGCCGCGCCGCGGCGTTCCGATCGCCCGTGGCCAGGCAGGCCCGCGCGTACGGGAGGAGGCTGCGCACCATCCGATGCCGCTCACCGGCGCGTTCGAGAATCCGGATGGCCTCGGCGTGCCTGGCCGTTGCCTCCTCCGCGCGACCGAGGTGGCGCAGGGCGACGGCGGTGTCGGTGAGGCTGGTCGCCTCGAAGATCGGATGGCGTGTCGCCCGGCTGAGCGCGACGGCCCGCTCAGCCAAATCGAGGGCGGTCTGGACGTCACTCAGGCCGAGTGCCGCCCGGCCGAGCACGTCCAGGCACATGCGCTCCGTCTGCCGGTCCAGCCCGCGCGCGGTCTCGATCACCTCCGAGACGATCTCGCGGGCCTCGCCGTACTTGCCCAGCTGCACCAGAGCCTGGCCGAGCCCGGTACACACCCGCACGCGGGCGGCGGCCTCGCAGGGTGGCAGCAGTGCGGCCGCTTGGCGCAGGAGTTCGACGGCGACTTCGGCGTCGGCGGCGTACTCCCGGATCTCCGCCAGCTGCAGGAGGGTGATGGCCTGGCCGATGATGTCGCCCTCCGCGGCCATCAGTACGCGGGCCGTCTCGAGCTCTGGCACCGCCTCCTCCAGCCGGCCGACGCGCATCAGCACGGCGCCCAGCAAGTACCGGTGCGAGGCGAGCATGCGGCGCTCGCCGAGCCTTTCGGCGGCGGGCATGCTGATCCTGAGCCCGTGGACCAGTTGCGCCGTGCCACCGCGCCGCGCGTGGGAGATCGTGGCGAGCTGGCCGAGCCCGACCGCCGGCGCGTCGATGCGCAACTCCACGGCGAGTTCGAACGTCGCGGTGATGTTGATCCACTCGGTGTCCAGCCAGTCGACAGCGGTGTCGTAGCCGAGGAGGTCGGGAAGCGCGGGAGGTGGCTGCGACACGATGACCGGCAGGGGGATGATGATCTCCATCAGCTTCTTCACGGCCAGCATGCCGCTCAGGTAGTAGTCGCCCAGCCGGGCGATCGCCGGTACGGGGTCGGCTGCGGCATCGTCGGCGCGGGCGACCTGCCGCAGCAGGTCGTGCATCCGGTAGCGACCCGCCGCCGGCTCCTGGACCAGATGGACGTCGACCAGGTCCTCCAGCAGGCAGCGGGCGTTGCCCAGCGGGATCCCGGCCAGGGCGGCCGCGCCGTAGGCGTCGATGTCCTCGCCCGGCACCAGCCCCAGCAGCCCGAACATCCGCCGCTGGGCGGGGTCGAGCTGCCGCAGCGACATCCCGAACACCTCCGACACCGCCAACTCGCCCTCGCGCAGCCGTTCCACCAGGGTGTCGAGCGTCCACGCGGGCCGGTGCCGCAGTCGCGCGGCGGCCACCCGGATGGCCAGCGGCAGGTTCCCGCATCGGCGCAGCACCTCGCCGACGTCACCAGGCCGGGTCCCGCCCGCGGATGCGGCGAACAGCTCCGCCGCCTCCTGGGCCGGCAGGACGTCCAGCGAGATCGGCTGGACGTCGTCCAGCTCCACCAGCCGCCGACGGCTGGTGATCACGACGAAGCTCTGGCCGGCGCCGGGGAGCAGCTCGCGTACGTGATCGGCGTCGGCGGCGTTGTCCAGCAGCACGATCGCGCGCCGCGTCGCCAGCTCCGACCGCCACAGCGCGGCCCGCTCGGCGACCCCGTCGGGAATCCTGCCGGGAGGCAACCCGAGCGCGGTCAGCAGCACGCGCAGCGCCTCCGCGGGCTCGATCCGCTCCCGGCCCGGAGTGAACCCGTGCAGGTCCAGGTAGAGCTGGCCACCAGGGAAGTCGGCGGTCAGCAGATGCGCGGCGTGTACGGCCAGCGCGGTCTTTCCCACCCCGCCCATGCCGTCGATCGCCACCATCGTCGTGTTCCGCGCTGCGCCGAGGAGGGCGGCGAGCTCTTCCCGGCGCCCAGTGAAGGCGGTGATGTCGTGTGGCAGGTCGTTGCGCACTGACGCAGGGGCGGCCACGCTCGTCTGGGGCCCGTCCTTGGCCCGCTCCCACACCTCACGCATCGGCCTGGGGTCACGACCGGCTGCCTTGCACAGCGCCACCACCGTCGGCCAGGGTGGAACGGCCTGGCCGGAGAAGTAGCGCGACAGCGAGGAGCTGCTGCCGTGGACGTCGCGGGCGAGTTCGCGCAGGCTCCGTCCGGTCAGGTCACGCAGCTGCCGTAGCCGCTCCGCCAACTCCTCGCTCACTCTTGCCGGCCCCCCTCAAGGTTCACGCGCCGATCTTAGGCGTCCTTTGTGGATAGCCGACCAGCGGCATCAGCCCTCGTTGCGGGGGCCTCCGGTTCACGCCGGGTGAGCACCAAGGGGGCTTCCTCAGTGACGGCGATCGTGTGCTCGGAGTGGGCCGTGCGTGAGCCGTCGGCCGACCGGATCGTCCAGCCGTCGGGGTCGTAGACGATCTGGTCGGTCGTACGCGCGAACCAGGGCTCGAGTGCGAGGGTCAGCCCCGGCCGGAGCTTCAGGCCGCGGCCTGCCCGGCCCTTGTTGGAAACGTGGAGCTCCTCGTGCATGGTGCGGCCGATGCCGTGGCCACCGAACTCGGTGTTGACCGGATAGCCGTAGTCGAGGGCCACCGCCCAGATGGCCGCCGAGATGTCACCCACGCGGTTGCCCGGACGTGCCACCGCGATCGCCGCCTCCAACGCTTCCTCGGTGGCGCGGATGATCCGCAGGTCCTCCTCGGCAGCGGTCCCGACGACGACCGTGCGCGCCGAGTCGGCCACCCAGCCGTCGATGCCGACCGCGAGGTCCGCACTGAGCACGTCCCCGTCGCGCAGTTTGTAGTCGTGAGGCAAGCCATGCAGGACGGCGTCGTTGACGGACAGGCAGATGACGTTGCGGAACGGGCCACGGCCAAAGGACGGCGAGTAGTCCCAGTAGCACGACTCCGCCCCGCGCCGTTTGATCATGCCGCGCACGTGGTGCTCCAGGTCCAACAGGTTGACGCCCACGTCAGCGAGCCGGCCGACCTCGGAGAGCACCTCGGCGACGAAACGCCCGGCCACATGCATGCGTTGGATCTCCGCAGGCGTCTTCAGTTCAATCACGAATACCTCGCGTCAAAGTGTTGGTATAGTTATACCAACACTTTAACACTTGCCGGTATAGTAATACCAACCCTATCCTGGGAGCATGGTCCGCCAACCGCTCACACCTGAACAGATCGAAGCCGGCAGGCGTCTCGGCGCCCTGCTGCGTCACGCGCGAGCGGGACGCGACCTAGCAGAAGTCGCGCACGCGGCCGGTATCTCGCCGGAAACCCTGCGCAAGATCGAGACTGGACGACTGCCGTCCCCCGGATTCGGCACGATCGTCCGCCTCTGCGAGGCGCTCAACGTGCCGGTTCAGGAGTTGGCAGATACCTGGCGCGGCAACGACCTGCCGCTGGAAGCCGTCTCGTAACAGCCGTCGCGGCCGGACACGAAGCCGGCCGGCGACGTAAATCCCGATGAGATCGGGCGGTTGCCGACACTACGATGAAGGCCGTGATTCCGACCCTGGGCAAGGCGTTGCGCTGATGGCCGTGAGCATGCACGACGTGGCTCGCGCCGCCGGCGTCTCCCAGCGCACGGTCTCCAATGTCGTCAACAACTACGAGTACGTCCGCCCGGAGACGCGCCAGCGCGTGCTCGACGCCATGGCGGCACTCGGCTACGTCCCCAACGCGGCCGCCAGGAGCCTTCGGTCCGCCCGTACGGGGCTCATCGCGCTCGTCGTGCCCGACTTCAGGGCGCGCATCTTCGCCGACCTCGCGGGTCCGGTCGTGCGCGAGGCCGAGGCACTCGGATACACGGTGCTGATCGAGCTGACCGGCTCGGATCGGGAGCACGCAGGCGCCGGCTGATGCTGCTCGGCTACGATCTCCACGGCGGCCAGACGGCACGCATGCGGGTACGGGGCTTTCTCGAAGGGCTGGCGGAAGCGGGACTGACGGCGTACGAGGAACTGCTGGTCGGGGCCGGCTGGACCCGCGGGGGCGGTCAGTCGGCGATCGAGGAGCACCTGGACGCCGGGCGGCCGATGCCGGACGCCATCTTCTCTGCTACGTAGCAAAAGGTCTTGACTTATCCCATGTTTGCGCAAACCCGAAAGGCGCCAGATGTCGATTTCCGCTGCCCACGATGTGCCCCGGCCGGAATATCCGCGTCCGCAGATGGTCCGCCAGGACTGGCTCAACCTCAACGGGCCGTGGCAGTTCGAGATCGATGCCGCGGACTCCGGCCTGGAGCGTGGCCTGCGCGAACGTGAGCTCTCCGGGACGATCACCGTGCCCTTCGCGCCGGAGTCGGAGCTGTCCGGAGTCGGGCACACGGACTTCATGGAGGCGGTCTGGTACCGCCGCACCGTGACGATCCCGGCCGCGTGGGCGGGCCGCCGGACCCTGCTGCACTTCGGCGCCGTCGACCATGACGCCACCGTGTGGGTGAACGGCGTCGAGGTGGCCCGCCACCGCGGCGGCTTCTCCCCGTTCACGGCCGACCTGTCGGAGGCGGCGCGCCCCGGCGAGGAGGCCACGATCGTGGTACGCGCCCGCGACTCCCGGTACGGGCCGCAGGCACGGGGCAAGCAGGCCACCAGGTCCAGGCCAGGCCGGCCGCCGCCGAAGATGCGAGCTGAACGACACGAGGACGGAACGCGGCGGTAGCTGGTCAGGCGGCGGTGACCAGGCCGGTGCGGTAGGCGAGGATCACGAGCTGGACCCGGTCGCGGGCGTCGAGTTTGGTCAGCAGATGGCCCACGTGCGACTTGGCGGTACCGGGTCCGATGTGCAGCCGCTCGGCGATCTCGGTGTTCGAGAGGCCTTCCGCGACCAGCGTGAGAACTTCACGCTCGCGTTTGGTGATCGCCTTCAGCAGGTCAGCTGCCGGAGGTGGCGAGGTGGCGGGCCGGGCGGCGAACTCCCCGATCAGCCGGCGGGTGATGCCGGGGCCGAGCAGCGCGTCGCCGGCCGCGATGACCCGGATGGCGGCGAGCAGTTCGAGCGGCGGGGTGTCCTTGAGCAGGAATCCGCTGGCCCCGCGGCGCAGCGCTCCGTAGACATACTCGTCCAGGTCGAAGGTGGTGAGTATGAGCACCCGTACGTCACTCACTCCGGGTGAACCGGCGGTGATCAGGCGGGTCGCCTCGAGACCGTCCATGTCGGGCATCCGGACGTCCATGAGGACGACGTCGGGCCGTCGTTGGCGGGCCAGTTCGACTGCTTGGATGCCTGTGCCGGCCTCGCCGACCACCGTCAGGTCGGGTGCCGTCTCGACAATGCCGCACAGGCCGGCCCGGACGAGGGCCTGGTCATCGGCGACCACCACCCGGATGGTCATGCGGCGCTCTCCGCGCTCGCGGTGAGGGGCAGCCGGGCGGTGACCTGGAAGCCGCGCTCCGGCAGCGGCGCGGCCCGGAACCAGCCGCCGTAGAGGTGTACGCGCTCCTGCATGCCGATGAGGCCATGACCGAAGGCGTGGCCGTCGGCGGCCTGACAGCCCTGGCCTTGGTCGGTGATCTCGATGGTGAGTTCGCTCTCCTGATAGTCGACAGTGGCGCGGGCGGCGGTGGTGCCGGCGTGCTTCACGACGTTGGTGAGGGCCTCCTGCACGATCCGGTAGGCCGACAGGTCGATCCCTGCTGGTAGGTCGCGGGGGCTGCCGGTGACCGTCAGATCGACTCGTACACCCGCTTTGGCGGTCTGTGTGAGGAGCCGGTCCAGGTCGGCGAACCGGGGGGCAGGGGCGAGCGCGGGAATCTCCGCCGTATGGCAGGGATCCTCCGCGCGGAGGACGTCGAGCAGCCGCCGCATCTCCGCGAGGGTCTCCCGGCCGGTGGTCTCGATGGCGCTCAGTGCGGCGCGGGCCTCGGCGACCTTGTCGTCGATGACCAGATGACCGAACCCGGCCTGGACGGTGATCACGCTCATGCTGTGGGCGACCACGTCATGGAGCTCCCGGGCGATCCGCATCCGCTCCTCGGCGACGGCTCGTTGGGCCTTGTCCAGTTCGGCCTCGGCCAGCCGGGAACGGTGCCGCAGGAGTTCTTCTCCGTACCTGCGGTGCTGGCCGACCGCGTACCCGGCCGTCCAGGCGGTGATGAAGGCGAGCGCGAAGGGGACGACCGCGCTCGGGTGGATCGGGAGCATCACCGACGGCAGTACGGCCAAGGAGGCGGCGAGCGCGGCGAGCGCGATACGCAGGCGGCAAGCGACCGCCACCAGGTAGAGGACGTAGGCCAGGGGGGCCATCGCCAGCACGCCCATCCCCTCCGCCACCGGAGTCGCCAGCAGCGCCGTCAGCAGCGTCCCGTACGCGGCGAGCGGGTGGCGCCGCCGGAGCGCGACCGGCAGGGCGACGAGCGCGGTCCCGGCCAAGGCCAGTGGCAGATGGGCCGCGCTCTGGTCGTGAGCCAGCATGGCCAGGGCGAACAGGGCGTAAACGGCGGCGGCCAGGTAGTCCAGCGCCAGCCAGTGGCTGGACCGCAGCCGTTTGATCAGCGGCGGGCGCGGCTCAAGGTGCATACGCCCACGGTAACGGCGTCCGCCCGGTGATTCATCGGCCCCGCGGCCTATGCCCGCAGGCATACGTTCGGTCCCGATCACGACCGCATGGGCCTCTGGGGAGAGCGCAGAAAGTGCCCTGTGGGCAGACGACTGCCACCCCGTCCGCCCGGCAGTCTGAGGGCACGGCGGGCTTCCAGATGAAGGTCGTGGAGAAGCGTGTCGCCAATACCGCGAAAGGGAGTTGCGCATGCACCTGTCCATAAGAACGGTGGTCTCCGCCGGGGTCGCGCTCTGTGTCAGTGTCACGACGGCGGCCGGAGCGGCCGCGTCCACGCCCACAGGGCACGGGTTCCAGTGCGTCGTCGACACCGTCGTCCAGCCACCGGTCCCCGGCGCCATCCTCGACGTCACCGGGCCGCGTAGGCACTTCAACGGCGCGAGCGGGAAGTTCACGTTGGGCGGCCGGAATCTCCGGCCGACTGACACCTTCCGTATCGCGAGCCTGACCAAGACGTTCACCGCCGCCGTGGTCCTCAAGCTCGTCGAACAGCACAAGCTGAGCCTCGACGACCGGATCGGGAAGTACCTCGACGCGAGCCTGGTGAGTCGCGTGAACGTGGCGGACGGAGTCTCCTACGGCTCGCGGATCACCATCCGGCAGTTGCTGAACCACACCGCGGGCCTGTACGACTACGCCACCGACCCCCGGTGGCAGAACGACGTGTTCGCCCACCCGCACAAGAGCTGGACTCCGCGGGAACTCGTCGAGTGGGCGATCACCAACGGCGCGCCGTACTCCCAGCCCGGCGCGGGCTACCACTACTCCGACACCGGCTACGTCCTGGCCGGATTCATCATCGAAAGGGTCACCGGCAAGCCGCTCGCGCACGCCTATCGCACCCTGATACTCGATCCACTGCGGATGAAGGACACCTATCTGGAGCACTGGGAGAAGACGCGCGGCGGCCCCCTGTCGCACCCTTACTGGGGCACCGTGGACACCTTCTCCTTCAACCCCACCTTCGACACCTTCGGCGGCGGCGGCCTCGTCTCCACCAGCGCCGACCTGACCACGTTCATGCGCGGCCTGTTCGGCGGCACGGTATTTCGGGACCCCACGACCCTGCGCACCATGCTGACCACCACCCCGCAGAGCGGCGGGACCTATGGGCTCGGCATCCAGAAAGGCGCCGGGGCCGACGGGGAGAGGTTCTGGTTCCACAACGGCGCCTGGGGGGCGTTCCAGATGTACTCGCCGGCCCGCCGGATCTCCATCACCGGCACCGTGAACCAGGCGGCTCCTCCCCACCCGCTTCTCCAGAACGCCTTCGCACTCGCCCTCGGCAAGCCGGTCCCCCCCTGCAGCGCGCCGTAGCCCTCTTCCGCACGATCGACAAAAGCCGGTGATCAAATCTGCGAAGCTCACCAAAGGGTACGGATCTACCCCGGTCGTCGACCATCTGCCCTTCGAGGTCCTTCCGGGGCGGATCACCGGCTTCCTCGGCCTCAACGGCGCCGGCATCAGAACCCGGAAGCTTCCAATACTTGCCGGACTTCGGGCACGTCGCGGTAAGGCTCCAAACGCGCACGAACAACGTTCCCCCGCTGAGCGGTTCGATCGCTCGCGACGTCGGCCGATATGGCGAACATGCGCGTCGCTGTCCGCGCGGCTTCCTCCGGTTCGTTCGCGTCGGCGAGCGCGACGGCGAGCCACGAAAGGTAGAGCGCGAGTTCGCGTGTATGTGTGCTGTCGTATCGAGCGAGTACGTCGGTAAGAAGTGGGACAGCGCGAAGTGGACGGCGTAGTTCCGTGTAGGACCGAGCTTCCATCACTTGCAATTCGCCAGCGTCAACCCAATAAAGGTAACCCGGTTCGTCGTCTCCGTTGCCCTGAGCGAGTGCCGTTTCAGCTTCGCCGAGTGCCCGCATGGCGGACTGTGCTTCTCCGGCGCGAGCGTGTGCCCATGCGAGCCGATCCGAAGCGAGCGCGCGAGCCCTGGCCGGTGCGTCCGGTCCGGCCGCGTCCAG
This sequence comes from Nonomuraea sp. NPDC050680, assembly GCF_040654555.1. Taxonomy (NCBI): domain Bacteria; kingdom Bacillati; phylum Actinomycetota; class Actinomycetes; order Streptosporangiales; family Streptosporangiaceae; genus Nonomuraea; species Nonomuraea sp. NPDC050680. Next base: position 72,929 of record NZ_JBFAIF010000006.1, on the reverse strand, counting down.
CGCCGCACGTGCGAGCGCGATCCCTTCGTGAACGTCTCCGATGTTCGAGATCTGATACGCCAGCGATCCAATCAGATTGGATTCAAGAGTTCCGTCACCGGCTTCATGCGCAGTGCTGATCCCGAGTCGGTATGTGCGTGCGGCTTGTTCGTGCTGTCCGGCATCGCTCGCGACCCAACCGGCGATTTGAGCGAACTCGCCGATTGTCGTCAGCAACCGACGGCCGACGTCTTGCGTGTACGAACTTGTTCGGTAGACGCGAATAGCGGCGTCGAGTTCGCGGAATGCGGGTTGAATCAGATCACCACCGGCGAGAACGTCGTCAGCGAGCCGCAAACCGTGAACCCGTGCGCTGAGGTCTGCAACATTGCTCATTCCGAGACGTGAACCGGCGCGGTTCGCGATGGGACGAAGCGGTTCGGTTTCCCGCAATAGATCTCTGAGCAAATCGCTCGGGGTTCGCTCTTGCTGAACGGATCCGTCGCCGAACAACTCGTCTTCGTCCATTCCGAGCACACGGCAGTAAAGAAGACGGTACGGGTCGCGCGGTTGATGTGTTCCGGCTTCGTAGTCGCGAATCCGACGAATGACCGATGAACGAGCTGGGAGAGTTGCGCGCAAAGGTTTATCGGCTGCTTTCTCCAATTCGCTGGCCATGTCGTTCTGTGACCACCAACGCTTACGCCGTTCGTTGCGCAAGCGTTCAGCCCATGCCGGACGCTGCTTCGAAGCCACGCGCGTACCTCTCCGGTCGGCGAGTCCGTTCCTGTCCCCCAGTGTCCTCTAGACGCAGCATGTGTGCGGGTACTTCCGACCGGTGGACTTGGAGTTTGTAAGGGCAGTCCTGCCGACATGGCGGGAGCCGTCGGCGCGGACACGTCGAACGGCTCCCTTGATCAGGAAGTGAGGTCCTGATCTATGACTCAGACTAGAGCAGACGTGGGCAAAGTCGCCGTCGAGATCAACGGCATGTTGGTCTACGTCCGCAAGGAATCACCGAACGTCTACCTGGTCGAAGCACACACGGACATGGCTACGCCCGAACGGGTGACGGCGTCGATCCTGACGACGGATCTCATGTTCGCGTGGACGTACTTGATCGAAGAGCTTGCCGATCGTGGGTGGGGACACGTGATCGCGTACGACGCCATGATCAAGACGCATCCCCGGTGGTCTCGAAGTCTCGGCAGAATCGACGGACCGACCAAGCATCCGAACCCGCTACGACACACACCGGCCGACGGACAATGACGGTGAGTCCAGATCTTCCCCCTGATCTGGAATGGCGACCGTACTTCCGTCAAGGCGCGCGCTGTCGCATGAAGGAATCCATCGTGCGTGGCGATGTCGAATACGAGCTATGCACCGAAGGTGGCAAGTACGTCATTCGACGGACTGAACGGAAAGGCGACCGAGTCGTCATGACCGAGACGGCTCGCGGTTGTCAGCGCGACGCCGAAGCCGTGTGGGTCAGAATCGTTCACGCCTTGCCGTAGTCGTCGGCCGTCCGGCCGGGCCCCGTTCCCCTCAGTGGCGGACGGGGCTTCGTGTGCTCGGGACCGGCCGCGGTCAACCGGCGTGAACTGCGGCCCCGCCCGCCAGGCCGTGCGCGCGAGCCATGCGCCCGGGTAGGCCACGCGGCGCGTCCAGTTCCATGGCAGGTTCCCGGCGAGATCGGTGAGTGAGGGTCAGGAAGAGCGGGCCGTGAGCCTTGTGCTTGCCGGAAAAGTTCGTACGGTTATCGGGTCCGTTTCGCGGCGCCTCTCGTCCGGGGTAGAGCGGAGACACTTATGTGAGGTCTGTAACCTGTGATTTCACGCTGGCGTCAACCGGGCGACGATATCCCCTGCTGGCGACTTCGACCGGATTGTCCAGCAGTTCGGTGAACCCCAGCTCAGCGCCGCCGACAAGGGTCGTGTCATCTCCAAGAGCAGCGATCCGCAGTTTCACTCCTTCGCGCGAAACCGGCAGTACGTTGGCGGCGATGCGATTCCGCACCTGTGCTGAGGCCCCTCGGTAAACATCGCGCAGTATCCCGCCGAAGACCACGACGCCCGGGTTGAACAGGTTGATCAGATTGGCGACCCCGACACCCAGCCAATCGCCCACATGGGTCAGCGCCGCTCTGGCGGATTCGTCGCCTCGCTCAGCGGCGTGTACCACGGACGCCACCGCGTCACGCCCGATCAACCCAGGGGGCCAGTTGGCCGCGCTGAGCAGCGCGTCCTCCCCGACCTCCGCTTCCAGGCAGCCGCGCGAACCGCACCCGCACGGCCGCCCGTCATGTGCGTTCACGATCATGTGACCGGCCTCGGCGGCGTAGCCGTCGTTGCCGTCCAGGCGTTTGCCGTCGACGATGATGCCGCCGCCCACGCCGACATCGCCGTGCAGATAGATGAGATTCCGGAACCCGATCCCAGCGCCTCTCTGGTTCTCCGCGACCGCGCCCAGGTGAGCCTCGTTGCCCACTCGCACAGGCAGGCCCAGGGCCAAACGGCGCTCAAGTTCCGGCCCGAACGCCTGATCTACCCAGCCGGTGTTGGGCCCGAATCGCACGGTGCCGTCCGCCGGCCGGATCATGCCGCAGAACGACGCGCCGATGCCGACGCACACGGCATCGCCGGGAACGTCGCGGAGCAGTTGGCGGGCGAACTCGGCGAGAGTTCCAACGACATCGTCCAGGTCGGGGTACTTGCGTTGGCGCACGGCCTCACGGCGATCGAGTATCACGCCGCCCAGGCCCACTCGCGCGGCCAGCAGCCGGTCCACTGCCACATCAAAGGCGAGCACGAATACGCGATCAGTGTCTGGGCTGACCACCAGAGACGGTCTGCCCGCTCTGTGGGTGTCTTGGGGAAGCCCTTCCTCGACCAGGCTCAGTGCGGCGAGTTCGGCGGTCAGCCCCATGATCGTCGTGCGGTTCAGCCCCAGCTTCTCCCCGAGCACGGCACGCGAAGTCGGACCGTTCAGGTGGACATGGCGTAGTAACGCCCCGAGGTTTGTCCGGCGGGTCTCCTCATTAGGCGCCCCAGGCTTTGTGATCTTCATGATCCGAGTCTCCCGGCTACTTCACTCCATTTCCACTGCGTCGGGGTCCACAGGAGACCCCGTCCCTCCGTGAGGACGGCCGTGACCAGTGCGACGATCACTCGGTTGAACACGCGCCCAGGCGGGGTTCGAGGCACGCGGCAATCTTCGACCGTGTCGGCCGGCATGTCCACCGAGGTTCGACCCCGCAGATCGGCTGTCCGCGGTCAGCCGGACCGCATCCACTCCGCCCGGCCGAGAAGGAAGTGACTGAGGGGCACAGTTCCCGGCAACGTTCGTGGTCGTGGAACGGCCATGGAACGCCCTTAGAGAGGAGAACCGTCACCGTTCGAAAAGGAGAACACATGCGCCACCAGACTGGCTTCAAGCGCCGCGTGTTGACCGTCCTGGTCATGTTCGCCATGGCCCTCGGGTTCCCGGCCGCCGCCCAGGCGAGCTCTCTTTCCTCGACCGCGTTGCGCAGCAACGCCGCCAGCACCGCCAAGTGCATCGGTCTGGCCAACAACGGCAGCACCGCCAACGGCACCCCGCTGGTGATCTGGGACTGTCATTTCCATGCCGACCAGATCTGGCAGGGCAACAATGACCGTTCTATCCGCACGCTCGCCGGCAGCGGCAAGTGTGTCGGTCTGGCGAACAACGGGAGCACCGTCAACGGCACGCCGCTGGTGATCTGGGACTGCCACCTGCACCCCGACCAGCAATGGAGGTTCGCGGCCTTGGGCGCCAACATCTACTCCATCCGCAGCTTCGCCGCCAGCACCGCCAAGTGTGTCGGTCTGGCCAACAACGGGAGCACCGTCAACGGGACCCCGCTGGTGATCTGGGACTGCCACCTCCACCCCGACCAGCAATGGGGTCTGCCTGACTCTCCGGCGGCCTTCGGATTCGCTTCCTGATCGAGGTATCGCCGCCACGAGCTCCACGACATCTCCACCGGCGCTCAGGACCGCCCCAGCGGGAGGTCCTGAGCGCTTCCGGCTGCCGGAAGATCGTGCACGAGAGCGTTGGACACATGCTCCCCGCACAGGGACACCTGCTCCCCGAAGGTCAGCGCTCATGCCGGGTCATCGCGGGACTGGCTACGCGCGGCCCAGCAGGGCCCGGGCCACCTCGACGTCGGTGATGAGGATGTTGATCCAGCGCCCGCGTACCGCTCCCCGGATCGCGGCCAGCTTGGCCGCGCCGCCCGCGACCCCGATGCGGCGCTCCACGGCGCGCAACTGGTCGGGGGCGATGCCGATGATGCGGTCGTCGAAGTCGGCTTCGACGGCTCGTCCGTCGGCGTCGAAGTATCGGGTGCAGACGTCGCCCACGGCGCCGAGCTCCTGAAGCTGCCGCTGGTCCTCGGGGGCGATGGCGTTGCCGGAGCGGCGGAGCAGGGGAGAGGGTTCGAGGGTGCCGATGCCGAGGAGGGCCAGCGTGAGCCGTGACCACGACTTCATGACCTCGGCGACGGCGGGCTCCTTCGACAGCATGTCGCGGAGTTCGCGGCTGTGGACGAGCGCGGCCGACGGCGCGAAGACGGGGCGCGCTCCGGTCAGCTCGGCGAGGCGGCTGGTGAGGCGGGTCGCGTGCAGTTGCACTTCGGGGCTTCCCGATCCGCCGACTATCTGGACGACCTCTTCCGCGACGGGGGTCGTCTTGGCCCGCATGACGTTGATCGCCTCCAGGAGCGTCGCGCTCCAGGAGGAGATGCCGATGACGTCGCCGCCCTTGAGTGTGGCGTCGAGGTAGGCGGCCGTCGCGGCGGCGAGCGCCGGGATGACGTCGGGCCCCACGCCCTCGGTCTCGACGACGACGGCGTCGCGCAGCCCGTACTGCTCTACGAGGGCTTCCTCGAGCTCGGCGTGTACGCCGTCGGGGGAGACGACCACGGTACGGACGACGGCGCGGTCGGCTGCCTCTTTGAGGAGGCGCGAGACGCGCGGCTGCGACATGTTGAGATGGGCGGCGATCTCTGGCTGGCGTAGCCCGCGCTCGTGGTACATGCGGGCCACCTTGACCAGCAGCCGCATGTGGTCGGGGCTGGGAGTCGAAGCGATCACCACGTGTGTTCCCCGTCCTTTCTCGCTCCGGTGAGCGCGTCGCCCGGAGTGTCCGGTCTGCATGCTAGACGTTGGAGTGGCTAGAGGCGATGTCGTCGCCCCTAGCCGCCGGCGCCTCAGAGTTTCGCGAAGACGCCGTACTGGTCGGCGTTGTCCTTCGTGATGATCTCGCAGTCGATCGACTGCTTCTCCGGCTGCCCGGTCGCTCCGGTTTTGACGAACTTGTCGGCCTGCTCGACCGCGGTCGTGGCGCCGAGCGCGGCCGGCTGCAGGGATGTGGCGAGCATGGTTCCGGCCTTGATCTGCGCGATGGCGTCCGGGCTGCCGTCGAAGCCGACGACGATGACGCCGGTCTTCTTGGCGGCCTTCAACGCCGCCACGGCGCCGAGTGCCATCGTGTCGTTGCCGGCGATCACGCCTTGGATGTCCGGGTTGCGCTGGAGGATGGTCTCCATCTTGCTGAAAGCCTCCTGCTGGTCCCAGTTCGCGGTCTGCTGGGCGACCCTCTTCAGGTCCGGGTACTGCGAGATGACGTCGCCGAAGCCCTTGGAGCGCACGCCGGCGTTGGTGTCGGATTCCTTGCCCGTGAGCTCGACGTAGTTGCCCTTCTCCTTCATACCCTTCACGAACTCCTGGGCGGCGAGCTGGGCTCCCTGGGAGTTGTTGGAGACGATCTGGGCCTTGGCGATGCCGGTCTTGTTGATCTCCCGGTCGATCAGGAAGACCGGGATCCCGGCGGTCGTGGCCTTCTGGACGGGGCCGATGGAGGCGTCGGCGCCGGCGTTGTCGAGGATGATCGCCGCGGCCTTGCGCGAGATGGCTGAGTCGATCAGCTCACTCTGCTTGTTCGGGTCGTCATCGTGGGAGTCCACCGAGGTCTGGTAGCCGAGCGACTCGGCCTTCTTCTTGGCCGCGTCCGCCTCGGCCTTGAAGAACGGGTTGTCCGGCGAGGGGGTGATGATCGCGATCAGGTTGCTCTTGGGCGCGGAGGCGCTCGACGAGGAGCTGCTCGACGGCGCCGAGCCCGCGGGTGCGCCGGATGATCCGCATGCGGTCAGCGTCAGCAGCCCTGTGGTCAGGGCCGCCGCGGCCTGGACGACCAGGCGACGGCTGGGGTGGGACATGGTTTACCTCCTGGATGACGCGCCGGCGTGGACGCGGGATGGGGGATGGGACCGGTTCTGGAACCGTTCCGGCCTGGCATCTGGCAATGGGGTGGGATGAGGGTCAGCGGGCGGGGGTGCCGGATCTGACCGGGGTGTCGTCGGCGGTCTCCGCTTCGTCGGCGGTAGCGACCGCGACCGCCGAGGCGGCGGCGCCGCGGCGCTGGAAGCGCTGCTGGGTCTGGTCGAGGATGACCGCGACGATGATCACAGTGCCCTTGATGAAGATCTGCCAGAACGTCGAGACCCCGACGATGACCAGGCCGTCGGCCAGGAAGCCGATGACCAGGGCGCCGACCAGAGTGCCGCGTACGTTCCCGCGGCCGCCGGACAGGGCGGCGCCGCCGATGACGACGGCCGCGATGGCGTTGAGCTCGAAGCTGTCGCCGGCCTGCGGCGCGGCCGAGGTGAGCTCGGAGGCGATGATGAGGCCGGACATCGCGGCGCAGGCGCCGGAGATCATGTAGACGATCACCTTGACGCGCTGGACGGGGACGCCGGTGAGCTCGGTGGCCCGCTCGTTGCCGCCCGTGGCGTAGAGCCAGCGGCCGAAGGGCGTCGAGCGGAGGAGTACGGCCACGACGGCGGCGAGGATGATCATGATCCAGATCGCCACCGGGAGGCCGAGTGGGCGGCCGCCGCCGATCCAGTCGAAGCCGGTGTTGTGGGTGCTGGGGTCGCCGCCCAGTTTGGGATAGGTGGTGCCGCCGGAGATCAGGAGAGCGGCGCCGCGCGCGACGTACAACATGCCCAGGGTCGCGATGAAGGGCGCGACGTTCAGCCTGGTGATGAGCAGGCCGTTGATGCTGCCCATCACGGTGCCGGCCGCGATGCACAGGATGATCACCGCCCATACCGGCGGGTAGGCGATGACGCCGAACAGGCTCAGATGTACGCCTTGGAGCAGTTCGCCGGCGATCACACCCGACAACCCGACGATGGAGCCGACCGACAGGTCGATGCCGCCCTTGAGGATCACGAGCAGCATGCCGAGCGCCAGGACGGCGTTGATGGCCACGTGCTTGATCATCGTGATCAGATTGTCGACGGTGAGGAAGGAGTCGGACAGCAGGGCGAAGACGATGATCAGGACACCGAGCGCGATGAACGCACGTAGCTCGAAGATCGAATTGAGCGTCTTCAGGCGGCGGGCCTCCGCCGCCGCCCGGCGGCGTTGGCGCAACACGGCTGCGTGGTCGCTGGTCAGGGTGTCAGCCATGGCTAACCTCTTCGATGGTGTCGGCGCAGTCGGCCAGGCTCATTGGCTGGCCTCTTCGGTGGTGTCGGCGCTGTCGGCCAGGCTCATTGGCTGGCCTCTTCGGTGGTGTCGGCGCTGTCGGCCAGGCTCATCAGCTGGTCGCGGGTGATCTCACCGGCCCGGAGGTCGGCGATCAGCCTGCCGCGGACCAGTACGAGCAGGCGATCGGGTATGTGCAGCGCCTCTTCGGTCTCAGACGTGGTGAACAGCACCGCCAGGCCGCGTTCGGCCTGCCGCGCCATCAGTTCGAAGACGTCGGCCTTGGCGGCGACGTCCACGCCGCGGGACGGTTCGTCGAGCAGCAGCACGCGGGGGCCGGTCATCAGGGCTTTGCCGATGACGACCTTCTGCTGGTTGCCGCCGCTCAGCGAGCCGATCGGGGCGTCGGGGCCGCTGGTCTTGACGGTGACATCGGTGATCATCGTCTGGACGGCGGCGCGTTCCTTCGTGCGGTTCACGAAGAGGCGGCGCACGAAACCGGTCAGCGCGGCCAGGGACAGGTTCTGCCCCACGCTCATCGTCTGGACCAGCCCGTCGCGCTGGCGGTCCTCGGGGACCAGGGCCAGCCCGGTCTGGATGCGGCGTCGTACGGTGCCGACGACCGGCTCGCCGTACAGGCGGATCTCGCCCGAGTCGGCGTGCAGGCGGCCGGCCAGGCACTCCAGGAGTTCGGTGCGCCCGCTGCCCATGAGCCCGTAGATGCCGACCGTCTCCCCGGCGCGGACGGTCAGCGAGACGCCGTCGACGGCCAGGCGGTCGGGGTTGGCGGGATCGGCGACCGACAGCTCGACGATCTCGAGCGCCACCGGCCCGAGCTTGGGCTCGCGGGCCGGGAAGAGGTCGTCCTGGTCGCGGCCGACCATCTTGCGTACGACCCAGGCCAGGTCGACGTCGGCGGCGGCGGCCGTGGCGACCATGGAGCCGTCGCGGAGCACGGCCACGTCGTCGGCGATGTCGAGCGCCTCCTCCAAGTGGTGGGAGATGTAGACGATCGCCACGCCTTCGGCCGTGAGCTCGCGGATGACCTGGAAGAGGACCGCCACCTCCGGGGCGCTCAGCGCCGACGTCGGCTCGTCCATGATCAGGATCCGGGCGTCCTGCAGCAGCGCGCGGGCGATCTCGACGAGTTGCTGCTGGCCAAGCCGCAGGTCGCCGACCATCAGATCGGGGTTCAGAGCCCCGTCCAGACGGCGGAGCACGGTGGTCGCCAGCGACCGCTCGGCCGCGCGGTCGACGAGCACGCCGCCGCGGGTCCGCTCCCGCCCGAGGAACAGGTTGTCCTGGATGCTGAGGTTCGAGCACAGGCTCAGTTCCTGATGGATGATCGAGATGCCGCGATCGGCCGCGTCTCGGGCGCTGCCGAACTCGACGACCTTCCCGTCGAGCTCCACCTGGCCGGTGGTGGGCGACTCGACCGCGCTGAGGATCTTCATCAGCGTCGACTTGCCGGCGCCGTTCTCGCCGAACAGCACCACCACGCGCCCCGGGACGATGTCGAGCGAGACGCCCTTGAGCGCCTGCGTCCCGCCGTACACCTTGGTGACGTCGACCGCCCGCAGTACCGGGGCTGTGGCGGTGTCCGGCTTGTCCTGCGTCGCCGTCACGACGCCGCCTCGACCGAGATCGGGGTGACGGTCAGCACGTCGGCGCTCAGCGGCGTCATCGCGCCGACCACGGTGATCTTCTTGCCGTCGAGCGACGGTACGTCGAGCGACGACAGCACCTTCGCCTTGACCTCGTTGTTCAGGGCGGTGCCCGCGTCGGCGTAGTCGACCTGGTTGACGAACTGGCCGAACGCGATGAAACCGACGGCGTCGCGCAGCGCCGTGCCGTTGATGGCCGGGCCGATCTGCACCTGGACCCTGGTCTTGCCGATGCCGGGCACCTCGACCGGCAGCAGGCCGCTCTTCGCCGAACCGGCGGTGCCGGTCAGCGTGACGGCGTAGCTGTACGGTCCGGTGCCGGCGCGGTGACCGTACTTCTGGCCGGCCGCGTCCGTGTCGCCGGCGATCGCCTTGCCCAGGGTGACGATGTCGACGGCCTTGCCCTTGATCGCCGGGACGACCTTCGGCCCGTAGGTCGCGGCGCCGTAGCGGGCCGGGTCGAACTTCGCCTGCTCGCCGGCGCGCGGCGCGGTGTCCGAGCGGTACGTCGTGCCGGCGATGATCGCGATGATCACCAGCACGAGCGCGATCAGGCTGCCGCGGCCCAGCGTGATGCGGCTGGGCCGCGAATTCCGCACTGCTGTCATGACGTACTCCCGTTCGCGCGTGCGCCGAGGTCGCGGGCGACCGTGAGGCGCTGGTGCCATCTCGCCGCGGCTGCCCTGCGGTGCTCCGCGCTCCAGTCAGGGGTGAAGATCTCCACGTCGCCGTCGGCCCGCCGCTCCAGGTCGGCGGTGGTCCACAGGCCCAGCCCGAGACCGGCCAGGTCCGCCGCGCCGCCCGCCGAGAGCTCGTGATGCCGGGTGCGGGCCACCTCGACATCGCTGAGGCCGGCCTGCAGCCGCATGAGCGCGGTGCTGCGGGTCAGGCCGCCGTCGGCGACGATCCGGCGAAGGCCCGGCATCGCGGTCAGGACGTCGTCGACCTGGTGCGCCACCGACTCCAGGGCCGCTCGCGCGAGCTGCTCCCGCCCGGTGCCGAGATCGAAACCGGCCAGCACCGGCACCGCCCGGGGGTCCCACCACGGCGCGCCCAGGCCACCGAAGGCCGGCACGAGGGTGACGTCGCCCGCGTCGGATTCGGCCGCCAGGTCGACGACCTGGTCGGCGGAGATGCCGAGCAACTCCGCCAGCCAGGTGAGGGTCCGGCCGGTGGAGCGGATGTTCGCCTCCCTGGCGAAGGTCGGCTGCCCGGTCGACCAGGCGATCGTGTCGCAGACCGGGCTGCGCGGGTCGCCCAGCCCACCCAGCCCACCCGGGCCGCCCGTGCTGCCCGTGCTGCCCGGATCGTCCAGCCCACCCGGGCCGCCCGTGCTGCCCGGCGACTCCGCGACCGTCATCACCGACGATCCCGTGCCGTAGGTCACCTTGACCACGCCCGGCCGCCAGCCCGCGTGGGCGAACAGCGCGGCGTGCGAATCGCCCAGCACCGCGAGCACGGGCACCCCGGCGGGCAGCGGGTCCAGGTCGCGGACCGTGCCGAAGGGGCCGGTGGAGGCCACGACGCGGCCCAGCGCCGCACGGGGGACGCCGAAGATCTCCAGTAGTTCGTCGTCCCAGTCACCGGTCGCGAGGTTCAGCAGCTGAGTACGGGAGGCGTTGCCCACCTCGGTGACGAACTCACCGGTGAGCGCGTCGAGCAGCCACGCGTCCACGGTGCCCAGACGCAACTCGCCGCGCCTGCCGCGCTCGCGCGCGGGGTCGTGCCGGTCGAGCAGGGCGCCCATCTTCAGCGCCGAGAACATCGGGTCCAGCGGAAGCCCGGTACGGCGCCGGACCAGGTCGCCGTACCCTTCGTCCAGGAGCTGGGCCGCCCGGTCCGCGCCGCGGCGGTCCTGCCAGCCGACCAGCGGCGCGAGCGGCCGCCCGGTCGCCGCGTCCCACAGCACCACCGACTCGCGCTGGGTGCTCAGCCCGATCCCGCGTACGGTCCGCGGATCGGCCTGCCGCAGGCAGGCGGCGACGGCGTCGCGGACGCTGCCGAGCAGTTCCTCGGCGTCCTGCTCCGCCAGTCCCGGCGCCGGGTGACTCTGGGACAGCGGCGCACTGGCGCGGGCCACGACCTGGCCGGCGGCGTCGACCAGCAGGGCCTTGGTGGAGCCGGTGCCCTGATCGATGGCGAGGACGAGCGGTTCCATCAGACCCGTCCCAGAGCCTCACGGGCGGCCTTGACGATGCCTTCGGCGTTCAGGCCGAAGTGGTCGAGCAGGAAGGACGTGCTTCCTGTCGGTGCGAACGTCGGGACGCCCAGCATGCGTACGGGGACCGGATGACGCTCCGCGACGACCTTGGCGACGGCGGCGCCCAGACCGCCGGACAGCAGACCCTCCTCCGCGGTGATGATCGCGCCGGTCTGCTCCGCGGCGGCGACGACCTCGGCCACGTCCAGCGGCTCGACGAAGGTCATGTTGACCACCCGCGCGGTGAGGCCCTCCGCGCGCAGGAGCGCGGCGGCGTCGAGGGCCCGCGAGACCATCGTGCCGATCGCGATCACGGTCAGGTCGTCGCCTTCGGCCAGGCGCGTCGCCCGGCCGGCCTCGAAGGGCGCGCCCGCCGGTGTCACCGCGGGCACCTTGAAGCGGGGGATCCGGATATAGGAGGGGAGACCGGACGCCGCGGCCCAGCGGACGGCGTCGCGGGTCTGCGACGGGTCGGCCGGGACGACGATCCGCAGCCCGGGGACGGCGCGCATCCAGGACAGGTCCTCGATGGAGTGGTGGGTGGGCCCCAATTCGCCGTACGCCATGCCCGGACTCTGCCCGCACAGCACCACATGCCGGTCGCTGTAGGCCACGTCCGCCTTGATCTGCTCCAGGGCGCGCCCGGTGAGGAACGGCGCCGCGGCGGACACGAAGGGGATGAAACCGGCGTTGGCCAGGCCGGCTGACACGCCGACGAGGTCCTGTTCGGCGATCCCCACGTTGATCAGGCGGTCGGGGAACTCCTCGCGGAACTTGACCAGGTTGCTGGATCCGACCGAGTCATTGCAGACCGCCACGATCCGCTCGTCGGCGCGGGCCAGGGCGGCCAGCTCCTCGCCGAAGTCGACGCGGCAGTCGAACGTGGGCGCCTGCTCGGCGAGGGCGGTCATCGGCTCAGCTCCTCGAGCGCGAGCTGGACCTGCTCGTCGGTGGGCACCTTGTGGTGCCACTCGACCCGGTCTTCCATGAATGAGACACCCTTGCCCTTGACGGTGTTGGCGATGACGGCGACGGGCCGGCCCGTCGACGACGGCGCGTACGCCTGCTTGATCGCCTGGTGGTCGTGGCCGTCGATGACGCGCACCTCCCAGCCGAAGCTCGCCCACTTCTGGTCGAGCGGCTCCAGCGACTTGGTGTCCTCGGTGCGTGCGCCCTGCTGCAGCCGGTTGCGGTCGACCACGGCCGTCAGGTTCGCCAGGCCGTAGTGGGCGGCCGTCATGGCCGCCTCCCAGTTGCTGCCCTCCTGCATCTCGCCGTCGCCGAGGACGACGATGGTGCGCCAGGTGTCGCCGCGCAGCTTGGCACCGAGGGCGCAGCCGGTGGCGACCGGGAAGCCGTGCCCGAGCGGGCCCGTGTTGGTCTCCACGCCGGGCACCTTGACCCGGTTGGGGTGGCCGTTCAGCGGCGACAGCGGCGCCATGTACTCGGTGAGCCGCTCCTGGGGGAAGAAGCCGCAGGAGGCCAGCGTCGAGTACAGGGCGGCGGCGCAGTGCCCCTTGCTCAGCACGAACCGGTCGCGCAGGGGGTTGGCCGGGTCGTGCGGGTCGAGCCGCAGCGTCCCCCACATGGCGGTCACCAGCAGGTCCGTCACCGACAGGTCGCCACCGACGTGCCCCATCCGGGCCGCCTGGATGGTCGTGAGGATGTCGCGCCGGATGCGGGTGGCGATTCCGGCCAGCTCGGGGGCCGCCTCGGCGGGCGACGCCGCGCGCAGGAGCGCGCTGCGCTCGACGTAGGCGCGGGCGACGGGCTCATCCAGTTCGAGGGGCCTGGACGCGATCTTCACGGCGGTCATGCGGACTCGCTCTCGGCGAGTGCCCGGTAGAGCGCCCGCTTCGCGATGCGCTGGGCGCCGAGGGCGTCCTGCGCCGACTGGGCCGCGGCGAGCGCGTCGCGGTCGAGGTAGCCCAGTGCGTGGTGGAAGGCGCGCATGGTACGGATGCCCGCCCGCGCCGCCTCGACGGAGTCCTCGCGGAACGGGAACTGGTCGAGCTGCCAGACGCCCTCCCAGCCGGCGTCGCGCAGGGCGAAGAAGAACTCGAACGTCTCCAGCAGGTGCACCGAGCCGACGACCATGTCGTCGTCCCAGCCGCGGAAGTTGTCGTTGACGTCGATGGCGAACAGCCGGTCGCGGCTCATCGCCATCTTGGCGGCCTCGGCCGGCGACTCGCCGCCGTACAGGGAGTGGCCGAAGTCGAGCAGGATGCCGACGTTGTCCACGCCCATGTCCTCGATCGCGAGCAGGGTGCGCGCGACGGAGGAGAAGACCATCCGGTTGCGCGGCTCGCGCGGCTTGTACTCGATCGCGAACTTCAAGTCGGGGAACGCCTGCGCGAGCTCGCGGACCGCGCCGACCGACTTGTCCCACAGGTCGGTGTAGTCGGCCTGGAAGGGATAGTCGTAACCGTCCTGCCCCGGCCACAACTTGATGTAGTCGACACCCAGCTCACGCCCGACCTCGGCCGCGGCCGCCACCAGGTCGATGGCGTCCCGGCGTACGGAGGGGTCGGGGTTGGTGAAACCGCCCTTGGCGAACTTGCCCGTGTAGAACTCGGGCGTGACCGCGATCGCGCGCAGGTTCTGCTCGGCGAGCGCCGCCCGCACCTCGGCGGTGCTGATGCCGCCGGGCGGAAAGGGCCAGTTGAGGTCGACGACGGACAGGTCGCCCACTGCCCCGGCAAGCTTGATGCAGTCCAAGACCGTCTTCGGCTCGCCGTAGCCGTCAGTCGCATACCGGTCGACATAGGTGGCGAAGTGCCAGATGCCGGCCCCGTAGACCGGCTCGTCCTGCTGGTGAATGTTTATGCGATCACGATCAGACATGCAAGCAAGCTACGGGAGGATGAAAAGTGATGTCAATGGGGTGCCCTCGGCCACGTGCGGGCAACCTTGACGACATCCAGGGGCAACATGAATACTGCGCATGCATTTGCCACTCAGCGGTGAATAGATATTCGCAGAAGGAGTTGCCGTGCCTCCCTCCAGACTCCCAGCCCTCCGGAGAGGGCGACCTGTCCGGGCATTGACCTGCGTGATCGCGGCTCTCGGCATGACTGTCGCCACGCTCCCCGCAGCGGCCGAGGCTGGCGACTTCCCCCAGGAAGGGAACCTGCCCAGAACGGTCGTCACCACGGACATGGAGCAGGACGACTACGCCTCGCTCATCCGGTATCTGCTCTACACCAACGAGGTCGACACCGAGGGGATCATCTACAGCAGCGGGAAGTTCCACTGGTCGGGAGACGGCAAGGGCACGCCGTTCTTCCTCCCCGACCGGGAGTACACCACGCCGCAGACATCATGGCGATGGACCGGGACGCGGACCATCCAGGACCAGGCCCTGCGCGCGTACGCCGAGGTCTACCCCAATCTGCGCAGGCATGACCCCCACTACCCCACGCCGGGCGAGCTGCTGTCCAAGGTCAAGATCGGCAACATCGAGTTCGAGGACGAGATGGCCAAGGACACCGAGGGCTCCGACCTCATCCGCGACCTGCTGCTGGACCACGATTCCCGGCCTCTGTACCTCCAGGCGTGGGGCGGCACCAACACCATCGCCCGCGCCCTCAAGTCGATCGAGGACCGCTTCGCCAGTACGAAGCAATGGCCTCGCGTCAAGGCCGCGGTCTCGAAGAAGGCGGTGATCCTGGCCAGCGGATTCCAGGACGACACCTACGCGCAGTACATCGCGCCCGTCTGGCCGGACATCCGCGTCGAGAACATGGCGGCCGGCTATGCCACCTGGGGCTACAACTGCGAGCGCGGGCAGGGCAACGTCCGAGGCCTACCGGCTGACCGCGCCTACTTCAGCGGCGCGTGGATCAAGCAGAACATCCAGATCGGGCCGCTGGGCTCGCTCTACCGGTCATGGCTGGACGGCCAGTCGATGCCGGGCGACCAGCTCGACATCTTCGGCGACCCCGAACGCGCCGCGACCGGCTGGTGCAAGCCGCTGGCGCCGTACGACTTCCTCTCCGAGGGCGACAACGTCGCCTTCAACCCCTTGCTCAAGACCGGCATCCAGCAGCCGGAGAACCCACTGCTCGGCGGCTGGGGCGGCCGGGCGACCCAGACGACCACCACGCCGAACCTGTGGACCATGGTGAGCGCGGAGAAGGACGAAACCGGCGCCGACGTCAGGAACTACACGACACTGCGATGGGCCGGAGCCGCGCAGAACGACTTCGCGGCCCGCATGCGGTGGACGCTGACCCCCAGATACCGCGACGGCAACCACCCGCCCACGGTCGACATCCACGGCAACGACACCGTCCGGGCCCGGCCCGGCTCCGTCGTCACGCTGACCGGCCTCGCCACCGATCCTGACCAGGACCCGGTGACGCTCCGCTGGTCGCAGTACCGAGAAGAAGGCAGCTACCCCGGCACCGTCACCATCACCGACCGCGGTCGCGGCCGGGCCGCCGTCACCGTCCCGGCGGACGCCACACCGGGTCAGACCATCTCGATCATCCTCCAGGGCACCGACGACGGCACGTTCCCCCTCACCCGCTACGACCGCGTGTTCATCCGGGTCGTCTGACAACGCGCGACATTACCCGGCGAGCCGTTCTGCCCGCCGGGTGATGTCGGGTCAGTAGGCCGACCATACCCGCAATATACCGGCGATCATTACTGTCTTCCCTTGCCCCGCCGGAGTCGCCGGCAGGGTTGGGAAAGGACGACCAATGATTCGACGGGTGCTTCCGGCCGCCGCCGCGGCAGGCGCGCTGGCGACGGCCTTCTTCCTCGGAGGATCCGCTTCAGCGGCGCACGCCGACGCGGCGTTCATGAAGACCAAGGCGCAGAAGATCGCCTTCGCACTGAATCTCACGAAAAACTCGCCGGGGAGTGCGCGGGACTGGATGTGGGCGCGCCAATACCAGAACAGCAAGGGCATCAAGGACTACGACCTCAACTGGAACACCAACTACTGCAGCCACAGCCCCGACAAGGTTGCCGGGGTCAGCCTCAAGAACGCGTGCGCGCGGCATGACTTCGGCTACCGCAACTTCAAGAAGCTCGTCGGCATCAACAAGCTGATCAGTGATCACAAGTCCAGGATCGACAACGCCTTCTACGGTGACCTGCTGCGCGCCTGCGACAGCGCGTCGAACTCCGTCAAGAGGAAAACGTGCAAGTACGCCGCGGCGAATTACTACACGGCCGTGAAGAATTACACGCCGTCCTGACCCTCAGCCTGGATCCACCGAGCCGAATCTGATGCGAGTGTCGTGCCACCGAGGGTTGGCCGCCGAAGACCATCAGGAGCGACACGGCGGCCACGGCGGTCAGCGTGAGCGCTCGGCGTAGGTCGCGCCTTGACGGCTCAGTCGGTGCTCGGCGACGGCCGGGCCGCCCGCCCGCCGACCAGCAGCAGCGCGCCGACGGCGGCGACCATCCCGACGGCGATGACCGGTACCAGAGCCTGGAAGCCCGGCCCGGCGACCACCAGGCCGAACATCGGCGGACCGAGCAACGACCCGAGGCTGCCCGCCTGAGCGACGACGCCGTTGCCGACATCGGCGTGGTCGAGACGGTCCAGCACCATCGGGAGCGCGGCGAAGACGAGGGCGCCCAGGAACCCGTTCTCCATCGAGATGATCGCCGCGCCGACCTGCGCCGCCGTCAGTGAAGCCGCGCCGCCGTACATGAGCCAGGCCGCCGGGACGGTGAGGAGGCCGACCAGCGCGAGCACGCGGACCGGCGTGCCACGGCGGAGCAGCACGCCCACGGCCAATCCGCCGAGCGCGCTGAGCAGGGAGATCACCGAGGTCACCGCGCCGGCGGCGGTGGCCGTGCGGCCGTACTCCTCGATGAGGAGCGTGGGCAGCAGGACGATCACCGGAATGGTCACCAGCGCGCCCAGGCAGAAGGCGACGGCGAGTGCGGCCGGCCACTTCAGGGCCCCGGCCCTGGGAACGGGCCCGGCCGCCGCCTGCCTGCCGGATCCGCGCGGCAGCCGTACCCAGACCACCAGAGCCATCGCCAGCGTCAGTGCGGCGATCAGCCCGATCCAGCCACGCCAGCCCAGAGCGGAGCCCAGTACGCCGCCCCCAAGGGTGCTCACTCCGATGCCCACGGCGACGAACGTGGCCCAGATCGACAGGGCGGTGCCGCGGTCCCGCTCGTTGGCCAGACGGAGGATCAGCGCCGGGCAGGCGATCGTGACCAGGACGTATCCGGTGCCCTCGACGCCTCGGGCGGCCAGCAACCAGCCGAAGTCGCCCGCCCACACGCTCGCCGCGCTCGCCGCCGCGATCAGGACCAGCCCGGTGATCAGCGACCGCTCCGTGCCGAAGCGGCGGACCAGGTATCCGGCGGGCAGGCCGACGGCGGCGCCCACACCGACGACCGCCGAGATCACCCAGCCCAGTTCCGACAGCGACAGCCCGAGCTCGCCGGCCACCGCCGGGCCGACGGAGGCGAACTTGCCGAGGCTCATCGCCGCGGCGACCCCGCCGAGGTAGACGATGGCGATCAGCACCCACGGGGTGCGCTGCGGCGATTTCTCGCCCGGCTCCGAGATGCCCGGTTCGGAGTCCGGCTCCGAGGCGCCCGGTTCGGAGTCCGGCTCCGAGGTGCCCGGCTCCGAGGCGCCTGGCGTTGGCTGGCGGTTCATGAGGCTCCTTCGATCTCATCTGGTTCATTCGCCGCCGCGGTCAGGCGCGCCTGGATGGCCACCAGTCCGGCTCCGGCGAAGGAGAAGCGCACGACGGCGGACCGGCGATGCCGCGACACGCGGTGACCGTCCTGGACATGGATCCACAACCAGGCCGCGTCCAGGTCCAAGGCGATGGGGCCGCTGTCGGTGGACGGGCGAGGAGAGACGGCGTACCGGCTCAGCGGCGCCAGCAGGTCGGCGGGCAGCCCGATGAGATCGACATCGAGCACGCGCGAACGGCGGTCCACGTCAACGGCCAGCAGGACGCGGGCGACCGCCACGACGGGGTCGGCGGAAACGGGGGCGTCCAGACGCAGTTCGAGCAGGCCGGAGGACGCGCGCCAGCCGGCTCCGTCCGCGGGGACGAGCCGGTCGTTCGTGGTACGGATCAGCATCGCGACACGTTCGAGGCGAGGAGGCCGATTCCCGATTCGGTGACGTCGACGGCTCCGGCCGACAGCAGGACGTCGATCGTCTCTGGGACATCCCCGCGCGGCAACACTCCCTGGAGTACGACCAGGTTCTCGTTCGCCAGGTCCGACCCGGCGCGCCAGGATCGGCCGGGCATCGCGGTGACCACCTGGGGCAGGCGTTCGGCCAGCGTACGGACCGTCAGCAGCACGTGGGACGGGCCGACCCAGGCGCCACGCAGCAGCAGCGCGATGTTCTGGATCACGCCGCGTCTGCCCTTCTCGGCGTATGCGGCCGGGTTGGCGATCAGTTGCGCGCCGCAGGTCCGGATGGTCTCGATGATCCGCAGGTTGTTCTGGCGGAGTGAATGGCCCGTCTCCACGACGTCCATCATCACATCGGCCAGTTCCGGGATCTTGGCTTCGGTCGCGCCATAGGACACGACCACCTCGGCCCGCCGTCCGGCGGCCTGGAAGAAGCGGCGGCCGATGTTGGGGTATTCGGTGGCCACGCGGACGCCGTCGGGCAGATCGCGCACGCTGGTGGCGGGGTGGTCGGCCGGGGCCGCGAGCACCAGCCGCCATGGCCGCTCGGTGTTCCTGGAGTAGTCGAAGGATTGCGCCACCTCGACCTTGGCACCGGTCTCCTCCACCCAGTCGGCCCCGGTCAGCCCGAGGTCGAACGACCCGCTCTCGACCGCCAAGGGGATCTCGCGCGGCTTGTAGAACGCGACGTGCGCCACACCGGTGTAGTCGATCATGCCACGGTACGACCGTTCGGAGGCCCGCCGGATGGGCAGCCCCGCGGCCGCGAAGAGTTGCAGGGCCCGCCGCTCCAGCGACCCCTTCGGCAGGACGAGGGAGAGCATGATTCCTCCTCGGAAACTACACATGCACAAGCGGCTACACATGCACAAGCGGCTACACATGCAGAAGACGGTCGATGCCGGTGATGGGCGGTTCGGCAAGGTCGGCCGGACGTACCTCTATTTCTCCCACCACGAGGTCCGTCGGCCAGGAATCGACGATGGTGCCCACGCAGCGGGCGATCGACCGCGTGCTCATCTTGTGCGCCGAGTCATCGCCGTCGAGGTTGGCGATGGCTCCCGGAGAGACGAGGCAGGCCCGGACCCCGTTGCGGCGTTCCTCCAGCAGCAGCGTCTCGACCAGCGCCTTCAGCCCGGCCTTGGTGGCGCTGTAGGCGGCTCCGCCCTCGAAGTAGCGGGTGGCGGCGTGGCTGCCCATCGCGACGAAGACGCCACGGCTGGCCCGCAAGGCGGGCAGGACGGCCTTGACCAGGTGGAAGCCGGCGCTGAGGTTGATCGAGACCAGCCGCTCCCAGTCGGCCTCGGTCAACTCGGCTATCGGGTCGAGGACCCGGTCGACCGCGTTGGACACGCAGACGTCGATCCGGCCCACCTCGTCGAGCACCTGGCCGACCCCCCGCCTGATCTGCGCGGGGTCGGCCAGATCGCAGCGGAGCTCCCCGAGCCAGTCCTCCCTCGCCAAGGACCGGTTCAGGGAGAAGAGGCGGTAGCCGCGGTCACGCAGTTCCTCGGCGATGGCCTTTCCGCTGCCGCGATTGGTGCCGGTGACCAGCGCGACCCGGGCGTCACTTGATGACATCGAGGACGCGACTCCACTGGTTGACGAGCTCGTCTGCTTCGACGCCGTCCCGGAACAGGTCCTTGTCCAGCGGGGATCCGTCCTCGTGCCGCAGCCGGATGCAGTCCTGGGAGATCTCGGAGATGACGGTCAGCTCGCCGTTGTCGGCCTGCCCGAAGATGAGGCAGAAGTCCCATACGTCCAGTGGGCGCAGCCACGATCGCAGCACCTCGTTGACGGCGAGCGCGCGTTCGCGCATCTCCTCGACCGGCAGCCCCAGGATCCTCAGGTAGTCCTCGCCGATCGGCTGGTCCTCAGGGTCGATCCGGTAGTCGAACTTCACCACCGGGCGGGGCAGCGGCGCGCCGTCCTCGAACAGGCCGGGGTACTTCCGGGTGGTGGATCCGGTGGCCCTGTTCTTCACGATCACTTCGAAGGGGGGCGCGGGGCAGTAGTCGGCGAGGTAGGAGTCGTCGGCGACCCGTTCCCTGAACGCGCACGGCACCCCCGCGGCCTCGATCCTGGCCGCGGCCCTTTCGTAGAAAGCGAGCCGCAGCGGGCCGGTGCGCTCGACGATTTCGTCACGCTGGTAGGTGAAACTGCGCAGGCTGGGGATTATCTGCACGAGGCACCGCCCGCCGGGCAGTAACCACAGGCGCTTACTGCGCCCGATGATATCCGGGCTTCCCCGGGTCGCTTCGTGGTCCACGTCGCCTCCACATCACGCCGACAATGGCCCACATAACTTGATATGCGGCCGCCGCTTTGTCAACCCTGGAATAAGGAGCACTTGACGGCGCTCCCGGAGCCTTGCTATGTCGCCGCCGAGTCGCCTGGCCCGAGCGTGATCGGCTCCGCGGGATCTCTTTTCTTTTCGCTGCGGGGGAACCCGGAATATCGGGTGACCCTGGAAAAAGGAGTACTTGACGGAGTCCGGCCAGGCGAAGGTATTGTCGCTGGAATTGCATATTCGATCTTATTAAGTGTGGCCAGGAAGGAGAGGATCATTGTTGCAATATGAGCGGATCGCTCACTCGAAGATCACCAAAAAGTTCAGGGCAGAAGGGCAACAGCTGCTGTTCTCGCGAGGCAGGGGAGGCGAGGTCTCGGACGCGAACGGAGTGTCGTACATCGACTTCGTCATGGGTTATGGGCCAGTGATAATCGGCCACTCGGACGACCTCTTCAACGAAATTCTCGGCGGTTATCTGGCCAACGGCATCATGATGCCGGGGTTCACCACCTTCCACCAGGAATATCTGGAACGGCTGCTGGGCGAGCGGCCCGGAGATAGGGGCGCGTTCTTCAAGACCGCCTCGGAGGCCGTCACCGCGGCCTTCCGGCTGGCCGCGATGCGGACCGGCCGACTCGGCATCGTGCGCAGCGGTTACGTCGGCTGGCACGACTCCCAGATCGCCAACTCCCTGAAGTGGCACGAGCCGTTGCACTCGCCCCTGCGCGAAAAGCTCCGCTACACCGACGGGATGCGCGGGATCGGCGAGTCCGAGCCCGTACTCAACTGGGTCGATCTGCGACTGGAGTCCCTGTCGGAGCTTCTGGAGCGGCATCGGGGCCGGCTGGGCTGTTTCGTCTTCGACGCCTACCTGGCCTCGTTCACCACGCCCGACGTGCTGCGGCAGGCCGTCGAGATGTGCCGCGAGGCCGGCCTGCTCACCGTCTTCGACGAGACCAAGACCGGCGGGCGGATCTCGGCGCTGGGCTATGACCACGACAACGGCATCGGCTCGGACCTGATCGTGATCGGCAAGGCACTGGCCAACGGGGCGCCGCTGAGCATCCTGGCAGGCGGCGCCGACCTGCTCGCCCACGCGGAGCGAGCCCGGCTCAGCGGCACGTTCTCCAAGGAGATGATCGCCGTCTACGCCGCGCTGGCGACCAGGGACATTCTGGAGAAGCCCACCCAGGACGCGCCGGACGGCTGGAGCGAGGTCGGCCGCATCGGCACCGAGGTGGCGGCCGTTCTCTGCGCGGCCGCCGAGGAGGCGGGGGTGGCGCACCTGCTCGGCGCCCGGCCGGTGCTCGGCGGCGGGATGTTCGAGCTGGTCTACCACGACGAAGCGCTCCTGGGCGACAAGGAGCGGCGTGAGGCGCTGCTCGGCGCTCTCACCGGCGCCGGCATCCTCCTGCTCGAAGGGCACCCGTCCTTCGTCAGCCTGGCCCATCGTGACCTCGACTGGACCGACTTCCGCGACCGGGCACGCCGCGCCTTCGAAGTCTGGAACGCGTCAGAGGGGGCCGACCGTGGCTGATCTCCTGCGCCTCGCGCTCGTCGGCTGCGGCCGCCAGATGCAGCAGAACCTCTTCCCCTTCCTGCAGCGGATCCGCGGCTACCAGGTCGTGGCCTGCGTCGACCCTGACCTGTCGCTGGCCGCCGAGGTCCAAGCCTTGGCCCACGGCGCGGTCCGCGCCGGCTCCGTCGAAGCGCTCGACCTCGAGAGCGTGGACGCGGCGGTGCTCGCCGTGCCCCCGGAGCCTTCCTACCGGCTCACCCGGCAGCTGGCGGAGCGCGGCATCGACTGCTTCGTCGAGAAGCCGGCCGGGCCGTCCACTCCGGCGCTCCAGGATCTGGAGCATGTGGTGTGCCGCAGCGGCCGGCACGTTCAGGTGGGCTTCAACTTCCGCTACGCCGAAACCCTCCAGCGGCTGCACGAGTTGAGCACGGACATCCGGGCCAGCCCGTGCTCGGTGACCATCGACTTCTACAGCCGCCACCCGTCCGCCCCGCAGTGGGGGGTGGACACGACCCTGGAGGCGTGGATCAGGCACAACGGGGTGCACGCCCTCGACCTGGCCCGATGGTTCGTACCCTCTCCTGTCGTCCAGGTGGACGCGCACGCCATCCCCGGCGGGCCCGACCGTTTCCAGGTGAACCTCTTCCTGCGTCACGACGACGGCTCACTCTCGACGCTGCGCATGGGCAACCATGTCAAGCGCTTCCTGGTGGGCGTCACGGTGCAGGGCATGGACGGCAGCCGGTACAGCGCCCCTTCCCTTGAGCGGGTGACGCTCGAACTGTCCGACGGCCTGCCGTACGGCCAGGAACTGCACAGTACGCGCAACCTTGACCACGGCTGGGCGCGCAGCGGGTTCGGCCCCGAGTTGCGGGCCTTCGTCGACGCCTGCCGCGGGAAGCGGGGCGAGCAACAGACGAATGGTCACCCTCCCGCCAAGGACGCACCGTCGATCACCGATGCCCTGGCGGCGTCCGCGCTCTGCGACCGGGCGATGCAGGCGCTGAACGCGGCCGGGGAGAACGGCTCCGGCCCGCTGAAGCATCCGGTCCAGGCGTGGGCGTAGGCGGACGTCGCGATGAGCGGAGTGAGACATGGCTGAGGAGACGCGGCCGGCCGGCGGCGCCCCGCCGGTCGCGTCCCGGAGCATAGGGGGGTGGATCGCCGGTCATCTCCGGCGGCACCGGATGCTCCTGGTGCTGTTCACCGTCACGGCGGTGGCGGCCAACCTCTGTTCGACGCTCATCCCCGTCCAGATCGGCGCGGCGTTCGCCGAGGCCACCGGCGCACGCCACGACCTCGCCGCGGTCGCGGCGGCGGCGATCACGGCCGGCCTGCTGGCGGCCGGCCGGTTCGCCGCCGACCTGATGTCCAACGGCTCGATGGAGATCATCGCCCAGCGGGTCAAACGGGATGTACGGGACGAGCTGTACCGCAGCTTGCTGGCCAAACGCATGTCCTTCCACGACCAGCAGCGCATCGGCGACATCCTGGCGCGGGCCATCAACGACGCCAGGCTCGTCGACTACATGCTCAGCCCCGGGGCCGCCACCGCCGCCAACGGTGTCCTGGCGCTGCTGGTCCCGATCCTGTTCATCGCCTCCTTGAACGCCCAGCTGCTCCTGGCTCCCGGCGTGCTGGTCCTGGTGTTCGCGTACGCGCTGTACTACCACCTGCGCCGGCTGAACCCGCTGGTCATCCGCACCCGCGAGACCTTCGCCGACCTCAACGAGCGGTTCTCCACCACCCTCGCCGGCATCGCCACCGTCAAGGCGGCCACGCAGGAGGACCTCGAACGCCACGCGTTCAGGGACGCCGCCGCCGCCTACCGGGACGCCTTCGTCAGGCGAGGCAGAGCACAGGCCGTCTACCTGCCGGCGCTGAGCTTCGCGCTCGCGATGGCGATCGGCGCCCTCCACTCCCTCTACCTCTACTCCCAGGGCGAGCTGGGTCTCGCCCAGGTGGTGACCTATCTCGGCTGGCTGGTGCTGTTCGCGCAGCCGGTCACCATGTCCGAACAGGCCGTTCCGGTCATCCAGGAGGGTTTCGTCGCCGCCGGGCGGATGCGGCAGATCATCGAGGGCGACCCCGCCGAGCGTGAGGACGCCCGGGGCACGGTGACGGAGATCCGCGGCGCGATCACCTTCGACCGCGTGTCCTTCCATCACGAAGGCACGGAAATCCTGCGTGACATCTCCTTCCACCTGCCCGCCGGCCGCACCCTCGCCGTCGTCGGACCCACCGGCAGCGGCAAGAGCATGCTCATCAAGCTGGTCAACCGGATGTACGACGCCACCGAGGGACGGGTGCTGATCGACGGCCGGGACGTGCGCGAGTGGGAACCGGGCGCGCTGCGCCGCCAGATCGGCCACGTGGACCAGGAGATCTTCCTGTTCGCCAAGAGCGTGCTGGACAACATCGCCTTCGGCTCGCCGGACGAGGCCGAGTACGAGAACGTGCTGCGCGTCGCCAAGCAGGCGTGCGCGGACGAGTTCGTACAGGCGATGGAGAACGGCTACGCCACCATCCTCAACGAGGGCGGGACGACGCTGTCCGGCGGGCAACGGCAGCGGCTGGCCATCGCCAGGGCGCTGCTGACCGAGCCGCGCGTCCTCACCCTGGACGACGCGACCAGCGCGGTCGACGCCCGGACCGAGACGGCCATCACCGAGGCGATCGAGCATGCGGCGGCCGGCCGTACCACCGTGCTGGTCTCGCACCGCCCCGGCCAGATCCGGCGCGCCGACGTCATCCTGCTGCTGGACGGCGGGCGGGTCGTCGACCAGGGGTCGCACGACGAACTGATCGCGCGCTGTGCGCTGTATCGGGAGATCTACACGTGAGCCGCCTTTTCGACCGGGAGATCTACACGTGAGCCACCTTCTCGACCGGGAGATCCGCACGTGAGCGACCTTTTCGCGGGCCTGCACGCCGACGAGTACGACCGCGTGTACGGCAACCGCCGGCTGCTGGCCCGAATCCTCCGCTACCTGCGGGCCCAGCACGGCGCCATGCTCGGCTCGGCCGTCCTCGTCGTGGGGTCGGTCCTGCTGACCGCCTCGGTGCCGATCGTCATCTCCCGCATGATCGACCAGATCGGCAGGGGAGCCGGTCTGGGCCTTCAGCTGTGCGTGTTCGTGGTCGCGGCGGCGGCGCTGGCCTGGGCGATGAACTGGGCCCGCCAGGCCATCACCGCCCGGCTGGTGGGTGGCATGGTCTACCGCCTGCAATGCGAGGCCGCCGACGCCGCGCTCGCCAAGGACGTCGCGTTCTACGACGAGAACTCGGTCGGCAAGGTGCTGAGCCGGGTCACCGGCGACACCGAGGGCTTCGGCTCGGTGATGACCCTCGCCCTGAACCTGCTCAGCCAGATGCTCCTGGTGCTGCTGCTCGGCGGCGCGGTCTTCTGGATCGACGTCGACCTCGGCCTGATCATCCTGGCGACGCTGCCGATCCTGCTCGCCACGGCACTGGCCTTCCGCAGGGTGGCCAGGACGGCGGCGGCGGCCACGCGCCGGGTGATGGCCAGGGTCAACGCCAACGTGCACGAGACGATGATGGGCATCTCGGTCGCCAAGAGCTTCGGCCGGGAAAGGACGGTGTACGGCGACTTCGACGAGGTCAACCGGCTGTCGTACCGGGTCTATGTCAGGCAGGGCCTCATCTACGCGGTCATCCTCCCGATCCTGACGCTGCTGGCCGGGCTGGCCACGGCCGTGGTGCTCTACCAGGGCGGCCGGTTCGCGGTGCTCGGCAGGCTCTCGCCGGGGGAGTGGTACTTCGCCCTGCAGGCGCTCGGCATGCTGTGGCAGCCGGTCACGCAGGCGGCGGCCTTCTGGAGCCTCTTCCAGCAGGGGCTCGCGGCCGCCGAGCGGGTCTTCGCGCTGATCGACAGCGAGCACGCCGTCGTCCAGCGCGGGAACGAGCCGGTGACCGGCCTGGCCGGTGCGATCGAGGCGCGCGGTCTGCGTTTCCGTTACGGGCCCGGAAACACGGTGTTCGAGGATTTCGAGGTACGGCTCGCCGCACGGGAGACGGTCGCCGTGGTCGGGCACACCGGCGGCGGCAAGTCCACGCTGGCCAAGCTGATCGCCAGGGCCTACGAGTTCCAAGGGGGCGAGCTGCTGGTCGACGGCCGCGACATCCGCTCGCTCGACCTGCGGGCGTACAGACAGCGGGTGGGTGTCGTCCCTCAGCACCCGTTCATCTTCGCGGGCACGCTCGCGGAGAACATCGCGTACGGCCGGCCGGGCGCGAGCCGTGCGGACGCCGAACGCGCCATCGAGCGGATGGGGCACCACGTGTGGTCGCGGAGCATGCCGATGTCCCTGGACGACCACGTGAGCGCCGGCGGCCGGGGGGTGTCGGTCGGGCAGCGGCAGCTCATCGCCCTGGCGCGGATGTTCCTCCGCGAGCCGGACATCCTGCTGCTGGACGAGCCGACGGCCAGCGTCGACCCGCTGACCGAGAGGGGCATCCAGGACGCGTTGTCCCGGCTGTTCACCGGCCGGACGGTGCTGGTGATCGCCCATCGGCTCTCGACCATCCGGCGGGCCGATCGCGTGCTGGTCCTGGACCAGGGCGAGGTCGCCGAGGAGGGCCGCTTCGATGAGCTGCTGCGGCGCGACGGCCCGTTCGCCGCCCTGTACGCGACCTACTACGCACACCAGGAGGCGGTATGAGCGGCTGTGCTCCGCATCCGGCGGAGTTCGAGCGAGTCCAGCGGGAGGCGGCCGCGGAAGGCGTGCGGTGCGTGGTGGGCGCCGTTCTCGTCAATTCGGCCGGTGCGGTGTTCCTGCAGCGGCGCGCGCCCCACGTACGGCTCTTTCCCGGCTGCTGGGACATCGTCGGAGGGCACGTCGAAGCGGGCGAGACGCTGTGCGGGGCACTCGCGAGGGAGATCGAGGAGGAGACGCGGTGGCGACTGGTCGAGGTGGACAGCGTGGTGGACGTCTTCGACTGGAGCGCTGGCGACGGTGCACGCAGACGCGAGATCGACGTGCTCGCCACCGTCGCGGGCGACCTGACCCGGCCCCGGATCGAGAAGGACAAGTTCGTCGAGGCCCGCTGGATGGACCAGGCCACGCTGCGGCGCATGGCGTCGGCCGCCACCGACACCGGCATGATCGACCTCGCCCTGCGAGCCCTCATGAAACAGGCTTAGGAGGAGTGCATGGTCTCGCTCGCGCTGCCCAAGGGGTCGTATCTTGAGCGGCCGATCCTGGGCCTCTTCGTCGCCGCCGGTCTCGACGTGCGCAGAACCTCGGACCGCAGTTATCGGGCGAGTATCGAGTATGGGGATCTCCTGAACGTCGCCTTCTACAAACCGCGCGAAATACCGCTGGTCGTCGAGAGCGGCGCCTTCGACCTCGGCCTGACCGGCACCGACTGGATCGAGGAGACCGGCGCGAAGGTCGAGTTCGTGGAGGCATTCACGCACGTCGCGGGGGCGGATCCGCCCTGGCGGATGGTGCTCGCCGTTCCGGACGATCATCCGGCGCGGAGCGCCGACGAGCTGCCGCCCGGCGTCCGTGTCGTCACCGAGTATCCGAAGATCGGCCGGCAATTCTTCGAGAGCAGGTCATTGCCGGCCGAGGTGATGCATTCCTTCGGCGCCGGAGAAGCCAAGATCCCCGAACTCGCCGACGCCGTCATCGACGTCGACGGACCCGATTCCGCGATGGCGCACCACCATATGCGGATCATCTGCACATTACGCGCGTGCGTTCCCCACCTCATCGCCAGTCCGGCCGCCTGGCGTGACGCGGACAGGCGGACCAGGATCCAGAGAGTCGCCCGGCTGCTGGGTTCGGTCGGCGCGGGAGCGGCATGTGCGCTGCTGACGGTGCGCACCTCCGCGCGCGACCTGCCGCGCGTGGCCAGATCCATGCCGGAGCCGTCCTGGCGGGCCGGCACCGGCCTCGTGGATGGCGACC
The DNA here is from genome assembly GCF_040654555.1 of Nonomuraea sp. NPDC050680. Taxonomy (NCBI): domain Bacteria; kingdom Bacillati; phylum Actinomycetota; class Actinomycetes; order Streptosporangiales; family Streptosporangiaceae; genus Nonomuraea; species Nonomuraea sp. NPDC050680. The sequence continues at coordinate 44,684 of NZ_JBFAIF010000006.1, read as the reverse complement.
TGGTGGTCGTCCAGGGGCTGGCGCCGCGGCGGAACCTGGCCGAGACCATCGACGGCGTCCTGGCGGCGGGCGCCCTCGACGTCATCGAATCGCAGGTCGCGAAATGGGTGACGCCGCACCTGACCGAGCAGCCGCTGTGAGGCGCCGGATGGCAGCCGCTGTGAAGCGCCGGATGATCGTGTGCGACCTCGACGGGACCCTCCTGGACTCCCGTGGCATGGTTTCGGAACGCACCCGGTCGGCCGTGCGCCGCGTACAGGAGGCGGGACACGTGTTCGTCATCGCGACGGCCCGGCCGGTCCGTGACACCCGGCACGTGGCCGCGGCGATCGGCGGCGCGCCCATCGCGGTCTGCGGCAACGGCTCCATCACCTTCGACTTCGCCCGGGAGGAGGTGGTCGACTACTGCCCGCTGGCCGAGACGCGGCTGGTGAAGGCGCTGTCGGTGTTGCGCGACCGGTTTCCCGGCGTGCGTCTGGGCGCGGAGTGCCGGATGGAGCTGGTGCTGGAGGACTCCTTCGAACTGGCCGCCCCCCTGTCGCGGAGCGCGCGGCGGGTACCGCGCCTGGAGGAGGCGCTCGTCCGGCACGAGGTCGGCAAGCTCATGGTGCAGTTGGAGGGGACCGCCCGCGAGTACTACGAGGGCGTGCGCGCGCTCCTTTCCGGATGCGAGGTCACCATTTCGGCGGACGTGTTCTGCGAGGTGATGCGCGCCGGTGTCACCAAGGCGGCCGCCCTGGAGTCGATGGCGGGGCGGCTCGGATTCGGCAGCGCGGACGTCATCGCGTTCGGCGACATGCCGAACGATCTGCCCATGCTGACCTGGGCGGGAACGGCGGTGGCCGTCGCGAACGCCCATGCGGGGGTGCTCGCCTCGGCCGACGAGGTGACGGCCTGCAACGACGACGACGGGGTCGCGGTCTGGCTGGAGCAAGTCATCTGAGAAGGCTTGACACTTGTCTGATGAGTATTCACGATGGGCGCTGAGCCGGGATTCCCTCGGAGGTGCCCATGTCCCGATTAGTCACCCTCTGCCTCGTGCTGTGTTCGCTCGCGGCCTGTACCGCCGTGAACCCGGCCCCCGGCAGGAATGGCGCGGCCGCCGACTCCGCCGTCGCGGTCGGCGTGGCCTACAGCCGCGGCGGACGCGGTGACAAGTCCTTCAACGACTCGGTCGGGTCCGCGGTGGACCGGGCCAAGGCGGAGCTGGGCGTGTCGGTGAAGGAACTCAGCCCCAACTCGGCCGGGTCGGACCTGGAGGAGGTTCTGCGGCTGCTGGCGGAGACGGGCCACAACCCCGTGCTGGCCGTCGGCTTCTTCTACGCCCAGCCACTGGCGAAGATCGCACCCGCCTTCCCCCGCACGCGGTTCGTCATCATCGACGACGCGACCGTAAAGCTGCCCAACGTCACCAACGTGGTGTTCCGGGAAGAGCAGGCGAGCTACCTGGTCGGCGTGGCCGCGGCGCTCAAGTCGCGCACCGGGCGGATCGGCTTCATCGGGGGCGTGCAGACGCCGCCTCAGCAGAAGTTCCTGGCCGGGTACGCGGCCGGCGCCCGAGCGACCAACCCCAAGATCCAGCTCTCCAGCGTGTTCATGAGCCAGCCGCCCGACTTCAGCGGATTCTCCGCGCCGGACAAGGCCCAGGAAGCGGCGCGCGGCATGTACGACAGCGGCGCCGACGTCGTCTACCACGCCGCCGGCGCCTCCGGGATCGGGGTGTTCCAGGCGGCCAAGGCAGCGGGCAAATGGGCGATCGGGGTCGACGTGGACCAGCGCAAGACGGTCGACCAGGGGCTCGCCGAAGTGATCCTCACCAGCGCCACCAAGAAACTCGACGTCGCGGTCCTGCGCATCATCCAGGAGGCGGTACAGGGCAAGTCGATCTCCGGGCTGCGCGAGTTCGGCCTCAAGGAGGACGGGGTTGGCTACGCCACGAGCGGCAACGGCCTCACCGACGTCGAGCCGCGTCTTGAGGAGATCCGCAAAAAGATCATCTCTGGCGGGATCACCGTCCCGGTCGTCCCCTGACCGATCCACCGAGCAGGAGAGGAGGCCCGATGTCCCCCCACGCGGCTTCGCCGGCAAAGCGGATGTTGAGCGCGCTCACCGCTCCCGCGTTCTCGCTGCTGATCGCGCTCCTGGTCACCACGGCGCTCCTCGCCGCGGTGGGCGCCTCTCCGGGACGGGCGTACCTGACGATGCTGGAGTTCGGGCTCCGGCCGGACTCGCTCGTCTCCGCGGTCAACAGGTCGACCATCTACTTCTTCGCCGGCCTGGCCGTGGCCGTGGCCTTTCGCATGAAGCTGTTCAACATCGGGGTGGAAGGTCAGTACCGCGTCGCCGCGCTGTTCGCCGCGGTCGTCGGTGCGTCCGTGAACCTGCCAGGCCCGCTGCACCTGGCCCTCGTCGGCCTGGTCGCGGTGCTCGCCGGCGCCCTCTGGGCCGGGATCGCCGCGGTGCTCAAGGTGTGGCGCGGGGTCTCGGAGGTGCTGTCCACGCTCCTGCTGAACTACGTCGCCACCGCCGTCATCGCCTACCTGCTGGCCGACTTCTTCGCGGTCGGCAGCGCCTCCGGATCGACGCCGGAACTCCCGCCGTCGGCCCGCCTGCCCGAACTCGACGGGCTGGTGTCCTTGTTCGGGCTCTCGCTTCCCGCGGGCGCCCACCTCGGAGGGGCCGCGCTGGGCGCGGTCGTTCTGGGGATGGCGGTGCATCTGATGCTCACGCGCACGCGGTACGGCTACGACCTGAAGGCCAGCGGGCTGAACCCGGTGGCGGCCCACGTCCACGGCATCGAGCCACGCCGCATGATCCTCCTCACGATGCTCGTCTCGGGCGGGCTGGCGGGGCTGGCCGGGCTGCCGGACCTGCTGGGCAACACCTACAGCTACGGCGTGGACTTCCCCTCCGGGGCGGGATTCACCGGGATCGCCGTGGCCATGCTCGGCCGCAACACCCCGGTCGGGATCGCGCTGTCCGCGCTGCTCTTCGGCTTCCTGGAGCGCTCGGCGCTGATCCTCGACATCCAGGGCCTGCCCAAGGAGATCGTCACGATCATGCAAGGCGTCATCGTGATCAGCGTCGTGGGCGCGCATGAAGTGGTACGCCGCATGGACGTCAGGCGCGCCGCCCGGCTCATGCGCGAGGAGAGCGTCCCGGTCGTCACGCCCGAGCCGGTGAGGCCCGCCACATGACCATGAAGACTCCGCGCGGCCGGCTGCTCATCGTCCTCGTCCTCCTGCTCGCGATGTCGGCCGTCCGAACCTTCACCGGAGCCGAGGCCCTCACCGGCTCCGGCGCGATGGGCGCCGCCCTTCGGCTGGCGGTCCCCATCGGGCTGGCCGCCCTCAGCGGCCTGTGGAGTGAACGCGCGGGCGTCGTCAACCTCGGCATCGAAGGCATGATGATCATCGGTACCGTGTGCGGAGCCTGGGCCGGCCACGCCTACGGTGTCTGGGCCGGGGTGCTCGCCGGTGCGCTCGGCGGCGTCATCGCCGGCCTGCTCCATGCGGTCGTCACCGTGACGTTCGGCGTGGATCAGGTGGTCTGCGGCATCGCCGTCAACATCCTGGCCGTGGGTGTCGCCCGTTTCCTGTCCGTCATCGCCTTCAGCGGCCTGCCGGGGGCGGGGGCCACCCAGTCGCCGCCCGTCACGGGTGCCATCGGCACCGTCAGCGCGCCGTTCCTGGCGGGCGGCTGGGGCACGCCGGACCTGCTCGGCCGGCTCGAACAGAGCCGGTGGTTCCTCCTGTCCGACGTCAGCGGCATCCTGCGGGGATTCCTGCACGAGGTCTCCTGGTTCACCGTGCTCGCCGTCGCGCTGATCCCGGTCAGCTTCGTGGTGCTCTGGAAGACCGCCTTCGGGCTGCGCCTGCGCTCCGTCGGCGAGCATCCCGCCGCGGCGGACTCGCTCGGCGTCCCGGTTCAGCGGATGAGGTACTACGGGGTGCTGGTGTCCGGTGCGCTCGCCGGACTCGGCGGGGCCTACCTGGTCACCGTCTCCTCCACCATCTACCGGGAGGGTCAGACCGGCGGCCGGGGCTTCATCGGGCTCGCCGCCATGATCTTCGGCAACTGGCGGCCGGCCGGCACGGCGGGCGGAGCCCTGCTGTTCGGGTACGCCGACGCCCTGCAACTGCGGGAGCCGAGCGCGGTACACGTGCTGCTGCTCCTCGCCGCTGTGCTGCTGTGGACGGCGGCGATCGTCTTCGTACGCCGGCGGCCCCGCCTGCCCTTGACCCTGGCGCTGCTCGGCGTGGCCGCCTTCGTGCTCTTCCAGAGCACCGATTCGGTCCCCACACAGCTCATCTACGCCACGCCGTACCTCGTCACCCTGCTGGTGCTGGTCACGGTCGCCCAGCGGCTGCGCATGCCGGCCTGCGTCGGCATCCCGTACCGCCGAGGAGGTGCGTGAGCGGATGGCCGACGAGCACGAACCACGACTGATGGGGTACGCCGACCGCTGGTCCGCCGCCCCCGGACAGCAGCTGATCCTGTACGCCGGAGGCCCGCAGGGAGCCGGGACCGTGGACCTCGTCGACCTGATAGACGAAGCCACCCGGACCCCGGCCGCACCGGTCTCCCTCGCCCCACAACCCCTGAAGACCGGCTCCTACCTGGAAGCCTCCGTCCAGGTGCCCGCCAGCGGGAGCCTCGCGCTGTGGATCCGCCCGCACCGGCTCGGCACCCGCCAGGTCGTGGCGGAACTGGGCACACCCGGCTGGCGACTGCTGCTCGCGCTGGACGAGGACGACCGGGCCGAGGCGAGTGTGGAGACGACATCGGGACTCCTGAGCTGCCGTCTCCACACCGCCTTTCAGCGGGGATCCTGGTCGCTGCTGGTGGCGGCCTGGGAGGCGACGCCGTCGATGACCACCGTGCGGTTGGCCGACGGTCGCGCTCCCGGCGTGCGCGCGCGAGCCGCGGGCCTGGCGCTGCCGCCCGGGATCGGAGAGGTGCGGCTCGGCGCGGGCTCCTTCGTGGGGCGGATCGCCCTGCCGATGCTGACGAGCAGCGTGATCACCACGTGCGCTCCGCTGCTCGACCTGACCACCGGTTCCGAGCTGGCCAAGCACCTCGGCGCGGACGTCCTGGCCCTCTGGGACGCCTCCATCGATCCGGGCGGTTGCCTTGTCACCGACATCAGCGGGCACGGCCATCACGCCCGCGCCGTCAACCGGCCACTCGCCGGGCTGATCGGGCCGGGAAAGGGCACGGACCGCACCGCCGTACAGCTGAGTCCTGAAGACCTCGACGACGCCCGATGGAAGGAGACGTGCGCGCTGACCATCCCCGAGGAGACGACCTCCACCGTGCTCGGCATCCGCCTGCGGACCCGGAGCCAGTCCTGCGTCATCCCGGTGGTCGTCCGTCCCGCCGGCCCGGCTCGCGGCCCGGTCGCGGTCGTCCTGCCCACCTTCACCTACCTGGCCTATGCCAACCACCGCCAGCTCAGCGAGGCCGAGTACTTCGGGGACTACTCGCGGGTGACCGATCGCGGGATCACGCTCTCGCCGACGGACGTCTACCTCAACGACCACCGCGAGCTCGGGCTGTCGCTGTACGACCAGCGGCAGGAGGGCGGCCCCGTCTACTACTCCTCCGGGCGCCGCCCCGTGCTGAACTTCGATGCCGATTACCGCTGGTGGATGACCGGAGCGCCGCGGCACTTCGCCGCCGACATCCTGCTCCTGCGCTGGCTGCGGTCCGAGGGGTTCGCCTTCGACGTCCTCACGGACGAGGACGTGCACGCGGGCGGAGCCGGCCTGCTCGCCGGCTACCGCGTCGTCATGACCGGCAGCCACCCCGAGTACATCAGCGCGCCGGAGCGCGCGGCCGTGAGCGCGTACGTATCCGGCGGCGGACGGCTGATGTACCTCGGCGGCAACGGGTTCTACTGGGTGACCGGCGTCGACCCCCGCCACCCCCACGCCATCGAGGTCCGCCGCGGGCACGCCGGCGACTGGTGGGACAACGAGCCGGGCGAGGACGTCCTCACCTCCACCGGTGAGCCCGGCGGGCTCTGGCGCCACCGGGGCCTGGCACCGCAGGAGCTCCTCGGCGTCGGCTTCGCCGCCCAAGGCTGGGGGCCGGCACCCGGCTACACCCGCCTGCCCGACAGTTACCGCGACGACGCGTCCTGGATCTTCGCCGGTGTCGAGACGGACCCCGTGGGCCGCTGCGGGCTCGCGCTCGGCGGAGCGGCCGGAGACGAGATCGACCGCGCCGCGCCGGAGCTCGGCACCCCGCCCGGCACCCTGCTGCTGGCCACATCCGCGGGCGGGCACAGCCACCATTACCAGCCGGCTACCGAGGAGGCCGAGCTGGGCGCACATACCGTCCGCGCCGACATGACCCTGCGACGCCTCGGCAACGGCGGTGCGGTGTTCGCGGCCGGATCCATCAACTGGGTTGCCAGCCTCGCCTGCTGCGACGGCGACATCAGGCGCGTCACCCGAAACGTCCTGTCCCGATTCCTGCTCTCCCCGCCCCTGTGAGGAGGAGTGACATGACCAACCTCAGCGAGAGACACATTGCCTACCCCTATCCCGACAAGTCGAGTGACCTCACCGATGAGCAGCTGTCCATGCCCGCGGCTGACCTCGCGGCGATCGCCCGCCACCCCCTGACCGTGTACGAGGACACCACCGAGCTCTATCACCGGCTGGCCCGCCAGATGGCCGACGAGCTGCGCGCGAACAACATGCGCGGCGAACCCACCCGCTGGATCCTCCCTGTCGGCCCCAAGGCGCAGTACCCCATCCTCGCCCGCATCTGCAATCAGGAGCGCATCAGCTGGACCGAGGTGTTCGCCTTCCACATGGACGAGTTCCTCGACTGGCAGGGCCGGCCCGTGGACCCGTCACACCCCTTCAGCTTCCGCGGCTACTGCGACCGCAACCTCTACCAGCTGCTCGACCCCGATCTGCGGCCCCACCCCGGCAACGTCATCTACCCGGACGTGTTCGACCCCGACGCGTACGGTGCGCGCCTGCGTCAGGTGGGCGGCGCCGACACCTGCTTCGCGGGCTTCGGCTACCGGGGACATCTGGCCTTCAACGAGCCGCCGACGACGCGCTGGCACCACTACGGCCTCGAGGAGTTCGCCGCCTCGACCACGCGCATCGTCCCGCTGCTCGACGACACGATCATGGCCCACTCCCACCGGGTGACCGGCGGCTACACCCAAGCCATTCCGCGCATGGCCATCACCCTGGGCATGTCGGAGATCCTGTCGGCCCGGCGGCTGCACCTCATCACCGACGGAGGCGCCTGGAAACGCTACATCGTGCGGGTTCTGCTGCTCACCACCGAACCCGAGGTGCAGCTCCCGGTCACCCTCGCGCATCGCCACCCCAACGTGCACGTGAGCGTGGACGCCGACAGCATCGCCCCCTGCGCGTTGGGACTCGGCTCATGACCGTGCTCGCCATCGGCGCCTACACCGTGGACCTCTACATGTTCGGCGACCACCTGCCGGCCACGGGCGAAAGCGTCGACGCCGTCGACTACGCCACCGCGCACGGCGGCAAGGCGGCGAACGTGGCGGTCGCGTCGGCTCGGCTGGGCGCTCCCACCCGCTTCGTCGGCTGCCTGGGAGACGACCCCGACCGGCTGACGGCGCTGGCCGCGCTGCGCGCCGACGGCGTCGAGGTCGGCGACTGCGCCACGGCCGACGGCATCGCGACCGGGCGCAGCTTCGTCTACGTCGACGCCCATGGTCAGCAGATCGTCATGACCTGGCCGGGGGCGGCGAATCTGCTCCCCCCTTCCCGGGCGGCCGCCACAGTGTCCGGGCTGCCCAGTACCTCCGTGCTCGTCCTGCAAGGCGAGATCCCCGTGGCGACCTCGTCCGCGGCGGCCGCCGCCGCGTCGCCGGACGTGCGCGTCCTGCTCAACCCCAGCCCGGCCGGACCGTTCCTCAGCGAGACCGGAGAGGACCTGCTCAGCCGGGCCGACGTGCTGGTGCTCAACGAGAGCGAGCTGTCCGCGCTGGCCCTGTCGGGGCTGGCTCTGTCCGCGCCGGCTGAGAGCGGCGACGACGCCGTGGAGTGCCTGCGCCGCAGAACCAGAGGTCGCACCGTGATCGTCACTCGCGGCGAGCACGGCGCCGAGATCATCGATGACCACGGCACTATGCTGATCGACGTACCCAGCGTGAACGCTGTGGATACGACCGGCGCGGGTGACGCCTTCACCGGGGCCCTGGCGGCCGCCCTCTGCACCGGCGCGAGCCTGACGCAAGGAGTCCGGCTCGCCTGCCGGGTGGCAGCCGTCTCGGTCACGCGCCGGTTCTGTGCTCCCAGTTACCCATCAGCCGCAGAGCTCGGTGTCGCGCCGCTCCAAGGTGCGCCCGTGCAGGAGAGAAGCACGTGACACGACGACAACCCACTCTCGCCATACAGGTACGCGATCGGCTCCACGCGCTGATCGTCGAACAGGGGCTGCGCCCCGGGGACAGGCTGCCCTCGGAGAACGAGCTCATCACCCTCTTCGACGTCGGCCGTACCAGCATCAGAGAAGCGTTCAAGCTCCTGGAGCAGGAAGGACTCATCCAGTCCCGCCACGGCGACGGCCGGTATCTCACCGCCCAGCCCAGCCTGGACCGCCCGCTGACCCGCCTCGAAGGCGTGACGGAGATGCTGGCCAGCCGCGGCTACACCGGCGTCAACACGGTGCTGGACATCGCGGCGACGGAACCGGACCGCAACCAGCGCGAACTGCTTCAGCTACCCGGCAGCGAGGCCATCGTCCGGCTGGAGCGCCTGCGCCGATACCAGGACGACGCGCTGCTCTACTCGATCGACCTGTTCCCCCGCTCGCTCATCGGCCGTCCGCTGGACGAGGTGGACTGGACCGGGTCGCTGTTCCAGCTGCTCACCGAGTACGGCCACAACATCGCCTACGCGATCACCCAGGTCCGCGCCGTCACCCTCAGCCAGACACAGGCGGAGCGCATCGGCAGCCTCGAAGCCGGCGGCGCGTGGCTGCTGCTGATCCAGACCCACCACGACAGCGCGGGACGGCCGCTGCTGTACTCCCAGGACTACCACCGGGGCACCGACTTCTCCTTCCACCTGGTGAGGCACCGTGACTGACACCTTGGGACGCCGCCGTCAGGTTCTGTTCGACCAGGACGGCGCACCGGACGACCTGCTGTCGCTTCTCCTGCTGACCCAGTACGACAACATCGACCTGCGCGGCGTCGCGGTGACCCCCGCCGACTGCCTTCCCCGGCCGGCGCTGTCGGCCACCCACAAGATCCTCGACCTGGTGGGCAGGGACGTGCCGACGGCCGTGGGCGTGCTGCCCGGACGCAACCCGTTCCCTCTCGCCTGGCGGATCGACGCCCTGCGGGCGGACGCGTTACCCGTGCTCAACCAGAAGGACCAGCGCGCCGGCCACGCGGACGCGCTTCCCGCGCACGAACAGCTCGCCACCTGGCTCATGCGGGCTCCGGCCCCCATCACCGTGCTCGCCACCGGCCCGCTGACCAACCTCGCCTGGTGTCTCGATCACCACCCGCACGTCGAGTCGCGCATCGAGGAGGTGGTCTTCATGGGCGGCGCGCTCGACGTCGCCGGCAACGTCAGACAGCCGGATCACGACGGCACCGCGGAATGGAACGTCTTCTGGGACCCCGACGCGCTCAAGCGCGTCTTCGACTCCTCCGTCCCCATCACCATGTTCCCGCTGGACGTGACCAACCGCGTGCCGGTGACCCTCGACTTCGTCCGGGCCTTCGGCCGCCATTACGGGTGGCACGTCAGCGACCTCGCCGGATCGCTGCTCGCGCTGACGTTCGGCACCCTGGAGACCACCGGCCTGCCGTACTGCTGCTGGGACAGCCTGACCACCTCCTACCTGGCCGAGCCCGACATCTGCACGTTCGAAACAGTGCGCTGCGACGTGATAACCCGAGGAGAGAGCCAGGGACGGATCGTCCAGACCCCCGGCGGGCGGCCCGTCAAATGCGCACGCGCGGTCGACGCCGACCGGTTCTACCAGCACTTCCTCAACACCCTCACCCCAGGTGAACCACTGAGTTCCTGACCTTGTCCGGGATCCGCGGTTCATGGATCAAACAGAGAGGATCATGCGATGAGCACCAGAACATTGGAGGTCACCAAGTCCTTCCCGGCCTCCCTTTCCGGCCACCGGGCAGGGTGCTCCAAGCTGTCGGTCTTCTGCCTCGCCATGAACGAGGTCTCCTATTACGGGCTGCCACTGCTGCTCATGAAGGTGCCGAATGTCGCCAGGGCCGCGGTCGGGCGGAGCGCGGCGGAAGCCAGAGCGCGGCTCGCCGGCGAGGATTTCGACGTGGCGGTGATTCCGCTCACCTCGTTGCCGGAGGTGCTGGACGGCGGTCCCCGGCGAAACCGCCCGAGGATATTGGCCCTCGTGCGGGAGCAAGGAGAGATCGTCTCACGCCTCGCCTGGAGACACGGCGTGGCCGGCTGCCTCCTGTGGGACGAGATCAATGTCGCGAGCCTGGCCCGCACCTTCGACCGGCTGCTCCGCGGCGACGTGCCCACCGCGGCGCACGGCCCGGACACGCATCTGAACGGGCGGTTGACCGAGCGGGAGCACTTCGTGCTGACTCTGCTGCTGCGGGGGATGAGCAACCACCAGATCGGCCGGGCCATGGGGATATCCATCCACGGCGTCAAACGTCATGTCTCGAACCTGCTGGTGAAGTTCAACTGCTCCAACCGGACGGAGGTGGCCCTGGTCGCCCAGCGGCTGGGGCTGGATTCCGCCCCTCGGAAGGCCATATGAGCATTACTGGAATTGATCCGCTTTATTCGCCGTCGCCAAAATATCCAGCGAAATGTTTCTTCTTGACTGCTTCGATGGAAAGGATAAACTGAAAACAGGAAACGGTCATCGAGAAGTGGAGTGACAATGGAAGTCCCGCTCCTGGAACTCAGCGGTCGCGTTCCCACGGTAAGGCTGCCGGAAATCGAGGCGGACATGACGTCCGCCACGGAGGCCATCAGGTCACAGCTGACCGGATGGGGATTCATGGCCGCCGAGGTCCCCGGTATCGGCGCCCGCGTCGAGACCATGATGAACGAATTCGCCGCGGCCTGCGCGTCGGCCGAGCCGAGCCTTTCCGATTACACGCACACCGCCGTTCCGCAATTAGGTGTCGGTGGCACCCACGGGTTCTTCCCGTACAATTCGGAGATTCCCCGGCTGGCCAACGGCGTACCGGATCCCAAGGAATTCATTCACGTCAGCGGAGCCATGATCTCCGACCAGCCGCCCGGCGCCGGAGATCTCATTCGCACCTTTCCGGCCTTCGGCACCGCCGCCACCGAGGTGTTCGACATCGCGTTCAGGCTGATCTCGCGTTTCGGCGAGGTCGTTCGCGGCATGCTGCCGGCCGGCACACCGGAGCTGGAGCTGTCGCGTGACGCGACGAACCTGCGGGTGATCAACTACCGGGACGTCGGCGACCGCCGGGTGCTGGCGCACGAGCATTCGGGGATCCAGATGCTCGGCCTCCAGCTTCCCCCCTCCGACCAGGGCCTGCAGTACATCCTGCACGACGGCACCTGGGTCGAGCCGGTGATAGCCAAGACCGACGTGGTCCTGTGCAACATCGGCCGCATGCTGACGAGCGCCTCCGACGGACGCTTCCGGCCGTCCACCCATCGCGTGCACACGCGGCCCATGCCCGCGGGCTACCGGCGCCTGTCGTCCGTGCTCTTCGCCTACCCGCCGCACAAGGCCCGGCAGTGGAAGATGGTGGACGGCGAGCTGATGACGCTGAACGCGACGTGGGGCGACTTCATCGAGAACAGATTCCAGGGCTTGGGAAAGTAGTAGCCCTCCGGGCGGCGGGCGGGGCCTTCTGGGTGGCCGCCGGAGCGGCCGCGCCCCTCAGCCCGCCTCAGCCCGCCGCCCGCTTCACGAGCTCGCCGATCCGTGCCTCGTCCTCGGCGGTCAGCGACGTCAGGGCGAAGGCGGTCGGCCACATGGTGCCGTCGTCGAGGTAGGCCTGGTCGTTGAAGCCGAGCGTCGCGTATCGCGTCTTGAACTTCTGGGCCGGCTGGAAGAAGCAGACGATCTTGCCGTCCCTGGCGTAGGCCGGCATTCCGTACCACAGCTTCGGCGACAGCTCCGGCGCGTTGGCCTTGATGATGGCGTGCAGCCGCTCGCCGGTGACGCGGTCCGGCTCCGACATCTCGGCGAGCTTCGCGAGCACCTCGCTCTCCCCGTCGGCCTTGGCCGAGCGCGAGCCGCGCCGGGCGGTCGCCTTCAGCTCCTTGGAGCGCTCCTTCATCGCGCTCCGCTCCTCGTCGGTGAACCCGTCGTACTTCTTGTCGGCCTCGGTGGTGGTCTTGGCGGTCTTGGCGGGCTGCTTGGCGGCGCTCATGGCGGGCTTCCTTCCGTCCGGGTGGCAGTTCGTCGGTGTGTTCCGACACGAGTTATCTGACCACCGACGCGTCAGGGCCCGCACCGTCCGTGGGACACCGTGGGACATCGGGAACACGGTCTAGCTGCGCGAATGAGAGTCCGTTCCATCGTCGCGGGCTGGGACGCCACCGACGATGACCTGGTACGCCTCACGCGCGAGCTTCTCGTTGTGCGGCCGCCCGAGCTTGCGTGCCAGCTCGATCGTGCGCTCGTGCAGCGCCAGCGCCTCGTCGTAGCGGCCCGCCGCGCGGCACGTCTCGGCGTACGCGGGCAGGAAGTCGATCTCCATCTGTGCCTCGGCCAGCGGTTCCAGCAGCTCGAAGGCCTGTCGATGGTGTTCGAGCGCCTCGTCGAGTGAGCCCATGACGCGCAGCGCGACACCCAGATAGTTGTGGCACCACGCCTTGTTGTGCTGAGCCTCGGCGAGCCGCAACGCCTCATGCAGCGCTTGCAGCGACTCCGCCGGGTTGTCCGGTGCCAGGGCGACACCGAGCGTGACCAGCCCGGTTATCCGGGCAGGCCCATCGGCCAGGGCGAGTGACGCACGAGCGAGTTCGGCCGCTTCGCTGTGCCGTCCGAGGTGGAGGGTCACCCATCCGTCCAAGGCCAGCGCCTGGGAGCGTCCGGGGCGATGCCCGGTCTTCTCGAACAGCGTGCGCGCCAGCCGGAACCGCGCCTGTGCCGCTTCGAAGTCGCCGAGATCCCGGCGGACGAAGCCGGTGCGCAGCGCCAGCGCGCCTGCCAGCTCGTCATCGCCCACATCGGACTGTTCGGCCAGTTCGTACGCGGCGAGCGCCTCGGTGAGTCGTCCGGCTGCAGCGCGGGCGAATCCGAGATCCACGAGCAGTGAGGCGCGCTGCCGGTCGCGCCCGAGGCGTTCCGCGGCGGCCGCGGCCGCTTCGAGCAGGCGGATCTGGTCGTCGGTTCCGCGATGCCGGAAGAACCAGACGCGCATGGCCGGCGGCAGCTCCGTCACCACCTCGTCCGCGCCGAGCCGAACGGCGGCGTCGAAGCAGGCGATCAGGTTGGCGTACTCGGTGTCGAACCAGGCCATCGCCTTCGCCGGATCGCCCGGCACGGCCTCCTTGCGATGCGGCAGGGGCAGCGTCCGATCGTAGGTGCTCGCCTGCGCCAGATAGTGGCTCAGGACCCGGTGTACGGCGGCATCCGCCTGCGGCTCCTCCTCGGCGGCGATGTCCGCCGCGTACCGCCGGATCAGGTCGTGCAGCCGGTACCGTCCGGGCGAGGGCTCCTGGATCAGATGCGCGTCCACCAGCTCTTCCAGCACCGCGTTGACTCGGTCGGGCGTCATGTCGGCGAGCGCGCCCGCCACCGGTGCGTCGAAGTCGGCGCCGGGCAGCACGCCCAGCAACCGGAACACGCGCCGCTGGACCGCGTCGAGCTGCTGCAGCGACATGCCGAACACGGAGTCGAAGCGACTGGCGCTGTCACGCAGCCGCTCGGCCAGCACCGCCACTGTCCAACCCGGCCGGTGCCGCAGCCTCGCGCCTGCCATCCGCAGCGCCAGCGGAAGGCCACCGCACTCCCGCAGCACCTGGGCGACCGCCTCCTCTTCGGTCAGGTCCACCCCGGCCGCCCGGCCGAACAGCGACGCCGCGTCCGCAGGGGGGAGCGCCTCCAGGGACACCGGCGGCACCCCGTCCAGGCTCACCAGCCGGTTGCGGCTGGTGACCAGCACCGCGGACTTGCCCGCGCCAGGAAGGAGCGGACGTACGTGCTCCGCGTCGACCGCGTTGTCGAGCAGGACCAGCGCCCGCCGCCGTGACAGCTCCGACCGCCAGAGCGCCGCGCGTTCGACCGTATCGGCCGGAGGATGCGCGACACCCAGGGCGGCCAGTAGCCGGCCGAGCGCGGCCGACGGCTCCAATGGTTCCTGGCCCGGGGTGAAGCCGCGCAGGTCGAGATAGAGCCCACCGTCGGGAAAGGACGGCGCGAGCCGGTGCGCCACGTGCACGGAGAGGCTGGTCTTCCCGACGCCCGCCATACCGTCGATCGCGACCGCGCCCGTGGTACGCAGCAGCTCCTCGACCAGCGCCGCCTCCGTCTCGCGCCCGGTGAAGTCGGCGAGGTCGGCCGGAAGGTCGTTCCGGCGCGGGCTGGGTGCCGCGCCGGCCTTGGACGCCTCGACCCACACCGCGCGCAGCGGACGGGGATCGCGGGCCACCACCCGGCACAGCGCCACGACGGCTTCCCAGGGCGGCACCAGCCGGCCGGTCATGTACCGGGACAGTGAGGAACTGCTGAGGCCCGCCTGGCGGGCGAGGGCGCGCACGCTGAGCCCGCTCAACTCCTTGATCTGGGTGAGCTGGGCGGTCAGGTGCTCAGATGCGCTCGACACCCGCACACGGTACCCGTCCCAGCCCGCGGTTACGGAACAGAGGTTCGTTTCCGCAGCTGGGCCGCATTCCGGGTGTCCCACGCTGTCCCACGGACGAGGCGGTTCCCGACGCGCCGGTGGTCAGATGACTCCCGTCGGAACACGACCGACACCCCCCGGAACGTGACCGACACCCCTCGGAACATGACCGAAATCCCTCAGAACATGACCACGAAGGAGAAAGCGATGCCGACCGAACGCATGCCGAACCCGGCGACCCTGATCCCCGAGGCGATGCAGGCGCTGATGGCCGTCAACAAGGCCATTGTGGGCGCCGGAGTGGACGGCAAGCTGCTGGCGCTGAGCCACCTGCGAGCCAGCCAGATCAACGGCTGCAGCCCCTGCGTGGCCGGTGGCGCCCAGCAGCTCCGCCACCACGGCGCCACCGACGAACAGGCTCACGCCGTCGTCGCCTGGCGTGAGACACCCTGGTTCAGTGAGGAGGAACGCGCCGTGCTAGCCCTGACCGAGGCCATCACCCGGCTCGCCGACCGGCCCGACCCGGTGCCCAACGAGGTATGGGACATGGCCGCCAAGCACTTCGACCAGAAGGAGCTCGCCGCACTCGTACTCAACATCGCCATCACCAACGCCTTCAACCGCCTCAATGCGCCGACCCGCCAGCAGGCGGGCGGCCAGTGGTGAGCGCGTCGCGCGAGCGCTGACAGAACAGGTGGGAGCCGGGGCAGCACGCCGTTGCAGCGTACGCCCGCGGAGCCCCAGTTCCCGGCTATGTGGCGCGTGAGCGCGTTGATGGCCGACTTCGAGGCCCCGTAGGCGGGGCGCTTGCGGTCGCCGACGACGACGTTGGCGCCCTCCTCAGCGAGTCTGACCGCCGTACCAGCGCCGATACCGGTCGCCCCGCTTGCCACGATGAACGTCTTCTCCCGCAAACCGCGCATTGTGTTGTGCTCCGATCCATGCGACGCATGACCTGGTCCGCCGCGAGGGGCGCATCAGGCGGGTGCGTGGCATGCTGCACCGCGCCCTCTTCACCGTGTGAGTCACCGTGTGAGTCACCGTGTGAGTCACCGTGTGAGTCGCCGTGTGAGTCGCCGTGTGAGGCCGGACAGACGCGTCAGGGCTCGTTGAGGTAAGTGAGGACAGCGAGGACGCGGCGGTTGCTGCCGTCGTCATCGGGGATGCCGAGTTTGCCGAACATGGAGGTGGTGTATTTGCTGATGGCGCCTTCACTGAGGAAGAGCCGCCGGCCGATGGCCTGATTGGACAGTCCTTCGGCCATGAGGCTGAGCACGGAGTGTTCGCGTTCGGTGAGTCCGCCGAGTCGCCGGGTCGAGGACCCGCTGGACAGCAGTTTGGCGATGACGGCCGGGTCCATGGCGGTCCCGCCGTCGGCGACGCGGATCAGCGCGTCGATGAACTGGTCGGCATCGAACACGCTGTCTTTGAGGAGATAGCCGACGCCACCGGCGCCGTCGGCCAGGAGCTCGCGGGCGTACAGCTGTTCGACGTGCTGAGAGAGGATCAGGATCGGCAGTCCGGGCAGCTCGCCGCGGGCGGCGAGGGCCGCCCGCAGGCCCTCATCCGACTGGGTCGGCGGCATGCGGACGTCGACGACGGACACATCCGGCCGCCACTTCAGCAGCGCGTCGAGCGTCTCGGGTCCGGTGGTCGCCGTCGCCACGACCTGGTGTCCGTACGCCTCGATGAGGCGGACCATCCCGTCACGCAGGAGGTAGAGGTCTTCGGCTACAACGATTCGCATGGCACCAGCATCCTCACACAGGTCGGCCCGCCCGCCGGACTGGTGATCTCCAGAGCGCCGTCGAAGACCGCGAGGCGGCGGCGTAGCCCCGCGAGTCCACCGTCGGCCGGCACGCCTGCCCCGCCCCGGCCGTCGTCTTCGACATCGACGACGACGCCGGTGTCATCCCTGGCGATGGAGATGCGCGCCCGGGTGGCATGGGCGTGTTTGACGGCGTTGGTCAGCAGTTCGGCGACTCCGAAGTACAGGGCGGACTCGATCGGCGGGTCCAGGCGTAGCCGAAGGTCAGCGCTGACAGTCGCTTCGAGCGGGCTGTCCAGGGCGAGAGCGCGAACGGCGTCGATCAGCCCGCGCTCGGTCAGCACCGGCGGGTTGATTCCCTTGACCAGTTCACGGAGCTCGGTCAGTGACGTGGCGGCGCCGACCCGTGCTTCCCGCATCAGCGCCTTGGCCTGGTCGGGGTTGGTTTCCATCAGTTTCTCCGCGGTCGCCAAGGAGAGCCCGAGCGCGACCAGGCGTGCCTGCGCTCCGTCGTGCAGGTCCCGCTCGATCCGGCGGATCTCGGCGGCCTGCGCGACCGTGGTGTCCGCGCGCTGAGCCGTCAGCTCGTCCACCCGGTCCGCCAAGGCCGTCGCGGGCGAGGCACGCAGGAAGCGGACGGCTACCGGCTCGACGGACCGCCAGGCGTACGGGGCGCCGCCGATCGCCACGGCCAGGCCGAGCGCCCCGACCAGGCGCGCGAAGAGCGTCGGCTGGGACAACCCGAGGACCGCCGCCACGACTCCGCCGGGCGGGATCACGCAGATCACTCCCGCGGTGATCGGTACGATCGCCGTGAACCGCAGGTCACGCCAGACGGCGGGATCGCGCCACAGGGTTCGCCATCGCAGATCCATGCGGGCGTCCCGGCTGGTGCGCTCGTAGGAGTGCCCGTTCCACCAGTGCCCGGTCGCCATCTGCGTCACCGGCCCG
Organism: Nonomuraea sp. NPDC050680; assembly: GCF_040654555.1. Taxonomy (NCBI): domain Bacteria; kingdom Bacillati; phylum Actinomycetota; class Actinomycetes; order Streptosporangiales; family Streptosporangiaceae; genus Nonomuraea; species Nonomuraea sp. NPDC050680. The sequence goes on along the minus strand of NZ_JBFAIF010000006.1, from coordinate 27,159 downwards.
GCCTGCCGATATCCGGCGGGAATGACGGTGCCCGTCCACTTCGCGACGAGGGAGCGGACCATTCGGCACACCGGGCGGGACAGTGCGAGCGTGCCGATACACGCCCACACGAACGGCGCTATCCCCGACCACGGGTTCCCGCCCCACCACCAGAACCACAGCGCCACGGCGGCGGCCCACACGGCCGGCACCAGCATGGCGACGACCACCACGACGCACGCTCGCCCGAACCCCACACAGGCGCTCGCCGCCCACTGTCGCATGATTCTTCCTTCTCACTTCATGTCCCCGACCGTGGCACCTGCGGTGTGCCGATCCGGCCGGTACGGCTTGGTGTCTCCACTGTGCACCGCGTGGCGCCGGGTTCCCGCCAGATCGGCCGTGGAGTGGGTCTAGCCCCACTCACCTGTAGGTCCAGGCCGATACCGCGCCACTCATGCGCTCTCTAACGTCGACACCACGCCAGACGAACGAGGGAAGAAAAGACATGAGAACCACCGACCACCTCACCCATCCAGGCACCCAGCGAGCCTTCGGCAAGGCGAAGATCTTCATCGCGGCCTACGGCGCGCTCAGCGCCGCGGTCCTCACCACGGTCGCCATCCTGGCGATCACCGGACACACGGTGACCTCGTTCATGTGGGGCCGATCAGCCGCAGTGCTCGCGAGCGCGGCAGTGACCTACTGGCTGACCGTTCTCGCCGCACGGGGAGCACGAGGGGCCTATCTCCGCGTACGCGTCATCTCGATCGTCATGCCGCTCGCGATCATCGGCGTCGACCTGATTCCCGGTGTCACCACGGCTTGGTTCGCCATGCTGCAGGCCACCTGCGCCCTCGCCATCGCCGCGGCCGCCTTCATCGTCAACGGGTCCCGGCTGCGCGCCGCCTTCCCCGGATGATCGTCTTAAAATCGACAGTGAAAGCGTTTCTCGCCGCATCGGCTTGGCCTGCATGACAGTGGTGGGCGCTACGGGTGCGGCGAACGCGGTCGACGTTTCGCCGGTCGGCACGCGTCATCATCCAGCCTGGCATCGCGCCGCCCTGTACGTTTGAGACGACGGTCGGCAACTGACGCCTTCAGCCGGCGTTGTGGCGATACCAGTCGAGGGTCGCGGCGATGCCCTTGGCGTGCGGGGTGACCTCGACCGGTCCGAACGCCTTGCGGAAGGCCGAGTCGTCGGCGATGAACGGGCGGTCGCGCTGATACCAGGTTTCGCCGAGTTCGCGCACGGTGGGGTTGAACAGGCCGATGAGGCGTTGCATCCCCCGGCCCAGCCCGGCGGTCTTCAGCTTGCCTCCCACCGCGTCACGCACCAGGTGGAGGAATTGGCGGCCGGTGATCGCCTCGGCGGCGGGCAGGTGCCAGGAGCGGCCGTCGGCGTCGGCGCGCTCGCCGAGGGTGACCAGTCCGGCGGCGATGTCCGGCAGGTACGCGACGGTGTGCGGCTGGTCGAGATCGCCGACCCAGCGGGCGGTCTTGCCGGCCAGGGCGGCGGCGAAGATGGTCGGGCCGTTGACGGTGTTGACGCCGCCGGGGCCGTAGTAGTCGGAGGCGCGTCCCAGGGTCGCGCGGACCCGCCCGGATCGGTGGGCGTCGAGGATCAACTCGTCGACCTCGGCGCGGGCCCGGCCCTTGGAGTTGGTGGCGGCGTGCGGCAGGTCCTCGGTCATGTGGCCGTCGACGGGCCCGTAGACGTAAAGATTGTCGGCCATGACCAGCTTCGCCCCAGCGGCCTCCACCCCGGCCAGGATCGTACGGGTGAAGCCGGGGAACTCCTCGGCCCAGCGCTCGTACTTCGGCTGCGCGCACTGGTAGACGACCGCGGCGCCCTGGCAGGCGGCGAGGGCGCCCTCGGAGGTGGTGACGTCGGCCCGGAGGCCGTCCCGGCCGAAGGCCGCGCCCCGGCTGACGGCGCGGACCCGGTGGCCGCGGGCGGTGAGTTCGGCGACGACGGCCGAGCCGATCGCGCCGGTGGCGCCAAGGACGACATGCAGGTCAGACATAGTTTTGGTCCCCCAGAAGCGAGTTTCAAACCGTTGTTATGTAACAACGTTATGCTAATCTGGCTTCCATGGCAAGACCGAGAAACCGTGACTACGGCGAGCTTCGCCACGAACTCGTCGACGCCGGCGGCCGGCTCCTGGCCGCGGAGGGCCCGGCGGCGCTGACCACGCGTCGGGTCGCCCAGGAGACAGGGGTGTCCACCACGGCCGTCTACCAGCTCTTCGGTGACAAGGCCGGCCTCGTCCGCGAGATGTTCCTGGCCGGCTTCGAGCGCCTCGCCGGGGCATTCGCCGCCGTCCCTCGCACCAGCGACCCGGTCGCCGACCTGCTCGCACTCGGCCACGCCTACCGGGCCAACGCCGTGGCCAACCCGCACCTGTACGAGCTCATGTTCGGCCGGCCGATCCCCGCCTTCCAGCCCGACGCCGCCACCGCCGCGCTGATCCAGCCGACCTTCGACACGCTCGTCGCCGCCATCGCCCGCTGCGTACAGGAAGGCGAATTCGCGCCCGGTGAGCCCCATGTCCTCGCCGTGCGGATCAACGCCCTCGCGCATGGGCTGTGCAGCCTCAACCTGCGCGGCGCCCTCGGTGACCCGGACGAGGCACGTCGCCACTGGGACGACGCCTTCGACACCATGATGCGAGGGCTGCGCGCCACCGAATAGCAAGACCGGACGGCCCCTGTGCGGGGCCGCCCGGTCTTTTCAGGAGGGGGGAGGAGGTCAGGCGATCGCCGGTTCGCCCGAGGGGCGCGGCGCGCTCACCGGAGCCTCGTCGAGCGGCTGCGGGGGAGCGTTGAGCACCGCCTCGTCGATTCGGCCCTCGCTGCGGGCGACGAGGACCGGCACCACGATCTGTCCCGCGACGTTGGTCGCGGTGCGGATCATGTCGAGGATCGGGTCGATGGCCAGCAGCAGGCCGACGCCCTCAAGCGGCAGGCCCAGGGTGCTCAGCGTCAGCGTGAGCATGACGATCGCGCCGGTCAGACCGGCCGTCGCGGCCGAGCCGACCACGGAGACGAACGCGATCAACAGGTACTCGCCGATCCCCAGCGGGACGTTGAACACCTGCGCCACGAAGATCGCCGCCAGCGCCGGGTAGATCGAGGCGCAGCCGTCCATCTTGGTGGTCGCGCCGAACGGCACGGCGAAGGAGGCGTAGTCGCGGTCGACGCCCAGGCGCTCGATCGTGACCTTCTGCGTCAGCGGCAGCGTGCCGACCGAGGAGCGGGAGGCGAAGGCCAGCTCGATCGCGGGCCACGCGTTGCGGAAGAACGTGATCGGGTTGACCTTGCCGACCACCGCGAGCAGCGTCGGGTAGACGGCCAGCAGGACGATGAAGCAGCCGACGTAGACGCCGAGGCTGAACTTGGCCAGCGGCGCGATCAGGTCCCAGCCGTACGTGGCGACCGACTTGCCGATCAGGCCCGCGGTTCCGATGGGGGCCAGGCGGATGACCCACCACAGCGCCTTCTGGACCAGTTCGAGGATGGAGCGGCTGAAGGTGAGGAACGGCTCGGCCTTCTCGCCGATCGCGATGGCCGCCACGCCGAGGACGATCCCCAGGAAGACGATCTGGAGGACGTTGAGCTCGGTGAACGCCGTGACGATGTTCGTCGGGATGATGCCGGTGAGGAAGTCGACCCAGGTGCCGACGTTCTCGGGCGCCTTCGCGCCCGCCGTGTTCAGGGTGATGCCCTGGCCGGGGTTGATGATCAGGCCGAGGCCGATGCCGATGACGACGGCGATCAGCGCGGTGGCCAGGAACCAGAACAGCGTCTTGCCGGCCAGCCTGGCCGCGCCGTTGACGTTGCGGAGGTTGGCGACGCTGACCACCACGGCGGTGAACACCAGCGGCGGCACTGCCAGCTTGAGCAGCTGAACGAAGATCTTTCCGACTTCGGTGAGCGTGGTGGCCAGCCAGGCGAGGTCCCAGACGCGGGCGGCGAAGCCGAGGGCCACGCCCACGACCAGGCCCAGCAGCAGCTGCAGGGAGAAAGAGAATCTCTTCACGATGAGGAAGGCTCCGAAAGACGGCACGCCTAAGAGGGCATGCGAAGGGGGGCGGGTGAGGGGTCGGGGGATCCAGCGCTCGTCAGAGCGCGGTCAGCGACAGCGGGAGCCGGTCAGGCGACAGAGATCGATGTGCAGCCGCTCAACAAGCCACACAGACAGGACGATGAACCTCACAAGACCACTAAACCGTAGTGAATGGGACACTATTCCGACTCTAAGAGCGATCTGCCTCACAAATCAAGACTTTCCCGATCCGAAGTAAGGGGATACGTCCCGTGTCGTGAGGGTGACGTTGGGTCTCGGCCCGGTCCTCGCCGCGGTCCGCAGGCGCGTCTACGCCGCGCGCAGGCACGTCTACGCCGCGCGCAGCCACGTCTACGCCGCGCGCTTGACCTCAACCGAAGTTGAGGTTCCAGACTGGGTCTCGTAGTCGTCAAGTGAGAAGAGTGATCAGCTGTGCGAGTTGTACGAGTAGCGGAGTTCGGCGGCCCGGAGGTCCTTCAGATCGCGACCGTGCCGGACCAGGTCCCTGGGCCGGGCCAGGTCGTCGTCGACGTCGAGGCCGCCGGAGTCCTGTCGATCGACACGGTGATCCGCAGCGGGCAGGCCGGTGACATCTTCCCGGTGGAGCTGCCCTACGTGCCAGGCGTCGGCTCGGCGGGGCAGGTCAGCGCGGTCGGCGAGGGCGTCGATCGGGAGTGGATCGGTCGGCGGGTCCTCGCCGACGTCGAGAACGGCGGGTACGCCGAGCAGATCACCACAGCGCCGGAGAACCTCATCCCGATCCCGGATGGCTTGGGGACGCGGGAAGCGTTGGCGTTGCTCCACGACGGCGCCGTGGCGATGCAAGTCTTCGACCGGGTCGACCTGCGGCCCGGCGCGACCGTGTTGGTCCAACCCGCCGCCGGCGGCCTGGGCAGCGGGCTGGTGCAGATCGCCCACGCCGCCGGTGCCCGTGTCATCGGCGCCGCCCGTGGTTCCCGCAAGCTGAAGGCCGTCGAGGAGCTCGGCGCCGACGTGGTGGTCGACTACACCACGCCCGGCTGGCTCGACCAGGTCGGCAGGGTGGACGTGGCCTTCGACGGCGTCGGCGGGGAGCTCGGCCGGGCCGTTTTCGACCTGGTGGCGCCCGGCGGCACGTACTCCAACTACGGATTCTCCGGTGGCGGCGGGTTCACCCAGATCGACCGCGACGAGGCGGCGCGACGCGGGGTGACCGCGATCGGCATGGAGCAGCTGGTCGAGAACCAGCCGCATCGAAGGACGTGGGTGGGGCGCGTGCTGAAGGAGGCGGTAGCAGGGCGGATCCGTCCGCTCATCGGCCAGACGTTCCCGCTGGAACAAGCCGCCGAGGCGCACGCCGCCCTCCAGAACCGCGACACCCTGGGCAAGACCCTCCTGCTGACCTGACAGGTTCCCGTTCCCTCGGCGGCCCTCTGGGCCGTGTCAGCCGCCGGCGGCCGATCGCCTGGTGTTCAGCTGGTCGAAGCCCACCGCGACGAGGATGAGCACGCCGATGGCGATCTGGAGGTAGAAGGCGTTGATCGCCAGGAGGTTGCCGCCGTTGTTGAGTACGCCCATGATCAGTGCTCCGGTGGCGGCGCCTACCGCGCTGCCCTTCGCGCCGAAGAGGCTGGCGCCGCCGATGACGCAGGCGGCGATCGCGTTGAGCTCGAAGCCGGTGCCGGCGGTGGGGATGCCCGCTCCCAGACGGGAGGCGAGCAGCACCCCGCCGAGGCCGGCGAGCAGGCCCGAGATCATGTAGACGGAGATCGTCACCATGCGGACGGGGACGCCCGCGAGGCGGGCCGACTCCGGGTTGGAGCCGACGGCGTAGATGTAGCGGCCGAAGACCGTCCGGGCGAGTACGAACCACATCACGGCGGTGACCACGGCGGCGATGATGAGGAGGTTGGGGATCCCCAGGATCGTGCCGTTGGCAATGGTCTGGAACGCGTCCGGTACGCCCTGAATGGTCTGGGCGTCCGTGGTGACCAGGACCAGGCCGCGCGCGATGCCGAGCATGCCCAGCGTCGCGATGAACGGCGGTAGCAGGGCCTTGGTCACCAGCAGGCCGTTGACGATCCCGAGCACCGTGCCGATTCCCACGCCGAGCAGGATCGACGGCAGGATCGGCACGCCGGCGACCAGGAACTGCGCGGTGGAGGCGCCGGAAAGGCCGAGAATGGAGCCGACCGACAGGTCGATCCCGGCGGTCAGGATGACCAGGAGCTGGCCGATCGCGATGATGCCGAAGATGGCGACCTGACGGGCGAGGTTGGCCAGGTTGTTGCCGGTGAGGAACTCGTCGCTGGCCAGCGTCAGGGCGCCGATCGCCACGAGCAGGACCACGAGCCCGCCGCTCTCCCGTCCGGCGATGTCGCCCAGCGTGACGACCCGCCGCTTCGGCTCGGCCGTCGGTTCGGGCGCCTGCCTGGGCTGCGGCACCGTCTCCAGCGCCGCCGCGTCGTCCGGTGCGCCGCCGGGCGGCCTGTTGGTGATCGTCGTGGTCTCGATCGGCTCACGCCAGACCAGCTTAGGCATCTCGGCTCACCCCTCCTGAATCGTCTTCGCCGCTCTGGAGCTCGCTGTTCTGGAGCTCGCCGTCCGGGAGTTCGGCGTCCGGGAGCTCGGTGCCTCCGGTGCCGCTGGCCAGGCGGAGTACGTCCTCCTCCGTCGCGGTTCCGGGCAGCTCGCCCGCGACCGCGCCGTCCCGCAGCACGAGGATGCGATCAGCGAGCCCCAGCAACTCCGGGAGGTACGACGAGACCACGATGATCCCCAGCCCGTCGGCCGCCAGGTCACCGATGACGGTGTAGAGCTCGCCCTTGGCCCCGACGTCGATGCCTTTCGTGGGCTCGTCGAACATCAGGACCTTCGGCTTGGTGAGCAGCCACCGGGCGAGCAGCACCTTCTGCTGGTTGCCGCCGGACAGCGTCGAGACCGGCTGGTCGTACGAACCGGCGCGCAGCCGCAGGCTGTCGAGCAGCCGGTCCGCCTCCTCGGCCTGTTCGCGGCCGGGCAGGAGACCCCGGCGAGAGCCACTGCGCAGGCTCGCGATGGTGACGTTCTCCCGGATCGACAGCTCCGGCAACAGCCCCAGCACCTTGCGGTCCTCGGTGAGGAGCCCTACCCCGGCGTTCATCATCGTGCGCGGCCCGGACGGTTTCACCGGCTTGCCCCCGACCTCCACCTGACCGGCCACGATGGGAGCGGCACCGAAGATGGACAGCAGCAACCCGCTCCGTCCCGCCCCCAGCAGCCCGCCGATGCCGAGGATCTCGCCGGCCCCGACGTGGAGGTCGATGCTCGGCGAGCTGTCGAACCGCCGCAGGCCCTGGACCCGCAGCGCGGGCGTGCCCGCGTGCCGGTGGGTCTCCGGATAGAGCGAGCTGATCTCCCGGCCGACCATCGCGGTGATCAGCCGGTCCTCGTCGTACCCGCTGATCGGCCCGGCCTCGGACAGGCCCCCGTCCCGCAGGACGGTCACCCAGTCGCCGATCTCGAACATCTCCTCAAGCCGGTGGGTCACGTACAGCATCGCTATGCCGCGCTCGCGCAGCCGCAGGATGTGCTGGAGGAGGCGCTCCGACTCCGCCTCGGTGAGCGCCGTGGTCGGCTCGTCGAAGACGATCACCTTGACGGAGTCCGCGGTCAGCACCTTGGCGATCTCCACGAGCTGGCGGGTGGCCGCAGGAAGGCGTTCCACGATCGAGTGCGGGCTGAGCTCCGTCAGGCCGACCTCGTCGAGGGCCTTCCTGGCGCGGGTCTCCAGCTGGTTCCTGGCGATGATCCCGGTCCGTGCCGGGAGACGGCCCATGAACAGGTTCTCCGCGACCGACAGGTGGGGGAGCAGGCTGAGCTCCTGGTAGACGGCCTGGACGCCGGCCGCGCGTACCGATGCCGGGGTCGGCGCGGTGACCGGGTGGCCGTCGATCTCGTAGCTGCCGCTGTCGCGGCGCAGCGCACCCGTCAGTACCCGGATCAGGGTCGACTTCCCCGCCCCGTTCTCCCCGGCGAGGCAGTTCACCTGGCCGGGGACCAGGCGGAGCGAGACGTCGCTGAGGGCCTGGACGGGGCCGAAGGCCTTGGAGACGCCGTGCAGCTCGACGACCGGCGCGGTCATCATTCCGCCTTCATCGTCGGCGGGTTGAGCAGCTGCTTCACATCCGGCGCCGTCATGTTGCCCTTGTCGGCCACGACCGCCCCGGGGTCGATGTCACGCGGCGGGATGCGCTTGACCGTGGCCATCCCGGCCGCCAGGACACCCTGGTAGCCGAAGAAGTACGGGTTCTGCACCACCAGCGCGTCGATCGTGCCGGCGACGAGCGCGGCGTTCTCCTGCGGGTCGGAGTCGAACGCCACGACGGGGACGGTCGCGGCGGCGTGGTTGTCCTGGATCGCCCGAGCCGCGCCGACACCCGAGGTGTTGTTGTCGGCGAAGACCCCCGCCAGGTTCGGGTTGGCGGTCAGCGCGTCGTTGACCTGCGACGCCGCGGTGTTGATGTCGTTGTTGTTGAAGCGCTGCAGCCCCACCTTGACCTGCGGGCAGTTGTTCGTGATGCCCTGCTTGAAGCCGGCGTCCCGAGCGACGAGTGACTGGATGCCGGCCACCGAGGACTCGATCATGACCGTGCCGCTGGTCTTGTTCTGCGCCTTGAGCAGCTCGCACATGCGCTTGCCCGCCTGCGTTCCGGCCTTGACGTTGTCGGTGCCGATGAACCCCTCCGAGGCGGTGGTCACGCGGCTGTCCACGGTGATGACCTTGAGACCGGCCTTACGTGCCCGGTCGATCGCCGAGTTCAGGGCGCTGGAGGAGTTGGGCGCGATGACCAGCCCGTCAACGCCCCGGGAGATGGAGTTCTCGACCAGTTGTACCTGCTGGTCGATGTTCGTCTCGGAGGTCGGGCCGAAGGTGCTCACGTTGAGCCCGAAATCCCCGCCCGACTGCTTCGCTCCGGCGATCATCGTCTGCCAGAACGAGGAGTCGCTCGCCTTGATGATCACATCGATCTTCTTGCCGCTCGCCAGCCCACCCGCGCCGCCGCCCGCCGCGTGTCCGGCGGTACTTGTCGCCCGGCCGCCCACCACTCCGAGTACCAGTGCCACCAGCGCGATCGCTGCGACCAGTGAGAGCGAGAAGACAATGCGAGAACTAGCCATGACGGCCCCCTGAAAAGGTGTCTCAGGCGGGTCGTAGCGCCCCTGAGAACACCCTTCCAGCAAAGCCTGGGAATCCACTGGTTCGAAACTAGTAAAGAGAAAAGAACTCATTACTCGCATCCGCCGACCACCGCGCCACGGAGTGAATACGGCGGCTACAGCAGGATGCGTCTGTGCCCCGCGTACTGGCGAGGACGCTGGACTCTGGCCAGTTCGCGCAGGGCGCGCGACGCGCCGCTCCGCCTGGCCAGGGCGAGTGCCTGACGGGCCGTCTCGGCCGAGCGCTCCCTGTCATGGGCGTCGGCGTACGCGTGGGCCATGCGGGCCAGGGCGTAGGCGATGGCGTACGTCGGCTGCTCCTTCGGCGGTCCCAGCTCCAGGATCTCGATCGCGCCGCCGGCCTGACCGAGGTCGATGAGGCACCCGGCGCACAGCGCGTTGTGCGCCTCGGCCGAGCAGTCGAACCGGTAGGGCGGGTCGTCGCCCGGTTCCTCCAGCGACTGCGCCGACTCCTCCAGGCGGCGATGGCACATGTCCACGTCGCCGGCGAGGGCGTGACCTTGCGCTTCGTGATGCCGGCACAAAGCGTCCATCCGCGGCGGAAGTTCGGCCCGTTCGCGGGCCGCGATGGCGAGGTCCACGAGCCGGCCGGGAGCGCCGGGGGTGTCGGAAAGACCGCCCCGCTGGGCGAGCGTGTACGCCTCCAGCAGCGCGTCCGCCGTTTCCCGGGCGTCGCGGATGGCCTCGTCCGACCAGGTCAGCGCCCCGTCGGGGTCGCCGGCCTCGTGGTGCATGCGACTGATCAGCTCCGCGTTCTCCGCGGCGAGCGCCAGGAAGGCCCGCCTGACCGGCGTACTGGCGTCGCGGTGGAACTCCTCGATCCCGGCGAAGACCGGCCGCAGCGCGTTGATCAGGTCGCCGGGCCGGAGGTCGGTCCGGGAGTAGGCGTCGAGGAGGGTCCTGAAGTAACGGACCGTCCCCTCATCGGCGCGCTGGGGCGCCTCGATCGCCCGGCCGGTCCGCTCCTCCTCCTCGGTGCTGAACATCCCCGACTGCAGCGGGATGTTCGTGACGTAGTGCCACCGGGTGGTGCCGGCCGCGTCGCCGACGAACAGGTCCGCCTCGTCCACGCCGAACGCCCGGCAGAGCAACTCCGCGTGCGACTCGTCGAGCCGCCGCTCGCCGGTCTCCCACAGCTGGATCATTGAGCTGAGCGCCTCCGGCGCGGGAAGCTGATCACGCGTCGCCTCGTCCGCGCCGTCGGCCAGCCGCCTCCCGAGCTCGCGGCGGCTCCACAACCGTCCGCGACGCAGGACCCTCAGGCGGGCGGCCCAGATCGGAACATCGATGTCAGCCATTGGCGTTCCCTCACCGTCCGAGTGATTTGTCTCTATTGTCCGCTTTCTTGAGCTGTGTCGTTAGTCCTGAAACGGTAGATCAGCCGGTTGACCTGGGCGGATGGCCGCTCACCCGCGCCTGCTCCGGGGTTGCGGCGGCGCGGGTTCGTGGTCGCCGAGCAGCAGGCCTGCCACCTCGGCCCGGCCACGCTCGCCGCCGCCCACGGCTTCCTCGTCACCGACGGTCAGATCCGGTTGCTGAGGGTGCGCAACAGAGCGCCGAACCCGCGAGTGGCGAGGCGCGGCGGGGTGAGGCCGTTCATGCGCAGGAGATATTCGCCTTGCGGCAACGTCCTCGGGCCGGACACCGCGAGGCTGTGCGTGGCGATCGTGGAGGCCAGGGCCGCCTGCCGGCGCCGCCTGGCCGAGTACACGCCTACGACCGAGGCCGGATCGGGCACGGCGTCCAGGCAGTCCACCAGCGTCGCCACGTCCTCTAACGCCTGGTTCGTACCCTGCGCCATGACGGGCGGCATCCCGTGCGCCGCGTCCCCGAGCAGCACACACCGCCCGTCACCCCAACGGCGCGGCACCTTGTGCCGGGTGTGCGGGAACACTTCGGCGTCGCCGTCCCCCAGCGACGCCAGCACCCGCTCGACCGGCGAGCCCCACCCCGCGAACCGCCGCCGCAACATCTCCAGCGGCTTGTCCTCCGGCGGCGCGCCCGGCGACCATGGCACGTCGAAGAACCACTGCATGAGCCCGTCACCCGCCCCCATGAACCCGAAGTCACCCCGCCGCCCGACCATCATCGTCGTGGCCGACCCGGGATCGAACGGAGCCGGCGTCAGGCCCTGCCAGGTCGCCACCCCGGTCAGGGCCGCCGGGCCGTCGCCCAGGACGAGGGTACGCACCCGCGAGTGCACACCGTCGGCTCCGACCAGGACGTCGCCGCCGTACTCCTGACCCGACTGTGTCCTCACCCTTATGCCGTCGCCGTCGGCCCGCAGCTCCGCTACCCCCGCGCCGAACCGTACGGTCCCCTGGGGCAGGCCGCTCTCCAGAAGGGTGATCAGCGACCCGCGCGGGATCACCCGCGCCGCCGACCCGAATCGTTCGGCCAGCGCCGCCAGGTCGAACTCCAGCACCCGGCGCCCGCGTGCGGTCCGCAGGCATAACCTCGTCAGCCGCTGCCCGGTCCCTTCCAGATCGACGCCCAGGTCTCCGAGGATGGCCGTGCCGTTGTGCCACAGAGTGATGGCGCCGCCCTGGACGCGCGGCTCCGACGCCTGCTCCAGCACGACCACCTCGTGCCCCGCGCCGATCAATCCCCGCGCCGCCGCGAGCCCGCTGATTCCCGCCCCTGCCACAAGCACTCGCACCGGCGGCCACCATTCCAACTCTACGAGAAGTAGTACTACTCCTTATAGAGCATCTGGGCCGTCGTCCACAAGGTTGCCCGAACAGAGCGGCGAGGAGCAGGTCCTCGGAAGGTCGTCCGCACCGCGCACGGAACAGGACCCCCACCGCGCCGTGGAGGCCCTGTCAACGCTCGATGATCAGCTGCAGTGTTCGAAGATGCTGTCGTAGGTGGAGGAGCCTGCCTTGCCGCCCCACCGCACGCACTTGTCCGCGGCCGCGGCGCGTACGGGCCCCGCGTAGTACGTGAAGTTGCCTGAGTCGGTGATCCTGCTGCTTCCCTGCACTTCCAGGTAGGCGCTCGTCGCCGTGGCGGTGCCGAGGGAGGTCCGCTTCAGGGTGGCGACGCAGTTGTTGCCGTTGCCGCTGTTGTAGAGCAGGTAGACCGTGCCGGAGGTGCCGAGCGCCGCCGAGTCGATCACGCTGTAGCCGGCGCCGCAGACTTCCTGCGGGGTGTACGGGTTGGTGGTGTTGCCGCAGTTCTTGGAGGTCACCGTCTGGGCGGGATAGCCGAAGGTCGTGCCGTTGAAGACGGCCTTCTGGATGTTGGAGGGGTAATTGGTGCCCAGTCGTACCTCGTAGTGGAGGTGGGGGGAGATGTTGTTGCCGGGCTTGCTGGTGTTGCCGACCGTGCCGATCTTCTGTCCCTGGGAGACGGTGGCTCCCTCACTGACCGAGCGCGTGTTCAGGTGCGCGTAGTAGGTCGCCCAGCCGCCGCCATGGTCGATCTTGACGAGGTTGCCGTAGCCGTTGGTCGAGCCCTGGTGGGCGGAGATGACCACCGTGCCCGCGGCCGCGGCCACCACGGGGTCGCCCAGGTCGGCGTCGGCCGTGCTGCCCCTGTTGAAGTCGATCTCCCACGACAGGTGGGCGCTGCTGCCGTCGGAGTTGCCGGTCCACGACTGCCCGCACGGGAAGGGCAACTGGAAGTTGGTGGCCATGATGCTCGCGTCCGCCGTCACCTGGTTGGGTGGGTCGCCGCTCTCCTCGCCTGGGTCGGCGGCGGCGACACTCAGGAACAGGGCTAAGCCCGCGATCGCGATTGCTCGGAGTTTCACTGGACCCCTTCCGCACCGGGTATGTCTTGCTAGGGCCCAGGGTGCGAAAAATCCGTACAGAAAACATACAGAAACTGCATGGTTTCGCTCCGTGTCCGTACGTGGCCCTCCGTACGCCCGGCAAGGACCGGCGAACGGGCCCGCGACCGGCCCTCCGTACGCCCGGCAAGGACCGGCGAACCGGCCCGCGAGCTAAGCCGTCCGAGCCGCCACCGTCCGCCACCCGAAGGTGACGGCGCCGGCCAGAAGCACCAGGCCGGACAGCACGCCGCTGATGAGCGGCACCCAGGTCACGGCCGCCGTGGACGCCAGAACGAGTCCGGCGACGCCCAGCAGAGTGAGCACCACACCGGGCACGGCGATGCTCCAGTCCTTCCAAAGGGGCGCCAACGCGATGAAATGCACACCGACCACGAACGCCACCCAGGCCACGTTGGTCTCCACAGGGCGTTCCCAGGCGGCCAGCACCCGGAGGCCACCGAAGAGCAGGATCGCCTCGGCGGCGACGATGATCAGGTAGCCGCGGCTGAACATGTTCCGCTGCGGATCCGCGGCGGACCGCTCCTTGCGTGCGGTGGCGAACCATAGGGCCATGACACTCGCGGCCGCCAGGCACGCGGCCACTCGCAAAAGATTCACGGTCACGGTGTTGAGCGGGCTCTGCGCGTTGACGACGACGAAGACCGCGCCGAAGACCGCGCCAACCAGCAATCCAGTCATTCGCTGCATGATCTTATTGAATTCCATGTCGGGTGCGGTCCGCAGTGGGGCTGGGACGAGGACGAGGTAGGTCTGGCACTACCTCGCCGCCCGGCGACGGAGAGGCGGGATCGGGCGCTATCTGACTGCGCCGCGCAGGTAGGCCAGCACGGCCAGCACCCGCCGATTGTCGTCGTCGGAAGCAGGCAGCTCCAGCTTGGCGAACACGCCGGCCACGTGCTTGCCGACCGCCGCCTCCGTGATCGACAGGGCGCGCGCGACGGCCCTGTTGGAGCGTCCTTCGGCGATCAGCGCGAGCACCTCGCGCTCGCGCGGGGTCAGCTGGTGCGCAGGCTCAGTGACCTCCCTGGCCCTGGCCCAAGTCTGCTCGAACAGGTCGATGAGGGTGGCGATCAGACTCTGCTGCCTGATCACCAGGGCGCCCGGCGAATAGGCGACGGGGGTGATACGGACGAACGCTACGGTCCGGTCGAAGATGAGCAACTGCTGTATCGGCTCGTCGACGACCCGGTGCAGGTCACCGGCCGCGTGCAGCTCCCTGAGCCGGGCCGCTTTGCGGGGGTCGTCCAGCACACTCGCGTGGATGATCGTGCGCATGGTCATGCCGTCCCGCAGGGCGTCGAGCACGACGACCCGGCTCTTCTGCTCCTCGCGGCCCTTCTCCGACGAGCCCACCGGATGCATGGCGCGCAGCTCCCTGGCCGAGGCGGCGGCCTGCGCGATCTGCTGCCGTACGAGCTCGCGGTCCTCCAGCCGCTCGACGTCGACGGGGATGCCGCGCAGCTCGCCCACAACCTCTTCCAGCCGATGGGCCAGCTGAGCCAACGACACGCTCTCGTCCACACGCCTCCTTCGCCTACCACGCCGTCCGGACGCGGGGCCTCCTTGCAGCTAGACACCATTCTGGCAGCGCCAGGACGGCGTTCTCCTCTTGCCATCTCGGCGGCCACGCTCTGGTGAGCGGTGGGTGGGAGTTGAGGCCACGCCCTGGTGAGTGGTGGGCGGTGAGCGGGAGCGGGAGCGGAGGTCACGGAGCGTCCGTCGACGGGCCCGATCCCACGGTGACGACGATCTTCCCGGCGGGATGGCCTTCGGCGAGGTAACGGATGGCGTCGGGTGCGTCGGCGAGGGGGTAGGTGCGGTCGATGGCCGGGGTGACCGCGCCGGATTCGATCAGCTCGGCCAGCTCCTCCAGCTCTTGGGCGCGTTCCTTGGAGGTCACGCCACGGAGCCGCTGGCTGGTGAACATCGAGACGAAGGGCGCGCGCAACTGGCGGGTGTAGCCACCGAGCAGTCCGCCGGCGTCATGCCCGCCGCCGGCCAGCACCAGGGTCCCGCGCGGAGTCAGGGCACGCCGCAGCAGTGACAGCGGGCGGCAGCCCGCGAGGTCGATGATCACGTCGTAGCTCGGCCCGTCGCGGTCAACCTCCTCCTGGGTGTAGTCGATCACCTCGTCGGCGCCGAACGACCGCACCAGGTCGACCTTGCCGGTGCCGCACACCCCGGTCACCTTCGCGCCGGACGCCTTGGCGATCTGCACCGCGAACGACCCGATGCCGCCGGCCGCGCCGATGACCATCACTCTCTGCCCGGCGTGTACGTGCCCGCCATCGCGGACGCACTCCAGCGCGGTCACCGCCGAGATGGGCACCGCGGCGGCCTGCTCGAACGACAGCCTGGGCGGCTTGGGCGCGAGCCGCTTGGCGGGGGCGGCCGCGTATTCGGCGAACGTGCCGCTGCGCGGGCTGGTGCCGTACACCTCGTCACCGGGCTTGAACCGCTGAACGCCGGCGCCGACCGCCACGACCACCCCGGCCAGGGCCCGGCCGCGTACGGACACCTTGGGCCTGGTCAGACCGAACGCGACCCGCACCCCGTACGGGCGGCCGGTCATGCAGACCCACACGCCCGGGTCCACCCCGGCGGCGCGCACCTGGACCAGCACCTCGTCGTCGCCGATCGACGGCCGGTCCACCTCGCGTAACCGGAGGACATCGGCCGAGCCGTACACGTCCTGAGCGATCGCTTTCATTTCGTCTCCTCCTGGGAGTCGGGGTATTGGAACACCTCGTCGAGCGAAACCTTGAACACATGGGCTATCTGGAAGGCCATCTCCAGGGACGGCGAGTAGCGGCCCTGCTCGATGGCGATGACGGTCTGGCGGGTCACGGAGATGCGGTCGGCCAGCTCGGCCTGCGTCATCTCGTCGTGTGCGAAGCGCAGGGCACGGATGCGGTTGGTCACACGGGTCGGTTTCACCATTGAGGCAGGCTCCTGCGGTAGACGATGGCCTTGGCGACATTGCCGAGGACCGACGACAGGGCGAAGCACACGTAGATCACGTTGGCGATCCAGAAGCGGTCCCAGCCGGCGATCGCCATGAGCATCGCCGCGACCGCGCCGATCACCACGAACGCCTGGCCGACGTGGTCGCCCAGCCGCCCGATCTCCCGGTCCCTCTCGTCCTTGACCAGGGACGCCGGCCTGGCCGCGGCGACCACGATCTCGAGCGCGATGGTGCCGAGGATGGCTGCTGCCACACTCCACAGCAGCGCCGCCCCGTAGGGCACTTCGGCCAGCGGGCGCTCGCCGGCCCGGCCTAAGACCACGAACGCGTACCCGCCGTAGGCGGCGACGGAGACGATCAGCCGGATCCACGCCCGTCTCTCTTCGAGAGTCATGACAGCTCCTTGATGTACAGAATCTTTGACATCTCGAAAGTAGCAAATCTTTGACTTCATGTCTAGAAAGTTTTACATGGCACATCGCGTCCCCAACTGCCTCTGTCAAGCCCTCTCAAGGTGCTTGGTCGGCAGGAGCCACAGGGATCTTCAGCACGAATCGCGCGCCCTTCTCCGAATCCTCGATGGTCAGCGACCCGCCGTGGCGCTCGGCGATCTCCCTGGCGATCGCCAGGCCGAGTCCCGTACCTCCCATGTCCTTGCTTCGGGCGGCATCCAGCCGGGTGAAGCGCTGGAAGACGAATTCTCGCTGGTCAGGGGAGATGCCGGGGCCGTCGTCGTTCACCTCGAGCACCGCCTCCTCGCCCTTGCGGCGGACCGAGATCGCCACGGTGGAGTCGGCGTGCCGGGCGGCGTTGTCCAGGAGGTTGGTGAGCAGGCGGCCGAGCTGGAGCCGGTCTCCGTCGACGATCGCCTCGGGCCCGAGGTCTGTCACGACGCGTGCTTTGGGGGCACGGCGTTCGAGCTCGGACCTGACCAGCTCGCGCAGGTCCACGCGGTCGCCGTCGCACTGGGCGCCGGCGTCGAGCCGGGCCAGCACCAGCAGGTCGACGACGATCGCCTCCAGCCGGTCAAGGCTGGCCAGCAGGGCTTGCGCCATGGCGGTCCAGTCCGCCTCGTCCGGGTGCAGCATGGCCGCTTCCAGCTGGGTGCGGATGGCGGTGATGGGACTGCGCAGGTCGTGGGAGGCGTCGGAGGCGAAGCGCCGCTGCTGCTCGACCGCCGCCTCCAGCCGCTCCAGAGTCAGGTTCGCGGTCTCGGCCAGCTTCCGGATCTCGTCGTGGTGGTCGGGCACCGGCACCCGGCGACCGAGGTCGGTCGAGGTGATCTCGGCCAGCTCGGCGACGATGTCGTCGACGGGGTCGAGGGTCTTGCTGACGGTACGGTAGGCGCCGATCGCCGTGGCGCAGATCAGCAGCGCGGACCCGGCGAGGAGGGTGAGGACGACCGAGGGGCCGATGTACCAGGGGACGACGGGATCGGCGCCGTAGACGATCCAGTCGCCGCCGGCCCCGGCGACCCGTATGGCCACGACGATCACGCAGCTCTTCCCCAAGCCGGGGACGGTGCAGACGATCCGGTCCGTTCGCAGGCTGTCATCCGGTGGGGCGAAGGAGGCCATGCGTGGTTGGCCGATCATCCGCATGTTCGCCGCTACGAGATCGCCGCGGGCGTCCACCACCTGCAGAGCGGCGATTCCATGGTCGGGGAGCACTGCGGGGAGCTGGTTGCGCGAGATGTGCCGGGCCACGTGCAGCTCGGCCCGGAGGATCGAGTCGGTCCGGTCGTCCATGGCGCGGTCGTGGGCGCCCATCAGGATGAACACGCAGACGACCAGGCACAACGCCGCCATGACGGCACCCGCCAGCAGCGTAATCCGCGTCCGTACGGACAACTCGTGCCGCAAGGTCACCATGTCTCTCCGTCCGCCTGACGATCACACGCCAGGAGCGGGTCCGGAGGCAGCCGCTCCTGGTTCGCCTGGCTCGATCAGGTATGCCGCGCGTGCAGCATCGGTTTCAGCGCCACCAGTGCGCCGACGGCGAAGATCGCGGTGGCCAGGTAGATGAGCCCGAGGTGGCCGAGAGTGGCGAAATGGTACGGGTAGTGCGCGGGCAGGGCGATGATCAAGGCCAGCACCGGGACCACGATCGCCGTCACGTACGCCCACCAGAGGCCGTGCCTGACCCCGAACCAGGCGAGTGCCGCGGTGGCCAGCCCGGTCGAGGCGATGAAGCCCGACAGCGCGATGTGCAGGTGCGCGATGTACCTGAACAGATCGGGACTGAACGACTGGACCTGGGTCCGGCTGACAGCGACCTCGTGCGGGCCGATGCCGAGCTCCAGGAACCCGCCGGTGAAGTTGCGGATGAAGAAGATCACCGCGTAACCCATGAATGCCAGGCCGGCCAGTGCCATGAGCGCTGCGCCGAGCCGCAGGGCGCCGGGCGCCGCGTCTGTCGCCGGGTGATGAGCGATGGTCGCCATGGCCGCCCCCTTTCCGGAAAACGTCGCCAAGGGGGGAGCACGGAATGAACACCCCCATTGTCCCACCTGCACGGGAACGCACCCGGCCACTCCCTGAGGAGGCGGGGTTGTGCCGATTATTGGCCATCTCCTGGCCGGTGGTTCGGCAAGAGAAGACCGCCGCAATACATACCTCATTGCTACGCTATGACACGACTTGATTACGTTATGTAGCTATGGGAGTTGCTGTGAAGGTCGCCTGCGTCGGCGGCGGGCCCGCCAGCCTGTACTTCTCGATCCTGATGAAGCGGGTGGACCCGTCCCACGACATCACCGTCTACGAGCGGAACCCCGCCGGGTCGACGTATGGCTGGGGCGTGACATATATCTACGAACTGCTCAATAATCTCCACGGTGTCGACCCCGAGTCCGCACGCGCCATCAGCGAGAGCTCGGTCCGCTGGGACGGCTGGATCATGCACGTCCACGACCGCGCGACGGTGACGGTGGACCACGGGGACGAGGGCTTCGGCATCGGCCGGCACCGGTTGCTCGACATCTTCTCCGAGCGGGCCCGCTCCCTCGGCGTGCGCATCGAGTACGAGCGAGAGATCGCCGAGGAGGAGGAACTGGCCGACGCCGACCTCGTCGTCGCCGGCGACGGGATCAACAGCGTGCTGCGTGAACGCCACTCCGACCACTTCGGCACCCAGGTCGCGGTCGGGCGGAACGTCTACATCTGGCTGGGCACCACCAAGATCTTCGAATCCTTCACCTTCGCCTTCGTGGAGACCGACCACGGCTGGATCTGGTACTACGGCTACGGATTCGGCAAGGACCACAGCACCTGCGTCATCGAGTGCTCTCCCGAGACCTGGCGGGGGCTCGGGCTCGATCAGGCGAACGAGGCCGATGGCCTGGCCCTTCTGGAGAAGCTCTTCGCGAACATCCTGGACGGGCACCCCCTGATCGGCCGGGCGCACCCCGACGGCCGGGCGCACTGGCTGAACTTCCGCACCCTGACCAACCGGAAGTGGTACCACGGCAACCTCGTCCTGCTCGGTGACGCCGCGCACACCACGCACTACTCCATCGGCGCGGGCACCGCCCTCGCGCTGGGGGACGCCGCCTTCCTGGTCAACGCGCTGCACGAGGAGACGATGCTCGAACCGGCCCTCGCCCGTTACGAGCGGGAACGCCGGGCCACGATCCGGGCGACCCAGAGGGCGGCCCGCTACAGCGCGCGGTGGTACGAGAGCCTCCAGCGCTATATCGACCTGCCGCCTTGGCAGCTGTTCGCGCTGCTCGGCCAGAGGCAGTCGGTGCTGCTCCCGCACGTCCCGCCGCGGCTGTACTACCGGATGGATCAACTGGTCGGAAAGCTCGGGTTGGGGCGCACGCCCAAGCACTGACTCCGCTCCGGGCTTGCGTTCTGTACCTACTAGTATGTACGGTCACTCCCGTGGACACGAGGGAACGGCTGATCGAGAGCACTCGCGAACTGCTGTGGGAGTGCGGATACGTAGGCACCTCGCCGAAGGCGATCCAGCGGCGCTCCGGGGCCGGCCAGGGCAGCATGTATCACCACTTCCGTGGGAAGTCCGACCTGGCGCTGGCCGCGATCATCCGTAGCGCCGAGGAGCTGCGTGATCGCGCGGAGGCGGAGCTCGGCGGCCCGGGGACGCCGGTCCAGCGGGTCGCCGCCTACCTGCGCCGGGAGCGGGAGGCTCTCCGTGGCTGCCCGGTCGGCCGGCTCACCCAGGACTCCGACGTCATGGCCGATCCCACGTTGCGCGCTCCCATCGAGGAGACCTTCGCCTGGCTGCGCGACCGGCTCGCCGGGGTCCTCACGGAAGCGCGGGCGGCCGGCGAGCTGGCCACCGCGCTCGACCCGGCGGCCACCGCCACCGCGCTCGTCGCGGTGCTGCAGGGCGCGTATGTGCTGGCCCGCGCGGCCGGCGACGCGGACGTCTACGCGCGGGCCGTGGACGGCGCGCTCGGCCTGCTCGCCGCACCCGCTGCCCGCTGAGCCGGGAGCGTCATCAACATTCATCTGAAAGGACGAAGTAATGCCATTTGTTCGGATTGATGCGGTTCGTGCAGACGAGAAGCGGTTGGCGGCCCTGGGCCGGGCCGTGCACGATGCCCTGGTCGAGGCCATCGGCATCCCGCCGGACGACAGGTTCCAGGTGATCACCGGCCACGACGGCACGCGGCGGATCATCAGCTACGACGAGGAGTACCTCGGCATCCACCGGGACGACGACCTCGTGTTCGTGGCCATCACGATGCGCTCCGGGCGCACCGCGGACCAGAAGCAGGCTCTCTACCGCAGGATCGCCGAGCTCGCCCGGGACTACGCGGGCACCGAGCCACGCAACGTCTTCGTCACGCTCGCTGAGAACGAGCCGATCGACTGGTCGTTCGGCGACGGCGTGGCCCAGTATGCGCAGGCGGCTCCGGGATCTCCGCGGCCGTCCTGGGCCGGGACGGCCGCCGAGGCTCGGTGATCTCGGCCAGCAGACTGTCCCAGTGGGCGCCGATCTCCCGCAGGTCGTAAGCCTTGGCGGTGCGCTTCGCGGTGGCGCCGAACTTGCGGCGCAGGTCCTCGTTGTCGATGAGCTCGCAGATCGTCTCGGCGAAGGCGCCGACGTCGCCCGGCTTGACCAGGCGGCCGTCGAGACCGTCGGTGATGACCTCGGCCGGGCCGGTGGGGCAGTCGAAGGCGACCGCGGGCAGGCCCTTGCTCATCGCCTCGATCAACGCCATCGGCATCCCCTCGGAGCGTGAGCTGAGCAGGAACATCCCCGCCTTCGCCAGCTCCTCTCCGACCTGATCGGTGCGCCCCATGAGGAAGGCGCGTCCCTCCAGCCCCGACTCCTCGATCTGGGTCGCCAGCCGCTCGCGCCACGGCCCCGACCCGTAGATGCGCAGCGTCCACTCCGGGTGCCGCTCGCCGACCAGCCGCCAGGCGGCCAGGAGCAGGTCGAAGCCCTTGACCTGATCCAGCCGTCCCACCGCGACAGCGGTCGTGTCGTCCAGCGAGGCGTCGCCACCGCCGAGGGGCGGCAGGGCGTTGGGGATGCAGGTCAGATGGAGCTCGGGCACCGCCCTGGCGTAGCGGTCCAGGTCGCCACGGGTCAGCGTGACCAGCGCGTCCAGCTTGCCGTACCGGCGCTTGACGACCTTGCGCAGCTCGGGCTTGTGCGCGGCCAGGTTGCGGTGTTCCTGGCCGATGGTGATGACCCCGGGCGGCGCGAAACCGGCGGCGAACAGGTTGAGGCTCGGCCTCGTGGTGATCAGCACCCCGCCGCGCAGCGAGCGCAGGTGGCGCAGCAGCACCAGATCGGTCAGCAGCGAGCAGCGCCGGTAGGAGGGCTCGGTCGGCGGCACCAGCACGCTGGGCAGCCGCGACAGCCACCTGCGCAGCCTGCCTTTGTCGCGGGTGCGGTCATCGAGGACCGAGATCCGCACACCGGAGGGGAGCGGGAAGAACGGCTGGTTCCGCTCGCGGATCAGGCTGACGATCTCGACCTCGTGGTCGTGCGCCAGGTATCCGGCGAGGTTGAGCACGGTACGGATGGTGCCGCCCATGCCGTACGCGTGGAACAGCAGGATGCGCACCGTGCCGGCATCGGGTGCGGGTGCGGTGCGCGCCCGCCGCAGGTCCGCCAGCCGGAGCAGCCACAAGGCCGTCCACCGCACCCAGCGTGCCCCCGACCCCAGCAGCCAATTTCGCGATCGCTCGAACACCTCAGCCGCCCCCTACCTGGATGATCTTCACGAGAAGGACATGTCCGAACCCCCCTACATTTCTACTACATAGTTAGTAGTAGTTGAAGGGGGTGAATCGCCCAGGCACTACAGCTACTCTGCTACACAAGCTGTAAGTAGAGGATGAGCGCTTATGACCTCACCATCGCGCCAACGCCGGGACCGGGGCGGCCTGGAGAGTGAGGTGCTGGCGATCCTGGCCGGCACCCCTGGCCCGCTGACCCCCGGTGAGGTGGCCCAGCGGCTGGCACCTCCGCCGGCCTACACCACGGTCATGACCGTGCTCAGCCGCCTGCACGACAAGGGGGCCGTCAGCCGGGTCCGCAGTGGCCGCGCCTACGCCTACTCCTTCCAGCGCGACGAGGCCGCCCGGCGGGCGGCGCAGATGCGCAACCTGCTCGGCGAGGGCCAGGACCGGGCTCGGGTGCTGGCCCAGTTCGTCGGGGAGCTGTCCGAGCAGGACGAGGCGCTGCTGCAGCGGCTCCTGCGCGAGAGCGGCGGCACCTGACATGCGCGTCGATGTCTACCTGCCGCTGCTCATCTCCCTCCTGCTCGGCGTGGTCGCCCCGCCGCTGGCGCGCCGGCTGCCGCCGGCCACCGCCGGCCGTGCCCTGGTGGCCGCCGCGCTGGTGTCGGCGGTCAGCACCGCGTACGCGCTCGCGCTGCTCACCTGGACCCTGCTGGCCCAGATCCGGCTGGTGGCGTGGCTGGGTGGTTGGTCCCTGCAGTCCTGGGACGACGCCGATCCCGTGCCCACCCCGGTCGCCGTGGGCGCGGCGCTCGCTCTCGGCGTCGCCGCGGTCCGGCTGGCCCGTACGATCCTCCGGCATCGCCGGGCCATGGCCGAGGTCCGCCGCGTCGCCGACGATCTGGACGGTGGACCGGGCGACCTGGTGGTGATCGATGAGGTCCGCCCCGAGGCGTTCGCCCTGCCCGCCCGGCGTGGCGGGCGGGTGGTGGTCTCCACCGGCATGCTGAACGCCCTGAGCCCGGACGAGCGAGGCGTCCTGCTGGCCCACGAGAACGCCCACCTGGTCCACCGCCACCACCTGTGCCGGGCACTCGCCGACACGGCCGCCGCGGTCAATCCTCTCCTGTATCGCCTGCCCCTGGCCGTCGGCTACGCCACCGAACGCTGGGCCGACGAAGAAGCCGCGAGCGCCGTCGGTGACCGCGCGCTCGCCGCCCGGGCGCTGGCCCGCGCCGCCCTCGCCTCGCTGGCCGCATCGTCTTCTCCCACGGCCCCGGCGATGGGCTACCACTCGTCAGATGTCCCCGAGCGCGTACGCTCCCTGCTCAGTCCCCGGCCACGACGCCGGCCCGTGCTCGTGGCCGTGCTCGCCGCCCTGGCCGCGCTGACGTTGTGGGCGCCGCTGGACGCCAACCAGGACGCCGAGTCGCTGCTGGTGCACAGCGGCGCCCCTGTCTTCCTGCTCTGCGCTCCTCACTGCCCTGCCTGAAGCCGTGTTGGGGGCGCTGGGAGAGCGGTCCCCACTGCCCTGCCCGAAGCCGTGTCGGGGGCGCTGGGAGAGCGGTTCCCACGGCCCTGCCCGAAGCCGGGTCAGGGGCGCTGGGAGAAGCGGTCGACCAGGATGGCCAGCCGCCGGTCGTGGGCTTCGCGGGGGAGTCTGCCGCCGCGCATGAGTGTCACCAGCCCGTGCAGGCCGCTCCAGAAGGTTTCGGTGAGCAGGCCGAGGTCGTCGTCGCCGGCCTGCGGTTCCAGCGCCTGGCTCAGCTCGCCGAAGGCCGCCTGGAGGGGGGCCGGCGCCTCGGGGGTGGCGAAGGGCAGGTCGACGGCCAGGCTGAAGATCACGTCGTACAGTGCGGGCCGCCGTTCGGCGAAGGCCGCGTAGGCGGCGCCGACGGCGGCGAGGGCCTGCCGGGGGTCGTCTGTCGAGGTACGGGCCGCGCGCAGGTCGACGGCCAGGTCGGCGCAGCCCTCCACCGCGACCGCCGCCATGATGGCGTCCTTGCCCTTGAAGTGGCTGTAGAGCACCGGCTGGCTGTATTCGACCCGTTCGGCCAGGCGGCGCGTCGTCACCGCCTCCCAGCCCTCGGCCTCGGCCAGCGTCCGGGCCGCTGTGATGATCAACCGTTCCCGCTCCGCCCGCTCGCGCTCCCGGCGCGCCTGAATCGACATGCCGACAACTCTAGCATTGCTAGCGCTCCTGTCGGCGCTCTGAAACCGGGCGACGGACCACGCCGCCGCCCGGGGGGTGTTCAGGCGACGGTGCAGGTCGTGCCGCCCAGGGCGAAGGAGGTGGGCTTGCCGGTGTTACCGGTGTGGGTGGCCTGGAAACCGAAGCTGGTGGAGGCTCCGGGTGCGATGGTGGCGTTGTAGCTGACGTTCCTGGCCGTGACCTGACCGCTGGAGGGGGAGACGGTGGCGTTCCAGGCGGAGGTGACCGTCTGCCCGCCGGGGAGGGTGAAGACCAGGGACCAGGTGTTGATCGGGGACGCGCTGGTGTTGGTGATGGTGACCGATGCGGTGAATCCGGTGTTCCAGCTGTTCATGGTGTAGGTGACGCCGCAGGGTCCGCCCGGCGTCGGCGTCGGCGTGGGAGTCGGGGTGGGTGTCGGCGAAGGGCCGGTGGACCCGCCGTCCAGGCCGAAGAACTGGATGACCCCGGCGGCCATGCCGCCCTGCGGAAGGCTGTGCCCGATCCCTTGGATGCTGACGCCCTCGACGGCGACGGTGGTGCCGGTGCCGCCGTAACGGGTCCGGGTCCAGGACGCCTGCGGGTGGTCGGTGAACGTGGGGGTCTGACTGAGCCCGTGGACGTCGGTCCACTGCTTGATCTCTTCCTGGAAGTTCGGGTAGCGGAGTGTGGCGTCCTCGGTGCCGTGCCACAGTTGCATGCGCGGCCGCGCCCCGGTGTAGCCGGGGAAGGCTCCCCGTACGAGGTCGCCCCACTGCTGCGGGGTCTTGATGATGGTGCCGTTGGCGCAGGCGCTGTTCCAGCTGGAGCCGTCGGTGGTGGCGAAGCAGCCGAACGGCACGCCCATGAACGCCGCCCCGGCCTTGAAGACGTCGGGATAGTCGCCCAGCAGCACGTTCGTCATCATGCCGCCCGAGGACGCGCCGGTCACGTAGACCCGGGAGGCATCGCCGTTGTTGTGCTGCTCGACGTACTTGACCATGGACACGATGCCCACCGGGTCACTGCCGCCGTCGTGCTTGAGCGCCTGTGGCGAGGAGACGTCGAAGCAGGACCCGCTCCTGGTGGCGGAGGGGTAGATGACGATGAATCCGTACCGGTCCGCCAGCGAGGCGAACTCGGTGCCGGAGTAGAAGGCCGGGCCGGAGCCCGTGCAGTAGTGCACGGCCACCAGGATCGGCGGCCGGGCCGCGACGTTGTCCGGTACGTACACGTACATACGCAGGCCGCTGGGGTTGGTGCCGAAGTTGGTCACCTCGGTGAGCGAGGCCGGCGAGGCCGGTGGAGCCATGGTCAGCCACGCGATGACGAACATCGCGGCGGCGACCAAGGCGCCGAGAACTCTGGTCGTCATCCTCATCCGCTGCCCCTCTCTCGATGTGACCCCGAAACATTCGGAGTATTGTTAAGAACTTTTCGAGAGACAAGGCTCCACGTGGGCCGCCATATTCGACATTCGGATGACCTGCGGAATCCTCGCCGCCCAGGCCAGGCTTATTGAAACTTTCTGACCGGTGGCCGTATCACCTGGCCAGGCTGGTACGTAGGTGTGCGCGTACGGCCGGGGTCAGCACCTGGCCGGCCCGTTCCACCATGAGCGTCATGTGGTACGCCACGAGCGCCATGTCGCAGTCAGGTGCGACGAGAACGGCCAGGCATGAGCCGTCGCTGATCGACATCGTCAGCAGCAGCCCCTGCTGCATCTCCACCACGGCCTGGGTGACGGCGCCGGTTTCGAAGACCCTGGCCGCTCCCTGAGTCAGGCTCATCAGCCCGGCGGCGATCGTGGCCAGTTGGTCGGCCCGCTCGGTGGGAAAGGCCGCCGAGACCGCGAGGGGCAGACCGTCGCATGAGACGACGATCGCGTGGGCGGCGCCTGGCACGGTGCTGACGAATTCAGTGATCAGCCAGTCGAGCCCATGCCCCACGTAAGTCAGGTCGTTCATGCACCCTGCTCCCTGTTCATGGGGCCGGTAGAAGGGGCCCTGCCCGTACTGATGTCCTCGCGCGCGGCCCGGAGGCCCTTCTGGAAACCCGCCAGGCGGTTACGCGCCCGCTCGGGTGAGATCGAGGGCGTCGGCGTGACGTCCTTCGGCGCGGTGGACGTGGCGGCGGAACCCGGCACGAGGTTGGCCTTGGGCACCCGCTTGGGCAACCCGGCGGCCGTCGCGCCGTCACGTACCGGCTCGACCACGGCCGCCGCGGCGTGCCAGCCGGCATCCGCCTTGGCGGAACCCCAGCTCGCGCCGCCTTCACCGTCGTGCTCGAACCAGGCCGACTCGATCGAGGCGAAGATCGGCAGGTACTCGTCACCCGACGAGGGCGGGTTGACGATGGGGATGGGGCCGGTGGCCGCCGACTCCGTCTCCGGGAAGTCGTACCTCGGTCTGGGCGGCGGGCTCTGCTCCACCGGCCGGTCGCCGAAGCTCCAGTTCGCCGGCGGCTGGAACGGCGGCTGGTCGTTGGTGGGCTGCTTGGGCAGGCCGTTGTCGCCGGACCAGCCGCCCCCGCCGCCACCGCTGCCACCGCCCTGACCTCGCGACGGCACCCAGACGTCGGCGGTGTCGTAACCGCCGCTGCCGGCGCGCGGGTCGGACGGCCACTGAGGCATCGACGGCCAGGTGCCCGCACCCGCGGGCTCCGGGTTGGACGGGTAGGACGAGTAGGACGGGTGTCCCGGGCCCATCTGGTAGCCGCCGCTCTGCCACTGCGGAGGCGCGGGGGGCGCGGCCGTGGGAGCGGGAGCCGCGTAGGTCTCCTCGCGCACGGGCATGCCGCCCTGCGTCCCGGCGTAGG